>JAUJOR010000008.1:72765-249502 GCA_030447525.1 Chloroflexota bacterium | reverse complement strand
CCCACCCCCTCCCCCCCCCCCCCCGCCCCCCCCACTCTGCGCCCCGATCGCGGCTTCGCCGCCGCCGGGCGCGCCCCCCCCCCCCCCCCCCGGGCCGGGGGGGGGCGGGCGGGGCGCCCCCCCCCCCCCCCCCCCCCCCCCCCCCCCCGGCCTCTTTGCCCCCCCGCCCCCGCTCCCCCCCCCGGGGCCTCGACTCCTCACCGGCGAGGCCGCACCCCACGGCCATGGCCTGAAGGGGCGACGAGGCGCTGCTGAAGCCCTGGCTCGGACCCCCGCACGGCCCAGGCCCCCGCACAGCCCGGCATAACGGCCTGACCAAAGGCGCTTCAGACCGAAGACACCAACGCGGTGGACGCTTGGTCCTGGCGCGTCCATCTCCGTCGGTCCGTCCCAGACGGGTTGGCCACCTACCAAAGACGCCGCAGACGACGAGGGGTGACGAGGTTCCCGTGGAAGTACAGGACGCATACCAACCGCCGGAGAAGACGCCCGCGGTAGAGGTCGGGAGTGCGAGCGAGCGCGTCGTCGTCCACGTCGAGGCCGAGCTAGGCGAGTTCATCACCGAGTACCTGGAGCACCGGCGCCAGGACGCCCAGGCCATTCCGGCAGAGCTGGCGGCGGGGGACTACCCGGCCGTCTGGCAGCGGGGGCACAACATGAAGGGTATCGGGTCACCCTTCGGGTTCGACTTCATCACCGACGTCGGGGCGGCCCTGGAGCAGGCGGCGCAGCGCCGGGACGTCACGGCCACGCGCCGCTGCGTGGCCGTCTTGGCGGACTACCTGGCGCGCCTGGAGGTGCGGCTGGTCGAGGGCGGCGGGCCGGACGGCGTCTTAGCCAGCGCCACGATCAGACCGACATGTTCCCTGAGATGACGCGAGATATGCGGTGCCAGACTGGGGCCTGTTCCCGCCGCCAGATTTGATCAGGAGCCTTTGATCAGGAGGTTGACCTGGCTGGTCATCTCCTTAGCCGCGGCCGCGGCGCTCTTGGTGCCGTCAAGCACGGCGTCGCTCTCCACTCCCACCGCTTTCTCCATCTCCGGGTAGCGAGGGTGCATGGGGAGGACGCGGGCCACCTCCACGTCTTTGAGGAACAGGTCGTTGTGCTCCGGCGGCCGGCTCTTGATGAAGGTATCCGAGCGGGCGACCGACTGGCGGGAGGGAAAGAGCAAGCCCTGCTCGGTCATCAGGGCCTGGGACTCCTTGCTGTTGATGAACTGCAGGAGGGCCCAGCTTTCGTCCTGCCACTTGACCCCCTTGCTGATGCCGAAGATAGAGCCGGTGAGGAGCTGGGCCCGCTGCTTGTTCCTGGGCATTAGCATGACGTCCCAGTTAAAGCTCGAGCGCCGGAAGAGTGGCACCATCCACCGCCCGTTGTTGTACATTGCGGCCTTCCCCTGGGCGAAGTGGTCGGACTTCCCCAGATCCTTGTACGCCGCCAAGGGCGGGGCGACCTTCTCTTTGTTGACCAGGCCGCCCCAGAACTCCAGGGCGTCGACGACGGCGGGGGTGTCCATTGTCGCTTTCGTCGGCGCCCAGGGGTCGTCCACCACCTCCCCCCCGTTGGCCCAGGCCCAGATGCTCCACATCCCCCACCAGGTCTCCATGGCGTAGCCGTAGCGCTCTGCGGTGTCGCCGCTGCGCTTCGTCAGCCGGCGGGTGGCCTGGCGGAACTCGTCCCACGTCCAGGCCGTGTCCGGCGCCGGGGGCGTGAGCCCGGCCTCTTGGAAGTGATCGGCGTTGTAATACATCGCCCGTACGGCGATCTCCTTGGCCAGGCCGTAGAGCTGGCCTTCGCCGAAACGCCGGCCGTCGTAGCGGTAGGGCTTGACGATCTGGGGGAAAAAGTCTGCTAAGTCAAACCGGTCGCGCTTGATCAGGTCGTCCAGGGGGAGCCAGACGTTCTGGACGGCCAGCGAAGGCCAGTTGTTGATCGTGGCGAACATGATCTCAGGGGGGGTGCCGCCGGCGATCAGGGAGACCAGCTTGGTCAGGTCGGAGGCCGCGCGGTCGCCGGTGACCTGGATGTTGGGATAGGTCTGGGTGAAGCGCTCGGCGACCTTGCCGTAGACTTCCAGCTCCTGCTGATTCCCCGGCGTTGCCCAGCTAAGGGTGATGCTTTCCTTGGTGAGCTGGCGCGGCCCCGGCGCCTGGCTCGCCCCTCCGGCGCCACAGGCCGCCGCCACGAGGGCGCTGAGGGCGGCTGCCCCACCCGCCAGCCCCCGGCGCCGCGTCGTCCCGGCGCGCCGGCGTTGCGCCCCGTCCACGGCCTGGTCTTCCACGGCCTGGTCTTCCACTCCCCCGGCTCCCCACCCGGCCTCTACCTGGATCATCTTGACTGTCATCCCTGCTCCCTCCGCAGTCGCACCGCCCTGCCCCACGACGCCTCCCGTACCCGCATGGTACTGGCGCGCCGTCCACGCAGCCAGACGGAGTATCGGCCAAGAATCTACGTTAGGCCTGTAACCAGCCGGTTAAGCGCTGCCGTTGCCAGAAGCCGGCCCACGAATACAAACGGGCCAGCACGGTAGAGGAACGGCGCTCCTACGTTGTGAGGTCGGATGCACGTCGTCGGCACCCCCATCGGTTCGTACCAGATCAGCGGCCGCCTGGCGCCCCTCAAGCAAGGGGGCGCAGCGATGGCGGCCTCAACGTGATCGCATCCAGGTCTGAACCGTGAACAGGGCCGGCGCTGGGGATGCTCGGCTCACAACAGAGCGCGCCGCGCTCATTGGCCTACCAAGCGCCCGTCCCCGGACACGTCCCTGCGGGGCCAACAAGGACACAGCAACGAGGACACAGCAACACGGAACCACCCACACCTACCGACACGTCCCCACCTGAACCGCGTCGCCCGCGGCGGTACTACCACCGCAGGCAGGCGCACCACTCTTTGCAGGAGAACGGATGATGCAGACAGTGATTTCTCCGAGGCGCGCCGTGGCCGTCGCCCTTACCTTGGCCGCGTCGCTGCACCTGGCGAGCGCCGGTGTTGCCCTGGCCCACGACCGGCCACTGTGCCTGCCCTCCGGGAGAGTGGTTGGTCCCGAGGACGCGCCCATCGGGCCTTACGGCAATGGGCACCATGAGGCGTACGAGGCGTTCAAGCAGGCGAACAACGCCCGTGAGATGGGAGAGGGCGACACGTGCGTCGCACCTACAACGAGCACGCCCTCCCCCACGGCAGTGCCGGCTACACCCACGGCAGTGCCGGCTACACCCACGACGGCGCCGACGGCGCAACCTACCAGCACCCCGGCCTCCACGACGGTGCCGGTGGCGACGCCGACCATCGCAGCCCCCAATGCCGGGCCCACAACCGTGCCCGTAGCTGTGCTCACGAGCACGCCTGTGCCCACGAGCACACCGGGGAGTTCCCCGCCCACCAGCCCGCCCCCGGCGCCTCAGACGCAGGAGGTGACGCAGAACGACAGCGGTCCCAACGAGCCCCCCCGCCGCGTCATCTGCGAGAACCACAATGGCCCGCGGATGGTCGAGCTGTCCGTGCCGGAGATCGAGCAGAGGAAGCGGGAGGGGCAGCTCATCGCCGACGGGCCGTGCCCTACCCCCACGCGCCAGGCCAGCCCCACGGCGACTACACCGCCGGCCACGGCTACGGCGCTGCCGGTGGTGAGTCCGACGGTCCCGCCCACCGTCCAGCAGGCCGCGCCCCCGGCGCCCCCGGCGCCGCCTGTAGCCGCGCCTCTGGTGATCGTCGCCGAGCCGACGCCCGAGCTGCCGCAGATCCTCGGCCCGCTGCTGGTGGTCGAGCGAGCGCCCGAGCCGGAGGCGACGCCTGTGCCCACCATCCAGGTGTTGCAGGAGGTATCTCAGGGAGCGCCCCAGCCGGCCCCGACGCGGGCGCCGGCGCCCGTCGCCCCGAGCCGGACGCTGCCGGCGCCGGCAGGTGCGCAGCCGGCCACGCCTCTCTTGCCCCGCACCGGCGCCGGTGCCCTCTACGGGCCGGGCGGTATAGCGCTGGCGCTGATGGGGCTTGGCGCCTTCTTGTCCCGGCGCGCCCAACGGCACGCGGCTTGCAAGGCCGAGGGGCATGACCGCTGAGCAAGACGCGGCTGGGGGTGACGGTGCCCCCGGCAATACGGGGGGCGCCGCCGTCTCCACCGCCGCCGACGCGGTCGGCGGCACACCGGGCCTGGGGGAGGCAAGCGATGGCGCCGCCGGCGACGAGACCGAGGGTGACAGTTTCCGGGACTTCGGGCTAAGCCAGCCTGTGCTGCGGGCCCTGGACGAGCTGGGCTACGAGGCGCCGACGCCGGTGCAGCGGGAGACCATCTCGGTGCTCCTGGAAGGGCGTGACGTTATCGCCCAGGCACAGACCGGCACGGGGAAGACGGCGGCCTACGGCATCCCCATTGTGGAGCGGGTAGCGGTCGGGCTGCGCCGGCCGCAGGCCCTGGTGCTGGCGCCGACGCGGGAGCTGGCGGTGCAGGTGGCGGAGGCGGTGCACCAGCTGGGCAAGTTCCGTGGCGTGCTCGTCCTGCCAGTCTACGGGGGACAGCCGATGGATCGCCAGCTGCGGGGCTTGCGCGCCGGCGTCCACGTCGTCGTCGGTACGCCCGGACGGATCCTTGACCATCTGCGCCGGCGAACGCTCGACCTGTCCGAGATCCAGCAGGTGGTCCTCGACGAAGCCGACGAGATGCTGGACATGGGCTTTCTCGAGGACGTGGAGTCCATCCTGGCGGCCGTTGCCGAGGCCGGGGGCGAGCGGGACGAGGCGGACGGGGAAGACGCTTCCGACGTGGAGGGGGCCGTGGCCCTGCTCGAGGGGGCTCCGGTGGAGGGCGCTCCGCCCCAGGGGGAGGGACAGCGCCGGACGCAGAGCGCCATGTTCTCGGCGACGATGCCGGCCCCGGTGCAACGCCTGTCGCGGCGCTTCCTGCATGACCCGGTGCGTGTGGCCATCACCCCGGAGCAGGTGACCGTCCCGCAGATCGAGCAAGTGGCGTATGAGATAGGGGGCGCCGATAAGCTGGACGCCCTGGCTCGGGTGCTGGACGTGGAGGCCCCGGGGGCGGCGATCGTGTTCTGCGGCACGCGGCGCACGACGGACGACATCGCCGATCGCCTGGCGGTGCGTGGCTTCCGAGCGGCGGCCCTCCACGGTGATATGGCCCAGGCCGAGCGCGAGCGCGTTCTCCGGCGCTTCCGAGACGGGCAGACGGAGGTGCTGGTGGCGACGGACGTGGCCGCCCGCGGGCTGGACATCGAGGGCGTCACGCACGTGGTCAACTTCGACGTCCCGTGGGATCCGGGGTCCTACGTCCACCGTATCGGGCGCACCGGGCGGGCCGGCCGGGCGGGGGCGGCGATCACCCTCGTCACGCCCCGCGACTACCGCATGCTGAGCATGATCGAGCGGCTGCTGGGGAGCCGCATCACCCGTAAGCGCCTCCCTTCCCTGGGTGACCTGGCGACGCGGCGGCGGGAGGCGGCCAAGGAGGCCGTGGCCGCGGCCATCGGCGCCGGTGACCTGGATCCCTACCTCGTCCTGGCCGGTGAGCTCGGCGACCAGTTTGATCCCGTGGAGGTGGCCGCCGCCGCCCTGCGCCTGTGGGACCAGGAACGCAACGCGGCAAACGACGGCACTACGCTGGCCGGTGTGCTCAAGGCGGCCGAAGCGGAGCAACAGGCCCGCCAGGCGGAGCAAGAGGCCCAGCAGGCGGCCCGGGCGGCGCGGGCCCGGCGCCGAGACGCCACCGAGTTCGAGGCGGACGGCCAGGCCCCCGAGACCGGCATGCGGCGCATCCTGGTGGCGGCCGGTCGTGTGGATCGCCTGCGCCCGCAGGACCTGGTAGGCGCCATCGCCAACGAGGCCGGTATCCCCGGTCGGGCCGTGGGGGCCATCGACATCTACGACCGCTTCTCCTACGTGGAGGTGCCGCGGCAGCATGCCACACGCGTGGTGCAGGCCCTTACCCGGACCACCCTCCGGGGGCGCCGCGTGGGGGCCCGCCTCGCCGATGGGGAGGCTTCCGAGGCCCCCCGGCCGCCGGCGAGCCGACCGGCGGGCCCGCCTCCCTCTCGCCCGCCCCTCTCAGGCCCACCGCCCCCATTCCTGTCCCCGCAGGGGCCGGTCCAGGCACCCGCCGGCCGAGGGGGCCGGCCGTCAGCTGCATCCACCGACCAGCTCCCACTCGACGAGGACGCTACCGGCCGGCCGGCCAACGACGCGCCGTCTCCGGCCACACCCCCCCCGGCTACGCCCCGCCCGGCGGCGCCGGACCCCACTAACCGGGATGCCCTGGACGACGATCGCGGGTCGCGCCGCCCGCGCCTCCCCACCCGGCTGCGCCATCGCATGGGGCCGCTGCGTCGTCACCGATCGCACGAAGGGTAGTGCCCCCCGCGGAAGGACCTGGCCCAGGCTACGTTGAACGTTACGTCGATCTAGATGGCGTTCGCCTGCACTGTGTCGAGGCCGGGGACGGGCCCCTGGTGGTGCTGCTCCACGGGTTTCCGGAGTTCTGGTACTCCTGGCGGTACCAGATCCCGGCCTTGGCCACCGCCGGCTTCCACGTCGTGGCGCCCGACATGCGGGGCTATAACCTCTCCGATAAACCGGCAGGGGTGAGCAGCTACCGTTGGGAGCTCTTGACGCGTGACGTAGCGGGGCTCATCCGCGCCCGTGGCGCCGGCCGTGCGGTGGTGGTGGGCCACGACTGGGGAGGGGCCGTGGCCTGGCTGTTCGCCATGCGTTACCCGGAGCTGGTGGAGCGCTTGGTGATCATGAACGCGCCCCACCCGGCGGTTTTCCGGCGCGCCCTGCGTACCCGGCGGCAGCTGTGGAAGAGCCGGTACATGCTCTTCTTCCAGCTCCCTTGGCTCCCGGAGTGGGGCATCCGGGCCCGGGACTTTGCCCTGCTGCGCCGGCTCTTGCGGCGCGAGCCCGCGCGGCCGGACGCCTTTAGCCCGGCAGACATCGACCGCTACGTGGCGGCGGCCGGACGCCCCGGGGCGCTGACCGGGTCGATCAACTACTATCGTGCCCTCCTGCGCCACGGCGGACGCGGTCTGTGGCGGGCGCTGCGCAGGATCGATCGGCCGGTGCTGGTTATCTGGGGCCAGCGCGATCCATACCTCGAGGCTGAGCTGGCCGAGCCGGGACCGGCGTGGGCGCCCCAGGCACGGGTGGAGCGGCTGCCTCAGGCGAGCCACTGGGTGCAGCTCGATCAGCCGGAGGAGGTCAATCGCCTGCTGCTCGACTTTCTCGCCGGCCGCTCGGCCGTCTTTGTGCCGGCGAGCCCCTAGCGTCCGTCCGATCCCTGCAACGATCAGCCGGCGGGACGACCCATGAGAGGGGGTGATGCGCTGGCCGAAGTGGTGGTCCCGGCGAGCGGCACGGGTCTTCATGGGGGGGCCCTTGTGGGGTCAGGGGCCGGTGGGTGGTATGGACCTGCCCTAGCGGCGGGCCACTTCGGGATCGCGCTGGCGCGGTAGGCTGTACCACACGTCGTCGCAGGCGGCGCGCACGTCCTCGTCCAGGGTGATGGACGCGCCTCGCAGGCTGTCCTCGAGCTGCTCCGGCCGGCTGGCGCCGAGGATGGCGCTCGTGATCCCCGGCTGCGCCAGCACCCAGGCCAGGGCGGCGTGCGTCAGCGACGTGCCGCGGGGCTGAAGCGTGTCGTTTAGCGCGGCGACGGCGTCGAATACGGCGTCGTTCCAGTAGCGCTTGCGGTAGGCCTCGCCACGACGCGGGAGGGTGAAGCGAGTGCCCGGCTGCGCCTCCCGCGTCGCCAGGTACTTGCCGGTGAGCATGCCCCCCGCCAGGGGGTTGTAGGCGATCACCCCCACGCCGTGGGCCCGGCACAGGGGGAGGAGCTCGTCTTCGATCATGCGGAAGAGGAGGTTGTAGCGTGGCTGGGCGCAATCGTAGCGCGCGATCCCCAGCAAGCGGCTCGTCCACAAGGCGTCGGCCAGCTGCCACGCCGGGTAGTTTGAAGACCCGATGTAGCGCACCTTGCCGGAGCGCACCAGGTCGTCCAAGGCCCGCAGTGTCTCGTCGATGGGTGTCTCCGGGTCAGGGGAGTGGGTCTGGTAGAGGTCGATGTAGTCTGTCTGCAGGCGGCGCAGGCTATCCTCACAGGCGCGTAAGACGTGCTTGCGCGAGAGCCCCTGGTCGTTCGGTCCGGGCCCCATCGCCCCGCGGCACTTGGTAGCCAGCACGATGCGCTCACGCGCCCCCCGCTCTCGGAGCCAGCGCCCGACGATCTCCTCCGTCTTCCCCACGTCCTCCGGTGCGCCACCCAGCGGGTAGACGTCCGCCGTGTCGAAGAACGTCACCCCGCCCCGGTCGGCCACGTCCATGATGGCGAAGGCGGTGGCTTCGTCCGTCTGCAGGCCGAAGGTCATCGTCCCCAGGCAGACCTCGCTGACCCGCAAGCCCGTACGCCCCAGTTGCTTGATCTGCATCACTCCACCTTTTCCTGCCTGCTGCACCGGCTCAGCCTACCATGTCGGGCCGGCGGGGGGCCGCTGGCACCGCACGGGGCGTGCCTGCCGCTGCCGCAAGCGGTAGAGTGAGGCGTAACAGGCCATGGCCGGGCCGGGCAAGGCGATTCCGACCGTTATGACGACCGGTGGGAGGCCCAAACCGCATGCCCTCACCTGGCCGGGGCAGAGGGGAGCAGGGAGAAGCAATGAACCTGGTGGTGCTCGTCCTGGACACGCTACGCTACGATTGCGTCCATCACCAGCCGGCGCCGGGCATCGCCCGCGTCCAGACACCCACCCTGGACGCCTTGCGGCGTGACGGCGTCTCCTTCGCCAACTGCTACGGCGAGGCGGAGCCGACCATCCCCGTACGGCGCGCCCTGTGGACGGGGCTGCGCTCCTTCCCCTGGCGCTTCGACTACGACACCACAGGGCTATGGCCGAACGCCCGGGGCTGGCACAAGATCCCACCCCAGCACACCACCCTGGCCGAGCTGCTCCTGGGGGCCGGCTACAAGACCTGCCTCATCGGCGACGTCTACCACATCTTCAAGCCCACCCAGAACTTTACCCGCGGCTTCTTCAACTTTGAGTTCGTGCGTGGCCAGGAGACGGACAACTGGAAGGGGGGCGCGCTCGACCTCATCCGCGCCACGGCCGAGCGCTGCGTCCGCGGGCCGCTCGATCCGGCGCAGCACGCCTCGCTGGTGCAGTACCTCCTGAACAAGCGCCACTTCTCGCGCGAGGCCGACCTGACCGGGGCCGCCGTAATCCAGCGTGGCATGGCCTGGCTGGAGGAGAACCACGACGACGGCCCCTTCCTGCTCTGGCTCGAGTCCTTCGATCCCCACGAGCCATGGGACCCGCCGCGGGAGTACGCCGACCGGTATTACGACTTCCCCCGCGGCAAAGAGGGTGTCGAGTTCATCTATCCCCCCGAGGCGGCGCGCATCGGCACGGACGAAGAAAAGGAGCGCACCAAGGCCCTCTACTATGGCGAGATCACCTTTATGGACGCCGTGCTGGGGCGCCTGATGAACACCCTGGCCGACCTGGGACGCCTCGACGACACCGTGGTGATGATCACCTCCGACCACGGCACGGAGCTCCTCGACCACGGACGCTTCGGCAAGAGCGCCGACCATCTCTACGCCCATAACACCCAGCTGAACTGGATCGTGCGCCACCCGGGGACCGGGGCGGGGAGTGAGGCACCCGGCGGACGGGGCCGGACGATCGACGCCCTGGTCCAGAACCATGACATCGTCCCCACAGCCCTCGACCTGCTGGGCCTGCTCGACCGCTGGCCAGGCGCCACCGCCGTGGATCGTCCGGAGTGGGCCGGCCGCTCCGCCCGCCCGCTGATCGAAGGGAAAGAGGGCGCCCAGGGGCGGGACTTCGTCGTCACCGGCTGGGGGGACATGGCTTCAGTCCGTGACGGCGACTGGAACTACGTGGTGCGCTACGAGGAGCCCGAGGGGAGCGAGCGACTGTACGACCTCCGCGCCGACCCGCTGGAGGCACAAGACGTGGCCGCCACCCACCCGGACGTGGTGCGCCAGGGGCGCAGCCGCCTGCAGGCCGTCCTGGGCCAGGAGCTGGGCACGCCCTTGCCGGACGGTCCCCGGGGCGAGACTGTGGCCCCCTGCCGCGCCTACTATGGCTCCCGCCCTTCCCGCACCGAAGAAGCCTCCGGCTTCGTCTGAGCGAGGCGGGTCTACCTCAACCTAGCCCCCGGGATTGTGGCCGTGGCCGACGTGCTCAAGGTGTTGGTGTCTGCCATCCCCATTGAGGGGGGCACGGTGATGGTGCCGGAGGGTGGCCCTCCGGCTTGCATCCGGAACTCCCCTTCCCCCCCCACCGATCGACTGCTCACCGCGTCCAACCGGCGCCGCCCCGCTCCCGCCGAGCACCATATGAGCCTTACTCAGTGGCCTCTGAGGTGTCCGTGACCCAGGCCTCCCACTGGATGGCGACGGTCAAGACGTCGTCGGGCGTCATGTCCGTGCGGGGCGCGGCGTACTCGGCCGCGGCCTTGATCAGCGCCAGGCGCCGGATCTCGGTGTTCCGGTCCGGGCCTGGCGTGAGCGGGCGCGCCGGCGCGGCGGGCGTGGCCGGGCGCCGCGGGCGCGGCGCCGGGGCGGCGTCCGCGTCCAGGCCCTCGAAGGCGTCGCCGCTGATGGACTCGGATTCTTCGAGGTCGAGGACGAGGTCACCGCCCGCGCCGATCACGGTGAGGGCGTTGATAAATCGGTCGCGAACGATCTCTACCTCCACCTCCTGGCCCGTCTCCGGGTGGGGCACCTGGCGGAACTGGGAGTAGTTCAGCCAGCGTCCACCCAGCTTGAGCCCCTTGTCGTTGGTGGCCTCGACCACCCCCCGCTCGACCTCAGGGGGCGGTCCGCCCCCCGGTCCACTGGGTCCGCCGGTGCCCCTCGGGGCGCCTCGCTGTGTCATGCTCCTGCTCCTCGGATCTCTCTACTGCGCTACTCAGGGGCTGTTTGGGATGGCAAGGGCCGAACGGCAGTGGACGGCCTCGAGGCCTTACCACGGGAGGGTTGTAGCGCACGACGGAAAGGGTGCCGGTCCGGGATAGGCCCACTTGACCAGCGGGGCCGGCTCAAGGGTAGCGCGGCCGGGCCAGCCTGGGGGGATGGGCCGGCCGGGGGGCGCGCTGGGCGGCCAGCTCAGCCTCGGAGAGTGGCACAACGTACAGCCCGGCGCCCTCGCGGCGCGGGAACGGCATGGGGGAGGCGCCGGTTGGGCGGGGCAGGGGCTCGGCCAGGGCCGCCAGGGCCGCCTCGTCTATGGTGATGCCCAGGCCCGGCGTCTCGCCGAGGTGGATGAAGCCCCCCTCGAGCCGGGCGTCGGCGGTAAAGCAGGGCTCGCGGCCGGGATCGACCACCTCCATCATCAGGTGATTGGGCAAGGCGGCCGCCAGGTGGGCCATATAGTCGCCGGGGCAGTTCATCATCGCCACCGGGAGTTCGAAGCCGGCGGCCATGTGGGCCACCTGCATCGCCCCGGTGATGCCCGTCGTCCCGGCGCCAACCTGTACCACGTCCACCGCCCCATTCAGGATCAACGGGTAGAAGTCGCTGGCGTCGTTGAGGTTCTCGCCCGTGGCCACGGCCGCCCGCACCGCTCGCGAGACCTGGCGCAGGGCACGATAGTCCCAGCGCCGCGCCGGCTCCTCCACCCAGGTGAGATCGAAGTGGCGCTCCAGCTCCGAGATGAAGCGGATGGCCTGCTTGGGCGACCAGTACTCGTTGGAGTCGATCATTAGATGTGGGCGCTTGCCGGCGCGAGCCAGCTGATCGCGCATGATCCCCAGGCGGCGCAGGTCGTCGTCCAGGTCGAGCCCCACCTTGAGCTTGCCGGCGTCGACCCCTCGCGCCGCCATGCGACCGTAAAATGCGGCCAGCTCGTCGTCGTCCAGACAGAGGTCGATGCCGCTGGCGTAGACCTTGACGCGGCCCTCGCGGGCCCCGAGCGTGCGCCACAGGGGCTCGCCGTTGATTTTCGCCTTGAGGTCCCACAGGGCGACGTCGATGGCCCCAATCGCCGCCTTGTCCGCCCCCTCGTTCCCGCCCTTGAACACGAAGTCCATCATCCGCTTCCACAGGCCGGCGACGCCCCGCGGGTCCTCCCCCACGACGAGGGGCTCGAGTTTGCGCACGCTGGGGCCGCCCCCGAGGGCCATCCCGGTCAGCCCCGCGTCGGTGTCCACGTAGAGGATGGAGCCCCCACCATAGTCGTTCCCTAGCGGCCCATTGGCGTCACCCAGCCGACGCCCCATGGTGAAGCTGTAGGTCTTCTGCCGCAGTCCGGTCACCTTCATCCTGCGCTCCTCCCGCCCGGCGCCGCCCCTCCCCCGGAGCGTCTCACACCTGGGTGCTGCATGGTACGGCAGGGCTTGCTACGGCAGGGGCGCCGACCCTTCACCTGCCTACCCCAGCCAGGGGCAACGGCGTCACAGCGCAGCGCTGCGCTACACTGGCAGGCCATGCCGACAAGACACATCGTCCTCGTCCGCGTACGCCCCGACGTCCCGGCGCAAGAAGTGCAGCAGGCGCTGGATAAGCTCGGCGCCCTGCAAGGGACAATACCGGGGCTGCTGAGCTTTCACGGCGGGCCCAACACCAGCCCGGAAGGGGCGTCCCAGGGGTACACCCACGGGTTCGTGATGGACTTCGCGGACGGCGCCGCGCGCGACGCCTACCTCCCCGACCCCCGGCACCGGGCCGCGGCCGCAGGGCTGCGGGCCATTCGCGAGCCGGGGGGCGTCCTGGTATTTGACTTCGACTTCTGACCGCCGGCGGGCCTGGGTACGCCATCCTTGATCACCGGCGGGGGCGGGCGCCTCACCGTCTTTGACTGACGCGGGCTCGGCGGGGCTGCCCCATACTAGCATGGTGAAAGCGCCCCTCGCGGCCGGGGCCAGCGTACCCCATCTTAGTGTGCCTGTTAGGACGTGGCGCCCCTGTGGGGCTGACACACCTCCGATTTCGCCGGCAGTCTGTTGTGCCCGGCGGGGCACCAGCACCGAAGAACCTCGGAACGTCGTCCCGCCCGGCCGGTGGCACGACGGAGCGTGTTCTCACCAGTTGCGCCCTGGGGCGGGCCGCGACCATGGGGCACGAGAACTGGCCATTTTCTAGGCCGTAAGAAAGGGGTTGCCGTGCCAGATGTGTTGGTAGAGACCGAGGCAGCCACAGGAGTGGCTTTGGATTGCGCCAAGTCGTCTCTTGGGTCGGCTCCCCGGCGCAGGAGGGGCAGCGCCCCGCCCGAGGGTGGGCGAACGGGGCCCGGAAGTCGCGGGAGGCACCCCATCGACTCGGTAGCCCGGATGAGTTCTACTGGTTTCGCGGGCGCGGGAGGATGAGACACGGGGAGGGAGCGGAGCCGGGGCCCGTCGCTTCCGGCGCAGGCCTGGCGTACAACGGAGGAGCGATGATGGGAGCAGCAGGGGCAGCGGTCGTGCCCGGACGGGCCACCGTCGCGGGCGGCGTTGCGCTGGGGGTGGAGACGCGCCGGGGTATCCTCGCAGCCGCCGGCTGGGGGACGCTAGCCACCCTCGCGCTCCAGGCCGCGGTCGCCTTCGTCGTTTACTTCTGGCCTCGCAAGCTGGGCGCCTTTGGGAGCCGAGTCTCCGTCGGCGCCCCTACCGACTACCAGGTGGGGGACGTGAAGTACTTCGTGGACGGGAAGTTCTACCTCGTGCGCCTGGAGGAGGGCTTCATGGCCCTGTACCAGAAGTGCGTCCACCTGGGGTGCTCCGTGCCCTGGCGCCCGGACGAGGAGCGGCTGGTGGAGGGGCAGACAGTCCGGGGCCTGTTCGTCTGCCCCTGCCACGGCTCCACCTACCTGCGAACCGGCGCCGTCGTCAAGGGCCCGGCGCCCCGGCCACTCGACTACATGCCTGTGTCGCTGGAGGACGGGCGTCTACTGGTGGCCACGGGTGCCGTCCGCAAGCGGGAGGCGTGGAGCCCCGCGCAAGCCTTCCGAGTCGACGCGCCATAGGGACTCCGGCGCGGGCCAGGGATGTCCCCTATGGCTGCTATGCCAGCGCGCGTGCTCCCTCCTTCGCCTCCCTTCACCTGGGACACCGGCGCGTGACCACGCCTGGAGCGCTCCCCAAGGGTGGCCTCGTATATGTTAGAGGACCTACGCGTTACGGTCCGAATTTGGTCACCCGCCCCCATCCGGGACTGCGTAACACCTATAAGTAGGTTGTCGCCCGGCCGGGGACATGAACTGTAGCGGAAGCAGCGCAGGGCGTCACCCTGTAGGCTGCCCTGGAGATGCCACTGGTATTGCCCCGGTAGGGTGGACACGTTCTCGTTCGGCAACGTTCCACAAGTTCGTTTCTCAACGTTACGCCACGGCCATGGTCGGGGTGGCCGGATGGGTGGCTTCGTAGGCGGCCGGGCTGACGTACCCAAGGGTGGAGTGGCGCGCTGGCGGTTGTAGAAGCCTTCGATATAGTCGAAGATGGCACGGCGGGCCGCTGCCCGCGTGGGCCACGCTTGGCGGTCGACGAATTTCACCTTTGAGGGTGGCGAAGAAACTCTCCGCCACGGCGTTGTCCCAACAGTTCGCCACTCGGCTCATGGAGGGCACCAGCCCGGCCGCCTGCAGACGCCGCCCGAAGGCAAGGGAGGTGTATTGGCAGCCACGGTCCGAGTGGTGGACCAGCCCGGCCGCCGGCCGCCGGGGGCCCAGGGCCATGGTGAGGGCGTCGAGCACCAACTCGGTCCGGAGGTGGTCGGCCATGGCCCACCCGACGACGCGTCGGCTGAAGGCATCGAGCACGGCGGCCAGATAGAGCCAGCCTTCGCCGGTCGGGATGTACGTGATGTCGGAAAGCCACAGCTGGTCGGGCGCCAGCGGGTTGAAGTGCCGCTGCACCAGGTTGGGAGCGGGCGTGGCCGCCGGATCGGCGATCGTCGTGCAGGGCCGGCGCCGGCGCCGGTGGCACCCGGCCAGCCCGGCCTGGCGCATCAGCCGCGCCACCCGCTTGCGCCCGCAGCGCCGCCCCCGCCGCCCGCAAGTCGGCGTGCAGGCGGGGGCTGCCATAGGTGCCCCGGCTCGCGTCGTGCAGCCGGTGAATCAGGCCGGTCAGCTCGGCGTCGGCCCGCGCTCGCGCCGAGGGCGGCCGGTCCCGCCAGGCATAGAAGCCCGCCCGGGACACGCCCAGGACACGGCACGAGAGCGCCACCGGGTGGCGGGCGACCACCGCGCAATGAACTGGTAGCAGCTCACCGGGTCGCGCTCTCCGCCGCGAAACAAGCCGCCGCCTTGCGCAGGATCTCCCGCTCCTCCTTTAAGATGCGGTTCTCGCGCGCAGCCGGGCCAGGCTCGGTGCGCTCTTCCGTCTTCAGCCCGTCACGCCGGCCTCCATCGATCGCGGTCTGCTTGACCCAGCCGCGTAGCGTCTCGTGGTGCACGCCCAGGTCCTTGGCCACCTGGCTCAGCGACCGCCCGTTGGCGTGCACCAGCCTGCACGGCTTCGGCACGGAACGCTGGCGGGTACGGTGGTCTCGTTCTCGCTCCCATCGGTCCGGACTCCCTTCTTCCGGGGCAGCTTGCCCCCTAGTGTGAGGGTGTCCACCAAGGTGGGTCAATACCACCACCAAGAGGGATGGTGTCACTTCTGCGGATCTTGTAGTGTGGTTGCGCCGGGTCCGTGGTGGTGTCGATATTGGAGCGGGCGTACGGATGATCCGGTGATCCATACTTACCTTACGGGAGGCTCGCTGCGGCCCATCCGGCTGGCCGGCCCAGGGGGCCGACAATTGACGAGGCGTGCGGGCCCAGCGGCGTGAGCGGGGATGACTGGTGGACGGAGGCGATGGCGGACGAGGACTCAGCGAAGGGGCGCCCGGCACGGGCCCGGGCGGCGGGGAACCGGCGGCGCTACGCGCGCCTCGCGCCACTCTACGACCTGCTCGACCGCCCCTTCGAGCGGCACTACCGGCCCGGCCGCGCTCGGATCGGAGCCGCGGCGGTCGGCGTTACCCTCGAGGTGGGGGCCGGAACCGGCAAGAACTTCCCGTACTACGGGTCGGCGGCCCGCGTGTACGCCTCGGACCTGGCTGGTCCGATGGTGCTGCGGGCCCGGCGGCGGCAGGGCCGTCCGGTCCGGGCGCTGCTGATCGCCGAGGCGGCGGCACTGCCGGTCCGGCGCGCGAGCGCCGACACGGTGGTGGCGACCTTCGTCTGTTGTGTGCAGGCTGACCCGCGCCCTGCGCTGGCCGAGATGGCGCGGGTGCTCGTGCCCGGCGGCCGGGCGCTGTGCCTCGACTACACGGTGCCAAGCCATCCGATGCTCCGGCTGCTGATGCGGCTGCTGCAGGGCCCGCTCCGGCTGCTTTACGGCATCCACTGGGAGCATGACGTGCCGCGGCTGCTGGAGGCGGTGGGATTGCGCATCCGGGAGGTGCGGCGCATCTGGGGACCGGCCGTGCGGTACATCGCCGCCGAGCAGTCAGCCACCCACGACTGACCCCAGCCCCATGGGGCCGTCTCCCGTTTCAAGAGCGGCGTGGCTACTGCGCCTGCTGGGGGGTAGGATCTCGATGATGGGCGGCAGCTGCGTTGCATACCGCGGGGGGCGCCAGGGGGCCCAGGGGCGGAGGGGGAGCTCACAGATCACGCGGCCAGGTTCAGAATTGGTCTGGCGACGACGTCTGCATTCGATCGTCTGCCGGCGTGAACAGCGGTGGGAGGCGGAGCCGAGCGCTGGCCCGCCGCTGGGGCGCGGGTGATGGTGGGGGAGCGCCTGACGCACCGCGCGCTCAACCGCGCCCTGCTGGCCAGGCAGGGGCTGCTCAGCCGTTGGGAGCTTCCGGTGGTGGACGTGGTGGAGTCCATCGGCGCGCTGCAGGGGCAGTACTGGCCGGCGCTCCCGGTGGCCCTTTGGACCAGGATGCGTGACTTCCGGACAGAGGACCTCTATCGGGCGCTCGAGGAGCGCCGACTCGTGGTGGGGACACTGATCCGGGGCACCCTGCACCTGGTGAGCGCCGGCGAGCACCCCAGCTACGCCGCCGTCGTGGAGGCATCGGGGAATGCCGACTGGCGGCGGACGGCGGGGGCGGCTCCCCCGGAGATGGAGGTGCTGCGCTCGGAGCTCCTCATGTATGCCCAGTCCGTCCCCCGCAGCGTCGAGGATCTCGTCGGCTTTATCGAGTCTTGGATCGCGGAGCATCCCACTGGCCTGGATGAGGCCGAGCTGGCCTTGCAGCGATCATTCAAGTGGCGCCCGTTCCGCTCCTGGGTGGCATTCGTCCGGGCCCCGGCCGACGGTCGCTGGGGGCCGCGGGCGCCGGCTGCCCAGATGGCCGCGCCCTGCCTGCCCCCGGCGTGGCCCGGCCCGGAGGAGGGGCTGGCGGCGGTCGTGCGCTGCCATCTGCGGGCGTTCGGGCCGGCCGCGGCTGAAGACGTGGCGGGCTGGATCGGGTGGCGGACGCCGGCGGTGCGCGAGGCGCTCGGGCGCTTCGGGTCTGAGGTCGTGCGCTTCGAAGACGAGGCCGGGCGTGTGCTGTACGATTTGCCCGGCGCCCCCCGCCCGGACCCAGACGTCCCGGCGCCGGTCCGCTTGCTGCCCTGGTTTGATAGCGTCCTGCTGGCCTACGCCCCCCGGCATCGGGCGCGCATCTTGCCGGACGCCTACCGCGACCGCGTCTACGTCCGCGCTAACCTCCAATGGCTGCCGACGTTCCTTGTCGACGGCCTGGTCGCCGGAACCTGGTCGATCGAGGCGCAGCGGCGCAAGGCGACGCTCTCACTGCGTCCATTCAGCTGGCTGGAGAGGCCGGTGCGCGACCTCCTGCTGGAGGAGGCCGAGAGGCTGCTCCGCTTCTCTCATCCGGCGGCGGTGGCGCACCAGGTGGTGGTCGACGAGTAGGGTGCGTCGACAACGATGGTGGCCTGATGGCTCCCCGGCCGGCCGCTGAGCTCGACCTCCTTGGTGAACACCGGGCAGTGGCCTTGGCAGGTCAGCGCTGGCGTGCCGACGCTACCGGTGGGGGGGCGGCGAGCCGACGCCAAAGTGGGGCAAGGACGTATCCGGCGGTGGTTGAGGGCGGTATGGTGATTGTCTATGCCCATCCCAACGCCGTTGCCGCGCGCCCCGGGGCTGCCGGTCAACCGCCTGCTCGCCACCTACCTCCGTCCGCAGTGGCCGCGCGTGCTCGTCCTGGGGCTGCTCCTGGTGACGACGGTCGGGCTGCGCCTGGTCAGTCCGCAGATCCTGCGCGCCTTTATCGACGAGGCGACCGCGGGTGCGCCGGTGCAGGCCCTCGTCTGGATCGCCCTGATCTTCCTGGGGGCCGCGCTGGCGCTTCAGATTGCCTCGGTCGCCGAAGTCTACGTGGCCGAGAACGTCGGTCTGACGGCGACGAACTGGCTGCGGGCGGACCTCACGCTCCACGTCCTGCGCCTTGACCCGGCCTTCCACGCTACCCATACCCCGGGGGAGCTGATCGAACGGACCGACGGGGACGTGGCCACGCTGGGCAACTTCTTCTCGCGGCTGGTCGTCTCCCTCTTCGGCAACACCCTGCTGCTGGCGGGGATCCTGGCGCTGCTGGCGCAGGTCGATCTCAGGATTGGCGGGGCGGCGGCGGCCTGCGCCGCGCTGGGGGTCGTGCTGATGCTCTGGCTGCGCCGGCTGGCGGTGCCGCGCTTCGAGGAGCTGCGGCAGCAGAACGCCGACCTCTTCGGCCTGATCGAGGAGCGGCTGGCCGGGACCGAGGACGTGCGCGCCAATGGGGGCGTCGGCTACGTCTTGGGACGGCTCCTGGAGCGCTCACGCCACCTCCTGCGGGCCGACGTCAAGGCCCGGCTGGCCGGTTCGGCGACCTTCCAGTCGGCCATCCTGTGCCTGGAGCTGGCGACGGCCGCGACACTTGCCATTGGCGCCTGGCTCTACGGGCGCGGGGCGATGTCGATCGGGACGGTCTACCTGATCTTCGCCTACACCCAAAGCCTGCACCAGCCCCTCAACGCAATCGTCCGCCAGATGCAGGATCTGCAGCAGGCGGCCGCCTCGATCGGGCGAGTGCGGGCGCTACTGGCCGAGCGGAGCGCCATCGGCGATGGGCCGGGGGCGGCGCCCCCGCCGGGGCCCCTGGAGGTCGAGCTTGACCGGGTCACGTTCGCCTATGACGACGCCGAGCCGGTGCTGCGCGACGTCTCGCTGCGCCTCGGAGCGGGGCAAGTGCTGGGGCTGCTCGGGCGGACGGGCTCGGGCAAGACGACGCTGGCGCGGCTCCTGTTCCGGCTGTACGACCCGCAGCGGGGGGCCGTCCGGCTCGGCGGCGTCGACCTCCGCGAGGCGCCGCTGGAGGCGCTGCGGGCCCGCATTGGGGTGGTGACGCAGGACGTCCAGCTCTTCCACGCGTCCGTGCGCGACGTCGTGACCTTCTTCGACCGCTCGGTGCCAGACGAGCGGGTGGTGGCGGTGCTCGACGAGCTGGGGCTGGGGCCGTGGCGGCGCGCCCTGCCCCACGGGCTGGACACGGAGCTGGCACCTGGCGGTGGTGGTCTCTCAGCCGGTGAGGGGCAATTGCTCGCCCTGGCGCGCGCGTTCTTGAAGGACCCGGGGCTGGTGGTGCTCGACGAGGCCTCGTCGCGTCTCGACCCGGCGACCGAGCGGCTCCTGGAGCGAGCGGTGGATCGGTTGCTGGAGGGGCGCACGGCGATCGTCATCGCCCACCGCCTGGCGACCGTCGGGCGCGCCGACCGCATCGTGATCCTGGAGCGCGGCCGGGTCGCGGAGGAGGGCGATCGGGCGGCACTGGCGGCCGACCCGGCGTCACGCTTCGGCCGGCTGCTGCGGGCGGGGCTCGAGGAGGTATTGGTGTGAGCCGGCTCCACCTGATCTGGCGGCTGGCCCGCTTCAGCTTCGCGCACTTCCTGGCGGCCGGGCTGCTGGTACTTGTCACGGCGTACCTCCTCCCGCTCGTGCCGGGATTGGTCGTGCGCCAGATCCTGGACTCGCTGACCGGGCAGGCGCCGGCCGGCTGGACGGTCGAGAGCCTGCTGGCCCTGCTGGTCGTGGTCTCGGCGGTGCGCCCGCTGACGGCGGTGGCGGCGAACGTGGCGGAGCCATCGCTACACGTCGTAGCCGGCACGTTGATGCGACGGAACATGCTGGAGCGGATACTGGAGCGGCCGGGCGCGCGGGCCCTGCCGGCCTCGGCCGGCGAGGCGGTCAGCCGCTTTCGGAACGACGTCGCCGAGACCAACCATTTCCTGACCTGGACGCTCGACCCCGTCGGCCAGCTCCTTGTGTTCGTGATCGCCCTGGTGGTCTTGGCGCAGATCGACGCGACGATGACGCTCCTCGTCTTCCTGCCCCTATTGGGCGTCTTCGCCCTGACAGGCCTGGCCCGCCGCCGTATCACGCAGTACCGTCAGGCGAACCAGGAGGCGATTGGGGAGGTGACCGGCCTCCTCGGCGAGCTGTTCGGCGCGGTGCTGGCGGTCAAGGTGGCCGGGGCGGAGGCGCGGGTGGTCGAGCACCTCAGAGAGGTCAACGAGCGCCGGCGACGGGCCGGCGTGCGCGACACCGTGCTCACGCAGTTCGTCACCGGGGTGGCGCAGAACACGGCCAACGTCGGCACCGGCCTGCTGCTGCTCGGCGGGGCCGGGGCGATGGGGAGCGGGCGATTCTCAGTCGGGGACTTCGCCCTCTTCGTGTCCTACCTGGCCTGGCTGACGCAGGCGACGAGCATGGTTGGCCAGTTCCTGGCCCGGTTCCGGCAGATGGGCGTCTCGCTCCAGCGGCTCCAGGAGCTGATGCAGGGAGCGCCCCCGGAGCGGCTGGTGCGCGACGCCCCCTTGCACCTGCGCCGCGGCCCACCGGCGCTGCGCCAGCCCCAGCGGCGCGAGGGCGACCGCCTCGACCGCCTCGAGGCGAGTGGTCTGACGTACCATTATCCGGGCTCTCATTCGCCAGGCTCAGGGCAGGCCCCACGGGGCATCCACGGAGTTAACCTGGTGCTGCCGCGCGGCTCGTTCACGGTCGTGACCGGTCGGGTGGGGGCCGGCAAGACGACGCTGCTGCGCGTGCTGCTCGGCCTGCTGCCGGGCGACGCCGGCGAGCTCCGCTGGAACGGCCACCAGGTGGTCGAGCCGGGGGCGTTCCTCGTCCCGCCCCGGGTGGCCTACACCCCGCAGGTGCCGCGCCTCTTCTCTGAGTCGCTACGCGACAACGTCTTGATGGGAATCCCGGAGGCGGACGGACGCCTGGAGCGGGCGGTGCGCGCGGCGGTGCTGGAAGGCGACCTGCCGGGGCTGGCACAGGGCCTGGAGACGCCGGTGGGACCGCGTGGGGTCAAGCTCTCCGGTGGCCAGCTGCAGCGGGCGGCCGCGGCGCGGATGTTCCTGCGCGAGCCGGAGCTGCTGGTAGTGGACGACCTCTCGAGCGCGCTGGACGTCGATACTGAGCGGGAGCTGTGGGCGCGGCTGTTCAGCCGCGCCGGCGTCACCTGCCTGGTGGTCTCCCACCGACGGGCGGCGCTACGCCGGGCCGACCGGATCGTGGTGCTCAAGGACGGGCGGGTCGAGGACAGCGGGACGCTGGACGAGCTGCTGGCCAGGTGCGAGGAGATGCGCCGGCTCTGGACGGGCGAAGCCATCGGATGTCCCGGCGGAGCTACGCCTACGCCCAGCGCGTGATGGTCTCCCCCACAAGGGGGCCCGGGTCAGCTCAGCCGGCAGCCTGGACGATCCTTGCCGAGCCGCTTCGCGCCGACCTGGAGATCCGCAGAGCAGCCGCCGACCAAGATGACGCCGTCCCCCACGCATGGCCACGCGCGGCCACGCGCGGCCACGGGTGGGCACGGGTGGGCACGGGTGGACAGCCGGGCCGGCATGCCCCAAGATGAAGGCAGCACATCCGAAGGGGAGGTACGCCCATGGCTGGAGATCTCGGGTCCGTTCGCCGCGCCCGGAGGGGGCTCCTGGCCGGCTCGGTCACGGCGGTGGCAGGCGCAGGGCTGCTGGCCGCCTGCGGGGCCGACGGTACGGGAGGCAGCGGACAGCCGGCGGAGAAGAGCGCGTCGCCGGCGGAGCTGCGCCTCTCCATCTGGGCAGACGTCCAGGATTTGGACGTCTACACGTCCATGATCAACGAGCTCCAGCGGGCCCACCCGTCGATCAAGGTGAGCGGCGAGCAGTACGCCTCCGGCCAGCACTACGAGAAGCTGAAGACGCTCTTCGCCGCGGACGAGGCCCCCGACGTCAACTACTTCCAGGGATGGTTTTGGCAACCGTACGCCCTGCAGGGGCTGCTGCTGCCGCTGGATGGATTGTTGAGCAAGGACAAGGCGTTGCAGCGCGTGGTGCCCGCCAACTACGAGGCGCAGTCCAAGCTCCGCGGCAAGTCCTATATGCTGACGGCGGACACGGGGCCAATGGTCATCTTCTACAACAAGGACCTGTTCGACCGCGCTGGCGTACCCTACCCCAAGGAGGGTTGGACGCTCGACGACATGGTGGACATGGCACGCAAGCTGACGCGGCAGGAGTCCGGCGTACAGTACTGGGGCTACCAGGCCAACGGCGGGTACCTGCGCAACTTTCCCTGGATCCGGCTCAACGGCGCGAGGGAGTGGGACAGCGTGGTCGAGCCAAAGAAGAGCCAGTGGGACAGCCCGGGCGTGGCCAAGGAACTGCAGACGCAGCTGGGAGACATGATCAACCGGTTCCGAGTTGCCCCGCCCCGCACAGGTGTCCCTGCTGACCAGAACCACATCCAGTTCGGCTACGCCGCCATGAAGATGGAGGGTCCCTGGTTCCTGCCCCAGATGTGGGGGCCCAAGGCGGCGCGCCAGGGGGGGCTGCAGTACGACGTGGCGCCAATGCCGCGGGGGGCGCAGCAACATGCGGTGCACCTCCAACACGGCCACACCGTGAACGCTAAGACCAAACGCCAGGACGCAGCCTGGGAGCTGGTGAAGTGGATCCAGTCCGAGCCAGGTCAGCGACGCATCGCCGAGGGGGGGCGGATGTGCAACCTCCCAGAGACCAGTGAGAAGCTGTGGGCCCCGCTGGCAAGCAAGACGTACAACTTCGCCAACGTCCAGGCTCTGCTGCAGACCCAGAAGACCGGCTCGATCAACGTGGTCGGCGGCGTGTCCGAGGCTGAGATCAACCGGGACGGTGGCCTGGGAGATGCCATAAACGACATCATGGACGGCAAGGCCACGGCGACTCAGGCGCTGTCCGTGGCGCAGCCAAAGATCCAGGCCCTGCTGGACGCCTACTGGGCGCGCCAGGGAGGCAAGTGAGTCCGGCGTCCAGGGTAGGCATGCGCCGGCTGTGGCAAAGGGGCGCTCTCCTTTGCCACAGCCGGTAGCGAGAGCAGGTAGTCAGAGTGGGAGGAGCAGAATGACAACGCTGACGGACAAGGCCAGCGCCTCAGACGTCGGAGCCGTCTTCGACGACGCGCAACTCCAACAGTACGAGCGCGATGGGTACGTCGTCGCGCGCGGGCTGTTCTCCAATCAGGAGGTGGTGGGGCTTCGGGATCACTACATGCGCCTGCGGGAGAGCGGGACGTACCCCGGTGACTCGGCCGGCGTGCCCATCGGCAATCCGGATGCCGATCCGCTGAAGAGATACCCGCGCATGATCCACATGCACCGCTGGGACGAGACCAGCCGGCGCTGGTTGGTCGATCCCCGCCTGGGGGCCGCCATGCGGCAGCTGCTCGGCGAGGCGCCCTACGCAGTGCAGACGATGCTCTACTTCAAGCCCGCCGGCGCCCGGGGCCAGGCGATGCACCAGGACCAGTTCTACCTGAACGTGCAGCCGGGGACGTGCATGGCCGCCTGGATGGCGCTCGACCCTTGCGACGCAGAGAACGGCTGCATGCAGGTGGTGCCCGGCACCCAGAACCTCCCCGTGCTGTGCACCGAGCGGGCGAACACCCTGGACAGCTTTACCGACACCACCGTCCCTATCCCGCCAGGCAAGCAGATCGTCCGCGTGGAGATGGAGCCGGGAGATGTGTTCTTCTTCAACGGCTCGCTGATCCACGGCAGCCGGTCGAACGTCAGCAAAGATCGCTTCCGCCGCTCGCTCATCGGCCACTACATCGCGGCCGAGGCGGAGAAGGTGGCCAAGTACTACCATCCCGTCTTGCGTATGGACGGCACCGAGGTGGACCTCGGCATTAGCGAGCGCGGTGGCCCCTGTGGCATGTGGGTGGACGAGGACGGTCAGCCGGTGCTGGAGATGGTAGAGCGCGCCGGACGCCCCGCCGGCCCGACCACGGAATAACGCCCCCCGCCCCGCGGGGGGGCGTCCACCGTCCCGGTGCTGGTGGCCCGGTGCGCCGTTGACCCACAGGGTGAGCTTGCTAGGGCGACGGCACTCCCGCAGGCGGTACACCGGCAGGCGGTACACCCGCAGGGGCGCCTCGTCCCGCCCTGGCGCTGAGGTGGCGCTGGAAGTTCGTGACGCACCAGAAGTAGGTGAGCCGGTCGAACGGCTTGCAGTGGGCATAGACGGCGGAGTACCACATCCGGTAGAAGTAGATGATCTGGGCGATGGCGAGGCCATGCTGCATCATGGCCCGCCGGAGGAGGATATCCGAGTCCCGGCGCGGATAACCCTGGCGCATCTCCAGGAAGACTACGGCGCCCGCGACGTCCAGCCGGCGGTCGCCGACGAGCGTCATGCCGTCGAAGTCGAGCACGGCTGACACGTCCTGGCGCCCGTTCACTCCGTCCGCCACGTCTACCAACACGTTGTCCGGCCAGTAGTCGCCATGCACGAGTGACTTCGTCTGGACGTCGGCGACAAGGGCGATCTCCTGCTCGAGGAAGCGCTCGATACGCTGCACGTCGCCGACGTCCTCGTTCAGGTAGCCGACGGCGCGACGCAGGCCCTGCTCGATCATCTTTTCCAGGAAGCCTCGCCACGTGGGGGCGTGCACGGGTTGATCCGCGAGCAGATGGCCGAATGGGCGCTCCGGAAAGGTGACCTGCCCGATGTCGTCCACGGCGAGCAAGTAGCGTTCCAGGAGGAGGCGACGCTGACGTGCGGCCAGCAGGGGCAGCGTGCGCGATAGCATCTCACCCGGCAGGCGGCGCTCGATGGTGAAGAACGTGCCGTCCACACAGTCGATCCCCAAGATAGACGGCAACGCGAAGGGGAAGCGGTAGGCGGACAACCGCTCGTAAAAGGCGCGCAGCCTCTCGAGGGAGGCCAGGTCTGCGCCACCGTGGATCTTGACCACGGTATCGCCCGTGTACTCGTACACCTGCGAGCCGATGCCCGTCCCCAGTAGTCGGGGGGCAGCCAGGCCCAGGTGCTCGAGGATTGGCCGGGGATTGTCCATGGGAGCCATTATCGACTATCGGCGGCCCGGGGGCCCCTTGGCGCCCCCGGATCGTCTCCCTGCACCTGCCTGGCGGGCCACCTGCCTGGCGGGCCGGCGTTGGCCGGCGGAGCGGTCTGAGGGCCAGCCGGCGACGCGCGGGGCGAACTGGATGCAGGTGGGGTTGGTAACCTGCACCGTCTGCCCGGTGGGGGAGATCATGCCGGTGGCCCGGTTGATCCGGAAGGGGATGATCGTATCGCTGTCCTGGTGGGCGCAGAGCAGGAAGGTGCCCGACGGATCGATGTTGAAGTTGCGTGGGACGAGGCCGCCGGAGTACTGGTGTCCCACCGGCGTCATGGCCCTAGTGGCCTGGTCGATGCGATAGACGACGATATCGTCGGAATCCAGACCGGAGCCACGGTTGGAGCCGTAGACCCACTGACCTGAGGGGTGGACGACCACCTGGGCCGGCCAGCGCCGGCCCGTCCAGCCCTCGCGCAGGGTGGAGAGGTTCTGGAACTCGCGCAGGAGGCCGCGGGCACCATCCCAGGTGAAGGCACTGATGGTGGAGTCCAGCTCGTTGATGACGTACATCCAGCGTCCATTGAAGTGGAAGGCCGCGTGGCGCGGGCCGCGCCCGCGGTCCAGCTGCACGTGGGGCGGATCGTTGGCCATCAACGCTCCCGTGACGGTGTTCACGGCATAGACGTAGATGCGGTCTAGCCCGAGGTCGGTCACGACGGCCCACCGACCGGATGGATCGAAGATGACCTGGTGGGCGCGGGGTTGGGCCTGGTTCGGATGTGGCCCTGGCTCGCCGGTGTGCTGCACTACGTGAGTGACCTCACCGAGCAGCCCATCCGAGAGGATCGGCAGCACGCCCACCGTTCCAGCGCCGTAGCTGGCGCCGAGCACGAGCCCCCCACTGGGGTCTACGCTGATGTGCGGGTCATGCTATGCTGTGGCGAGGCCCTCACATGGCGACAACGGCCACCGGGTACCGGCACATCGAGCCCAGCGACAGCGGAGTCTCAGTGATCGCCGGCACGGGCTACAACGTCGTGCCCCTGCTCGAGCACTATACGGCTAGGGGCTGGACCACCGAGGAGTTCCAGCAGCACTACCCCGACCTCACGCCGGCCCAACTGCATTCGGTTCTGGCGTACTACTACGACCACGGCGATGAGCTTGACGGGGAACTCCGGCGGCGCACCAAGCGTGTGGAACAGACCCGCCGGCAGACCCCATCGCCCCCCGTGGTTGATCACCTGCGGGCACTGCGTCGGGAGAGCGCGCCCTGACCGGCGATACCTGCGCCAGCAGGGGGCGACTTCCTGACGGCCGACTACCGGCCGGCCTTCAACAACGAGCGGGGCACCAAGGCGCTCGAGTTCATGAAGAGCTTCGTCGACCTGCAGGGGGGCTGGCCGGCGCTCGACGCCTTCCAGAAGGAGGTCATGGCTTCTCGCTGGGGCTGACGCGGATACCCGCGCGCCGCTCGGTGGGCAACAGCGCCGAGTACCTCCAGAACGAACCGCGCCGCAAGGCGTTCATCGAGATGGTGCCGCACGCGTTCTGGACGCCCCCCGTGCCGGGCGGCCACGAGCTGGTCGACGTGGTCGCCGCGCTGGTGAACGACACGCTGCAGGGTAAGCGGGGCGTCCGCGATGCGCTCGGCGAGGCGGAGGACCAGACCAAGACGTGGGCGGAGAAGTGGCGCCCGTACCTCCAATGAGCGCGCCGGCCGGCGGGCACGGGAGCGGGCGCCCGCCGAACATCGTGCTCATCCTCGCGGACGACCTGGGCTACGGGGACGTCTCCTGCCAGAACAGCGCTGGCCTCGTCCCGACCCCCCATTTCGACCGGCTGGCTCGAGAAGGGGTGCGCTTCGCCGACATGCACTCCAACTCGGCCGTCTGCACCCCCACCCGCTACGGTCTCCTGACCGGTCGCTACGCGTGGCGCGCAGGGCTGGAGCGCGGCGTGCTCTTCGGGTACGACGCAGCCTTGATCGAGCCGGGCCGGCTGACGCTGCCGGCGCTGCTCAAGCGGTGGGGCTACGCCACGGCCGCGTTCGGCAAGTGGCACCTCGGACTCGAGTGGGCGCACCCGCCCGGCGGGGGCCCTGAGGACGTGGACTTCGCGCAGCGCGTGGGCGGTGGCCCCACCGACGTGGGGTTCGATACGTTCTACGGCATCGCGGCCTCACTTGACATGCCGCCGTACTGCTTCATCGAAGATGACCGCGTCGAGACGCCCCCCACCGACCGCATCGAGGACTCGCCCCGGCCGGCCTTTTACCGCGGCGGGCCCATCTCCCCCGGCTTCACCATGGGCGGGGTGATGCCGCGTTTGACCGAGCGCGCAGTGGGCTACATCCACGCCCGGCGTAGGGCCCCAGACGAACCGTTCTTCATGTATTTCGCCACCACCTCGCCGCACACGCCGCACGTGCCGAACGCCCAGTTCCGCGGCGCCAGCGGCGCCGGCACGTACGGCGATTTCGTGGTGGAGTGGGACGCTGCCTTGGGCGAGGTGCTCCGCGCCCTGGAAGACTCCCGCCTGGCCGAGAAGACCCTGGTGATCGTGACCAGCGACAACGGCGCCGACCTCGGCGGCGGGCAGCGTCACCATGGCCACGCCTCGAACGGCGCGTGGACCGGTCAGAAAGCCGACATCTGGGACGGCGGCCACCGCGTCCCGTTCGTCGCGCGCTGGCCTGGCGTGGCCCCCGAGGGGGCGGTGTGCGAGCAGACCGCCTGCCTCACCGATCTGGTGGCGACCTGCGCCGGCCTCCTCGGCGAGCCCCTGGGGGCGCAGGACGCGCCGGATAGCGCGAGCCTCCTGCCGGCGTTGCTGGGCGAGCGGCTCGCGCTCGATGACCGGCCACTCCTGCGAGGGGCGGTGGTGCACCACTCGCTGGACGGCATGTTCGCCCTGCGACGCGGCCGGTGGAAGCTTGTCCAGGGGTTGGGCAGCGGTGGCTTCTCAGCGCCCAAACGCGTCGAGGCGGGCGCCAACGAGCCTCCGGGCCGCGTCTACGACCTGTGGCAAGACCCGCAGGAGACGATCAACCACTGGCGGGAGCGGCCGGACGTGGTGGAGGAGCAGGAGCGCTTGCTGGAGCAGTATCGGACTCAGGGACACAGCCGGACACAGGAAGGGTAGCCTGCCGGGTCAGCCTCCTGGGGGGCGAACTACTCGTCCGTCGATCACGCAGCCCGCTCGCAGCAATAACGTAGATCCCCGAGCAACGGTCGCACGCAGATGGCTCCCGTGGGGGAACGGGGCGCCGGACGGCGGACGGAAGCCGTGGGCGGCGTGGGCGGCATGGGCAATCTTCATGAGGGCGACTCTTCATGAGGGCGGGGCGGGCCGGCGCGACGGCCGGTGTTCAGGCCACAGGCCCGCTCGATGAAGGCGAGAATAGCGCCGACGTCGGGTGAGTACGCCTTGGTGGTATCGACGACGAGTGTGGGCACGCAGAGCTCGAGTGGCCTGAACGAGCCCGCGTCGATGGCGGCGAGCAGCCGCTCGGTCTGGGCGCCGTCGAAGTGGGAAGGGTGCCGCTCGCCGCGGTGGAAGCGCTCGGCGTAGCGCCGGGCGGCGTTATCGCGGTCGGTGTGGCAGTGCATCAGGACGGCTCGCGTGCGGACGACGAACGGACGCAGCTTCGGCTCCGACAGGTCGCGGTAGAAGTTGCTTTCCACCACGGCGCCCACACCCGCGTCCAACAGGCGTCGCAGCACCGTCCAGAGAATCTCGTAGGCTGGAGGGGCAAGCCTTCGCGAGGCCGCTTGATCCGGGGCGCCAAGCGTGTCGTAGAGAACCTCCTTCAGCTCGTCCTTGCAGAGGAGCGGCAGGCCTACTCGGTCTGCCAGCAGCGTGGCCAGGGTCGTCTTGCCGGTCGCCGGGGCGCCGGAGACGATCACCAGCGGAGTCTCCCCGCTGCGGGGGGCGGTGGACATCGTGTCTTGGCGGATCGCGGTCATGTCCCAGGAACGGCGCCGCCGGCCGGCCGGCGGCGCCGGAGGGTGGACAGGCCCATGCCCCGCCGACGATAGTCGTTGCTGACGGCGATGAAGCCGTGCCTCACGAGGTAGGATGACCGTCCGGATGGCCGATCGCGTGCTGGTGCTGGCGCACGGCCGGCTTGCGGAGGACGGCACGCATGACGCCCTGGTAAAGGCAGGGGTGGGGAGTACGCCCGCCTCTTCGCCGCCCAGGCACAGTGGTACCGGTGAGGCGCTATGGGGAACGATGCCGGGTCGTCCGCCCCACCGGCCCGGCACATCTTCACGGCCGCGGCGGCTGGTACGGCGCCGCCGGCGGCTCGGCGTCCGGCAGGGGCACGGTGTTCCAGAAGCTGGAGTGTTCGAACGGCTGCCGGCGCAGGTCTGGTATGGAGATGGGGGCGCCGCCCAGCTCGGCGGAGCGGTTAGCCAGAATGCCCGGCAGGGCGTATTCAATGGCACGGTAGACGTCGATGGGCGCGGGGTTGCCGTCGAGGACGGTCTGGGCGAAGTGGCGGGCGAGCTTGAGATCCGCCCCGCCGTGCCCGGCGCTGGTGTCTTCGCCGCCGGCGGCCAGGCCGATGGGCAGGATTTCCCAGCCGCGCCTTTCTTCGGAATGGCGCGAGAAGCGCCGGCAGCTTTTTTCGTAGCTGAACCATTCGACCCCCCCGGCCACGCCGAAGATGCGGTAGCGGTGTTCGGCCGGACGGTGGGTGTTGAGCGTGACCATGATCTTGATCAAGGCGCCCCTGGCCGTCTCGAAGAGGGCGATCTGCCCGTCGGATCGCAGCGGGGCGTCTTGACAGCGCCAGGGCGCGCTGCGGCAGGAGACGGAGACACAGCGGTCGTCAAGCACTTCGAGCAACGGGCCCAGGTCGTGCGTCAGGTACTGGATCGGCGGTTGGTCGGCGCGCCAGATAGGTGTGGCGTCGGCCCGGCCCTGGGCTCGCGCCTGGGTGGGGGTGATGCGCGTGCCGTCGGGCAGACTCAGGGTGCCGGGCAGGGAGTGGATGTATTCCCCTTCGGCGATAGAGATGGGGCCGAAGCGGTCTTCGGCGATCCACTTGCGGAAGTAGCGGAAGAAGTCCCAGTAGCAGGTGTTCTCGCCGAGCATGTACGTCTTGCCGGTCCGCTCCACGGCGGCGCGCAGACGCACGAACTCTTCTTCGGTGTACGCGCCGGGCACTTCGGAGAGCACGTGGCAGCCGGCTTCCAGCGCCCGGATGGCGTGCTGGACCTGGAGCTTGCCATTGCTGGCGACGACGACGGCGTCGGGACGCAGGTCGAGCAGGTCGTCGAACTCAGGCACGACGCGGGTCGATGCGCCGACTTCGTCGATGCGGTTCTGGGCGCGCTCCCGGCGTAGGGGCAGGCGATCGCAGGCGCCGATGACGTCGGCGTTGTCCAACGTCAGAAAGTTGCGCAGGTGCGTCAATCCCCGTCCCAGGCCGAGGATGCCGACGCGGAGCTGGTCCATGATCACCTCGTCCTTCAGCAGTCTCACGGCAGTGCGAACGTCGATCCCCGAGACGCTAGAGGGCACGACGGTGCCTCGCATGGCGTCGCCCCAGATGGCCACGGCCCAGGGGCGACGCCCTTGAGGGCGCAGGTTACCAATCATGCCATGAAGCGATCGGCGCCGGCTCGTCTCGCCCGACGAAGGAGCTGAGCGCCGGCGTGCCGTTCCCAGATCCGAGCTTGCACAGACGCCCCGGCTAGCGCACACTGCACGAGGGAAAAGGGGGCCCAGCAAGTGACCGCAACCACACCTCGCACCGACGCCGGCCGTGACGCCGCGCCGCTGCCGGCTGACTCCGCCAATCACAGTGCCGAGTGGTGGAGGCACCCCTTCCGCATCTTCCAGACGAACATCCGCGAGGTGGACTCGGGACTGGACGTGCAGCGGAACGTGCGGGACATCCTGGACTTTGGCTGCAACGTCTGGCTTCTCAACGCCGGCGGCATCGTCAGTCACTACCCCTCCAAGCTGGACCACCAACACCCGTCGCCCTGGCTCAAAGACCGGCCCAGCGGCGACCTCTTAGGCGATGCGGTCGAGGAGGCGCACCGGCACGGCGTGCGGGTGATGGCCCGTTGCGACTTTTCCAAGCTGCACCGCGACCAGTTCGAGCGTCACCCGGACTGGTTCTATGTCTCCCCCAAGGGGGGGCCGCAGATCTACAACGGGCTCTACTCGGCCTGCCCGTCGGGCCCCTACTACCAGGAGAAGTCGCTGGAGGTGATCTCCGAGATCCTGGATACCTACGCGGTAGACGCCTTCTTTTTCAACATGTTCGGCATGGCCCTGCGGGACTATTCAGGGAACTACCACGGCATCTGCCAGTGCGTCAACTGCCAGCGCCGCTTCGCCGCGTTTTCCGGGGGGATGACGCTGCCCAGGCAGGAGACGTACGCCGACCCCGCCTATCCCGTGTGGCGCCGCTACACCCGTGAGCTGCTCGACGGCATCGCCGGGGGCGTGCGCCGGCTCATCAAGTCACGGCGCTCTGACGTCGCCCTGCTGCTGAACAGCAATCCGGACGTCACCTTCCACGAGATCAACAACGCCGTCGAGCGCCCCCTACCGCTGTGGCGCTACCACGCCGGCGAGGTGGCCAAGACGTCGCGTAATGCCTATCCAGACCGTCCCGTGGCCATCAACTGCGTCATGTTCTGGGATATTCCGTATCGCTTCAGCGCCGAGCAGCCCGGTATGGTGCAGCTCTCCCTCGCGCAGGTCATTGCCAACGGCGCCAACCCCTATTCGTACGTCCTGGGACATACCGCCAATCAGCCGGACCGCAAGAACTTCCCGGCCGTGCGCCGGCTGAACCAGTTCCATCGGGCCAACGAGCGCTGGTACGACGGCATCGAGTCCGCCGCCGAGGTGCTGCTCGTCTCGCCCACCCAGAGCCAAGACGCCTACGGCGACGACTTCAACGCCAAGGTCCAGGGCGCCTTCCGCGGTGCGTATCGCGCGCTGGTGGAAAGCCATCTGCCCTTCGACGTCCTGCCGGACGAGAAGCTCGCGGCGGCGGAAGCGGACGGGCGTCTGGCCCGCTGCCGCGCCGTCGTGCTGCCCAATGCGGCCGCGCTGTCCGACGAGCAGGCGGCGCTCCTGGACGGCTACGTGGATCGCGGCGGGGGCCTGGTGGCCACCTTCGAGACGGGGACACGGGACCTGGCGGGGGCTATCCGCGTCGCCGGGGCGGTGGCGCTGCGCTCCCTCGGTGCCGCGCGCGTCCTGGCCCGCCGGGACGGAGTCAGGGAGCTGCGGGGCTCCTACCTGCGGGTGACCAACCGAGAGGACCTGGCCGATCTGCCCGACACCGACCTGGTACCGGTCGACCGCGCCTTCCTCTACGTCGAGCGGCGGGAAGGAGTCGAGCCGTCCTTCGCCTTCGTGGGGCCGAGCCGCTACGGCCCGCCGGAGAAGTGCTGGTGGGATGAAGCGCTGGAGACCGATCATCCTGGTCTGCTGTGGCAGACTCACGGCCGGGGAAAGACCGCCTACTTCCCCTGGCCGGTGGATACGCTCTTCTACGGCCACTCACTGATGGAGTGCCGCTCCATGCTGGCCCACGCGGTGCGCACGGTTGCCCGAGTCAGCCAGGTCAAGACCGACCTCCCGCCGCAGGTGGAGGTGACGGTACACCGTCAGCCGTCTTCCGGCGCCACGCTGGTGCACCTGGTGAACTCCTCCGGCCACCAGGATCGCTCGTACCACGAGCCGGCAACCTTCACCGGCCACACGATCGTCGTGCGCACAGATCGCCCGGTGCAGCGTGTTACCTCGGCCGCGCTCGGCGAGGACCTGCCCTTCGAGCAAGAGGGAGACGGGGTGAGGCTCACCCTATCCCAGGTGGGGCTCCTCGATCTGCTGGTGCTGCAGTAAGCAGATCGGCAATCGGAGCGGCCCCCGAGCGAGGGGGCCTCGAGCTCAGGGCGAACAGACACTCACCTTATGCACTCGAGGAAGGGACGATACAGATGAAGCTGACACGAAGGGGCGTCGTGCTTACCGCGGGAGCCGGGTTGGGAGGTGTGTTGCTAGGGGCATGCGGTGGGGCGTCGCCGGCGCCGGCGACCAAGGCCGCTGCGGTCTCCGGACAGATCGACCTGATGTGGTCCAACGAGCAAACTACGCTGGACTTCCTCAATGCCGACTGGATCCCCAACTTCAAGAAGGAGAACCCGCAGGCCGACGTCACGCTGACCGTCGTCCCGGGAAGCTGGGATGACCTGTTCCAGAAGATCCAGGTCACCAACGCGGCGGGCACGCCGCCGTCGCTCACGCGCGGCAAGGACTACTTCACCGGCGACATGGCCGCCATGGGGCTGACTGAGCCTCTGGATACGTGGCTCAAGGGGCAGAAGGAGGTCTCGCCCGAGCAGTACCTGCCCGCCATCTGGGGCAACGTCATCTATAAGGGAGGCGTTATCGGGCTGCCGCTGTACTCGTTCGTCCGGCCGCTTTATTACAACGTCGCCCTGTTCCGGGAAGCCGGACTGATGCAGGGCAACAGGCCCCTGGTGGCGGATACCTGGCAGGACTGGGCGCGCATGTCCCGCCAGCTGACTCAGCCAAGCAAGGGCATCTTCGGCACGCAGCTGTACAACTACGCCGGCGAGGACGGCACCACCGCCTGGGTCAACTACCTGATCCAGGCCGGCGGGCAGCTGATCAATGCTGAGCGCACCAAGTACACCTTCAACAGCCCTGCCGGCATCGAGGCGCTGCAGTTCCTCGTTGACCTGATCATCAAGGACCGCGCCTGCCGCGGCCCCAAGGACGAAGTCCCGGACGGCGTGCGCAAGATCGGCATGTGGAATGCGGTGGGGAATGGGGCCTACAACAACTACCCCAAGAATATGCCCGACTTCGAGTACGCCCTCACGATGGTGCCGGCGCACAAGAACCGGGGTGTCATCGCCCGCGGCCAGGGCCTCTATATAATGAAGGCCGCCAAGAACAAGGAGGGCGCCTGGGCCTTTATGCGCTTCGCCTCGCGTGACGAGAACAGCCACAACTTCACCCAGGCCATCCGCCTCGGCCCGGTCAAGACGGTGAACTTCTCCAAGGAGCCCTACGTCTCCGACCCGGAGTGGAAGGTCAACCTGGACCAGTACCGGGTGAAGGAGAACGTCTACCAGCCCATCTACGGAGGCTACACCGACGGTGCCAAGGCCATCGCCGAAGAGCTGCAGGCCGCCTACACCGGCCAGAAGACGGCCAAAGACGCCCTCGCTGACGCCGAGCGCCGCGCGACGCAGCTCCTGAAGGCCTGAGATGACGACCAACTTCCCCTCCCTCCCCCCCTTCCCCTACGGCGCGGTGTACTTCCGTAAGAGCAACCCGCCCCAGGAGGACTGGGAGCGGGACTATGGGACGGCCGGCGCCGATGGGATGAACATCTTCCGCCACTGGTTCATGTGGTCGGCCATCGAGGTGGCGCCGGGCGAGTTCGATTGGGGGGAGTACGACCGGCAGCTGGACCTGGCCGCCCACAGCGGCATCAAGACGATCATCGCCGAGTTCCTCAGCGCCGCGCCGGAGTGGGCCTGGCGCAAGTACGCCCACGCGCGCTACCAGGATGCCGGCGGCAAGCCCGCCGTCAGCGCCATGAGCGGCAGCTCCGCCACGGGGGGCTTTCCGGGCCTCTGCCTGGATAACCCGGATGTGCTTGCCCTTGGCGAGCAGTTCCTGAGCAAGCTCGCCGAGCGCTACCGCGATCATGCCGGCCTGGGGGGCTACGACGTCTGGAACGAGTGCAACTTCAATCGTGCCTACTGTTACTGCCCGGCCACGATCGAGCGCTTCCGTGAGTGGCTGCGCGGCAAGTACGGCTCGCTCAAGGCCCTGGGTCGCGCCTGGTACCGCTATAGCTACGCCGCCTGGGAAGACGTCGACGCCCCACGCCATCTGGGCCCCTACCCCGAGTCGCTCGACTGGCTGCAGTTCCGCATCGACAACGCCTACCGGTTGATGCGCTGGCGGGTGGACCTGCTCCGCAGGCACGATCCCAATCACCCTGTCACCGCGCACGGTGTGGCGCAGACGCTGACCGACCACGGCCCCAGCGTGAACGACGAGTGGCGCGCCGCGGCCGAGGTGGACAGCTACGGGTTCACCTGGATCGCGGCGCGCCGCGGTGACGAGCCGTGGAAGCACTTCCACGCCGTCGATCTCGTCCGCGCCGGCTCTCGGGGCAAACCCTTCTGGCATGCCGAGACGCAAGCCGGGAATCTGTGGCTGCAGCCGCAAGTGGCCGGCCGGCCGCGCGACGACGGGCGCCTGGCCACGCCGGAAGACATTCGCTACTGGAATCTCGTCTCCTTTGCCGGTGGGGCAACCGGCTGGCTCTGCCCGCGCTGGCGCCCCTTGCTCGACGGGCCCCTCTTCGGCGCGTTCGGCCCCTATGGGCTGGACGGCAGCCGCACGCCGCGCTCGGAGATGACCGCGCGGTTCGCCAAGTGGGCCAACGCCCCCGCGCAGGCGGAGATCTGGAAGGCGCGCCCGGTGCGGGGCGAGGTGGGCATCCTCTTTGCCCCTGAGTCCAACATCTTCAACTACCTCCAGCAAGGGAGCACTGATTGGTACGCCGAGTCTGCCCGGGGGGCCTACCAGGGCTTCTTCGACCTCAACGTGCAGGCGGATTGGGTCAACATCGACGACCTGTGGCCCGAGAACGGCAAGCCGGCGTCGTACCACCTCCTCTACCTCCCATACCCGGTGCACCTGCGTCCGGAGAGCGCGGCGAAGCTGCGCGCCTGGGTGGAGCAAGGCGGGACGCTGGTGAGCGAGGGATGCCCCGGCTACTTCGGGGATCGCGGTCGCGTCGGTACCGTGCAACCCAACCTGGGACTCGATGAGCTGTTCGGCGCCCGCGAGCGCTACGTGGAGTTCACGCCGGATATCAGCGACGACGTGACGTTTTCGCTGCCCGGCGCCGATCAAGCCGTCCCCGGCGCGCTGTTCATCCAGGCGTACGAGGCCGCCGGCGGAGAGGTGACGGGGACCTACGCCCCAGGCTATGGCTTCGTGGGTGGGCTCCCGGCCGTGGTCGACCACACGTACGGCAAGGGACGCACGCGCCTCGTCGGCACCTTCCCCGGGGCCGCGCGCCACCGTGCCGTGGGGCCTGTGGAGCGGCGCGGATCGCCGAGTGGCTCCACCTTTACGACACACCGCCTGGCGCAGGTCACGGGTCCGGCTTCGGCAGACCGCCTGGCGGCGTCTGGCGCCTTTTTCGCCGGCTTACTGGAGTGGGCCGGTATCAGGCAGTACGTCCGTACGGACAACCCTGCGATCATCGCCCGTCTTCATCAAGACGCCGAGTCCGGGTCGGTCGTCCTCTGGGCGCTCAACCCCACCCGTGAGCCGCAACATGCAACGTTGACCCTCGCCGGCCCCTGGGGCCCCTTCAACGGCGCGCAGCTTCACTGGGGGGAGCGCTGCCCATCGGTCGAAGACCGCGCGGTGACCGTCGAGATCGACCCGCGCGACGGCGTGATCGCCCGCCTCAACCGCTAGCCGGCCGTAGCCGTAGCCGGCGACGGACGCAGTGGCTGACTACGGCCGGTGTCAGTGGAAACTGGCCCCGAATCCTTCAGTCCCCCCTTCCACCAATTGACCGTTCACGCATCTCTGGCGTATGGTGGGGCGTAGGGACGACTGATGGTCTTGGGTCCGGCGCTACCCATCCGCCGCCTGACCCTGTACAAGCACGGCGTCGGCTTCGTAGAGCGCGAGGGGGCGGTGACGGGGGAAAGAGCTCCGGCTGGTCTTCCAGTCCCAAGACGTGAACGACGCCCTCAAGAGCTTGCTGGTGCTCGACCGGCGGGGCGGGCAGGTCCTGGGCATCCAGTACGAGACGCCGGTTGATCAAACGGCGCGGCTCGCGCAGGGCGCGCTCCACCTATGGCCAGATCACACGCTGCTCGACCTGCTGCGCGGCCTCCGTGGCGCAGTGGTGCGCCTCGTGCTCGGCGCGGGGACTCAGGTCCGGGAGGTGGAGGGCCGTCTCCTGGGGATAGAAGTGGCCGAGGGCGCCCCTGCCCGCGAGGCGCTGGTCTCCCTGTGGGACGAGGGGGGTGGGGGTGCGGTGGTGCTGCCGCTGGGCGACGTACGGCAGGTAGTGCCTGGGGAAGCGCGCTGCACACAGGACGTGCGCCACTTCCTGGACACCAGCCGGGGCGAGGACCCCCGCCGGACGGTCACCGTGCGGCTGAGCGCCGGCGAGCACGACCTCGCGGTGTCGTACCTGGGGCCCAGTCCGACCTGGCGCGACTCGGCGACCAAGCGCGCGTCGCGCCCGGGCCGGTCGAGTTCGAGCGGGCCCCTGAACGGCGCCGCGCGCTCGGTGGGCCGGAATCGGGAAGCCTGGCCGACCAGAACACCGAGGGGTACGTGATGGCCTCGGCCCCCGCGGCCCTCTCCGTGGCCACAGCCGGGCGCGCGAGCCTGGCAGACGTAGGGCAGCAGTCGATCGCCGCCACGGGCAGTGACCTGGGCGAGCTGTTCCAGTACCAGGTCGTAGCCCCGGTCACGGTCGGGCGCGGGGCCAGCGCCCTGGTGCCGATCCTCACGGCGCAGCTCCCCTACCGGCGGGAGCTGCTGTTCAACCAGCAGAAGCTGCCCCAGCACCCCGTCGCCGCCCTGCGGTTCACCAACGACACCGGCCTGGTGCTGGAACGCGGGCCCGTCACGGTCCTGGAGGATGGTCAGTACCGTGGCGAGGCGGTCATCCCCTTCACGAAGGGCGGGAGCGGGGTGTTCCTCGCCTTTGCGGTGGAGCTGGGCGTCACCGTGAGGCCGGCGAGCAGCGCACGCACGGAAACGGCCGGCCTGCGGATCGAGCGGGCCCTCCTGTGGACGAAGCAGGCGCGAGTCATCGAGACGGCCTACCGTATCGCCAGCGACCTCGAGGCGGCAGAGTCGGTAACTATCGAGCATCCCATCCGGCCTGGCCACGAGCTGCTGGCCACCCGCCCTCCGGACGAGCAGACGGCGGACTGGTACCGCTGGGTGGTGCCGTGTCCCCCACAGTCGGCCACCACCTTCGTGGTCATGCAACGCGCCTTCGAGTGGCAGCAGCATGAACTGCTGGACCTGTCCTACGACGCCCTACGCGACTTCCTCGCCCGGCGCTGGCTGGACGGGACGACCCTCGAGCGCATCCGAGCGCTGCTGCAGGACAGACAGGCCATCGCCAGGAACACGCAGGAGGTTGCCGACCTGCAGGCAGAGCGTGACCGCATCTACCAGCGAGAGGAGCAGCTGCGGAAGAACCTGGCGGCCTTGAGCACCACGGGCCAGGAAGCCGCCCTGCGTCAGCATGTCTTTACTCAGCTGCAGGTCAGCGAAGGGCGTCTGGAAGCGCTCGACCGACGAATCGACGCCCTGCACGAACACAACAGGCAGCGCCAGGCGTCGCTCGGTGCGGCGCTCGACGGTCTCGTGGTCGACGACACCTCCGTGGCACCGGTCGGGTGATCTACGCTTCTCTGCGCGCCTACGCCGAGCTCAACGCGTTCCTCCCTGACCAGAAGCGGCACAACACCGTGGCGCTGGCGCTTCAGGAGCGCGATTCGGTCAAGGACGTGATCGAGGCCCAGGGTGTGCCGCACACCGAGGTAGACGTGGTGCTGGTGAACGGCAACCCGGTGGACTTCTCGTACCGCGTGCAGGACGGGGACCGCATCAGCGTCTACCCGGTGTTCCGCTCCATCGACGTCAGCGCCCTGCCCCGCGCCGGGCCCCCGCCCCTCGCCGAGCCCTGCTTCATCCTGGACGCCCACCTCGGTACGCTGGCCTCGTTGCTGCGCCTGGTCGGCTTTGACGCCGACTACCGGAACGACTACGACGACGAGACCCTGGCGCGCATCTCCAGCCGGCAGCGGCGCATCCTCCTCACGCGCGACCGTGGCCTGCTCAAGCGTGCTATCGTGACCTACGGCTACCACGTCTGGGAGACCGATCCCGAGCAGCAGCTTCTAGCCTGGATTATTCACGGCCGGCCCGGCCGAGTGGCGAGGAGCCTCCAGAGGGGGCTCGCTAGGATGACTGCTGGCGAGGTGCAAGCGGACGCGGGTGAGCCATTCCTGCACGCGTCCGCCGATCTTGAGCAGGCGCAGGCGCACGGTATCGAGTTGGAGGCGGGCCACGCCCAAGCTGGCACAGCCAGCGCGCAGGGTGTCCAGGAGCCAGTAGGCGCAGCGTGGAGCAGGAGGCGGAACTGGTTGGCGGCGAAGCGGTGGCACGAGAGGCGATCGGCGAAGCAGGCGCGCTTGAGGTCCTTGATCCACAGCTCGGGCTCGCCGCGGTCGACGTACCAGTCGTAGACGGCCAAGGGTGGGGCCGTGCGGGTGGTGACCACGAAGCGGGTGTTAGGCCCTTCGACCAGCGCTTCGGCCTTGTAGACGACGCGCGCGCGCGTGGCCAACTGCCCGCCTGGTAGCGCACCTCTCCCGCCAGCCGCACCTTCTCGGCCCCGGTGTCGACCTGTTGCCGCTGGGCCTCGGCCAGGAGGGGCGCGCACACAGCTTCCAGGCGGGGGTTAGGGATCAGGCCGATCGTGTAGGCGAGGCCTTCCTGGTCGCAGTAGTCATAGAGCGCGGGGACGGCGAAGCCACTGTCCGCCCGCAGTTCGAGCCGCACGCCCGGCCAGCGCTCGCGTAGCGCGTGGACGAGCCGCCGCAAGATGGCCACCGCCCCGCGCTCTCGTGGGCGTTGCCCGGCCGGAGCACCGCCGTGAGGAGGTGGTCGGTCTCGCCGTCGAAGACCAGCAACGGGTGGTACATGTGCTGGCGATAGTAGCCATGGTACGCCGTGCCCTCCTGGTGCCCGTGGGTCGGATCGTCCGTCCCGTCGACGTCCAGCAGGATCCGCCGGGGGATGCCCGTGCGCTCCCGCTCCTGCAGGTAGACGGCCAGCAGGGCCCGCGCCAAGCGGTAGCACGCTGGCCCGTTCGGGGCATTCTCCAGCCGGGAGAAGGTCGGCTGGCTGGCCAGGTCGGCCCCGCTCTCCGGCAGGCGGCCACAGACCAGCTTGAGCAGCGGATCCGTCCGTAGGGTGTCGGCGTCGTCCTGGTCCTCGTACCCACAGGCGATCTGGAACACCCGCTGGCGCACCAGCGCCTCCAGGGGAGGCCGCACCGGCCCCCGGCGCCATTCGGGCACCAGCGCCCCGAAGGCGGCGCACAGCCCCAGGGTCGCCTCGGCCTCGCCCAGCCAGGGCAGCCCCCCATCCGACGTGAGCCGGCCCCCATCAAAGCGAGCCTCGAGCGCAACTCGGCGGGCACAGCCGGCGCGGCAAAGTGCGTCGTCGCTGGGGCGGCAGATATGGCAGACTGCACCACGGCGGGGCACCTCCTTGGATCGGCGTCGGTTCGTCACCAGCACCGATACCAACAGGGGTGTCCCGCTGTCACGTTCCGTCTACGCGTGAATAATCCAGGCTAGAGGTGCTGCAGCGCTTCAAGCTCTTTGGTGCCATCGTGCCCTCCCGGCGCTGCCTGCGCTGCAACGGGCTGCTGGAGCCGGTCTCCAAGGGCGAGGTGCTCCACCGCCTGGAGCCCAAGACCAGGCAGTACTACCACGAGTTCGCCATCTGCCGCACCTGCGACCGCGTCTACTGGAAGGGCTCCCACTACCAGCACCTGCAGCGCCGCCTGGAGGGGCTGCGCCGACGGCTGGGCTTGCCTCGTCACGGTCCGGTGATTACACTGTAATTACCCACACCTGTGCGCCGTCAAGAGATCGAACGGGAGGGACACCATGGCCGCACGTGTGAGAGCGCACCTGGTGCGCATCGGGAACTCGCAAGGAGTTCGCATCCCCAAAATGCTGCTGGAGCAGGCTGGCCTGGGCGGTGAGGTTGAGCTCGAGGTGCAGGATCGACAGTTGGTGATGCGTCCCGTGCCGTCGACGGGGCGTCCCCGGGCCGGTTGGGATGCGCAGTTTCGCGCCATGGCCGACCACGGCGACGACCTGCTCCTGGACGGCGATATCCCCAACCTGAGCCAGTTCGACGCGCACGAGTGGGCGTGGTAATCGGGTGGCTAGCGGGCCGGTCAAACGGTTCGATGTCTACCTCGTCAGCCTGGATCCCACCGTCGGCAGCGAGATCCAGAAGACGCGCCCATGCCTGGTGGTCTCTCCCGACGAGATGAACCGGCACATTGCCACCGTCATCGTGGCGCCGATGACGACGCAGGGCCGACCTTACCCCTCGCGGGTTGCCTGCCGCTTCCAGAAACAGGACGGGTGGGTGGTGCTCGACCAGCTGCGCACCGTAGACAAGGTACGGCTCGTGCGCCGCCTGGGGCGCTTGAGCGCGCCGGCCCAGCAGCGGGTGCTGGCTACGCTGGCGGAGATGTTCGCCGAGTAGCCGGCACAGGTGGCAGCCTTTCCGTCGTCTGCTCGTAGGCATTGCCTGTGGGAGCAGGCGCGCACCACGCGCTGGTGCTCGCGGCCAGGAGCGGCCGGTGCCGCTCGCTAGGAGCGCCACATCAGCGAGTGCATCACCGGCGTACTGTGCTCCACCGACGGCGACTTCGGGCGGTTCGCTGGTCTACGCTGGCAGAATCCGCTGCGCCCCTCCTCTCGCTGAGTCAATGGGACGCCCGGCCACCGTTGTGGCCGCTACGGCCGCAGTGGCCGCTACGGTGGAAGCCTTCCTGTTCATGTCCGGTGGTGCCCCTTCGGGCCATGGCCTGCCGACTTGAACCTACCTGTGCCGGAGACGGTACCCTTGACATGCACATTGATGAGAGTACGCTCTGCCCATGGAGCAGGCCATCCGTGGGTCCGGATCCCGAGGGAGGACCAAGCGATCCGTGCAAGCCGTGCAACAGACTGCGCAGCCGACACGCGTGGTACCCGGCCCCCCGGCGCCGGCCATGGCGCGGGTGTACCTGGGGCTGGTGGTGGCGACCGGGGGCGCGGTGCTGGGGATTGCGCTCGCGGCCGTGGCGCTTGGCGGGGGGGAGTTCCCTAGCCCCGGGGGTCCTGCAATTGGGCCGTCACCGGCGGGTCTGGGGGTGGGTCTCGTGGGCGCGGCCGTGGCCGCGCAGCACTTCCCAGTGGCACTGGGGCCGGGGCGCAAGTCCAGCCTGGCCCTGGCCGTGTACTTTGCCGCCGTGCTGCTGCTGGGGCCGGCGCAGGCCGTGCTCGTCGCCGGCCTGAGCCACGCCCTCGGTCAAGGGACGCTGGCGCTCCGCCGGGACTCGGTCACCGGCCGGCCCTTAGGCACGGCGCGGAGCGCGGCCTTCAACACGGGGCAGATGGCGGTGGCCACGGCCATCGGGGCGGCCGTCTTCGCGGCCCTGCGCCCGGCCGGGTCCCAGGGCGCAGTGGAGGTGACCGCAACCCCCGGCGCGGTCGCGGCGGCTATTGCCATGTACCTGGTGAATACGTGGGCGGTGGCCGTGATGGCGGCGCTGCAGCAAGGGGGCCGGCCGCTGGCCGTCTGGCTGACCGGGCGGCGCCGCGACCTGCCGGAGGCACTGGGGGAGTTCCTGCTGGGGCTGATGGTCGCCGCGGCGCTAGCCCAGGCGCCATGGCTGCTCGTGCCGGCGGCCCTGGGCGCGGCCACGGCCTATGGTTCGCTCAGGCGGCGGGCGGAGCTGGCCCGCCGGGAGGCCGAGGCCACGTCGCTGCGGGAGCTCAGCCGGCTGAAGGACGAGTTCCTGGGCACCGTCTCTCATGAGTTGCGGACTCCGCTCACCATCGTGTGCGGCTTCACGGAGCTACTCCTGTCGCGCGGGGAGGCGCTCGACCCGGACTCCCGGCGGATGGTCGACCGCGTGGCCGAGAGCGCCGGTCAGCTCTCGCGCATGGTGGACGACCTGCTGGACTTTGCCCGCCTGGAGCGCGGCGGCCTGGCGCTGCAACCCTGTGACGTAGACCTTGTACCGGTGCTCATGAGCGTGACCGCGGACCTCGGCCGGCGGCCCGGCGCCGAGCGCCTGAGGGTTGATCTGCCACCGTGCCTCCCGGCGCGCGCCGACCCCGGGCGCGTGGCGCAGGTGGCCGCCAACCTGGTGACGAACGCCCTCAAGTACGCCCCCGCGGGACCGATCACCCTCCGTGCCTGCCCGGCGCCGGGCCGGCCATCCACGGTGCGCGTGGAGGTCGAGGACTGCGGTCCCGGCATCCCTGAGGCCGAGCAAGGGCGCGTGTGGGAGAAGTTCTACCGCGGGGGCGACGCCGCCACGGGACCGAACGCCACCGCGGGCGCTGGGATTGGCCTGGCGGTGGTCAAGGCCCTGGTGGAGGCGCAGGGCGGACGCGTCGGGCTGGAGAGCGCGCCCGGTGCCGGGAGCCGGTTCTGGTTCGACCTTCCGGCGCCCCCCCTAAACGAGGCAGTGCGACCGGCGGCGTAGCGCCGGCAATCCCACGGCAGCACTCTCGCCTCCGCTACGTCCGCCAAGCCGGGGAGGCCATGCCAACTCACCGCTAAATAGCATAAAACCTGCGATTTACTGATGCTAAAATATATATCTGCTATAGCGCCGGCGGCAACAAGTGGTGGCGCTCAGGGGAAAGTACGTACGCGGGAGGTACGAGATGGGACGTGTCGTGGCTGTGGTGGTGCGCGCCATGCTCTTAGCGCTGCTGGTCACCCTGTGGCCGGGGGCGAGCACCGGACGACTGGCGGGCTGGCCGGCCCCGTCGGTGGCGCAGGCCGGGGACGACTGGTGCGAGATCGACCCACTCCTGCTGATCCAGACGCCGGCGGGTAATACGGTACCGGTCTTCTACCTGACCGGAGCCTACGGTCTGGAGCATGCCGCCGCCACACAGCTTGCACAGGCGACCTACGCCGTCGAGCCAGACGCCGGTGGGACGAAGGTGACCTTCAAGGTGACCGTGCCGGATGACCTGTTTGGCAAAGGCTTCCCCACGCGCGTTACCGTCAGCTCCGGCCCCTGGGGCACCCTGCAAGTCCATGGGAAGGCCTCCGGCACCAGCGGCGCCCCAATGAGCCTGGAGTTCTACCTGGACGTCCCGTGACGGTGGCCTGCGAGACGCAGGGACAGCCAGGGGAGTGACGAGGAGGGGGCCGTGGTCGCCCAGGCCGTGGCCCCCTACCCCCAGCACCACTCGTCGCTCTCCCCACGAGAGAGTGATAGGGGAACACCAAGCGGCCAGAGCCATCGGTCCAGGCTACACCAGCGCCGCCTCGATGAGGCTAAGCGGTGACGCCGTGGGAACGATGCGCGTGCGCCGGAAGCCGACCACACCGAGCAGCTGCCGGAACTCGGCGGTCGTCCGCTTGCGCCCGCCGGTACTGACCAGCATGTTCAGGTCAAGCAGCGTGCCCAGGAGCTCACCGCTCCCTGGCGGGAGCACAACCTCCATCAAGAGCAGCCGCCCTGAGGGGGCGGCTGCCGACCCACACCCCCGACCATCCTGGCGCTGGAGGCGGAGTGGTTGCGCCGGATGGGCGTCGCCAGGATGGACGAGTTGCACCGACTGCTCGAGGAATTGATCGGCTGTCTCTAACAGATGGGTTGGAGGAGCGGGCACACCGCAGCGCCGCCGCACCCGGCTGAGTGGCGCCAGAGACCGGTCATGGGCGACCATGAGCAGGGGCACAGCCCGTGGCCGGCGCGCGGCAGGCGACGCGTCCTATCGAGGTCGCATCGACGTCCCATCAAGGGATGAGTCCGGATGTTCGCTTCGTGAACCGCGCAGCGACCACGCCTGCTGTGTCAACCGGCGCTTGAGGGGGTGGCGCCAACGTGGCGCGCCCCGCAGCTGACCTGTGCCAGTACACCCGCACACCCTAGCATGCCCCTGAGGGACGCCATAAACATGCCCACGCCGCCATCAGCCCGCCACCCTCTGCTACACCTCTCCCTGTTGCTGGCCCTGGCGCTGGGCGCCGCCGTCACCGGCTGTAGCGCCGGTGGCACGAGAGGGGGGCCGGTGGTGGTCGGGCAGCAACAGCAGGGGGTCCAGCCGGCCCCGGCCAGCCAGGTCACACCGCCGTCTGCCGCGCTGGGCGCGCCCGCGCTCGCCACGGCCGTGCCCGTGCCGCAGCCGACGCCCACGCCCCACCCGCTGTCTATCGCCGCCCTGCGGGAGCAGGAGTACCCCGGGAGCGACCTGGTGGTGGAGCAGACGCTGGCCCCCGGGGGAAACTATAGCCGGCAGATCGTCTCCTACCGCTCTGAAGGCCTGAAAATCAACTCCCTCCTGACCGTACCCCGGGGCACCCGCCCGCCGTCGGGCTGGCCGGTGGTGGTCTTCAACCATGGCTTTATCCCGCCCGCGCAGTATCGCAGCACCGAGTATTACGTCGCCTACGTCGACGCCTTTGCCCGCAACGGATATATCGTCCTCATGTCCGATTACCGCGGTCATGGGAGCTCCGAGGGACCCGCCCGGGGGGGCTATGGCTCGCCGGACTACGTCGTAGACGTGATGAACGCCTTGGCCAGCATCCGGCGCTGGCCGGACGCCGACCCGGGGCGCGTGGGGATGTGGGGCCACTCCATGGGAGGGTACATCACCCTGCGGGCGATGGTAGCGACCCCCGACATCAAGGCCGGCGTCATCTGGGGCGGGGTCGTAGGGTCGTACACGGACATAGTGTTCAACTGGGGACGTAGCCCCACCACGTCCGCCCCGCCCCCGGCCGGCGTCCCGCCGCCGGCCACCAACTGGCGCAGCCAGCTGCTCCGGCAGTACGGCACGCCGGAGGACAATCCCGGGTTCTGGGCCTCTATCTCGGCCAACACCTACCTCCAGGATATCTCCGGCCCGCTGCAGCTCCATCATGGGGCGGCCGACGCCACCGTCCCGCTGCGGATGTCCCAGACCCTGGAGCGGCAGGTCCGGGACGCCGGTGGCTCAGTGGAGCTCTACGTCTACCCCGGCGATGACCACAACATCTCCCGTAGCCTGGGGCAGGCCCTGGCACGGTCGGTGGCCTTTCTTGATCGGTACGTGAAGAACCCCACCGCCTGATTCGCCCCCGGCCGTCGTCTGGGCGCCCGCGCCGGTCAGGCCGTCGTCCGTACGGGCGTCTCCTCGAAGACGTAGCCTGTACTGTGGCGTGACGTGATCAGGCGCGGGTGCGTGGGGTCCTGCTCGATCTTCTGGCGCACCCGGCCGATGTAGATCTTGAGGTACGGGCCCAGCCGAGCGGCGTCGTCCCCCCACACTTGCGAGATCAGCTCGCGGTGCGGGATGACCCGACGGGCGTTGGCCACGAGGTAGCGTAGGAGGCGGAACTCAGTGGGGCTGAGGTGCACGTCCACGCCGTTGCGGATGACATGCTGGGCCTCGAGATCTACCGACAGGCGCCCGCCGTCGAACTCCACCCGACGCGAGGCCGGGACAGACTCCCGCTCCCGCCGGCGCAGCAGGGCGCGCAGGCGGGCGCTCAGCTCCTGGATACTGAAGGGCTTGGTGACATAGTCATCGGCGCCGGCGTCCAAGCCACTGATGATCTGGGTCTCATTGCGCAGCGCCGAGATGATGATGATGGGGACGTCTGAGAGCTCGCGCAGCCGGCGGCACAGCCCGAGGCCGTCCATTCCCGGCAACAGCAGGTCGACGAGCACGGCGTCGGGGCGCAGCTCGAGGAACTTGGACAGACCCTGCGCCGCCTCCGGTGCGCTGTGCACCTCGTAGCCCAGGCCGCTCAGTCCGAGGTTGATGATCTCTCGGATGTCCGCATGATCCTCCACCATGAGGATGCGGCCCCCTTCAACGGCGTGCGCTCCCGGCGCTCCCGGCGCTCCGGAGCGGGCCGCTGGGAGCGCCGGCCCCGCATACCCTGCTTCTCCACTTATCCCTCTGTTCACTGCCATTCCTTACCTTGCCAGGCGACTACAAGGGTGATCCTCCCCCAACGGCGTTAGACGCAGGCTCACCGTGAGTCACGCATGCGCCAGGCGTCCCTACCGCTTATCCGTCGGTCTGCTAGTTGATCACTAATAGTGTAATGGTTGCGCCAACCGTCTGGTGGCCGGCCGGGCTTGCATCCTCTATGGGGACGGAGGATGATGAGATGGCCGAGGGGCCGGGGCGACAAGTAGGGAGTGGGGGCAGCGGTGCCGGGGGAGACGACAAGTAGACAAGCAGGGAGCGGGGGCAGCGGGAAACGCAGGGGGAGGAAGGTGAAGAGCATGGATGTACCGCCCACCGCCCGCTGTCGGCTGGCAGGTGCGCGGTGAGCGCTACCGTTTCCGGCGCCACCAGCTCCGCTACCGGCGCCGGAGTCCGCCCCGTCAGGACGGCGTCGGGCACCGCCCCAGGGGCGCGGGCCCGGTCCCGAACCTGGAGCCAGAGAAAGGACGGAGGAAGAGATGACGGCCACCGGGTTTGTGCCACGTGACGCCCTTACCATCTGCTTTGCACACGTGGCCTATCAGATGGGCGCGGCCTTCGGCGCCCGGGGCACGGGGATCCGTCACTTCGAGGTGCGCGACCTGGACGCCTTGATGGCCCGGCTGCCCGAGGCCCATGTCCTGGTGATCTCCGGCCTGTGGCGCAACACCCTCCTGGAGCAGGCGCCAAAGCTGCGCTGGATCCAGTCTATCGGCGCCGGCTACGACCAGTTCCCGCTGGAGGATCTGCGGCGCCGGGGTATCCGCTTGAGCAGCGCCCGGGGGGTGAACCGCAATGCGGTGAGCGAGCACGCCCTGGCTATGATCCTGGCCCTGGCGCGCAAGCTGCCCCAGGCGCGCGACAATCAGCGACGGCATACCTGGCGGGGCATGATCGCCGACATCGGCCAGCGGGAGGATGAACTGACCGGCAAGACCCTCGGCATCATCGGGCTGGGGCACATCGGCTCCCGAACGGCGGCCCTGGGCAAGGCCTTCGGCATGCGCGTCATCGCCACCAAACGTACGCCCGCAGGGACCTCCGGCGTGGCCGACGAGGTGTGGCCGGCGGAGCACATCGAAGACCTGCTCCGTGCCGCGGACTTCGTCGTCCTGCACTGCCCGTTGACGGATGAGACGCGGGGGCTCATCTCGCGACCGCGCCTGGCGCTGATGAAGCCCTCGGCGTACCTGATCAACGTCGCCCGCGGGGCCTGCGTCGACGAGCCGGCCCTGCTCGCGGCTCTACGTGACGGCACCATCGCCGGGGCGGGCCTGGATCACTTGATGGACGAGCCGTTGCCGGCCGGCAGCCCCTTCTGGGACCTGGACAACGTCTTGATTACCCCGCATACGGCCGGCGAGACGCAGCAGTACGAGTCCAACGTCCTGGACATCTTGATGGGCAATCTGGGCCGGCTGGAACGGGGGGAGCAAACGCTCCAGAATCAGGTGGTCTAGGCATGTGGTGGAGGGGAAGCGGTCGCGGAAGGGACACTCCGACGGAGGTGGGCCTGCCCGCGCCACAGGGACGCGGCCGGGGGGTTTCCGCCTTGCCCCGTGGCCGGTGCCCCGTTATGCTGCGCCGGCCAGGGGCAAGGGCGCTGCGAGTAGCCGATGGACAAGTGACGGACGGAGAGACAGGAGGGACAGGGGATGGAACGGCGAGGCTTGGGGCAGTCCGGGGTAGCGGTCTCTGTTATCGGTTTGGGGACCTGGCCGATGAGCGGCCAGTGGTGGGGGGAGAGCGACGATGCCGAGTCGATCCGCACCATCCATCGCGCCCTGGATCTGGGCGTCAATCTGATCGACACGGCCGAGGGCTACGGCCGGGGGCACGCCGAGGAGGTGCTCGGCCGCGCCCTTCGTGGGCGGCGCTCCCAGGCGGTGATCTCAGACAAGGTGAGCCCGGGCAACCTGACCCCGGCCGCTATCCGAACGGCCTGGGAAGGCTCATGCCGGCGCCTGGAGACGGACTACCTGGACGTCTACTTTATCCACTGGCCCAACGTCGACCTCCCCATCGCCGACGCCATGGGGGAGCTCGAGGCGATGCGCCGGGAGGGGAAGATTCGAGCCATCGGCGTCTCCAACTTCACCGCCGGTGAGATGGAGGTGGCCCAGCGCCATGGGCGGATCGACGTGCTGCAGCCCCCATACAACCTGTTCTGGCGCTTTATCGAGCGTGAAGAGGTGCCCTACTGTCTGGAGCACAACATCGGGATCATGACCTACAGCAGCCTGGCCCAGGGGCTGCTTACGGGGACGTTGACGCGTGAGACGCCCTTTGCCGAGGGCGACAACCGGCCGACCACGGTGCTCTTCCAAGAGGCGCACTACGAGCGCTGCCTGGCGGCCGTGGAGCAGATGAAGCCGGTGGCAAAAGAGCAGGGCCAGACGCTGGCGCAGCTGGCCATCGCCTGGACGGTGCAACGCCCGGGGATCACCACCTCCCTGCTGGGGGCGCGCACCGTGGCAGAGATCGAGGAGAACGCCCGGGCGACGGAGCTGCGGCCCAGCCCGGCCGCCCTGGCATTGATCGACGGCTACGCCCGAGAGGTGGTGGACAACCTGCCCCCGTATCCAGACATGTTCGGCAACTGGGTCAAGTCAGATCTCCAGAAGCGCCGCTACGAGCAAGCGGGTCGCATCCCCGCCGGTCTCCCAACCCCCTCCGGCCCACTCTAGCCCCTGGCTAACCGTTGGGCGGGCCAGCGCCGGTCCCCGCCGGAGATCGGGTGCCGGCACCTTGCAGGGCACGGGCGGGGGTACAGGGGACGACCTACCTCGCCGGTGCCCGGATGTACGAGTGTATATCTCGGGGCACATCCCCCATCGCTGGGGAAGACAGAATACCCCACCAACCGCCATATGCGCGGCCGGTGCCTGAGCGCGACCTCCCCAACGGACCCTACCGATCAGCGGTAAGGTTGAGACGCTCCAGGGCGTTCACGTTGTTGCCCCAGATCTGGGGGTTGAGGGTGTAAGGACCAAAGGTGACACGCCCGTCCGGACGCACGTGGGCCATCCACTGCTCCATGCTGCCCAGGCGCGCCGGTAGTTGCACCGTCTCGCCGAGCAGACGACGGCCTTCCTGGCAGTCTGCGGGGCAGGTCGCTGGGAGCATGACCTGCACCAGGCGCCACTTGTCGCCCTTGCGCGCCGCCAGGTGCCAGGCTACCCCGGCTTGACCCTGGCGCCGCGCCACCTTCCACCCCTGGGCCTCCAGCACTGCGGCCGCATCCCGTAGGAAGTCCTCCAGTGTGTTTGGGCGTCCAGGTGCTTGCATCGCCTCTGCAAGCCAGCATTATACCCCATGCGCGCCGCTCCGTGCCGGGGCACCAGGGCACCAATTGCGTCCCCCGTCTCGTGTATCTCCCCAGGGTCCGCACCGCTCTGCAGGGCCCGAAGATCTTCCCGCGGCACGTACCCCGGCGCGCAACGTGCAATTGGGACTGTAACGCCGAGGCCCGGACCGGTGTAGATACACAGGAAAACAATGATGAATGCCACCAGACTGCATGACTTGTACGACCTGCGAAACCCGATAGCGAGCGCCGCTGTTGCCGCGGCCTCGGTGCGTCTCGTGGACGCCGAGGCAACCCTCGAGCGCGCCCGCCGGCGCCTCTATGGACGGCAGCGCGACGCCGTGCTGGGGCGCGGCGATCCCCTGGACCTGGATCAGGCGGTGCTGGAACATCGGGAGGCGCGAGCCACGGCCGCCGCGGCCCGCGCGCTCTGGCGCCAGGGCCTCGCCGGAGGGCGGGACGGCGCACCCGCCGACGCGTCCGCCGGCCCGGAGCACTCGGTGGATGATCCGGGGCCGGAGGTGCGATTCGCCCGCTGGCTGGTCGAGGCGGCCCGCCTCGCCCCCTCCCTGGCGGCCTGACCGCCCTGCAGGGGCGCTTGTCTCTCTTCCCCTTGCGCGCGCTGCCCGGCCCCAGCTGCCTCGCCTCCACCCCAGGTGGCGTTACCTGGGGTGGCCTTACCTGGAGGGCCGGCCGTGCCTGGCCGGGGCGGTAGCGTTGTTGGGAGCCACCCGGCGCTATGTCATACCCTTGGCCCTGGTAATACTGCAACGAGGGTTCCCGTTCACAGGGCTTCGCCCCGTAGCAGATTGAAGTCTCGTTGCCGTGGTAAGCGACGCGTAATCAAGATGAGGTCACAGCACGATGGGAGCCTCTGAGCCGGCGGCGGACGTCCAAGCGGAGCGGTCTCTTGTGTCCGACCACGACCAGTCTGTGTCGCACCAGTCTGTGTCGCACGGCTCGGACGTGCCAGCGGGGGAGTCAAGTGCGCCGGTAGATGCGCCCGTTGGAGAAGGGCAGCCGAAGGGTGCAGCGCAGTTGAAAGTTTTCGTCCGGGAGGTGGTCGTCCACGACGATCGGGGTGATGGCCGGGGGGGCGAGTTCGATCTCCGCTTCGGGGTGATCGGTGATGACGATGTCCCGGACAACCGCTTCGCCTCCCACTGGCAATCGGACGTCGTGAGCGGGCAAACGTTTGAGGTCCTGGGCTGGCTGGGCCCGGTGACCGTCACCCCCGCTGGGGGGTTGCTGGCCGTCGCCTGCGCCGGCACGGCGGCGGATCTCTTGACCGACAACCCGGTGCTGGGGGGTATCGCCTGGCTTGGCCCAGAGGAGGGCTGGGGGGTGGGGCGCTGGTGGCAAACGGCGAATGGGCAGCACTGCAACTTCGTCTTCACTGTGGTACGGGGCGGGGAAGGGGACCAGCCGGCACCGCCGTTCCTTGACCAGCCGGCAGGGGCGCCTGGACCAACCGAGCCCCTGCCGGTAGATTACCGTGCCGTTTTTGGCTGACTTCGCCCTGGCGGTGGCCGGACAGGGCGCGGCGGCATCACCGAGTGCCTCTGGGAGTCGTATCGTTAGTAAAGGGGAATAGCGGCGTAGCCGCCGCGTGGTTGCCACGGTCTCGCTCCGGTCGCGGTGTCCACCGGGCCATGGGGTGGAGGTCGTGGGTGCGCAGAAGGACAGATGAAGCGGTGTCGCCGGAAACAATGGTCGGGCGCAGCGCGATTGATCGTAGATCGAACGCGCTGCGGTGAGGTGCGTGACAAGGGGGTCACAATGCACGCGACATCGGTAGGGTCGGAAGCGTCCGCAGCGGTGGGTGTGTCCGGGCGGTCAGAAATGGCGGTGGTCTCGGTGCAGCGGATAGCCCGGGAGCGTCCCGATGTGGCGCCACCCCTGTACGCCGGCCGCCCTTGTGGTCCGATCATCGCCGTTCCCACGGGTGCTGGAGCCCCGCAGGCACCGGGACTCCGCCTGGGGCCGGCGTACATCCTGGCGCAGTTCGACCCTCAGGATTACGTCCTCCACCGACCACGCCTCGGGAACGCCAGCGTGACCGCGGTCACGGCGGCCGTGGGGCTGGCTGTGAGTCGTTCGGTGGCCCGGGGTATGGTGCCGGTGGTCATCGGGGGCGACCACACGGTGGCCCTGGGTAGCGTGCTGGGGGTGAAAGCCGGGTTGGGCAAGCGCGCCCGCCAGGGCCCCCACCTGGCGGGGCGCAGCGGGGAGCCCCTATTCCTGCTTTGGCTGGACGCCCACCCGGACTTGAACACGGGGGAGACGTCACCCACGGGCAATCTCCATGGCATGGTGCTCGCCGGCTTGCTCGGTAGCGGTCCGCTGGCCGTGGAGGAGCCGCTGACGCCGGAGCGGGTGACGCTGGCCGGCGTCCGCGCGTTCGATGCTGGGGAACGGAGCCTCCTGGACGCGCAGCCCGCCCTGAGCCTGTGGGACGTGGAGTCGCTCCGTGGTGACGGCTGGCTGCCCCGCCTCGACGCCCTGCTGGAGCGCGTGCGGCGGGCCGGCGGCCGGCTGTATGTCAGCCTGGACATGGACGTGTTCGATCCTTACGTCGCCCCCGGCGTGGCCGTACCGGTGGCTTACGGTGCCCTGGCAGAGCCGGTGATGGCCCTACTGCGCCGCGTCGGGGCCAGTGGCCTGCTGGCCGGGGCAGACGTGGTGGAGCTCTTCCCGCCGGCGGATCGAGAACGGCAGACGGCCCGCTTGGCCGCGCGGGCCGTGGCTGCCCTCGGCGCGGCCGTGATGTGGAGCGATGGCTACGAGGGAGGCGACGCCCCTACAACGCGCCGCTGTGGCGCGGCCTGAGCAAGTCCAGGGTGCGCCTGTGCTTGCGTCTTTGCTCAGCCGGCGCGCCAGCGTTCGAGCCCCTGGCGCGTCAGGTCGAGGTACTGACGCCCGTACTCCAGGGTGTCCAGTATGCCGGACGCCTCGCCGAGCTCGTTCCAGGTCTCCACGGCCAGAATCTGGCGCCCTGATTCCACGGCGCGCTGCAGCTGCCGCTGGTAGTAGCGCCCCTCTTCGCGGTCGACGCAGAAGCGATTGGGCCCACCGGCGCCAAACTGAGTGTTGCAGAAGCCCGGACCTACCTGAGCGACGGTGCAGATGGGGTCGTCGTTGAAGCCGAAAGGGGCGGCGCCCCAAAGATACAGGCCCTCCGTTCGAAGGATGGGCTGGGGCGGGGCGACGCGCCCGCGGTACCACTGGTGCTCCCGGACGATATACGGGCTCAGGCCCCCGAAGTCCTGGGGAAAGCGGGCATAGACGTCATCGAAGGTGCGCTGGTCAAAGGCCTTGACGCGCTGGGCGTCGTAGAGCCAGACCAAAGGCCGGCCGCCGATGGCCGCCCAGTGCTGGGGCGGGATGACAGAGAAGTAATCGCGGACGGTGGCGTAGAACACCGCCCGCCCCCGCGCCGTGGTCAGGTCCTCATCGTTCAGGATGGTGGTGTCGAAGAACAGCCCCACCTTGAAGGGGCGCCCCTCGGCGCGTAGTCCCTCGAGGGCCTCCACCATGGGGGGCAGCCCCTGCGTGCTGAACAGATTCAGCTCCGGGGCCGGGGCGACGCGCCGGGTGTACTGTCCGGGCGCTCCCCAGTACACCGGTAGGGCGGCGTCGATCCCGGCGTCCTGCATGTCCGCAAACTCCTTGCGGAAACAGGCCGGATCGAGAAAGGACATCGTCTCATGGTTTACGGGGTTGAAGGGGTAGGCGTTCGTCCGGCCCCGCCAGCCCCGCAGGAACGCGGCGTCGTACCAGTAGAAGAAGTAGGTGACGGCGACGCGCTGACCCGCGCCAAAGGACTCTCGACGTACGACGTCGAAGTCAATGCCGGCTGGGCTACGGTATGGCCCCGGCCGGGCCCACTCCGGCTCAGGGGACGCCTCGTCTGAGGCCATCCCGTCGTCCCGTGCCGGTCGGGCGCCCCAGACCGCCGCCAGGCCCCCGGCCCCACCGGCGAGGGCGGCGCGGCGTCGCAGACCTGTCCCCGGGCCCGGCTGCATGGGACATCCCTTGACCAGGCGCATACAAGACCAATGATAGGGCTCGCGTCGGCGTGATGGATGGCCTGCGCCGGGGGCCTGTGACCCTGGGGGGAAGTCCTACGTAGATACATCGGTGGAGAGCCCTTCGGAGGCGCGCCTACTGGATCAACCCGCATATAAATGGTGTCCTCACCAGCTCAGATCATCGCCAGTTAAATGCAGCGTGACCCACTAGGGCAAGGTGCCGAGGACGATCACCCGACCCCCGTCCGCCGCCGGCCGGTCGACGGCGCTGGCCGGCAGGCGTGGCGCGACCGCTGTGACGCCGATCTGGGCGCCAAGGCCAAGGCGGTCCCCGGGACCATAGCTGAGCGGCGGGTACTGCAGGCGCAGCACCTCCCCCGCTCTCCACTGGGGCGTGGGGTACCAGAGCTGCGTCGCGTTTCCCGCGTCGGCGATGCGGGCGGCGCCGTTCCCCGCAATGAGAAAGGGAGTGAAGCGATAGGCTTGCTCGACCGGGCGGCGGGCGCGGATGTACACCGTGGGCCGTACCCGGCGGACGGTGAAGTTGACCTCCGGGAGCGCCTCCAGGCCATAGCCGACGACGTCGAACAGGTCGCCCAGCGAGGCCTCCACGGGGGTAAGACGCTCCCCAGCGGCCGGCCGGACAAAGGAGTAGAAGGACTCCGGTAGCCGGTTGACCCCTGCCCTCTGCCCCTCCGCCGGCGCGGGTCGCCGACGAAAAAGGAGGAAGCCGTCGTCCGCGGCCAGGAGCTGGAAGCCCGGGTCTTCGAGCAAGCGGGCGACCTCGGGGAAGAGCCGATCGGGTGGGAGGGGGTCGGACGTGCCGGCCACGTCGACGACGACGTATTCGGCGTCGTCGACGGTGGGGTAGACATAGATGGTAGGGCGCGTCGAAAGGTGCGGGTAGACGTTCGACTGCGCGGCCACCACGGCCCGTGCCGGAATGCGCTCCAATATGGGGGGCAGGTGGGCAGCGTGCGCTGAGACGCCCGGCCAGGAGAACCGCGGGGCTGGCGGGAGAAACCCATGGCGCCAGTGCTGAGCCAGCGTCCCCACCAATCCGGCCAGGGCGATGGCCCCGGCGGCGCGCTGCGGTGGGATCTTGAAGCGCCGCCAGCAGGCCTGGGAGAGCCGGCGCGTCCCGAAGACGGCGGCCACGAGCACAGCCGGCACCACCTCGGCCGAGTAGTGCGCCCCGCCCCCATGCTGCCAGGTGAAGCCCGAGAGACCGTTGATCGCCAGGGCCGGCACGGCCATGGCCAGCTGCAGCGGGCCGAACAGGGCCAGGAAGCCGGTGCTGGCCAACAGATTGGCGACGTAGCGCAGGCTGTAGTCGGGTACGGGCAGGGCCGGGCGGCCGGCCAGGATCTCGGATGGGAAGACGGTAACGCGGTGCAGGGCATCGGCGTAACGGGCGACGAAGAGCGAGGGCGCGCCACCGCTGAAGTGGGGGATGACGATCAGGAAGCAGGCGGCCGACCAGGCGAACGATAGGCCGGCAGCGGCCAGGCCGAACCGGCGCTGCCCCTGGACCAGCCAGGCGTACAGCCCCATCATACCCACCACGAGCCCAACCTCCTCCTTGGTGACCACGGCCACGACGGCCATGACGGCGAAGAGCCGGTGGCGACCGGTCAGGAGGCCGTACAGGGCGAAGAGGAGAAGCGTCGCGCTCATCGAGACGGCGTGGAAGTCGGCCAGGTTCGCCGCCTGGACGGAGGGGAAGAGGAGGTACATAGCGGCGAAGGCCAGGGCCGCCCCACGGTGGCGCAGCTGCTGATGGGCGATCCAGTACGCCGGGAGCGCTCCCAAACCGAGGACCGCCGTCAGCAGGACGATCAACGTCTCCGGTCCGGCCTTGAGGAGGTAGAGCAGGGAGATGGGAAAGTAGAGCAGGCTCCACGTGATAGGCGAACAGGGAATCACGATCCCCTCCGGGGCCAAACCGCAGCGGCCGGCCGAACTCGGCGCCGACGTCGCCACGAAACACGGTGAAGCGCAGACCGTGACCTTGCGCGGCGTTCCACGTGACCTGGTCGGCGTAGCCCATGTCCAGGGCCTGACTGCCCAGGTTCCAATGGCGTTGGAGGGCCAGCCCGCCGGCGAGCACGAGGTAGAGGGCGATCATCAGGGCGAGCGCGGCGCGTGCCATCAGGGTGTGTGCGGCGCCGGCGACCTGCCGGACTCCACCGCTCGGCTGGGAGTGAAGCAACTAAGATACAACCAGGAGTGAGGGAGACTACGGTACCCTTTGAGGTGAATTGAGGGACGGATGATGAGCGGTTTGAGTGGGATCCTGGAGGCCGTCGGCTTGCAGGCCATCATAGGCTTTCTGGCCGGCTTAAGGAAAAGCGGCACGCTGCGCCTCGTCTACGACGGTTGGTCGGGCGAGGTCATCTTTGATCGAGGGGAGGTCGTGGACGCCGCTTTCCGGGGCGGAACGGGGCCTGGCGGCCCTGGACGCTCTCGCCCTGGCCCTCCCCGCGGGCACGTTCTCCTTCGTAGAAGGTCCTTGCCGAGAGCGTGCCTCCGGAGGCGCGCACGATCGACCTTTCCCCGCAGGCCCTGCAGGCCCACCTGGAAAGCGTTTTGGAGCCAGGCAGCGGTGCTTGCTGGCGCCGGCGCTGACCCCGGCCACCGTGCCACTGCTGGTGCCCGGGGACGGCGTGGCGGCCGGCGAGGACGGGGCCAGGAAGGTAGCCCTGACGCGCGGGGCGATCCAAACGCTCCTGGCGGTGGACGGTCAGCGGAGCGTCGCCGAGATCGCCGCCGGGCGTGGTTTCGCCGAGACGATAAAAGACCTGCAGGCGCTGGCACGACAGGGATTGATCGCCGTGCCGGTGCAAGGTGCCCCCGTTCAAGGTGCCCCGGTACAGGGTGCCCCGGGATGGGGACTGGAGGTGGCGCCGGCGCCGGTTGTGCCGGGCGGCGCCCCGGCGGTCCTAGCGGCCGGGGCGCCGGGCCCGCAGGTGCAGGACGTGTCCGCCTCGCTGGAGGCGCTGCCGGCACAGGAGCGGCCTCATAACCGCAAGGCGGATGAATTCAAGGTAGATGACCGCGCGCGGGCGCGGGCACTCGTCGAGCCGCCATCGCCTGCAGAGATCTCCTCGGCCTGGCCGGCCATCTGGGACCCGGTGGTCCCATCGCCGGCGCAGGAGGAGCGGCCCTCGACCCGGCCCGTGGCGCCGGCGGCGGAGCGACCCTCGGCCGAGCCGATCGTGCCCGTGGTGCAGCCGGTGCCGCCGGCGGCGGTGAGTGAGGACAATACCTGCCCCAAGCTGGGCTTCGCCGACGACGTCACCCGCCACTTCTCGCGGCCGACGCAGCTCCACCGCTGCTTTGCCGGCACGAATCCCGTGCGGATCGTGACCGACGATCAGCAGGACTTTTGCTTGACAGGGCAGTTTCCGACCTGTGCCCGGTTTGCGGCGGCCGCCACGTCCCCGCAAGCGGTGCCGGACACGCTCCGGCCCCGGGGTGTGGCGCCGGAGGAACGCGGGGCCCCGGAAGAGCCCCGCTCGGGGTCGATGCCGGAACCAGCGCCCAGTCCGGTGGCCGGGAGCAGCCAGCCTTTATCCCGGGAGCGCCTACCCGCGGCCCGGGCGGGTAGCGTCTCGCTCATGGCGGGCGCGGGGAACGGAGCGCTTGAATCTCCCCCTGATGCCCCCGAGCCCGCCCCGTTGGATCGGGGTAGGCGGGGTAGGCGGTGGACGCCGGCGGCGCTTGTAGGATCGGTGCCCGCCGGTCGAGAGGGGGCAGGGGCGGTGGACGGCGGGGCGGTGGTGCCGTTGCCCGAGACGGACGCTGCGCCGGCGGTCCCACCCGTCACCCTGCAGGATCGCCGCCGGCCGTCCGCCCCGCCGGTCGTCGGGGGCGGGGGAGCCCCGGCGCGCCCCGCCGGTGAAGGGGCGCTGCAACGGCTGCGAGGCTCGCGCACGCAGCTCTTGCTTGGCCTGGCGACCATCGGGATCGCAGCGGCCCTGCTCGCGCCTGTGCTGATGCGGCCCCCTGAAGATGTCCCCGTTCAGCCGGCCCCGCTCGGCACGGCCGCCCCCGATACGACGCCGGCCGCTGCCGTGAGCGCGTCCCCAGGGACACCCGTCCCGACGCCGCGAGCGCTGCGCACCGTCTTCGACGACCGCTTCGTCAACAGCCAGGGCAGCTGGCCGAACAATCCGGAGTCGACCGCCTGGTTCGCCGAGGGGGCCTATCGTTTGCTGGCCCGTCAGGCCGGGCAGTTCGTGGCCATCGGGGCGCCGCTCCGGGAGCGGTTCCGCGACGTCGTGGTCACCGGCGTGTTCCGTAAAGTCGGCGGGCCGGTTGGTGGGGGCTACGGCTTGATCGTGCGGGATCAGGGGCCTGGGGCGCGAGACGGGGCCAGCCAGGTCGGGCGCTTCTACGTGTTCGAGGTCGGCGACAAGGGGGAGGTAGGGATCTGGCGCCGTGACGGCGACAAGTGGATCGATATCCTGCCCTGGACGCCGTCAGGCGCCGTCAGCCAGGGGAACAGCGCGAACACCCTGAGTGTCCAAGCCCTGGGCCCACAGCTCACCTTCAGCGTCAATGGCCAGGTTGTGAGCAGCCAGACCGACACCAACCTCCAGGAAGGATCTGTCGGCATCTTCGTCGGCGGCGATGGCAACGAGGTAGTCATCGAGCGATTCCTTGTCCAGGTCCCGAGTTGAGCATGCACCGGGGGTCCCCGCCGTTGCCTGACCAGCTAAGGGGGCAGATGGGACCGGTCTCGCCCCGGCCGGGGACGCCAGGGGAGCCGGGGATGCCAGGAGCGCCTGGGGAAGGCGCTCCCCCCACGGTCAGCCGCTCGCTGGCGGTGGCCGGGGGCCTGGCCGCTGCCTTGGCGGCCGGGCTGGCGATGGTGGCCGTGCGCTACACGCTGTTTGTGCGCAGCGTTCCGGAGCGTCTGCTGGAGTGGATACTCCTGTTCGTCCCTCTCGACCTGTTCGAGGCGGGGATTCGGCGCTTTGGCTTTGACGCCAAGCGGTACGGCCTCTACGCGGCCATCCTGGTCATGCTGCTCCTCCTGGCGGCTCTCGGCGCCGTGGCCCTGAGGCGCCGCTGGTCGAGCGCCGTCCTGCTGGGGCTGGGGCTGGGGTTATGGCTGTTCGTCATGGTGGTGATCATGCCCTTGACCAGCGCCGGCATCTTTGCCCACGCCCTGGTGAACGGCACGCGCACGGCCATCGGCGGATACCTGGTCGTCGCCCTGGTGTACGCCGGGGTGCTGACGGCGTTTCGGGAGCTGCGCGGCCGTGATCGCGCCGCGGAGCAGTGGATGGAGGACGTGCTGGGGACGCGTTTGTCGCGACTTCCGGGGGTGGCGCGGCGCCCTTCGGCGCTCCTCACCGGAGGCGTGGTGGCCACCTACGCCGCCACCTACGTCGCCATGCGGTGGGGCCCCCGCCGGCAGCTCCCCGGCGTGCTGGTGCTCGACCCCCAGGAACCCATCCCGTCGGGTGGCGTTGATCTCCCTCGCTCCCACCCCAGCCTCACCAGGGCTCTGCCCCCGGTAGCGCCGGGCGCCCAGGCCAGCGGGCCGCTCGACCCCCCGCCCCCTCGCCCGATCGCTCGCGACCAGGACGGCGCCGCCCTCCCCTCAGGACGCAGACCCGGGCAACTCGCTGAGCCGATTACGAGCAACGCCGACTTCTACATCGTCACCAAGAACGCCGGGGGCGACCCGGTGATCGACGTCGCCACGTGGCGCCTGCGCATCGACGGCGAGGTGCAGCGCCCCGTCGAGGTGGATTACAACAGCTTGCGCCGGCTGCCGGCGGTGGAGATCACGAAGACGCTGGAGTGCATCAGCAACTTTGTGGCCCGGTGCGAGCTGGCCCCCTTTGGCTGTGACTTGATTGGCACGGCGCGCTGGAAGGGAGTGCGGGTGGGTGACGTCCTGGCCCTCGCCGGGGGCCTGAAGCCGGGGGCCACCGCACTGGCCACCTTCGCCGCCGATGAGTTCACCACCGCTCTACCCATCGACGTGGCCCTATCGCCGGAGACTCTCTTGGTGTACGAGATGAACGGCCAGGTCCTCCCCCGTGACCATGGCTTCCCCATGCGTATGCTCGTGCCGGGACGCTACGGGATGAAGAACGCCAAATGGGTCGTCGCCCTGCGAGTGACGAACCGAGAGTTCATCGACTGGTACGGCCAGCGGAACTGGAATCGGACGGCCATCGTCAAGACGATGAGCCGCATTGACGTCCCGGCCCCTGGTGCGACGCTGGCTGCGGGGGACCATCGCATCGCCGGTGTGGCCTATGGGGGCGATCGAGGTATCGCCTACGTCGAGTTCAGCGCCGACGCCGGGCGCAGCTGGACGGTGGCCGAAGTCCTGGATCAGCCGGATAGCCGGGACGTGTGGGTGCGCTGGCAGGGGGAGTTCACCGTCCAGCCGGGTGAAGAGATCACGCTCGTGGCGCGGGCGACCGACGGGACTGGAGTCACCCAGCCTGAGCCCTTCAGCCTGCCGCAGCCGGACGGGAGCAGCGGCTGGTGCGCCATCGTCGTCACCGGTGCCCGTGGCTAGCCGGCGGCGAACAGCATGATCCGCCCTTGACGGTCGGCCGTCACCAGCGTCCCATCCGAGCGGATCGCCGGGGCGGCCCATACCGGCGCATGGGCGTCGAAGTCGAAGACGCCCTGCCCGTTGGCGCTGTTGATGGCCAGGAGGTGACCGGCCGTGCTGCCGCTGTAGAGTGTCCCTGTACGGTCGAGCATGGGGGCATTGAACACCGAGCCGAAGAGCTTGTACTGCCAGCGCAGCGTCCCATTGGCCCGATCCAGGGCGTAGAGACCCCCCTTATTGGCCCCGAAATAGAGGGTACTCCCGTCGGCGCTGATAGCAGCACACGACCAGATTCCCCCGATCTCCCGCTCTGCCTCGAACATCCACTTCAGCCTGCCGTCCGGGCCCAGGGCGTAGAAGTTGCTGTTGTTCGCCCCGCAGTAGACCGTCCCGTCGGGGCCTACGGTGGGGGAGGCGCCGCTCCCGATGCCGTCGGCCCCGGACGGAGGGGGCGGGGCCGTCACCAGGGGTGTCCTTCCGGGATGCTCGCTGAAGTCGAACGTCCAGCGGATGCTTCCCTCGGTCCCGCTGGCCGGTGGGGCGGCGGCGTAGAGCTTTCCGTCCATGGAGGCGACATAGACCGTGCCATCCTGGCCCAGCGCCGGGGAAGAGATCAAGGGCGGGCCGGCCTGTACCGTCCACTTCACCGTGCCGTTGGGGTTGATGGCGAAGAGCCTGCCGGGGGCGGTGATGGTGTAGAGCGTGCCGTCTGGCCCCAGCGCCGGGGAGGACGTCGTCCGGCCTGGTCCCAGGTCGACCGTCCAGGCCACCTGCGGCTCGCTGCCGCTGGAGGGAGTCCGGAGGGCGTAGAAGGTGCCCTTCGCCTCGGGGCTGAACCCCCCGGTGCTGAAGCTGGTATAGACCGTCTCATCCTGGCCAATCGCCGGGGTGATGTGCCAGGATGTGGCCCCTGGCGCGGGGTGGAAGCGCCACAAGAGCTGCAGCCGATCCCCCGTGCCCGGATCGCGCAGGGCGAATAGCGTCCCCGGGATGTTGCCGATGTAGATCGTCCCGTCGGCGCCGATAGCCGCCGAGCTCTGGATGTCGACGCCGGGAAAGGCAGGATCGGGCGTCTGACCTTCCGGCGTCTTGGTGTCAAAGATGCGCAGCAGCTTGGCTACCTTGGGGCCGGCGAAGGGGCTCCGCCCGGTGTGCTGGGCGTCCATCTGGTACATCGGCTTGGGCGGCGGTATGCGCGTGCTCTGTCGCCCGGCCACGGCCGCCGGGGTGACGAGGATACTCGGCTGGCTGCTCTGGCAGGCGGCCAGCAGGCCCCCGTTGCTGGCGGTGCCAATTGCCGCTACTGATCCGGCGATACGCAGTACGCCGCGCCGGTCAAACTGATGCCCGGGTCCCTGGCGTGCAACAGACTCTCGCTCCACGACTCAGCTCCTGGTGTCCTACCGCGCCGGGCCATCCTACTAGCCCCCCGGCCCCCGCTCCCTGCCTCCAATGGATGGCGTGAGGTGCAATGATACCGCTCGGAGTTTGTCTGGCAGCAGTAGTCCCCTGCGCGGCAGCTCCCTTCTTGGGGAGGGGCCGGGCACCGTCTGGGCTTAAGTTGACACCGGCGCCCAGCGTCCCTCGGCGGCGGTGACGAGGGCGTCCGCCAGGAGGTGGGTGGTGACGGCGGCGGCGAAGTCCGGGAAAGGCTCTTCGCCCCGCACGGCGCCGACGAGCCGATCCAGGTGGTACTCTGGGAAACGGGCGTCGGCGGCGGCGACGTCCTGGGGCAAGGGGATCTCCCGCCAATGACCCTGGGGCCGCCCCTCGTCCCGGCGAGCGAAGCGGGTCTCGGTACGCTCGGCGTCCAGCTCCACGGCGATGGCCCCGTCCTCCCCGTAGAGGCCCCAGCGCAGGCCGTTCCGCCAGCCCAGGGCGCGGCGACTCACGGTGGCCGTCACCAGCGCCCCGGACGCCGTGCGGGCCAGCAGCCCCCAGCCGAAGTCCGCCCCCTGTCCGTCACCGGCCTGGCCCCCGCCCGTGGCGCCCTGGTGGAGCATCGGCGCCGCGCTGACCTCGGTCACCGGCCCCATCCCGGCCAGGGCGCTGAGGGCAACGAGGGCGTCCAACAGGTGGACACCACTATCCAGGAGGGCGCTGGAGCGGGAGAAGCCGGGCAGGAAGCTGTGCCCCTGGAGCAGGGCCATCTCGGCGTGCAGGGGCCGGCCGATGCCGGGGTCGGCCAGGAGCCGTTCGGTGAGGCGGAAGCCGGGGACTGAGCGGTAGGTGAAGTTGACTGCGGTGCGTACCCCGGCCGCCGCCGCCGCCTCCCGTAGCATGATGGCCTCCCGAGTGCTCGTGGCCAGCGGCTTCTCGCAGATCACGGCGCAGCCGGCGCGTAGGGCCACCAGGCAACAGCGGGCGTGGGTCTCCACCGGCGTATTGACGAACACCGCGTCCACCTCGCCGCTCCCGACCATGTCCTCCAGGCGGGTGTAGGCCCGCACTTCCGGTCCCACCGCCCCGGCGGCGGCTGCCCCTTTGGCGCTATCCCGGCTGCACACCGCCACCAGGCGGGCCCGGGGCGCGCCGGCCAGTCCGCGCAGGAGGAGCCGGCGGGCACGCTCGTTGATCCCTACGAGCCCGACGCGCGTCGGCCGGGAACTATCAAGGCTCATCGCTCAAGGCTCGCAGCTGAAGGCGCATCGCTCAAGACTCAGGGCGCTGAGTCGCCGGCCCCGGGCCCGCCCACTCGGCCAGTGGTGCCGGCTGCTACGATGAACCGCAAGGCATGGCTAACGTGCTCATCACCGGGGGCGCCGGGTACGTCGGCGCCGTTGTCAGCGGGGCTTTCCTGGACGCTGGACATCGGGTGACCGTCCTGGACTCCCTCGTCGACGGGGGGTACGGCTTGCTCGGCTACGTCCCCCACGAACGGTTTCGCTTTCTCCCCGGCGACGTGCGGGACGCGCGCGCCGTCGGGCCGGCGCTCGCCGGCCAGGATGCTATCGTACACCTGGCTGCCGTCGTCGGCTTCGGGGCCTGCAACGCCGACCCGTTCCGCGCGACCAGCGTGAACGTCGACGGTACGCGCTGCCTTCTGGACGCCCGTCATCCGGGCCAGGCGCTCCTCTACGCTTCCACCGGGAGCGTCTATGGCGCCGTACCCGGCGGCCTGTGCCACGAAGGGACAGAACCCGCCCCGCTGTCCGTCTACGGACGCACGAAGCTCACCGCCGAGCGCATGGTGCTGCAGACGCGCGACGCCGTCGCCTTTCGCTTCGCCACTGCTTTTGGCATGTCGCCCCGCATGCGTACCGACCTGCTGGTCAACGACTTCGTCTACTCGGCCAAGCGCCGGGGTGTGATCGTGGTCTACGAACGCGCTTCCCGGCGGACGTTCATCCACGTGCGGGACATGGCCCGCGCCTTCCTCTTCGGCCTGGAGCACCTCGCCGGCATGGCCGGCGAGGTCTACAACGCCGGCGCCGAGCGCCTCAACCTGACCAAGGACGAGATCGCGCACCTGATCCTGGCCCGCCACCCCTTCTTCCTTACCTACGGTCCTATCGGGATAGACGAGGACCGGCGGGACTACCAAGTCTCCTACGCCAAGCTGCAAGGGCTTGGCTACGACACCACCGTGGAGATCGAGCAAGGGATCGACGAGCTGCTCCGCGGCGTCGACCTCTTACCCCCTCCTTAACACGGCAACGAGACTTCACCTGGTACGGGGGGACAGCCGGTGATCGGGAACCCTCAACGCGACGCATTCTTCGCGGCGCTCAGACCTTGCCCTGAGCGCCGCGAAGGGATGACAAAGTCTCGTTGTCGTCTTAGCGCCCCTTGAGCCCCCACTCGGTGAGGACGAGGGGCAAGCACGCCGAGCAGATGCCGTGCGAGGCGAGCCCGTTTCGCTTCGCCTCCCGGGCGTACTCGTGGCTGACTGCCCGCCACTCGGCGGACGCCGGATCCCGCGCCGCCCCTCCGGGCTGCCCCTTGGCTTCACACCAGGCGCAAAGGATCACCGTGGGGCTCCTAGGCTGACTCCGGGTGCGCCTCGCCCGGCCCGCGATCGCCGGGTGAACTCCGCCGGCGTGGAGACGGGGGCGCCGGCGGGCCCCTGTCGACGCACGCCGAACGCTCCCTGTTCCGCTATCCCCTGGCCGGCTATCATCCGGCTCGTCGCTGGGGCTCGAGCCGGGCGTCCCCCGCCTGCCGGGAGCGCCCGGCACACCGGGGGTCTGACTCACCCCCTAAGTGTCCCGCCCGGGCGTGGGGGCGCCGTTGTCCGGCGGATGACTTCCGGTAGTAGCGCCGGTAGTAGCGATAGGCGCGCTGTGTCAAACGATTTCAGTCGCGCTCGCGCCGGCGTAGGCCAGGCTGCATCTGAGCGTTGACAAAGCAATCTCTCGTGCCCGGCAGGGCACCGGCGGCGAATGAGCTCCGAACGCCCTATCGCCCGGCCGGTGGCACGATGGAGCGTGTTCTCACCAGTGTTTTCTCACTAGTGGGTCGATTATCACGATCGTGACGCTTCCTGTTCCGGATGAGAGGGATCCTTCGCTGCGCTCAGGATGACAGTCGCCCCAGAGCACCGCGAAGGGATGACCCAGCAACGGCGATGCGCATGACAACTGACCCACTAGTGGGTCACGTTGCATTTGACTGGCCATAATCTGATCTGGTGCGAGCACCATTTCTATGCGGTTTGACCCACTAGTTGTGCCCCGCGGCCGGCCACGACCATCGGGCGTGAAGACCGGCCATGCTCTAAGGAGTCGAAGGCAGGTCAGGGAGAGAGGGGATCTGTGCCGTTGCCATCAGAGCTGGAATCACCTGGACCGGCGTTGCTGGGGCTGAACAGCTCGGCGCGGGTATAGGGGGCGACGCCGGTGGGGAGTCGGAGGAGCTCACGCCGTAAGGAGGCGAGAGCGGACACGTCGTCGACGTCGTACCACGACGGGAGGAGGTAGGTGCGTAGGGCGGCGGCCCGGCAGCGGCCGAGCGTGACCTCGGCGACTGCCGGGGTGCTCCAGATCATGTCCCGGAAGAGCGACCCGTGGACGGCACGGGCGGCGAGAAGGTAGTAGCCCCCGTCGTCGCTGCGCCCGAGGGCGATGTCGTGCCCGCCGCCGACGGCGCGAAAGGCTTCCACCAGCACGGCCGGGGGCAAGGTAGGGCTGTCGGCGCCCAGGACGGCGACCTCGCGGAAGCCTTCCGCCAACCCCTGGCGGAAGGCTGATTCGATGGCCTCACCCAGGCCCTCCCCATCCTGGACGTGCACGGTAGCGGAGCGTCCCACCAGGCCTCGCAGGAGGGCCTGCTCTGCGGTGTCGCGGCAGATGATGCGGGGGACGAGTCCGGTGGCGCGAACGTTGGCCAGCGTGTCCAGCAGAAAGGCGCGGGCCAGGCGGGCGGCCTCGTCCGGTGATAGGGGGGGGCACAGGCGCGTCTTGCTGTGCCCCGGCCGGGGGGCCTTGGCGACGACGTAGACGACCCCCCCGAGGGGGACCGACGCGCCGTGGCCACGTACACCCCCACCATCGGGCGCCGGACTCACGGACATCGCTCGGGCGAGGCTAGCTCCGGCGCCGCCGGTGTCCAGCGGGCGTAGCGCGCGGCGCAAGAGCAGAGCTTCCAGGCGGCCCCCACGCTCCCGCGCAGCGTCCCCGAAACCTTGGACGACCCGGCCAGCCTGGGCCGGTAGCTGATGGGCACCTCCACGATGCGCAGGCCGGCGCGGACAGACTTCACCACCAGCTCTGTCGTCCAGCCATAGGTCATCTCCTGCAGCTGCAGCGACGCCAGCCGCTGCAGCCGGATGGCCTTGAACGAGGGCAGGTCACGCAGGGGCCGGCCCAGCACGGCGCTCAAGGCCCAGACGACCACCCGGTTCCCCATGCGGGCGTGGAGGGGCAGTGGGTGAGGCCCCGCCCGGCCGGCGCCGGGCCCTGCCCGGCGCCACCCCAGGACGAGATCGGCCTGCCCGCTGAGCAGGGGCGCTAAGATGCGCGGTAGCTCCGCCGGGGGATCGGAGTAGTCTCCGTCCAGAAAGGCGACGATCCCGGCGCCGGCGGCGGCGGCGGCCTGCACCCCGCCCCAGCAGGCAGCGCCGTACCCCGGGCGGCGCTGCCCGAGCACCTGGGCGCCGTGGGCCCGGGCGACGGCTGCCGTGTCATCGGTGCTGTCGCCGGCGACGACGAACACCCAATCCGCCCCGCCGGGCGGCACTTCCGAGAGGACGGCGCCGATCGAGCCCGCCTCGTTCCAGGCCGGCACGACGAGCGCCACCCGGTCGTTGCGGGCCTCGCCGTTCTGACCGCCGCCTTGGTGGGCCGGTGTCACGGGCACGGCAGAACTGTACCGTCTGGGGGTAGACTTGGCGGGTTGGAGGTCTGATGGCGGAGATTCTAGACTGGCTACGGGTGGTGATCGAACAGATCATCATGCTGCTCAGCTACCCCGGCATCGCCCTGGTGATGCTGGCCGAGAACCTCTTTCCCCCCATTCCCTCCGAGCTGGTTATGCCCTTCGCCGGCTTTCTCGCCGGTCGTGGCGAGATGAACCTGGGCCTGGCCTTGCTCGCCGGGACGATTGGATCGGTAGTGGGGGCGGTGGTGCTGTACTACATCGGGTGGTGGGCCGGCGAGCGGGCAGTGCGTGCCTTTGTCCGGCGCTACGGCCGCTTCTTGCTCCTGTCTGAGGGAGACCTCGATCGTACGATCAGCTTCTTCGAGCGGCACGGGAAGGCCATGGTCTTCTTCGCCCGGCTGATGCCCCTGGCGCGCAGCCTGATCTCCATCCCGGCCGGGACGAGCCGGATGCCGCTGGGGATGTTTCTGCTATTCACCACGCTCGGCTCGGCCATCTGGAATACCGCCCTGGCCGGCGCCGGCCTGGCGTTGGGGGAGAACTGGGACCAGATCCTCGGCTTCGTCAGGCAGTACGAGCGGGTGATATTGGTGGCCCTTGTGGTGGCTATCTGCGTCTTCGTCGCCCGGCGCCTGGTAGCCCTGCGCACGGCCGCGGCCACCGGCAAGTCCGGCCCTTCTTTGTAGCTACGGCACCGTGAGGGGAGTGACAAGAAGGGACATGATAGGAGGGGAGTGACAGCCATGCAAGACAGGGGGGAAGGGCAGCCCGTCCGCTTCGGCATTGCCGGCATGGGGGTGGGGCGCAGCCGGGCGCGCATGGCCCTGCAGGCGCCCGGGGCGCAGCTAACGGCAATCTTTGACCGGCGTCCAGACACCGCCCGCGCCCTGGCCCAGGAGTGGGGCTGCGCCGCCGCCGGCAGCTTCGAGGAGCTGATCAATCGCCATGACGTGGACGTCGTCGGCGTCTTCACCCCCAGCGGCACCCACGGCGACCTGTGCATCCAGGCCATGCGCGCCGGCAAGCACGCCATCTCCACCAAGCCTCCGGACGTCTCGACCGAAAAGGTGGACGCCATGGCCAGCGCCGCGAAAGACTTCGGGCGCCTGCTGGCCATCGACTTTGGTAGCCGCTACGACGATAACGTCCGGAAAGTTCAGGCCGCCATCGCGGCCGGTCGCCTCGGCCAGCCTATCTTTGGGGACATGCGCCTCAAGTGGTGGCGCTCGCAGAGCTACTTCGACGGCGGCGATCCACCCGGCTGGCGGGGCACCTGGGCGATGGACGGGGGCGGGTCGCTGGCCAACCAGGGCATCCACGACCTAGACCTCCTACAGTGGTTCATGGGCCGGGTAAAGACGGTGCGCGCCCGCACGCGCGTCTTCTCCCATCGCATCGAGACGGAAGACGCCTGCCAGGCCTTGCTCGACTTCGAGAACGGCGCCTGGGGCTTGATCGAGACCACTACCACCGTCTGGGCCGGCCTCGGTCGGGCGATCGAGGTCCATGGCACCAACGGGACGATCGGTCTCTACGACCGCGGCATCGGGGCATGGCACTTCAAGGACGAGGCGGAAGGCCCGGAGCCGGAGTACGGCGCCGGCTCCGCCGGCCCAATGGTCGAGGCCGGGGTCAGCGAGGGCGGGACGGCGGCGAGCCGGCCGCCCCGGGCCAAGTGGGAGCCGTCGCTCCCTGAACACCGGCCACAGAACGTGATTCAGGACGTCGTCTCGGCCCTGACGCGTGGTACATCGTTGGCCTGCCCGCCCGAGGAAGGGCGCAAGTCCGTGGCCATCCTGGAGGCGGTCTACCGCTCCGCCCGCCGAGGCGGCGCCGAAGAGCACGTAGACTACTGATCACGTCCATCATCACTGCTTAGAACACGGTCCATCGTTCCACCGGCCCACCGGCCGGCTGCTACGGCGTTCCGAGTTCATGTAGCGCTGGTGCCCCGCCGGGCACAAGAGACTCAACTGATCGCGCGCTGGGGGCCGCGGACTGGGCACCGAGCTACAGCCGGTACAGCTCGCCGTACTTGCGGCGGAGGTAGGCGATGTAGGGCTCGATACGCAGCGGGCCACCGGTAACGCGCTGCAACAGCTCGGCCGTAGTGAACTTGCGTCCGTGCTGGTAAACGCGCTCCGTGAGCCAGGCACGGAGGGTGTCCAGCCTGCCGGCCTCAATCTCGCCGGCGATCTCCGGGCGGGCGTCAAGGGCCGTGGCGAAGAACTGGGCTCCCATGACGTTGCCCAGGGTGTACCCCTGGAACGCCCCCCCAACGGGGCCACCGTACCAGTGGATGTCCTGCAGGACGCCGTCACGATCGTCCGGGGGGGTGATCCCCAGGTCGGCCTGGAAGCGCTCGCGCCAGGCCTCCGGCAGGTCACGCACGGCCAGCTTCCCTTCCAGGAGGGCCAGCTCGAAGTCGAACCGCAGCATAACGTGGAGGTTGTAGGTGACCTCGTCTGCCTCGACGCGGATCAGGGAACGCTCCACCTTGTTGATGGCCCGGTAAAAAGTGTCGAGCGGGACGGCGCCGAGCTGCTCGGGAAAGGTGGCCTGCAAACGGGGATAGAAGAAGGTCCAAAAGGGGCGGCTGCGACCGACCAGGTTCTCCCACAGGCGGGACTGGCTCTCGTGCACGCCGGACGACGTCCCGCGGGCGAGGGGCGTCCCCTCCAGGTCGCCTCGGATACCTTGCTCGTAGAGGGCGTGACCGGCTTCGTGGAGAGTGGCGAACAGGCCCTCGCGTAGATCGTGCTCGGCGACGCGGGTGGTGATGCGTACGTCCCCGAGGGAGAACTTGGTGGTGAAGGGGTGGTGCGTCTTATCCTGGCGCCCGCGGTTGAAGTCGTAGCCAAAGCGCCGGATGGCATCGAGGCCGAAGGCCCACTGCTGTCCCTCCGGGAAGTGCTGGCGCAGGGAGGTATCGTCCGCTGGAGGCTGCCCCGTGATCGCCCGGGCGATGGGGACGAGCTGCTCCCGTAGGTCCGAAAACAGGGCCCGCACCGTCGCCGCCGTGAGGCCTTCGTCGGCGAAGTCGATCAAGGGATCGGCGATGTGCTCGTACCCGGGGAAGAAGTCCGCCATCTGACGGCTCAGCTCCACCGTGGTCTCTAGATAGGGTCGCATGGCGGCGAAGTCATCTGCCGGCCGGGCGACCGTCCAGGCCTGGTATGAGGCCGCGGTGTGGCGGCTCAACTGGGCCATGAACGAGGGCGGGATCTTGATCGCCTTCTCGTAGTCCCGCCGGGTGACGCGGATGAGGCTGGCGTCGTCGGAGTCGGGAGGCAAGGCTTCCTGGTGAGGGCGCAGCGCGTCCAGGAGCCGGCCGATCTCCGGGTCGACGAGCTTCTGGTGGGCCAGCTCCCCCAGGGTGGCCAGCTGGCGTCCCCGCGCGGCTGCCCCGCCGGGAGGCATGTACGTCGTCTGGTCCCAGCTCAGCAGCGAAGCCGCCGACTCCAGGTCGTCCACCTCCAGCAGGCGGCGCTTCAACTCCTGTAGCTCCGCTTCCATAAAGAAAACTCCTCCTCTGCCGGCCCTGCTCCCACGCCCAGCGCCCAGCGCCCAGCGCCCCGAGCGCCGGCGCGCCGGGCTCGAAGGCCGGCCTTCGAGCCCCAGGCGTCGGGCGCCGCACTGGATCTCCGGGCCCCTCAGACGCTTGCAGTATCAGTGCCGCCGGTATACGCCGGGCATCGGTGAGGCGTCACTGAAGCGTCACTGAAGGAGGGCGTCTGCCGGCCGGCCGCCGTGAGCCTGGGCACGCCGGAGAGGAGTGGCAGACGTGGGCCGAGGCCGGAGCACGGATCTAAGGGCCCGGCCGGGTCCGTACAGCCCGTACAATTCTGCTGTGCCCGGAGGGTCAGAGCCTGGGAATCTAGGCGTGACGCCGGGGCCTGAGCGGCGCAGCGGGGGGGACGAGGCGCAGCCGGAGAACCGCCTGCCGTTCGACGCGGCGGCCGTCCGGCCCATCGCCGCCGAGCTGGGGGTGCCGGTGCGTGAGACTGCCTACCGTGTGCACGGCGCAGCGGTCTACGAGCTGGAGGTGCCTTGTACCGCCCTCCCCGGGGCACGATTGTTGATTATCTTATGGCCCTCGCTCCACCGCGTGGACGTCCGGCTCCTTCCCGCATCGGGCGTCCGCCCGGTGGTGGCGCTTACGCGCCAAGGCGTTGTGACGATCGAGATCTACCGTGGCATCGAGGTGATGTTCCGGCGCCGCCCGTCCGGGCTGCTGTTCGTCACGCGTGACGGCGTGGCCGCCGCCGCCGATTAGGGCCTGTGCCGGGGGCTCAGACGTACGCCTTCTGGTGCAGATGGTAAGCCCTCAGGTGTACCCTTTCCGACGCAGCCAGCTGCCGGGTGTGCGGCTGCGCGTCCTGTCCAATCACGGCAGGGCCGACTGCACCTCCCTGGCCGACTTTGCCCTGCTGCCGGCCGGTTGAACGACAGGTGCTGTAGTGAGAGATACAGGGAGGCGGCAATCAGGCCAGGCGAGTGGACGCCTCATAGGGACGTGCTGGATCGCCTTCGCGATCGAGGGTCAGGCCCCAGGTGCCGTTCCCGCCACGGCGCCCGCCGCGCCATCCCCCCGACGCCCGTCCAGCGCGGTTGCCGAACGACTCCCCGGGAAGCACACGCCCCCCGCCGCGCGGGCCGCGGCGGGGACGTTCGTGGCGCCCCCTGACGCCGTTCTCCCGCGGCTGATCGCCACGGATGCCGTCCCCTCGAGCGCCGTGGGCAGGCGGGGTGGAGGCTGGATTCCCTTGCACCTCTCGCCGGCGGGACACAGCCCCGTCTGCCCCACGGGTGCGGACTTCCACCATCGCCGGCAGGTCACGCAGGAGGGCATCGACCGTCGCGGCGACGTCGGCGTGGACGGCCAGGGTGTCCCGGCTACGCATCTCCACCAGGACGTCGAACGTGGGGGGGCCCTTGCGCTCCAGCACCGTCTTCTGCGTCCCCCGGCGCTGGGCCGCCTCGTCCCCCAGGGTGACGGTCTGGATGCCTCCCACCAGGTCGGAGAGGGTGGGATTGAGCATCAAGTTGTCCAGGGAGTTGCCGTGGGCGGTGCCCACCAGCTGCACCCCCCGCTCGGCGATGGTGCGAGCGGCTTCGGCCTCCAGCTCCGTGCCGATCTCGTCGATGACGATCACCTCCGGCATGTGGTTCTCCACCGCCTCGATCATCACGGCGTGCTGCTGGGCGGGGGTGGGCACCTGCATGCGTCGCGCCCGCCCGATCCCCGGGTGGGGGATGTCCCCATCCCCGGCGATCTCGTTGGACGTGTCCACCACGATCACCCGCTTCTTGAAGTCATCCGCCAGGACGCGGGCCACCTCGCGCAGGAGCGTCGTCTTCCCCACCCCCGGCTTGCCGAGGATGAGGATGCTCTTGCCACTTTCCACGAAGTCCCGCACGACGTCAATCGTCCCCCGCACCGAGCGCCCGACGCGGCAGGTGACCCCGACGACGTCTCCTTTGCGGTTGCGGATGGCGGAGATGCGGTGCAGGGTACGGGGGATCCCGGCGCGGTTGTCGTCGCCGAAGGCCCCGATGCGGGCGACGACGTAGTCCAGGTCCTCCGGGGTCACTTCATGGTCGCTCAGAGCACCGCGCCCGGGGAAGCGAGCCTTCCCGGCCGGCGCCTCAGGTCCATCACCACCTCGAGCAACGGCGCTTGATCACCGCCCACCATCTCCAGCCCGTGCCGGATGTCCGGTGGCAAGGCACTCAAGAGCGCCAGGTCGTCAATGGTCAGCTGCCGCCGACCGTCCGTGCCCGGAGGCGGGGGAGACAGGCCTCGTCGACGCTCACCGCCGGCTCGTTGGGGCTGCGCCGTCTTGTTGGTCAAGCCGGTTATCCGATGCGGACAGGGCAGATAGAGCGAACGTTCTCCTCCACCAGACCCTCAATCTTCCTCACAGTCCCAGTTCCCCGCCGGGCACCCACACAGGGCATGAACTTGGAAACGCGTGCCGGCCCGGCGGTGGCACGACGGACCATTTCCTCACCAGCTGCGCCCCGCGCGGGCCGAAACCATTGGGCCTGAACACAGGCAATTCTCAGAGCAGACCCTGAAATACAGGCAATCTTCCATCGCCGCCCCTCGAATACCGAAGGCATAGCAGCGACGCGCGCCACCCCTGCGCAGCAAGTACTGGCCGGCGGAAGAGGCGCCCACGCCGCTGAAGGATAAGAGCACGGCCCCGAGCCCAATCAGACCACGGCCAGATGATGGCAACGGGGTATGCAGCGCACGGCTCTGCCCTGGGGAGAGGGGAAGTCATCCTGCCGACGGACAACGAAGACGCCCCCGGAGGGGATCGTTTCCTCCCCCCATACGGGAGGGCTTCATGATCACCACCGGGGCGCGTCTATGCACGTACCTTGAACTCGAAAGAAGAGGAAAACCCTCAATTTGCCGACTGAGGGTGTAAGAAGAAAAGCTCGTCCGTCTAGGGAGAGGCCCAGCCCGCACCCCTACGGGGCGTACACCTGCCGCCCAGCGTCGCTGCGCCTCGCGGTGGACTTACCTGTTCATAGTGACAGTGGAGGACTCATCTCCAGGCTGGCTTCGCGCTTAGATGCCGTCAGCGCTTCTCGGACCCGACGTGGCTACCCGGCGGTGCTCCTGGCGGAACAGCCGGCCCACCAGCGGTCGGTCCCTCCCGGTCCTCTCGTACTGGGGAGCGCCCTGTCAATCCTCCAACGCCCATGAGAGACCGAACTGTCTCACGACGTTCTGAACCTGCCGCGTACCGCTTAATGGGCGAACAGCCCAACCCTTGGGACGACTCCAGCCCCCCAGGATGCGACGAGCCGACATCGAGGTGCCAAACCCCTGCCGTCGATGTGAATCCTTGGGCAGGATAAGCCTGTTATCCCCGGGGTAGCTTTTATCCGTTAATCCACGCGCAGCGTCCACCTGCACGCGTAGGGTCACTAGGCCCTGGAGCCCCACCTGCTCGACGCGTGGTCTCACAGTCGCCCCTTCGCCCTTGCACTCTTCCAGGCGCGGCTGCCGTCCGCGCTGAGGGGGACCGTTGGGCGCCTCCGTTACCTTTTGGGAGGCGACCGCCCCAGTCAAACTCCCCCGCCTGCCGGGGTCCCCCGCGTGGCATATACACGTCGGGGGCAGAGCCAAAGACCAAGCCAGAGTGGTATTTCACCGCTGGCTCGGGCCCCCAAGAGGGACCCTTCCGCGCCTCCCACCTATCCTACGCAGGCGAGGCCTCACGGCAACGGCAAGGCGGAGTAAAGCTCCACGGGGTTTTTGTCCCGCCATGGGACGCCCGAATCTTCACGGGCACCTCAATTTCGCCGGTCCTCTGGTTGAGACAGCGCCCAACTCGTTGCTCCATTCGTGCGGGTCGGAACTTACCCGACAAGGAATTTCGCTACCTTTAGACGATTATAGTTATCGCCGCCGTTCACCAGGGCTTCGGTTCGCCGCTTGCACGGCTCCCCTAACCGTCTGGCACCGGTGAGTCAGCCCCATACGTCCCCCTTACGGTTAGCGGAGACCTGTGTTTTTGGTAAACAGTCGGTTGGGCCAATTCGCTGCGCCCTGGCGACGCTGCGCCTGCGCCTCACGCCACCAGGGGCCCCTTCTCCCGAAGTTATGGGGCCAAGTTGCCGAGTTCCTTAGCAGAGGGTCTCCCCGTGCACCTGGGCACGCTTGTGCCAGCCCACCAGTGTCGGCTTGGGGTACGGACGCGCCCCTCCTAGGGGCTTTTCGTGCCGGTACGGCCTCACGACCCGGGCTGCCTTGCGCGCGCCCTTGCCATCCCCCTCACGCCTGGTCGCGACGGATTTGCCGGTCGCGACGCGCTACGGGCTTAGACGCCCATGGCCAGCAAGACGCCCCGCTAGCCCCCCGGGTCCCCCATCGGTCATGCAGGACCGCGCGGTACGGACTATCCACCCGTTGTCCATCGCCTACGCTCGTTCCCAGAGCCTCGGCTTAGGCCCGACCAACCCTGAGCGGATCGACCTGGCTCAGGAACCTTGGGCATTCGGTGTGTCCGGTTCTCGCGGACAAAACGCTACTCATGCCGGCATTCGCACTTCCGTCCTCCAGCCCCTCACGGTAGACCTTCACCGCAGACGGAACGCTCCCCTACCGCCGGCTGGCCCCATGACGGGCAGCCGGCCTGCGCGCGTAGTCGGTGGCGCGCTTAGCCCCGCGACATTGTCGGCGCCGACTCGACCAGTGAGCCCGTTACGCACTCTTTCAAGGATGGCTGCTTCTAAGCCAACCTCCTGGTTGTCTGGCCGTCCGGACGCCTTTCCCACTGCAGCGCGCACTTGTGACCTTTAGCTGGCGATCTGGGCTGTTTCCCTCTCGACGACGAAATCTTCGCACTCCGCCGTCTCACTCTCTTCGGCGCCTCGTGGCATTCGCGGTTTGGTGGGAGTTTGCAAGCGCCTTGCCCCCTCGTCCATCCAGCGCCCTACCTCCACGAGCCGTCCCCAGGAGGGCTGAACCTCAATCCATTTCGGGGAGAACCAGCTATCTCCGGTTCGATTGGCATTTCACCTCTACCCACAGCTCATCCGTGCAGTTTTGCAACACTGAGCGGTGCGCGCCTCCAGTCCGTGTCACCGGACCTTCACGCTGGCCATGGGTAGCTCACCCGGTTTCTGGGTCTGCGCGACGCCACGTCCTTCCCCACAGGCTCCCAGCGGGGAACCCCACAAAGGAAGGGATCGCCCCTGTTCAGACTCGCTTTCGCTGCGGGTCCACGCCTCCTAGGCGCTGACCCTGCCACGCCGCGCAACTCGCCGGCTCATTCTTCAATAGGCACGCGATCAGCCCGCCCCTGGGCGCTCAGCACCCCCTGAGGCATGGCCTCTCGCTGACTGTAGGCAGACGGGTTCAGGACTTTTTCACCCTCGCCGGGGTGCTTTTCACCTTTCCCTCACGGTACTCGTTCGCTATCGGTCGCTGGGTGTATTTAGCCTTGACCGTGGTCGGCCCGGCTTCCCACGGGGTTGCTCGTGCCCCGCGGTACTCACGGTCGACAGCCAGGAGGCCGGCACGCGTCGCCTACGGGGCTCTCACCCGTGGCGCGCCCTTCCAGGCGCTTCGGCTACGCCCTGACTTGCTCACTCCCGGAGACCCCGCACGGTCCCCCACTGCCCCCGTACAACCCCGCCCGGCATAGGCGCGCGGGCCACTCAGCCGGGACGGTTTGGGCTCCTCCGGGGCGGTCGCTCGCCGCTACTGGCGGAATGTCGTTGATCTCTGCTCCTCGGGGTACTAAGATGTTTCAGTTCCCCCGGTGCCCCCCACCCCTGCGGGTCCCCTGTATCACCAGGAGGGGGCTGTCTCATTCGGGAAGTCTTGGCTCTTCGCTCGCTGGCAAGCCCCCAAGACCTTTCGTCGCCTGCTACGCCCTTCCTCGGCACCCAGCGCCTAGGCATCCACCGTCTGCCCTGCTTCGCTTTTCTACCTTCGACCTCTGTCGGCAAAATTGAAGTTTTCTCTTCTTCGGTTGTAAAAGAGCACCACACGCTCCCCACACGGGGGCGCGCTCGGCCCGCGGCCCAGGGAAACAACACGTCTCCCTAACCGCTGAAGAAGGCAAGGCTCCTCGGGGAGGGCACGAGCACACGGCTCGTCCGCGCCGGACGAATCGACCTGAGTGAGCGCCCTTGTCCCGCCGGGGATCCGCCCCACGACGGGGTACCCGGGCCTTGACCAGGGCTGCTCTCCTAGAAAGGAGGTGGATCCAGCCCACGTTCCCGTACGGCTACCTTGTTACGATCTCACCTCAATCACCCGCCCGGCGCTCGTCGCCCCCCCCTCCCGAGGGAGGGGGTTGGCCCAACGCCTTCGCGCCTTGCCGGCTTTCGTGGTGTGACGGGCGGTGTGTACAAGCCCCGGGAACGCATTCACCGCACTGTGCTGACGCGCGGTTACTAGCAATCCCGACTTCACGCAGGCGGGTTGCAGCCTGCGATCTGGACTGACGCCGGCTTTGGGGGATTGGCGCGCCTGCTCGCGCAGTAGCATCCCGCTGTCCCGGCGATTGTAGCGTGTGTGAGGCCCTGGACGTAGGGGCCATGCGGACTTGACGTCATCCCCACCTTCCTCCGGGGTTCGCCCGGCAGTCCCCTAGACAGAACAACTAGGGGCGGGGGTTGCGCTCGTTGCGGGACTTAACCCAACACCTCACGGCACGATCCCGACGACAGCCATGGCAGCACCTGTGCGCCCTCCCTTGCGGGTCACGCCCCTTTCGAGGCGCTACCAGGCGCATGTCAAGCCCAGGTAAGGTCTTCGCGTCGCATCGAATTAATCCACACGCTCCGCTGCTTGTGCGGGGCCTCGTCAATTCCTTTGAGTTTTAGCCTTTGCGCCGTAGTCCCCCAGGCGGGCCACTTACCGCGTTCGCTGGGGCGCCGGGGTCGATACCCCGACACCGAGTGGCCATCGTTTAGGCGTGGACTACCGAGAGCATCTAATTCCGTTCGCTCCCACGCTTTCGCCTCAGCGTCAGGCGCAGCCCAGGTCGTCGCCTTCGCCACTGGTGTTCCGGACGGTCTCTACGGATTTCACCCCTACCCGCCCGTTCCGCGACCCTCTGCCTGCCTCCAGCCCCCCGTCTCGGCACGGCCCCCCCCCCCCCGTTGAGCGGGGGATTCCACGCGCCACTGCTGTGGGCCGCCTACGCGCCCTTTACGCCCAATAAATCCGGATAACGCTTGCCCCCTACGTATTACCGCGCTGCTGGCACGTAGTTAGCCGGGCTTCCTCGCCCGGTACCGTCTTCCTCGTGGCTCCCCCACCAGGTACTTTTCCCGAGCAACAGGGTTTACGACCCGAAGGCCTTCCTCCCCACGCGGCGTTGCTGCACTGGCCTGCCGGCTGTTGTGCAAGATTCCTCCACAGTAAACCCCGTAGGGTCTTGACCATGTCTCAGTCCCAGTGTGGCCGTCCGTCCTCTCAGACCGCTACCTGTCATCGCCTCGGTAGGCCGTTACCCCACCGTCCGCCTGATAGGCCGCGGCCCTCCACGCGCGCCCCGCCTCCTCAGACACGGCTTTGTCCTCTCCCCTCAGGGCCAGGACCTATGCGGTATTAGCCACCCCGGGCGGGTATCCCCACGCCTGGGTAGGTCACCCACGTGTTACGCACCGGGTCGTGCCACGCCCCGGCCCGTAGGCCCAGGCGTCCGACTCGCATTGGTAAAGCACGCCGCCAGCGTTTATCCTGAGCCAGGATCAAACTCTCCACTACAGTGTCATCACCGCACGATCGCCCGATCGCCTGCTCCCCACTGCGGGGCTCCCCTTCGAGGGCCCCCCCTACGAGACCACGCGCCCGTCCGCCCGTGCGCAGTGCATGCACGATGCAGCCGCCCTGCGCTCCAACTCCATGTGCTCGTCTGCCCTCCCGTCGGCCCTGGCTCGTGCCAGCGCCGCCACCGACGGGCAGACCTTCCCTTCCACGCTTCAGTTGTTAAGGTTTCAAGCTGCTTCCCGGGCTAGATCTCCACCGAGAGGGGCAATGCGCCCACCCCCTGGTCGATCCCGGGACAACAATGTTATCAGGCCACTGCACCAGTGTCAAGCGGCACCGGCAGGCATCCCGCTCGCCGACAGTCCGAATGAACCGGTACACGTCCGGACGTCAAGTCCGGGGCACTGCGTCCTTACCGGTCTCCCGTGCAGGACAGGGAAATAATGACTCCCCGGCTGCGCTATGTCAAGTTCCGGCCGGCCCCCATCGGAGCGCCGATTTGGAAGGGGACTGGCCGGCCCGGCGTTGGCGCTGCAGGTGGTACATGGCCGTGCAAGGCGCAACGACGGTTGTGGAAGTGGGTATCGTAGCCCTGGTTGGTCAGCTCAACGGTATCCTGGTTAGGCTCACGAAGGTCGAACAAGGGCCACGGCTGCCCGGCGTTGGGCACGCCCTCTGCCCCTGTGGCGGCCGGGGATGAGGCTACCTAGATGGGCGGGGTTATGGAGATGGGCGTGAGACGGGGGACGGTGGCATAGGGACAATGGGCGTAAGACCGGCGATCATCAGCGGTGCCGGCCTAGGGGCGGTGGCGTTACCGAAGCCTCTGGGCCTGGGTCGCCAGCCGGGACAGCGGACTCCGATGACCCAGGCCATGACCGTGGCTTGGTACGTCGCCGGTGCTCTGGCGGCGGCGGCCACCTACCGTTCCTTGGCCAGAGACGGGTAGTCCCTACTCTGCCGGGCAGGGCTCTGGCCTGTCTTCGTCCCGATCATCCTCGCCCTGATCGCCCCTGCCATCCTGGTCACCGTCGTGATCGGCGAGCACGCGCCGTGCCTTGGGGCCATCCATGGCCCTGACGATCAGGCGCACGCCAAGAGTGAGCTGCAATGGCGGGCGCATCCCTCCGGCGTCGTCGGCGCTGACGAACGAAGGGATCCCGACCGACTCCAGGAGGTGCTGGGCCAGTTCGGCTTCCAGCCGGCTGCGGTACGTCCTGACCGGGACGAGCCTGTGCTCCATGAGGTGTGTCTTACGTTAGTTGCGAGCACTTCGAACGGGGGGGGCGGATCCCATCGTATGATTTCCGCACCGCTGCGTGACGACAATCAAGGAGGGAGGAACAGACGAGTGATGCAGGGAACGGCTTGGACACGACGTGGCTTGCTGCATTGGGGGGGCATCTCGTTGGCAGTGGCCGCCACCCCGTTGGGCGGTGTGCTTGGCTGCGGCCGGGCGATACCCCCGGCGACGGGAGTTCCGGCCGGGGGTGTCGCCCCGGCCAGCATCGCCTTTGCCACGCTTTATAAGGAAGATCCGAGCTGGCAGCTGTCCAAGCGCCAGTTGAGTGACTTCGAGGCCAAGTTCCCCAACATCAAGGTAGAGCCGGACTGGATCAGCGGCAGCACGACGGATTACCTCAAGAAGGTGCAGACCTACTTCGCCAGCGGGCTGCAACCGGACGTGCTGTACATCCACTACCTCCAGACGGCCACTTTTGGTGCGCAGGGCGTGCTGCTCGACCTCAACAAGCACGCGCAGCAGGACAAGTCGTTCCAGGCCAGCGACCTGATCCAGGGCGTGGCTGATCACTTCCGCTACCGCGACAAGCCGGTGGGGGTACCTTGGTACAGTGGGCCACATACCCTGCTGTACAACAAGACCTTGTTCCAGAAGCTGGGCGTCAAGACACCGGACGAGTACGAGCGGGAAGGGAAGTGGACGTGGGAGACGCTGCGCGAGGCGGCTCAGAAGCTGACCCGTGGCGCCCCGGGGGGACCAGACCGAACGGTCGGGTTGCAGACTGACCTGTTGCCCCGCTTGGGACGCTGGGAACGTTGGGTGTGGCAGAACGGCGGGGAGCTGTTCGATAAAGAGCGCACTAAGTCTCAATTCACCGCCCCGGCGGCGGCCGCGGCTTTTGCCTACGTTGCCGACCTGGTGACCAAGGACCGGGTAGTGGTAACTGCCGAGGAGGCGACACAGCTGGTGCCACGGGGGAGTGCCTTTCTTTCCGGTCGGGTGGGGATGCAGTATGGTATCGCCCGTGACGCAATGACCGCCCCTGTGGAGGCAGCCAAGAGCGGTGGCTACGAGCTCGGTCTCGTCCCCTTGCCTAAGGGAAAGGGCGGTCGCCAGAACATCGACGGCCCGCAAGCCTACGGCGTGGGGGCGGCCTCCAAGGCGCCGGACGTCGCCTGGCAATTAGCGCGGTGGTGGGCGGACGAAAGGCCACAGGAGCAGCGCCTGGAGTTGGGGGCATCGGTGCCGGTACGCAAGTCTATGAGCCGCAGCAAGGCCTTCGTCGAGTCCCTCCGACCATTCGAGAGCGCCGGCACACTGGAGGAGGCGTCCCGCACGGTACGCGCCCCTTTCTCTCCAGCTAACCTGGGGGACGTGGAGCGGGCGGTAGACGAGGCCTGGAACGCCGTTCTGGCCGGCCAGAAGACCATCAAGGACGCCCTTGACCAGATGACCTCTCAGGTTGACCCGCTCTTGAAGGGACTTTGATGACATCATTGCCGGCCATCGCTGTTCTGCTGCCGGACGAGACCTGGCGCCAGGTCATCTCTCCGGAGACGGCCCACATGCTCGAGCGCGTTGGCCGCCCGCTACGTATCGACGTTGCCAACGTGGAGGCCGTGCGCCAGGCCCTCGCCGAAGCCGAGGTGACTCTTACCGGATGGAAGTCGCCGAAGCTCACAGCCGACCTTCTGAACGGCGCGCCCCGGCTGAAGCTGATCGCCCACACCGCGGGGAGCGTGAAAGGCCCCATCGACCCCGCGGCCTGGGAGCGGGGCATCGCCGTGACCCACGCCGCCGACCTGATCGCCGACGCCGTGGCCGAGCTGTGCCTCGCCCTGGAGCTCCTCTGCCTGCGCCCGGTGCGAGAGATGGATTGTGGCATGCGCGCCGGAACGCCCTGGGGGGCGCTGCGCGCGGCGCCGGGCGAGCTACTGCGAGGCAAGCGTGTGGGGTTAGTCGGCGCGGGCTACGTTGCCCGCAAGCACCTGCAGCTGCTCAAACCATTCGGCTGTGACGTAGCCGTTTACGACCCGTTCCTGAGCGAAGCCGTGGCCGTCGCCCTTGGCGTGCGCCAGGTGGGACTGAACGACCTCTTCCGCGACAGCAAGGTGGTCTCCAATCACGCCCCCATTACCCCCCAGACCAAAGGCTTGATTGGCGCGGCGCAGCTGGCCCAGCTGCAGCCGGGGAGCGTCTTCATCAACACCGCCCGGGCCTACACCGTGGACTACGCGGCCCTGCTGGCCGAGCTACGCAGCGGGCGCTTTACCGCCGCCCTGGACGTGTTCGAGCAGGAGCCCCTCCCGACCGATTCCCCATTCCTGCAGCTGCCGAACGTGATCTTGACGCCACACGCCGCCGGCCATTCGGTGGACAGCCACCTGGCTCAGGGCCAGGCCATGGTCGAGGAGATCGCCCGCTTCCTCGCCGGTGAGCCATTACGTTATCGCGTGACGCGCGAGCAACTCGCCCTTATGGCTTGAGATCCTTTACCGCCTGACCTTTCTTTTCCACTCCGGCGGAGAGAGGTCTTATCTACCTCCAGCGGACACCGCCGGCAAGGGGGAGGCAAGAAGGGAAAAACTAGACGGCGGCGCGGCGCAGCTCGAGGCGCCTGCGGGGCTGTGTCTCGGTACCGGTCAGGCTCAGGCCATGCACGGTGGGGCGCCGCGCTGGACCAGACTGCGCCGCGCCGTCACCTGGGGGCTCGGAAGGGGAGTGCGGCGCCGATGGCGATACGCCGCCGTGGCTGAGCGCCCCCGGCTGGAGCTCGCCGAGCACCTCCCCCGCTCGCAGGGCCAGGTGGAAGAGGAGACGCTGCTCCGGCTGCCGCACGTCCACGCCCAGCAGCTCGGCGATGCGGTCGAGACGGTAGAGAACGGTGTTCCGGTGGGCATGGAGGCGCTGGGCGGTATCCAGCGGGCTCCCGCCGCAGGCGATGTAGGCGTCAAGCGTGCGCAGCAGCTCGCCACCGCTCTTCTGGTCGTGGGCCACGAGCGGGCCGAGGGTATCTTCATAGAAGCTGCTCAGCTCCTCGGTGGGGGCTACGGCCGCCAGCAGGCGGTACACCCCTAGCGAGCCGAAGTAGGCCACTCGGTGCCGCCCGCCCAGGCGACGGGCGATGGCCAGGGCCTGCTGGGCCTCGCGGTAGGCGCGGGGGACGTCTTCCAGACGGGTTGCCGGCCGGCCGATGCCCCCGAAGATCGGCGGGGCATTCTCCCCCTCGGCCGACAGCGGGACGAGCAAGGTGTGCACCGCGGCCGCGGCGGCGTCCACCGCCGGCATCGACACTGCCGGAACGAGCAGAACGGTGCGGCGTTCATCGAGCACGGCGCTCAGCGCCAGCGGGCCTTCGGGAGGCAAGGGGGCGCCGGCCGGCCGGGTGGTCGCTTGCCTCCCCGTTCCGCCACCCATTGTCCCTGGCTCCCCGGCGCCGGCAACCGGCTCGCCGCGCTGCGGGCGCGATCCCTTTCCTTCCGCGCCGGGACCCTGGGCGTCGCTGTCCAGGGGCGTGGCACGGCTCATGGTGTGGGCCAGGCGCTGCAGGCCGTCTGGGGGGATAACCCGCTGAGTCTCCAAGACCAGCACACCATACGGCGGCGCCGGGGTGTGCCCCAGCTGGTTGGCACGGGACGCCAGCTCACCCGGATGGTCGAAGCGTCCTGCGAGCCAGTCACGCACGAGGCTGGCGGTGGCGTTTCCCTGCGCCTCGGTGACCGCCCGAGCGCGCAAGGCTTCGATGGACGCGGCCAGCCCGGCCCCGGCCAGCGCCAGGCGCGCTTCCTGATCGGCGGCGCCGGCCTGGACGACAAGCGAGATGTAGCCGGCCACCTGCCCGCCGGCCATAAAGGCGACCACGAGGCGTGTCCAGGGGGATGCACCGGGGGGACCGTCGGCGCGCAGGGGGAGGACCGCCACCTCCGGACTGGCGTCCGGCCGGACGGACTTGGCCCAACGCAGCAGGGGCAGGCGTGCCCCGCGGAGGAGCGCGGGGAGATCGACCGGGAGATCGGCGGCCTTGGCCACGCTCGCCGGTGGCGTTGCCCAGCCCCGCAGCTCCAGCAATCGGTCCTCCCAGGCCGCCGGCAGTCCGGTGATCGTCGCCAAGCGCTCGACGATGGCCGGCAGGCCGCGACCGGCGAAGGCCAGCGTGGTGAACTCCTGCTGTAACTCCTGGCTCCGGCGCAAGAGGGTCTCCCGCCGGCCGGCGAGGTGCCGGTGCAGGGCCACATCTACCATCTCTGCCGTGTGGTGGGGTGGCGCCGCCATCACCGGCAGGGCATGTTGATCGGCGGCGCCGGCCGCTTGCTCCAACAGCGTCCGCTCGTCCTCCGTCAACTCCAGAAAGACGATCGCCGCCACTCCGGCGTCGGCCAGTTGTGAGATCAGCCGGTCGAGCCGGGGACGGGGCTCCATCTGACGCAGGAGGGGCACAGGGACGAGGGCCAACTCGCCGCCGTGGAGGGCCGGGAACGCCGGCGTTCGCGCCCGCAGCGTTGCCGTACCGGTCACGCTACGATGCAAGCCGGCTCTTCCACCCAGCAGCAGGGTGCCACTAGGGAGGGCCGCGTCCCGCGCCTCCTCCACCGAAATGCCTGCCACGGCTCTGCTCCCCCTACTCTGCCGGCCTTTCGGCGTCTGGCGCGGATGACGCCGTGCGCGGCGCCGGGCCGGAAAGGCCAGTCACCAATGACGATGGTAGGGTGTGCCCCGTGCCCACCAGTATGGATGTTGTGCACAAACCGGGAGGCCTCTCTATGGATCAGACGCCTAAATCGGGGGCGTAATGTCCGGCTCCGTCCCAGCGTAGTGGGTAACACGACGGTGGATAGGGATGCCTCCCAGCGATTGCCTGCCGGGGCGGGGCAGAGTACGATTCAGCTATTGGGGTCCCTGAGACCGGCAGGGCAGTTGGCGATCGGCAAGGGAAGACGGGCGATGGCAAGAAAGAACAAGCAATGGCGTCACTGGCGGCGTCACGTCCGCACGCTCTTCTTCGCCGTACTGCTCCTGGGGGCACTTCCGGGTCTGATCATCAGCGCGGCCACCGGCCTGCCCTGGACGCTCTTGCTTATCCCGGCGGGAATGATCGGGGCATTGGTGGCCACGCCGATCACCGTTCTCGCCCTGGCCTTGATGGTCCTCTCCATGGCCCTCCCCGTACTCGTCCTGGGTGCCGTGTTCGGTGCCCCGCTGTACCTGGTCTACCGCCTGGTCAACGGCCCGGGCCGGACCCCCGCCCTCGAGGACGCCGGCGTCACACCGGAGGCCGTGCTGCGCCGGCGCTACGTGGCCGGTGAGCTAAGCTACGCCGAGTTCCGCGGGGAGATGTTGACCTGCCTGAAGGGGCGTTTCGCCAGCGGGGAGCTGGCCCTGTCGCAGTACGAGGCAGAGCTGGAGAAGCTGATGCAGCCGGCGCGCCACCTGGACGTGGCCCGTGACCCGCTCGTCTTCGGGACCTTGCCGGAGCGTTAGCCCCCAACGTCCCCCTTGTCGCGTCCTTATGACGTGCGACGTAGGACTGGTGCAGGAATAACCGCTCCGCCAGCGCGGCAGACCGGACTGGCGGAGCGGTTATTCGTACGCCCTTCTTTACCTGCACTCTTTATAGACCGCAGGTCGGTGCGCCTGGCCTCGTGGGAGGGGCCGCGCGGCGCGCGGGTGAGGGGGCGCCATCCGGCCCTCACCCCAGCCCGCTCCCGCTGGGAGCGGGAGGCTGGCGCTTCCCTGGATGAACAATCCGGGCTTTAGGGGCGGATGACCGTCCCGTCGCGGCGCCGCACGGGCGGCCAGGCCCCATTGAGGGGATGCTCGGGATAGGGGTACTTCGACGCCAGGGTCTCGTCGATATCGATGCCCAGGCCGGGCTTGCCGTTCGACCAGAAAGAGCCGTCACGGATCTCGGGGCAGCCGGGGAAGACCTCCCGTGTGCGCTCCCCGAAAACGGTTTGCTCCTGGATGCCGAAGTTGTAGCAAGCCAAGTCGAGCTGGAGATTGGCGGCGTGGCCCACCGGCGAGACGTCCCCTGGCCCGTGCCAGGCGGTGCGGACGCCGAAGTACTCGCACAAGGCGGCCAGCTTGCGGGCCGGGGAGAGTCCGCCGATGTCCGAGATGTGCACGCGCATGAAGTCAATCAGCCGGTCACGGACCAGGGGGAGGTACTCGTTGACGTTGACGAATAGCTCCCCCATGGCCACCGGCGTGCTGGTCTGCTGGCGCATGATGCGGAAGTAGTCCACGTCTTCCGGGGCCAGGGCGTCCTCGAGGAAGAAGAGGTGGTAGCGTTCGACATCCTTGGCCAGCTGGAGGGCCTGGATGGGGGGGATACGCTCGTGGACGTCGTGGAGCAGCTCGACGTCATCGCCGAACGTCCCGCGTAAGCGTTCGAACATCCGGGGCACCATGCGACAGTAGGGAGTCGGCTCCCAGGGGGCGCGGGCGCGCTCGATCTGAGCGCCGCGGGAGCCGGAACGCTCCCCGGTGGGAGTGGCGTTCCCCTCTCGCCCGGTCTGGCCCCCCTTGGGAGTGATGCGGCTCCCGTAAGTGGAGTAGCCCGGGACGGCCATCTGACAGCGGACGTAACGGTAGCCCTGCTCCATGTACTTGCGGACGTTGTCCTCCAGCTCCTGGGCGTGCCCGCCGGAGGCGTGGGCATAGAGGGACGCCGCCTCCCGGCACTTCCCGCCGAAGAGCTCGTAGACGGGCATCCCGGCCCGCTTCCCCTTGATGTCCCAGAGGGCCTCGTCGATGCCGCTCATGGCGTTGTTCAACACCGGTCCGGAGCGCCAGTAGGAGCTGACGAAGGCGGCCTGCCAGATGTCCTCGATGTCGTTCGGATCGCGTCCGATGACGAAGGGCCTGAGATACTCCTCGATTGCCGTGACCACCGCCAGGGGGCGCTGGGTAAAGGTGGCGCAGCCCAGTCCGTACAGGCCTGGCTCGCTCGTCTCCACCTTCACCACCACCAGGCGGATGCCGTCCGGGGCAGTGCAAATCACCTTGACGTCGGTGATGCGTAGGGCCGGCATGCCCCCCGTCGGCTCCCAGGGCTGTGGCACCACCGGCTCAGGGAGCCCCCTGGATGGCCCGTCCGTGGTCGCCCCCATGCTGCGTGTTCCCCCTTGCTGAGTCACGTCTCCTCCTCTGGGCTCTGTGGAGCCCTTTCTGCCCGCCGCCGGATGGTAACAGGGTAGACTATGTAGCGGGCTGGATCCGAACGATGTTCATCGACCGTATTGAGCTGACCTTCGACGCCGCGCACCGTCTGGTGGGGGATCCTGGGAAGTGTGCCTCGCCGCACGGCCACACCTTTCGGGCCGAGGTCTTCGTCACCGTACGGGAGCTCGATGCCCTGGGGCTGGGTGTAGACTTCCGGGAGCTGAAGGGGCGCCTCAAGACCTGGATCGACGAGCATTGGGATCACGCCTTTCTGGCCGGCGAGGGCGACTCTGTCCTGGTGGAGGCATTGCGCGCCGTGCCGGAGACCCGGCTCTATCTTTTCCGCGGCGTCAACCCCTCCACTGAAGCCTTGGCCCGCGAGCTCTTCGGCGTAGCGGCCCGGGAGTTCGGCGCTATTGTGGAGCGGGTGCGGGTGTGGGAGTCCCCCGCTCAGTACGCTGAGTATGTCCCGGACTTGATCCCGCTCGGCGCACCGCCGACCCGTCCGGCGGCGTTCGGTGGCGCACCGTCTGCTAGTGGATCTCTTGCCTGACGCCCAGGTGACGCCGTGCTCAAGCTGAGCCGCCTCCCGACTGGGGAGCCGGAGATCTTCACCTCAATTCAGGGCGAGGGTGTCACGGCCGGCGTCCCCAGCACCTTTGTCCGTCTGTCCCTGTGCAGCTTGCACTGCGGCTTTTGCGACACCCCGTACACGTGGGATTGGGCGCGCTACAACCCGAAGGCGGAGATCATCCGCCTGGAGGTCCCGGAGGTCTTGCACCGCGTGGCGGCGGGCGGGACGCGCAACGTGGTCGTCACCGGGGGGGAGCCTCTCCTGCAGCAGCGCGACCTCGTCCCCCTGGCGGCGGGCCTCAAGTCGGAGGGGAAGCGTATCGAGGTGGAGACCAGCGGCACCATTCTCCCGGACGGGGCCCTGTCCGCCAGCGTCGATCAGTGGAACGTCTCGCCTAAGCTGGCCAGCTCCGGCAACGAATCCGGGGCGCGTGAGGTGCCGGCGGCCTTGACCTGGTTCGCCGCGCAGTCCCAGGCCTACTTCAAGTACGTGGTCACCGCGCCGGACGACCTGGCTGAGGTGCAGGGGCAGGTGGCGCGCTACGGCGTGCCGGCGGAGCGCGTCCTGCTGATGCCTGAAGGCACTACCACCGCCGTCCTGGCCGAGCGCTCGGCCTGGCTGGTGGAGCGGTGCCAGGCCCTGGGCTATCGCTTCACCACTCGCCTACACGTCCTTCTCTGGGGCGATAAGCGCGGCCGGTAGGACCCACCGCTGGCCCGCATCGTTCCCGTAGGCTGGCGGCGGGTGTCTAAGGATGTTCCACAACGCCCGTCACGACGGCTTCTAAGATGAGTCTTTTGTGCCCAGCGGGGCAGCAGCACTGAAGCAATCCGAAACGCCGTACAGCCCAGCAGGTGGAACGATAGAGCGTTTCCTCACCAGATGCCTCGATACGGGCGGGCACCGCTTGCGGTCATACCGGCCGCGGATGCACGTCCGGGTGCGGTAGGTTGTCGATGGGCACCGGCTCCACCGCGTCGGCGAGGGGGAAGCCGAAGACGCGGGCGTAGAAGTACAGCTCCGCCTCTAGCGCCCGCTTGATGTTTTCCGCCCGCCGGAAGCCGTGCTGCTCCCCCGGGAAGGGGAGGTAGGCCACAGGGAGCCCCTTGGCGCGCAGGGCCGCGACCATCGTCTCGGCCTGGCTCGGGGGGACGACGACGTCCTCCAAGCCCTGGAAGAAGATGACGGGACAGGAGAGACGGTCGACGAAGTGGATCGGCGACCGCTGGCGGTAGACGTCGCGCTGCTCAGGGTAGGGACCGACGAGGCGATCGGTGTAGCGAGACTCGAACTTGTGATCGTCGCTGACCAGTGTTTCTAGATCGCTGACGCCATAATAGCTCGCTCCGGCCTTGAAGACGTCGCGGAAGGTGAGGGCGCAGAGGGTGGTGTAGCCTCCGGCGCTCCCCCCGCTGATGACCAGGCGCTGCGGGTCGACCGCTCCCCGCTCGACGAGGGCACGGGCCCCGTTGATGCAATCGTCGACGTCGACGATGCCCCAGCTGCCGTTGAGCCGCTCGCGGTAGGCCCGGCCGTAGCCGGTGCTTCCCCCGTAGTTCACGTCTAGCACGGCTATGCCGCGGCTCGTCCAGTACTGGGTGCCCAGGCTGAAGGTGTTGGAGGTAGCGGAGGTCGGGCCCCCGTGACTCTTGACCAAGAGGGGCGGGCGCTCGCCGGACGGCGCGCGAAACGCCTTGCTTGCCGGGGGGTAGTAGAAGGCGTACGCCGACTGCCCGCCCGTGGTGCGGAACTCCACCGACTGAGGGACGGAAAGGGAGCCGGGGTCGACGGCCACGTCGCTCGTGCGGCGCAGCACCTCGACCACGCCGCCGGCGGCGCGCAGCAGGACGAGCGACGGTGGCTCCACAGGCGAGCCGGCGGCGAGGAGGACTGCACCGGGCGTCACGCGCAGGTTGCGGATCTCGGTATACGGGATCTCGATCTGCTCCAGTCGGCGGGTGCCGGCGTCCAAGCGGGCCAGTCGCCAGACGCCTCCCTGGTTGTAGGCGCAGACGATGGTGTCGGGTCCGGTGAAGTCGTACGTCGCCGTGCCAAAGACCCACTGGGGTTGCCCGAATTCCGCCTCCAGCTCCGTCAGGGTCTCTATCACCCCCCCAGGGCCGCTCCAGCGGTACAGGTTCCACCAGCCGGTGCGGTCGGAGACGAAGCACAGCCGGCCGTCGGGAGCCCACGCCGGCTGGAAGATCGACTCTTCGGGCCCCCCGGCAACATGCTGCGCGTTGACCACGCCCCCATCAGGGGCCACCTGGGCGACCCACAACTCCGTACCGTCCCAGGGCATGTTCGGGTGATTCCAGGTGAGCCAGGCCAGGCGCGAGCCGTCCGGGCTGAGGCGGGGGGCGGCGTAGAAGTCGTTACCGGAGACGAGCACCCTACCCGGCCGCACGGTTTGATTCCCGGCGTTTGCACTCGTGCCCCCGGCCACGCTCGCCACGCCGGCGAGGTCGATGGCCACCAGGGTGTTCTCCGGCGGCCGGCCGGAGAGAGCGTGGTCCTCTCGTACGCAGATCAAGCGCCGGCGCTGATGATCGACCACGGCATCGGCATAGCGCAGCGGCCCTTCTTCTGTCAGGGGCTGAGGCGCTCCCGTCCCGTTACCATCCAGGTGGTAGAGACGCTGGTCGGCGAAATTGGCGAAGTAGACGCTGCCGGCGGCGACGGCGAAGTCTCCACCACCGTACTCGTGGACGCGTGTGCGGGCGTTGAAGGGGGCCGGGGTCACGTCCGCCGTGCGCCCGTCCGGCGTGTGGCGAACGATCACGTTGCGCCCGCCCTCCGCGGGACGCAACTCCGCCCAGTAGATATCGTCGCCGTCGACGGCGAGATGGCCCAGACGGACTGCTGCCCCGGCCACCATCGCGGCGGAGATCGGCGAGCGCCACGAGCCGTACGGCGCCACCTGTGCTTCGCTCATGCCCTGCTGGCCTCCTCGGCGCCGACCTCTGGCGTACCGCCCCTCCGGTGTACCGATCTCTGGTGTACCGCCCTCCCGGCGTGCAGACTGGCGGATGGTGGCACGGGCCGCGCCACCGCTCCAGGGTCCGGACGGCATCGCCGGAGGATTCGGAAAGAGGCAGTGTACCGGAACCCGGCGCCCGCCCATCCTGGGGGGCCGCATCAGGTGCCCTGCCCAATGCACTCTCAGGGAAGTCCTTCGCAGGTGCTCCAGATGAGCGATGAGCGAAGGTGCACCCGGCAGGCCCTTAGCGACGGAACCCGGCCCGCCGTCTTGCCTCCTCCTGGCCGCCGTTGCCGTCCCCTTGCTCAGATCGGGCCAGAGCCGCGCGATAGGCTCCACCCATGGACTCCGCCAGGGCGGCACAGGCCTCGGCGTAGGCCCGCCAGAGGGGGCGCGGGACCTCGTGCTCCAGGTGCAGACGGTAGGCCGCGCCGTGCGCCTGCAGCTCCGCCTGCTCCTGCGGATCGGCGTCCTCCGGGGCGTCCATTGAGGCCTCTCCCACCGGATAGCCCGCTAGCCGATCGAGGCTGGCGCGGGGGACGTCGAGAGTGTCTGCAATGCGTTGGAGATAGTGCACCGTAGGGACGACCTGTCCCCGACGCCAGCGGGAGACCTGGGTATCCGCCACGCCCACGACCCGGGCGAGCTGCGCCTGCGACAGCCGGCGGCTGTGCATCGTGGTGTTCAGCCAATCGGCAAAGCCCTTGGCCTGCGGCCCGGACGGGCTCTTCACTCCAGCATCCCCTTTGTCCCTGTCATGTTACACGCAAGCTGGAGGGCTGACGAGCCGGCGAATCACAACGCCGCGCGGTCAAGCGTGGGCGCGGCGTCCCCAACCTCCCAGTCGAGCCCGTAGAGCGCGACAGTCGGCGGGCCGGCATCACGCGCCCGGTGCCGACGGCGCGGCCACCGGCACTGGGCCTGATACGATCGAACAGGAAGACTCATACGAGGAGAGAAGCGGTTGCATGGATGACCTCTGGCCGTGGCTGGGCTTCACCCCCTTTGTCCTGGCCATGCTGGCCGTCGACCTGGGCGTCTTTCACCGCAAGGCGCATGCGGTCAGTATGCGCGAGGCGGCCGGGTGGAGCGCAGTGTGGATCGCCCTGGCGCTGACGTTCAACATCGGTGTCTCCTGGTTCATGGGCCACCAGGCCGGTCTGGAATTTCTGACCGGCTACCTCATCGAGAAGGCCCTGTCCGTCGGCAACATCTTCGTGTTCGTCTTGATCTTCTCTTACTTTGGCGTGCCGCCGCAGTACCAGCACCGCGTCCTGTTCTGGGGGATCCTGGGGGCCCTGGTGATGCGCGGGGCCATGATCGCCGCCGGGGCCTACCTGATCTACCAGTTCCACTGGATCATCTACGTCTTCGGGGCCTTCCTGGTGTTCACCGGCCTGCGCATGGCCACCCAGAACGAGCAGGCCATCGAGCCGGAAGCCAACCCCGTCGTGCGCCTGGTGCGCCGCGTGTTGCCGGTGACGAACGTCTACCACGGGCAGCGCTTCTTTATCCGCGAGGCGGTCGGGCCGAGTGGGGCGATGGCGGCTGGTGGCCACGCCGCTGTTCGTCGTCCTGGCCCTGGTAGAGACGACCGATCTCATCTTCGCCGTGGACTCCATCCCGGCCATCTTCGCCGTGACGCAGGATCCCTTCCTCGTCTACACCTCGAACGTGTTTGCCATCCTGGGCTTGCGCTCCCTGTATTTCCTGATGGCCGGGATCATCCATCGCTTCCACTACTTGAAGCTGGGGCTATCGGTGGTGCTGGTGTTCGTGGGGGCGAAGATGCTGCTCACGGATGTCTACAAGGTGCCCATTGTCCTCTCACTGGGCGTGATCGCCTTGATCCTGCTCACGGCCGTCGGCGCCTCGCTGCTGTTCCCCAAAGCGGCCGAGGCCCACGATCCCGTGGTGCACGATCCATTGCGCCCGGCCCCCGAACCGGCCTCCGGCCCGGCGACCGCGCCCCCGCTCCCCGCAGGGGCGGTCGCAAAGGGGACGCCAAACTTGGAACGGCGCCCCGACGGCGCGGCGCACGACGGGCAGCGGGCACATGGACAGCCCAGCGCATCGCCGCCTGAGGACGCCCGAACAGGGGCACGTTGACGCCGTGACCGCCGGCCGATCATAGGTAGAGAAACAATAGACAGATGTGCCGTGTAGGACCGTGCGCCGACGGCGTAGATCACGACTCGCAGACGCTAGACGGCCCAGCAGGGGAAGCCATCGACGCCGTGGCTATCCTGCCCCGGCGGGCCCTGCCTGATGCCGTACCGGCCGGCCCGGGTCCGGCTGCCGGTGGTCCGGCTGCCGGTGGTCCGGCTGCCGGTGGTCCGGCTGCCGGCGCGCGGTCACCTCGGTCGGCACGGGGCCGCCCAGGGGCTTCGCGCCGGCGGCGCAGCGTGCTGGGGGGACTGGCGTCGTTTGCGGCGACCGCCTGCGTATCCGGGAGCGTGTCCGACGCCGCCGGGGGTGCGGCCGCCCCTGTGCTGCAGGAGGCGACGCCCGCGCTCGAGGGGCCTGCCCTGGCGCCGATGCCCGCGCCGGCGACCCCTGCTCCCTTGCCCGCGCCACCCCCGGAGCCACGGCTCTCCCGCTTGGGCGGCGAGGGGATCGTCCAACCCCTGTTCAACGACAACGCCTCTGGGGTGCTGTTCTACGACCAGCCGGGGCCCGGCCAGGGTGGGACGTGGACGATAGACCCCGCTACGGGCGCGGCCCGGCTGGAGCGCCCCCACTGGGGGTACTACGTTGCCCAGGGGACGCTCGTCGTCGCCCCCCGCCCCGCTCGCCGGGACACCTACGTGGTACACCTCCCCTCCGGACGGGAGTGGACGCTGCCGACTTCCAACTCCACCGTCTTCTCGCCTGATGGGACAATCGTGGCCTACGCCGCGGCCGGCGGTGGCCAGCCCGGTGGCGCCCCTCCCGGCCCGGGGCAAGGGTTCAGCGGATCAGCCCCGCCCTTTGTCCTGACCACGATCACCGTCTCCGGGGCTGACGGCCAAGGCGCCCGACGCATCCAGCTACCGGTCAACGGCGCGGTGCAGGCGTGGCTCCCGGCACTGGACGGCACGCCTAACGCCCGCTTGCTGCTCTCTGGGAGGCGCGCAGAGCGGGATGACCCTTCCCTGTGGGCCTACGACGCGCGCAGCGGCGATCTGCTGGAGCTGGCCCGCAGCAAGCGCCTGACGGGTGTGCTGGCCTCGCCCGATGGGACGTGGGTGGCGCACGTGGCGATGTGGAATCCCGATCCGGGGGAGAACGGGCTGTGGGCGACTCGCACGGACGGCTCGCTGCGCCGCCGGGTGGGTTTGATAGGGAGCTACCGCTGGACGGCAGACAACCGTCTGCTGATCATCCCTGCCCGCGCTGGCCAGTCCAACGGTCACCAGGTGTGGGAGATCCGCCCCGAGACCGGGACGTCCCAATGCTTGATTGACCCCCGCCAGGTCCAGTTCCGCGTCGCCAACCACGATTGGGATTGCGCTCCCGATGGGCAGCAGATCGCATTCGTCTCTGCCGACGACAAGAGCCTGTGGCACCTGACCCTCCCCAGCGGGATGCCGGCGCAAGAGGGCACGGCCCCCCCGGAAATTCCACTGCCGGCGACCAGCGGCAGCCGTGACCGGCCGTACCGCCTCCCGTTTGCCATGCCCCCCGGTCCCTCCAGCTGGTACGTCGCCCACTGGTACGGCGTTACCACTGGAGGCTACCGCGGGCGCAACTCGGTCTATTCTCAGGGCCAGGGTATCCACTTTGGGATCGACTTCGCCGCTCCCTGTGGTACCCCCGTGGTGGCCGTCGCCGCCGGGCGGGTCATCGCCGTCGACGGCGATTACGGCTCGCCGCCACACAACGTGGTCGTTCAGCTGTTCGACGGCAACCAGGCCATGTATGGCCACCTGGTGGAGCGATCGCGCCACGTCCAGGTCGGGCAGACGGTGGAGCCGGGACAGGTGCTCGGCAACACGGGGGATAGCATCGCCCCTTACAACTGCACGCGGAACCCCCACCTCCATCTAGAGATACGCAGAGCAGGACGGGCCATTGCCACCAATCCGGTGCCGTACTTCGAGGCTAACTGGGACGACACCACTCTGGGGGTGTGGCCCGGACCGCGCTTCGAGCGCAACCTGGATGACCCAAAGCGTCACCAGTTTATTGACGACCAGCCGGACATCTGGTTCGGGGGCCCGGTCATCACCAACTTCAGCCGAGCCTGGCCCCCCTGAAGTCCAAAGTCTCGAGCCTTACTTCGAAAGCGCGGCCCAGACGGCATTGTGGAAGCGCGCCCGCACGGTGCTCATCTTCTCCAGCGTGCCGTCACGCGTCGGGTGCACTCGGTTGGTGAGGAGGATGGCGAAGATGCCGTGCTGCGGATCGATGACCATGGAGGTCCCGGTAAAGCCGGTGTGCCCGTAGGCCTGGAGGGAGCAGAGCTCGGCTGCGGGCCACAGGGGGTTGGGCTGAAGCACCCAGCCATAGCCACGGCTCCACGGCAACCCGGTCTGGTTGCGCGTGGCCGTGCGGACGATAGCGGGGGATAGGAGGCGCTGTCCGTCCAGTGTCCCGTTGTTTAGCCACAGCCGGCAGAAGCGCTCCAGGTCAGTGCACGTAGCGAACAGCCCGGCGTGTCCGCTGACCCCGTCCATAAGGGCGGCCGTCCCGTCATGCACTGCGCCGACGATCGTGCCACCTCGCTGGGGAATGACCTCGGTGGCGACGCAACGAGCCCGCTCCGGCGGCGCCGGGTTGAACCGAGCATCCCTCATGCGCAGCGGGGTGAAGACCTGGCGGCGTGCCAGGTCATCGAGGCGGGCACCACCGATGGTCTCCAGCACCGCGCCCAGGGTGATGTAGCCGAGGTCGCTGTACAGCACGGCGCTGCCCGGGGGGCAGGCCAGCGGTTGTTGGTAAATGGCATGGAGCACTGCCTCATGCACGTCCATCTGCGCCGCGGTGAGCGGCTGCGCCGCCAGCCCCGGGCGTAGTCCGGAGGTGTGGGTGAGCAGCTGACGTACCGTCACGGCGCCCTTGCCACTGGCGGCGAAGCGCGGCAGGATGGCGGCCACCGGCTGGCAGAGGGCCAGCCGGCCTTGCTCCACGGCTTGCAGCGCGAGGGTGGTGGTGACTACCACTTTGGTCAGGGAGGCGACGTCGAACAGGGCGTTAACGGTCATCTCACGGCGCTGCGGGGCGAGCTCAGCGAAGCCGTAGCCGGCACGGTGGAGCGTCGTCTCGGCCGTCCCTACGGCGGCGACGGCGCCGGGGACGAGGCCCTGCGCAACACAGCGGGCGAGGACGTCAAAGGCGTCTGCCAGGGAGGGCGCGGGAGAGGTGGGCATGGCGCAGAGCCCGGCCAGCGCCGGGCGCCAGACTATACCTCGACCGTACGACCGAAGGGCGCCTCCCCATCTCGCAGCGGCCTGCCGGCTCCCAGCGGTCTGCCGGTGCCGGCCGTGGGATTAGCGAACGCTTGCGGGGTACATGGCGGGCGATACCGTCGGCGGGGTGAGCCGGGCATCGGCGCGGGAGAGGATCTTTACCTCTGTGCCCCGGGCCGCGCCACGTCCGCTCTCACGGATGATGATGGCCCCGCCGGTGCCGTCGCCGCCTTTAAACACCAACCACCGGGGGAGGAACTCGTCCTGGCCGACCACGTCCGCACTGAACACTTCATAGCCCGAGCGCAAGAGGGAGTCGCGGGTCCAGTCCAGCGCGTCCGGTACCGGTACTTCGAGGAGGTACGAGATCCCGCCTTGAGCCGGCTGCGTGCTGCGCCGGGCGTAAGGGTGCATTGGAAAGTCCGGCGGCAATCCCGCTTGCTGCAGCAGCCGATGGCGCTCAGCCTCGGGGAGGGTCGCGCCGGTGCGGGGTACCGTGGCGACTACCACCCCCCCGAGCGCCGCCAGGGCCAGGCCCAGGCCCCCCAGGCCCAGAACCCGGCGCCGCCCGGTGCGTTCCGGCTCCGTCGTGACGGCGAGCTCTTCCACGCCCTTAGTCTAACAGGGAGCGCAGGCTACCCCTCCGGCCTTCAGTCCAGGGGGAGGGGCAAGCGGACTGCGCCCAGGAGACGAATGGGGAGACTGAGTCATTCTGGTAGGTGGAGTCAGAGGCGGGGAAGACCACCAGTGCCTACACTGCGCGCTTGCAACAGACGACGCAAGGAGGCACTGGTGGCACGACGAAGCGTAGCGGGCGGAGTGGGGGCGCGCCAACTGGCGCTGCCGGGATTCGAGGGCTGGTGCGCGGGGGCGGCCGGGGCGGCCAGAGCGCGCACCCGCGGGGGCGCCCCGCGCGGGTGCGGACTAGGAGGAGCGTTGCTACACGGGCGGGGTGCGCCTTCGCGCGCGAACTGGCTGGGGCGCTGCTGCTGGCGCTGGAGGCCTGGCTGCACCTGACGCGGCCAGCGGGGCACGCGGTGGTGGGCTGGCGGGGGCGGACGCTGGTGACCCGCATGGGCGACGTGCGGGTGCGGCGCCGGTTGTATCGCGACCCGGCCGGCCGGGCGCACTTCCTCTTGGATGCGCACCTGGGCTGGGGGCCACGCCAGGGGCCACGCCGGCGCTGCTGGCGCTGCTCCTGGACTGGGCCACCGACGTGCCGTTTGCCGACGCTGCGCGGCGGCTGGGGGCGGCGACGGCGGGGGTGCTCTCCGGGCCCACCGTGCGCCGGCGGCTGCGCCGGGTGGCGGAGCGGGTGCGGACGGCCGAGGTGGCGACGCACCAGACCTGGACGCAGACGGGGCGGGTGCCCGCGCCGGCCGGAGAGCGGGTGGTCGCGCCCTTGTACGTCGAAGCGGACGGGGTCTGGGTCAAGACGCAGCGCGAGCCGGCGCACCGCACCGGGTATGAGATCAAGTGCGCCAGCGCCTACGAGGGCTGGGAGCGGGTGGGGGAGCCACCCCGGGGCACCCGCGCCCGCACTTCGGCCTGGTGGCCAAGCAGGTGTACTGCCACCTGCACGCGCGGGGAGACCCTGCCCTTCTGGGAGGGGGCCAGTCTGGCGCTGCACTGCACCTACGACCTGGGCCGCCTTCCGTTAGTGGTCGTGGGCGGTGACGGGGCCACCTGGATCGATGGCGCGGCCGACGTCTTCCCGCGGGTAGTGCGCCAGCGGGACGGCTTCCATCTGGCGCGGGACGCCGCCCGCGGCCTGGGGGCGCGACACCGGGGCCACGCTCTACGCGCGGTGCGCACCGGCGACCACGCCGTCGCCCGCGCCCTGCTGGCCCTGCCGCCCGCCCGCGCGGGCCCCCCAGGGCTTCGCCTTGCCGGCCCCCGCGCGCCCGCGGGCGCTCCCCGCCCCTGGGCCTCCCCGTCGCCCCCGCTAGCGGGGACGGTCGCGCGCCCGCTCCGGAGGCAGATGGGGCCGCCGACGCCCCCGCCGCCCCGGCGCGCGTCCTGGTCGCGTCGCCAGGTGGCCCACGCCCGCGCGCCGTCCAAGGACAGGTGGGCACCCCCGACGCGGGCGCGCCTGGCGCGCTCAGGTCGACCCGGCCGAGGTGCCACCCACCGCCCGGGCCCTGGGCACCCAGGAGGGCACCAATGCCCACCTCCTGGCCCGGCGCATGAAGCGCCGGGGCATGAGCTGGACCCTCCCCGGGGCCCAGGCGATGGCCAAGGCCCGGGAGCCTGGTCACCAACCGCACCCTCGCCCCCTGGTGCCTCGCCCCCGCCGGCGCGGCCGACGCGCTGCCCCCGCCGACAGGCCGGCACGACCGCCTCACCGGCCTGCCGGCGACGCCCTTGCCCTGGCCGCGGGTCGCCTGCCCTGCGCCCACGGCCCGCCACGCGACGCTGCCGTGGCCCACCTCCAGCGCCTCCTCCAGGGCGGCTACCGACTAGGATGACTCAGTCTCACGAATGGGAAGGAGGGTGCAGCCATCTCTGCCTGGCTGAGGCAAAGAAATACCCCTCCCCCGGTCTGGAAGGAGAGGGGGAGGGGCCAAGGGGACGAGAGTCTAAGACTGCCCGGCGAGGATCTCCATCCCTTCCTGCAACCCAGAGGTGATCTCGGTCTCCTGATCGGTCACGATCCCCAGCTCCACGTTGCGCGAGCGCTTGATCTCCCCGTCCAGGTACTCCACGAAGCGCCGCTTGCCCACGGTGCGCACGGCGCCGTTGGGGACGATCAGGACGTCGGGCTTGACCTGCAAGGTGATCTGCACGCGAGCGAGCATGCCCATCTCCGCGCCGGGACCGGGCCAGTCGGCGACGATGCGGGTCGAGCGATCCGGGGCCTGCCCCACCTGCCCTACGTTCTGCTCCGGGAGGGCGGCAATGCGCCCGGCGAGGGTCTGGTTGGGGTAGGCGTCCATGGTCAGCTCCACCGGCATCCCCGGCTGCAGGCGTGGCAGGTCTGCCTCGGCGATGTCTGCCTTGATTACCAGGCCCTCGAGGCTGGAGAGATTGAGGATGGGGAAGAAGGCCTGGACGTTATCGCCCGGGCGCGCGGCGAGTCGGGTGATCCGGCCGTCGAAGGGGGCGACGACTTTGACGTCGCCGGTCTGCGCCTCAAAGTTTTGCACGTCCAGGGCGGCCTGGTCGATCGCCCGGCGGAACTGCTCCAGGTCGAACGAAGCGACGGCCCGCTTCTGGTTGATCGCCTCCTGATTGGCCCTCAGCTTTGCCTGCGCCGTCTCGATCTGGTTTCGCGCCAGGGCTACCTGGTTGCCCGCTTCACGGAGCAGGAACTCGCTGGGTCCCCGGGCGACGAGGGCGAGCTTGGATTGGGACGCCAGGAGGTTGGCATCGGCGGTCCTAACGGCCTGGGAGGCGATGTCTATGGCGAACTGCAGGGCCTGGATCTGGGCGTTGAGAGAGGCGATCTCCGCCTCCTGGGGGCCGGCCAGGAGCTGATTCAAGCGGGTCTGCTTTGCCTCCAGCTCCACTTGAGCCGCCTGCAGGTCATAGGCGGGCTGGTTCTGCACCTTGGCCAGCTCCAGCTCCTTGAGTGTGACTGCCAGCTCCTGCTGTCTGATCTCCTCCCCGGTGGGATCGCCGGCGGCTGCCTTGGCCGTGTAGAGGTTCTGGGCCCGTTCCAGCTCCAGCTGCGCCGTCCGCACGGCGATGGACCGGCTTTGCTCCCCCTTGATCTGGCCGGCGTCGATGTCGGCCAGAACCTTGGTCAGCTTGGCCTGCGCCACCTCGACGTCGACGCGGGCATTGGCCACTTCCTCGGCCCGAACCTTGGGCAGGTCGCGCAGGCGATCCAGCTTCGTCCGCTCCTGATCCAGGGCAATCTGGGCGGTGCGGACGTCTTCAACGCGCGGGCCGGCTCGGAGCTGCTCCACCTTGATCCTGGCCGCCTCGACGTCGGCCTGGGCCTGGATCACAGCCAGGGGATCAGGGCCCTGCTGCTTGGTCACGAGCTCGGTCTGCTTTATCGTCAAGGCCGCCTGCTTGTCCGCGACGTCAAAGCGCGCCTTATCCGCCTCCGCCTGCCGGGCGGCGACGTCCGCCTCAGCCTTGCGCACGTCTGCCGGCAGGGCGCCGGCCTGCAGGCGCTGCACGTTGAGCTCTTGCTGCGCCAGGGCGATCTGGGCGGTGCGGATGGCCATTCGGTCAACCGCCGTATCGTCCACGACGTCCTTGGCCTGAGCCGCGGCCAGACGCACCTGGGCCTGCTGCACCGCGACCTGGGCCTTGGCCAGACTCCAGGGGAGGTCGCGCTGGTCGAGCTCGGCCAGCACCTGCCCGGCCGCGACTAGGTCTCCTGGCTGGACGTAGACCTCTCGGATGCGTCCGCTATTGCGGAACGACAGGTCGGCCTCGCGAGAGGACACCACCCGGCCCAGCACCTTGATGGCGTCTACGATCGTCCCCCGCTTGACCTGCACCGTGGCGCGCTGAGGGGTGGGCGTTGCCCTGATCCCCGGCGTGGGCGTTGCCGGCGGCGCCGTCGCCAGGACGTCGCACCCCGTACCGGCAAGGAGCGCCAATCCCGTACAGAGCAGGCCCACCACGCGCCACACCGTCCCTGTAGCCCTCATGCTCTTGAGCTCACCCACTTCTTAACAAAGGCAGCGAGAGATCAGTCAACATCAACCGTGTGAAACGTGACAAGTGTAGCAGCATCTCTCGATGACACGGACCTCCCGGCATTCCCTCGCCTTGCGTGGCCTCCTTGCGTGGGCTCAAGGGGCGGCCGTGACTTGCACCGGCGCTATACTCCGTCGGCGCGGCCCTCTATGGCCGGCCGTGCCACGGGCCTGTATGAGGCCGTGAAGGGCCCCGCCCCTGCCGATACCGGGAGCGGGGCGCCACCGAACGGAGGGGAAGGATGCTCACCGGTCTGCACCACGTCGGCTACGTCGTCCCGGATCTCGACCGGGCGATCGCCTTTTACCGCCAGACGCTGGGCCTGGAGCTTGATCGGCGGGTTGATGGCGGCCCGGGGATGGGCGCCGAGGTGGCCGTGTTCCGCCTCGGCGACGGGGCGACGGGGATCGAGCTGATCAAGCCCACGGGAGACAGCGGGCCCTTTGCCGAGTACCTGCGGGCCAACCCGGCCGGGGGCTTGCACCACGTTGCCTACACCACCGCCGGCCCCTTGACTCAGGCGGCGGAACAGGTCAAGGGCTGTGGCCTGCAGCTCGCCGCGCTCACCGCCAATGGCCCCATCGATACGGCGGCCGGCTGGCGGATCGTAAACGTCGACCCGGCCGGAACGCAGGGCCTGCTGACCCAGCTGGGGGAGCAGTGACCCGAGCCTGTGCCCACGTACCCATAGACGAGCCAAGTCCTCCTTCTTCATAGATATATGGACGTTAAGCTGTTTCTGGAAGATCTCCTTGGCCGTCGTGTCGATCTCGTCACACTCAAGGCGCTGCGTCCGTCGCTGAGGCGTTCGGTCGAAGCGGACGCCATTCATGTGGCCTGACTATAGCACCTACCTTGACGACATTCGTGATTCCTGTCGTACGGCAATGTCAATCTCTTCTAGATCGAAATGCGCAATCTCGGGTGTGCAAGGAAGTGTCGTTGCAGTGGTGGGTACTCCGAACCGGGCCTTCCGGGCGCGGGTGTACGACGTCGTGCGCCTCGTCCCGTACGCCAAGGTGACGACGTACGGGTACGTTGCCCTGCTGTGCGGGATGCCCCGCCGGGCACGCCATGTGGGATGGGCGTTGCACTCCCTGCCTTTGCCGCTGGTCTGGGGGGCTGAAGAAGACGCCCGCTGTCTGGCGCGGGAGGGGCTGACAAGAGGCGAAGGGGCGGGCGCTAGGGCGGTGCGTCTGGCGCCGGTGCCGTGGCACCGGGTGATCAACGCCCAGGGGCGCGTCTCCACCCACCCTGACGAGTACGGCACGCGACGGCAGATCGAGCTGCTACGAGAAGAGGGGATCGAGGTGACGGACGACGGCACACTTGTCCGGGGGCTCGGCGCACACCAGTGGGAGCCGGAGCCGGCAGTGATCGAAGGGCTGGAGCTGCCGCCGGAGGTGCTCTTCGCCATCGATCAAGAGGGGCCGTTTGGCCGCCAGGGTCGGGCGCGAGGCCGGCGGTAAGCGCCTCGGCGCGAGGCGCCGAGGTATGACTCGTGCATGTGACCCCAGCGTTATGACTCGCGAGGCTGACCTCGGCGACCGGTCCGTGGGCCGCACTCGCGGGTCTGAGCGCCCGATACCGGACTGAGAAAGGTGTCTATTTTCCATGGCCAAGCAGTACAGTGCCGCGCCGCCGATGACTATCGATCCGAAGAAGTCCTATGAAGCGCGGCTCAAGACCACCAAGGGGGAGATCGTCATCCATCTCCTCGCCGGCAGCGCCCCCATCACGGTGAACAACTTTGTCTTTCTCGCTCGCGAGGGCTTCTATGACGGGGTGACGTTCCACCGCGTGATCCCGGGCTTCATGGCTCAGACGGGCGATCCCACCGGCACCGGCACGGGTGGTCCGGGGTACAAGTTCGAAGACGAGGCCAGCGCCCTGGCCTTGAAGCACGACGCGCCGGGCACAGTGTCCATGGCCAATGCCGGTCGCAACACAAACGGGAGCCAGATCTTCATCACCTATGGGCCGACGCCGCACCTCGACGGCAAGCATGCCGTCTTTGGCCGGGTGATCAAGGGGATGGACGTGCTGCAGCAGATTGCCCCGCGCGATCCACAGCGGGCTTCGCAGCCGGCGGACGCCATCCAGCAGGTGGAGATCAGCGAAGCGTAAGCCGCGCCATCAGACCATCAGCCACGTGATGACGGTGGCGCCATGCAGCAGCTGGAGTTCACCGAAGCGTAAGGACGGGCCGTCTGCAGCGAGAGGTGGAGGTGGCGCAGGGGCATAAGCGCTACCATGAGCCGGATGTTGGCGGAGCGCCTGGGGATGCGCGACTTATCGCGGAATGCCCGGCTCTATGTCCTGGCCGAGGTGCCGATGGCCATCGGCGCCGGGGGCTTCGCCACCGTATACAACCTGTACATCCTGGCGCTGGGCTACGCCCCGGCGTTCCTGGGTGCGCTGCTGACTGTGACGCTGGCGGGAGCAGGGGCCGCTGCCCTGCCGGCCGGGGCGCTGGTCGACCGCTGCGGCCCGCGGGCGGTCTTGCTCGGCGCCAGCGTGGCGACGGCCGCCGGAGTGGCCGTGCAGCTGGTGGCGCCCCTGGCCGTGCCCCTGCTGACCGGTAGCGTTGTCGCCGGGGCCGGTGTGGGGGCCTTTTACGTGGCGGCGGCCCCGTTCCTGGCCGAAAACTCGCCCGCCGGGCGGCGTACCTCGCTGTTTACCCTGGACGTGGTGACGGTGCTGGCCGGCCGGGCCGCCGGGAGCGCCGCCGGGGGAGTGGCGGTGGTGCTGCTGGGCGCCGGTGGCTTCCTGGCGGCGGAACGCTACCGGCTGACGCTGGTGGGTGCGGCTGCGATCACGGCGACGGCGATCATCCCCCTTCTTCTCACCCGAGGCCACCCCCTTCCAGACGGTTCTTCCCGGCACGTCCCTCCTGGAGACGGCGCCGGCCGGCGAGCTCCGGCGCGCAAGGGTGGATCTCTCCCGCTGGAGGCGATGGCGCTCGGCGAGCCCCACGACGGGCGGGAGAGCGGGCCGGCTCCCGGCCGGCTGGGGCAATGGCGCCTGGCAGTGGGCGACCGGCTGGTGCTGCGCCTGGCGGCGGTGGCGGCCGTGATGGGGCTGGGGACGGGGCTGTTCTTGCCGTACGTCAACGTCTTCTTTATCCAAGGCCTGGGGGCGACGGCGGCCCTCTTCGGCTGGCTGAGCGCCGGGGCCCTGGGCCTGCGCCTGGTAGGGACGCTCCTGGCCCCGTGGGTGGCGGGGCGCTACGGCGCCGTGCGGGCAGCCGCCGGGGCTCAGCTGGCGTCGATCCCGCTCCTGCTCTTACTAGGGTTTGCCCCTGATCTCGTCCTGGCAGGCACGGCCATGCTGTTGTGCTGGGCGGTGATGAACGTGGTGGGGCCCATCCAAGCCGGCTTCACCATGGACGCCCTGCGTCCCGAGGTCCGTGGGGCGGCGAACTCCCTGGTGTGGCTGGCGACGTACGGCGCCACCGGGCTGAGCACACTGGCCGGCGGGGCGCTGATCTCGGTTGTAGGGTATCGTCTCCCCTATCTGCTGGCCTCCGCCCTCTTCGCGGCGTCGGCGCTGCTTCTCTGGCGATGGTTCGTTGTCCACGATCCCACCAGCGCCCGCCCGCTGGCCGTGGCCTACTCCTGACCGCTCTCACCGCTCTAACCGCTCTCACCGCTCGACTGGATGGGTACCTCGGGAGCGCCGTTGGCGAGGGCGGCGAGGGCGCTACGCACGAGGCTCTTAGCCAGGGGCACCTTGTAGCCGTTGTGAGCCAGGGGCGCGGCGCTGTGCAGGGCTGCCTCGGCCGCGCTGGCGAAGAGGGCCCCGCTGGGTGTGGCCCCCAGCAGCTCGCGCTCGGCCGCCTCGGCCCGCCAGGGGACGTTGGCCACCCCGCTGAGGGTGACTCGGGCGGCCGCGATGCGTCCCCCCTCTACGCGCAGGACGGCCGCGACGCCTACGAGGGCGAAGGCCCAGATCTTCCGATCCATGGCCTTGAGGTAGATGCTACGTGTCCCCTGGGGCTGAGGGGGGAGACGCACGGCGAGCACCAGCTCGTCCGCCCGTACGGTGGTCTCGGTACGGCGGTCGTTGGTCGGCTGGGCGAAGAACTCCCCGATGGGTAGCGTCCGCTCCCCGGCGGCGCTCCGTAGGTGCACCTCGGCTTCCAGGGCGTGCACTACCGAGGCGAGATCGGAAGGGTGCACGGCGTCACAAGGACTGTCACCAAACAGGGCGTGCAGCTGGTTCTCGCCATCGTGAGCCGGGCAGTCGTCCCCACCCTTGAGCCAGCAGGCGAGGTGGGGGTTACGGAAGTACCAACAGCGAGGGCGTTGAAGGAGATTGCCGCCGATGGTGGCCATGTTGCGGAGCTGCGGCGTGGCCGCCACGGCGGCTGCCTCCGCCAGGGCGGCGTAGGGCTGCTGGATCAGCGGGCTGGTCTCGATCTCGGCAAGGGTGGTCAGTGCCCCCAGGGAGAGCCCACCCGCCTCTGCCGAGATCCCCGCGCTCAGCCCATCGAGGCGCTTCACGTTCACCAGCCGGGCGGGGGCGGTGATGTCCGCTTTCATCAACGTCAGGAGGTCGGTGCCGCCGGCCAGCGGGCGGGCGGCGTTGTCGGTCTCCTGGCCCCGCCACCCCCCTTGGCGGAGCAGGGGTAGGGCCTGGTCAACCGTCGGGGGACTCTCGTACGTGAAGGGCTTCATGGCTGGGTTCTTTCTTGACCCTGACCCTCCGGCCCCTGCTCCACTGCAGGGAGCGGCGCAGGGCTCTGGCCGGGGGCGGCCCCCTCGGGGCCTCCCGGCGCCGGCGGGGGAGTGATAGGTGCAAGGGCCTCCAGGAGCTTGTCACGGGAGAGGGGAATGTGGCGCAGCCGCACGCCCACGGCGTCGAAGACGGCGTTGGCCACAGCCGGGGCGGTGGGGACGAGCGGAGGTTCGCCGATGCCCTTGGCGCCGGTAGGGTTGGCCTCCGGGTCGGGGAGATCCACCTGGGCGTGGGTGATGCTGGGGACATCGGCTACGGTCAGCACCTTGTATTCCTCCAGGTTGGCGTTGAGGACGATGCCATGCCGCGCGTCCACGACGCGCTCCTCGGTGAGGGCGAAGCCCAGGCCCTGGATGACGCCGCCGAATACCTGGCTGTCCACCATGGTGGGATTGATGACCCGCCCGCAGTCGTGCGAGGCCACCAGGCGCAGGACAATGACCTGGCCGGTCTCGACGTCCACCTCCACCTCGACGCACTGGGCGCCGAAGGTGCGCACCGACTTCTCGGTAGGGTTCTGGCCCCGCGAGCCACGCCCCTGGATCATGTGCGGGGCGATGCTCCGGGTGACCTCTTCCACGGTGGAGGCCGCCTCTGGCTCGCCGGCGATAAAGAACTTGCCGTCCTCTATCCGCAGGCGGGTGGCCGGCACCTCGAGAAAGGCGGACGCCGCTTCCAGGAGCTGGGCCTTGGCATCGGCGGCGGCGGCCCGTACGGCGGGACCGATGGTGGCCTGGGTGGCGCTGCCGGAGCTGACCGGGGCGTAGGGCCCGTTGGCCGTATCGCCCAGGTGCAGGGCGATGCGCTCCATGGGGATGCCTAGCTCCTCGGCCGCTACCTGGGTCAAGGCGGTGCGGGTGCCGGTGCCGATGTCCTGGGTGCCGGTGACCACGTCCACCGTCCCGTCGCTGTTGAACTTGACCCAAGCGTAGCCCGGGGGGTAGCCGCTGCCGCCCCAGTCATGGGCCGCCAGCCCGATCCCCCGCCGTTTGCTCCTCTGGGCGGCCGGACGCTGGCGCTGGTACTCCCGCCAGCCGAACGCTTCCGTGGCCCGCTCGTAGCACAAGCGCAGGCTCTCCGGGGTGGTGTAGGGCTTGCCCCGCTTCTGGTCGGTCTCGGAGTAGTTGTGCAGGCGCAGGTCGAGCGGATCCATCTGGACGGCGCGGGCCAGTTCGTCCAGGGCGCACTCCAGTCCAAAGGCCCCCTCGACATATCCGGGGGCACGAAAGGCGACCGCCGGTCCGGTGTTGGTGTACACCGGGATCTGCGTCGTGCGCACGTTGGGACAGCGGTAGAGGCGCTGATAGGCCCCGCTGGTGTTGCTCCCTTCCCCGCCCACCATATGTGCCCCCACGGCTTGCTCGATGTGGGCATCAATGGCCGTCAACGTGCCGTCCCGCTTCGCTCCCAGGCGAACGCGCTGGCGCGTGGGATTGCGGTTGCCCACGGCGAGGTTCTCCGCCTCGCGGTCGAGCATCAGCTGCACCGGCCGGCTGGCCTGCTTTGAGAGCAGGGCGGCGATCACGGTGTGTTTCCAGGCGATCTGCTTGCTGCCGAACCCCCCGCCCATGTACTGCTTGATCACCCGCACGTGGTGCTCTGGGAGCTTGAGCTTCTCAGCCACTTCCTGGCGGACGTCGAAGATGGACTGCGTGGAATCCCATAACACCAGCTGGTCGCCCTCCCAGGAGGCGGTGCAGCCGTGGGGCTCCATGCAGTTGTGGAGCGCCGTCTGGGTGGTGTAGACCTGATCGATGACCACGTCCGCCTGGCGCAACCCGGCTTCGACGTCACCGCGCTCGTAGACCGTGGGCTCCCCGGCGACGTTGCCGGACTCCCGTACCTTGGGGGCCTCCTGGCGCAGGGCATCCTCCAGGCGGACGACGAAGGGGAGGGGCTCGTACTCCACCGCGATCAGGCGCAGGGCGTCCTCGGCGATCCCCTCGCTGTCGGCCGCCACGGCCGCTACCTCGTCCCCGGCGAAGCGGAGGGTCTTGTCAAACAGGAAGCTGTCCTTGTACCAGGAGATCTCCGGGGCATTGGCCGAGCTGAGCACGGCACGAACGCCGGGGAGGGCCTCAGCCCGCGAGGTGTCGATGTGACGGATGCGGGCGTGGGGTAAGGGGCTGCGCAGGACGCGGGTGTAGAGGAGGCCGGGGAGGCGGACGTCGTAGGCGAAGCGGGCGCGCCCGGTCACCTTGGCCTCACCCTCGACGCGGGGGTGCGGGCGCCCGACTACCGTCAAGGTCGCCTCAGGCCCCCAGCGGGGCACGGCCGAGATCTCGGTGACCTTGTACTCGTCCTCGCTCCCTTCGCCGCTGCGCAGCTTGTCGATGTGCAGAATGGTCATCGCGCCTCTCCCGCCGGCAGGGTCTCGCCGGGTGATCCCGCTTCTCGTGGGGCCGCGGCCAGCTCGGCGGCACGCCGCCCGGCCTTGAGGATGTTCACATAGGCCCCGCAGCGGCAGAGATTGCCGGTCACGGCGCGCATGATGTCAGCCTCGGATGGGGCGGCCGTCTCATTCAGCAGGGCCCGCAGGCTCATGATCTGCCCCGGCGTGCAGAAGCCGCACTGGAAGGCGTCGGCCTCGACGAAGGCCCGCTGCACCGGGTCGAGCTCGCCGTCGCGGGCCAGCCCTTCGATGGTGGTGATCTCCCGCCCCTGGCACTCGATGGCCAGGAGCAAGCAGGAGTACATCGCCCGTCCATCCACCAGGACGGTGCAGGCCCCACAGTCGCCCATGTCGCAGACCTTCTTGGTGCCGGTCAGCTCCAGGTCGGCGCGTAACGTGTCCAGGAGGGTGTGGCGTGGCTCGAGCGCTAGGGTGTGGGCGGCGCCGTTCACCATCAGACGCACGGCGTGGAGCTGTTCCACAGCTGCCGGCGGGGCCGGGCCTTCCGCCGTATGCCCGGCACCGTGGAGGCCATCTGCCGACTGGGACATCCCGGTGGGTCCCCTTTCTTGCTGGTCTTGCTGGTCTTGCTGGCTGGTTACGAGATAGCCGCTAACGACCTGGATAGTGGGTTCATGGATAGAGGGTTCACGTATACAGCACGCCTGGCCTGGCTTGCAGGGGCTCGGGGGACGCAGCCGAAGCCGGGGCGGTCCCTACCGATGCCTGAGCGCGCCGCGAGACAGCCGTCCGTTAAGCCCGGACGGCTGTCCCAGCTGACCAAGGGGGCGGACTACCTGCGGGCCACCAACGATCTCGGTCGACTGATCAAGTGGCTGATCGGGAATCAGTTTGCAGCGTGACGGACTTCGACGCGCCCGTCCTGGACGCGCACGGCATACGCCGGCTCCGCGACCGAAGCCGGCCCGGCCATGACCAGCCCATCGGTGAGGCGGAAGCGGGAGCCGTGGCAAGGGCACCGCACCTGATCCCCCTCGAGAGTTCCGGCGCTCAGCGAGCACCCCATGTGGGTGCAGGTGTCGCCAATGGCTCGGAGCTGGCCCTCGTGGCGGGTCAAGAGAATGGGCCTGCCGTTGACCTGGACGCGGCGCAGCACCCCCTCAGACACAGCCCCCTCCTGCACCGGGCCATGCTGGCCATCCTCCACCGGCGACCAATCCGCCTGGGGCTCTTCGAAGGCCGTGCGACTCACGCCCACACCGTAGTGGTAAGAGAGCTCGCCACCCAGCCAGCTGCTGAACAGGAGTAGGCCGAATCCGGCCGTAGACAGGGCCACTCCCGTCCCCCGCGCGCCACGGGCACGGGCCAGCAGGGAGGCCCCGTAGAACCCGCTGATGGTCACGTTGGTCAGGGCGTGAATAAAGCCGACGCGCTTGGCCGCGCCTTGGGTGTAGCTCCAGTCGGACATGCCGAACACGGCCGCGGCGAGGGCGCTGACGAGGCCGATGGTGTGCACGGCGTCGGTCGTGGGGCGCAGGGTACGGTTGCGTCCCGTGACGTCCAAGAGGTCGAGGATCATCCCCGCCGCCCACGAGCCGACCGGCACGGTGACGATAGCAGGGTGCACCGGGTGCCCCAGCCAGGTGCCATCCAGCGCCGAGCGTAGGGCGTCGAAGCGCTTCAGGAGGTTGTAGACGGGTTTCTGGATGGGATCGGCCAGGCGATCGACCCAGCCCTGATCCGCGATGGCGTGCAAGAGCGTTGCTTCGGCAGCCTGGGCCTGTTCCACACTTGCCACGTGCCTGCTCCCTCTGGAGTACGGTGTTGCACCGGGTTTATCACAGGGGAGCAACTCTCATGCCGCCAGGGCGCGCCGTGGCGCCCCAGAGCGTCCTGGTTAAGGTGCTCGCCGCTACAATGAAGGAGATTGGCGGCTCGAATCTCTGCTTGAGGGGTGGCCGTATTGCCGTATTGAGGGAGGGATGGCCATGGCCGTCCGCGCTGGGAATGGTACGCGATGACCAAGAAGGATCATGGCCCTAAGGGCAACCACTCGCTCTCCCAGGCCACTATCGCTTCTAGCTCGGCGCAAACCGCCGGGGCCGTGGCGCAGAAGACGTCCCAGGCCGGCGCCGTGACGTCGCCGGAAGGGATGGTGGTGACCGATCCGCCGCCGTACCCTGATTATCCGCGCTACCGCGTTGAACCGGGGCGCAGCATACGCCTGGACAAGCTAGACCCGGGGGAGACGGAGCACTACCGCGCCAAGCCGGACGTGAAGGCGGAGCTGGACAGGCAACGCCAGCGCATCGGCGAGCTACAGGCGCGCCTCTACGCCGACCATCGGCAGAGCCTGCTGATCGTGCTGCAGGCGATCGATACCGGGGGCAAGGACGGGACGATCCAGCAGGTCTTCCGGGGCGTCAATCCGCAAGGCTGCCAGGTATGGTCGTTCAAGGCGCCGGGCGTCGAGGAGCTGGACCACGACTTCCTCTGGCGCTACCATCAGCGGACGCCGCCGCGGGGCATGATTACGATCTTCAATCGGTCGCACTACGAGGACGTGCTCGTCGTCCGGGTGAAGGGGCTGCTGCCTGAGGACGTGTGGCGCCGTCGGTACCACGTGATCAACGAGTTCGAGCATGCCCTCACCCTGACCAATACAGTGGTGCTCAAGTTCTTCCTGCACATCTCCAAGGACGAGCAGAAGCGCCGTCTGCAGAGTCGTCTGGACGACCCCAACAAGCGCTGGAAGTTCTCCCGCAACGACCTCACCGAGCGCGCCCTGTGGGACGACTACCAGGAGGCCTTCGAGGACGCCATCAACCAGTGCTCGACCGAGCACGCCCCATGGTATGTCGTGCCGTCCAACAAAAAGTGGTACCGCAACCTGGTGATCGCCCGCACCATCGCCGACACCCTGCAGGCCATGGATCCGCGTTACCCGCCGGCAGATCCCGGCCTGACCGACATCGTCATCCCCGACTGAGGCGCCGGTGATCCGGCAAGGCGGTTCGGCAAGGCCGTTCACCGGGTGCCTGCTACGTGCAGTCTCGCCGGGCGCTCGCGCCGCCCGCTAGAGGCGCAGCTGGTCCACCTGTGCGCGGTTCAGCACGTGGACGGTGTCGACGAAGCGTATCGTCTGTGACTGGTAGCCCATCACCACGGAGTGCGTCCGTGCCCCGCCCCCGAAGTAGCGCACGCCCTTGAGCAGGGCGCCGTCGGTCACCCCCGTGGCGCAGAACATCAGCAGATTGCCTGAAGCCAGCTCGTCGGTGTCATAGACCCGCTCCGGATCGACCCCCATCTCCTTGCAGCGGGCGCGCTCGGCGGCGTTGCGGGGGACGAACTGCCCCAGGATCTGGCCCCCCAGGCAGCGCAGGGCGGCGGCCGTGAGCACCCCTTCCGGGGCCCCCCCGCTGCCCATGACGCAGTGGTCCCCGGTGCCCGAGATGGCCGCCGAGATAGCCGCCAGGACATCGCCGTCGCCGATCAAGCGGATGCGCGCCCCCGCCTGGCGCACTTCCTCGATCAGCGGCTGGTGCCGCTCGCGGCTCAAGATCACTACGGTGATGTCCTCGACGCGCCGTCGGAGGCTATCGGCGATGATGCGCAGGTTGGCGGCGATGGGGAAGTCCATGCGCACCTTGCCGGCGGCCGTGGGCCCGACGCACAGCTTCTCCATGTAGATGTCCGGGGCGTGGAGCAGCCCCCCTCGCTCGGCCACCGCCAGCACCGAGATGGCCCCTGCCTCGCCGCTGGCCACCAGGTTCGTGCCCTCCAGCGGATCGACGGCGATGTCCACTGCAATCGGGGGGGGCAGCGAGGTGGAGACCTCGCCGATGACCCTGGTGTCCATGGCCCGGGCGGCGGACGGGTCGTCGGTGGGACGCCCGCTCCCCACCTTCTCGCCGATGTACAGCATGGGGGCTTCGTCGCGCTCCCCCTCGCCGATGACGATGGTGCCGTCCATGTGCACCTCGTCCATCGCCCGGCGCATGGCCTCCACGGCGGCGCGGTCGGCGCCGGTGCCGTCATCCCGGCCCATCAGGCGCGAGGCCGCCAGTGCGCCGGCCTCGGTGACTCGCACGAACTCCAGCAGCAGTGTGCGCTCCATCTTCCTCTCCTCAGTCCCTGGCTGCGGTCTATTGTGCCTTCTGCCCGTGTGCCTTGTGCCTGAGGCCGCTGCGGGCCTCCCCTGTTAGGGTGTGCCCTGCCCGAAGGTGCACCTGCGGCTCGCCGAGTACGAGCTGATCAAGGTGTGGATCGAGCGTTGCTCATGGAGCGCCTGCACCTGCAGACGGCACAATACACGTTATGCAGTCAGCCGGCCTGACCGTGTTTCCGGAACAACGCGCCACAGCCCCGCCGGACACGCGCGGTCTCTGGTGGCGAGGACCTGTGCGGTGAGCGCCGGCGGCATCCTGGGCGACTGGCGCCGGCGAGCGCGCCAGATGAAGCAGGACACGTTCGCCCTCTACCTGGCCTGTCGTGACCCGCGCGTTCCCTGGTACGCCAAAGCGGTCGCCGGGATCGTGGTGGCCTACGCCTTCAGCCCCATCGACCTCATCCCGGACTGGATTCCCATCCTGGGCTTCCTGGACGACCTGTTGCTCGTGCCCCTGGGCATCGTGCTCGCCTTAAGGCTAATCCCCCAGCCGGTGATGGCCGACTGCCGGGCACGCGCCGCGGGGGCGATGGCCAGCGGCAGCCACAAGCCACGCAACGTGCTGGCCGGCGCCGTGATCGTGGCTATCTGGCTCGCCGTGGCGGGCGGGTCTATCGTCCTCGTCGTGCGTGCCCTACCCGGCTGACCCCCTGCCTCTGGCTCTCCGGCAACGGTCTGCCCCCGGCGCAGCGGCGGACGGCGTCGTCTGGAGAATCGGCCTCCTTGGGGAGCCGGTGCCGGCGCAGCGCCACGCTGCCTTATCTTAGGCCGGCGTGCCGACAACGGTGGTGACCCCCTAAGCGGGTGCAGGGTGTGCCCTGGAGCGTCGCTGACTTGATGTATCTTTGATGTATCTACGAGGGACTGCCCCATCGGTGGATAGGGTCAGGATGTCATTGCGGTGGTAACCGTAGCCGCGCGGCGCCGGCGGGCAAAGGCGGCCTCCCCAACTCCGGCCATCCCCAGGGCCGTAAGGACGTGCAACGTCCGCATCGCCCACGTCGCCGGGCCGGGCTCAACTGATGTCTGCAGCACGCCGATCACCGGCAAGACCAGCCCCAACACCACGGCCGCGGCCGCCAGGGCACGGTTGCCCCCGGGGGCCGTCGCCTCCGGCAGGGCCAGCGTCCAGGCCGCCACGATCACGACCAGGCCGAGGGCCATGTGCACCATCACCATGGACTCCGCCCACCCGGCCCATACCGCCACCCCCAGGATAAGATTCACCGCTGCGCCCACGCGCAGCACTATGCTTGCCACCCGTCCCATGACGTCTCTCCTCTCTTGGACTGTACGTCATGGGGCCAGCGGGCACGCCACGTTGTAAGCTTTCCACGGCTCGGCGTCTGCAGCGAGATGGGAGGGTCGTCTCGCGTGCCGGGCGACGGCTCGGCGACGGCGCAGTGATGGAACGGCTTTGGACGCCCTGGCGCATGCAATACGTGAGTGGCAGCGCGGATGCTGGTGGCTGCTTTCTGTGCGCCACGGGGGCCGTGGCACAGGAGGCACAGGATGAAGCCAATCTCATCGTGCACCGCGCCGAGCTGGCCTTCATCCTCCTCAACCGCTACCCCTACAACAGCGGCCATCTCCTCGTGGCGCCCTATGCCCACGCCGGGGATCTCACGCTGCTCCCGCCGCCGGCAGGGCACGCCCTGTTCGATCTGACTCAGCGGGCCGTGGCCGCGCTCCAGGAGGAGTACCATCCGGACGGCTTCAACGTGGGCCTCAATCTCGGGCAGGCCGCTGGGGCCGGTCTGCCCGACCACCTGCACGTCCATGTGGTGCCGCGCTGGAATGGCGATACGAACTTCATGCCGGTGGTGGGGGGCACTAAGGTGCTTCCCGAGACGCTTGACCAGACCTGGGCTCGCCTCCGTCAACGCCTGGGCTGACGGCGGCTAGCTTGCTCGCCAAGCGGACGCAGCATCAACTCTCAGATGATCCGGCGTGGCAGGTGGTCACCAAGCAGGTGCGCCGGCAGGACAGCAAGCCGTATCCCATCGTCACTAACTACCAGGAGATGATGAACGTCATCGGCGAGGAGCTGGTGCGGGCGTTCAAGAACGAGAAGCTGGCAAAGGAGGCACTCGCGGACGCGCAGCGGCGGGCACAGGAGCTTCTCGACGCCGAGTCGGCGAAGCGTAAGTGACAGAACCTACCACCTGCTCGACGAGGCCGGCCGACCCTTGCGTGACCGCGCCTGCGCTGACCATGGCTCAGGACGGAGGGAGACGCTGCCCCTGGAGCTGCGCGTACTGCTGCGAGCATTGCGCCAGGCGGTCGCGCAACTGCTCCCACTCCCGGCGCAGGGCAACCAGCCGCTGGGCTTCGTCCGGCGAGAGCGTTCCCATACGCTCCCGGTCGAGCAGGACGCGGGCCGTCGCCCGGGCGCCATCGAGGGCTGTGCGCAGTCTGGCTACCTCGCCGGCCAGCTCCGCCAAACGCCCCTGCCACGCCCCATGGGCGCGGTCGTGCGGCTCCGCCCTGGGCGCGGTCGGCTCCGGCTCGGCCTGGGCAAGGCGCTCGACGTGCACGAGCAAATCTTCCAGGTCGAAGGGCTTGTGCAGGCAGCCGGCCGCCCCGATGGCCGCGCTGATCTCCGTCACCTCGGTCGGTGTTCCGCCGCTGAGTACTAGAAGGGGGGCATGGGGCCCGGGCATCTCGCGGTAGCGCGCGGCGAACGTAGGCCCGTCCATGCCGGGCAGCCAGAGGTCGAGCAGGATCACGTCCGGGCGCAGCCCGGCGATGCGGGCCAGTGCGGTAGCGGCAGTGGGCACAGCATCCACGGCATAGCCCTCATCCAAGAGGACGCTGGTCAACAGGTCGCGCGTCGCCCGATCATCGTCGATCACCAGCACTCGCCGCTGCGCCGCAGCCTGCTCGCCGTTGTCTTGCATGGTGTCCCCACACGGGCGGATGCCCCCTATCTCCCCCTGTCACCACTATGCCTCGCCGTGAACGCCGTGCCTCCTCCCCTGCTCCCGATGCGGGCCCGGCGGCGCTCTGCTCCGCAGCCGGGGCCCCTGCCAGTTCACGAAGGGTGATACCCGGCTACTATATCCAACGCCCTACGGCGAGTCTAACGCCCTGCGTCGAGTCTGATGCCCTACGGCGAGACCTGAGCCTTCAGGCATGAGCCTCAAGACTTCAGCGATGCACCGTGTTCACATTATAGAAATTATGTTCTATAATCCCCGAAACGGATGGCGCACTGGAAGCACCGCAGGAGGGAACCGATGGAGCAAGCTTGGTATCGCATCGAGCGGCGCGACGCCGGCGGGGCGGTCGTTGATTGGGTGGAGGTCGGGCGTTGCACTGTCTGTGGTCGGGGCGTGGATCGCGAGTTCCCGCGTGAGTACCGAGACGTGCACGGGGTCATCTATTGCCGCGACTGTCTGGGGGACGCCCCTCGCCGGAGCGGGCGCTCGTCGGAGGGTGGCGGCAAGGTGGATTCAGCCCGCTGCGCCGGCGCACCGTTCAGGCGGGCCTGGGGATCAGGTGCAAGGGACAGCTGGCGCACCAGGGCCACACGCCGGCCGTCCAGGGCCTCGACGCGCAGGGTATGATCGGCCACGGTCACCTCGTCGCCGGCTCTGGGGATGCGTCCCAGGCGGGCCATGATCAGCCCGCCGAGGGTCTCCGCCGCCTCGTGGTCGGCCGGCTCCACCTGTACTCCGGTGGCCTCTTCCCATTCCTCCAGTCGCAGGAGCCCGTCCATCAGCAACGAGCCGTCGGCTTCCTGGACGACCTGGGGCGTGGCCCGGACGTCGCCGGGGGTGGTTTCGGGCGGCATTCGCCCGACGAGCGCTTCTACCAGGTCGTCCACGGTGACGATCCCGGCCGTCCCGCCGTACTCGTCGACCACGACGGCGAAGTAACGGGCGGCGGCGCGCATCTCGTCCAGCAGGTCGTCGGCCGGCTTGCTGGCTGGCACTGCCGTCGTCCCTCGTAGGAGGGGCCGAAGGTCGAACGGCGCACCCGTCTCCCGCGCCTTATCCAGGGCCTTGTAGAAATCGGTCACGTGGAGCACGCCCACGATGTGATCGAGAGAGTCTCGGTACACCGGCAGCCGGGTGTGCGCGCTGGCCGCAACGCGGGCGCGTAGCTCCGGCAGGGACACGTCGACGCTGACCGCGTCCACCTCCGTGCGGGGCGTCATCAACGCCCCGGCAGTCTGATCAGCGAAGGTGAAGGCCCGGCGGGCGATGCGGGCCTCGGACTCCTCCACGACGCCCGCTTCCTGGCTACCGGTGACCAGCAGGCGCAGCTCATCCACGCTGTGCACCAGTTCGTGGCCGGCCGCCGGGTGCAGGCCGAAGATGCGCAGCACGCCGTTGCCCACGCCGTTGAGCAGGGCGATAGGCCAGCGGAACAAGAACTCGAAGAGCTGCATTGGCCGGGCAACCGATAGCGCCGTGCCCTCCGGGCGCTGCAGGGCCAGGCCCTTGGGAGCCAGCTCGCCGATGACGATGTGCAGGGAGGTGATGATGGCGAATGAGATGCCGATGGCCACGCCGTGGGCCGCGGTCGGGGCGAAGCGCCCTACCAGCGCCTCCAGCGGGGGCTCTATCAGGTGGGCCAGCGCCGGCTCGCCGACCCAGCCCAGGGCCAGTGAGGCCATGGTGATCCCTAACTGACAGGCGGCGATGTAGGTGTCCAGGTGGCCCACCACCTGCTGGGCGGCGCGCGCGTTGGCGACCCCCACCGTCGCGAGATGGTCGAGCCGGCTGCGGCGCACCCCCACGATGGCGAACTCTGTGGCCACGAAGAAGCCGTTGGCCAGAACGAGGACAAAGACGGAGGCAACTCCAAGGGCCGAGGCGAGATCCATAGAGGAGAGTGTAGCGCCGTCAATAGGGGCGGCCCTATTCCCCGAGCCCCACGGCGCGCCGGTCATTCACCGGCAACAAGGCCGGCGGCGTGTTTACCTGGCCACCACCATCACAGGCCCTCGGAGACGTGGAGCTGGATCAGCTTCCAGCCCCTGGGGCAGCGCAGGCAGACGCCCGTCCAGCGGGTCAACGAGGCGAAGGGCTGCCCCTCCACCTCGCCGCTCCACCAGACCTGGTCGACAAACCAGCCCACGTCCCCACGGCGGCGCACGATCAGGCCCCGCGATTCCAGGCGGTTGTGGGCAAAGCTCAGGCGCACGCGCTCCACCTCAGCGGTCACGGGGCCGGTGCCGGCGAATAGCTCCCCCGCCCCTGACCCTATCTTGACCACCGGCCCCAACTCACCTGCCTCGGCATCCGTGGCGTAGAAGGGGCTCAATGGGCCTGCTGTCTCTAACGCCCGGTAGTAGCCGCGCACGAGGGCGACTAGCTCGGCGGTCATCACCGGCCAGCACCATGGACCGGTTGATCCGGCAGACGCTCCCGCCGGACATGTTGAACCGGGCCGCCGCGTCGCTGAAGACATGGCCCCCGGCGCCGGCCGGGACGCGGCAGATCCAGTCCGCCTCGCCGTCGGCCCGGGCCGCCGCGGGCCAGCCGGCTGACCCTGGGATGGCCCTCGAAAAGGGGGATAGAGCGCCGGACGAACGTCCCGCTGTCCGCGACGCCAGCGGGCAATCGCACGTCCCCGGTCATCTTCGGCTACGATAACAGGGGAACGCGGGTATTCTCATGATCGCTACGTCGCTCTTCCGTCCCGACGCGTCGCCGGCCGAGCCGAGCATGACTGAATGGCCCAACCTCTGCCGGGACGACGAGAATCTCCTGTGGGTTGACCTGCAGGCCCCCAGCGCCACCGAGGTGGCACGGGTCGTCGAGGTCTTGGGCATTGATCCGCGGGCGCTGGAGACCTCCCGGCGTCCCGATCGCCGGCCCGCCGTACGCTTCTACCGCGACCATGCCCTGGTCACGTCCATGGCCGTCCAGGTAGACACGATGGAGGATCAGCCGCGCCTGTCGGCCACTGCGCTCGACCTCTTCGTGGGCCGTAACTTCCTGGTCAGCCTGCACCCGCAGCCCCTCCCGTTTGCGCAAGAGCTCGAAGAGCGCACGGCGACACATCCCCGCCTGGGACGCCTGGACTCCACCTACCTCCTGTACCTCGTCCTGGATACCATGGTGGGGCACTACGCCCAGGAGTTCGGGCAGATCGAGGACGACGTGGAGCGCCTGGAGGAGCAGCTCTTGAGCGAGCCCGGGCGTGACGCCCTGGACAAGGCCGTGCGCCTCAAGCACCACATCCACGAGCTGCGCAATGTGGTGGCCCCCCACCGTGAGGCCTTTGGCGTGCTGGTGGCCGGCGATTACCCCCCGGCGGACCGCAATATGGAAGGGTACTTCCGCGACCTCCTGGCCCACCTGGGGGGCTTGATCGACCGCATGGATCACGTGCGGGACATCGTGACCGGCTCTTACAACCTGTACATCTCCAACGTCAGCCAGCGCAGCAACCAGCAGTTGCGCGTGCTAACCTTCCTGTCCGCCGTCTTGCTCCCCATGACCTTGATCACGGGGCTCTTTGGCACCAACTTCACCCTCTCCGAATACACCGCCTGGGAGGGGTTCTACATCATGCTCGTCGGCATGGCCCTGATCACCGTCGGCCTGCTGGCCTTTTTCCATCTCCGGCGCTGGCTGTGAGAGGCGTTGTCTAATGGGCGTTGTCTAATGGACGTGGAAGCGGCCATTGCCAGCAGTGGGGCGGTGATCATCTCTCTTCTTTTTGTCACCCTGGCCATCGCCGCCACGCTGGCCATGACCATCGGCCGCGACGACTGACCGCCCGGCCCATCACCCGCCTCGGCTACTCATATTCTTCTAGCACGGCCCAGCGCTCGATCCGGCGGGCGCGGCTGGAAGTGCGCCGGGCGCCTCGGGTGACCTCATCCGGCGACGCCTCGCCGGCCATCGAGGTGCGTCGCGGCGCCCTCACCTCTGAAGACAGGCCCTCGCCGGCCGGGCCGGCGGCGACGTGCCGCTCCAGGGTAGCCAGCTTGTCCCACTGCCGCGTGCGGGCGTAAAAGGCATAGCGCCGGTCACGCGCGATGTCGGCGGCGTAACGCTGCCAGTTGGCGTAGAACGTGTCCCGTGGGGCACTCCGGTACGCCCGTTCGTCAAAGGGGCCGCTGTACGGCTCCAAGACCTTATCGGCAAGTTGGAGCAGGAACCTAGCCCCCATGATGCAGCAAAGGAAGGCGGTCAAGGCGCCGAGAAAGGCCCCGTTGCGCCCTAACAAGTCACGCCACAGGCCGGCGCTATAGAAGAAGCACAACGCCGTCGATACGGTCGCCCACCCCAGGGCAACAAAGGTGAGGCCGAGGGACGCAAAGGCCCGCCACATACTCACCTGCCTCCAAAAGGCAGCCACACGGGAGCCGGCCATCGGCCCCATCCGGCCCCTGGCCCTCCCACCAGTCCGCGCCTACCGCTGCCAATATACTACCGCCCCTCGGAACTCCCGCCCGCCGGCCACCGCGTCCCGTGTGGTTCGGCGATGCCGGGGAAATCGGGTGGCCTGGGGCATCGTCTTCGGATCTCCCGCCGCCGGCCCTGGCCCCGGCGTCGTGAGGGCACCCGTCAGGAGGACGACGCTGTGGGATAATCGCCCCGACCCACTACACCATGCGCAACCCCACATGGCGGCGGAGCGTGTCTCTGCGGGGCCGGCAAGTATCACTCCGCTCAGCACGCCCCGGCGACCAGGCGTCCCTGGAGCGCCAGCGGGCCGACCCGGAGATCGACCACTTCATGGGGGTGGACGGGAGGGCGGGGGCCCTGCTGTGGCGCCACGTCTACGTCGGCGACCAGAGCGGGGCGCTGGCCGATCTGGTCGTCGTCGATCAGCGAGACCGGCCCATTGGCCTGGTCTCCTTTTGGGACCGCACCATCCCCCATGACGCCGCCGAGCTCTCCATCTGGGTCGGGCAGGAGTACCGCAACGGGGGCAACGGGACGGAAGCCCTGCGCCTGGCCCTGCGCTACGCCTTTAGTGACCTCAAGCTGCACAAGGTGTACTTGCGCGTCCTGGAGTACAACGCCCGGGCCATCCGCGCCTACGAGAAGGTCGGCTTCCGCGTGGAGGGGACGCTGCGGCAAGAGATGCGGGTACAAGGGCGCTGGTATGACCTGATCTACATGGGTCTGCTGGCACACGAGTTCGCCGCCGTCGAGAGCGTCCTTGAAGTGCGCTAGTACACGTCGGAGGAGGTTCCTTCCAAGCACCCGGCCACGGTGGTTTCGCGGGGCATCCCCCTGACGGAGGCACCCAGCAACTTCACCATGGCGAGGTACTAGACTGCGTCCACGACTCCGTCTTCGGGCGATAAGGGTGGGCAGGCGGCGTCAAAGCGCTGGGCGGCCATCTGGGGAAGGAGACGGGGCTTTTCCAGCCAGGTCAGGCTGGGCGGCCGGTGATTGTTAAAGTCCTTGATCTTGTCGTCCACGGCGGCGGCTTTGACCAGGTACAATCCCCGGGCGCGTCGGCGCTCGGCCTCCAGCTCGGCCACCGTCTGCGCCCCGGTGGGGCAACCGGACGCCTCGTCTGCCATCCCGGGCCCTCCTCGACCAGCGGGCGTGGCGCCGCGCGCACGGGTCTCCCCCTGGCCATCGGTCACGGCCCCGCGGCGGGGGCCGAAGGGCCACCAGCGCCCGATGATCCCCCGCGCCGGCTCACCCTGCCCCCCAGGGGTCCCGGCCGCGGGTGAGGTCTCGTCCTGTCCTTGCCGGCGGAGACGGGCGGCCTGGCCTTGAAGGTAGCGCGCCGTGCGCTCTGCCATCGCCTGCAGCTCCGCCAGGTCGGCGGTGATCTCCTTGTCCAGCTGCACCCACAAGGGCGCTGCCCCGGCGTTCTTGGCCAGGCGGTAGGCCGATTGCCACTCCCCGGCAAATGGGTTGTCGTCGAGATCCAGGGGCTTCCCAGTCCCGGGGAGATTCTCAAACTCCCCCCGAGCCTGGGCGTCTCGGATCATGCGATCGACGTGACTCTCCCAGTTGTCCACCGGGATACGTTTGTCCCCCTGGTGGCGGACGGAGACACGCTTGTCCCCCTGATGCCGGATCGGCGCCATCGCCCCTCTCCTTCGTGCCCGGTTGCACCTGCAAGCGCCCAGTTGCACCCGCCCTTGTGGGCCCTTGGGCGATTGTGAACGGGCTCACAATGTCTGTCAAGGGGTGCGCATTCCCTCAGCTAAATTGTTACCGGGCCAGGCGCGGTTCCCTCAAATGAGAATGCTACTGGGGGAGCGATGCCGGACGACGACGAGGGGATGACGATCGCGGAGCGACGGAAGTACCTGAAGCGGATGCAGGGGCGGTACTGGGCGGCCGACCGCGCGGGGCGGGGACGACTGCTGGACGAGATGGCAGCGGTGACCGGGCTGCATCGCAAGAGTCTGCTGCGCCTGCTGGCGCCGGGCGGGGCTGGACCGCTGGCCCCGGCGGGCGCAGCGGGGACGGGTGTACGGCCATCTGGTGGACGACGCGCTGCGCGTGATCTGGGAGAGCCTCGATTACGTCTGCGCGAGCGCTCACCCCCGCCCTGCTGGCCACGGCGCGCTGCTGGCGGCCCACGGCGAGGTGCGGCTGACGGACGAGCCTGGCAGCCCAGTTGGGGCGGATCAGCATCGCGAGCGTGCAACGCCGGCTGACGCGCTGGCGCAGGACACGCCTCGCCTCCCGCGCCCGGGGCCGGAGCGGGCCAACCGCGTCAACCAGGTGGCGCGCCAGATCCCGATGCGCGCCTGGCGTGGGACGAAGCCGCGCCAGGGCACTTCGAGGTGGACCTCGTCCATCATAGTGGGCCGGTCACCGACGGCGAGTACCTGCACACGTTGCGCTCGTCGACGTGGCCACGGGCTGGAGCGAGCGGGTGGCCGTGCTCGGCCGCAGCCAGCGGGCGATGGAAGCGCCTTCCGGCGCGTGCTCGACCGACTGCCCTTCCCCGTCCGCGAGCTGCACCCCGACAACGGCGGGCGAGTTCCTCAATAACCATCTCGTGCGGTTCTGGGGCGAGGCCAGCACCGGCCTGACGCTGTCGCGCTCGCGCCCGTATCAGAAGAACGACAACCGCTTCGTGGAGCAGAAGAACGACAGCCTGGTGCGGGCGTACCTCGGCCACGGGCGCTTCGACACCCCCGCCAGGCCGACGCGCTCAACGCCCTCTACGACCAGATGTGGACCTACTACAACCTGTTCCAGCCAGTGCTCCATCTGGTAGCGAAGACGATCGACCCGGCGGAGCCGACTCAGGTACGGCGGACCTGGGACGCCGCGCAGACGCCGTTCGCGCGCCTGTGCGCCGCCGCCGGGGCTGTCGGCCGCGCGCCAACTCGACCTGGCGCAGGTGCGCGACCGCACCAACCCGCGGGTGCTCCGCCGGGCGATTTACGCGGGCTCGACCAGCCTGCTCGCGCCACCGCCGCTGCCGACCGCTGAAAACGTCCGGCGGGAGGCCACGGCGGCGTAAGCGCGGGTCGCCTCCCAGCCGGCCGGCGGGCGCGGCCTGCCGGCGACCAACGTCCGAAACGAGGCTGACGCACACGACACGAAACGAAAGGAGCGGCCTCGCCCGGTAGCATTTTCATTTGAAGGAACCGTCCCCCGAATTGCCTCCTCGGTAACATTCTCATTTGACTTGACACGGGGTGAGGGGCTGAGTGGTGGGCCGCCCGATAGAATCCGGCGTGCACGGGGTATGGCTACGATCTTCGCGGTGGCGAATCAGAAGGGGGGTGTCGGCAAGACGACGACGGCGATCAACCTCGGCGCTGCCCTGGCCGAGCGTGGCCGGCGGGTGCTGCTCGTTGACGGCGACCCCCAGGCCAACCTCACGGCTGCCCTGGGGCTGCCCAAGGGAGGGCCTTCGACGTATGATCTCTTGCTCGGCGAGGCGGCGGCCACAGACATCCGGCAGGATGTTGCCCCCGCCGCCCTGCGTGACCCGGCGCCGGGCCCGGCCGGCGTAGGCGCTCCCCGCCCGGCGATGATCACCGAACCCGGCGCCGGTCACGGGGAGGCAGTGAGGTCACCTCAAGTGATGGCGGCCGTGGCCTCCCCGCTGGAAGGGCACGCTACGGCGGTGATCGACGTCCTGCCGGCGGCGCCTGACCTGGCTGGGGCCGAAGTGGAGCTTGTGGGCATGGCCGGGCGGGAGCGCCGCCTGGCTGTTGCCCTCGCCCCCCTGCGCCCGCACTATGACTACGTCCTCGTTGACTGCCCGCCCTCACTCGGGCTCCTGACGCTGAACGCTCTCGTCGCCGCCGACGCGGTGATCGCCCCGGTACAGTGCGAGTACCTGGCCCTAGAAGGTTTGACGCAGCTCCTGGACACCCTGCGCCGCGTGCGCGAGGCCCTGAATCCGGGGCTGGCGCGCCTCTTCCTGCTCATGACCATGTTCGACGCCCGCACCGGGCTGTCCCAGAGCGTCGTCGACGAAGTGCGGCGCCACTTCCCGCAGCTCTTCCTGGCCACGATCATCCCCCGCTCCGTGCGCCTGGGCGAGGCGCCGAGCTACGGGCAATCCATCCTGCGCTACGACCCCCACGGGCGTGGCGCCGCCGCCTACCGCGACCTGGCGGCCGAGGTGGACGAACGGATCGCCGGGACGGCCGCCACCCCCACGCTCCCGGGTCTCCAGGAGCGGCCCTAGCGATGCCGGCGCGCCGTAGTGGCTTGGGCCGGGGCCTGGAGGCCCTTATCGGCCGCCCGGCTGACCAGCCACCCGGGCGCCCGCCTCAAGGGCCGTCCCGGGAGGGGGTTGATCCCATCCCGGAGGCGCTGCCCGGCCGGCCGGCGCTCGAGGCGCCGGAAGGGGTGCCGGCGGAGGGGGACGCCGGCGTGCCCCTGGAGGTGGAGCTGGGGCGCATCGAGCCGAATCCCCGCCAGCCCCGCCGGCAGATGGACGAGCAGCAGCTTGCCGAGCTGGCCGACTCCATCCGCGAGCACGGCCTGCTCCAGCCCCTGGTTGTTACCCGCATCGACTCGCCGGACGGGGGCCCCCCTCGCTACCGCCTGGTCGCCGGCGAGCGCCGCTGGCAGGCGGGGAAGATCGCCGGCCTCGTCCGCGCCCCCGTGGTCGTGCGCGACGTCACCCCGCGGGAGCTGCTCGAGCTGGCCCTGGTGGAGAACGTCCAGCGGGCCGACCTGAACGCGGTAGAAGAGGCCAACGCCTACCGGCAGCTTGCCGAGGAGTTCGGCATGACCCAGGAGCAGATCGGGCGCCGGGTGGGGAAGAGCCGCTTCGCCGTGGCCAACACGCTGCGCCTCCTCCACCTCCCGGCGGCCGTGCAGCAGGCCGTCATCGACGGGCAGATCTCCGAGGGGCATGCCCGGGCCATCCTCGGCCTGCCGGATGCCGAGACCCAGCGGCAACTGGCTCACCAGGTGATCGAGCAAGATCTCAGCGTGCGCCAGACCGAAGAGCTGGTGCGGCGCCAGCAGCCGGCACCCCCGCCCACCCCCGATAGCGCAGGTCCCCCCGCGGGGCGCCCCGGACGCCCGGTGGCGACCGATGTCCTGGAGATTGAAGATCGCTTCCGCGAGGCACTGGGCACGAAGGTCAGCCTGACTCGCACCAAGCGCGGCGGGCGCCTCACCATCTTCTACTACGACGAGGAGCAGCTCCAGGCCATCTACGACCGCATGGCCGACGACGAGCGCTGAGCGCTCCCCATTGCCCGAGTACAGGTGCAGCCTGACGGAAGCTTCCCGGCAGTCTCTTGTGCCCGGCGGGGCACCAGCAGTGTTTTCTACTCAGTTGTGTCTCGAACGCCGACGCTGCTTGACACGGCGCTAAACCAGTTCCATGACCAGACCCACAACCGTACTTTTTGGCGACTCTGTGGGTCCCAGCTTCGCTTTCGACTAGAAAGAATCGATGCGGGCGCGCAGCTGCTCCGGGTGCAGAATAGTGATCCGTTGCCGGTCGACGGCGACGATGCCCCGGTCACGGAAGGTTCCCAGCTGCTTGTTCACGCTCTCGCGCGTCGCCCCGATCATCGAAGCCAGTTCCTGCTGCGTCAGGTGGAGATTCAGCTCGATGCCGCGGTCGCTGGGACGCCCGTGGGTCACCATCAACGTCAAGAGCTTTTTGGCCAGCCGATCGCCCACGTCCAGGAACGCGGCGTCCTGCACCAGCTGATCGGTGTCGCGCAGGCGCTTGGTCAAGACTCTCAGCAGGCCGATGGCGATGTCCGGCATCTGGCGCAGCAGGCGGCGAAAGTCGTCTTTGCGCAGGGCCAGCACTTCCGTTCGCTGAGTCGTCTCGATGGTCGCCGAACGGGGTTGGTCGTCCAGCAAGGCGAACTCGCCGAAGCTCTCGCCGGCGTCGAGCATGACCAGAATCGCTTCCTGCCCGTCTAGCGAGGTGACGCTGACCTTTACCTGGCCGGAGAGGATGACGTAGAAGGTATCCCCGGGGTCTCCCTGGTAGAAGATGGCATCCTCTTTGGCGTAGGTGTAACGCCGGGCGACGCGGGCCAGCTCGGCGATCTGCTGCTCGCTCAGCGTGCCGAACAGCGGGACGCGCTGCAGGGCCGCAGCGATCTGGATCTGCTCGTGTTCTCGCATGGCTCAGGCGCTCTCTCCATATGGCTCCATCATAACGCCACTGGAGCAGCTAAGGAGCACCGACAGAACTCGGTGGCGTTACCCCTTATGAGGACACCGAGCACCCCAAGCGCACTCGGGCATGGCCCCGGCTACGGCGTCCAGTCCAAGGCCTCAGCCCCGTCCAGGAGCAAGCGTGGCCGGGTCTTCCCGTCGGCGCTGATAACGTACACCCGCGAGGTGGCTTCATCCTGGGTGGTGAACAGGAGCTGCGTCCCGTCGGGAGACCACACCAACCGGCCGTAGAAACGGGCCGCCGGCTGGGAGGGGATGGGACCCCAGCCTTCGGCCGCAAAGCTGCTAAAGGCACTGTACAGGGACAAGCCGGATCGAGTGACGCCGGTCACGGTGACCGGTGAGACGGACAGCTCTCTGGCAAGCTCGCAGCGCGGCCCATCGCCGCAGTCTGGGGCGCGGCGCGTCCCCTCCCGTACCTGGGCCCGGCGCTTGCCGTCCGGCGAAACGGCGTACGCCACCTGGTTAGGGAAGGGGGCGGTGCGGAGGTCGCCATTGCGGTACCACAGCATGGGTTCCGGTGGGGCGTCGGCCTGCCCGGGCGTCAAGGCGCCCCCCGAGGTGACGTCGAAGTAATAGACGTGGGTGCGGTCACGGCTGGTCACTGCCACGTACCGCCCGCTGGCCGAGACGTAGATTGACGACAGGATCGGCTCACCGGCGGCCTCAACGACCGGGAGATCCTGAATCAGGCGGCCGTCGAGGGCGACGACCTTGAGGTGGTCGGCGTCCGGCCGGCCGGCCCGCTTCTCGGTGGCGAAGTAGGCCACCGCCTGCCCGCCCGGCAAGACCACCGCGTCGCGAACGATCTCCTGCGTGGCCGCTCCCCCGGGGGCGCCCCCTGAGGCACTCCCGGCGGCGGGAGCCGTCATTGCCGTTAGCCGCCGGGCCCGGCTGGGGTCGTTGGGCGAGACCACCAGGAGCTGACCGTCCAGGTCACGGTAGAAGATGGATCCCGAGCCGGCTGCCGGGAGGGGCCGGAAATAGCGCCACAGCTCCTGCGGGTAGAGCCGGTCCAAGGCACCGTAGGTCAGATAGCCGAGCCCGCTCAGGAGGGTCACCAGCAGGACGGCACCGGCCACCCACCAGACCCACCTGGGCAAGGCGCCGACCAGATGCAGCCGTCCACCGTCCTGTCCCCAACCGGCCGCCGGGCGGCCGGCAGGCAAGCCACTGGAACGACGGTCACGCCAAGCGACACGCGCCACCATACGTTACTAGTGTACGCCGCCGGGGCCGGTGTGGTTCTCGGCGGCCGGGATGTCCGGTCCCAGGCAGTCCTGCTGCCGGTGATGCGCTGCGCCGGGGAGATGGGCCTTGCGCTGCCCGCCGAGTCGAACAAGCTTTCCAAGATCGGCCGGGATATGCTCTAATGCAAGGGACGCCGCGCGGCTCTTTAACGAGTGGGTGCGGCCGAGAGGGTGGCGAGGTATACGGTGGAACCGAGGCTCCAGACGCAGCGGGCAGGCGGGGATCCCCTGGCCGACCGGCGGCCGGCTCTTGCAGAGACGGCCCTCGAGCAGGCGGCTCCCGACGAGCCGATCGGGATCATCACCGGGCGCTCGGCGCCCCAGACGTTCACCTTCGTGAGCCGGGAAGACGCGGTGCCGCCCCGCCTGGAGTACGTCACCATCCGCGGGGCACGTGAAAAGGTGGACGACGCCTTCCTCCACGTCGACCTCCTGGCCCAGGTCACCGACGTCAGCGCCGACGTCTACACCCTGGACGACGCAATCGACTTCGACGGGGCGCAGACGGTCTTGGAGCAGGCCGGCCCCTTCCCCCCTCGCGTCCGGGCGGAGGCCAGCGTCCTGGGCTTCTTGCACCATGGGGTGGTGCTCCAGGCGCGCAACGCCGTGCTGCCCGGCACCCCCATCTACACCGCCCCGGACGACCTGCTGCGACGCTTTTTTTCACGCGACGCGACGTCCAGCATCTCCCTGGGCACCCTTTTCAATCGCCGTGGCGTGGAGGTCAAGCTCGATCCCAACGGCTTGTCCCGCCACCTGGCCATCATCGCCCAGACCGGCGCCGGCAAGTCCTACCTGGCGGGCAAGATCCTGGAAGACCTCCTGGGGCTAGGGGCGACCATTGTCGTCCTCGACCCGAACTCCGATTACGTGCAGCTACGCAAAGTGATCGAGGACGAGCGGGTGCCGTTTCGACAGGCGCGGAAAACGGAGCACGCCGACCGGATCGAGCTGTTCCGCGTGCCGGGCATCCAGAACCGGCGCTACTCGGAAGACCTGGTGGGGCCATCGCACCCCTATACCATCCGCTTTTCCGACCTGGAGGCGGAGGACCTGTGTGACGTCGCCGGCGTGCCCCAGAACGCCGAGCGAATCCGTGAGGCGGTGGGCAATGCCTGCGCCCGCCTGCGCCGGCGCAACATCGACTACGACCCGCGTGACCTGGCCGTTGAGCTGGCCGGATTCGCCGGGGTCTCCCTGGATGACCCGGGCCTCGTCCCCAGCGCCGCCTGGGAAGGTGACGCCGGCCTGCCGGCCGGGGGCGCGGTGCTCCCGGTCCCCACGACGAGCCACGATCCCCCGGACGGCGACGACGTGGATGCGGCCGCCGTCTTTCTCGGGGGACTGGCCGAGAGCCGGCTGACCGAAAATGCCCTTGACCGGCCCGGCGCCGTCAACGGCAGCGGCAGCGGCAACGGCAGCGACAACGGGCGGCGCCCCCGCGGCGGGCGTTCCGCCGCCGGGGAAGAAGACGAGATGCGGGCCGCCCGCATGGCCCTGCGTTACGTCAAGAAGCTGGTTCCTTACCCGGTGTGGGGCCACTCTAACGTCGATCTCGACCGGCTCCTGGGGCCAATGAAGCTGACGGTGATCGACCTGGCCGGCACCGAGAAGGTAGTCATGGCCTACACCGCCGAGTGGCTCCTCTCCAACCTCTGGCAACGCGCCCTGGCGGGAGAGCTGCGCTGGCCGGTCTTCGTCGTCCTGGAGGAGGCGCACAACCTCGTCCCCGGTGGCAAGGATGTGACCAAGGCCTCGCGCATCGTCAACACCGTCGCCGCCGAGGGGCGGAAGTTCGGCGTCTTCCTGGTGGTGATCACGCAGCGCCCGTCCAAGATCGCCGACGACACCCTCTCACAGTGCGCCTCGCAGCTGATCATGCGCCTGACCAACCCGGACGACCAGAAGGCCGTGCAGCGCGCCTCCGAGGTCGTCTCGCAGGCCCTGCTGGAGAATCTCCCCGGCCTCAACCAGGGCGAGGTCGTCGTCCTCGGGCGCCTCACTCGCGTCCCGGCCATGGTGCGCGTCGCCGGCCGGCTCGGCGCCGAGGGTGGGGCGGATATCAACCTCGCAGAGCGCTTTAGCCAGGCCCGCTCCCAGGCCCGCTCCCAGGCCCTTGCCGGCCAGGCCCTTGGCCGGACCGGACCCCTCTCACCCCCGCTCGCTGCCGGCAGTCCTCTCCCGCCCCAGGGTGCCCCGCCGCCGGCACCGGCCCCCACCGGAGGCGCCCCCACGCCCCCCCCGGGCCCGGCGCGTAGCCCCAGGAAAGAAGTCAAACTCCTGTAAAGATTCTTTGACAGCATCCCTGATGCCGCGGAAGACGGGGCGCCGCGCGGGGGCTGCGCCAGACGCCGTCCCGGTGCCCACCGGCCGGCGTCTACCATGTCCACCCCATGGACGAGGGGGCGCCTGGGGCTTCCGGCCCGTCGGGGCGCCGCCGTCCCCGAGCAGCCAGAGGAAGCGGGTAGTAGGGGACGAGTACGAGTAAATAGAGGACAGGCAGTAGGGGAAAGGGAGCCGTGACGACGATCTCGTCCGTAGAGACGCGCTTCGTGCGCTTGCCACTGGCCTTTAGCTACAGCGGTGGCCGAGGGGCGCGCGGCGCTAAGCCGATGGGGCCTCCGGCGGGGCAATATACCGGCGCCGTCATCGTCCTGCTGCACACCGACGACGGGCTCAGCGGCATCGGTGACGTCATTGTCAAGGGCGGCGACCCGCGGGTGGGGCAGGGGACGGCCCTCTATCTCCAGGCCCTACTGGCCGGTAGCCTGGTGGGGCAGAGCCCCTTCGACGTCGACCGGCTGATGAGCCGGCTGTGGGGGATCACGACGCACGACTCGACGGTGTTCGCCGCCGGGATCGACGTCGCCCTGCACGATCTGATGGGCAAGGCCCTGGGGGTGCCGTTGTACAAGCTCCTGGGAGGACGGTGGCGGGAGCGCGTCCCCCTCACCTGGAACGTCCCGGCCACCCGGGACATTGACCTGATGGTGCAGCAGGCGCAGGTGGCCGTGTCTCGCGGCTTCCGCAACGTGGTCAAGGTCAAGACCGGCACCCCGTGGGACGTGGAGGCCCTGGTGGCGATCCAGCAGGCCATCGGGCCGGAGGTGCCCCTGCGCCCCGACGACAACGGGGCCTTTCTCGCCGGCGACTCGATCAAGCGCTTCCGCGCCGCGCGCGAGCGGGGGGTGGTCTACGAATGCTTAGAGCAACCGGCTCCCAACGACGACATTCCCGGGCTGCGCCGCGTCGGCGACGCCCTAGGGGAGCGGGTGATGTATCACGTTGGCTACGTCCGGCCGGCGGTGGCGTACGAGATCATCCGCACGCGGGCCTGTGACGTGGTCAGCGTCCCGGTGTTCCGCCACGGGCTGCGCCAGGCGACGCAACTGGTACGGGCCTTCGAGCTGGCCGGGATCGGCTGCGCCATGGGCTCCGGACTGGAGTCGAGCATCGGGGCCACAGCTGCGATCCACGCCGCCACGGCCCTGGAGAACTACTGCTACCCCATCGACACGCTGGGCCGGCACTGGTTCTCGGCCGATATCCTGACGGACACCTCCCACTTCGGGGACGGTTTTGCCGTCGCCCCGGAGGGCCCGGGCTTAGGGATTGAGCTGGACTGGGATCAGGTAGAGCGTCTGGGGGCGTGAGCCACACGCCGTTTGCGGGAGGGGGACATGACCCAGCGGCGCACGAATCTGACGATCATCGTCGACCGCGCCGACGCGGTGGCTACGTCTCCCCCGGTGGCATGGGCGGTGGAGCAGTTGCGGACGGCCCTGGCCGGGCGGGGAATGGGTATCCACGTCGAAGAAGGGCTGGGATCGCCGGCCGGCCACCCGGCCGTCGTCGTCGCCGGCCCGCGCTCGCCGGTGGCGCGTGATCTGCTGGGCAACGCCGGCGTGACGCTCCCGGCGGGGCCGGAAGCCCTCGCTCTCGTCCCCGGGTGGCCGGCAGCTTCCAGCGACCCAAACAGCCGGGAGCGACAGCCGGTGGTGCTGGTCTGTGGCAGCGACGCCCGGGGGTTGGTCTACGCCCTGCTGGAGATGGCTGATCGGCTGAGCCACGCCGTCGACCCGGCCGCCTCGCTGCACGCCCTGCTGCCCGAGGGGCGCCCTTATGGGGTCCTGTTCCGTGTCTGGCCTGGGACGCACCGGCTCCTGCTGTGGGGAGACCCGGTGACCGGTCGGGGCTATGGGCGCGCTTTCTCCTTTTGTGGCGCGCAGGGCGCGGAGTTCTTCGAGCCCCTCTCGTTCTCTGGCCGGCGGGGCTCCGGTCTACCCGAGGGCCGCGACCCGTACAGGGACGATGCCTTGCGCTTGCCAGGGCCCCACGGCGAGTGGGAGAAGTTTGGCTATACCTACCGTCTGTGGGGACGCCTGCTGTACAACCCAGACGCCCCGGCGGAGACCTGGCGACGCGCCCTGCGGCACGAGTTCGGCCCAGGCGCTGAGGCGGCCGAAGCGGCCCTGGCGCACGCCAGCCGCATCCTGCCCCTGGTCACCACTGCCCACCACCCTTCGGCCGCTAACAACAACTACTGGCCAGAGATCTACACCAACATGCCCATCCTGGGCGAGGGGCGCAAGCGCTCCCCTTCGGAGGCGGGACTCTCCCTCCCTTATCCATCCCACCCATACGGCGATACGGCCAGTCCCAAGCGCTTTGGGAACGTCAGCGCCCTTGATCCGGAACTGTTCTCTAGCGTGGACGAGTACGTCGAGGAGCTCGTCGAGGCGGGCAGTGGCACGTCGACCTACTCGTCCACGCCCCCGGGGCCGGTGGCGGCGAGAGATCGCGCTCCTGGTGCCAAAGGTGTCCCCACCAATGATGTCGCGCTCGGCGCAGAGAACGTCGGCCGGCGCAGCGGGCGCTATTCCCCAATCGAGGTGGCGCGCTGGCTGGAAGACCTCGCCGCAGCGGCCACCGAGCACCTGGCGGCGGCGACAGCGCAGGTGCCGGACGCCCGGGCCCCTGCTTTCCGCCGCTGGGCCATTGACGTGCGCCTCGAAGCCGCCCTGGGCCGCTTCTACGCCGAGAAGCTGCGCGCAGCCGTCGGGTACAGCATCTACACCCGCGTGGGCGACGTCCCGTCACTCCAGGACGCCGTCGTCCGCTACCGGGCGGCGCGTGACGCTTGGGCCGAGGCAGCTCGTTTCGCCCAGGGGGTGTACAAAGAAGACCTCACCTTCGGGCCGGAGCTGCACCTACGCGGACACTGGGCCGACCGCCTGGCGGCCATCGACGCGGACGTCCAGGAAATGGCGGCCGTGCTTCACAACGCCCCGACGGCACCCTCACCGGCCGATACTCCCAGGAGGGGCGCAGGCGCGGGACACGTCTCGCTCCGCACGGCCCTGGAGGAGCGCCGGCCACAAGGTGCGTTGGAGCATACCCTGCCGGCCACGTTCACGCCCGGCCAGCCCCTGTCGCTGGAGATCCGCTCCGCGGGTAGCAGCACTGATCCAGCGTCGCAAGCACCGGCCGCCGTCCGCCTCCACTACCGGCACGTCACGCAGGCGGAGCGATTCCAGGTTGCAGAGATGGGGCCGGCAGCCGGGGCCGGCGCGGCCTTCCGCGGGGCTATCCCCGCCTCGTACACAGACACGAGGTACCCACTGCAATACTACTTTGAAGCCCACGACGCGCAGGGCCGGGCCTGGCTTTGGCCGGGCTTGAACGGCGACCTGGCCAACCAACCCTATTTCGTCGTTCGCTCCCCATCCGCGCCCGGCGGCGATCCGGATCAGAGATAAGCCGGCCAGGCGGCCTGCGCCACGCGCTCTCCAGCCGGCCCCAAGGGGCACGAGCGGTCGTCTCGTTCGCCTGGCATCATGGTGCATCCATCCATCGATCCATCGATTCATGGGAGCGGTGGGGAGCGGCCGCTGGAAGGAGCCTGACGATGTACCGCACCATCCTGGTGCCGCTAGACGAATCGCCCCTGGGCGAGCGCGCGCTGCCGTACGCCGCCGTCCTGGCGCAGCGCAGCGGTGCGCGGTTGATCCTCCTGGAAGTCGCCGTCGCCAACATCGTGACGCGGAACGATCCGCAAACGGGCCAGCCCTACACCGTCGACCTGGCGGCGCAATACCTCTCCGGCGTCGCCGCTCGGCTCAAGGCCGGAGTGGCGGTGGAGACGATAGAGAGGCGGGGGGAGGCCGGGGACGAGATCGTGGCCGAGAGCCGGCGGCAGAGGGCCGACCTAATCGTCATGTCCACCCATGAAAGCCCGGGGATCGGGCGCTGGCTCTACGGGAGTGTCGCCGACCACGTCCTGCGCCACGCCAGAGTGCCGGTGCTGGTGGTCCCGGCGACGGCCGACCGGGCGATGGGGGCCGCGCCCGACGCTTCGGGCGGGGGCGTGCCCCTTACCCTGGCGGGCGCGGGCCGGGCGTCCCGCATCTTGCTGGCGCTGGACGGCTCGGAGCTCTCGCTCAGCGCCCTGGGGGCGGCGAGCGACCTGGCGACCGTTCTGGGGGCCAGCCTGCACCTCCTACGCATAGCGGAACCGCTGGGGGAGCAGGCCGGAGGTGGGGCTACAGGGGCGCTGAATGCTCCCCCCGATCCGGGGGCGGAGCTGGCGGCGAAGGACTACCTGGAGGACGTCGCCGTCACCCTGCGCCAGCGCGGGCACGAGGTGCGCGTGGCTGTTGACAGCGGGCCGGTGGCCGCCGCGATCGCCGGCTACGCCCGCGAGCAGATGATGGACGTGATCGTGATGGCGACGCATGGGCGCGGCGGCCTGGCGCGGCTGGTGTCGGGGAGCGTGGCCACGGAGACGCTGCGCCTCTCGCCGGTGCCCCTGCTCCTGCTGCGGCCGCCTACCCTCGCTGACGCCGGCGCAGGGCGCGGCTAGTACAGTTCCGCGGCCGTCCGGCGGCAGATCCCGACCTGGGAGACCTACCAAGCGACGTCAGCCCAGGTGGACAAGAGGGTGTCTTCAAGGCAGGTAGGGTTTGGCAGGGTACGTCGACACGAACGGATTGGATCGAGTCCTCCGGCCGCCGCCGGCGCGGGGAGCGCCGCCATCTGGCGACAACGCAGACTGCGATGGCAGCCGCTCCACTGCGCCATCATGTCGCCGTGCTACGCTGCCGGGCGGCGCGATGCGGACGACCAACCTCGTGCTCATCGAGGGCCTACCCGGGTCCGGGAAGTCGATGAGCGGGCAGCGGCTCACGCTGCAGCTGGACCGCCTCGGTGTCCCCGCTCGGTGGTGGCACGAGGAGCACCCCGGCCATCCGCTTTATCCATTCAGCGACGAGGCCTCGCTTAACGGTAGTTTGTTAACGATGGGAGGGCTGTGGTAAGAACAGGCGGGTGAGGAGGTGGCCATGACCGTGCGTCATCCATGCCCGGAGGCGCCCGGGCCGCTGGAAGCCTATGCCCAGCGCTTCGACGACGGCTTCGGGACGCTGGCCCAGCGCCGGGCTTTCCGGGCGTACCTGCAGGGGCTGCTGTTGCCCCGCGACCGGAACAAGACCCTGACGGCGCTCGCCGAGACGGAGCCGGTCGTGGGGGCGCAGCACCCAGCCGCCCAGCAATTGCAGTACTTCCTGTCGGAGGCCACCTGGGACGCGGCGCGCTCAACGCGCGGCGCCTGGCGGGGCTCCTGGCCGACCCCGCCACCCGGCCCCACGCCGATGGGGTGCTCGTCGTGGACGACACGGGGGACCGGAAGGACGGCACCAAGACCGCCCACGTCGCCCGGCAGTACCTGGGGGTCCTCGGCAAGGTGGACAACGGCATCGTGGCCGTGACCAGCCTATGGGCCGACGAGCGGGTGTACTACCCGCTCCACGTCGAGCCGTACACCCCGGCGCCACGCCTGCCCAAAGGCAAGCACGACCCGGCCTTCCGCACCAAGCCCCGCATCGCGGTCGAGTTGGTGGCCGCCGCGCGGGCGGGCGGCGTGCCCTTCCGGGCGGCGGTGGCCGACTGCTTCTACGGCGACAACGACGCGTTCCAGGGGGCGTTGCACCAGGCCCGAGTGCCCTACGTGCTCGGCCTCAAGCCCTCGAAGGGGGCGTGGGTGCGCGAGGCGCCGCCGCCACGCCGGGAGGAGGGCCGCCCGGCGCCAGCGGTGGGAGGGGCCGACCCGCTCCGGGGAGCGTTCGGGCGACTGGGCGCGCGTCGTGCGCCGGTATCGCGACGGGCACCGGGAGGTGTGGTGGGCGACCGAGGCCGCGGTTCGCGGGCTACCAGCCGGAGGGCCCGGTGCGCTGGTGGTGGCCACGACCGACCCGACCACCCTGCCCCACCTGACCACCTGGTACCTGGCGACGAACCTGCCACGCCCGGACGGCGCGCCCGGCGCGGCGGCGCCCTTCGCCCCCGCCGACCTGGCGGGCCATCGTGCGCCTGTACGGCCTCAGGAACTGGGTCGAGCAAGGCTACAAGCAGGTCAAGCGCGAGCCCTCGGCTGGGGCGACTTCCAGGTCCGCACGGACCGCGCCATCCGCCGCGCCACTGGGCCCTCGTTGGCTGCGCCTTCTCCTTCTGTTGGCGGGTCTGGTTCACTACCCTTGAGGCAACCTGGCCCGCACGGCCACCGGCCACCCGGGGAGCCACCGGAAGCCCCCCCCGCCACCCCGGCGGTCGGGGGGGAAAAGACGCGGGCGGCCGCGGGGCCGCCCCCCACCGGGGACGCGGCGCCGCCGCCCCCGCCCCCGGGTCTGGCCCTCCTGGCCGGTCGCGCTCCGCCAAGTGCGCAGTTGGCTCGTGCCCTGGACCAGTCTGTGGCGCATCTGGCGCGGCCTGGGCCAAGTTCACCCCGCCCCCCCGAACTCCAGCAGCTCCCTCGACCTCTCGCCGACGGCTACTCTCTGCACCTCTATCTCCGTCCTTAACAAAGTACCGTTAAGCGGTTCCTCGCCGACCTGGAGGACGGGGCGCGGGGCGCGGCCCTCGCCAGGGTGATCGGGCGGTGGCGTCGCTTCGCCGCCGGGCTCGTGCGGTCAGGCGAGGTCGCCGTCCTCGACAGTTGCCTGTTCGTTTATGCCACGCTGTGTCTCTTCCGCGCCGACGCGCCCGTCGACGTCATCACCGCGTACCTCGACCACGTTGAGCAGGCCATTGCCCCGGCCCGCCCGTGCGTCGTGTACTTTGTCCAGCCCGACATCGCCGTGGCGCTGCGCCGAATCTGCGACCAGCGCGGCCCGGAACTCGAGGCATACTGGATCGGCAGCGTCGAACGATCCCGCCGCGGGCGGCGGCTGGGACTGCAGGGCTTCGCGGGATTGGTCGCCTTCTGGACGGCTCACCGGGAGCTCGCGGACGCCGCTTTCCGGCGCCTACCCTTCCCGAAGCTGGCACTCGATACCACCGTCCAGCCCCGGAGCACCGCCGAGGCCGCCATCTTCGGCTTCCTCGGCCTGCCGCCCTACGAGGAGCTGACCCTCACGCCGGCGGAAGCAGCGCGGTTCACCGGCACCTACGTGCGTCAGAGCGAGACGGGGGAGGAGCGCTGCGCCGTCTTCGCCCAGGCGGGGCACCTGTACGTCCAAGGGCTGCCGGGGATCTGGCCGCAGGCCCGGCTGCTCCCAGGGCGACGGCCGGCGGGTGGCAGCACGGAGTGTCCGGTGCCGCCGGAAACGTTCCACGTCGCGGCGTGGCCGATCCGAGTCGCCTTCGCCACCGACGAGCACGGAAGCGTCAAGACGATGACGGCCGGCGATCACCGGTGGGGGCATTCCGACCGGACCTTCGTTCGAGCGCCCTCCGATCGGACGGGCGCCGCCTAATCTCGGACATATGGAGAAAATAACTCCTGTGTGATGACAGGCGCCGGACTGCATCGTTGGTCTCTCCCAAGAGGTAGCGTGCATGGGAGTCCACCGCATCGAACTAGAGTCAGCGAACAAGGGGGATCCAGGGGCGTTCTCGGTCAAGGACCTCGCCAGCCAGCCGATCGCCGCGCAAGCCACGATCAGGTCGACGATCACTGGGGAGGCGGTGCCGGTCCCAGACGGCAGCCTCAAGGAGCACTTGCGGAAGCGCGCAAAGGAGCTGGGCGGCGACGAGGCGTGCGTCACCTTCACCATCCGGTACATCCCGGCTCCGGGCGAGCCACCGCGGCCGGCCCGACCGCTCCCGGAAGGGGTCAGGGTCATCAGCTGAACGCTCACGTTACGCCACGGCCATGGCCGGCCTGGCCCGGTGGGCGGCTTCGTAGGCGGGGGGGTTGACGTACCCGAGGGTCGAGTGGCGGCGCCCGGCCGGGTGCATCACCCGCATAGCATGACAAGCCTTCGATATAGTCGAAGACGGAGGCGCCCGGCGCATTGTCCGAGAGCTGGCAGCGACACGCTCCAGAGAGATGATCCGGCAGCAGGTGGCGTGGCAACGGTACCGGCCTGCTGCCAAGAGCCCTGCTGGTGCCCTGGTGCAGGCATTCCGGGACGGCTGGCCGGCGCCCCTGACCTGGGTTGAGGCGCGGGAACACGAAGCGGCGGTGGCCCGGCAGCGCGAGGAGGACGGCCGGCGCGTAGCGGAGGACGAGGCCCACCGACGGGAGTGGGAGCAGAAGCCCCTGGAGGAGCGCATCACCGGGCGGCTCCAGTTCTGGCTGCTGGGCCAGCGCCTCCCCGCTGTTCGACCAGTTCAAGCAGGACCAGGCAATTGGGATCCAGTACAACGACAGCGATGGCGAGCGCGGCGCGGGGCTCTTCGTCTCGGACTGGGACACAGCCCCAGCGGTCTCCCGTCTGGATGCGCTCACGCGATGGGAGGTGGTTTGCGTCTTACGCCAGGGGCCAGAGCGGACACGGGGGATGGACAAGCTGCGGACGGCGGGTTTCTTCCCAGCCCGGTGGCTGTTTGTCGGGCGCGAGGGGGACGGGGCTGCCGTCGTCCGGCTGTGCGACCTGCAGGGGCGGGTGCGGCTGCCCTTGGGCGTGGACGAGGCGGGCATCCCGCGGCTGGAGTTCCTGGACGAGGCGGGTGACGTGACTCACGGCTTCCCGGAGCCCACTCCCGTCGGCGGCCCGGGCGGCGTACTCTAGAGCAGGAAGGAGCGAGACGTGCGATGGCGACCGTCACGGCCCCCTCAGCCGCGCCTGCGCTGGTGCCTCACCGCTTCACTGTGGCGAACTACTACCGGATGCTCGAGGCCGGCATCTTCACTGAGGATGACCGGGTGGAACTGCTCGGCGGGCAGGTGGTGGACATGAGCCCCATCGGCCCCGGCCACGCCTCTGCGGTGGACGGTTGCGGGGAGGCCTTCGCCGGGTTGGTCGTCGCCCGGTGGGCGACCGTCCGCACCCAGAACTCGCCGTATGATCGTTTCTGCAATAGGTAAGTTCTTTTGTTGTCAGTTACTAAATACTTCTAGAGAATCAATATGTGAAGCTTTGCATAAAGCAAGGTCGGAAACTGAGCAAGGTTCGTGAGCTGCTTGCTGGCTGTCACGGGCGCCGGAGTCGGAGCGGCTTGTGCGCGGCACACAGCGGTAGAGTTACTGATCCCTGCAACAAGGCGTAAAGGTGGCCTTGGACCTGCAGGAACGGGGGCATGGCACAACATCCCTTTCCCACTCCACACGACTGGCGAGAAGGCCGGCGCCGGCGCGCGTGGGCGATGGCCCACCAAGGCTGGCAGCAAAACGCCAGTGCGGGCGCGCGCTGGGTGTGACCGAGGGGGCGGTCCGCCAGTGGCTGTCGCGGGCGGGCGGGCGGGGTCGCGCGTACGGGACGCGTCGGCAGAGGCCGCGCGCGTCCCTCCCTCTCGCTGATCAGGGCCTTTTCATCAGAGCCGCTCCTGGGGCACCGCCCGCGGCGCGGTCGTGCCGGGCCCCGCGAGGCACCCGGGGCCGCCGGTCCACGGACAGTGGGACGACTCGCTGATCCCTCGCTGCGCTGGGGATGACCCGGAACCACCGCCCGCCCCTGATGAAAAGGCCCTGAGACGCCGCTGGGTACCGTTGCGTGCAGTGCTGAGATGATTTAGCATCGGCCGGTGGCTGCGACCGTTCGTGACGTAGCGCACGCGGCCGGCGTCTCCATCGCCACCGTGTCTGTGGTCGTGAACGGTACAGCCGGGCGGTTCCGTATCGCCCCGGCAACGCGCGAGCGCGTGCTGGCCCGCGCGGCCGAGCTCGGATACGTCGCCGATGCGCGCGTGCGCGGACTACACTCCGGACGGACGCGCACGGTGCTGGCTCCCTTGATCGCCCGTCAGGTGCCGGACGCCTTCTTCGTGGAGGTCCTTCAAGCGCTGGACGGCGCGGCTGCCCGCAAGGGACGGACACCCAATATCACGTCGTGGGTGCCCCGCTCGATAGACCGGCTGGAGGCGCTGCTGCGCGGCGAACCCGTAGACAGGCCCCTGGTGATCACGCCGGCCCTCGTGGCGCGCGAGTCCACCGCGGCCGTGGGCGGCGGCGCGGCGTGAGGCAGACCGCGCCAAGACCAAGCAACCGACTGAGAAGAGACACACATGACGCAGACTACCGCTGCGGCAGGCTCGGAGGCCGACGGGCGGGCGAGTGCGGCCCTGGCGCGGCGTGCGGCAACCATCCAGGTCGAGACGGACCGCCCGCTGGGCATGATCGACCGCAACATCTACGGGCACTTCCTGGAGGGCAACTTCTTCGGGAACATCCAGGGCGGCGTCTTCGACGCGGAGTCGCCCCTCTCGTTTCAGGAGCCCGGAGTCACGCAGGGGCTGCGCCGGGACGTGGTGGAGGCGCTCCGGGCGCTGGGTGTCCCCGTGTGCCGCTGGCCCGGGGGCAACTACGCCTCGGCGTACCACTGGGAGGACGGCATCGGCCCGCGCGAGAAGCGCCCCCGCCGGCTTGAGCTGACCTGGGGCGGCCAGGACGGCTCGGGCCGCGAGGAGGACAACCAGTTCGGCACGGACGAGTTCCTGACCTGGTGCCGGCTGGTGGGGGCCGAGCCGTACCTGAACAATAGCGGCCGCTCGGTGGAGGAGGCGGTGCGCTGGGTGGAGTACACCAACCACGGCGGCGACACCCACTACTCCCGCCTCCGCGGCGAGAACGGCCATGCCGAGCCGTACGGCGTGACGTACTGGGGGATCGGCAACGAGGTGTACGGCGCCTGGCAGATGGGCCACCGCTCGGCGGCGCAGTACGCCTCTGACGCGCGCGAGCACGCCCTTTTCATGCGCAAGGTGGACCCCGGCCTCAAGCTCATCGGCGTCGGCTGGAACGCCGACCGGAGCGGCGCCTGGACGCGTGAGCTGTTGCGGCAGGCCGGCGGCCTGCTGGATTACGTCTCCATCCACCTCTACGGCGCCAGCCAGCACCTCTTCACGTCGCCTGGTGGCGACGACGAGTTCGAGACGACGGTGGCGCAGTCGCTCTACTTCGAGCGCGAGCTGGCGGACTACGCTAACCTGGTGGCGCTTGAAGCGCGCCGCGCCGACGTCGCCCGCCCCCTGGCGTTGGCGCTTGACGAGTGGAACATTCGCCACCTCGAGCCGCCGGCCTGGCCGGGGCCACAGCCCGGCGACGACGGAGGCGTCGCGCCGCGCGACCTGCCGTCCGGCGCCAGCCGTGACCCGCGCTTCGAGGAGGGCATCGTGCGGCGACGCATGCGTGTGAATCGCTGGAGCCCGCGCACCGCCGCCGACTCGCTGTTCTACGCCGGCGTCTTCCACGCCCTGCAGCGGCTGAGCGGCCACGCCGTGCCCGTGGCGATGGCCAACACGGTGAACCTGGTCAACGCCAACGGGTTGCTGGCGGTGCGACCCGGCGGACTGGTGAAGAGCGCGACCTACCACGTGTGGGACCTGTTCCAGAATCACACCGGGCCCATCGCGCTGCCGGTGGTGACGGAGAGTCCGGCCGTGCTGAGGCCGGTGCGCCAGGGCGCCACGACCGACGCCGAGGGGCAGCTGCTCACCCGTCCGGGCATGGTGCCGTACCTGGACGTCGCCGCCACGCTCTCGGAGGACCGCCGCACGCTGCGCCTATCGGTCATCAACCGCCACCGCACGGATGCCATAGACGCGCAGCTGGTGGTGAATGGCCTCGCGTCGGGTGTGCCGCCACGCGCCGGGGCGCTCGCCATCGGCGCCGACGTGACGGACGTGCTCGCCGCGAACTCGATCAGCGCCCCTGACTCGGTGGCGCTGCGGGACCTTGGCTTGGTCGAGGTGTCTGAGGGGCGCTACGCCTTCCCGCCGCACTCGCTGACGCTGCTGTCATTTCCCCTGGCCGGATAGGCACGGCCTCCTACCTGCACTTCTGACGCGTCACCACTCTCTCGGGCGAGGTCGCCCTCAAGCAGGCCCAGCCGCTGGATGACTGCATCAAGGGCGACAACTTCGCGCTGACCGACTTCTATCCGACGAGCTACGAGCAGTACACGGTGGGCGGGAAGCAGTACGCGCTGCCGTTCGACTACCCGAATCGGTCGTTCTTCGCCAACCTGACCGCCTTCCAGGAAGCGGGGCTGCAGCCGCCGCCCACCACCTACAAGGACGACACCTGGACGTGGGACGCCTTCCGCACCTCCATGGACAGTCTCCAGCACCGCTTCGGACCGGGCGGCGCGTTCGCCGTCGACGTGGGGCGCGACGCGGTGCGCTCGTGGATCGCGTGGGTCTGGAACAACGGGGGCGTCTTCCTCTCCAAGGACGGCAAGGAGGTCGTGCTCAACCAGCCCGCCGGCGGCCGACCGGCTGTACGGGTTCGTCTATGGCGCCATCGGTTCGCTCTGATAGGTCTGATTGGTCACGCGCCAGCCGCCCGTTGGCGCCGTTCACCCTGGCGCAGACGCTGCAGTATGGCGCGGGCAACACGGCGAGGTCGCCAGGTACCTCCTGGCAACGCTGTTCTTCTGGTTGGGCACGGGCGGCGTCGTGCCGTTCCTGACCCGCTTCGGCGTGCAGGAGCTAGGCACCGACGAGGCGACCGCCTTCCGCCTGCTGATGCTGCCCCTCTTGGCGGCGGCGCTAATCTCGTTGCCCGCGGGCTGGCTGGGCGACCGCTTCGGCGTATGACGTACGGTTGTACGTGGCCACTCGCCGTACTAGGATGAACCTGGAGCGGATGGCGTGCTGTCGAGAGACACGGCTCGCATTGATCACCGATCGGTCGGACCACGAGCAACTCAGCCGCCGACGAGTGACGAGTAAGGAGGGACCATGAACGTCATCGGGACACGGACCCTGACGCGTCGCCATCTGTACGGCGCCGCGGGCGTGTTGACGGGGGCACTGGCCGCGGCGTGTGGGGGTGCCAGCCGAGAGAAGCCGGCTGGAGTGCAGTCGGAAGCCACGGGTGCGGTGGAGTTCTGGCACATCTGGAGCAGCGGCCCGTCTCGGGAGTGGCTCGACCAGGCGATGGTCGCGATTCAGACGAAGGCGCCGAAGCTCCAGATCCAGCACAGCGCCCAGGACTTCTGGACGTTCGCGGAGAAGGTGACCACCGCCGCGACGGCCGGCTCGGCGCCGGACGTGACGATGGCCGACTCCGGAACGGCACCGCTGCGCGGCCTCACGGGAGAGAACCGCGCCCTCGACGACCGCGCAGCCCGGGACCGGGTGAAGCTGGCCGACTTCGTGGACTACCAGGCGAACGAGGTGTCCTACGCCGGCAAGACCTGGGGGCTCCCCTTCCGGCCCGACACCCGCATCCTCTACTCCAACAAGGCATCGCTCAAGGACGCCGGCCTGGACCCGGCGAAGCCACCGGCCACCTGGGACGAACTCTGGAGCCAGTCCGAGCGCCTCACGAAGACGGGAGGCGAAGGCACGTACGCGCGGCTCGGGTTTTATCCCACGCTGGGCAACCTCTGGTTCTGGACGGCGGCCTGGGCGAATGGGGCGGAGTTCGTTGACGCGAAGAACGTGCCGACGCTGAACACCCGCCAGCACCTCGAGACGCTGGAGTGGTACGTCCGCTGGGCGCAGCGCTACGGCCACGAGGCGGTGATGGAATGGAACAAGACGCTCTCCACGGGTCCAGAGAGCAATCCGTTCTTCCTGGACAAACTCGCGCTCGTCGTCAACACCAATCCCTACGCCGCCAGCATCAAGCGCTACGCTCCGAACCTGGACTGGGGCGTGTCGATGATCCCGTACAAGACCCGCAAGGCCAGCTGGGGCGCCGGCTTTGACCTGGAGACACCGGCCGGCGGCAAGAACCCGGACGGCGCCTGGGAGCTGATCAAGTGGCTTGATCTGGACGAGGAGATGAACCGCCAGGCGGTGCTCCTGACTTCTCAGCTCGTCGCCGTCAAGGCGATGAACGACCGGCCCGAGTTCACCAGGGATCCCGTCTGGAAGACGGTGGTCGAAAGCGCCGCCGTGACCCGCAACCGGCCGCAGGTGCCCGAGGCGCGCACCTGGTCCAGCATCCTCAACACCCAGGTGACGGCGGCCCTTGAGGGCAGGGCGGCGCCGCGCGAGGCGCTGGAGAAGGCGCAGGCGGAGGTGATGGGCATGTACGAGACCAACAAGGCGAAGGTGGCCGACGATCTCGCGCGACTGACGCAGCGCAAGTGATCGACACGCCCGCACCGCGGGCGTGTGGCGGCATGTGCCGGCGGATGGGGCACGGTCGCCGCGAGGAGGTGCGCCCTCGATGAGGAGTCTTCGTTGACAAGTCTGGCGTGGGACCTGGTGCCCACGGGCCTGGTTGCACGTACGGCCGACGGCGCCCGGCAGGTGCTAGAGGTCCATCTCACGAACCCTGGCTCGGCGCCGGTACCGGTTCGACTGGAGGTGGCGCCGCGCCCCTCCGCCGCTGGGGTCGGCCCCGCTCTGACGGAGACACACGAATTGGGCGCAGCGCCCACCGGGCAGCACGTGCTTGAGGTCCAGGTGCCGGCTGTGGCCGCCCCGGTCGACCTTGACTGCACGCTCGTGGCAGCGGGCGAGCGCCTGGGCACGCAGCAGACCCGCCTGCGCCCGGCGCGGCCCTGGCGCGTCTACCTGGTGCACCATACCCACACCGACGTCGGCTTCACGCACCCGCCATCGGAGGTGGTGCGGCTGCACGACCGCTACCTCGACGAGGTGCTGGAGCTGTGCCGCGCCACGGATGACTGGCCGGACGACGCGCGCTTCCGCTGGACCTGCGAGGTCAGCTGGCAGGTCCAGAACTATGAGCGGCATCGTTCGGGGGCGGCGTTCGCCGAGCTCCTTCGGCGAGCCCGCTCCGACCGAATGGAGCTGGCGGCCTTCTATCTAGGTATCCACACCGACCTGTGCGGCGCGGAGGAGCTGGTGCGCTCGCTCTACCACGCGGCCGCGCTGCGCCGGCGGTACGGCGTGCCGGTGCAGGCGGCGATGGTCAACGACATCCCCGGCGTGACGTGGGGCTTCGCGCAGGTGCTCGCCCGTGCGGGCGTGCGCTACCTCTCGGTGGCCGACAACAATTTTGTCGCTCCGTTTCTGGCCTACAACGCGGGAGGGCTGCCGCGCCCGTTCCGCTGGCAGGGACCAGACGGCAGTAGCGTCCTTTCCTGGTACACCGACGACCCGTACTGGGCGTATATCGAGGCGAAGCGGGTGGGCTTCGCCGGCGGGTACGGGGAGGTGCGCGAGAAACTGCCGCCGAGGCTGGCGGCGCTCGAGGACGGCGGGTATCCCTACGCGGCCTTCCCGCTCCTGATGGCCGCCGACAACCGGCCGCCGGACCAGACGGTGGCGGAGACGGTCCGCGCCTGGAACGAGCGCTGGCTGGTGCCGCGCGTGCGGCTGGCCGCGGTGAGCGAGTTCTTTCGAGACGTCGAGCAGGAGGTGGTGTCCCGGGGGGAGGACTTCCCCACCGTGGCCGCCGACTGGACGAACTGGTGGTCGGCCATCGCGGCCGGGTGGCCGCCGGAGACGGCGCTGACGCGCCGGGCGACCCAGCGCCTGCACGCCGGCGAGAAGATCTGGTCGCTGGCGGGTCTTGCCGGCTCGCCGCACACGTACCCCGCGGGCCAGATCGGCGCCGGCTACGACGACCTGCTCACGTTCGACGAGCACAGCGGTTCGGGCGGCATGTGGACTCCCCAGTCACCGGACGAGGCCGAGCGGGCAGTGGAAGAGGGCTTTGGCTACGGCCGCGACGCGGCCGCGACGGCGGTCGGCGTGTGGGACGCCGCCGTACGCGCGCTGTCGGGGCAGATCGGCACACTTGGCCGTGGCGCCGGCCTGCCCCTGATGGTCGTCAACCCGCTGAGCTGGGGACGCAGCGGCCCCGTCGCGGTGGACCTGCCCGGCAATGCGCCTCCGGCGCCGTGGCGGCTGATCGACGATGCCTCGGGCGAGGCGATTACCCACCAGATCACTAGCGGCGGCGCGCTGGGGGCGGCGGGACGCCTGCTCTTTGTGGCCCAAGATGTCCCGGCGCTGGGATACCGGACCTACCGCCTCACCCCCTCGCCGGAACAGGCGGCGCCGCCCGAGTCCGGGCATGACGGAGGGGGTGTCGAGCCCGCTCTACGGGCGCGAGGCTCCCGCTTGGAGCACGACGCACTGCGGGTGCGGTTTGACCCCTCTACCGGCGAGGTGGTGCGTCTGTTCGCCACCCGCCTCGGCCGCGACGTGCTCGATCCCACGGCGGAACACCGCTGCGGCGCATTCGTGCGCTTCCGCTCGCACCGCGAGCGCCGGTGGCAGCCCGGCCAGCCCGGTGCGCACATCCACCAGTTCCCTGACCTCTACGAGGGTGTCGCCTCCCGTCTCGAGCACGTGCCGGACACTCCAGCTCAGCGGCCGGAGGTGGCGCATGAGAGCGGCCCGGTGGCCGGCGCGGTGACGTTCGGTGCCGCCTCGACCGCGTCAGCCGGCGCCGGCACGACGTACCCGAGCGTTCGCCGCACGTACCGGCTGTACCGGAGCCAGCCGTGGCTCGAGGTGGAACTGGAGATCGCCCGCACGGGCGGTCCGGAGTCGGGCGAGGTGGGCTACGTCGCGTTCCCGTTTGGCGCGCCAGACGCCCGCTTCCGGCTGGACGGGCCGCTCGCGGTCCTCGAGCCCGAGGCGCGCCAGATAGCCGGCACGTGCCGGGACTTCTACGCCGTGCAGCAGTGGCTGGATGCGTCTAACCGGGAATGGGGCGTGCTGCTCAGCGCCCCGGACGTGGCGCTGCTGGACCTCGGCCATCCCCACTTCGAGCAGTACCTGCGCACGCTGCAGCCTGTGCAAGCGCACGTGTGGGCGCGCGTCGGGCGCTTCCACCGAGAGAGACGCACCTCGGACTCTCCCTACAGCTGTGGCGAGCCGGTGCTGCTCCGCTTCGCCGTCATGCCCCACGCCGGTCCGTTCGACCCGCTCGCCGCGGCGCGTTTCGGCTGGGCCTACGCGCAACCGCTCGCGGCCTCATGGTTGCGCGGGCGCCAGCAGGGCCCCCTGCCGCTTGGCGCGCACGCATTGTGTGTCGTGGAGCCGGACGGCGTGCAGGCGGTGACGCTGAAGCAAGCCGAAGATCGGGAGGACGGGAACGACGGCGACGCGCTGGTCGTCCGACTATGGGAGCAAACGGGACGTGCCGTTCGAGCGCGTGTGCGTGTTCCGGGTGCGACGCTCGTCGCCGCCCGTCGGCTCACGGTGACCGAAGACCCGTGTGAGCCGCTGCGTCTGGACGACGACCACACGGTTAGCCTTGCCATGGGTCAGTGGGAACTGGCCACCGTGCGGCTGGCGTTCATCCCGCTCAGGCGGTAAGCACTTCTTGAGGTGCCGCTGACTGACCTTGGCGGCTTCGCAAGGCGGGGTCTGTGAGCGGTCCGGCTCGTGGGCGACCCACGGCAGGGTGAGGGGCCTCACGCTCGGGCCGCATCTCGGCGTCACCCGCCGCACGCCTCTCGCATCGACTCCACCCACGGAGACCCATACCTTCGAGCTCCCCGAGAAGAAGGGCGTCTACGGCAACAAGCAGTGGATGTACGACCTCGCTCGTAGCTTCGTCCAAGGCGTCCGGAGCAACACTGCACCCGAGGTCGGCCCCGCCGAAGCGCGTTGCGTCCTCCGCATCATCGTCGTGGCCTACAAGTCCCCCCAGACGAGGCGCTGGGTGGATCCCCCTGCTGGCTGATCCCCGAGCGGAGCGCGGCCGCGCCCCCGCGACCGCGACGCGCACACCCCCTCGTGCCGCATGAACTCAGAGGAAGCACCTATGAGCACAGAGGCCGCAGACCAGGTCTCGTCGCAGTACCACCGCCGACCGACGGGCCGCGCCGCGTGCCGGACTGCAGCAGCCAGAGCGGTCCGACTTTCCAACGGCGTCCCGCTCCGGCCGCGGGAGCCCCGCCGGCAGCCTCATCGCCCTACCATACGACCGCCTGACCAGCGAACCAATGCACTTCACGTATCGCGGACGCCCACCGAAACGTGAGAGAATAGAGACACCCTCCGCGCCTGAGCCCGACGGCGCGCTGACCGGCCGCTGCGTCTCGCTGCGTCTCCGCCGGGCCTGGGAGCCAGGTGCACGGGCTCCCGCGACGGTGGTTGAGATGCAGCGATGACGATGGCGCCGAAGCCGAAGCACTGGGACGGCAACTACGGCGCGTGGTTCAAGGACGCGCAGGTCGCCGCGGCCTACCCGCACCGGCCGCCCTACCCCGCGGCGGCGATTCACGTGCTGGCGCAGCTCGCCGGAGCGGCAGACGGGCCGTCACGGGACGGCCGCGCCGTCCTGGACATCGGCTGCGGCACCGGCGACGTCGCGCGCCGGCTCGCCCCGCTGGTGAACCGCATAGACGCGGTCGACTTCTCCGGCGCGATGATCGCACAGGGGCAGCGGCTGCCCGGTGGCGCGCATCCGGCCATCCATTGGACTGAGAGCGCGGTAGAGACGGCGCCCCTGTCCCCGCCCTACGCGCTGGTGACGGCGGGTGAGAGCCTGCACTGGATGCGCTGGGATGTGGTGCTGCCGCGCCTGCGGGCGGCGTTGGCGCCCGGTGGCTCATTAGCCGTCCTGAACCGCGACTGGGATCAGCCCCCGGCGCTGCGCGACCGGCTGCGCCCGATCTTTGCGCAGTTCAGTGCCAATAAGGACTACCGGCCGCGCAACCTGCTCGCCGAGCTGGCACAGCGGGGGCTATTCCGTGAACGCGGCCGGCGGCGGTGCGGACCGGAGCCGTGGCACCCCACGCTCGAGGAGTACCTGCTCTGCCGCCACTCGCAGAACGCCTTCGCGCGCGAGCAGATGGGGCCAGCGGACGTGGCGGCGTTCGACGCCGCGATCGCGGCCGCCCTCGGCGAGCTGTGCCGGCAGGGCGCGGTGCGTGAGGCCGGCGGACGCTATCTCCTGCAGGTCGAGGCCACCGTCGTGTGGGGAGAGCCCATGGGAGACCCGGACTAGCGAGCGCATCGCGCGTGCGCTCGCGGTGCTGTGGCGCACGCCGGGCCTGTGGCGCTATGTCGTCATTCCGGTCGTGCTCAACGTCGTGGTGGGGATCGTCCGCCTACGTCGGGCTGCTCGTCCCCGGACTCCGTGCGATCGATGGGCTGCTGGCAGGGCTTCCCGGGTGGGCGTCGGCCTCGGCGGTGGGCCTGCGTATCGTGCTAAGCCGGTCCAGGGGGCCTGGTCTGAAAACTGGTCTGAAAACTGAAGGTCGCGGTCAGGCGGCGCGGGGTTCCAAGGCGACGTGGTAGCCGAGGCCCTCGAGGCGTCGCACGAGCCGGCGCTCGACCGCCCGTCGGTCGCGTTCGTCGAAGTACTGTGCTCCCAGGTCACGGTAGTCGGTGCCGTACCGGAGCAGGTGGTAGACGATCACGAGGATGGAGTGTCCCACGGCGACGGCCGCGTGGTTCTTGCCCCGTCGGGCGGCCAGGCGCCGGTACTGCGCCGCGAGGTAGGAGCCCCTGGTGCGGGCGGCGGCGTGGGCCGCCTGGACGAGGAGCCCCCGGAGCCACGGGCTCCCCTTGCGGGTGGCGCCGCCCAGGCGTTTGCCGGCGCTCTCGCGGTTGCCGGGGCACATCCCTGCCCACGAGGCGAGATGCTTCGCGGTGGGGAAGCGGGCGACGTCGCCGCCCAGCTCGGCCAGCAGCCCTTCCGCCGCCTCGCGCCCGATGCCGGGGACGGCGTCGAGCCGGGCGATGGTCGCGTCCAGCGGACGCAGCCGCCGCGCCACCTCTGCGCTCACCTGGGCGATGGCCGCGTCCAGGAAGTCGATGTGGGCCAGGTGCTGGGCGAGGAGGAAGCGCTGGTGGCGGCCCACGTCCGCCGTGAGGGCCTGCTCCAACTGCGGGAGCTTCTTACGCAAGAGCCCCTGGGCCAGGTCGGCCAGGGTCGCGGCGTCGGTCTCGCCGGCGATGAGCGCCGCCAGGATGTCCCGCCCGGACTTGCCCAGGATGTCCGTGGCCACTGCGCCCAGCCCAACGTTGGCGCCCTCCAGGGTCTTCTGCAGGCGGTTGGCCTCAGCCGCGCGCGCCCGCACCAACGAGGTCCGGTACCGTGTTAGCTCGCGCAGCTCTCGCTGGGGCCGGTCGGGCACGAAGCTCGCCCGCAGCAGGCCATGGCGCAGCAGGTCGGCCAGCCACTCGCAGTCGCGCACGTCCGTCTTCCGGCCCGGGACGGCCTTGACGATGTCAAGAGAATGCCCTCCTTGGACTCGTAGTCTCCGTAGTCTCACGCGCGGTGGGCCTGACCGCCATCGCAATGAGGTGGTGCAGCGCTGGCTGCTTATGTAATGATTGAGTATGGCTCTGGGCAAGGCTCGCCGGGCCCCGGCGCCAAACGGGCGGCCCGACAGGGTCAGCTACCGGCAGCAGTACGTGCGCTGCGGCAAGCCCGGCTGCCGGAAGTGCCCACCGCACGGTCCCGGCCACGGCCCCTACTGGTACGGCTTCTACTGGAGCTACCGCCAGCGCACGCGGAGCTTCTACGTCGGCAAAGTCTTGCCGGCGGGGGTCGAGCCGCTCGGGGATCCTGAGCCCGCGGCCGGGGCGGCGGGCCCGCTGGAGCCAGAGCGAGGACTGGCCTAACGGTCGCATCCCGTCCCCTCCGGCTCCGTGGTGGACGGGGCCCGGCGGCCGGCCGGCCGCTGCGCTCGGAGGCGCTCCAGCAGCGCGGGGTCGTCCGGGATGAGGTAGTGGCCGGTGACCGCGTGCCGGTGCGCGGGGACGGTGCCGGCGGCGATGCGGCTGTAGAGCCAGGTGCGCCGGACGTGCAGCGCCCGCGCCAGGCCATAGACCGTCCACTGCCCCTCGATCCGGTCCCGCGAGCGGAACTGCTGCCGCACCCCGTCCACGCCGTGCGCCCGGCGGATCTTACCCACCAGGTCCTTGGTGATGGGCTGCTGCCGAGCCGAGCGGTAGCCCTGGGCGGCGAGCCGGGTGGCAATGTCCTGGTCCCGGAGGCCCACGCGGCTCAAGGCCAGGATCTGGGTGGCCAGGTGTGCGTAGCCCCGCATCTCGATGGTCCGGTAGGTCGGTGGCTGCAGGACGAGGGGGGTGACGGCGCCGCTGACCCAGACGATCTTGACCTCCAGCGTGGCCGGCTCTGGCCGGGTGAGGACGACGCGGCGGATGAGGCTGCGCAGCAACTCCTTCTTATGTAAGGGTTCGAGCCGCTCGCTGGCCCACAGGGCGGGCAGGTGGCGGCCGACGTCCTGCAGCTGCGCTCGGAGCGTGGGGTCCAACGCCGAGGCCGGCGGGCCCTGGGCGAAGCGCTCGGCCGCTTCGCGCGCCGCGGCGAGGGCCTGCAGGGCCACCTCCCAGCGCCGCTCCAGCTCGGCGGCGACCAGGCGGTGGTCGGGGTCGACGGCCTGGTACTGCTTGTGCGCCAGCCGGGCCTCGTACTCGGCCCGGGTCACCTGGTCGACGTGGTGTTGGACGAGCCGGGCGTGGTCGGCCTGCTGTGTGGCGAGGACCTCCTCCAGGAGGTCCAGCTCGGCCGGCGCCAGGGCCGCGAAGAACGCCTCCACGACGGCGGCATCAATGGGAGGGCCGGCCAGGTGCAGGCAGCCCGTGCGGCCGTAGACTTTCTGGAGCGCGGCGCACCGGTACCAGGGCTGGGCGCGGTAGACGACGTGCAGCTGCCGCCCGCAGTGCCCGCAGGCAACGAGCCCTGCCAGCAGGGCGCTGCCGGGGCGTGGGGTGGCCCGCGCCCGGCGGGCGAAGCTGCTGGCGTTGTCGCGGAGCCGCGCCTGGTTCGCCACGAAGTCCTCCCAGGGCAGGTACGCCGGGTAGGCGTCTTGCCGCACCACGGGCCATGCTTCCACCGGCCGGTACACGCGGCGAGCGGCGGGCCCAGAGGGCGGTCCCGGCGCGTGTTGGCGCGTGTGCCGGCCATAGACAAAGGCGCCGGCGTAGGCCGGGTTACGCAGCACCTCATAGACCGCCCCTTCCGTGGGCGGCTTCCAGAGCAGCTCCCCGGCCGCGGGGCCGGCCGTCTGCCCGCGGGGCAAGCGGACGCCCTCGTCGCGCAAGGCGCGCAGCACCTTCTGGCAGGAGCCCAGCGCCCGGAACCGGGCGAAGACCAGGGCGAGCGCCCGCTGCACCTGCTGGTCGGGGTCCTTCACCACGCGACCATCGGGCAAGCGCACCAAGCCGGTGGGCAGACGCTGGCGGTAGGTGCCACGCTCGACCTGGCGCCGGCGCCCCGCTTCCAGGCGCAGGTGCAAGAGGTGCAGCTCGGCCTCGCTGAGCATCCCGCGCAGCCCCAGCAGGAGGCGGTCGTTGTAACTGCGGGGTCGTAGACGCCGTCCACGTCGGCGATGAGCACGCCGACGACGGTCGCCAGGTCCAGCAGGGCGTACCAATCCGCGTTGCGGCGCGCCAGGCGGCTGGCCTCGTAGGCGAGGACGAGGCCGACGCGCCCAGCGAGACCTCTGCCACCAGGTCCCGGAACCCGCGGCGGGTGCTGTCCTGGCCCGACTGCCCCAGGTCAGCGTCGATGACGTGCACGCGCTCGGGACGCCAGCCCAGGGCGATGGCGCGCTCGACCAGGGCGTACTGGTTGCGCTGGCCCTCGCGGTTGCGCTGGACCTGCCGGGGCGTCGACTGGCGAATAGAGATGTAGGCCGCGCGCTCACGGTGACGCGCGGTAATCTTCTCTGCGCTGGGCGGGAGCAGGGCGGTCGTCGCGGCGGTCGCGGTTGCGGTCATCGAGCACCTCCTGCAGGACGCGGGTGAACGTCTGGCGCACGCGAGCCCGCGCGGGCGGGGCCAGGCGGGGCCAGACCTGCTGGGGCACTACCACCTCCACCGCCGGCGCGCCGGCACGGGGGGCACGGGGGCACGAGGGGGACGGGCGGCCCCAGAGGGAGGGGCAGTTGCCGGCTGCTCAGGTGCCAGTTGCTCAGGTGCGGCAGGGATGGCGGGGACTCCGCTACGGCCATGTCCGTCCTCCGGGAAGCAGATTCCCAGGGACGCTACCACCGCCAGCAGCCGACGCAGGCCGTCGACCGACACGCGACAGTCCGGCGGCGGGGGTGCCCGCCGCCCAGGTCCGTGGCCGCCAGCGGGACAAGGCGGGCGACCCCCGGCTGCAGCCAGACGACACAGGCCCGCCCGAGCTGTGGCTTGTTGGCGACCTCAGCCAGCGCAGGCGCAGCCCGTAGAGCGGATGGGTGGGATCCGTGACCGCGACCGTCGCGCCCGAAAAGACCGTGCTGCTAATAGGGGTAGTCTGTTGGGGTTGCTTTGACATGGCGGGCGTTGACTAGCAGCAGTTCGAAGGCGCCCTCCAACACATTCCAGATCGGGCGCCAGTAGACGCCGGTCGATTCCATGGCCACGTGGGTGACCTCATGCGCCGCCAGCCAGTCCGCCAGCGCCAGCAGGTCCTCGGTCATGGCGCCGAACGAGCGCACCTGCTTGGCCGGCTGACCGTCCGGCCCGGGCGTGACGAGGCAGGCCACGACCAGCCGCTTGTGGATGTCCAGGCCGCAGCACCGCGGGTAGAGCACCTCCATCGCCGTTCCCTCCTCCGCGCCCGGCGGGCGCGACTCCCGTTCTGACGACGGCCGTGCAGGGCACCCGCTGCTCACAGCGTCTGGTCTGCGTGCTTGCGCGCTCGCCGGCCGCGGCCGGCGGCGGGGGCGACACTCGGTGGTGCCTCGGGGCGCCCAGGGCCCAACTGTTGCGCGGGCTCGCGCACCAGGCAAACCCGGCCTCGACACACGGACCGCCGCCGCGACAGGGTAGCCGCCCACGAGGTCGTTTTCATCCCCGGTGGTGCCCCTCAGGGGCATGAGCAACTGTTGCTAAACCCCTTACGTTGCCGGCCTGGTGAGCCGCAGGCTCAGTGTGTTTCGGTTGCCGTATCTGGTGAGAGATGCCAGTAGGAGCCTCAGAGCCGGCATGGAGGGCGTCAGAGTCGAGTTCGGCAACAGGCCCCAGGGTACTCCTTCGCACATCTGCCATCTGGAGCACCTATGAAGGATGTCCTCGCAGGTGCATAGTCGTGGGGCTCTTGCTGGCCACCGGATCTGTCCTGGCGCGATTTGGGGTTGTCCTGGGCGTGCCCTGGTATGGCGCCCTATCCGGCCGCCTCGAGGCGTTGCGTGCCGGCGTGGCGCCCGCCGGCTCGGGCGGCCTCGGCGGCGCGCTCCGAGACCTGGGGCGGGCGGTGCGCTACGAGGTGCGGAAGCTGCTTCTGGTGCTCACCACCAGTGCGCTCCTCCTGCCGGTCAATCTGGTACCCGGTGTGGGTGCGGCGGCGGTTGCTCTAGGGGCGATCGCGCTGGGCGCTACCGTCGCGTGCCTGGACCCTTGGACGCACCGCTGGAGCGACGAAACTCGACCTTCAGCTAGAAGCTCCCGCGCCAAGGCCGAGCTGGCGCGCCGGATCAGCGTCATCATCGAGAAGCGCACCTGACCCAGAAGGAAGCGCGCGTCTGCTCGGCGTCGATCAGCCGAAGGTGTCGGCCCTCATGCGCGGCCGTCTCGCCGGATTCTCCGTGGAGCGCCTGAGCGCCTTCCTGCTCAAGCTCAACCGGGACGTGGAGATCGTCGTGCGACCGAAGCCTCGGTCGCACCCCTCCGCGCGCCTGCGCGTCCTGACGACGACGTAGTGCCTGGCGGGGCCGCTGTCACGTCGGGCGCCTCGGTGGGTGTGCCTGCGCCGGCGCTGGCGTCGGGCGACGAGCTGGAGGCGTTGGTCGCCGAGGCGGCGGCGGCGTTCCTCGCGGCGCTCGCGCCGATCGAAGCCCGGGCCCTACGCGAGATCGACGTCTTCGAGCACAACCTCCACCATCCGCCAGGGGGAGCGAACATCCCTTTCTACGAAGTCCCCAATCCGGAACCGGCTGCACCGCCGGGCGGGAGGTCGCGGCTGGGAAGAACAGGAGTCAACCCCGCTGCACCCGTCGCCCCTCCAGCAAACTTGGACACGCACCCAAAGCGCCAAACCGCCTGTAGCGCTTGCCCGCTGCGTCGGGACAGACTATGGTATGAGGTAGGGTACCTACAAGACAGCGCAAGAAGCAAAGACAGAAGCAAAGACAAATGATAATTCACCAGATGACACGGCGGCGGTGGCTGAGTGGGGCGCTCGGTGCGACGGCCGCGGGCGTGCTGGCGGCGTGCGGCGCGGGGGGTGGGACGAGCGAATCTGGCGGAACCGGGACCGGCGCGCAGAGCAAGCCGCAGGGCAAGGTCCAGTTCATGAGCCAGAACGCGAGCCCGGGAGACGAGGAACGGTACCGGCCGATCATCGACGGGTTCAACAACCGCAACACCGGCGTGACGGTGGAGCTGCTGCAGAACGCGGAGGGTGGCGGTGGGGTGGAGGCGCAGTCCAAGGTGATCGCCCTCACGGCAGCGGGGACGCCGCCCGACCTGTTCTGGACGCACGCGTACGTGGCGCCGAACCTGGCCAAGCTGGGGCTGACGGCGGACATTAACCCTTACATCAAACGGGACCGGGAGTTCAAGCTGAACAGCCTGTACGAGGCGCCGGTCAAGGACTATGAGATCGACGGCAAGCAGTATGGATTGCCGCGCGAGGCGACGACGATGATCGTCATCGTCAACAAGGAGCTGTTCCAGAAGAACGGGGTGGCGCTGCCCAAGGCAGACTGGACCTGGGACGACTTTCTCAAGGCCGCGCAGCAGATGAGCAAGGGCAGCGGATCGCAGCAGACCTGGGGAGCGGCCGGCGTAGCGGGCGGGCAAGGGATGTCGCCCTTCAACATCTACCCCAAGGTGTGGCAGGAGGGCGGCGACATCGTCGACAAGTCGCGCACCAAGTTCACGCTCCACCAGTCGCCGGCGGTGGAGCAGGTGCAGTGGCTGGCCGACCTGGTGAACAAGCAGCGCGTGCATCCGGCGCCGACCGAGTTCCCCGGCAGCAACCTCCAGGAGTCGTGGAACTCGGGGCGGATCGGCATGTACGTGCAGATCAGCGTCTACACCAACTACAACAGGGCGCAGTTCGACTGGGACATCGCGCCCCTGCCGAGCGGGAAGACGAAGGCGACGCGCACCGCGTCTGCCGGCCACAGCGTGGCCACGGGGAGCAAGAACAAGGACGCCTCCTGGGAGTTCCTGAAGACGCTGGCGAGCAAGCCGACGTACGAGCACTGGGCCAACACGGGGCTGACGATCCCGACGCACAAGCAGGTGGCCGAGGCGATGATGACCAATCCGGCGCAGCCGCCCAAGAGCGCCAAGATCGCGCTCGACGCCTTCTCGTACGCGCGGTCGGAGCCGATCTCAGGCGACTGGGGCAACGTCGGCGCAGAGGTGGGCAAGGCGCTGGCGCCGGTATGGTCGGGGCAGGTGGACGCCAAGGGCGCGCTGACACCGATCGTACAAACGGTAGAGAGCCTGCTGACGAAGGTCCCCGGATAGCAGGCCACCAGGTAGGATTTGATGATGGCTGTCACGGTGGAGCGCGAGGCCGTCGCGGGGGCGCGCCCCCGCCGCGCCGAGTACGAGTTGATCGACTGCGACGTGCACCAATCGATCAAGGACTACCGCGAGCTGCACGCCTATCTGCCGGAAGCGTGGCGGAAGTACGTGTCGGCGCGGGGGTTTGGGGGGCCGAGCTCGGGCTACCAGACGTCGGTGGGGCTGTACCGGAAGGACGTAGTGCCGCCGGGGGGTGGGGAGCCGGGGACGGATCCGGACTGGCTGCGACGGCAGCTGATGGAGCAGTACAACGTCAAGTACGCGCTGCTGAACGGGGGCGGCATCCTGGGCATCGCGGCCCTGCCGGACGCGGACTTCGCGTGCGTGCTGGCGTCGGCATACAACGACTGGCTGACGGCGACGTGGCTGGGGGAGCACAACGCCGACGGGCGCTTCAAGGGGTCGATGATGGTCGCGCCGCAGGACCCGGCGGCGGCGGCGAAGGAGATCGACCGGGTGGGAGAGCACGCGCACATCGTGCAGGTGATGTTCGCCAGCGCGGTGACGCCGCCGATGGGGGCGAAGCAGTACTGGCCGATCTACGAAGCGGCGGAGCGGCAGGGGCTGCCGGTGGCGGTGCATCCGGGGGTGGAGGGGCGCTCGACGACGGGGCCACCGACGGCGGCGGGCTGGGTGAGCAAGTACATCGAGTGGCACACGTGCCTGCCGCAAAAGGCGATGAGCCATGCGGTGAGCCTGGTGTGTCAGGGGGTGTTCGTCAGCTTCCCGCGGCTCAGGATCGTGTTCACGGAGTGCGGCGTGGGGTGGTTCCCGCACGTGATGTGGCGGCTGGACCGCAACTACAAGAGCCTGCGCCAGGAGGTGCCGTGGCTCACGCGCCTGCCGAGCGACTACCTGCGCGAGCACGTGCGGCTGACGTCACAGCCGATCGAGGAGCCGCCGACGGACGGGCAGTTCTTGGGTTTGCTCGAGGCGATGGACGCGGGGCGGACGCTGCTGTTCTCGTCCGACTATCCGCACTGGGACTTCGACAACCCGGTGGAGGCGTTCAGGGCGGTGCCGGAGGGGCTGAAGCGGCGGATCTTTTATGAGAACGCAGCGGAGCTGTACGGGCTGCGATGAGCGCTCAGCCATCAGTGGCCGGTGATCCGCCGGCGGGGGACGCTTCGGTCGGCTCAGGGCAGGCGCGGCCGCCGCGCCACGCGGCGGGCCAGCGCAAGCGTCACGTCGTCGCCAAAGCGGACGAGTTCGGAGTGGGCGCCCGGCGCATCCTCAAGGTGGACGGGCGTGAGATCGGCGTTTTCCGCACCGAAGCCGGACTGTTCGCCCTGCGCAACTCGTGCCCGCACCAAGGGGCGCCGCTGTGTCTGGGGCCGGTGACCGGCACCACGCTCGCCTCCGCGCCCGGCGAGTACGTCTGGGGTATGGAGGGCCAGGTGCTGCGTTGCCCCTGGCACGGCTGGGAGTTCGACCTCAGGACCGGCGTGGGCCTCTACGATCCCTACCGCCACGAGCGCGTCGCTACCTATGAGGTGAAGAACGAAGACGGCGAGGTGGTCCTCTTCGCGTAAGCTGCCCCAGCCACGTTGAGGCCGCGGGGCCGGCGCCCCGGCCGTGCCGACTCAGTCGAGGTGGTACAGCTTGCGGGCGTTCTGGGCCTGGATGCGCTGCTGAGCCTCGGGTGAGGCGCCACGGATCACGGCGCTCGCGGTCGGTTCCTCCATGTCCCAGCTGGGATAGGCGCTGGCGTACACCAGCGTGCGCTCTCCCTCCATCATGCGGAGGTACGTCCACAGCTGCTCCGCGTCCGCTGGGTCCGCCGGGCGCTCGATGCCCTGCGTGCCGAAGCGCACGTGGCGCAAGATGTACGCACTGGGCAGCTCCGTCAGCCAGGGGCATTCCAAGCGCATGGGCTTGAAGTTCTTGTCCAGCCGCCACAGGAGCTGGGGGAGCCAGGCCGCGCCGCCCTCCAGCAGCACGAGCGTCAGCTCCGGGTGCCTGACGAAGATGCCCTCGGTGACCAGGCTGACCAGGTGCGCGGCCAGGTTCTGCGGCTGGCAGGCCCGCCACTCGATGGCGTAGGTGGGCCACCCAGCTGACGTGGGTGGGTTACTGGTGCCCAGCCCCTCGGTGCCGGTGTGGATAGCCACGTGCAGTCCGCGGCGCGCGGCGGCTTTGTAGATAGGGTGGTAGTAGGGCGCGCCGTAGGGGAGGCGCGTCCCGCTGGCCAGGAGTACCTGCACCACCTGAGGGTGTGCCCCGGCGCGCTCGATCTCCGCCGCCGCCGCCGCCGGATCTTGGGTGGCCACCACCATCGAGCCGAGGAAGCGGCGGTCGCGGGCCAGCCATCGCTCGATCAGCCAGTCGTTGTACGCGCGGGCCAGGTCACGCGGGTAGTCGGCGTCGCCCCAGGTGGAGACCACCGGCATGTCCAGGTGGTTCAGCACGGCGTAGGCGATGCCGTGGCCGTCCAGCCAGTCGCGCGCCAGGGTCTCCGGGTCGCTGCCCGGCGGGCCGCCGGTGGCTGAGGACGCCTCCTTGTGGAACCCGCAGCCGGGCACGTAAAAGGCGGGCTGGATGCGCGGTGTGCCCCGGCCGGCGCGCAGCCGGCTCTGCCAAACACGGGGCAGGTGCGCGGCCAGCTCGTCGAGCGTGCGCCAGGTGATGTGCACGTCGCAGTCGATCAGCTGGGCCGGTGCGGCGGGCAGGCTCACGTGCCGGTCTCCAGCGCCGCCAGCTTTTCGGCGAACAGGGCGCGGGCGTTCTCGCGGTAGATGCGGCGCTTCCACTCATCCGGCATCTCCCGCGGGAAGGCCGCGTATGGATCGTCGAAGTCCCAATGCGGGTAGTCACTCGAGAACAGGACGGTGTGCTCGGCGTCCGCCAGGCGCCAGGCGTCCAGCAGGTGCTGCGGGTCCTCCGGCTCCTCGATGGGCTGGCTGGAGAGGCGGATGTGGCGCCGGAAGTACGCGCTGGGGAGCTCGGTGAGGTGCGGCACCTCGGCGCGGAGCAGCTTCCAGTCCGCGTCCAGGCGCCACAGCAGCGGCGGCACCCAGGAGACACCGCCCTCCAACAGGATCACCTTCAGGTCCGGGAACTTCGCGAACACCCCCTCGCAGATGAGGCTGGTGGCGTGGGCTATGTAGTTGAGTGACAGGTTGGTGTGCCACTCCACGCGCCGCGCGGGGTAGCCCGCGCTGGTCGGCGGGGTGGTGATGCTACGTCCCTCCGTGCCGGGGTGGATCGCTACCGGCAGCCCCATCCGCTGCGCCGCGGCGTAGATGGGGTCGTAGCGGCGCTGGCCAAACGGTGCGATGTTGCCGCTGGACATCACCACCTCCACGATCCGTGGGTGCCCGCCCGCTCGCTCGATCTCCGCCGCGGCGTGCGATGGGTCCTGCTGCGCGATCACCAGCGCCCCCAGAAAACGGGGCTCCTGGGGCAGCCAGTGGTTGACGGTCCACTCATTGTGCGCCCGCGCCAGTGCCGCCGCGTAGTCCGCGTCAGGGATGGTGCCCAGGCCCAGGATGCCGTTGCCGGTGCACACCGCCCACTCGATGTCATACGGGTCGAGTAATTGCTCAGCCACGAACCCCGCGCTGGTGCCGGCGGGGCTGCCGTCCAGCGCCACCGCGTCGACGCGGTTGCCGCCGGCGCCGGACAGGAAGGTAGCCGGGCTGTCCCCCACCCCCGCATCCTGCCAGCGCTGCTTGTACCGCTCTGGCAGGTACGGCAGCAGGTCCTGCTTGCTGCGAAACGACGTGTGCACGTCCACGTCGAACAGCGGGTAGCCCAGGCGCGGGCGGCGCACCCGGCCGTGCTCCCGTGCCTGGGGTGACGCACCGGCCTCCCGTGGCACCTCGGTGATGGCCATAGTCTGTCCCTCCTCGTCCGACGCTACACGGCGTCAGCACGCACAGCAGTCCCCTGCACGAACGGCGGTGCATCCCTCATCCTACCGCCTACTGCGCGAGTGGGCATCCACCACGCCGGCTGTGCAACCTCAGAGAAGCACTGTAATGCGAGTTGCAGCGTTTCGCGACGCTCGTGCTATGGTCACTGGGGGACACCATTCCTTCGGGAGCGAGCGGGTGCCGGCGGAACGACAAGGGCAGGGCGGTCTCCCCAAGGGTAGGGAGGACTCAGCGGACGGGGCGAAGGCCGGCCGGGCGGGGGCGCAGGGCCAGCCGGCGGGCGGGCGTCCGCGACCGGCCTGGCGCGCTCTCGGCCGCGCCGTGCGCTATCTCGGGCGCTACCGCCGCCTGACGGGGCTGGCCTACCTCTTCCTCTTCATCTCCACCGCGGCCCAGCTGGTGGTACCCCAGGTAGTGCAGGGGATCGTAGACACCGCTGCCCACGGCCTGGGGGCATCACCCGTCTCTCCCCCGGCGCCGTCCGGCTTCACGTCCGGGGCCGAGCGGACGCTCCTCCTCTTCGGCCTGCTGATCGCCCTGTTCGCCCTCGCCCGCGGGCTCTTCGCCTACGCTCAGAGCTACGTCTCCGAGCGTGTCTCGCAGAGCGTCGCCTTCGACTTCCGCAACGACCTCTATGCCAAGGTGCAACGCCTCTCCTTCAGCTACCACGACCGCACCCAGACCGGTCAGCTGATGGTCCGGGCGACGGATGACGTAGAGAAGGTGCGCATCTTTATCGGCCAGGGCCTGCTCCTGGCGGTGCAGGCCCTGGTGATCCTCGTGGCGACGCTGCTGATCCTGTCCCTGTCCAATCTGCGGCTGACGCTGGTGGTGCTCCCGGTCCTCCCGTTGGCCTTGCTGATGTTCACCGTCTTTGGCGCCGTCAGTCAGCCCATGTTCTTGCAGGTGCAGGCAAGGCTCTCCCGACTGAGCGCTATCCTGCAAGAGAACCTGGCCGGCATCAAGGTGGTCAAGGCCTTTGCCCGCGAGGCCCAGGAGCAGACTCGCTTCGAGGCCGCGGCCGATGAGTTGATGGGGCAGCAGATGCGCCTGGCGGGCCTGTTCTCGTTCTTGTTCCCCCTGGTCTTCCTGATCGCCAACCTGGGGCAAGCCGCCGTCCTGTACTTTGGCGGGCGGCAGATCATCGGGGGGACGCTGACCCTGGGGGAGTGGCAGAAGTTCAGCCTCTACCTCGTCTACGTCTTCTTTCCCCTGGGGCAGCTGGGCTTCATCATCTCCCAGATGTCGCAGGCCAGCGCCTCGGCCGGGCGCATCTTCGAGATCCTGGACGCCCAGAGTGAGGTGGCCGACCCTCCGGGAGCGCCGGACCTCCCTGCGGTCGAGGGACGGGTAACGTTCGACCACGTCACGCTGCGCTACTTTGGCGGGGGTGAGCCGGTGCTGCGAGATGTCAGCTTCACGGTCGAGCCGGGTGAGACGGTGGCCCTATTGGGGGCCACCGGGAGCGGCAAGAGCTCCATCATCAATCTCATCCCCCGCTTCTATGACCCCACCGACGGCCATGTCCTGATCGATGGCCATGACGTGCGCACCGTGAGCCTGGACTCGCTGCGCTCGCAGATCGGGATCGTGCTGCAAGACACCACCCTGTTCAGTGGCACCATCCGCGAGACGATCGCCTTTGGCCGGCCGGAGGCCACGGACGAGGAGATCGTCGCCGCCGCCAAGGCAGCGGCCGCTCACGACTTCATCGCCGGCTTCCCACAGGGATACGACACCCCTGTGGGCGAGCGCGGCGCCACCCTCAGCGGGGGGCAGAAGCAGCGCCTGGCCATCGCCCGCACGCTGCTGCTCGATCCGCGCATCCTCATCCTGGACGACTCGACCAGCAGCGTGGACGCGGTGACCGAGCATCAGATCCAGCAGGCCCTCGACCGCCTGATGCAGGGGCGCACCAGCTTCGTTATCGCCCAGCGCATCAGCACCGCCCGCAACGCCCACCAGATCCTGGTGCTCGAAGGGGGACGGGTGGTTGCCCAGGGGACGCACGAGGCCCTGATGGAAAGCAGCCCCATCTACGCCGAGATCTACACCTCTCAGCTGGTGGCCGGTCCGGCATCCGATGCGGCGCTGTCCTCGGCGCCCGACGCTGCATCAACACCCGCCGGTGTGGACCGCCCGCCGGCATCCAGCGCCACGCCGCTGCGCGTCCGGTAGGGAAGGGGAGCCATGCTTCTGGGCGGGCCCCCCCGAGTCCTGGAGCAGGAGACCTCCAGGCCCCAGCGAGTGAGCGCCACGCTGGCCCGCCTGGCGCGCTACTTCCGGCCCCACTGGCTCGTCCTCCTCGCCGTGGCCCTGCTGATCGTCGGCGGCACCTACACCCAGGTGCGGGCGCCAGAGCTGATCGGCCAGGCGGTGGACTGCTACCTGACGCCGGGGTGGGGAGCGGGGGGGCTGGACGCCCGGCCGGGAGCCGGCGTCACCCAGGGGGCAACGGCCCGGCCGCACGGCAACATGTGCTGGTACGACTCGCTCGACCCGAGCGCCACGCCGGAGGACGCCATCCGCGGCCTGGGGGGCCTGATCCTGGCGGTGGTGGCGCTGTATGTCGCCGGGGCCTTGGCCGGCGGGCTGCAGTTCTTTCTTATGACCTGGGCCGGCCAGCGCGTCTTGCGTCGACTGCGCACGCAGCTCTTCCATCACCTGCACCGGCTGTCTCTGGGCTATTACGCCCGGCACGAGGTGGGGAGCGTGATGAGCCGCATCACCAACGACATCGACACGATGCAGCAGGCGATCAACTTCGCCCTGGTCAACGTCGCCAGCGGGAGCTTGCTCATCGTCTGGATCCTGCTCAAGATGCTGTCCCTGAGCCTCCCCTACGCCCTGATCAGCCTGACCGTGCTGCCGTTCATGATCATGGTCACGCTGTGGCTTTCCGGCCAGGCGCGCAAGGCCTTTCGCCAGACGCGGGTGGCCATTGGAGAGGTAAATGCCGACTTGCAAGAGACCATCGCCGGAGTGCGGGAGGTGCAGGCCTTTGGCCGTGAAGCGGCGAACATGGCGACCTTCCGCGGCACCAACGCCGCCAACCGCGACGCCAACATCCGCGCCGTCTCCTACACGTCTGCGCTGGCGCCGTCGCTCGAGGCCCTCGGCTACGTCGCCATCGGCGTTGTCGCCGTCACCGGGGGCCTGGCCTTACTCCGCGGGCAGGACATCTTCGGCACCGCCGTCTCGCTGGGTCTGATCGTCACCTTCCTGGGGTACGTCCAGCGCTTCAACCAGCCCATTCAGCAGACGTCTATCTTGTGGGCCAACGTGCAGAGCGCCGTCGCCGGCGCCGAGCGCATCTTCGGCCTGCTGGATGAGGTGCCTGAGGTGCAGGATCGGCCGGGCGCCCGGCCCATGCCCGGCATCGAGGGCGTGGTGGAGTTCGAGCGCGTCACGGCGGCCTATAAGGTGGGGGAGCTCGTCCTACGAGAGGTCAGCTTCCGCGCCCAGCCCGGTCAGACGGTGGCCATCGTAGGGCCCACAGGGGCCGGCAAGACAACCATCATCAATCTCATCCCCCGCTTCTACGACGTCGTCGGCGGGGCGGTGCGTATCGACGGGGTGGACGTGCGTGACGTGACCGCCGAGAGCCTGCGCCGGCAGATTGGGATCGTGCTGCAAGACACCTTCCTCTTCAGCGATACGGTGCTGGCCAACATCCGTGTCGGCAAGCCGGACGCGACCGACGCCGAAGTGCACGCGGCCGCCCGCCTGACTCAGGCCCACGACTTCATCGAGCGCCTACCCCAGGGCTACGACACCCCACTGGGGGAGCGGGGCAGTGGCCTGAGCCAGGGGCAACGCCAGCTCATCGCCCTCGCCCGGGCCGCTCTGGCCTCCCCGCGCATCCTGATCCTGGACGAGGCCACCTCCAGCGTGGACACGCGCACCGAGCGCCTGATCCAGCGGGCCATGGAGACGCTCCTCGCCGGTCGCACCAGCTTCGTCGTCGCTCACCGCTTGAGCACCATCCGCAACGCCGACCAGGTTCTCGTCGTCGACCACGGCGAGATCGTGGAGCGGGGCACCCACCAGGAACTGCTCGACCGGCAGGGGGCCTACTACCGGTTGTACATGCGCCAGTTTGCATGAAAGGCTTCGCTGGCCCCGCGTAGAGCCCCTCCCCCACCGGCGCGCCTTGCTCTTCTGTGTGTCGCCGCACACCGTGCAGCGACGCGTCCAGGGCGTACAATTCTCCCTTCACCGCCGAGCGCTACCGGCAGCTGAGCCTTCTGTCAATAGATCCCCGCCGCTCAGGTATCGCATCGATGGCCCAAGATATCGCACCGCCGTTGCGCCCGGTGGGGCTGGCGCCCCTGGTGCCGGCGCGGATCGCCGCTGGGGCGCGGGCGTGGGCCGTAGCGCACGCCGAACGGCTCACCTACGTCGGCGTGCTGCTCCTGGCCCTGGCGCATCTCGGCCGCGTCTACAACCGGGGCTTGAACCTCTTAGACGAGGGCTTCGTGCTCCACGTGGCCGAGCGGGTGCTGCAGGGGCAGGTGCCTTACCGGGACTTTTTCACCCAGCTGACGCCGGGGGCGTTTCTGGCCCTGGCGGCCGTTTTCGCCGTCACCGGCCCTTCGGTGATCGTCGGACGCTGGGTCACCGTGGCCCTGGGACTCTTGATCACCGCCCTGTTGTACACGGGCGGGCGGCGGATCCTGTCCCGCCCGGCCGCTGCCTTAGCCGCCCTGGCCTTTCCCGTATGGGGCATCGGCCAGGGGTGGTTCTACCCCAATTACTCCTGGTTTGCCCTGGCCGGATGCATGATCGCCCTGGAGTGCCTGCTACGGGCCGTGACGCGGGAGCCGGGACGGCTTGGCGGCGCCCCTGGATCGTCTTTGGCGTGGTCGGCCGGGGCCGGCTTTGCCTGCGGCGTCGCCGCCTTCTGTAAACAAAATATGGGGCTGTACGCCCTCTTCGCCCTGGTGGTCACGCTCCTCGTCGCCGGGCCCTTCACCCTGCGGGGGCGGCTGGGCCGGGCGGTGCTCGCCTGCGTCGCGTCCCTGCCCGTCCCGCTGGGGCTGCTCCTGTGGCTCGCCGGCCACGGGGCGCTGGCCGACTTCTTCCGTGACGCCGTCTGGATCCCCCTGGCCGTCTTTCCTCGAGAGATGGCGGCCCCTTACCCGGCAATCTGGCCCCCCTGGCCGCAACCTCAGGACCCGCCGGGGCAAGGTGCCTGGGCCTTCCGCCTCGTCTGTCTCCTGCCGCCCCTGCCGTACGGCCTGGGGCTGGCCAAGCTCGTTCTGCCTCGCCTCCTCCGCCGGGGGCCGGCGGACGCCAGCCACCAGGCGGTGGAGGTAGCGTGGCTCGCCTTTGCCCTGGCCATCTGGGCGACGGCCTTTCCCCGGGCGGATTTCGACCACATCCAGGTGGCCCTGGGCCCGACCTTCGTCCTCGGCGCCATCCTCCTGGAGGCCACCGGCCGCTTCGCCGTCCGGCGGCGCATCTGGCGCCTCTGGGGCGCGGTGGACGGCGAGAATGCTGGGCTCCAGTCTGAGGCCGCCGGTTTCGACAGCCGGCCGATGGGGCGCCAACCCTACGACCTCCCGTCCGGTGACGGGCCGCCGGCTGGTGGCAATGCCCCGGCCGGCGGGCCAAGCGGGCGTCAGACCGGACTGGGTGGCGGATGGCGCCTGGTGCGTCAGCCACTCAGCCTGCTGCAGCAGACGTTACGTCATCTGGACGGTCGGCGGTGCCGGCGCTGGCTGCCCCCGGTCCTGGCTGGCGGGGTGCTGAGCGGGTTCCTGTTCGCCGGCCTGGGCCATGCCAGGGCGCTGCACATGGGCCCGGGATGGACGCTGCGCACCCTCTCCGGGGTCGCCCCGCGAGCCGCCGGTATCCTCCTGGACCATGACGACGCCGCCGAGCTGCGTCACCTTGTCCAGGAGGTCCGTCGCCTCAGCGCCCCAGGCGAAGCGATCGTCTCCCTCCCCTGGAACGCCGGGCTGTATTTCCTGGCCGAGCGGCGCAACGCCTCGCGCTACGATCTCTTCATCCCGGCCAGCGTCTTGCCGGAAGATCTCCCGGAGATCAAGCAGGCCCTAGACGAAGCCCGCCTGATCGTCTACTGGACGGCCCGGGACAGCTTCATCGACAACACCTCGTTGGATGACCGCTCGCCGGAGCTACACCACCACCTGATGGCCCGCTTCCGCGTCGTGGCGGCGGTCAACGCCTATCGCCTTCTCCTGCGCGAATGAGACGGCTCGCCGCTCACTCGCCCCGCAGGGGCCGGGGCACCCACGTCCGGCCGGCATGCTCGCGGGGGGCAATCCAACTGGCCGGTCGGGTGTGACAAGCTGCGGGGCCGTGCCGCGGTCAGGGGCGCGGGAACACCTCAGCATCCTACTGACGGCGGCGTGTACAACCGCACCGCCGGGCGCTGAGGCTTCTAGGCCGTCGCCGGGCGCCCGAGGAGGCGAGGCAAGACGCGTGGTCCCCGAGCCTCCGACGCCAGCTTAGGATGCGTCTTGCAGTAGTGGTAGCGGAAGGATTCTCGCGCCCGCAGGAGGAGCGTCTTCACCGCGGTGCGCGTCGTCCCCAGGACGTCGGCGATCTCCTCGTACCCCAGGCCGTGATACTCCCGTAGCACGAGCGCTGCCCGGTAGCGAGGGGAGAGGCGGTCGAGCACCAGCTCCACCTCGTAGCGCGTCTCCTCCTGCAGGGCATCGCGCTCCGGATTGTCACGCGCCACCTGGCTCGGGTGGAACAGCGAGACAAAGGAATCCCAGGCCTGCCACTTCACCAGCTTGCGGTGGCGCAACTCGTCCAGGCAGACGTTGGTGGCGATGCGGTAGAGCCAGGCCTGGGCCTGGAACTCCCCCTTTGCCAGCGTCTCCGGCAGCTTGCGGTAGGCCTTGACAAAGGCGTCCTGAGTGAAGTCACGGGCGTCCTCAGCGTCACCGAGCAGCCGGTACACGTACTGATAGATCGGTTGCTCGTACTGCGCGAACAGGCGCTGAAAGACCTCTTCGGCGGACTCCTCGCTGACTCCCGCGCCGCAGGGCACCGCAGGGGCAGCCGCGCCTTCTCCGGCCGCCTCGCCGGTGCCATACGTCACGCCTGGCAGGGTCTCGGATAGCATTATGACTCCCTTTCCGGGATCAAGTATGGACGCAGGGCGGGACATAATCCTGACAAACAGCTAACAGTTTCCGGCGCCGCCATGCTCTGGAGGGCGGTGTCCAAGGATTGGACGGGCGGATTGCCGGCAGAGCGGGGACACCTATGGGTCGCCCCCGGCGGCCAGCTCGCGCTCTACGCCGCGCAGGTCTGCCTGGCAGGCGTGCAGCTCCGTCTCCAGCGCCTCGATGCGGGCCAGCAAGCGCGACCGCTCCGCCGTCAGCTCCGACCGCCGCGGCGCGTCCATGACAGGTCCGGCCCGGGGGAGCCGGCGCACATGCGCCCCCACCACCACGTCACGCCGGTCACCGGCGTCGTCGTCGCTCCGTCTGGGGTCATCCGTGCCCGTCCCCGAAGGGACGTCGCGCAGGGTAACCCGCAGCGGCGGGCGACGCGGGGCCAGCCGGCGCTCCACATCCCCCTTGATCTGCTCTACCGTACGCCGCTGGGCGACAGCAGCCCGCAAGTAGCCTTCCCGCTCTGGGGCCGGGAGACGCAGGATGTGGAAGCCGGCCGTAGGCGGGAGCTGCTCGCGCAGGACGGCTTCGGCCACGGCCGGGTCCTTTACCAGCCCCAGCCGGTTCTGCACTGAGCTCTTCTTCTTGTGCACGAACTCGGCAATGGCTCGAACGCTCCAGCGCCGGGGGTCGCGCTGCTGTAGCTGCCAGTAACGGTAGCCCTCTTCCAGGGGGGTGAGGTTTTCCCGCTGTAGGTTTTCGATCAAGGAGATGCGCTCGGCCTCCTCGTCACTCAGCTCCCGCACGTCCACCCGCAGCGTAGGGAACGGCCGGATGGTGGCGTTGCAGATCTTGGCCGCTTCGAGCCGCCGGGCGCCGGCGACGATCTCCAGCACCTCCCGTCCGTCCCGCTGCACCCGGCGGGCGATGGCCGCTTCTAACTGCCCCTCGGTGGCCAGGCTCTTGGCCAGCTCCTCCAGGGGCTGGCGGTGAAACTGGAAGCGCGGCTGGAAGGGATTGGCTTGCAGCTCGTCCAGGGGTACGTCTAGGAGCGCGCCCTCGGCGTTGCGGGTCAGGGCGTGGAGCGAGAACTGCACCGCCGCCGCGCGATCGTCTCCCTCGCCGGGCGCGGCGTCACTGCGCCGGCGCAGGGCTTCCTCGAGAGATTCCTTGCGTCCTCTTGGCCGGGCGGATGGCCCTACGACAGCCACGTCAGTCTTCCTCCCTGGATGCCCGGGGCGTCGTCACCCCACGGCCACCGGCGCGGTCAGCGCCCTGCCGTTGCCAGGCACATCGCCAGAGGCGCCGTCCAGCTCCAGCGCCAGCGCCCGATAGGCTTCGGCGGCCTCGCTCCCGGGGGCCACGGTGTAGATGGGCAGGCCACGGAGCTGCGCCTCGGGAAAGGCAACGAACTTGCGGATTACGGTCTGGGTCAGGAGCTGGGGATAGCGCTGGCGCAGCAGGTCGAGCGTCACCTGGCAGACACGCACGCGGGCCTCGTGCTTCGTGGGGACGATCCCGGCGACGCGCAGGCCGGGGTGCAGCGTCTCCCGCACTCCTTTGAGGACGTCCATCAGGGTTTCCAGGGCCTCCAGGGCGAAGTACTGCGTTTCCACCGGGATCAGCAGCTGGTCGGCGGCGACCATGGCGTTGACGGTCAGGACGCCCAGGGACGGCCGGCAATCCAGGAGGATGCGATCGTAGCGCTCTCGCAGCCCGGCGGCCTCGATCTTCCGGCGCAGGACGCTCTCGCGCGAGAGGGCCAGGATCAGCTCCACTTCGGCGGCCTCCAGACCGTTGTCCGCCGGGGCGACGTCCAGCCCGGGAACATCGGTCTGGACGACGGCCCGCTCCAGCCCGTAATCCGGGTCACGGAAGACGCGGTACATCGCCCCACCGCCTTCGCGCCGCGCCCCGGACGCTCGGCTCCCACCGGGGGCCAGGCCCAGCCCTTTGCCCAGGTTGCCCTGGGGATCCAGGTCGATCAGCAGTGTGCGGTGGCCCAGCCGGGCGTACCAGGCCCCCAGGTTGATCACGGTGGTGGTCTTGCCGACGCCGCCCTTCTCCTGCACGACAGCCGTGATGTCCGCCGACCCTGTCTTCATGTTGTCCATCACCATGTGCATCCACCGCCGCCGGCTTCGCCCCTGCCGTGGACGTAACGTCGTCCACATGATTAGACGCGCCGGGCGGGAATTCGGCCCGTCTAATCATGTGGACGACGGTCGCCGGCCCGGATACTGGCGGCGACGTGGGCCTGCCTGTCCAATCGTTGGACAGGCAGGCGCCGGTATACTGGTGCCGGGATGGTCACCCCGGAGGCGCGCTCAACGACGGCCGCCGGCGGCCTGGAGCTCGGGGGCTGCGAGGCCGGCGCGCTCGTTGCCCGGTACGGCACTCCCCTGTACGTGTTCGATGAAGGGCTGATCAGGGAGAAATGCCGTGCCTACCGCGCGGCGTTCGAGTCCCGCTATCCCCAGGTGGACGTGGCCTACGCCGGCAAGGCGTTTCTCTGCCTGGCCATGGCTCGCCTGGTGGCCGAGGAAGGGCTGCACCTGGATGTGGCCTCGGCAGGTGAGCTGCACACCGCCGTGACCGCCGGTGTTCCGCCTGCCCGCCTGGTGATGCACGGAAACAACAAGTCGCCCGTTGAGCTGGCCATGGCCCTGGACAGCGGGGTGGGGCGCATCGTCGTCGATAACCTGCCGGAGCTCGGTCTCCTGGGAGGGCTCGTCGCCCGGCGTCCCGGGCGCCGGCCACAAGAGATTCTCATCCGCGTCGCCCCGGGCGTCGATCCGCACACCCACCGGCGCATCCGGACTGGCCAGGGGGATACCAAGTTCGGGCTGAGCCTGGCCGCCGGTCAGGCGATGGAGGCCGTGCTCCAGGCGGTGGGGACGCCCCATCTCCTGTTTACCGGGCTCCACGCCCACGTGGGCTCCAATCTCCGTGACGCCCGGGCGCAGGTGCAGGCGCTGGAGACGATCCTGGACTTTGCCGTCCAGGTGCGTGAGGAAACCGGCCTGACGCTGGAGAACCTCAACCTGGGGGGCGGCCTGGGCATCCGCTATCTCCCCCGGGACGAGATCATGCCCCTGGAGGACTTCGCCGAGGCGATCACAACCGCCCTGCTGGAGGGCCTGGCCCGGCGCCACCTCCCCTTGCCGCGCCTGATGCTGGAGCCCGGGCGGGCGATCGTGGGCGAGGCCGGGGTGACGCTGTATTCCGTGGGCACGGTGAAGGAGGTTCCAATTGACGAGCCCCCAGGGACGCGACTGTACGCCGCCATCGACGGCGGGATGTCGGACAATCCCCGGCCGCAGCTCTATGACGCCGCGTACACTGCATTTCTGGCCAATCGTCTGGGCGAGCCGGCCGACACCGAAGTCCGCGTTGCCGGCAAGCACTGCGAGACGGACATCCTGATTCAGTCGGTCGCCCTGCCCCGTCCACGGGCCGGCGACATCCTGGCCGTCCCGTCTACGGGGGCCTACACCTACTCTATGGCCAGCAACTACAACCGCTTTCCCCGGCCGGCCGCCGTCTTCGTCGGCAATGGGCAGGCCCGGCTGGTCGTCCGGCGGGAGACGCTGGACGACATCATTCGGCAGGACGTCCTAGCCCCGGCTGAGAGCTGAGAGCCGGCCCGTTACCGCCGGGGCGCCGCATGGAGGCAGTGGCACCTCTGCTACCATGCGGCGTGGCAACTCATGGCCCCCCACCCGGCACCGACGCCTACGCGGCCGCTGGGGTGGACTATGCGCTCCTCGACCCAGGCAAGCGCCGCGCTCAGGAAGGGGCTGCCGGGACGACCGTCCAGCTCGCCCGCCGTGGCTTCGCCGAGGTCCCCGGCACCCGCGGCGAGTCGGCCTACGTCGTCGACGCCGGAGATCACTACCTGGCAACGCTCGCCGAGGGGCTCGGCACCAAGAGCCTGGTAGCCGACGCCGTGCGGGAGATAACCAGGCGCAGTCACTACGAGGCCGTCGCCCGCGACACCGTCGCCACCATCCTCAATGACCTGGCGACCGTCGGCGCCGTCCCGCTCGTTGTCAGCGCCTACTGGGCGGCCGGCACCTCCGAGTGGTTCTCCGACGGGGGGCGCATGGCCGACCTGGTGCGGGGCTGGGCCAGCGCCTGCGCCGAGGCCGGGGCGACCTGGGGTGGTGGGGAAACGCAGGCCATCGAGGGTATCGTTGCGCCGGGCGCCGCCACACTGGCCGGCGCGGCCATGGGCATCATCCGTCCCAAGACGCGCCTCTTGCTCGGCGAGCGCGTCGTCCCCCAGGATGCCATCCTGATCGCCCCGGCGAGCGGCATCCACGCCAATGGCCTGACCCTCGCTCGCCGTCTGGCCGCCGCCTTGCCCCAGGGCTACGACACTCCCGTGCCGGGAGACCCATGGGGTCGCGGCTACGGCGAGGTGCTCCTGGATCCAGCGCCGCTCTACGGCCCGCTGATCGAGGCCCTGCTGGACGCCGGCGTGGCGTTACACTACGCCGTCCACGTCACCGGGCATGGCTGGCGCAAGCTGATGCGCGCCGGAGGCGCCCTGACGTATATGATCGATTGCCTCCCGGACGTCCCGCCGGTGCTGGACTTTCTGCGGACGCAGACCGGGATGTCCAACGCCGAGGCCTATGGCACGTTCAACATGGGGGCGGGATTCGCCTTGTATCTCCCGCAGGGGGACGTGGCGCAGGCGCAACGCGTCGCTGGGGAGCGGGGCATCGGGCTGCTCCCCGCTGGGCGAGTGGAAGCGGGCCCCCGGCGGGTCGTCTTGCGTCCCCTGGACGTGACCTACGACGGCGCCTCACTGCAGATCCGCTGAGCTATCGGCTGAGCTTTCTCGCCCGGCGTAATAGCGGGGCGAGAGGGGGTGTATGGCGTCTGGAGGACAGAAAGTGATGAATGCGATGATGAGGCGCAAGCTGTACCGCGCGCGGCGCGGGGGTTGGATCGCCGGGGTGGCTCGGGGAATGGCGGATTGGTCTGGTCTGCCGGTGGCGCTGGTGCGCTTGCTGTGGGTTCTAGCCCTCCTGCCGGGAGGGGTACCAGGGGTATTGCTGTACCTGATCTGCTGGATGCTGATCCCCCGTCAGCCGGCAGGCTTGTAGCGAGCCCCTCCGGGGCCATGGAGCAGGGCCGAGGTGAGATCCGCAGGCGAGACACGGAGCGCCAAGACGGGGCCCACCATGGCTTACCTCCAGGCGTCGCGCTCAAAGCGCTCAAAGATAGAGCCGCCTGGGCCCTTAGCTGGCCGATCGGCGGTGCAAGGGAGCGCTGGGGCGCTGCGCCGGCCGATGCCCCACATCACGACGGGCACAGCTCCTTCGCTCCACTCAAGGTGACCGTCCCTGAGGCGGTGGATCGACAGAACGTCAGGTGGGAAGGCGCTCCATCGTTGCACCGGCCGGACGGTACGGCGTGCCGATTTCATGCCCTGCCGGGCACCGGCAGGGCATGAAGGACTCATGAGACAATCATGCGAGTTGTCTTATTGATCGCTGCATGGACGGCCACACCTCGCGTGGAGCGCCCGGCACACGCCGGTGTGTAGCGATCTGCGCGGCGGTGAGGAATGGATGAGCGAGCTAGCGACCAACGGCCTTTCCGCAGAAGCGGTGCGGGCCATCGATCTGGCGACGGTGATCGCCCGCCAGGCCGGGCACCGCACCCTGACGCCCGACCACCTGGCTACCGCCCTGCTCAAGCAAAGCGACGGACTGGCCAGTCGCCTGCTGCGGACGCACTTCGGGGTGGACTTGTTCGAGCTGCGCAGCCGCCTGGAAGCGGGCTTACGCGATCTCCAGGACTCCCTCGTACCCGGAGGGCTGACCCATCGCTATGGGGGGGAGCCGTTTAGGATCGCGCCGGAGCTGGGTCAGGTCATTGACCGGGCAAAGGAGCTGGCCGTCCAGCAGCGTAAGCCCGTGGCCGGCACCGATCACCTCCTCACGGCCTTGCTGGACGCGGACTCACGGGCAACGCAGGCATTCGTCGCCGCCGGGGTGGTGGCCGAGGGGGTCGGCGAGGTCTCGGCGAACATCCCCCTGCCGCCGGCCCTGGCCCGGCGCCATGGCCTACCCCGCCCGGCCGGCCTGGAACGGATGCCGGGGGGGAGCAATCACAAGGCCGACGGGGAGGCCGGCGGTCGCGCCGGCTGGGGGAACGGGAGCGCCCGCACCGCGACGCCGGCCATCGTCGACCTCGTGGCCGCCGTTCGGGGGGGGCAGCTGCCGCGCGTCGCCGAGCGCGCCGGCCTGCTCCAGGGTATGGCCAATCTGCTGGTGCAGCCCCGGACGAGCGTCGTGCTCCTGGGCGAGACCGGCGTCGGCCGGCGGTCGCTGGTGCAGGCCATGGCCCAGAACCTGGCCCGCACGCCCCTCCCGGGGCTACCGGTTTCCCTGTACGCCGTCTCGCCGGCGGCCCTCCTGGACGGCCCGGAGCTGGTCATCCGCCAGGTTATCGAGCAGGCCGGCGGCGCCTTGCTGGCCCTGCCCGATCTGCACCAGTTCTTTGGCGCCACCCCCTTGACCGGGTTCGCCGAGGCCGGCGTCGCCCTGCGCCAGGCCCTGCTGGAAGACCGCCTGCGCCTGGTCGGCACCAGCAGCCAGTCCCTCTACACCCGCCACCTCCAGCCCGATCCCGTGCTACGCGATCATCTGCGCCCGCTGCTCGTCCCTCCGGCGGACGAGGCGGAGACGCTGGCGGCGCTGGCGGCCGCCAAGCCGGTGCTGGAGCGGGACAACGGCGTGATGATCGCCGACGCGTCGCTGGGCGCCGCCTACACCCTCTCTCGCCAGTACCTTTCCGACCTCCAGCCGGCGGCGGCCATCGGCCTCCTGCAGCGTGCCTGCGCCCTAGTGCGTCTATCGCAGACCGCGGTCTTCAACGCCGGGGTCGCCCCGCCGGTGGCCGCGGCCGCCCCGCCGGTGACGCCCCCGGTGGCGGCGGACACCACCGTGGACGCGAGCGACGTCGCCCAGGCCTTGCACCAGCAGACCGGTATCCCCATGGGGCAGATAGCGGGGCAGGAGCAAGATCGCCTGGCGCGCATGGAGGACATCCTCCACCAGCGCATCGTCGGCCAGGAAGCCGCCATCAGCGCCCTGGCGCGGGCGGTGCGTCGTGCCCGTACCGGCCTCAAAGACCCCAAGCGCCCCATCGGCTCTTTCTTGTTTCTGGGCCCCTCCGGCGTGGGCAAGACGGAGAGCGCCCTGGCCCTGGCCGAGTTCCTGTTCGGCAGCGAGGACGCCGTCGTCACCCTGAACATGTCCGAGTACATGGAAAAGCACAATGCCGCCCGCTTGATTGGGGCGCCACCGGGCTACGTCGGCTACGAAGAGGGCGGGCAGTTAACGGAACGCGTGCGTCAGCGCCCCTACGCCGTCGTCCTGGTGGACGAGGTGGAGAAAGCCCACCCGGACGTCTACGATCTCTTTCTCCAAGTATTTGATCAAGGGCAGCTGCAGGACAGCCGTGGGCGGGTGGTCAGCTTCCGCAACACCGTGATCGTGATGACCTCGAACCTGGGCGCCCGCGCCCTGGCCTTTCCCGAGGAGCTCCGCGCCGGGGAGGAGCCGAAGGGAGCCGTGCTGGCGGCGGTGCGGGCCCACTTCCGGCCGGAGTTCCTCAATCGCCTGGACGGGATCATCGTCTTCGACCCGCTCGACCGGACGGCCCTGCGCCAGATCCTCGATCTGATGCTCGGCAAGCTGGCCCGGCAGCTGGCCGAGCAGGGGATCACCCTGGATGTAACGCCCCCGGCGCGGGAGTGGCTCGTCGACCAGCACGACGAGCCGGCCTATGGCGCCCGACCCCTAATCCGCATCCTCCAGACCCACGTCAAGGATGGGATCTCCGAGCGCCTGATCAACGGCTCCCTCGTCCCCGGTCAGTGCGTCACGGTCGGGGTGGCCGAGGGCCGGCTGGTCTTCGGCCCCGCATAGCGGCGGACTTCTCCGCAGCGAGCCCGGCGCCGGGGGCTGAGGCGGGAACGGTCACCATCTTGGCCGCCCCTGTTTGGGCGCGCCGTTGCGCTCATCGTGTCGCCCTGGTGAAGGGGCACCCTCTCTGCCGCCGCGCGGGGGCGATGTCGGCCTTTGCTATACTTTGGTTAGCAGCTGCGGTTACCGGCCGGGACAACGCACTCAGCGTGCCGCCTTTACTAACAGAATACAGGCAACTACAAATAGTATAGTGAATAGGGGACGCCGGCCCGGGCGGGGGAGAAGGGGGCGCAGCGACCCAGGGGACGCTGCAGTGGTACAAACGATGAGCGCAGTGCGATGCTCCGGAAACCTTCCTGAGGCCTTTCAGCAGGCGGTCGCGCTTCTGGCCAAGCGGTGGACGCCCCTGATCCTCTTCGTCCTGAGCGACGGCCCCCGCCGCTTCAGCGAGATCGCCGCCCAGATCGAGTTCGTCAGCGACCGGATGCTCTCGGAACGCCTCAAGGAGCTGGAGGCGGAGGGCCTGATCGCGCGCCAGGTCTTCGCCGAGGTGCCGGTACGCGTTGAGTATCGCCTCACCGAGCAGGGGCACGACCTGCGACCGGTCCTGCAGGCCATCGTCCACTGGGCAAGTAAGTGGCGCGCCGGGGCCTCCCGCGCGGCAGGCGCCACGACGCAGTCTTCCACCCCCAGGGAATAGTTCTCTCAACAAGCTGAAGGCCTCCTTCCTGGTGCAGATGCGCCAGACCCGCGCCGTGCCCGCGGCGATGAGGCCCTTCAGGTAGCGCCGTTCCTCGTCGCTCAACTCGACCCGATAGCGCTTTGGTATGCCGCAACACGACTGGCCCCCTGCGGACGCGCCACGTCCGCTGAGTCAGGCTGCTAGAGGGGCGCGAGACGGCGCTCGATGTGATCGATGCCCATCCCAACGATCTGTCGTAGCGCCGGGCGGTCGAGCGCCGTGACGGCCTCGGGCACTTCCTCCTCGGTCAGGAACGTCAGGCGGATCGGTGCCTGGCCGGTCCTCGACCTGGTATGGGTGCCAGTAGGCGATGGCGTCGCGGCCGGGCACGTAGACGAACCGCTTGCGGTCGCCGGGCGTGCCCGTGCGGTCCGGCTTCGCCAGGGTGGGGTTCGCCGCCTCCTCTGTCGGAGTGCGTTCCGGAGGTGACAGATCGTGGCCGGCAAGGCGGCGCTCGACGGCCCACAGGACGTTAGAGTACTCGTCTAGCCCCATCAGGACGTTCTCGATTGTCGGGCCCTCGATGGGGGCGAGGGCCCGCAGCCAGCAAACGAGCGAGCGGTCGTCAAGGTCGGTGGTCCGAAAGAGCCACCAGTCCTCCGGCGGGGCCAGCTGGTAGACCTCGCCAAATGCGTCCGTCACCGCCGGGTTCAAGAGCGTCAGGACGTGTCCGACCCGGGCGTTGATGGGCAAGACGAACCAGTCGTCGGAATGTGAGGCGATCAGGTCGATCAGGAGCGCTGTCGCGAAGTGGCTCGTGTCGGGCGGGTAGCCCCCGATGTCGACGGCAGCGTCTTCAATCTCCCACCAGCGGCTGCGCGGCGCGCCGGGATACTGGAGGGAAGTGGGATAGGCGGTGGTGTCGACGGCCTCGCCGTGCGGCACGAATGCCGGCGCGCCGTCCGGGGCCTGGGCGTCGGCCGAGAACCAGTCGACCCGCCCACCGCGGTGGCGCCGGAGCCGGAGGTCACGCTGGTGTACGAGGCCGGGTTCCCCCAGCGGGAACCCGGCCTCGTACACCAGCTCGTCTGACTGCCAGAAGGACGGTCGCGGTGGCGGGATGCCGAGGCCAGCGAACGGGGCGTCACCGAGCCCGAGAGCGACTCGATCGCGCCACAGCGCCAGACCGTCGAAACCGCCGGCCAGGCGCTCGTAGGGTGGCGGGAGCCGCTCGGACTGCTGGGGAAAGATGTTGCGCATCAAGGCGTCGTAGAGCGAACGGAGCTGGTCGCGGGCGACGAGCGGGGTCACGCCCCACCGCAGCCCGCGGAAGAGCGCCTGCTTCAGCAGGGCGGTATCGGCAGCCACCCGGGCGGCGGCGAGCTCGTCAATCATCAGCTGGGCGGAGGCCCGCAAGACCCCGTAGCGGGCGCGTAGCTCGTCCAGAATTGCCCCGTCGAGGGCGCGATTCTGCTCCACCTCAGCCGGTGTTGCCGTCGGCGATGCAACATCGCGCAGGAACGCCGGCTGGCTCCCGAGCGCTCGCACGACATCTCGGGTCAGCCGGTGTTGCCGTCGGCGATGCAACATCGCGCAGGAACGCCGGCTGGCTCC
>JAUJOR010000008.1:12152-72665 GCA_030447525.1 Chloroflexota bacterium | reverse complement strand
CGAGCGCTCGCACGACATCTCGGGTCAGCCCGTGCTGCCGGCGTCCACTGCCGCCGAGCGGCGTCTCGATGTCCAGGTCGAGCGCGGCGCGCGCCAGGTCGTCGAGCAGGTTGGGGGAAAGGGCGAGCGTGTCGACGGGCTCCAGCCCCAGATCGGCGAGCGTGGCTGTCCGGGGCGCCCCGTCCTCACCCTGTCCCTGCCAGGTCCACGCGCCGGCCTCCCCGACCAGCTCCCCCAGTGCCGCCGCGACAGACGCGTCGGCGAGCCGGGCTGGCGAGGTGGCCGGGTCGGGGTCGGTCACCGGTGGCCGGTGCGGGATCACGCCGACGACGGCCACCGTTACGCCGTCACCGGCGAGCGGGGTCTCCGAGAAGTCCAGCGATGGGGGACGGCCGAGCCCGGCCGCCGCGTCCATCGCGGCCCCGGCGCGATCGGCGTGGCCGGTGACCACCTGGTGGACTGCCTCGGCGACGAGTAGGTCGCCGTAGGCGTCGACGACCCGGCGCAGCAACTCGAGCTCGGTCCGTTGCTCGGGCGTGATCGCCAGCGGCGGTGGGGCGTTGCCGAGCAGACCGTCCAGGGCGGCGACGCCGTGGCAGACCCGACCGCGGTCGGTCTGCCCTTGCCTGACCGGGTAGGTCGTACGCAGCAGGTCGACCCGGCTGGTCGCCTCAACGACCGGCCCGAGCGGAGTCCGCACCCCGATGATCCGTTCCACCTGCCGCCCCAGCGCCTCGAATACATGGCTCCCAAGGCGGACCTCCTCGGCCAGCTGGATGCGCCGCGACTCGAGCTGGATCGACCAGAGATCGCGCCTGCCGGGCGGTGGCGGCACCTCCTGGCGCTCCGAGATCTCCTTGTCGCGCAGGATGGCGCCGGTCGCGTCCCAGCCGAGCCGGTCATCGCCGAAGAGGGCATCCTTGTCGTAGGCGGCGACGATCAATCCGGCGTAGTCCGCACCGAGCTCATCCGCCACCCGCCCTCTTACGCTCCCGTTCGCCATCCCCGCCCCGCAGTGGCCCTCTACGCGCCCATGCTCGCCATGGCCACCGGATCAGATCGGTAGCCAGCGCGCCAGCGAGCAGTGGAAACGATACTTGCCGTCGCCGAAGTCGATCTGGAACCAGCCGTGGAGCGTGCCGTCGGCTTCCTTGGACATCAGGGCGAACGTGCCGGCCATGGCCTCCACCTGCCCGACGTTCGGGATCGTCACAGATGCCCGATCGTCTTCGGAGAGGTCGTCCATCTCGACGAGCTCGACCTTGTAGCTCTCAACGTAGCGGACGACCTGCACCCACGGCTCGAGGCTCCGGACGTCCCCCTCGTCGAAGTCGCCGATGTCGTCGTTCGAGATCGTCTGCCCGACGAGCCCGTCGGTGCTCAGCTCGATCTTGATGTCGTCGGCGCCGGCCTCGGACCCGAGGAAGCCGTCGGTCTCGTCGGAGCAAATGACGCGCAGTTCGTTGCCAGGGCGGCCGCCCTTGAGGCCGTAGAGGTAGGTGAGGTTCGTCGTCCATTCGACCACCAAATCGGTGGCCGAGTACTTCAGCGGATGGCCGAGTGGGAAGCGCGGGTCGTCGCGTTTGGCGAGGAGATAGAGGCGCGTCCGCCGGTGCGTTGCCCAGACGAGCTCGCCCTGCGCGTCGACCGGCCCGGTCTGGTCGAGGAGGTGGAGCTGACCGCCGTCCTCGACCAGCACCAGCAGGTTGAAGATCCGCAGACCGTAGAGGTGGCGCAATTGGAAGCGCACCTCCTGGTCCTGTCCGCTGTCCACGCGGTCGGTGTCAATGCAGAACCAGACGGCATCGCCCTCATCCCAGGGTGTGGCCGGGTCATCTGAGTTCAGGGGCGCGGTCGCGCTCGTCGTATGGCGCAGCGGGACGTGTGGCAGGAGCTGGATCGCCTCCTCGCGGTTCCGCCCGGTATAGCGGTAGGCCCGGAGCTGGTATCGCCCCCCGGCGTCGCGGTCCTCGAAGAAGACTCGCACGAAGAACGGTGCTTCCGGCAGGACGTACTTGAGGCCCCGATCCGGTAACACCTCCAGCCGGTACTGGGACATCGGGATGGTCATGTTCGAGGCCAGATAGACCTCGAAGCGGGGCTGCTGCCCGTCCAGTCCCACCACCATGAAGGCGTAGGTTCCCGCTCGGTCGAAGCGGTACCACTGCATCCAGCCGGGCCGTAGCGTGCCGTTCTGCTGAAAGCTTGGGGCGGCAGACGCGCCAAAGGCCGTGCCGACGCGGCAGTGCGGATGGTCCATTGCCAGGTCGGCGCGCAAGGCGTAGTGGTCACTGGTGTAGGGGATCACCGCCCCATCGATCGCCGGGGCGTTGGTGGTCAGGTCGTAGGCAATTGAGAGGTGCTGGGCCGTCAGCCGGTCCGGCCGCGGGGGCTGGTGGAGGATGTAGTCCAGCCGCTTGCCGTCGGCGGTGGTCGGTCCAAGATCCCATGGCCCCGGGTAGCCGGCCGGGATCCCCGGCGACTGCTCGTGGACCCACAGGTCGTGGATGGCATCGGTGAAAAATAGACCGGGCGTGTTGAAGGCGTTTGTCCACTCCTGGCCGACGCCGGTCAGGCGAAATGTGCCCTCCACATTGAGGTCCCCCATGAAGAAGAGCTCGCGATCCGGGGGCAACGGGAGCCCGACGTGGGCTTTGACCATCTCGAAGACTTCGCGGAGCTGAGTCGTCCTGATTGCGTGGTGCTCGTCGTCCGCATCGTAGGCGGCCTGGGTGTGGCTGATGATGACGTCGCACGGCTGGCCCGGCTGGAGCAGGATTCGGGCGAGGACGGCCCCCTTGGCAGCGGATGCGTCACCGCCCTCGGCCAGGGTGTACGGCTTAAAGAACACGTACGGGAGCCCCGTCGGAAACTCACCCTCGAAACCGGCCGGCGGCGGGATCCTCTCGAAGGGGAAGCGGCTAAACAGCATCAGGCCGCTGTCCTCGAACTTGGTGTTTACCAGCATGGCGATGCCGTAGGCCGCCAGCAGGACGCTCCCCGTCAGCGCCAAGCCGGCGCCGGCCAGTTGTGCCCCGACATAGTTCACGTCGGCCTTGGTCAGGGCGTTGGGATAGGCCCCGCTCAGCTCGCCGGCCAGGAGTTCTCGGGCGTCCTCATCGAATACCTCGTTGAGGGCGACGATATCGTAGTCGAAACGGCTGTTGATGATCCGGCGGGCGATGGCCTTTGCCCGTTGCTCCGCCGACTCGGCGAAGAACGGGTCCTTCCGAGCGCCGGCCTCCATCGCCCATGAACGTAGCTGCGTGTTGAAGGTGACGATCCGGAGCGAGTCGACCATTGCTTTCCCCCCTCGCCTCAGGCCGGCCCGGCGCCAAGGCCGTAAAGACGGGCCCCGTCACCTCCGACGTGGAGTTGCTGGCCGGCGAGCGCCCACACGCCGTTCTGGTCCCGCGCCAGCTCCAGGAGTCGCCGGCTCGGCGCGTCGACGACAAGGAGGTGCACCGCCGGGTTGCCATCCCCGTCTGCGCCGGCGATGGGCGTCGCGCAGGTCGGGCCAAGCAGGCCCGGCTCAGCCCCAGTCGCCGGTATGATCGACTCAACGCCGGCCGCACCGAGATCATCGAGCCGCAGCAGCCGGCGACGACCAAAGTCCGCCACCACCACGGTCCCGGCGGCGTCGGGCCGGACGCTCATCGGCCCGTCCAGGTGGGCGTCGCCGGCCGCTGCAGGCCCGAACGTAACCCAGCCGCTGCCGTCGAGGTCGTCAATCCGCACCAACCGCCCATTGCCGCGATCGACGACGCAGATCCGTCCCTGCCCGTCCGCGCAGACACCGGTCGGCTCGGCGAGCTTCCCCACGCCCTGGTCGCCCGCCGTCGGCCGGCCGCCGACCCCGTAGCTCGTCCAGCCGCTGCCGTCGAGGTCGTCAACCCGGACGATCCGATTGTTGCCGGTGTCGGCGATGAGGAGGCGGTCGGCGGCATCCAGGTAGACGTCGGTCGGCCAGCGGAGCTGGCCAGCGGCGGGCCCGAGCGCGCCGAACGATGCCCAGCCGCTACCATCGAGGTCGTCGACGCGGACAATACGATGGTTCCCGCGATCGGCGACGTACAGGCGACCGAGGCTGTCGACGGCCAGGCCGCACGGCGTGTGGAACTGTCCCACACCGCCGCCAGGCCTGCCCAACTGGCCAGGCGCAAGGTCGCCCAGCCCGGTCAACCGCCAGACACAATGCCGCCGCCAATCACTCACATAGATGGCCGGCATGCGCAAGTCCTTTCATGACCAGCCGGGGACGCCTGGCCATCCAGGGGACGGGGCCGAGAGGCTCAGGGCAGCACTCGACGGACGACGGCGACGCGCCGCTGCCATTGCCCTGCGGTAGTGCGTCGCCGCGCCGACTGTACGTTCTGATCTGCCGTTCGCGCAATGGGAGCGACCGTACTCCCCACTGCCTTTTCCGCCTCCGGCGGCGCTCATCCGGAGGCTGAGGGCGGCGCCGGCTGAGATGGTCTACCCTTGACGCAGGCGGATGATCTGCGGGTGCAGCCCCTTGAGGCTCAGAGTGAAGAGGGGCTCGGGGCGCAGGGGCGCAGCCGCGTCCAGGAGGGCGTCGACCTGGTCGGTCAGAAGCAGCGCCTCGCCCGGCGGCGCCAGGACGCGGCGCAGCTCGGCGACAAAGCCCCGGTAGACGGCGTCGATCTTGTCAGGGCCGAGCACCTGCCGCCCGAAGGGGAGGTTCGTCACTACCTTGTCCACCACGCCGTCGCGGAGCGGGAGGCGTCGGGCGTCCCAGCGGAGAAGCGTCAGGCGGGGGGTAGGGATGCAGCCGGGGGGCAGCGCGCCTGGCCCCAGCCGGCCAGGGGCGTTGCCATCCGTATCAGCCGGCGGCATGGCGGTGCAGGCGATGGAGCGACCAAGCCCCTGCTCCGGCGGGGGAAAGAGATTCGACCGGGCGGCCCTCAGGACGTCCGGCGCCGGGTCGCCCCCCAGGACGTCCCGTCCCGGATAGGGGAGGCGCTCGGCGAGGATCGTCCCTGAGCCGCAAAAGGGATCGACGAAGCGGTCGTCGGGGGCCGGTCGGGAGAGCCAGACGAGGGCGTGGGCCACCGGCGGGCGCAGCGCCGCCGGGGTGAAGTACCGTTCCCGGCCACGGAAGCGGAACGATGCCGGCGTGAGGCGGCGGGAAAAAATGGCCACGTCACCGGTCACATCCAGACGGAGCTCGACATCGTGCACCGTGGGCTCGCCGACCCGCCAGCTGGGGTGCCGGTCGAGGACGCCCCGCGTCGCGGCTTCGGCCAGCTCGAATCGACTGTAGGTATGACGCCCGGTGCGGCTGGCATTGACAAAGAACGTGACCGGCCGGCGCTCCCGCCGGGGCACCGCCGTGTCTGCCGCGGGGGCCTGGCGGGAAGCGAGATCTGGGCCTGCCACCGGGTTTAGTGCGGCGACGGTGGCCCGCACGTCCGCCAGGTCGGCGCGGTGCGGCCCCACTCGAAAGCTCCCCAGGACGTGGAACAGGTTGTCGGCCGTGCGCAGGGCCAGGAGCTGTCCCCAGGGCGCCGGCGAGGCAAAGAAGACCTTGCCCCGCGCCGTCTCCTGGATGGTGGCCTCCGAGATCTTGGTCTGGACTTCGTCGACCAGGACGCTTTCCAGGCCCGGCAGGACTGTCGCGAGATACACCGCGAGGGTCAGTCTGCCCCGCTTCCGCCCCCCTGGGGGGGCGTCTCCGGGGCGGGCGCGCTTCCCAGGGAGCTCCCGCCGGCTGGACCCTCCGAGGTGCCGGCGGAGGGCCCGGTTCCCGGCGAAGGGGCAGGAGACGAGCTAGCCGGCCATCCTCTCGGCGCCCCTCCCAGGTGATCGGCGGCGGGGCCGTCTGGTGGAAGGGCCGGCCGGCGGGCCCCCGCCCTTCCGTTGGGTCCCCCTCGCCCGTCCGACGCCAGGGCATCTATGGAGCGCGTCACGCCGGCCCCGTTGGCGGGAGGCGCAGGCATGGTGGCCGCGTCTCTGGCCGGCGCCCCCTCCGGCTGGCTGGGCCCGGCCGATGGATCCGGCGAGCGAGCTCCGAGGCGGACGACGACGGTATGCGTTGCCCCGTCGTCATGCAGGGGGATCTCCCCATCCGGCAGGGGCTGTCCGTCAAGCTCGAGGCGAACGACGCCGCGGTTGACCTGTTCTGGATTGCGGATGGTGACGCTATAGATGGTGCCCCCAAAGCGATAGCGCACCTTGAGGTTATCCCAGGTGGTCGGGATGCTGGGATCGAGGCGCAGGCGGTCACCACGCAGGCGGAGGCCCAGCACTTCCTCGATCCAGACGCGGTACATCCAGCCGCTCGACCCGGTGTACCACGTCCAGCCCCCGCGTCCGACGTGTCCTTCCAGGGCATAGACGTCGGCGGCGACGACGTAGGGCTCTACCTTGTAGCGGGTGACGTCTCGGGGCTGGCGGGCATGCTCCACCGGATTGAGGAGGCGCAGCAGGTCGACCGCGCGGTCGCCGTTACCCTGGCGGGCAAAGGCCATGGCTAGCCAGAGAGCGCCATGGGTGTACTGGCCGCCGTTCTCGCGCACGCCCGGGGGGTAGCCTTTGATGTAGCCGGGATTCACCTCCGAGCGCTCGAACGGGGGCGTGAAGAGGAGGATCACGCCATCGGCCTCGCGCACGAGGTGCTCGTCTGCCGAGCGCAGGGCCTGGGCGGCGCGCTGGGGGTCGGCGGCGCCGGAGATCACGGCCCAGGACTGGGGCAAGGAGTCGATCTTGGCCTCGTCGCTCTCCTTGGAGCCTAGTGGCGTCCCGTCGTCGAAGTAGGCCCGCCGGTACCAGGCCCCGTCCCAGGCCTCGGCCTCGACGGTTGACGCCAGCTCCCGGGCCCGCTCGCGGCAGCGATGCGCCTCGGTCAGCTCTGCCTCCACCTGCCCCTGAGCCGGCGCCGGTGATGCGCCGGCATGGCGTTCCAGCAGCTCGGCGAAGCCGTTGAGCACCTCGATCAGGAACCAGGCCAGCCAGACGCTCTCCCCCTTGCCGCCGGCGCCGACGAGGTTCATGCCGTCGTTCCAGTCGCCCGTGCCCATCAGGGGCAGGCCGTGGGGGCCACGGGTCAGGCCCTTGGCGATGGCCCGCCGGCAGTGCTCTAAGAGGGTGCCATCTTCGGTCGCCTGGTCGGGCGGGAAGTAGATCTCGTGCTCGTGCCCCTCGAGCAGCCGGCCTTCCAGGAACGGGGCCACCTCGTCCAAGAGTTGGACGTCTCCGGTGGTGCGTACGTAATGGGCAGTGACGTACGGGAGCCAGAGCAGGTCGTCTGAGAAGCGCGTGCGCACCCCGGCACCCGATTGTGGGTGCCACCAGTGCTGGACGTCGCCCTCCTTGAACTGGTGGGCGGCCGCAGCCACGATCTGCGCCCGGGCCAGCTGCGGCGCGGCGTACACCAGGGCCATGGCGTCCTGCAGCTGGTCGCGGAAGCCGAATGCCCCGCCGGACTGGTAGAAGGCCGAGCGCCCCCAGATGCGGCAGGAGAGAGTCTGGTACGGCAGCCAGCGGTTGAGCAGGAAGTTGACCGAGAGGTCGGGGGTCTCTACCTGGACGGCCCCCAGGAGGTGGTCCCACCAGTCGCGCGTCCCCTGCAGGGCCGCCTCTACCCGGGCAGGGTCGCGGAAGTGCCGCACCACGGTCCGCGCCTCGGCCAGGTCCGCCGCCTGCCCGAGCATGAAGGACACCTCGGTGCCCTGGCCGGGCTCCAGCTCGAGCACCACTTGCAGGCCGGCGCAGGGGTCGAGCCCGGCCCCCACCCGCCCGGAGAGCGACTGGCGCCCCATGGCCGCCGGGCGGGCGGGCGAGCCGTTGCGCCCTAAGAACTCCGCCCGATCTCCGGTGTAGCTGGCCGCCGGCAGGCTGACGGCGGCGAAGGCGACGCGGTTGCCGAAGTCCGGGTGGAAGACGTTGCGCGCCAGGAGCGCCCGGCTCTCAGCGTCCCACGCCGTGACCACGTGCATCTGCGTCTCTTCACGCGTCCCGCCCAGCACCCACTCCCCGAAGAACGTCACCGAGAGACGGCGCCGGCGCGAGGAACGGTTGGTCAAGCGCAGGCGCTGCAGGCGCACCGGAAGGCCGCCGGGCGCTGCCTCCCAGCCCCTCTCCCCTGCGGTGACGCCCGGACTCACCGGCTGGGATTCCAGCGGGACAAAGGTGAGCAGCTCTTGCTCGATGGCGTGGCTGTTGTGCTCGAACACGGTGTAGCCCTGGCTGTGGCGGGCGCGATAGGCGTCCAGCTCGCGCACCGGCAGCGGGGTAGGAGTCCAGTACACCCCGCTATGCTCGTCGCGGACGTAGATGGCATCCCCCGTGGGGTCGACCACGGGGTCGTTCGACCAGGGGAGCAAGCGGTTGCTCTGGCTATTCTGCGACCAGGCGAACCCCTGCCCGGACTCGGTGATCATTGCCCCGAAGGCGGGATTGGCCATCACGTTGACCCACGGGGCGGGCGTCTGAGCCAACGGTCCCAGGTAGATGGCGTACTCCCGGCCGTCGGTGGTGAAGCCGCCGAAGCCGTTGAAATACGGCAGCTCCATAAAAGGCAAGGGGGGTGACGGCTCTTCTTCATAGCGCCGGCCGGCCGCCAGGGGAGGCGGGAGCTTGGCCCCCTCGGCCGGTGCGACCTGGGAGAGCTGCTGCAACAACGATCCGCGCGCGGCCACCAGGACAACGCGGGCGGCGGCGAAGATCACGGCCAGGTCGTCGGCAGGGATGGCCCCGGCGGCGCGGAGAAAGATCCCTCCCGGTTGATCGATCCCGGTGTACTGGCTGTGCGTCTGGATCAGCTTGCGCAGCTCCTCGCGCAGGGGCTGGTCGTACCCGGCGGCCTCCTCGTCCAGGATGACCAGGTCGGACTTGAAGCCCCGCAGGCGCCAGTAGGTATGGGCCATCAGGGCCTCTCTCACTAAGTCAAGGTCGCGCACCGCCCCGATGGTGACCAGCAAGATGGGCAGGTCGCCGGAGATGCCATAGGCCCACAGATGGGACTGCCCCAGGCGGTTCTGGCGCAGCTGGCGCTCGCCGGCCCGCAGCCGGTCGGTGGGGAAGAGCATGTAGCTGGCCAGCTGCTGGTAGCGCTGGAGGTCCTCGGCCGCGACGCGCAGGTGGCGGGGCTCGAGCTGCGCCTGCGACCAGGCCAGCTCGAACGCCCGCTCGCTGGCCCGGATGTCGCGGTACTTCTCGATTAGCTCCAGGATTCGCTCGCGAGAGTCGGCGGCCCCGGTGACGAAGGCCAGGGGCACGCGCTCTCCGGGCTGGAGGCTGAGGCGCACACGCAGGCTGAAGATCGGGTCGAGCACCGAGCCGGTGGTGTTGGTGAGCTCGCTCTCCACGGCGGACGGGTTCTCCGTGCTCCGCCCGCGCCCGATGAAGCAAGCCCGGTCCGTCTCGTGCTGCACGGCGGTGATCTCGGTTCCCGGCGCCACGGCGACGACGTGCCCCGCCCAGATGGGGGGATCGCTTGTTGTGCGGGGCTTACGCCAGGCCAGTAAGGCCGGCCGTCCGGCCACGGCCTCGGTCTGGATGAACATCTTGCTAAAGGCTGGGTGAGCGGCGTCGGCGCCATGTGGCGCCAGGGCCAGCTCGAGATAGCTGGTGACCTCCAGGTGGCGCACCCGGCTGGAGTAGTTGACCAGAGTCAAGCGCCGCACCTCCACGTCGTCTTCCGAGGACACGGCGATCTCGGTGAGCGTCCCGATCCCGGCGTCGCGGCGCTCGAACTCCACGCGGGCACCGGTAAACGTCGCCAGGTACCGCGCCGTAGGGCGGCGCACCGGCTGGTAGGTGGCCGACCAGACGGCCCCCTGATCTACGTCCTTGACGTAATAAAAGGCACCCCAGTTGTCCAGAGTCGTATCGGCCCGCCAGCGGATCAGGTCGAAGTCGCGCCAGCGGCTGTATCCCCCCCCGGCGCTGGTGACCATCACGGCGTAGCTCCCATTGGCCAGGAGCTGCGTCCGGGGCGTGGGGGTGCCCGGCGTGGCGAATCGGCTGACAGCGTCGACGCCACCCGCCGCTGCCCCGGACGGCGCTCCCCGGACGGGCGCCTCGCCGCGGGCGACGCCCTCCGACATCTGCGGGGCGATGGGGATGCGCTCGAAGAGCAATGGCTCAGTCGCCCGGACGTACGGGTCGGCGTGGAAGCGCCGTTGCATGACTTGATCGTGCAGGGCGTTATCGATGGCCAGGAGGGACATGCCCTGGTGGTGCACCATGTAGGTGTAGACGATGACACCGCCCCCACCGGCGGGCTGGCGCTGGGGGGTGTAGTCGATCGACTCGTAGTAGCCATAAGGCCCGCGCATCCCCAGTCGGGCCAGGCGACGCAGATTGCGCACCGCCTCGCGTGGGGCGATCCCAAGGGCCAGGGTGGAGGCGTAGGGGGCCACTACCAGATCGTCTTCCAGGCCCCGCTTGAGCCCCAGGCCAGGGACGCCGAAAGCCTGGTACTGGTAGATCTGGTTCCCGTCCACGGCGGCGAACGCGGCCTCGGAGATGCCCCACGGGACGCCCCGCTTGACGCCGTAGTCGATCTGGGAGGCCACGGTGGCGTGAGCAGCGGCGTCGAGGAGGGAGTTCTCGTAGCTGCGCGTCAACAGGAGGGGCATGAGGTACTCGAACATCGTCCCGCTCCAGGAGAGGAGCACGCGCCGTCCCTCGGCCAGGCCGTAGGCCCGGCCGAGGTTGACCCAGTGCTCCACCGGGACGTCCCCCCGGGCGATGGAGCAGAAGCTCCCCAGCCGCGCCTCGCTCGCCACCAGGTCGTAGAACGACGTGTCCATGCGCCGCTCGGAGACGTTGAATCCGATGGCAAACAGCTTGCGCTCCGGGTCGTAGAGGAAGCGCATGTTCATGTCCGAAGAGAGGTCCTCGGTCTGAGCGATCAGCTGCTGGGCACGCGCCAGCTGCTCGCCGGCCAGCCAGCGGGAGCGAGAGGTCGCCTCCGCCACCCGCTCCAGCCAGGCGCCGAGGGGACCCGGCAGGTCAGAGGCGTAGGCCCGCAGGGCCAGCAGGGCAGTCAGCGGGCCGAACTCCCCGGAGGCCAGGGCACGCAGGCTGGGGGCGCGCGAGAGGGCCTGGCGCCGCCACTCCAGGGCCGCCTCGCCCAGGGGCCTCAGCCGGTCCTCCGGCTGGCTTACCAGGGGTTCGACCCACCATAGATAGCGTCCAATGACGTCCACGGCGGCCGCTACCTGACGCTCTACCTGCCGCGCCCAGTACGCCGCCTGCCGCTCCGGGGCCGACTCGTGCTCCAGCCGGGAGACCGACGCCGGGAGCGCTGTCACGGCCGGCCCACCGAGGGGCGGCCCTTGACGAGCCGGCGCTACCGTCCCGTTTCCCGACGTCGCCGGCCCGCCGGGGGCCGGCCCGGCCGGGTACGTCGGGGGGACGGCGAGCGGTTCAGGCGCGCCGGACGCCCGGCCCCCGTTGAGGGCCTGGACGAGCTCCCGCGCCGGGCCGGCGGCGGCGTTGATGCGGCGCACGATCTCCGGCAGCTGATCCGGCGGGGCGTCGAAGAGCCCGGCCAGGGTGGCCACGAGGTGGGCGACGCGCCCTCGCGCCGCCTCCGGTGGCAGGGCCATCGCCAGCCCCTCCCGCACCAAGGCCAGCGTGTCCCGCAGACCATAGATGGTCGCCGGCCCGAGCACCGGCTCCGAGAGCATCTCTTCGTAGCCCTGGCGCACGGCCCACAGGCTGGCCAGGAGATTGCCGCTGTCCACCATGCTGACGTAGCGCGGGGGGAGCGGCTCCAGGGTCTCGATCTGGTACCAGTTGAGCAAGTGGCCCTCGAAGCGCTCCAGCCGGAGCAGCGTTTCCATGGTGGCCAGGCTACGCTCCACCACCTGGTCGAGGGTGAGGTAGCCGAAGTCCCGCGCGGCCAGGGCAGACAAGAGCCAGAGGCCGATGTTGGTCGGCGAGGTGCGCGGGGCCACCTCGACGCGTAAGGCTTCCTGGTAATTGTCCGGCGGGAGCCAGTTGCTCTGCGGCCCTACCAGGTCGTCGAAGTAGCGCCAGGTCTGGCGAGCCAGCCGGTGGAGCATGGCCTGGTCGCCGGCGTTGAATACCTGGGTAAGGGGATGGCGGCGACCGGTGTTCAGCCAGCCGACCACTATCGGGGCCAGGGCCCACAGCAGGAGCAACGGGACGGCCGCCGGCAGGGCCTGCGGTGCTCGCAGGGCCACGGCCGCCCCGGCCAGGAGGGCCAGGACGCTCACCGCCCCCAAGCGCCAGACGAAGCGGCGCTCGCGTTGCCGGGACGAGAGGTGCGCCATGCGTGCCGTCTGCCATTGCATCAGCCCGCGGCGCGTGATCCAGCGCCGCACAAAGACGCGCACGATGGCGTCCAGGGCGATGTAGGCCTGGTGGGGCAAGAGGGCGAGGCTGAACAGAGCGCGCACCCACCCGGTGGTCTGCTCTTGCCACCCTCGCCAGACACGGTGCGGGACGATCAAGGCCAGTGGCTGCGACGTTACCCAGCCCAGGAGACCGAGCGTCGGGGGCAAGAAATACAGGGCCGCGATGACCCCGCTCCACAGTGAGCCGATGCGGGCGTCCAGGAGCCAGCCGATCAGCAGAAGGGTCAGGCTGGCCACCGGCACCAGACTGCGGCGCAGGTTGTCAAAGATCTTCCAGCGGTTGAAGGTGGAGATGGGATTGGGCACCCGGCGGTGCCCCAGGGCCGGTCCACCGGGGACGCGCGGCGTGCACCAGTCGGCGACCTGCCAGTCGCCGCGGATCCAGCGGTGCTGCCGCCCGGCGTAGACGAGGTAGCTGCTGGGGAACTGATCATACAGCTCCACGTCGGTGGCCAGCGCCACCCGCACGTAGGAGCCTTCCACCAGGTCATGAGACAGGAGCAGGGCATCGGGAAACCGCCCCCCGAGCAGGCGGTGGAACATCCGTACGTCGTAGATGCCCTTGCCGATGTAGCTCCCCTCCCCGGCCAGGTCCTGGTAGACGTCGGAGATGGCCTGGGTGTAGGGGTCGGTGCCCACCGGATCGGTGAAGAAGCGCGAGAAACGGGTGGCGGTTGCGCTGGGGAGCGTCGTGGTGACCCGCGGCTGGATGATGGTGTAGCCGGCGGCCACCGTCTGGCCGTCCGGCGCCAGCCGGGGCCGGTTCAGGGGGTGGGCCAGCGTCTCGATCATCCGCCGGGCGGCTCCATGGGGGAGCTGCGTGTCCGAGTCCAGGGTGATGACGAAGCGCACCCCGTCCAGCTTGCTCACGTCCCCGACGTGCTGCAGCGAGCTGGGTGTGACATCGTAGGGCTCGAGCCCCACGTCCAGCGCCTCCGGCCCCACCTCACCCGCAGCTGTCCCTTGACCGGAGAGCTGCCTGCTGATCAGCAGGCGGTTGACCTCCTCCAGCTTGCCCCGCTTGCGCTCCCACCCCATCCAGACCCGCTCGGTCCCGCTCCACTGGCGCTGTCGATATAACAGGGAGAAGGGATTGCCCTGGTAGCGGGCGTTGAGCCCCACAATCCCCTGGACGGCGGCGTCCAGTAACGAGGCATCCTCCGGCATCACCGGTTGCGGGGCGTCGGGAAAGTCGGCCAGCAGGGCGAAGTGCACCCTGGGGTCCTGGTTGCCCAGAAAGCGGATCTCCAGGCGCTCCAGCTCCTCCTGCACCTCCTCTCGCGAGAGGAGCAGCATGGGCACCACCACCAGGGTGCGCCAGGCGTCCGGCACGCCTCCTTCGAACAGGAGCTTGGGCAGCACCCGAGGGGGCAGGAGCTTGGTGGCTACATAGTTGACCACCTGCACCGTTACCTCGCTTAGGGGCAAGGTGGCCAGCAGGCTCATGACCAGGAGTGCGGACACCCCAACGCCGGCCGGCCAGGCCAGCGCCAGGGTCCCGGCCAGGAGAACGCCGGTCAGCAGTGCGATGCTCCCGACGTACACCAGCGCCGGCCGGGCCAGCGCCCGGCGTCCCAGGCGCCGGCTGAGCGGGACGCGGCTCTGCGCCCGGCGCTCCAGCGCCGGGCGCGCTTCCATCAGGAAGTACCCGACGTGCGTCTCCAGTCTCACGTCTGGCGCGGACGCCGGCGTGGCTCGCTGTGACCCGCTACCGGAGGCCGGAAGCCCTTGACCGGCCGCGGAGCGAGCCATTTCGATAGCCAGGCTGGCGACCTCTACCTCGTGTCGCTTGGCCCAGCGGGCGATCTCCTCCACTACGTGGCGGTACCGGTCACGCGTCCCGAAGTCCATCGAGAGGTAGACCCCGGCCGGGTCGCCGCTCAGGATCTGGTGCACGGGACTGACTTGCTCGAATACGTCCCGCCAGTCCACGCTGGAGAGGCGGCGCAAGCTGCCGATGGCGCTGGCGATGGTCACCTGGTCGGCGGCGTGTCGCAGCTGCTCCTGCTGCACCACCTCCGTCACCGGCGCCCCCATCTTGCGCTCCAGCCAGGCGCGGATGGGATCGAGGGCGATGGCCTCTCCTTGCAGCTGACTGACCAATCGGTCGGCCAGGTAGGGCGTTGGGTTGGGCTGCTCGCGGGCCAGCTCCGCCAGGATGAACAGCAGCTGGTCGGCCTCACGGCGGGCGGCGCTGAGCAAGCGGTTCGCCCACAGGTCGGCCAGCTCGTGCTCATGTTGGCGGCGGTCGATGGCCAGGGCCAGGCCACTAATCTTCTCGATCAAGGCCAGGCGCAGCATCAAGGGCATGGCCCACAGCTCGCTGGTGGTCAGTGGGACGCTCTGCTGGTAGGAGCGCAAGAAGCGGGTCACGTCTGAGACGTGCACCTCGGCCTCGGTGTGAGAGACGAACTCGAAGGCCAGCTCGTAGATCCGTGGGCGCCCGGAATGGGCCGTTCCCTCCAGCACCGGCAAGACGTTGTAGAAGCCCCTGGAGAGGTTGCGCCGCACGTCGGCGACATGCCGGCGGACGATGTAGGCATTGTCCAGGAGCCACTCGGCGGCCAGGGAGATGCTTTGCTCCAGGTGCACCGCATCGGACAGGCCGGCGTTAATCGCGTTGATCGTCTGCTCGCTGGCCCGCAGTCCGGCCCACAAGCGATGCCGGCGCACCCGGCCGGGGGCGATCTGGTGGCCGGCGGCCAGGCTGGCGGCGTGGCGCTCCAGCTGCTCGGTGGTGAAACGCCCCAGGCGCATCCCCTCGCTGCCTCCGACGGCCGGCGGACCCACAGTGGCCGGGGGGCGCAAGACGAAGATCGCCGGCTGCGTCCCCTGCGCCCCTTCTGTCCGGCGCAGGACAGCCAGCACGTCCGTGCCGCGGGCCAGGGGGGCCTCCACGATCAGGAGCGTTTCCCGGGGCATGACCCAGCGCCGTAAGCGCGCCAGCGTCCGGCCGTCGACCCCGAAGTCTAGCTGGCGGGCCACGAGCCACCCGGCCGCCCCCCCGAACACGGCCAGCAACACGGCCATCATCCACCAGGCGGCGTTGAGGGTGGGGGCAAGGGCTGGACGCGACACGAAGATGGCCAGGACTCCCACCGCGACGGCGCCGCCCACAAGAGCGCCCACCCCAGGTGAGACGTCGTTGTCCAGCACCACGGTGCGACTGGCCTGGAGGTGCTGCACGGCCGCGGCCCGCCGGAAGCCATCGCGACGCACCTGCCGCAGCGCCTGGGAGGCGCTAGCCTGATCCGGGAAGAAGGCGAGAATCGTCGCGCGCGCGTTCGCCACGTGCCGTCCGTATCTTAGCCTACGGCTGATCGTACCGTACTTCTAGTGATACGCTGATACGGTTGTAATTTGCCTGTCGACTGTCGATACACCTGTCAAGTGCCCGCCAGCCCCTTACCCCACGGCCTCGTTGATCCGGCGCTCCAACTCCTCGACCGACTCCTTCCGGGCCTGCACCCGGGTCTTGAGGCGGCCGATGCGCTCGCTGACGGTGGTGGGCGTCACCGCCTGATCGTAGGCCACGGCGCGCAGAAAGGTCTCGATCTGGTCGAGGTTGATCTCCGTGAGCCGGAGGTCTTCCATCCAGCGCTCGATCCGCTCGGCCTGCTCTCGCTTCAGGGCGATCAGCTCGTCAAGCTCGTCCCGCACGCGTTCGCTCTGCTCCTGGCGGCGCCGGATCAGACGGCGCAGCTCGTCCTCCAGCTGGCCCCGCGGATTCGCCATCAGGGCGCGAATCAGTAGCCCCCGGCGTCGGGAGAGCTCCACCGCCTGGTCGACGAACTCACTGACTTCGAGCTGCTGCTCCGGGCTGAGCAAGCTCACCCCGCTGGACGTTGCCGGCAGGTCGGTGAAGATCAGCTTTTCCAGCTCCACGATGCGACGTAACTGCGTCTCTCGCTGCAGCCATTGCGCCCGGTCGTCCTCGTCCCGAGGCATGGGATAGCGCTTGAGGGCCCGCTCCACCTCGCGCACGGCGTCGCCCCGCTGCGGGACGAGGGAGGCGTTGCCCCGGCCGGCGGCCCCCAGGTAATACATCAGCGCCGTCCAGACCCCCCCGCCGGCGAGCATCAGCCAGCCAAAGGCCGGGTGGTGCGTCGTCGCCCAGCCCACCAGCCCGGCGGCGGCCGCCCCGGCGCTGACCAGGCTCTTGATGCTGGTGAGCTGCTCCCCCCAGTAACGCAAGCGGTCCACCATAGGGGCACCTAGACCAGTACGGCGTACGCCGTAAGCAGCGGGCCAGCGGCCCGGTGAGGGAGCCTTGACCGCCTGCAGCAGGCTACAGGCTGCCGGCTCATATTCAGGGCCCGCGCCGGCCGATCCCCCGATCGGAACGTGCCCCCATCTGGGACGACGTACCTCGGGTTATCTATGTACCGGCCGGTACGTGCGCCCAGCATGGAGCCGTGGCGCATCAAAGGCAGGAGCGCACGAATATGCCAGGGCATGGTCAGGCCGTCACCAGGCTAAAGACAACGCGGTCGTCGTCACGCGTCGCCGCCGGGTCGCTGCATTCTCGGCAGCGGGGCAAGGTCGTGGCCAGGATGAGGCGCTCTGCCGGCACGCCGAACTTGATGATGTAGTCTTGCACGGCCCGCGCCCGCTCAAAGGCCAGGGCGTTGACGGCCCCCTCGTTCAGCCCTGCCCCGGCCGGCCACCCGGCGGACCCCTCGATGCGAAGATACGTCCCCACCGTGCTGCGCAGTACCGGAACCACCAGCTCCTCCACGTCTCGCTGCGCCGCCGCACTGAGACGCACGCTCCCCGGCTCGAACTGCACCTGGCGCACTCCCAGCACCGCCACGGTGGTCAGCCGGCCCTGTTGCTCCGGCGTCAGGCCCGTCACCTGGGGTCGCGCCGTCAGGTGGAAGCTGGGGTTCACTGGGGGCCGGTTGGAGACCAGGGAGGCGTCGGCGGCCGACTTTCGCACAAAGGCCGGTTCGAAAACGCCGGGCAGCTCGCTCTCTTGCAAACCGCGCTGTACCTCCCGCCCCCCGGAGCGCCAGACTGTCTGGGCCTCCTTGTAGCGCCCGTACAGGAGGGGTAAGTTCTGGTCGGTCATCACCGTCTGGTTGTCCGCCAGTGTGGCCTGGGCGAACTCCCCCAGGGCGTCCTGTAAGTCCTTGGGAGAGCCCACGGCCGTCCACCCGGCGTTCCACGTGGCCATCCCCTGCGCCGCCTGGTCGGGGCGCTCGAAGACCAGCTTGTTGGCCTCGAACCAGGCATCATGGAAGGCCTGCAGGGCCTCCCGCTTCGTCTCCAGGGCCCGTGTCCCGGATACGATCACGTCCATCGTCACCCGGAATTGATCCGAGGTCATCAGGACCTTACTGTCCCCCCGCTGCGCCGCCTGGTCCATGTCGCCGCTCGTCCAGCCAATGACGCCGTGGGCCTCGCGGGCGAGGTAGCGCCGCACCGCCTGGTTGAGGTTCTCCTGGCCAAAGCGGATGGTCTCCCCTACCGGGACGCCGCCCACCCGCAGCATGTAGTACAGCAGGTACTCGCTGACACTGCTGTCCGAGTAGGCGAAGGCCCGGCCTCGCATGTCGTTGAAGGTGGGCACCTCGCTGGCCTGGACGATGGCCTTGTCCGCCCCGGCAGACTCCCCGACAATGGCCGTGATCCGCCCCACCTGGGGGCCCCCCCAGAGGGCGTAGCTGTTCATCGTGGTCAGCAGGAGGTCGAAGCCCCCGCTCTGGAGCAGCTCTGCCCGGCGCTGCTCGGAGATGCGGTTCTTGTCCTCGATGTCGAAGGGGACGAAGCGCACCCCCAGCCCCCGCTTCTCCGCCAGCTTCTCCTGGTGTAGCAGGACGGCGGTGGCGTAGGGGGGGAATTCCTTGTCGAAGGCCACAGTGACGTAGCCCAGCCGGAAGGCGCCCTGCGACTCCGGGACGGGCACCTCCGAGCGGAAGCCCCCATCCAGCGGGGCGGGCTGGCCCGGTCGAGGCGTCGCGTTGGCCGGGGCCGGGCCCGGCTGCCCCGCTGGGCGCGTCCCGGTGGGTGCCGGATTACCCGGGGGCGGCGTAGGATTGGCCGGTTGCGCCTGGGGGGGGCGTGGAGATGCCGGCGCCGGAGGGGCTTGCCCTGACGGTGTGGGCTGCCCTAGGAGTTCCCCGACACGGGGAAGGGCGCCGACGCCGGGCAGCTCACCGGGCCGGGCAATGCCCAGGAGCATTGCCCCCCCATAGACGAACAGCAGCAAGATCAGCAGGGCGACGAAGAGCCGGCCCCACCGCATCCGCACCAGCCCCCTCCTCGGCCCGTCCTAGCGCCCGCCCGGGGGAGTGGGGGTACCGGCCGGCCCGCTGGGTCGCTCGGCGGCGGCCGAGCCTGTCTGCGCCGCCGTGGCGCCCGCCGGTACGGCGGCGTCCACCGCCGTCGGCGTGTAGCCCACTTCGGCGAACAGCTCTTGAAGGTTGTTCCGCCCCTTGGACGAGATCTGCTGACGTGCCTGGAGGCGCTGGTCGCGCTCACGCGACAGCATTCGATCAGTCAGCTCCCGCCGGGCCTCGAGCCGGGCCTCGCGCTTGTCCAGCTTGGTGTCGATCTGCTCGCGCGTGTTGTCACGGTCTTCCGGGATTAGCTGGGCCAGCTTCTCGCGCATCTCCAGTGACCGCTCGCGCAGCTCAGCCATGCCGGCGCGGCGGGCCAGGCGGGTGTCTTCTCGCGCTTGGGCGCGCAGCTGGGCGATACCGTCCTCGATGATGGCGTAGGCCTCCTCCTTGTCCTTGAGGGCGGCCTCTTTCTCGGACTGCAGCTGCTGCAGATGGGCCTCGGCCTCGGCCAGTTCCTCGGCCAGCTGTGACGCCCGGGCCAGCTCCTCTTCCTCCGCTTTCGCGTCGCCCCGCGCCTTGGCCGCGTTGGCTCGCGCCACGTGGTCCCTGGCCTGAGACCGCAAGTCCTCCACCTCGACCACGGCCTCGCCCAGGTCCTGGGCCAGCTCCACGGCGTAGGCCCCTACGTCCACCGCCAGCACTCGCTGGCGCTTCAGCTGCTCCGCGCGCCGCTGCCGGTCATACTGGAGCCGGCGCTCAACCGAGAACCGGTCGTCAGTGCGTTCCACGAAGATGCCGGTGAGCATGCTAAGCCACTGGCCCAGCTTGCGGAACAGGAACACCTATATACCTCCTCACAAGTCTCAGGACTGACGTCCCAGGTCTGATGTCTCAGGTCGCAGCGCCCGGGGCACAACGCCCACTACGGAGGGCCCGGGGGAGCGCTGAACGGAATTGGCTGTGACAAGAGATCCACAGTCCCTACACCGCCTGCAGTGAGACCCTTACGCGGCCCCTATAGGCCGTGCGCCGCGCGGCGCCGCGCACGGCACCGGCAATGGCGGACTGCCCCCGGCCGGCATGGCCCAGCTCAGGGCGCAGCCCCCCTGCACTTACCCTGGAGTGTAACACCGAGCCGGTCTCCAGCCGTCACCTCGTCGCATCCCAGGCCCGAAACACCTCGGCCACACTCCACGCCTGGGCGATACACCCGCCCGGACTGTGCGGGGGGTCGCCGTCGAAGACCTCGCTGATGGTCCCGGCGCCGGCCTCTTCGAACAGGTGCGCCCGCAGAGGCTCGATGAACCGGCGGGCGGCCGATCGGTCGTCGTGAACCAGGAGTGCGGCGTCCACGAGTGGCCCCAACAGCCAGGGCCAGACCGTGCCCTGGTGGTAGGCCTGGTCGCGGCGCAGCGGATCGCCGCCGTAGCGACCCTGGTAGCGGGGGTCCTCCCGCGCCAAGCTGCGCAAGCCCCGCGGCGTCCATAGCCGAGCGGCCGTGACGTCTACCACCGCCCGGCGCTGCGTCTGGCTCAGGGGGCAATCCGAGAGGGCAGCGGCCACCAGCTGGTTAGGGCGTAGCGAGGCGTCATCCCCCTGCGGGCCGTCTACTACATCGTAGAGGTAGCCCCCGGCGCTGTACCAGAAGCGAGCGGCAAAGCCGGCGGCTGCACGCTTGCGTAGCTCGGCATAGTAGCGCCCCTGGGCGCCTTGCCCCAGACGCTGGCACCACACTTCCATCAGCGCCAGGGCATGGTGCCACAGGGCGGCGACCTCTACCGGCTTCCCTGACCGTGGGGTCACCACCCACTCCCCCACCTTGGCGTCCATCCACGTCAGCTGGGCGTTCTCTACGCGCAGCAGCCCATCCTGTGGATCGACCCGGATGCCGTAGCGGGTGCCCCAGATGTGCCAGTCGAGCATCTCGGCCAGCACCGGGAACAACCCTTCTACCAGCCGGCCGCCGCAGCGGCGGTCGATGCAGTCGACGGCGTAGAAGTACCAGAGCGTGGCATCTACGGTGTTGTAGTCCCCTTCACTCGGCATGGCATCGGAGTCCGGGAAGCGGTTCGGGAGCATCCCCTTGTCCACGAAGCGGGCCAGGCCATACAAGATGGCCTCGGCCTCGGCATAGCGGCCCGTTGCCTGGGCCAGGCCGGGGAGGGCGATCAGCGTGTCCCGCCCCCAGTCACCGAACCAGTGATACCCGGCCAGGATGGTACGTCCCGGCGGCAGGCCGTCCGCACCCAGCTCCGCCGGCTCCCGGGGCATAGCTCGCGAGACCAGGAACTGCCCCGCCGCCCGACGGAGCTGGGTGGCAAAGGGATCTTCCTCCCCGGCCGGCGGGGGGCTGGCGCTGCCTCCGGCAGGGGGCCGTCCCTCGGCCTGGCTAGGGAGGTCGACGGCAGCCGCCGGATCGATCGTGGCCACGAAAAGGAGCGACTGCCCAGGGGCGAGATCGCACTCCACGGCCCCGGGGGCGTACAAGTCCTCCAGGCACTCCAGCCCGCGGGCGCGCTCGACGCGGTGCAAGAAGTGCCACCACCAGCCGGCTGCCCCGCCGTACGCCCACGCCCGGCCGGCCGGCGGGTAGATGAGGAGGTGGTACGGCGTCGCCCCGGCGTAGGCCCGTACAGTCAGGCCACTGTCCCGGCGCTCGACGTCGAAGCGCCAGTCCTCGCTGCCGGCCGTCTCCTGATGGAAGTCACGGTAGGTGCACAAGGGGATGAGGGTCAGGTGCGCCGAGGCCCCGCCGGACAGGGTGTAGCGTATGTAGGTGGTGCTGTGGCCATACCCCATCCAGACCCGCTTTTCCAGCTGCACACCGCCGGCGGTGTAACGCCAGGTAGGCACCCCTCCCTGCAGGGAAAAGCCGGTCAGATAGCGGTAGCCCTGGGGATGGACGGTGCCGTCCTGAAACTCGTTGGCCGAAAGCCCAAACGACTCCCCGTCGACGGTGAGGGCCTCTTCCAGCCTGGCGAGGAGCACCGTCCGCCCCAGCGGCGGGCGCAAGGGCGCCACCAGCAGGCCGTGGTAGCGCCGCGTGTGGGGCCCGGCAACCGTTCCCGAGGCGTACCCCCCACGCCCGTCGGTTACGAGCCACTCCCGCTCCATGGCGTCCTCCCAAGGGGGTAGCAGTCCTACCTGATCGCCACTACCCATCTGGACGTCCACGGCACGACGGTACCACACCGCGGCCAGCCCCCCGACAGGGCCACGGCGGCGTGCTGACCGCGGCCTTGACCACTACACTTGCGGGCGTCGATGCCTCCCCGGCCGCAGGTAGCAATCAGGGCAACGAGCGGCCGCCAGGGCTGTCTTTGCCGGCCTACGTGCTCGCCACGCGACCACTCGCCGGGCCACCACGGCCACGGTCCCTCGGACGCAGCGGTCGCCGGCGTATCATCCGCCGGATGGTGGGTGGACGAGTGAGCTTCGCTCCGACCAGCCGGCCTGGCACCAGTGCCCAAGGGCACTGGTGCCCTTGGGATCAGTCAGTTCATGAAGAGACGGGAGGAACGCCCTATGGCTGACCGCATGCGCGTTGCCGTTGTCGGCTACGGACAGATCGCCAGGAGCCACACGCGCAGCTTCCGCCAAGACGGACACCACCTGGCGTGGCTGATCGGCCGCGTCCCGGACAAGACGGCCGGCTTTGCCCAGGAGCACGGCTACGCTCGCCACTCCACAAAGCTGGAAGACGCCCTGGCGGATGGGGAAGTGGATGCCGTCGTGCTGTGCACGCCGAGCGAGCAGCACGCCGCACAGACCGAGCAATGCCTGGCGGCGGGCAAGCACGTCCTGGTGGAGATCCCCCTGGCCATGAGCTTCGCCGAAGGGCAGCGCCTCGCCGACCAGGCCCGCGCCAGCGGCCTGACGCTGATGGTCGCCCACACCCACCGCTACGCCCCGGCCATGCAGCGTGCCCAGCAGATGATCCGCGCGGGCCAGATTACGTTACATAACGTAGTGGCCCGCTACATGTTCTTGCGTCGCGAGAACGTCGGGGCCAGCGGCTACGTCCGCTCCTGGACCGATAACCTGCTCTGGCATCATGGGCAGCACGCCACAGACATGGCCCTATGGCTCCTGGGCGTGGAGCGCCCCGGCGAGGTGGACGTGACCTCCATGGTCGCCCTCCCCGACAGGGCGTTGGGTATTCCGCTCGACCTTTCCATCGTCCTGCGCACGAAGGGCGACCAGCTGGCGACGATTGCCATGTCCTACAACGCCCATGTCTCACTCTACGACTACGTCCTGATCGGGCAGGAGGACACGCTGGTGATCGCGGACAATGTCTTACGCCACCGTGACGGGGTCCTCTATGACCCCAAGGGGGACGAGTCTGAGGCGCGCAACTCCGGTCTGATGCAGAATCGCGAGTTCGTCGCCGCCATCAGGGAGCGCCGGCCCTCGGCGATCAGCGCGCAGGCCGTCCTGCCGGCGCTCGACGTCCTGCAACGGGTGCAGGACGCGTTCGACCGCTGGGCCCCGCCGGGGGCAACCCATCCCACCCCCGACTCCGGGAGAGGCGCCCCCTGAGGGGGCCGCCCATCTCGGCGTCAGAGCCCTGGATGGGGCGCCCCCTGAGCGTGTCGCTCGGGAGTCCCATCCAGGGGGCCCCAGGGGTCCCGCCCTTATCAACAGGGCCGCCAGGTTTAAGGGGTGCTCGGGGGGACAGGGAGCGGCCCGGCCGGGAAGGGCGACAGCGGCGAGGGTGGTGGCGGGGGCGCGGGGGGCTGCCGCTCTCCTCCCCCTTGGCCGTTGCTCATCCCCACCCCATCCGAGGTCCCTGGCGTCAAGCCCTGGGCCAGCCCTCTGAGGCCCCCAATCATCCCCAGGTTCATCGAGTCCAGGGCCGACGACGGCACCATGATCACGTTGGCCCCGCCGCTACGCATCGTCTCGTAGAGCATGTTCATCCCTCGCAGATGGAGGGCAGTGGGGTGCTCCCGGTACACCTCTCCCGCCTCGGCGAACATGCGGGCGACGCTGACCTCGCTTTCACCGAGGATGATGCGTGACTGTCGCTCCCGCTCCGCCTGGGCCATACGGGAAAGGGCATCCTGCAAGTTGTCCGGCACCTTGATGTCCTGGAGCTGCACCGACTCCACCTTGATGCCCCAGGGCTCGGTCTGCTCGTCCAGGATCACCGTCAGCTGGGCGTCCAGCTCGCGGCGCTGCGTCAGGAGCGTGGCCAGGTCGTTGCGCCCGATGGTGTCCCGCAGGGCACCCTGGGCTACCCCGATCACGGCCTGGGTGTAGTTGATCACCTTGATGGCCGCCAGCCCGGCGTCCACCACCCGCCAGTAGACGATGGCGTCCACTGTTACGGACGCCCCATCCCGGGTCAGCGTCTGCTCGGCGGTGAGCTTGTTGGTGTTGACGCGTAAGTCCATGGTGAACGGGGTGGTCTCGACGAAGGGGAGCAGGAAGAAGATCCCAGGTCCGCGCACCCCGGCAAAGCGGCCCAGGCGGAGGACGACCTTACGCTGCCACTCGCTGCACATCCGTAAGGAGGAGAAGAAGAGGATGAGCGCGAGCACGATCAGGATGATCACGGCGGCATTCATGGTTCACCTTGTCCCTTCAACCACCCGACAACCCGGCGGCCGCCTGGAGTATGCCGCCAGGCGCCCATAACTGGCGGCAGGGGTCACATCTCCGGCCGCTCGTGCCCCTCGTGCCCCAGGGTGTCGCTCGCCGGCGGCTCGTTTGCCAGGGTCTCCTTTACCCCCATCGCCTCACCAGCCTGGGCGCGCAGCACGGCGCGGAGCTCTTCCAGGCGCCCGCCCCGGCGCCCCGACGGGATCGGTGGGGGCGGGGGCGTCGAAGCGACGTCGCGCAGGCGGCCCTCGAGTGCCTGCAGGCGACCGTCAAGTCCATCGGCCCGTCCGATCACGTCCTCCAGGTCAGTGGTCAGGGGCGCCAGGTGTCTCTCCAGGGCCTCCACCCGCTCCATCAGGGCGATCATAGCCTCCCGCGCGTCGGCGGACAGCGTGGCGATCTCTTGCTTTGCCCCGGCAATCTCCCCTTGCGCCGCGGCGAGGGCCTCGCGCCCCTGGGCCACCTGGCCCGCCAAGGCTTCCACCCGCGCCCGATCCCGGCCGGCGGCCCGCCAGGCGGCCCCAGCCGCCACCAGGGCAATGGCAGCGACGGCCAACGCCAGCAGATTCACGGCGGTCACGTCCATACGTAGCGACTCCCCGCCTCACTGTAGCGCCCCCACCGTGGCCCGGCGCCGGTCGCGCCGGCCTTTGCCGACGCACTGCAAGGGATATCGAGGGTGAGGGGGAGAACAGAAGCGGGCGGTGCAAACGCACCGCCCGCTGATTGCGCTATGTGGTCACTGCCCCGAGATCATCTCTCCCCCGGCCCGCCTCGTGGCGGGCCGGGGGAGAACGTACGCCGACTGTCGTCCGGGCTAGACGACCACCCAGCAGCCGCTGACTAGCCACACCGGACCAGGCGTTCTAGGATCGAGCGGCCCCGGCTCCGTCCTGCACGCCAGGCTGGCTCCGTCTAGCCGGCTCCGTCTAGCCGGCTCCGTCTAGATAGAAGCGCGACGCCCAGAGGCAGCGCGCAGGGCGTACAGGACGATCACGGCGCCGATCACGCCGATGACGATCGAGCCGATGAAGCTGGATGGCCCCGCGCCGAACAGCAGCGACCACAGCCAGCCGCCCAGCATACCGCCGACGAGACCGACGAGAATCGCCCCTATCATCCCACCGGGCGTCCGGCCGGGGACGATCAGGCTGGCGATCCCTCCCACGATGGCCCCGCTAATGATCCAGCCGATGAACTCCATCTACTATCCTCCTTGACTATTCCGCCGCGTTGTGGAGCCAGCGACCCGCTGGGCTCCCCGCGTACACTCGCCTGCACCCAGCGCTGGTTAGAGGCGGCGATCTATTACTATGCACATACCGTACCAACATCGGGATCGAGGCGGCTGGGTCCGGTCAACTCAGTAGACCCTCCACGCCGTGGAGGACGAACGCCAGCTGCTTGGATGCCAAGCGCAGGCGAGTGAGGGCACCGGCATCGTTGCGGGCGGCCTGCGCGAGGTCGCCGTCCTGGATACAGCGGGCCAGTCGATCCACTTCGTCGCAAAAGGCGGACAGGGTGCGGATGCGGAAGACTCGGTGGCCGTTGGCCGTCTCCGGCTCAGCCCCGGTACCGCCGGGAGCACCGCGTGACGCGGTTGGAGCGGTGGCCGGCGAGGGGGGCTCTCCCAGGGCTTCTGGCGTCGGGGCGCCGGTGGCATCCTCCAGCCAGAGGTCGGCCTCGTCTCCCTGGCCGGCACCCGCCGGGCCGGCCGGCACGCCCCCGCGTGGGGCGCGGGCCATACGAGCGGGGCCTTCCGCCGGCGCTGCGACCCGTGGCGCCGGGCCCAGCCGATCAACGCCCCCCCACCCGGTGGTGGCCGCCCCCACGGCGTCGTCCAGCGTCACGCCGGGCGCCCGCACCAGGGCGGCGCAGACGCGGCTGACGTGGGCCGCCGTCCAGTCTTCTTCGGCCGCTCGCATGGCCACTTCCTGCTGCAAGGGCGCCTGCGCCAGCTGATGGAGGTGCTGAGCTTGAGTCACGCTCAGGCGTCCTTCGGCCAGCAGGTCGCGCACTGCCGGGGGGAGGTTACGCAGGGCGAGATAGCGCCGCACGGTGCGCGGGGCAAGACCGACCAAGGCGGCCACCCGGGCGTCCAGGGGATCGGCCTGCGCCCCTGCCCTTGCACCGTCCAGCTCACCCGGCGCAGAGGCATCGCCGGCCTCGCTCTCGGCCCTGGCGCCCGCTGTGGCCCCCGGCTGCACCGCCAGGTGGCGTCGCAGGCGGGCCAGGCCCTCCGCCTTCTCCACGTCGTTCAAGTCACGGCGCTGCATGTTCTCTAGGAGCTGCACCACCAGGTCGTCGGGGCCCTCATTCCGCCTGAGGGACAAGCAAGGGACGGCGGTCAGCCCGGCCAGGATGGCCGCCTGGCGGCGGCGGTTGCCGTAGACCACGCGATAGCGCATCCCGCTGGGAGGCGGGACTCCGCCGTTGAGGGGGATGACGCCGAGGGGCTGGAGCACGCCGTAGCAGCGCAGGCTGGCCGCCAGGCCGTCAAGATCACCCGGCTCGCGGCGCACGTTCTCGGCGTCGGGCACCAGTTGCCGGGGGTCGAGGTAGAGCAAGCGCGGTTCCTCAGTGGGTGGCTGCACGTGGTGATGAACGTCTCCCGGGCAGGGGGGTTGCGTTGGTAGGTAGTCCAAACCTAACCCTACCGGTGCCAGGAATCGGCCTCTCGAGCAGGGAGCGCCCAGGGTGGTCCGAAGCATGCACTAAGAGAGTGACGGGACATCCGTCCCGGGCCGCCCGGCAAGGCACCGCGCCGAGTGGCATATGGCGAGTGGCACATGCCTAACGTTGATGCCCACCGAGACAATCGAGCCATGCGGGATGACCGGGCCGATGGCGTCTGCCGGGCTGAGCGAAGAGCGAGCGGGGACTCGCCGGCGGTCACCGTTCTGCTGATCGATGACCACCCGGAGGATGCCCGGCGGATCAAGGAGATGCTAACCGCCGCCGGCCGGGCCAGCTCCCTTATGCCCCCTTTCCGGCTGGTGCAGGCCCGCACCCTGGCAAGGGCGATGGAACGCCTCCGGGAGGGGGACGTCGACGTCGCCTTGCTGGCGCTGTCGCTCCCGGACAGCGGTGGCCTGGAGACCTTTACCACGCTACAAGATCGAGCGCCGCGCTGCCCGATCGTGGTGTTGAGCGAACGGTTAGACGAGGCGCTGGCGACGCGGGCCATCCGCGCCGGGGCACAAGACTACCTGGTAAAGGGACAGGTGGACGGTGGCACGTTGAGCCGCTCCCTACGCTACGCCGTGGAACGAAAGGGAGCTGAAGCGGAGCGCCATCAGCTCGCCAGGCTCCAAGGGGCGCGTGCCGAAGCGGCACAGGACATCCACCTGCGCGACGAGTTTCTGGCCGCCGCCGCGCACGAGCTGAAGACACCCCTGACCGTCCTCAAAGGCACGGCCCAGGTGGCGCGGCGCCTGTACGAACGAAGCGGTGGAATAGACCCCCAGCGTCTCCTAGCGGCCCTGGATAACATCGACGCCGCCGTCAACAAGATCACCGCCCTGGTCAACAACCTGCTTGACGCCACCCGTCTCCAGATGGGCCGTCCACTTGAGCTGGAGCCCCGACCGGTCGACCTGGTGGCGCTCGTCCGCCGCGTAGCTAATCAGCAACAGGTCAGTCACCTGCACCGCCTGCGGGTGGAGCTCAAAGGCCTGACAACGCCCCCAGGCCATGATGGCGCCACCGCGGGTACAGGGGAGCCTCGCCTCCCGGGAGACTGGGATGAGGCGCGCCTCGAGCGCGTGCTTGACACCCTGCTGGGCAACGCCGTCAAGTACAGCCCGCACGGGGGTGAGGTAGTGGTGACGCTGGAACGCAGCCCGGCGCCGAGCCGCACCGTACCGGAGGCCATTATCACCGTCCGCGACGAAGGGGTAGGGATTGCCCCGGCGGACATCCCGGCGATCTTCGAGCGCTTCTACCGCGGGCGCAACGTGATCGGGAAGATAGACGGCACAGGGGTGGGGCTGACCGTGGCGCGGCAGATCCTGGAGCAGCACGGCGGGACGCTCACCGTGGAGAGCCAGGAGGGACAAGGGAGCGTCTTCACCCTCCGCTTACCGCTGCATGCCCCCAGGAGCGGCTCAGGACCCGGTGGGCAGGACGCCGAGTAGACCAGCGGCGCGGCGCCAGCGGCCGGGCGCATCCGGCCGCTGGTTTACTCGGCGTCCTTCTCGAAGCCGATCCAGGGTGTTCCTTGCCTCGAACACCTCTCTGGAGAATTTACAGAGGATCTACAGAGGATCTATAGAGGTCCTACAGAGAACGCACGGAGGCGTAATCCCGGACGAGCTAGGCCCCCGTGCCTGGCGTGGCTGCCGGGCGAAGGCGTCCGGCCGGCGCCGGCCGGGTGATGGCCTGGTCGATGGCCGTGGCCGCGCGCTGCTTGAGCGTAGCCACCTGGTCGGCTGGGATCCGTCCCTCGCCGGCTGTCCGGTCGATTCGTGCATTGGCATCTGCCTTGAGGGCATCGGCGACGCGCGCCAGGTCGACGTTACGCCCCCGGGCGACGTCGGCCAAGGATTTGCCCGGCAGCTCCTGGCGCAGCTGCTCGGGCGTTATGCCCAGCGCCTGCGCGGCCACGTCCAGGGCGATGCGCACCCGGGGGCCGTCGAAGCCAAAGCCGCCGGGGCCGTGACCGTGCCCGCCGCGGTCAGGGATGCCCACCTCGGCTCGGGCCTCGGTCATGGCTTGCTGGAGGCGCTCCGCCGTGACGCCGAGGCGCCGGGCAACGGCCTCCCAGAACGCCTGCTTACCCGGGAAGGTGGGTCGCTGTGAGGTGGCCCCGGGGGTGGTCTGCGCCCCTGGGCCTGGCACCGGCGTGCGACCGGGCGTGGGTGTGGCCCCCTGTGCCCCGACGACGCCGATTGCGGCCCCGCCGAGCACGAGGGCCGCCCCGCCGGCGGCAAGGGTACGCTTCAGGACTGGCGAGCGGAAGAAGGCTACCATGGTGCTGTGACTCCCTAGAATGGCAAGCAGTGGCAAGTGGCACAGGTGATGCGATGACCGCTGCGCCGGGCATCCCCCGGCGTCGAGAAGATCATCGCGCCGCGAGGTTAAGGGCCCGCTAACGCAACCCTAAACTCCCGCTAAACCGATCCTCCCGTGGCCCTGCCGCCCCGCCCACCGGCCGCCGTCCGGGCGAGGCGGTGCGGCGTCTACCATGTGGTGGTTGACGTTGGAGCCAAGGCACAGCGCCACCGGGGCGCCCCCGGGACCCCGGCGGCCACGGCGCGCATGCCGTGTACGGCGCTCCCATCCTGTAGCGCCCCCTGGTGCCTCCGGGCGCCGGCTACGCCGCCGGGTGTAGCTCCACGGCGCGTATGCCGTGTACGGCGCTCGTGGCCCGGCGCACGGCCTCCGCGTCGGCGCCCGTGGGCGCCCCCTGGATGAGCACGAAGGCACGCCCCAGCTCCAGCCGGAAGTCCGCCACCAACCTGCCGGCGCCGGGCAGGGCGCGCAGCGCATTGCGCACGACGACGCGCAGCTCTTCGTCGCTGACCAGGCGGTTGCGAGCCTGCCAGATGCCAGGAGTTGTGCGCGCCAGGCGATCCGCCTGCACCTTCCCCGCCACCAGACGCAGCCAGCCGTCCAAGATGGCCACGCCGTGGCGCACGCGCACGACCAGGTCGCACCCGGCAGTGAGGGGATCGTTCGCCAGGCTCTGTTCGAGCTGCGCGCGGGCGCCGCGGTCGTCCGGGGCCGGGAGCGCCGGCGCCGGGAGAGGATCGGGGGTCAAGCGCCCCAACACCCGGCGAAAGACGCCGGCGGCCATCAGGTCGGCCGGCTGGCGGTGGGTGACTACCCAGCGTAAGGCGCAAGGCTCATGCGCCGGGGCCCCCTCTCCTTCGACATCGACCGTGTCGACGCTCTCGCCCGGCAGGACGACGTAGCTGTTAGGGGCGAAGGCTCGCTCCACTATCAGCCGCAGGCCACGAGACGTGGCCAGGACGCTCTCCACTGTACCCACCGGCGTCGCCGGCTGCCCGGCCGCGGACGCCACCACCAGGTCTCCAGGGAGGATCTGGGCTTGTGTGGCCATGCCTCAAGGGTACTCGGCCGGCAGCTTGCTAGAATTCGGGTGCACTGGAGGGAATGATCGCCCGCGCAGCGTCGCACCTGGTAGCAGTGAGGACAAACCCATGGCAGAGCAGACGGCAGGACAGACACAGCCGAAGATCGTGGCCTATCTCAAGCCGGTATGCGGCTGGAGCAACGGCGTGCGCGCCGTCTTCCGCAAGTATGGCCTGGACTACGAAGACAAGGACATTATCAACGACCGCTCCGTGTATAGCGAGATGGTGCGTAAGAGCGGCCAGCCCCTCTCGCCGTGCGTGGAGATCAACGGCGAGATGGTGAAGAACGCAGAGGGACGGCCAGACGTGTCTGGCCCGGAGGTGGAGGAGTACCTCCTGGAGAAGGGCCTGGTGAAGACCGCCGCCACCGCCGGCTCCTAGCGGCGAGGTCACCGCCATCTGGGCAGAGGGATCTCTACTCTGGGGGAGGGCACGGTGACTACAGAGGGAGCTCAAGAGGACGCCAAGCCGCTCCCGGCGGTGGCGCCGCAGCCGCTGGTCAGTCACCGGCCATGGGGCGGATTCACCCAGTTTTGCCTCAATGAGCCGGTGACGGTCAAGATCATTACCGTCGATCCAGGATGCGAGCTCAGCCTGCAGCGCCACCGGCGCCGGGCCGAGCTGTGGCTCCCCCTTGACCCCACGCTTCAGGTAGAGGTAGACGGCCGGGTGTGGTGTCCAACGGTGCAGGAGCCAGTCTGGATCCCTGCCGGGGTGGCCCACCGTCTCTCGGCCCCTGGCGGACAGGGGGGGCGCCTCTTGGAGGTGGCCTTCGGTCACTTCGACGAAGACGACATCGAGCGCCTCTCGGATCGCTACGGACGCGCCTGACGGCACCCTGAACTCTTGACCCTGTCTACAGCGGCACGAATCTTGCTGCCGCACGGTCACAATCGACCCCGGCAGCCCCTCACACGGGCCTTGAGGGTTGACGCCGGGACGTACGGGCTGCGGGGAGAGTCCGCCGGCGCAGAGGCGCAGAGAGGAAGGGAATATGGCGCAGCGGGGCGGTGGCACGGCACTCTCACGGCGGCGACTCCTCGCCGGCGGCGCCGGGGGCGCCGCTCTGATGCTGGCCGGGGCCTGCGGCTCCAGTGGCCAGCAGCGGCAGGCTCCGGAGAGCAGCGCTCGGGTGGGAACTGCGAGTCAACCCGTACGGTTCATGTGGCAGATCCGCGACAACGCCACCTACCGTAGCCTGGCGGAATGGGGCGTGAGCGAGTTCAAGAAGAAGTATCCTAACGCCACAATCGAGCTCAACGCCGACAGTACCGGGAACTTCGAGAAGACTGTAGCCTTGATGGTCTCGGACACTGGGCCAGACATCTTCCACGGTTGGGGGCAACTATTACAACAGTACGCCGGTAAGGGCGTGATGTACAACCACAACGACTTACTAAAGGGGGAAAGAGACTTCAAGACGGACGACTTCGTCGACTACCAGTGGAAGGGCTTCGTCGTCCCGTCTACCAACTTTCGTTTCAGCCTACCGACGTACGTCAACCTGTTCGTCCTCTACTACAACAAATCGCTCTTGCAGAGCCGTGGCCAGCGGGAGCCGAACGCGGACCTGACCCACGAGAGCTACGCCGACTGGCTCAAGCAGCTCACCTTCACCGAGAACGAGAAGAAGGTCTGGGGCGGGTTTCAAAATGCCACCGTGTTCGACCGCCAGTACCATGCCTGGGCCTACGGTGGGGGCTACGTCGATCCGAAAGACTTGACCAAGTCGCTCCTGGGTGACGAAAAGACGCAGCAGGCATTGGAGTGGCAGCGGGCGCGGCTATTCGGGGATCAGTCCTGGGCCCCCATCGACGCCGCCAAGCGCCCGTGGCAGCCCAACACCCAGTTCGACGGGTTTTTCCAGGGTGTGCTGGCCTCGCTCGAGGATGGGATGCACGCCTTTGAGCGAGTGGCCAAGGGGATGCAGACCACCGGCGCCGAGTGGGGGATCATGCATATCCCCAAGGGGCCGGTGAAGCGGGCCAGCCTGGGGACGACCGACGGTTGGGCGCTGTGGAAGGGGACGAAAGCCAAGGACACCGCCTGGGAGCTGATGAAGTACCTGACCACTCCTGAGTGGTACAGCCAGCAAGTCCAGATGGAGGGCCTGATTCCATCGCGCAAGTCCGTGCTGGAGACCTGGGTCAGCACAATGAAGCAGAAGTGGCCGCAGGCCCGCGGCGTAGACTACAAGGTGGTCACCGACGCCCTGACCACATTGAACTATCCCCAGCCGGACGTGGCCTTCCTTTGCCAAGCGGAGGCGATGCAGATCGTCCAGCCGGCTCTCAACGCCGTCCTGCGTGACGGGGAAAAGCCCCCTTCTTACCTACGTGACCTCAAGGGTCAGATTGAACAGGCCGCCGGGAGCTGCGGGTTCAAGTTTGCGTAGGGCCCAGTTGCACCTCAGGCGAGAAGCCCCGGCCCGCGAGACAGTTTGATCCACTGCCCCGCCAGGCACAAGAGACTGCTGTGAAAGAGGGTGTTCCTCCAGCCACGCCTCGAGCTCCTGGTTGGTTGCCTATGCCGGCGATGAAGGAGTTTCATCCGGCGCAGGAACGGGTGAGGGGGGGCTGAGGCGGGCAATGCGGTCCTGGATCAGCCGGCAGTAGTCCGGCTCGCGCTCCACCATGATCCAGCGCCGGCCCATGCGTTGGGCAACGGCCCCGGTCGTACCGGTGCCGGCGAAAGGGTCGAGCACCAGATCGTCCGGACGACTGGTAGCCAGGAGAACGCGCTCCAGCAGCGCCTCCGGCTTCTGCGTGCTGTGCAGCTTACGCCCGGTGGCGTCACGCAGGCGCTCGGCACCGCCGCAGATGGACAAGTACCAGTCGCTGCGCATCTGTTTGCCCCCGTTGAGCTCCTTCAGGGCACGGTAGTTGAAGGTGATCTTGCGCGCCCCCTCGCTCTTCTTGGCCCAGATCAGCGTCTCGTGGGCGTTGGTAAAGCGCACCCCTCTGAAGTGGGGCATGGGGTTGGTCTTCACCCAAGCCACTGAATTCAAGATCCAATAGCCGGCATCTTGCAGCAGGCGTCCGACGCGGAAGATGTTGTGGTACGTGCCGATGACCCAGATGCTCCCGCTTGGCGACAGGACGCGCCGGCACTCTGCGAGCCAGCGCTCGGTGAAGCGATCGTAGTCTTCGAATCCGCTGAACTGGTCCCACTGATCGTCCACGCCATCGACGAGGGAGTTGTTTGGGCGGCGGAGGTCGGCCGTCCGGAGCTGGAGGTTATAGGGGGGGTCGGCAAAGATGAGGTCGATGGAGTTGGCGGGGATAAAGGAGAGCACCTCCAAGCAGTCCCCTTGGATCAGGACGTTTGGCGGTGGGGTGCTCAGCCCGAGCGCAGCACCGGCGTTGAAGTCCTCCGGCGAGAGTGGGACGTAGCCGTGGCGCACGACTGGGACGCGCCGCGGAGGCAACGGTATCGGTGATGGCCCTTCGGAGATGGCATGAGCCGGCTCGGGCCAGCGTGGGGCAGGAACGGCCATGGTGTGCTGTGTCCCTTTCGCCGCCTCAGTAGGCGGTCGCTCCGTCCGGGGCGGAGCGACCACGCACCCGGTGCTGTGTCAACTCGCCCTTGGGGGATGGCCACCAGAGTGGAGCGTCTCCCAAATGGCCGAGACAAAGCGCTAGCAGGGGCGCTCAGTCTCCTAACGCGTCAGCACACCGGAGGACTCAGCCGGCGGGGGACGATGGTACCGCACTACAGATCGCTGCCTTGGGTCCCAACCGCCGAGCCTGGATTACCGCGAAAATAGCTGACGATCGTCCCGGCGCGCTCCCCAGTTCCCTTGCCGTCTCTGTCCGCCCCGGACATGGCACTTCCTGTGAAAATCCTGTGAAAATCGCGCGCCGCGCGGCCCGTCCCATGGGGAGAGGCGCACCGATGCGCCGTCCATGACTGATGCAGGCGAGGCGCAGGGCAAGGGAGTGCCACCCGGGACTGACCGGTCAACGTGGTGTGACCGGAAACTGGATTGCAGCGGCGCGGCGCAAGGCAAGGGCGGTGGCGGTGCCGGTGCCGGCGACGAGCCCGGCAATGATGGCATAGGTGAGCGGCCGGAGCCACGGGGGGAGGGTCGGATCGGGGCCGGGCTGGGGACGTAAGACAACCGGACGCGCCGGCTGGGGGGCCTGCGCAGGGGCGTCCTGCGGGCGGTAGACGACGAAGGACGCTGTCGCCGCCGTGCGCGTCTCTTCTATCTGGAGAAAGGCGCTCAGCCAGCGCCGGCCAGGCTCACGGGGCGTAAAGGTGCCCTCGTACACACCGGGCTGGCTCCCGGCCCGTAGATTGCCCGTGGCCACCTCCCCGAGTCGAGCGCTCTCGAAGGGGAGCAGAGTCGGCCCGGCGATAAGGAAGGGGTCGGTGATGGTCAGGCGCACCGTCAAGGGCTGGCCGGCGATGGGCACGGCCGGGGAGAGCTCCAGCGTGCCGACGACGTTGCGCCGGACGGTGGTAGCGGGCCATGCCGGCGGCTTGCCACTATTCCCCAAGGCCGGGAAGATGGCCACGAGGCATAGCCCGGCAAAGGCCAGGGCCACGGCCACCAGCGGGGCGGCGGACGTCCGAGCCGGGAGCGCCGGAGATACAAGCGGCGTCGCCGAGAGACGGGGGATGGCAGGGGGCGGCGAGCCGGCAGGCGAGCCACCCCGGTGGCGCCCGGCGATCTGGGGCAGGGGAGGCGCCGGGGCGCCACCGGGGAGTGGCCGTATGATCGGCCGGAGCACCGCGCCCAGCCACCAGCCCGCCAGGGCGCCGCCGGCCCCGGTCAGTAGGGAGGGGAAGGTGGCCAGGGCCAGCGCGTCTGGCCCCCAGACGACGGTGTTGGCGGCCACCGTATAGGGCCACTGCACCAGCAACAGGGCGCCGGCAAACGCCGCGCCGGCGATAGGGGCGGCCGGCCACGTGCGTGAGCCGGTGCCGGACGTCTCCCAGCGGCGCCCAAAGATCAGACTCAGGCGCCACAAGGCCAGGTCGAGAACGGGGGCGGCGACGAGCAGGAGAGGGATCTGCGGACGCAGACCGGTCAAGATGACCAGCTCCAGCTGGGCCACGAGCCGCACTGCGGTGTAGGCCGCGGCTGCCAGGGTGGCGCCGCCGGCGCGGCCGGCGGCGCGCACGGCTACAGTGAGGACGAGTGCGCCCAGCCCGCAGAGCAAGATGGGATGGTAGACGGCGGGATAGCCTGCGACGTCGAAGTCATACTCCGCCAGCACGCCGGTGACGATGGCAAGGAGGAGCCCGGCGGCAACATAGAGCCCGGCCTCACCCCGCGCCAGGGGCCAAGCGTCAATCCGCGTCGCGCGCCAGAGCGTCGCGACCCGGGCCGGGTCGTACCGGACGCCGCGCCAGGTATAGCCGGCCAGGACGCCAAGGGCGGCCAGGGCGATCCCGGCCATGAGCAGGAGTTGGGGCGGGCTCCACAAGGTGACGTCTAGCCCGTACATACGCTGCCACGCACCGCCGAGTGGCCCGGCGGCCATAGCCAGCCCGGCGCCCGCGGCGGCGATGACTGCGGTGGGGCGGGGGCCCCTGGGGGCGACTGTCCCACCCGGCTGCGGTCCCCGGCGCCGTCCGGCGGCAGCGGATACAGCGCAGGCAGCCAGGATGGTCAGGAGCCCACAATAGAGTAGGAGGTGCGGGGGGCTGCCGGCCGGGACCTGGCCGACGTCGACATGCCAGGCCACTGCCCAGCACCCGCCGAGGTATGCCAGCAGCACGCCGGCGGCCACGGCCGTTTCCAGGCCGCCGGGTGCCGGCGCGCCGGCCGGCAGGGACGCTGTGGGGGTTCGAGGAGAGACCTTCCTTTCCTTGCCTCCCTGGCCTCCGCCAAGCCGGCCTTCCCGGCGCCCCCCCGCTCTCCCCGGGCGAGACTGTGGTGGACTGGGCGCCGGGCCACCTTCTCGCCGAGGGGGCGGAGGGAGCCGCGTACCGGGTGTCGTCCCCATACCCCTATCGTGTCACCTTCCGGTATATGCAGGTCTACGCAGGCAGCCGGCACTGAGAGGCTATACCCATGCAGCACCGAGCCCCTGGGAAACCGGCGGTTAGGCGCTGCCGCTGGCGGTGCCGCTCGCGTGCCGTTCCCCCGGGCCGCGGTCGGTCGGGCTTCTATCGGGAGCCACAGGTGGTGTACCGGCGGGAGCCACAGGTGGTGTACCGGCGGGAGCCACAGGTGGTGTACCGGCGGTGCCACTGGTACCCGGCAGGACGTGGACACCATGGCGCGTTGCGTCCTCGACGACCAGGCGCTCGCGGCGCACCGTTTCCCGGACAACCTGCTCCTCCACCACCTGCTGGCGCCGGATGCGCAGCTCCTCCTTGAGCATCAACCGCTTCTGCACGACCAGGACTTCTTCCATGACCGGGATCACCAGCCACTCCCCCTCGGTACGGCTCGCCACCGGGGCGTCCAGGGGCCGGTTGATCGGCACCCGCTCCACCGTCACGTCGTCGCGCGTCACCGGCTGGCGTACGCTCTCCTCCATGTGATCGACGTGCTTGAGGATACGCAGCTCGCCGATATCCACGGGACGCGTCGCCGGAATGAGACGCTCCTCCAAGATAGGGATGCGGATTTCCTGGCCATCCGCTCGGGCCAGCAGGGCATCTGCCGGCACGTCGCCACCGGCACGTTCGGCCTCATCCCGGGTCGCACGCAGGCGCACTGCCCCGGACTCATCGAATCCGTCGACCAACTGTGCGCCGACGTTCAGGCGCTGGCCACTCCAGCCCCGGCGCACCACTAGGTAGGCCAGCTCTCCCGTCTCAGGTCGTACGATCACTTCGTCGACCGTGCCCAGGCGACCGTCGGTCGCCTCAACCGCCGTGCCCGCACGGATCGGCATCTCGTCCACGTTCATTCTCAATACCTCCCGCCGTTGCTGCCTTCGGGCCGCCGTACGGCATGGTACTTGATGCAAAGGACGTGCCAGTTGTCACGGTCTCGTGGCCAGGACGCTCTCGGAACAGTCTCCGGGGCCGTCCGGCCGCGAAGGGTGGCAAGAAAGTTGCCTGGTATACAACGCGCTGCTTGAACGCCCTGGGGGTAACCCCCCGCGGGCCTGACTCGGCAGACGTCATGACCGCGTTGGCACACGGAGGACAACACAAATGATTGATCGCAAGAATCTGCGGCAGGGGATGCAAGTCTACAGCGGCGAGGGCCAGCTCCTGGGGACCATCGAGCGTATCGATGATGACTCCCTCACCGTCAACGGCCAGCAATACGCCTTCACGTCGGTGGAGCGGGCCGAAGGCAACCGCTTGTACTTGACCCGCCAGGTGGGGGCCAGCACCGACCGTGGTCGCGCCGCCGGGCAGAGCCAGGCGACGCAGGGCGACCTGCGGGTACCCGTGCATGAGGAGCGCCTGGACGTGGCCAAGCGCCCGGTGGAGCTGGGCGAGGTGCAGGTGCACAAGGAGGTGGTCTCGGAGCAGCAGACGGTGCCCGTGGAGCTCTCGCGCGAGGAGGTACACGTCGAGCAGCGGGACGTGGCCAACCGGCCGGTAGCCCCTGGTGACGCGGGAGACGCTTTCAAGGAAGGCACCATCCGCGTCCCGGTGCGGGGGGAGGAGGCGGTGGTGACCAAGGAGGCGGTGGTCACCGGCGAGGTGGTCATCAACAAAGAGCGCACCACCGAGACGCAGCAGGTAGGCGACACCGTGCGCAAGGAAGTCGTCCATGTGGACGAGAACTACGAGCGCCGGCGGGCGGCCTACGAGCAGGAGTACGCCAGGCAGTCCGGCGCCAGCGGCGCGCGCTTTGCCGACGTAGAGCCCCACTTCCGCACCGGCTACAGCGCCGCCATCGACCAGCGCAACCGCCAGCGTTCCTGGGACGAGGTGGAGCCGGAGCTGCGCGAGCAGTACCGCGGCCAGCCCGGAGGCGACAACGCCTGGGAGCGCATCAAGCGTGAGGTGCGCGAGGGCTTCACCCGCGCCCGCGAGAGCTAAGCGTCTCCCGGGGCAACGCTCCCCTTCCACATCAGCCGGTCGGTCCGGCTGAGACCACCAACAGGCACCGTCAGCGCCTCTGGCATCCTCGCCCGGGGCGTTTGGCATTTCTAATATGAGCGTATTAGCCGGTACGTTCGTGCGGCGTGGCGCCTCAATGCATCCACCCATCCGGTTCCCGTCTACGACGCGGCGCCCAAGGATGCAGGGCAGAGGCTGTGCCCCTGGTCCCTAGACGCGGGACGAGTTGGGCACTAGACTTCACGGAGCCAAGGAGGCAGTGATGATCCAGGACAAGACGAAGCGCAGCACGCTCACGCCCCCGTGGCGGCCAGAACGGTCCAGCCGGCGATCCCTCCTCCAGGGGTCTGTGCTCCTCGGGAGCGCAGGCGTCCTGGCCGCTTGCGGTCAGGGCTCGGCCGGCTCGAGCATCAATGCCCCTCCCGCTTCCGGCGCTACGCCGAAGGGGACCGTGTTGTTCTGGCAGTGGGGCGCAGGTTACGTCGACGGTTTCGCCGAACTGGTCAAGGAGTTCAACGCCGCGAACACCGGCGTGACCCTGAACTTCGAACCTGGCGTGGTGAGCGCCGGTACCACCAACTACTGGGACAAGCTGACGGCGGCCTTGGCCGGGAACGTCGGCCCGGACGTGTTCCTGATGAATACCAATGCCCGCACCTGGGCCAGCCAGGGCCTCCTCCGTCCGCTGGACGATCTGATCAAGAAGGACAAGACGGCGCAGGAACAGAACCAGGCCACCCTCAAAGCCTTCCGCGAGTGGTACGACATGGGGGGTAAGCAGATGGGCTGGGCCTGGGACTACAGCACTATCATCACCGCCTATAACGTGGCCCAGCTGCGGGAAGCGGGTCTCAAGCTCCCGTCCGAGCTTGGCGATAAGTGGGACTGGAATACCCACCGCGAGTATGCCCAGAAGTTGAACCGGCCGGGATCGCGCTGGGGGACGTTAGCGGAGCCGAGCTACGAGACGGGATGGCTCAACTTCGTGCGCGCCAACGGCGGGGACTACTTTAGCGAGGACCGCAAGCGGTCCGTCCTGGGCTCTCCCCAAGCCCTCGAGGCCATGGAGTACCTGGTGGCGCTCGTCCAAAAGGACCGCTACGCCCCGACGCGTGCCGACGTCACCGCCGCCAACGGCAAGGTGGACATGTTCGTCAACGGGCAGCTCGCCATGGGGACGTACGGCGACTGGAGCATGACCGACTTCATGAAGAAGGCGAGCAGCAACCTGGAGTGGGATGTAGCGCCGGTGCCATTCAAGAACGGCAAGACCGGCAACTCTGCCAACCTGCGAGGCATGGTGATCAACGCGCAGACCAAGGTGGCAGAGGCGGCCTTCGAGTGGATGAAGTTTGCCCTGACCAAGCCGGTGCAAGATCGCATCCCGAAGCTGGTTGGCGAGGTGCCGGCGCGCCTGGACTCCGCCCAGGAGGTGTACGCCAATCCGGAGAAGGCCGGACCGCCCAAGGGTCGTGCCAGCCTGAAGCCTTCGATCCTGGCCACGAAGGCCCTGCCGGCCCTGGACAAGATCGCCCCTGCCGACTTCCATAACATCTCCACTCCCCTGATCAACGACGCCTGGGACGGCAAGCTCCCGGTCAAGGAAGCCCTGACCCGGGCTCAAGATCAGATCAACGCCTTGATCCAGCAGTCCGGCACCTAGGCCTGCGCTGGCTGTTTGGGTGGCGCCGCCTTCAGTGTGCTACGAGCCGACACTGCACGAACGTGCCGACACTGCACGAACGTGCCGACACATACATAGCCCGGCGATGACCGGCGTTCGCCTCCCCGCTGCAACGGCCCCTGCCTCGGATTGGGCAGGGGGCCGTTGCGGAGCCGTCCGGCGGTACTATTAAGGTGGCATGAATACGCTGACCATCGTGGTGCTGCTGGCTCTGGCCATCTGGTGGTACAAGCCCCTGCGGGTCTTCCTGATCCAGCGCACCAACCGCACGGTGAAGGTGCTCCTGGTCGTCTTCCCGCTGCTCTTCCTGGGGCGGCTGGTGTACCGCATCTACAGCGGGGAGCAAGACGACTGGGATGTGGTCACCCTTACCGTCGGCGTCTTGCTCTTGCTGTGGCTCTCCCTGGTCTGGTTTACCAACTGGTTGGAGCGGCGCCGGCCAACCAAGGTACGCGCGCCGGATCTGGCCACACTGTCCAAGCTGCCTGGGATGCCCCGCGTCCCCGGCGTGGCGCAGCAGGTAGCCGCTTCCCCCGAGGCCCGCCGCGTCGCCCGGGCGGCCGCAGATGCCGCCGCGGGCGTCGATTGGGACAACGTCGCCGTCGGCGTCGGCCGCACCAGCGGGCGCCTCTTTGCGCGCTTCAAGAAGAGCCTGGCGGAGGACGCCTCAGGCAACGCCAAGCGCCCTGTCCCGCCGGCTTCTTGACCGCTCCTTGACCTGCACAGCACGTCCCCCGGCGCAACGGGCGGGGAGCGGGCCTCGTTATACTCGGTGCGCAGATGTGCAGCTCTGAGCGTGCGGCCGCCACACGACCGGGGTTACGCCCGCCCGTTGCGCCGGGGGTAGCATGCCTGTCCGCGCCGTGATCACCGCCGATAACCACCTCAACCGCTACCACGCCAAGATGCCGGTGGTGCGGCTGGAAGAGCGCCGCCGGGTGCTGCGGCGGGCGTTTCGCCATACCGTGGACGCGGCCATCGAGCTGCGGGCGGACTTCTTCCTGCAGTGTGGTGACCTCTTTGACACCATCGATCCGCGGAATGCGGAGCGCTCCTTTGTGGCCAGCTGCCTTGCCGATCTGCGGGAGGCCGGAGTGATCACCCTCGCCGTCGGGGGCAACCACGACACGCCGCGCCAGTCCACCGAGCAGGGGGGGCTGCTGGCCGCCGATCTGTACGCCCGGCTAGGGGGGCTACGGCTCTTCTCCGCCAGCCATGAGATCGAGTACGAGCTGTTCCAGCGTCATGGGTTGACCCTGGCCATCGGCGGGCTGTGCTGGGACGCCCAGACGGCCTTCGGGGATGACCCGCTGGAGGGGGTGGCCTTCCCCGACCCGCCGGAGGGTCGGGCGGACTGGAAGCTCCTGCTGATGCACAGCAGCCTGGAGGGGCACACCTATCCCGGTACCTTCGAGCCGGTGGTGAAGCGGGAGAGCATCGCCCGGCTGGACGCCGACTACCTACTTGTGGGTCACGTCCACGCCCGCACCCACTTCACGGTAGGAGGCACCCATGTCCTCGTCCCCGGGGCAACGGAGCGGATGTACTACGAGGAGTTCGTCCACGATCCCGGCTTCCTGGTGCTAGAGCTAGACACCAGCGGGCGCGCGCGCCATGAGTGGCGCACGTTCGGGGCGCAGCCCCGCTGCCGGGTGAAAGTGACGGGGCACGAGCTCACGCCCGCGCCTTTCGGCCTGCGCCTGCCGGAGCAAGACCCCACCTCGGTGGTCCTGGAGCGCATCGAGGGGCAGGCGGCCGACGATTGCCTGGCCACGCTGCACCTGGAGGGGGTGCTTACACGGGAGGTGTACAGCGCCCTCGACCTGGGCCGGGTCCAGGAGGTGGGGAACGGCCGGTACTTCTTTTTCGAGATCGACACGTCGCAGCTGGAGCTCCAGGACGAGTTTGGCGAGGCCGGGGGGCGCGGGATGCGCCTCTCCCAGGTGGAGGAGCTACAGCTCACCGCCGGCCTGATGCGCGACGCCGCCCAGTCGCACGAGGAGCGGCGGGTGGTGGAGGTGGCCCTGCAACGCATCCTGGGCGAGTACACCCAGGGGATGGCCCCCCAATGACGGCCCGACATCTCTACGCCGGGTGCGAGTGCGACGGAAGCCTGGTTATCGCAGCCTGGCCCTTGGGTGAGCTCCCCGCTGGCCGTGGATTAGCTCGCGGAGCCCGCCGGCGGTGATCACCCTGGGGCGCCTGATGGTGGCGCACTACAAAGGCATTGCCTCCCTCGATCTCACGTTCCCGGAGCGGGGGAGCTTTCTTATTGAAGGGCGGAATGAGGCCGGCAAATCTACCCTGTTCGACGCCGTCCACTTCGCCCTCTATGGCGTACCCATGGTGGGCGACCAGGCATCCGCCCTGCACTACGGGGCCGACGAGATGGAAGTGCGCCTGCAGCTGGCTGTCAGCGGGACGCAGCTGGCCGTCCGGCGGCGCACGCGGCAGACGGCCAAGACGCTGCGCAGCGAGGCGGAGCTGAGCGTAGTGCGCCCCGGAGAGGGAGCGGGGGACGAAGAAACCGTCCGCGGGGCAGCGGCCGTGTCGCAGCGCCTGCAGGCGGAGCTCGGCGGGTTGACCGCGGAGGCCCTGCTGAACTCCTGCCTGGTGGCCCAAAAGCAGCTGGGACGCTTGGAGACCCTGTCTCGGGCCTCCCGCGAAGAGGCCCTGACCATCCTGCTCAACCTGGGCAAGCTCTCGGACGTGCAGGGCCGGCTAAAGCCCCGCCCACAGGATGACGTGCTGCTAGGTGCCGCCCGCGCCCGGGTGGCGCTGGCCCAGGCCACGGGTGAGCTGGCAGTTCTGGCGGAGGAGCGGCACTCCCTGGAGGGGCAGCGCCGCCTCGTGCGGCTCCGCGCCGGCCTGGCGCAGCTGGATGCCTTGAAGGCCACCGGAGCGGCGGCCGGCGCGGCGCTCCAGGAGCACAACGAGCGCCTCGCGGCCCTGCGCGCCGCGCTGGCGGGCATCGAACAGGCCCAGGCGACGCGGGCGCGGTGGCAACGGGTGCAGGACGTGGCCCAGCAGATGGCGGTGGCCTCCCGGGAGCATGCCGAGCTGGAGCGCCGGGCAACGGAAGCCCGCCGGGCCAGCGCCACCTTGCCCAGGGTCCAGGCAGCCCTGGCCCGGCACCAGACGGCTCGCACGCAGGTCGAAGCCCTTGTCGGTCAGCAGGCTCGGCTGAAGGAGCTGGCCCAGGAAAGGGAGCGAATCGCCGCCCGGCTCCAGGAGCGCGAGCGCCTGGCGGCCCACAACGCCCGTCTCACAACGGAGCTCGACCGCCGGCGCCGCGAGCGCCGCGACGTGGCCAGGCAGCTGAATAGCCTGGCCCCGCTGCTGACGGAGCAGCAGGAGATGGCCGCTCGGCTGGCCGCGCTCCAAGACCTCCAGCAACGCCTAGGGGGTCTGGGCGAGCTTCGTCATGCCCTGGAAGACCTCCAGAGCCAGGTGGCCGAGCGGGCGGAGGCCGAGGCGCGGCAGCGTGAGGCCGAAGCAACGCTGGCGGCCGCCCGGGCCACGCTGGCCACCCAGGAGACGCTACGCCGGCAGCGGGAGCTGGCCAAGGCGTTGCGGCGCTGGTGCGAGGCGTGCCAGGTGGCCGGCGCTGCCGCACGGGCGAGGCGCCTGCTGGCCGATCTGGCCCTAGCGGTGGCCGGGGTGGAGCACGTCGCCGTCCGTCCCGAAGCCGGCCCTCCCGAGGGACAGGAGGCGGGTGAGACGGCCGGGCTGCGCTTGAGCCTGCTCGTCGACCATCCCTTGACCGGGGCACAGGTGGTGCGTCTGCGCCTGTGGGCGGGGGGCGCCGAGCTGATCGAGGCCCGGCCGGCGAGCGAGGCTGAAGCGACTGGCCTGCAGGTCGGGAATCTCCCGCTGCTTAGTGCCGCCGGCGATGGCGCGCCGGTTGCCGAGCTCCAAGAGGCCACCGCAGAACTGACCGCCTGCGGCGAGCCCGTGCCGGCGGACATCGCGGGGGCCCAGCGCCGCCTGGCGGCCGTCGAGCTTGCGCTGGCCGCGGCGGCGCAAGGCGCCCCGGATGACCCGCAGTCTGCCGACCATCGCTACGTCCAGGCCAGGGCGGAGGTCATCGCCGCCGCGGCGCGCCTCAAAGAAGCGGCCGCGACGCGTGCCGGACTGCCGGACGTGGCCACCCTCCAACGCCACGTGGCGACCGCTCAGCGCACCCTGCTGGCCGCCGAGCAGGGCTGCCTCACGGCGGCGCAGGGGCTGGGCCTGCCGGCCGAGGGGCTGCCGGAAGCCATCCGGCGGGCCAACGCCGCTGCCCAGCGGCGCTTTGGCGAGCTGGCCGAGGCGACAGGCAAGCGCACCAGCCTGCAGGCCCGGCTGGTGGACCTCGACCGCACCGGAGGGGAGTGGCTCCGGCAGCTAGAGGAGTGCCGGCAAGACCTGGCATCCGATACCGACGTGGCGCTGCGCGCCCGCCTGGAGGTCCTGGGGGCTGAGGAGGCTGCCGTGGTGGCCGAGATGGCCCGGCTGTACGCCGCCGTCGTTCCCGTGGCGGCCATCCCGGCAACGACGGCACCCGCGGCCGCCACGCCTCGGAGTAGCGCCGTGGCGCGGGCGCCGGGGACGGTCCTGTCTGCGCCTGCGGCTGGCCTGGCCCTCGCCCTGACGCCCGCCCCTGCGGTTTCCTGGGATGCAGACCAGGCGCACCACTCGGGCGCCGGCAGCGGTTTCTCGTGCGAGGTAGTTCCGGGAGGGGACTCCAGCCGTGCGGATGGAGTGGCCCTCCTCGCCGGCCCTGAAGGCGCCGACGTGGTCGCCCTCCGCCAGCGCCTCCAGGAAGGCTGCGACGTCCTGCAGGGCGAGGTGGCGGTGCTGGAGCGCCAGGCCGCTGCCCTGGAAGAGGTCGAAGCCGGCCTGCAAGGGGCCGGCGAGCGGCTCGCCGAGCTCGGCGCCGCCCTGGCCAGGGCCCTGTCTGAAGTCTCAAGCCTGACGTCTGATGTCTGGGGTCTGACGTCGCCTGATGCCCCCCTCCATGGGGAGGCCACGACGGCGCCGGGCCAGCGCATCTGCGAAGAGCCTGCGGCCCGCCTCCATGGGGAGGCCGTGGAAGGGGGCCACAGAGAAGATCCCGAGGCGGTGCTGGCCCTGGCTCAACGGCGTCTGGGGGCCATTGAAGCCGAGCTGGCGGCGCTGGACGAGCCGGCGGTGCGGGCCGCCGAGCAAGAGACGCAACGAGCCGTCTGGTCGGCCGAAGATGGACTGATGCGGACGGTGGAGGAGGGCTGGCGCCTGGCCGGCGACCTGCTCTCCCTGGCCGGGCTGGCGCTCCAAGAAGCGGCTGCCGGCGCCGCGGGCGGGGCGCGCGACCTGCATGGCCTAGTTGAGCTGGCCGCCCGGCTGCGGGAGGCCTGCCCGGAGACCTCTGCCCACCTCCCCTCGCTGGACGAGACGGAGCGCGCCCTGGACGGGCTGCGGCAGCGGGAGTGGGACCTGATGCGGACCGTCCAGGAAGCGCGCCTCCTCCTCGGCGACGAAGCCCCCCCGACGCCGGCCCAGGCGACGGCGGCGCTGGCCGAGCTGGAGCTCGACCTGGCAGCCCGCCGCCGGGCACAGGACATCCTGGGGCAGACGCGGCAGCGAATGATCAACAAGGTGCTGCCGGACACGATGCGCAACATGTGCCTCTTGCTGCCCCTGCTGACCGCCGAGCGCTACCGCTATGCCGAGCTGACGCCGGACTATCGCCTGCAGGTATGGGACGAGCGCAAGCGCGGCTACGTGGAAAAGAATCTCTATTCCGGCGGGACGCAAGACCAGTTCTCGCTGGCCTTGCGCCTCGGCTTTGCCCTGGCGGCGCTCCCGCGCGAGCTGGGGACATCCCCCGGCTTCCTCTTCCTGGACGAGCCTCTCTCCAGCTTCGACCGCGACCGCACGGCGTCCTTGATAGATCTCTTGACCCACGGGCAGATCGCCACCTTCTTCCAGCAGGTGTTTCTCATCTCCCACTCGCAGGCCTTCGACCCCAGCCTCTTTACCCACCACATCGTCATGGAGAACGGGGCCGTCGCCCTCAGCACTCTGCCGGCGGCCGCGAGCTGACGTAGAGCCGGCGTGCGACTCGCATACGAGGCCCGGAGCACCCACGAGTGTCCTACCGTGGCTGAGGGAGAGGAGCCAGGGACGAGCTCCTGGGCGCTGAGCGCTCCAGGATATATGGCGCGATGGCTACTGTATCGGGGAAGTGCCCCTCCAACGGGCCGGCTGACCTGCGAGCCCCGAAAGGTAGAATGCCCGGCGTGATACAAGTTGCCCTTTCTACGGGTTCGGTCTACACGTACGGCACGACGCGCGCGTTCGAGCTGGCGGCGCAGACCGGCTACGACGGCCTGGAAGCGATCGTCGACGATCGTTGGGACACGCGTCAGCCGGAATACCTGCGGCGCTTGGTCGACCAGTATGGCGTCCCGGTGCTCAGCGTCCATAGCCCCTTCGGGGCGGCGTCCGGCTGGCCGAGGGACGAGGTGGAACGGGTCAAGCGCGCCCTGGCCGTAGCCGAGGCGGTAGGGGCGCGCACCCTGAACGTGCACCTCCCTTTCCGCTTCCACGATCTCTTGGTCATGACCGGCGGGCGCCGCTGGGCGGCGCCCATCCTCCCCGTCGGCGCAAATCACCGCCGGTACCGGCGCTGGCTGACTGAGGGCGGGTTGACGGCGCAGCAGGCTCAGACGCCGGTGACTATCGCCGTCGAAAACCTCCCCCTGCGGCGCTTCCTTGGCCGGCGCCTCAACCCCTACGCCCTCAATACACCGGAGGAGCTACGCCGGTTCCCCCACCTGTGCCTGGACACGACGCACTGGGGCACCGCCGGCATCGATCTCCTGACCGTGTACGAGCCGCTGGCCGACCGTATCGCCCACGTCCACCTCTCCAACTTCAACGGCAAGCACCAGCATCAGCCGGTGGAAAAGGGATACCTCCCCTTGGGCCCTTTTCTCTCCCGCCTGGCGGGGCGGGGTTACAGCGGCATCGTCGTCGTCGAACTCACCCCCCACGCCCTTCCCGTGCAGGAGGAGACGAAGCTCGCCGCCGAGCTGCGGCGCAATCTGATGTACTGCCGGCACCACCTGAGTCAGCAGCCCCAGCCCCATGCCCTCGCCCTGGCTCGATAGTCCGGTCTGGGCATGGTTGCACCGATGATCCCCACCCCGCCCCTGTCGCAGGCGTTGCTGGAGAAGCTGGCCTGTCCGCACTGCCGCCACTCCCTGGCCCTTACAGGCGGCGGCCCTGAAGCGGGGAGGCAAGGGGCGGAGGCGAGCCGCCAGGATGGCCAGGCCCTGCGCTGCGCCGGCTGCGGGCGTCGCTTCCCCATCCAGGACGGCATCCCCTTGTTGTTCCCGGAGGGGCGGCCGGCCGATTGGGCAGCGGCGCAAAAGGCCCTCTACGACGGCATCGCCCCCCATTACGACGGCAGCATCCCCCGGCACGTGGCCGCCCATTACCGAGCCAAGCGTGTTGACCTGGTGCGCGCGCTCGCCCCGGCCGGGGCCGCCGTGCTGGACGTCGGCTGTGGCACGGGGACGTTGGCGGAGGCCATCGCCCTGGCGGGCTACGACGTCTACGGCCTCGACGCCTCGACCGGCATGCTGGCCCAGCTCCTCGCCCCACCCCTGGCCGCGCCAGGCGCTCCGACCGAGGATGCGGGGTCGAGGCGTGACGGCCGGGGACACCCGGTGGCCGGGTTCGGCGAGCGCCTCCCCTTCAGAGACGGGGCATTTGACCTGGCTATCACCGTGGCCACGCTGCACCATATCACCGATCCGGGGCGCATCGCCGAGACGATCGGGGAGATGTGCCGCGTCACCCGCGCCGGCGGGCACGTCGTCATCTGGGACCACAATCCGAAGAACCCGTACTGGCCCCTGCTGATGAAGCGCATCCCCCAGGACACAGGAGCGGAGCGCCTGGTGCCCCAAGAAGAGATCGTGGCCGACCTGCGGGCCGCGGGCGTCACGGAGATCCGGGCCCACCGCTCCGGCCTGGTACCGGATTTCACCCCACCCGCCTTGCTGGGACTGGCTCGGGCCGTGGAGGGGGTCGTGGAGGCGACGCCGGGACTAAGCCTCTTTTGCGCCCACAATGTGGTCGTGGCCCGAAAACGGTAGCCTGGGGCTCTGCCGGCGCTGGGTGGAGGGCGCCACGGCCAGGACTCAGCGCTTGTCCAGGCGTCTGGCGCAGGGATTGCTCCTGCTCGTCACGCTAGGCGGGGCTTTGATCTTCGCCGTCCAGATGGCATCGTGGCCGGACCACCCCCTGGCGGACATGACCCATGTCAGCGGCTGGGCCCGGGCCATCCAGCGCGACGGCATCGCGGAGGCCTACAGCGGGGTGTACCCTGAGTCGTACCTGATCTACCCCCCGGGGATGGCCTACGCCTACGAGGCGGCCGTGCGCCTCTCCGAGCGTGTCGCCCCCCCGGCAGGGGTGGCGGGCGGGGACTGGCTGCGCCTGTGCATCAAGCTGATCGCCGTCGCCGGTCACGGTGCCCTGGCCCTGGCCTTGTTCGGCATCGTCGCCGCCAGCGGGGGAGGGGGTTTCTGGCGCGGGTGGGCTGCGGCCACCCTCTACGCCTGGAACCCGGCGGCCCTCTTTGACGTCGCCTACTGGGGGCAGGGTGACAGCCTCAACACCACACTCCTCGTCCTAGCCATCGGCGCCCTGGTGATCTTTCCCGGCTGGTGGCCTGTTCGGGCACGGGGGCACTGGCGCGTGAGGGCACAGGCGATGGCCGTGGCCGCCGGCGCCGCGGCCGGGGGGCTGATCGCCGCCGGGAGCCTGGTGAAACCCCAGACCTGGGTCTTCCTCCCTCTCCTGATCTGGGTGGCCTGCCGGCGCACCGGCCCGCTGGGGCTGGCGGCCATGGTCGGGGCCGGGGCGGCCGTGGCCTGGTGGATCGTCCAGCCCTGGGTGCGCGCCGGGCGCCTGGCAGACATGCTCACCGTCTTCCTCAACCTCCCCCAGGTGATGCCCTCTGTCTCGGCCAACGCCCATAACCTCTGGTGGCTAAAGCTCCCCGGGGTGGCCATAGCGGTGCTGGACTGGCACCCGGTGGGGGGCTTTGGGGGCTGGACGGCGCCGGAGCTCCTGACCCACGCCACGGTCGGCCGGCTCGGCTTCGGGCTCTTCGCCCTCCTTGCCCTGCTGCGCCTGACGGGGCGACTCACCCCGCGCCTGGTGCTGGGCGCGGCCGGCTACACCGCCAGCGCCTATTTCATGACCATCACCCAAGTGCACGAGAATCACCAGTTCGCCGCCGTGCCCCTCCTGGCGGCCACCGCGGCGCTCGACCCCTGGTTCCTGCTCCCCTTGGCTACCACCACGGTGTGCAGCTTCCTCAACATGGCGCTGCACGATTTCCTGATCGGGGACGCGATGGCCGGAGCCCTGGGATCTCGCCTCCCGTGGCAGGAGCCCCTGGCGCTGCAGACGGCCAACGCCACGCTGAACGTCGCCGGCTTCGCCGTGCTCACCCTCCTCTTCCTGCGCCGGCCACTGGGGGCCGGAAGCCCGGACGGCGGGACGGCCCGCGCCCTCCTGTGGCGGGCTCGCCTCGTCCTCCTGGCAGGGCTGGTCCTTGCCGGCGGGGCTTTGGGGACGCTCCTAGCCCTCCTGGGTGACCCGGCCCTGGCCGGGGGGCTCTGGGAGCGCCTGGCCGACAGCGCCCGCCGCGCCGGGCCGCTCGAGGCCAAGCTAGGGCACAGCACCCCGATTGAGGCCCTGCTCGCCCGGGCCGCCATGGACTTCGCCAACCTGCTCTACACCCTGGCCGGGGTAGCGGCCATCACCGGGGCGCTGGCGGTCGGCGCCGGGGTGTGGTGGCTCATCAAGGGCGCGCGATACAAAGGGCAACGCGCCAAGTAATTGGCTTACGCTGCTAGACTCCCCTGTAGAGATACAGCTGTAGAGATACAGCTCGTTGCATCGAATCCTCAAGGTGGCCACGTCTTCAGTTCAGGAATGGCACGTGAAGCACCTGATCCACCGGCCAATAACGCTGCAACGAGACTTCGATCTGGTACGGCGTGATGCGGTGTGATGTGAAAGCCCTCGTTGTCGTAATAAGAGGGGCAGCCGTCTTGCATTGGACAGGGTGCACTTCGCGTTAGTGTTATGAGCGCCACGACCCTGCCCGCTCGACCGCACGGCCCCGCCGGGAAGGTGCGCACCTTTCTCGAGGCCATCAAGTTCGAGCACACCGTCTTTGCCCTTCCATTCGCCTACCTGGGCATGCTCCTGGCGGCGCGAGGCGCCCCCACGCTGGCCCAGGCCCTGTGGATCACCGTGGCCATGGGAGCGGCGCGGACGCTGGCGATGGCCCTCAACCGGTTGATCGATCGGGAGATCGACGCCCGCAACCCGCGCACCGCCGGCCGGGCCTTGCCCCGGCGCCTCCTCTCGGCGGCCGAGATGGGGGCCTTCGCCGCCGGTGCCGGGGTGATTCTCGTCCTGGCCGCCTGGCAGCTGAATCCCTTGTGCCTGCAGCTCCTTCCGGGTGCCGTGGTCATCCTGGTGGGGTACTCCTACACCAAGCGCTTTACCTGGCTCTCCCACGCCGTGCTAGGGATCGCCGACGCCCTGGCCCCCATCGGCGCCTGGGCGGCCGTTACCGCTACCGTACCCCCGGAGTCCCTGCTCCTCGGCTTTGCCGTCGCCACTTGGATCGCCGGCTTCGACCTGCTCTACGCCTGCCAGGACGTCGTCTTCGACCGTGCCAACGGCCTGCACTCCTTTCCAGCCCGCTTCGGTATCCCGGCGGCCTTGACCTGGGCCAAGCTGCTCCACGTGGCTACTATCGGCGCCCTGGTGCTCCTCGGCGTCGCGCTTGGCCTGGGCCTGGTGTACTGGCTCGGCGTGCTGATCGCCGCCGGGCTGCTGATCTACGAGCATTCCCTGCTCCAGCCGGACGATCTCTCCAAGCTGGACATGGCCTTCTTCAACGTCAACGGCTACATCGCCGTCGCCCTGTTCCTGGCCACCGCCGGCGACCTGGCCCTATCCTGGCTCCTGGCCCGCGGGTGATCGAGAGCCGGAGAGGACCGGAGAGAGGGCCAGACGCGGGCGGCCGATGACGACCAAGCGCCCAGCCGTGGTGGGGATCACCGGGGCCAGCGGACAGCTGCTGGCGCGCGGGTGCGTCGAGCGTCTACTGGACTACGGCTACCCCGTCTTGCTCGTCTGCACCCCGCCCGGGGCACGCGTCTGGCGTGAGGAGCTCGGCGTCGACCTGGCCGGGGCCATGGAAGGCTGGCAACGGCGCGGACGGGTGACGCAGTACAACGTCAACGACATTGGGGCGGCCATCGCCAGTGGCGGGCTGCCCACCGCCGGGATGCTGGTTGTCCCCTGCAGCATGGGCACGCTCTCCGGCATCGCCGGCGGGGCCGCCGGGAACCTCCTGGAGCGAGCAGCGGACGTGACGCTCAAGGAGTACCGGCCCCTCGTGCTCGTCCCCCGCGAGACGCCACTCAACGCCATCCACCTGGAGAACATGCTGCGGCTGGCGCGCATAGGGGTGCGCATCGTCCCCCCACTGCCCCTGTTCTACCTCAAGCCGGTGACGGTCGAGGAGGCGGTGGCGCAGCTCGTCCCCCGCATCCTCAGCGCCCTTGGCATCCCCGAGGCGCAGGAGGAGCCGTCCCTGTATCACCCCGCCGCCGAGAGCTGAGCAGAATGCCTGGGCGTCAAGCGCCCGGATGCAGGCCGGACGCCCGTCGCCCCAGGGCAAGATCATGGATGTGAGGCTCACGGCTCACAGCCGGCTGTACTAAAGCCCGTCCGCCTAGCGGCCGGAGCGGGAAGGGAACTGGGGCTTGCGCCCGTTGCGCTCGGCCCACTCCTGTTGCTCGGCGCTGAGCAGAATCTCTACGTTATGGTTCTGCCTCTCCGCCTCCAGCCAGCGGGGAAGGGCGCCGCTCTTGAGGGCCTGCAACTGCTCCGGATCCAGGTCACGGCTCGCGCTTCGCTCGTCCACCCTGATGATGTGGCTGCCGAAGGACGTCTGCACCGGCTCGCTGGTCTCCCCGGGCTGCAGCTTGAAGGCGGCCTCCTCGAAGGCGCTGACCATGAAGCCACGGGGGAACCAACCAAGATCGCCCCCCTTGTCCTTGGATCCCGGGTCGGTGGAGAGCTCGGCCGCCAGGGCTTCGAAGCTTTCGCCGTTCTTCAAGCGCTCGAGCACCGCGCCGGCGGCCCCTGCGTCGGCGACGAGGATGTGCCGAGCGTGCACCTGTTCGGCCTGGGCCGGGACGGCGGCCGCCAGCTGCTCGTTCAGCTTACGGCGCAAGATCTGCATCTCCACATCCGAGCGGACGATCTCGTCTGTACCGGCCATCGCCCGGCGGAACTCTCGAAAGAGGGTCGCGAAGTCACGCCCCCGACGAGGGGCAGAAGGGGCCGTGGCCGCGGGGGAGGCCGTGGCGGGTGGCGCACCAGGGGCGGCCCCATCTCCGGCGTCCGGCGCCCCTGCCGCCGGCGTGGCATTGGGATCCTGATAGCCGACCAGCTGCTTCAGCTCGCGGTCGATCTCCTCCGGGGTGGCGACGATGTTCCGCCTAGCGGCCTCGGCGCGGATCAACTGCTCGTCCACCAGGTCGTCGACCAGCTGGGTGTTCAGGCTGGCCAGCTGATTCTGAATCACGCTCAGGCGTTGCTGAGCAAACTGGCGCAGGAAGTCGCCCCCACCGCCCGCGCCGGCCGGAACGGGCTGCTGCACGAGTTGCTGGGCCTGCTCGTACTGGGCCAGCAGGACGTTCTGGCGGTAAGCGAGGGCGTCGGTGTAGGTGCGTAGGGAGATAGCGCGCCCGTCGAGCCGGGCCACCGGACGTTGCGGGAAGATGATCTTGTCCCACAGGAGGGCGCCGCCAAAGACCAGCACGGCCAGGGCCAGCACCCCGGAAAGGACGAGTACGGCAAGGCGCTCGCGCGTCTGCTCGCGCCCGGCGCCGTGAAAGGCTTCGCGCCAGCCAGGTGACGCGGGGCGCGACGCGCCGGACGCGGCGCCCGGTGCAGGGGCGCGGCGGATCGGACTAGAGGGCGCCGCCGGCTGCCGGCCATGGGGGGCGCGGGGAGCAGGAGCGACCGGGCTGCGCGTGGCGCCGGCCGACCCGGAAAAAGTCACCGGTTGGCCGTCAGGGCCGCGGGCAGTCACAGCGTCGGGGGCCGGCCGGGCCGGCTTCGGTCGAGTGGTCGGTGGGGTCATCTCAGTAAAGCATACGTTGGCGCGCCGGGCTACGGCCGTAGGTCCTGGAAAAGCTGATCGGCGCCTGGGGCAACCGCCATCCCGCCGCCCTACCCGCCTACCACCGGGTGACGGCGTGATGCCACCCATCGCGGTGACGGCCTGGTCTTGCCCTGTGACAAGGCCGCAGCGCGGCGCTGCGAACCATGGCCGGAAGGCTGCGGGAATCCCTTCCGGGCGCGCTTTTGCGCCGTCACCTTCAGCTGAGGGGCTGGACCCTCTGCGCCGTCACCCCTCAATTGAAAGGGACACAACCCTAGGCCGGGGCTGCCTGGGGTACAGGCTCGGCGGCGGCCGGAGGCGCTGGCTCCACGGCCGCCGTGGCGTCGGGAGCGGGAGGGCTGGGGGCGGCGGGCGGCGCCCCTGCCGGGGCGGCCGGGCGCTCGGCCATGGGGGCGCGGTCGCCGGGGGTGAAGCGGTCCGGCGGCGCCACCCGCTCGGCGGCCCCCGACCGCTCGATGCTGCGGATATGCTCGCCGGTATACGGGAGCAGGGCCATAAAGCGGGCCCGCTTCAGGGCCACGGAGAGCCGGCGCTGGTGCTTGGCGCAGGTACCGGTCTTGCGCCGCGGGTCGATCTTGCCGCGCTCGGAGATAAACCGACGCAGACGGGAGGTGTCCTTGTAGTCGATCTCCTTCACCTTCTCCACGCAGAAGATGCACACCTTACGGCGGGTGCGGAAGTCCCGCCCGCCCCCGCGTGAGCCCCCCTCGCGCCGGGGGCCTCGATCGGAGCGAAAGCCGCTGCTGGACTCCGAGCGAAAGCCCCCCGACTCCGTACGGAACCCGGCCGGTGCCGAACCAGCCGGGGGGGATGCCGGCGGGGTTGGACCATTCGCGCCCGGGGCGCCGGCGGGTGTGCCCCCCCGGCCGGGGGTCCCGTTTGCCCCGCCGGGCGGCCCTTCCGCCGCTGCCGTCGGGACTGTCTCATCTGCCGCCGGCGTCGTCTCAGCCAACGTTTACCACTCCTCTGCTACGTTCTGCTTCGTAAGGCCGCCGGCGGTACGTAGCCCGCATAGAGGGCGCTGGCCCCACTATCGTTCTCCCTACCTACTCCCGGCGGCCCGCTGGGCCTAAAAAGGCGTATCGTCCAGGTCGATGGCATTGTCTTCCGGCCCGCCGGGCTCGTCCCCACCTCCCGGCCCGCCATCACGCGACCGGGGATCACGCGAGTCCAGCATGATCATGCGATCGGCGACGATCTCGGTGCGGAACCGCTTCTGGCCGCTGGCCTGGTCATCCCAGGAGCGCGTCTGGAGGCGCCCCTCGATGTACACCTTGCGACCCTTGATCAGGTACTCGTTGCACTGCTCGGCCAGCTTGCGCCACGCCACCACGTTGTGCCACTCGGTCTCTTCTCGGGGCTGGCCGTCCGATCCCGACCAGCGGCGATTCGTGGCCACGGAAAAGGTCGTCACCGGCTCGCCGCTCTGGAGATAACGCATCTCCGGATCACGCCCCACGTTCCCAATCAACAACACCTTGTTCAACGAACCCGCCATGGCCAACCTCTCTTAACCCTGACAACACATCTCTCATGTAGATGGCGGATGACACCCTGGAAAGTTGCGCTACCCTGCTGTGGCTCAATCCTCCTTCCGCGTCACCAGGTGACGTAACACGTCATCGCTGATCCGCCAGCTGGCCTCCAGCTCGCTGACCGCCCGGGGCTCGGCGTGAAAGGTGTAGACCACATAGTGGCCGTCTTGAACGTGCTTGATGGGGTAGAACATCCGCCGGCGCCCCCAGGGGTCGACCTTGTCTACCTGGCCGCCGCGAGCGGTGATCATGTCCGCGACTCGCTGCGTGGACGCCTTGAGGTCATCCTCACCCACGTTCGGGTTGAGGATGACCATAGCCTCGTAGGCGCGCTGCGCCAACGTCTTGCCCCCCTTCCTTCGGGTTCGCCCCGGCCGGCGCCTGTGCGACGGACTGGCCGGGGCAGGAAGTGGCCCGCCCCGCCGTGCCGCGGGCGGGCAGATACCATTTCGTCCGCGATGCGGACGGACATCAGTATATCAAGCGGCATGCTGATCACCGCCACCGCCTGCCGGGCGCCAAGGAGATCCGCACGTGTCGTTCACACGGTAGAGTGTAGCATGGCCGGGGGGAGTTGTCTAGACCCCGGGCCGCGGTGGCGCCCCGCCCCCGGTGCCCCTTAGAAGATCTCCAGGTAGCGCTCGATCTCCCAGGGGCTGACCCGCAGGCGGTAGTCGTCCCACTCCTGGCGCTTGGCCTCCATGAAGCGCTCGTAGACGTGGGGCCCCAGGGTGTCGCGCACCAGCTCGTCACGCTCCAGCTCGTCCAGGGCCTCCCGTAGGGAGCCGGGGAGGGTCTGGACATTGTGCCGGGCGAGCATCGTGGCGTCGAACTCGTACAGGTTCTCTTCCACCGGCGCCGGGACGGGAAGGTTACGCTGGATGCCTTCCATGCCGGCGCGCAGCATGACGGCGAAGGCCAGGTAGGGGTTACAGCTCGGGTCAGGGCAGCGTAGCTCGATGCGCGCGCTCTGGGGCTTGCCGGCCGAGATCTTGGGGACGCGGATGAGCGCCGAGCGGTTGACGCGCGCCCAGGACACGTAGACCGGGGCCTCGTAGCCTGGTACGAGGCGCTTGTACGAGTTCACCAAGGGGGCCAGGATGGCGCTCATCCCCCGGGCGTGGGTCAGCACCCCGGCGGCGAAGCGCTTGGCCATGTCGGAAAGACCGTACTCGTCGCTGGCGTCAGCGAACAGGTTGCGCCCCGTGCTCAGGTCGGCCAGGGACATGTGGGTATGCATGCCGGAGCCGTTGATGCCGAAGATGGGCTTGGGCATGAAGGTGGCGTGCAGGCCGAACTTACGAGCCACCGCCTTGAGGGCGTAGCGGAAAGTGACGGCGTTGTCGGCCGTCTTCAAGGCGTCGTCGTACTGAAAGTCGATCTCGTGCTGGCCGGTGGCTACCTCGTGGTGACTCGTCTCCACCGTGATGCCCAGGGCCTCCAGGGCGTTGACCATCTCTTTACGCACCTGGGAGGCCAGGTCGGTAGAAAGGTCGAAGTACCCCCCCTCGTCGTGGGGGTTAAGGCTGACTGAGCCGTCCGGGCCGAGCTGCAGCAGGAAGAACTCCAGCTCCGGCCCGGTGTTGAAGCGGTAACCCAGGGCTTCCACCTCCCGCATGGCGCGGCGGAGGACGTGGCGCGGGTCGCCCGGGAACGGCTCGCCTTCCGGGGTGTAGACATCACAGATCACCTTGGCCGTGGTGTCGGCGCCCCGCTCCCAGGGAATGACGGAGAAAGAGGTCAGGTCGGGGTCGAGGTACATGTCGCTCTCGGCGATGCGGGCGAAGCCCTCGATCGAGCTCCCGTCGAACCACTTGCCGTGATCGATGCTGTCCCCAAACTGGTGGACCGGGATGGTCACGCTCTTGACCAGCCCGACGACATCGGTGAACTGCAAGTTCACGAATCGCACGCGGTCACGCTCCGCTTGCTCTAGCACCCGCTGCTTCAAGACCTCACGCTGCTCGGTGTCCACCATCCATCGTCCTCCTCGCCTTGCCTATGGCCTGCTTGTCTTGCCTGTACCACGCTGTGCGTCTACAACGTACCGCCGGGGGGCGCCGCTCGGCCACCGAATTCCGCCTGTCAGGTTAAGAGCCGGCGGGCCTTGAGGGCCACCTGCAAGGACAGGCGGCTCTCGGGATCCTCCAGATCGACGCCGCCGATCTCCTGGATGCGCCCGATGCGGTACAGGAGGGCGTTGCGGTGCAGCTGGAGGCGCAGGGCCGTCTGGCTGAGGTTCCCGTGACAGGCGAAAAAGGCTTCCAGCGTCTCGATCCAGTTCTGCCCCGTCCGGCGATCGTATTCTTCCAGTGGACCGAGTGTCTGCTCGTAGAAGGTACGCAGCTCGAGGGAGTCCCGTAGGGTGTGCAGGACGCGGTAGAGTCCCAGGTCGCCGTAGGCTACCAGGCGGCCGGTACCGTAGACGCGGTGTCCGATGCGCAGGGCCTCGCGCGCCTCGCGAGCAGCTTGTGGCAGGGACGAGAGCGGCCGGTGCGGACGGGAGGCCCCGGCCAGGACAGTGGTGAAGCCCAAGGAGTGCAGGGCGGCGACCAGCTCATCGCCCAGCAGGCGCAGGCCCCGCTCTAGCCCTTCCGCTTCGATGACGGATTCACCCGTCGATGGGGCGGTAGGCGTCACGGCGCCGGGGGTGGCCCCCGGCGCCAGCTGGCAGATCACCACCAGCTCCGCGGGCTCGACGCGGACGAGCACCGGACGTCCGGCCCGGCGGAAGTGTCGGCTGACCCCTTCCGCCAGGGCCGCCAGGGCCGCCTCGGCGGCGGCGGCCGACGTCGTCGTGGTCACGAGATTCACCCCGGCGTGCCCGCCCGGGCTGTCCTCCAGGGCCAGGGCGAAGACGGCAAAGGTGCCGTCCACCGCCAGGCCTGCTTGCGCGGCCCGCCGGCCGACGTTCTCTGGGTCGGCGAAAGGCTGGAGCAGCTCATCGACCAGGTCGCCCTGGATGCGCTGCTCGGCGGCTTGCACTGCGTCTTCCTTGGCCAGCTCTATGGCCAGGATGGCAGCCGCACGGCTGGTGGCCAGCTGGTCGAACTCGGTAAGGCCTTCCAGGGCCATGGGCCCCCCTGGACGGATGGGGGTGGACGGGGCCACCACTGGCCTGCCGGCCGGACCGCACAGGGAGACGAAGCCCCGCACCCGCTCGCGTGTGACCACGGGGGCGGCGTAGCGCACCATCCCCCAGCGCGCGGCCGGCAAGAGCGTGGCTACGGGGGTCATCGTGCTGACCGGCTGGCCGCGCAGGGCCTCGCCGAGCCGCCCGCGCTCATCCGCCGAGGACAAGCCGGCGCCGTCCAGCTCGGGGAGCGGCGCCCCGGGGGGCGGGGCGGCCGAGCGCACGTGGAAGCGGGCGTCCTCGAACGCCGCGACGCGCCCGGTGGCGGCGGCCGCCTCTCGGATGATGGCGTCCAGGCCGCGGTTCTCAATCGAGAGCTGGGCCAGCCGCCGGTAGAGGTTGCTGGCCTGCGTCTGCAGCTCGTTGTGCCGGTCAAGCACCAGCCTGATGATCGCCCGCTCGACGTCCACCAGCGAGCCGCTGGGGGGGAGCTCAATCAGGGGCAGCCCCAGGGCATTGGCGGTAGCGATGGCCTCGGCTGTAACGGCTGTAACGGGTGTGAGGGGTGTAACGGGGGATGCCATGGCCAGGGCGGCCGCCCCGGCCTGGGCCAGGCCGTCTAGCACCCGTGGGAGGGTCAGCGAGGCCTCCACCTGACGCAGGCCATCCAGCACCGCCCCGGTAGCCAGGACGAGCTCCCCGCCACCGTGGGGCTCAAAGGCCGGTGGGCGCGAGCGGAGGGTAGTGGCCCAGGTCACGCGGCGGGAGAGGCCGCCGGCCCCGGCCCGCACCCGACCACCGCTCAAGAGGACGCGGACGACCTCGGCGACGCTGACAGCCTCCCGCCGTCCCCCGGGGGCCACTTCCCCGGGGGCCACTTCGTCCTCCAGGACGCCCGGCCGCCCGCAGGGCGTCCCCGCCAGGGCCTCGGCCTCTCCCGTGTCCCCGCCCTGCCCGCTGCGGGGCAACGCCTCAGGGGACCGCGCGCCCACCGGCCACCTCGCCTTGTCCCTCCGGTTCGCCTCCCTGCACCCGGTCTCCTCCACTCCCCTGGGCGGCTGGGAGAGGGCCCCAGGGGCGTCCCCGACCTCCACCTCCGACTGCGTCGCCGTTGGCCTCGACGACCGCCTCGTCAAGCTCAGCGGCGTCTGCTGCCTCGAAGGCCGCGGCCATCTCACCGGCGGCCTGCGTCGCGCCGGAGGGGCTGGAGACTCCATCGAGCCGGGCGCGCTGGACGGTCCAGGCGGCGAGTCGCTTTTCCCGCTGCACCTGGCGCGCGGCCTCGTCTGCCACACGGTACCCGGCGAGGAACGACCGGCGCCAGGGCCCGAAGCGCCGTTCCAGGATGGCCAGGCGCATGCGCGCCGAGATCCGGGCCATGTAGCGCAGGTTGTGGATCGAGGCCAGACGGTAGGCCAGCAGCTCTTCCGCCTTGAACAGGTGATGGACGTAGGCGGCCGAGAAGTGCGTGCAGGTGTAACAGTCGCACGTGGGGTCGAGCGGGCCCGCTTCATCTCGCCACCGGCGTCGCGTCAGGGTGACGCGTCCGGCGTCGGTCAGGATTGCCCCGTTGCGCCCCAGGCGAGTGGGCAGGACGCAGTCAAACAGGTCGACGCCTCCAGCCACGCCTTGAGCCAGGTCTTCCGGCGAGCCGACCCCCATCAGGTAGCGGGGCCGGGCAGCCGGCAAGAGGGACGATACGAGGGTGGCGACGCGCCAGCAGTCTTCCTTGGTCTCCCCCACGCTTACGCCGCCGATGGCATAGCCGGGGAAATCCAGGCCGGCCAGTACCCTGGCGCTCTCCCGCCGTAGGTCGTCATGGACGCCGCCCTGGACGATGCCGAAGAGGGCCTGATCGGTGCGGGTCTGGGCCCGCCGGCAACGTTCCGCCCAGCGATGGGTGCGCTCCATGGACTCCCGGACGCGCCCCGGCGCCGCCGGGTACTCGATGCATTCGTCAAAAGCCATGATCACATCGGCGCCGAGCTGCTCCTGGATGCCGACCGCCCGCTCCGGGGTCAGACGTTGTTCGCTCCCGTCAATATGGGAGCGGAAGGTCACGCCCTCCTCGTCCAGCCGACGCAAGTGCGCCAGGCTGAAGACCTGGAACCCGCCGGAGTCGGTCAAGATCGGCCGGCGCCAGCTCATGAAGCGGTGCAACCCGCCGAGACCGGCGATCACTTCCGCGCCGGGGCGCAAGGACAGATGGTAGGTGTTGGCCAGGACGATCTGCGCCCCCAGGGCCTCCAGTTCCTCCGGGGCCAGCGACTTCACCGTGGCCTGGGTGCCCACCGGCATAAAGCACGGCGTCAGGATGGGGCCATGGGGCGTGTTGAAGCGCCCGGCACGCGCCCCGGTCTCCGGATCGACCGCCTCCACGCTGAAGGCAAAGGGGGCAGACGACTCAGGCGGCGCAATGGTGGGCATCCGTGGGGTGTCCGGAATCATAAGCCATGGCCGTGCCGGGCGCCGCCGCGGGGGGGGGGGGGCGCCGCCCCCCCCGCCGCGCCCCCCCCCCCCCGCCGCCCCCCCCCCAGCCCCCCCCACAACCCCACCCCCCCCCCCTCGCAGAGCAACAGAGACTCACATCTAGAGGGCAGCAGAGAAATTAGTGGTGGGAGCTAAACGC
>JAUJOR010000008.1:0-12142 GCA_030447525.1 Chloroflexota bacterium | reverse complement strand
ATGAGCTATTGTTGGCGTGATGCGCGTGTTTGTCTTTGGTCGACTGATAGATCTAGTGTGGGCGTGCCGCGCGCTGTTACGTTTTCTTCTTCTCCGTGTCGGCCGCCCGGGGCGGCGCCCCGTGGGGCACCAACGGGTCAGAACGTAACGCTGGGACCCGGTCCGCTGATCGGAAGATGGGCTGATCGGAAGATGGGCTGATCGGAAGATGGGCTATGGGACGAAAAGCGAGGGTGAATGTGGGGAGATCCATAGACTGGCCCATCGCCCCGGCGGTGACACCTGGGACGGGAGTGAGCACGGTGTGGCGGCTCGTCCAGCGAGGCGGATAGGATAGGGAGACGCGCAGGGAGCGCGTTGGGAGGGACAGGGGCATGGAACTCAAGCCGGGCAAGATCGGGCACTTCCAGGAGCGGTTGATCACCGCCGACTATCCCACCACGACGGCGGCGTTCGTGGAGCTGCTCAAGGAAGGGCAGGCCATGCCGCGCCTAGTGCAGCACGCCGTGGATGCGGCGGCCCCCTATCTCACCGTCCCCAGCCACGTCATGGTCAGCGACAGCGGGGAGATGTCCAACGTCAACTACGACCACTGCGTCCTGGGGCTGCGCGCCTCACGGCGCCTCTTACCCTACCTCTCGCACGAGCATCAGATGCTCTCCATGGCCCAGGCGATCTGGTACATGCCCCAGGGGCTGGACGTGTGGGACCAGCTCCTGTGCGAGTTCCCCGGCCACTATGCCCGCGACGACAAGAAGTGTGGCGCCCGCCCCGGGGGCACGGACGCGCAGGGCAACGACCGCTTCGACGGCCCGGCCTGGAACGCCCCCAAGCAGTGGTTCCAGACCGACCATGACCCCGACCGGGAGGGCACGGTCGAGCAGCGCCTGCAGCGCCTGCGCGTCAACATCATGGAGGGGGACAAGAGCGCTGCCTATAAGGTGGCCCTTGGCCTGCACCGGGAGCCAGAGGCGGTGGCCCGCAAGGCGCTGGAGAGCCAGCTCCTGTTCTGCGCCATCATCGACCTGCAAGACACGTTGCAGCAACGCAAGCTGCAGAACATCGGCCACAAGGCCTTGCGCGCTCGGGCGCTGGTCTCCATCGCCGACCTGATCGGCTGGGAGAACGCCCAGCCCCTGCTGTACTGCGTCGTCCCGGACATCGCTTCCTTTCCCCGCCTGTACCCCCTCTTTGACCTTTCCACCAGCGCGCTGGGGGCACGCTTCAAGAACGACCTGTACACGCTCAAGCGGCGCAACCGGGAGCCGATGACCGAGGCGGAGACCAACGCCCTGATCGACACCATGCTCAACGGCACGGTGGAGGGGCTGACCAGGCATCTCACCGACCTGATCGGGGCGGGGAAGAAGATCATCGCCATTTCGGATGCCATCGTCGCCGCCTACTGCAAGCACATCAACGACGAGGTCTGGTCGCGACGCAGCTTTTTCCAGATCGGTCACGCCTATGACTACACCAACGTGGTCAACTTCTGGCTGCGCAATTACGACCATCCCCATCAGGCCAAGGCCGTCTACTTCCAGGCCCACTTCGTCCACGACTGCATCTCCATCACCAAGCAGTTCCCAAACAACCCCAGCAGCCCGGACTACCTTGGAGACCCGGCTGACTTCCGCCCCTGGGCCGATGGCCTGGGGATAGGGCAGGTGCTCCAGGAGCTGCTGGCGACGGTGGAGCGTCTCGAGACTGCCCGGGCGGTGGCCCTGACGGAGAGCTACCTGGCCCGCACGACGCAGCGCAAGCCCCTGATGCGCGTCCTGGCCTTGGCGGCGTCCAAGTTCCAGAATGACCCGCACATCCAACGCAACGGGGCGACCTCAATCGAGGAGTGGGAGCTGACCACGGCCAAGGGACACCGGGACAACATTCTCCGGGCCTGGACAAAGTACGTCGCCGGGGGAGTCAAGCGCACCACGGCGCTGGACTGTGTGGCGCAGTACGAGCAGATCATGGGCGTCAGCCCGCAGCGTACGGCCGTGGCCACGCGGGCCAACATGGCGGTGGAGCGGGGGGTTATGGGCCGGGTTAGCGTCAAGGAAGCGGCCGCCCTGTCACATGATTGACCGGAGGTAAGGGGCTCCAGGTGGGACGGCGTGGATCCTGTGGTGGCCTGTAATTGACCAAGACAGAGTTGATGGACGGACGGCAAGGCCAGAAGCGGGTCTTGATCACCGGCGCCGCTGGGAGGATCGGCAAGGCGCTGGCGGAGCACCTGGAAGGGCGGTACCGCCTGCGCCTCCTGTACCACCGCAGTGTCCCCCAGGGGCATCAGGCGGCGGCCGAGCGTTCCCGGCAGTCTGGTGCCCCGGCGCCCCTCGAGGGGACGCCACACGAGGTGGTTACCGGCAGCGTCAGCGACCTGGCGGCGATGGAACGGGCCTGTGCCGGACTCGACGCCGTGGCCCATATGGCCGCCGACCCGCGGGTGCAGGCTCCCTGGGAGGATATCCTGGAGGCCAACATCGTGGGCACCTACGCCGTCTACGAAGGGGCCCACCGCGCGGGGGTGCGTAAGATCGTCTTCGCCTCCAGCAACCACGCCACCGGGTACTACGAGAGAGAGGGCGTCTATACCACCCCGGACATGCCCGTGCGCCCGGACAGCTACTACGGCGTCTCCAAATGCTTTGGCGAGGCCCTGGGGCGCTACTACGTCGACGCGTTCGGGATGAGCGTCATCTGTCTGCGTATTGGCTCGTTTCAACCACGTCCCCGGGGGGAGCGCCAGCTCGCCACCTGGATCAGCCACCGTGATACCGCCCAGCTTGTCTGGCGCGGGATCGAGAGCGACGTCCCTTTTGGCATCTTCTACGGCATCTCCGGCAACACCCGGGCCTACTGGGACATCGCCAACGCCCGGACGATGTTGGGCTACGCCCCGGAGGACGACGCGGAGACGTTCGCCGCCGAGGTGCTCTCCGGGCGCTAGAGAGTCCCCACAGTGGGCCCTAAGGCTTTACGGCCTAGCGGCTATACGGCCTAGCGGCGCCGCTCTTGTGTCTCGGGAACCACGCGTGCCCCTCCGGTCAAGATCCAAGGCCCCAAACGTGCAATGGCATAGGCTTTGCTGCCTGGCCCCTGGGGCAAGTCAGCGGCATGGCCCTGGGGCCGGGTGTTCTATGCTCCAGGGTGGGGGAGCGGCGTGCCGGTACCTCAAGCTGCCAGCGCAAGCCGCCAGAGAGAGGGGAATAGGATAGTGGATCAACAACAGGCCACGGCCACGGAGCAGCCTCAGGCGCCGAACAAGGTGCACCCGCATCCCATCCGATGGGACGCCGACCAGCAACTATGGGTCTGTACCCAGGGATGCGGCTTCTCCCGCCTAAAGCGGGAGGGTGAGGTGGTGCCGTCGCTCGAAGAGGCGCGCCAGGAGGCGCAGCGAGCGGGAACCGGGGCCGACTTTGCCGACCTCCCCGGCCGGACGCCGCGGGTGGGCCAGGAGCCACGAACGAGCGAGCAGCCGGCCCCGGTGGAGCCGAGTGAATAGCGCCAGCCTACCTCATTAGCTTGACGTCCTCGTCCAGTGGGTCGATTATCACGATCGTGACGCTTCCGGGTCCAGATGAGACGGATCCTTCGCTGCGCTCAGGATGAGAGTCGCCCCAGAGCACCGCGAAGGGACGACCCAGCAACGCGGATGCGCATGACAACGGACCCACTAGACCAGCTCCATGACGAGACCCACAACCGTACTTCCGATCGGCTCTGTGGGTCAGAGCTTGGCTTTCGTCGAGGTGCCCCTGAGCCTCGTGCGGCGCCGCGGACAGCCGTCCTTGCCTCCGATCTCATGTTGGAGAACGACGTTGCTGTTGTTCTAGGCGGGTTCAGGGTGTGCCTTTGAGCATCGCTCGCTGGTCGAGCGGGGCCAGGTACGCGACGTCGGCCAGCGGGGCTACCTTGAGGGCCCTCACGCCGGCGCGCCGCTGAGGACGGGGGGAGCCTCGGGCGAGGGCGCGAAGCTGTCCTCTACCGTCGCCCGCAGGTCGAAGTCGAGACACTCTAGCTGCACCTGGCCGGCTTCGATCTTGGAGAAGTCCAGCACGTCGTTGATGACGTGGAGGAGGGTCTCCCCCGAGCGGTGCACCGTCTGGGCGTACTCCTGCTGCTCGGGTGAGAGGGGCGTGTCCAGGAGGATCTCGGTCATGCCCAGCGCTCCGTTCATCGGCGTGCGCAGCTCGTGGCTCATGTTGGCCAGAAACTCGCCCTTCGCCTGAGACGCCGCCAGCACTCGCTCGTGCAGCGCCCGTAGCGTCTGCTCGGCGCGCAGCAGGTGCCTCACGAGTGCCCAGGCGATTCCGCCCCCGGCGGCGGCTGCCGTCGCGAGCACGGCAAGCACCACGGTGGTCTGCCGGGTAGCCTGTTCCGCATGGTGGGCGGCCGCGGCCCCCATGCGGGCGCGGTGCGTGACGGCGAACCGGTCCAGGGAGGCCACGGCGTCCCGGTCCTTCCCTCTGAGCACGGCATCGGCCGCGGCGCTGTCGGCGCGTTCCGGCCCGCTGTACGCCGCGAGCGCCCGCGGCCAGGCGTCCATGTATGCCCCCCACTGTGCGTCAAACTCCTGCAGGAGCATGCCCTCCTCCGCGGTCGCGTCCGCCGCGCCGTCCAGCGTCATCCGCAACCGACTGAGCGTGTCGGCGGCCGCCGCGAAGTCGCTCGTGTAGCGGGCATAGTCGTCCGGGTCGGCACCTCGCAGCCAGGTGTTCTTGGCAGCCTGCACCTGCAAGAGCAGGGTGGCGCGCATCTCCTGCGCTCGGGCTTCCACGCCGGCGGCGGCGAGAAGCACGTCGCGGTCGGTCACCTCACGCTCGAGCAGCTGCAACGCGGCCCAGGCACCGGTGCCGATCACCAGCACCAGCACCAGGCCCATGCCTGCCACGAGTCGCTGACCCAGGCTCAGGGGACTAGAGAATCGCACTCGCCTCCCCTTGCCTCACCTCAGCGCACCGCCGTGTTGACCTGCGAATCTGCTCTTGCCAGGTACTCATTAAGCTAGCTGACTATAATGAAGCATAGCACTGTCAGCTGCCGACCTGGCAGGCCCGGTCACGTGAACCAGGGCATCAAAGGTGGCCCCAAGGCGAGATACGCCTGGTCCGGCGGGAGGTGGAGCCGGGTGTCATGAATCAAGCTTGAACCGCGGCCCCTTCCGTACGATGAGCCGGTATGGAAGACCTGGCGCTCGTGCTCGACCTTACCACCGCCGTGCTCACGGCCTTCGTCGGCGGCGTCGTGGCCCAACGCCTGGGCCAGCCGGTCATCCTGGGCTATCTCCTGGCCGGCGTGGTCATCGGACCGTTCACGCCCGGCCCAACGGTCGACCCCCATACCGTCCAGGTGTTGGCAGAGATCGGCGTGGCCTTCTTGATGTTCGCCGTCGGCGCGGAGCTCTCCTTGGGCGAGCTGCGGCGCCTGGGGCGCGTGGCCGCCCTCGGTGGAGCGCTCCAGATCGCCTGCACCATGGGCCTCGGTCCACTGCTGGCGCCCGTGCTGGGCCTCTCCTTCACGCAGGGGGTGTTCCTCGGGGCGCTCCTGGCGCTCTCCAGCACGGTGGTCGCCCTCAAGGTGCTCATGGCTCGAGGGGAGCTGCAGACGCTGCACGGCCGGGTGGCGCTGGGCATCCTGGTGGCACAGGATATCGCCGTCGTGCCCATGGTCGTCGTGCTGCCGGGCCTGGCCGCTGGGAGCGAGGGGCTCCTGGCCGGCCTGGGCGTGGCCGCCCTCAAGGCCAGTGGCATCTTGCTGGGGGCGTATCTCCTCGGCGCCCGCGCCGTGCCGTGGGTGCTGGGGCACGTGGCCATCTCCGGCACGCGGGAGCTGTTCCTCCTGGGCGTGGTAGGGCTGGCCTTAGGCACCGCGTTGGTGACGCAAATTGCGGGCCTCTCTCTGGCGTTTGGGGCCTTCCTGGCCGGCTTGGTGGTCGCCGAGTCCGAATACCGCACGCAGGTCGTCGCCGAGGTGCTGCCGCTCCGTGACCTGTTTGCCTCGCTGTTCTTCATCTCGGTGGGGATGCTGATCGATCCCCTGGCGCTGGCGTCGAACGCCGGCCTGATCGCCCTCCTGAGCGGCGTCGTAATCCTAGGCAAGGTGGGCATCGTGGCCCTGGTGGTGCTCCTGTTGGGGATGCCGGGACGGGTGGCGCTCCTGGCGGGGCTCAGCCTGGCACAAGTGGGCGAGTTCTCCTTCGTGCTCGCCCGCATTGGCGTCGACGACGGGGCGATCCCAGCGGCCCTCTTCGACCTGACGCTGGCCACCTCCCTGGTGACGATCGTGCTCACGCCGGCCCTGCTACGGGCCGCCCCGTTTCTGCTCCAGGGGCTGGAGCGGCTACCCACCGTCGGTCGCCGGTTCGCCCCGCCCATGGAGCCCGAGGAGGCCACCGAGGGCATGCGGGCGCACGCGGTGATCTGTGGATTTGGCCGGGTGGCACGGGAGCTCGCGGACGCCCTGGAGATCCGCGGCGTGCGGTACCTGGTGATCGAGCACAACCCGCTGCTCGTCCGCCGTTTGCGGGCCCGGGGGGTGCCGGTCATCTACGGCGACGCCGCCAACCCTGCCGTGCTGGAGCACGCGCACCCGGAACGGGCCAGGCTCCTGGCGGTGCTGATGCCCGACGCCGGCGTCGCCGAGGTGACGACGCGCCGCGCCCGGCAGCTGAACCCCCGGCTGGACATCGTGACGCGTGCGCGGGACGCCGACGAGGTAGCGCGGCTGCGGGGCGCCGGGGCCACCGCCGTCGTCCAGCCGGAGTTCGAGGCCGGCGTGGAGGTCATCCGCCACGCCCTGCGCTGCTACGGGGTCAGCAGCCAGGAGCTGGCCCTGCTCACCGCCGGGCGACGGCAGGCCTTCTACCAGCACCCTACGAGCGAGCTATCGTCATGAGCGCGCTGAGGGACGCCACCCTGGCACGGAATCTGCGGCCGGCCGATGTTGGGGTACACATTTAGCGATATGGCAACAAACCGATCTCCGCACGGTCCCGTGGGGCAACAGGTCAACGTCAACGCCGGTGGCCCGCCGGATCCCGGCAGGCGCCGGCGGATGGTGCAGGGGGGCGCCATCATCGGGGGGGTGTTGCTCCTCGGCCTGCTCCTGTTGCTCGCCCAGCTGCGGCAGCGTCCGGGCTCGGTAACGGTAAATGTCGAGGCGGTGACGGCCACGGCCGGGGCGGCCGGGGGGGCAATTCCCCCGGCCACGACCGGGACGCCGGGAGGAACTTTGGGTATCAGTGGGGGGGCTCTCCAGGCGACGGCGGCGCCGGGAGCGGGCACCCAGGCGTCCCCCTCGGCCCCGCCGGACGTACCGGCCGCGCCCGGGGCGGAGCCGCCGGCGCGGCCGGTCGACGTCGCGCCTGTGACGCAAGCTACCCCGGCCCCCCCGGCGGCTCGCGGGCCGGACGCCGCACCGACTCTGCCCCCCCTTCCCACCGACGCCCCGGCGACGACGCGTATCCCGGCGTCCACAGAGGCGCCGTCGACGCCAGCAGCCCCCCGCCCGACGGCGACCGGCGCCGCGCCCGGCTCAACGCCGGTGGTGGTCGCCACTCCGGTGCCGCCCATATTCCCGACCGTCGCCCCAGTGGCGACGGCACCGCCGGCTTCGCCGGCGCCGGTCGGCGCCGCGCTCCCGACCGGCGTTGGCGGCGGCTGGTGAGCGCAGTGGAGGGTGCGGAGCCGCCTCTGGCAGCGCCGGCCGCCTTTGTCTACGCCCCGGCCCTGGCCGAGGCCGAGCTCCGTCCGGACCACCCCCTGAAGCCGGTGCGGGCGCGTGATTGCCATGATCTGCTGGCCGCCCGCGGGGTGTTCGAGTCCGGGGCGGCGACTGTGATCGTCCCGCAGCCGGCCAGCCTGGACGACGTCCTGCGCGTGCATGCCCGCGACTATGTAGACGTGGTGCGGCGCCTCTCGTCCCCCGAGACGGCCGGCCACGTCCGATCCGACGAGGCCGGGGGTTACGGCTTCTCAGGGCGTGGTGACAACCCTCCCTTCGCCGGAATGTACGAGTACTACCTCCTGATCTGCGGGGCGGCCATCGACGCCGTGCGCCTGGTGGACAGGGGGCCGGCGGGCCACAGCGGTGACGGCGTCCCCATGGGGGCGCCGGTGGCCTTTATGCCTGCCGGGGGGGTTAACCATCACGCCATGCACGCCCGCGCCAGCGGCTTCGGCGTATTGAACGACGCCGCCGTGGCCATCGCCTGGCTGCGCCAACGGGGCCGGCGGGTGATGTACCTTGACCTGGACGTCCACCATGGCGATGGCGTGGAGGCGGCTTTCTTAGAAGACGATGGCGTCCTCACCGTCTCCTTGCATGAGTCCACCCGCTACCTGTTCCCCGGTCCCAAAGGGGGGTTCCCGGACGACGTCGGCAGGGGCAAAGGTACCGGCTACAGCGTCAACGTCGCCCTCGAGCCGTACACCGGCGACGACACCTGGCTGTGGGCCTTCGAGGAGATCGTCCCCCCGCTGTACCGCGCCTTTGCCCCGGACCTGCTGCTGGTGCAGCTCGGCGCCGACGGCTACTATGCCGACCCCCTGGCGCACTTCCGGCTCACCACCTACGCCTACGAGACGGCCGCTCACCGCCTGGCCGAGCTGACCGGCCGGCGCCTGGCCGCCGTTGGAGGTGGGGGCTACGACGTAGTGGCGACGCCGCGCATCTGGGCCCTGGAGTTTGCCGTCCTGGCCGGTGCCACACTCACGGCTCAAGTCCCGGGGCTCAATCCTCCGGCCGCTGACCCTTTGTCCGGCGGTGACCAGGGGCATAGTGGCGCTGGGGCGTCTGGAGCGTCAACCGGGGGAGCCACCTGGGACAGCCTGCGCGACCCACCGGGGAGCGTCCCGCCCCCCAGTCGCACCGTGCTGGAGCACGTACGTCGGGGGGCCGAGCAGTCGGTCGAGACGATCAAGCGCCTCGTCTTCCCCGTGCACGGTATCACCGGCTAAGTGAGTGGCCGATGCTGTTCTTGACCACCCAGCCGGGGTGGGCCTTTGTGACCCTGGCCGAGCTACGCCGCCGGGGCGTGACGGGGTACGCCGCCTTCCAGCATCGTGATTCATCGATCGTCGTGCCCCTGGCAGGAAGGCTCCCGCCGAATCCGCTGTACACGCCGGCCGACGTCTACGGATGCCTGCTGTACACGGAAGGGGACGGTCCCATGGACGCCACCGCCCGCTTCCGGTGGGCCCTCGATCCGGAGCGCCTGCGCCGCGAGGTGGAGCGCTGGGCACCCGGCAGCCCCGGGCTGAAGCAGGGCAGAGGCCCTCGCCGGGGCGCCCGCCGGGCCGGCATCAGGCCCCCGGTTACGCGCCCCGTCTCCCGAGGATCCTTCGCCGAGCGCTTCTCCATCGGGAGCGAGGTCTGGGGGGAGACCTCGCTCCACCGCAGCACGCTCCGCGCAATGGTAGGGGATGCCCTACGCGCGGCCTTTCCGCGGTGGCAGGAGTATCCCGCCGGCGGGCTGCGGTTCTTCTGCAAGGCGGATGCCCGAGCGGCCATCCTGGGCCTGCGGCTCTACAGCAACCTCCGGCCGGGGGAGGCGAGCCGGTGGGCCGGGGGCCTGGCCCCCGGCGGCGACGGAGGCAAGGCGAGGGTAGGAAAGCCGGGTTTCGAGCGGGAGCCAGACAGCCGGCCCGGCACCCTGCGGGAGCACCTGGCCTGCGGGCTGTTGACCCTGGCCCAGGTGGAGCCGGACGGCGCCGTGCTCGATCCCTTCATGGGCAGCGGGACCATCTTACGCCTGGCCTGGGAGCGGTTCGGCGTCCGTACCTGCATCGGTTGCGAGGTGGACGGCGCCGCGTATGAGATGGCACGGGGGACCATCGGGGCGCCCGACGCCCGGCTGGCCATGGCTTCGTTCGAGCAGGGCCTCCCCGGGGGCTTGCCGCAGGGGACGCGGCTGGTCTCCAATCTCCCCTTCGGCGTGCGATTCCGGGAGGTGCCGACCGAGCGCCTGATCCGCTACCTGGACACCTGCTGGCCTCGACTGGGGGCGATGGCCCTGTTGACGGGGCGCCAGCAGGGAGATGACGTGGGGCGGCACCTCGGCCTGCGCACCAAGAACGTCCTGGTGCTCGGCCGGCCGGCGAGCATCATCGCTACGTCGTAGTCAGCCTCTCTGTGTGGCCCTTGGTGCTCACACCACCGTCTCCGGGGGTGCCTCCGAGAGCGCACACCTTGCTTGGCACGCTGCCTCTGGAGAATGGGGCGTCAACCGATATTGATCACCCCGAAGGCCCATAGCAGCCCCAGGATGACGGCGAGGGCGACGAGGGCCCCGATCACGTAATCGCCGCGCGTGGGGTCGCCCTCTTCCGCCTCGACGCGGGGCTGGAAGCCCCTCGGCGCGCCCTCTGCGTCCGGCGGGGCCGGCGGTGTGCTGGGGCGCCCATCTGGCTGGCGATCGCTGGTCACTGTACCGTCAAATGTAGCAGCGACGCGTCTGCCGGGGACGAATCTGCTGCAAATGGCCGCAGCTGGACGCAACGGAGATGGGGTGGGGGGAGCAGGGGCGCTACGGGGCCCCGCCGGCGAGGTACCGCTCCAAGGCCCTGCCCTGCAGCCCGGCGATCCCTAGATCGGCCAGAGAGCGGCCGGTGCGCCAGGAGTCCGTCCCCAGGACGACGTCGGCCAGGGCGATCAAGGATTCCGCCACCGGGGTGGGTACCCCCACCTGCCGGCCCAGCTCGGCCCAGGTACGCAGGCCATAGGGCACGTCTTCGGAGAGCCAGCGCGTCTGGAGCGAGCCAGGGGCCTTGAGCTGCGTGAGCATGCGGCTCCCGTTGATGGCCCCCCACAAGTCGCCACGCGGGCCGAAGCCGGCGGCGTGAAAGGCCTCGGCCACCGGCAGGAGATCGAGCCCCAGGGTGCGGCCGATAGCCCGCCGTTCGGCGTCGAGCGCTTCGATCACCCGCACGACGCTAGGGGTGGCACCTTCCTCGTAGAAGTAGAATTCCCCCCGGCTGTACTCGATGCGCCCGGCGTTCATCAGCACGCCCGGCGGGTGGACGATGGGGTTCATCGCCCCCAGGCCGGCGGCCAGGGCATGGGGATAGGGACGGGAGCCGGGGAAGAGGGGCTCCAGGGCCGCCAGGGCAGGCCTGGTCTGCCCCGCCGGGAACACGCCGATGCCCATTGCAGGGACGACGCCCCAGATGTGGGCGTGGTCCGGTCCCAGCTTTCGGCAGACGTAAGGGGCGGTGTCGCTCTCGGCCAGGAACGGCCCCGTCTCTCCGGGGGGGAGGCCTCGTTCCCGCAGGCGCGTGGCCAAGGCCAGGCTGCCGAGATTCCCCGGGGTCAGGACCAGGAGATGATGGGCACGTAGGTGAGGGAGGAGGGCATCGGCAAAGGGGGCGTGGGCGTAAGAAGGCACCGGGGCGACGAGGACGTCCCCGGCATCCAGGGCCTCGCCGGCGTCGCGTGTCACGGCGGCCAGGGTGGCCGTCCCTTCCCCGCCGCTGCCGGTGAGGCGAATCTGGCGCCGCTCCTGGATGGGGGCGATGGAGGCTTCCTGGCCCGGCGCCTCCCACAGGACGACCCGCTGCCCCTCCAGGGCCAGCTTGGCGGCGACGGAAAAGGCGGTGTTCCCCCCGCCAAGGACCACCACCGCTCTCATGCTGGACGTCATCTGGTCGTCAGGCTGCCGTCGACGAAGACGGCTTCGGTGATGTAGCTGGCGTCTTCCAAGGCCAATAAGGCGATCATAGGGGCGATCTCATCCGGAATCTCGTGCGCCGGCCCCAAAACCCTTGTCGCCGTCCGGCCCAGGGCCTATGCTTGGAACACTCGTTCGTCCGGCCTGCCTCCACGTCGATCCTCGCTTGTGGGCTCTTGCTTGTGGGCTCTTGTGGGCAGGGCGCGGCGCGGTGGTGGCTTCTCCCGGGGGCGCAGGGCTGACCGGTGATGACGCCAGCCGAGACGATAGCAGAGCGCGGCGGGCGGGCGTGCCCCACCGGCGGGAGGCATGGCTCGTCCTGCTTGCCCCGGTGGCGCCGGCCGGTGAGACTCGTAGTGACCGCCCGCCGGGACACCGCCGGCCGGGCCCAGCAGGAAACGAGACGAAGGCAAGATGATGTTGGCTCCTCCCACGTCGCCCGCGGCTGATCCAGCGGGCGCCGCCCCCGCG
>JAUJOR010000007.1 GCA_030447525.1 Chloroflexota bacterium | reverse complement strand
CCCCGCGCCCCGCCCCCCGCCCCCGCCGCCCCCCCCGCGCGCCCGCCCCCCCCCCGGCCCCCCCCCCGCGGGGGCCCCCCGGCGCGGCCCCCCCCCCGCCCCCGCCGCCCCGGCGACGGCGCGTGGGGGGGGTGGGGGGCGGGGGGCCCGGGGCGGGGGCGGCCGCCGGCGGCGGGGCCGGCGCCCCGCCCACCGGCGCCCAGCCGGGGGAGGGAGCGCCCCGGCCAGTCAAGTTCCCGGAGACGCTGTACATCACCACCATCCACAACTTTCAGCAGACCGATCCAGGGTTCATGGCCACCGCCGAGGAATTCAGCCGCAAGAACAACGTCAAGCTGGAGTTCACCCCGGGGAACACGCAGGAGGTCGTCTCCAAGATCGCCGGCGGGACGCCCCCGGACGTGTTCCGGCGTGATGCCGCTGCCTTCCACCAGCTGGTCGCGGAGGGGGGGCTGCGCGACCTGACGCCGTACATGCAGACCGCCAAGGACTTGAAAGTTGGGGACTTCTATCCCCACCTGATCAAGATGCAGTCATTCCAGGGCAAGCTGGTGGCCCTGCCGGAGGACTTTCAGCCCGCATCGACGCTGTACTACAACACGTCCCTCTTTGATCGGGCCGGGGAACCGCCCCCAAAGGAGGACTGGCCGTGGAATGGGGCGCTGGAGGTGGCACGCAAGCTCTCTAAGGGCTCGGGCGAGGTGCTCGACCAGTACGGCTATATGTTTCCGGGCTGGACATGGGAGCAGTTCGTCTACAACCACGGGGGCCAAACGGTGGACAGCACTGAGAACCCCACCAGGCTCCTGCTAGACAGCCCGCAGGCCTTGGCCGGCCTGGAGTTCATGGTCGATCTGCAGCACAAATGGAAGGTGATGCCGGCGCCGGCGGTGCGCACGCAGGCCAACCTGGCGAACGAGAACGCCTGGTTTACCGCCAACCGGCTGGCCATGGTGAACCACGGCACCTGGGCCACCGCAACGTGGTCGCAGGCCGGCGACAACCTCTCATGGGGCATGACCCTGGCCCCCAAGGGGCAGGATGGCAAGCATCACTTCGCCACCGGGGGCGCCGGGTGGTCGATCCCCAGGGAGGCCAAGTCACCGGACGCCTCCTTCGAGTTCATGCGCTGGCAGTTCGGCCCGCAAGGCTGGCGGATGTGGCTTTCCAAGCGCGATCCGAAGGTCTTCTGGCTCCCCGCCCTGCGGAGCGTGGCCGAGGAAGAGGCCAAGCGACTGGAGACGCTGTACCCCAATGCCAGACTGGTGGTCAAGTCCGCCGAGAGTATCTATGTCCGCCCCGGGGGGGTGCGCTGGGCGAAAGCCTCTAGCGAGGTCATCAACCCCATCATCGGCGACCTGCATCAGAACAAGCTGCCGGTGCGCTCGGCCGTGGCGGATATGGTCGCCCGGGCCAACCCCATCCTCGCCGGAAGCTAATTCTCAGGTGGGGACCTTGGGCCTGCGGCAGGAATAAACATGTCGTTGGGCCACTGCCGTGATGCTTGACGTGGCCGGAACGACAGAAGTTCATGAGCTTATCAGTACGATGGCGAGACTTCCCGGTACCGCGGGGACTCGTGTCATTCTGGGCGCAGCGAGGAATCCGTCGCTTTCGGCCGGAAGGCACGGCTACGTCGTCAGACTCAACCCGACTTACCTACCGCACCGACCGGCAGCGGACTCTCCCGTTGCCGTGTAAGCTAGCGGTGTATTGATAGCCTTGGCCAGCGATACGTTTGACGCGCGCTCTCGGCCGGCCGAGGGGGAGTGAACGATTGTCCCGGCCGCCGCCCTTAGCGTGTTCGAGGGCGGCGGCGCAGGCGTCTGCCCTGTAGCGGCCGGGGGCGCCGCAGAGGCTCAGGGGCGCGTGCTGGCCCCTGCGGCCGGACCGTTGGGACAGCAACGTCATCCCCGTGCTCGTGCAGGTAGGCACGGGCGGACTCATGAAGGTCGGCCAGTGCGGGCTGATCCAGAATCATCCGCTCCATGCGATGGCGCAGCGCGGCGTCGTCCATCGCCAGCAACCGCTCGGCGACGCCCCGTTGGTGGAGATCCCGCCACTGCGCCACGAAGGCTCGGTAGGCTTCAGGACTGCGCCGGCGGAGCATGGCCTGCAGCTCCTGGACGTAGCGCCGCAGATCGGGCTCACCTGACTCAACAGGCATCACCTGAGCCTTGGGTCGCACTGGCGTGCTGGTGAGAACGCCCGCCATCGTGCCACCGGCCAGGGGGCACGGCGTTCCGAACTGATCCGGCGCTGCTGCCCCACCGGGCACATGGAGCTCGGTGGAAGCCCCGGGGTGTTGGATCGGAAGCGTCAGTCACGGCGCTCGAGGGTCACCCGCCCCCCGTGCTCGGCCGACTGCTCGGCTGCCAGGGCAACGGCCACGGCGTCACGTGCCAGGTGGACGGCGGGGGACACCGTGGTCCCGTCCATCACCTCGGCGACAAAGCGCTCGGTGTTCTCGCGGCTGGCCTGGGCCAGGGCCACCTCAGGAAAGGCCACGCGCTGTGAGCCGGCCCGCGTCACTCGCGTCAAGTGCCCTTCGCTGGAGTGGCTCCCGGAGACGTATCCACGGTAGGAGAGGAAGCCGTTCGTGAACATCATGGCCTGCTCCTGCTCGTCCCGCGGGACGGCGAAGCCGCGGATGTAGAGGAGCTGGGCCATCCCCCCGGCGGCGAAGGCCGCCGTCAGAGTCGTGACACTGGAGCGGTAGTAGCCGGCATCGTCAAGGCCGTCATAGGCACAGGTTCCTTCTACCCAGGCTACCGGGCCGAACAGGTCAAGGAGGTGGAAGACGTAGGCGATGCCCACCATCAAGGGGGGGCCTGAGAGGCGGCGGTTGCGCCAGACGCTCCGGCCCCCGCCCCGGCTGGGCGTCGCCAGCACGCCGTTCACCGCCAGGAGCTTCCCCAGCTCGGTCGCCGCCCCTTTGATCCCCAGGTGCCAGCCGACGCCGGCGTGATCGTGGCCGATGTGCAGCACGCGAGCGCGGGCGCGGGCCAGGGCGATGAGTCGATCCGCGTCTTCCAGAGTAGTGGCGATGGGGTACTCGATAAAGACGTGCTTGCCGGCCTCGAGGGCCGCCTCGGCAATGGCGGCGTGGCTGTCGTTGTGCGTCGTGACGAAGACGGCGTCCACATCGTCGCGCGTCACCGCCTGCCGCCAGTCGTCGATGAACGGGACGTTGTAGCGCTCGGCCACGCCCCGCCCGGTCACGGCGTTGCGGGAGCTGACGCAGACCACCGACGTCCGCTCCAGCTTGGTGAGGTGAGACGCCCGCGTATGGGCCATACCACCAGAGCCGACGATCGCCGCGCGAAGCCGTTCCATAGCCGCCAGCCTAGCACGAGGTGACCGGCAACGCCACTCCTCGCCACATGGTCGCTACCGAGTTGCTACACTGCCCGGCCGATGAAGTTCGGCACATGCAACGAGATGTTCGAGGGCTGGGACCTCGACCGCCAGTTTCGGTTCATCGCCGAGACGGGGTATCAGGGGGTAGAGCTGGCCCCTTTCACCGTTGCCAAGCAGGTCACCGATGTCCCGGCGGCGCGCCGGCGGGTGATCGCCGGGCTGGCCCGCGAGCACGGGCTAGAAGTGATTGGGCTGCACTGGCTGCTGGTGGGGCCGGAGGGGATGTACATCACCGATCCCGACCCCGCGGTGCGCCGGCGGACGACCGAGTACCTCAAGGAGCTGATGCGCTTTTGCGCCGACATCGGCGGGAGAGTGCTCGTGTTCGGCTCCCCCAACCAGCGCAACCTCAAAGAAGGGGTGACGCGCGAGCAGGCCCGCGCCTGGCTGATCGACTCCTTCTCGGACGCTCTCACGGTGGCTGAGGATGCCGGCGTGACCCTATGCCTCGAGCCCCTCCCGCCGCCGGAGAGTAGCTTCGTCCTCACTACCGTCGAGGCCCTGGACGTGATCCGGGCGGTGGATCATCCCAGGCTACGCCTCGTCCTGGACGTTAAGAGCATGTCCGGCGAGCAGAGGCTCACCGGCGAGCCCGTCCCGGACATCGTCCGCCGGGTGGGCCGACACGTCGCCCACGTCCAGGCGAACGATGCCAACCTGGGCTACCCCGGCTCCGGGGAGATCGACTTCGTGCCCATCTTCAGCGCCCTGCATGACGTCGGGTATGACGGCTACGTCTCGGTGGAGGTCTTCGACTTTTCCCCCGGGCCAGAGACCATCGCCCGGGAAAGCATCGCCTACCTGCGCCGGGCGCGCGGTGCAGCCGAGAGCTGAGACAGCAGGGATGCGACGCCATGCGCCCGGACATCTGACCGCCAACCGACCTGTGACCTGGGGGAGAACGACGTGATGGAGCCGATGGACGTGCTGGTCAAGGCCGGCTACCACGAGCGGCGGGCCTGCCCCGTCTGGGTGCAGCTCCCCCTCCAGGAGAGCGGCGTCCCCACGGTGCGCCTGACGGACGAGTCCGGCATGCCCGTGCCTTGCCAGCTGGAGCCCTCCGGCACGGGCACCGAAGACCGCCTGTGGCTGACCTGGATCGTGCGCGACCTCCCGGCCGGGCAGGAGCGACGTTACCGCGTGGAGCCGGCCGTAGAGACCGAGGCGGTGACTGCCGGCCCCGTCGCAGAGGGAGTGACCGGCCTCGCCGTCGACGGGACGGCCACCGACCGAGGGCCCGGCGTTGTGTTGCAGGAGCTGCCGGACGGGCAGCTCTCGGTGCACATCGAGGGAGAGCACTTCACCACCTACCACTTCGGCTCTGACGTCGTACGGCCATACTTTTTCCCGCTCGTCGGGCCCACCGGGGCCTCCGTGGTGCGTAGCTGGCCTATGGTCGAGGGCGTGGAAGGCGAGACCCGTGATCACCCCCACCACAAGGGTCTGTACGTCGCCCACGGCGACGTGAATGGCACCGACAACTGGAGTGAGGGCCCAAACCACAGCGCCATGCGCCACGCCGGCTTTTCCCGGCTCGTCTCCGGCCCGGTCTACGGATCTTTCGACGAGACAGTGGAATGGCTCGACCGTGAGGCGCGTACAGTGGTCACCGAAACTCGCCGGGTGACGTTCTTTAACCTCGGCGTGGATGACAGGGTCCTGGACGTCAGCCTGCGCTTCAACGCCGGATCGGCCACCGTGACGTTCGGGGACACGAAAGAAGGGGGCTTGCTCTCCATCCGCCTTGCCAGCAGCATGGACGGGCCGACAGCGTCTCGCCCTGAGGGGGCCGGCCAGATAGAAAACTCCTACGCCGGGCGCCAGGAGGGAGAGTGCTGGGGAAAGCGGGCGATGTGGTGTGATTACTACGGCCCGCTAGGTGGGGAGATCGTCGGCGTCTGCCTGATGGATCATCCCACCAACCCTCGCTATCCGACCCACTGGCATGTGCGGGCCTACGGGCTGATGACCGCCAATCCCTTTGGACTGCACGACTTCTACAACGACCCGGACACCCACCGCGGGGATTGGACGATCCCCGCCTACGAGTCGCGCAACTTTCTTTACCGCGTCCTCCTGCACCGCGGGTCGACGGCCGAGGCCAACGTCCGGGAGCGCTACCACGACTTCATCGGCGTCCCTGCGGTGCAGCTCTTGTAGAGATGGCGTACCTTCCCCCGCGGGCGCTTGCCGTTTCTCGGTCCCCTGCCGGGGGTGACATCGCTGTCGAGGTGGCGAAGCGTTGCAAGTGAGAGCATCATGCCAAAGAATGATCCGGACGCCGTAGGGTTTGCCGTGGTGGGCCTGGGGATGGGTCGACACCACTGCCGCTCGATTCGAGCGGCTAAGGGCGCCGAGCTGATCGCCGTCTGCGACCTGGACGCCGGGCGGCGGGAGCAGGCGGTCAAGGACTTTGGCTGCAAGGCCTACGCCAGCGTGGACGAGCTACTCCAGGACACAGACGTGCAGGTAGTGAACATCGCCGTGCCCACGGGGCTTCACGCCGACGTGGGCATCAAGGTGGCACAGGCCGGTCGCCACGTCATCTGCGAGAAGCCCCTGGACGTCAATCTGGAGAAAGCCGACGCCCTGATCGCCGCCTGCCGCGATCATGGCGTCAAGCTGGCGTCCATCTTCCAGCGCCGGCTGCACCCCCTCTCCCGACAGATCAAGGAAACCGTCGACGGCGGCCGTCTGGGCACCCTCCATTACGCCGACATCCATCTCTACTGGTACCGCACGGACGCCTACTATGCCGGCGGCATCCCGCCGGGCTGGCGAGGCACCTTCGCTCTCGACGGTGGCGGGGCGTGCATGAACCAGGGCATCCACAGCATTGACCTCATCTCCTGGCTGGCCGGTGGTGTGGCCAGCGTCTACGCCAAGACGGGCGCCTTTACTCACCACATCGAGGCTGAAGATGTGGGGACGGTGCTGGTCACCTTCCGCAACGGTGCCCTGGGAAACATCACCTGCACCACCTCCGCCTACCCCGGGCTGACCAATGACCTGCACCTCTTCGGCAGCAAGGGGAGTATCGCCCTCTCCGACGAGAAGGTCACCGCCTGGCGTGTCCGGCGCGACGACGGCGACGAGGCCTCCGAGAAGGCGGAAGAGCGAGCGATGATGGACCGCTACAGCGGATGCGGATCGGACAGCAGCGGGGCCGCGGATCCCCTGGCCGTGGGGTTCGATGGGCACACCGTCCATGTCGAAGACATGGTGCAGGCCATCCGCGAGGACCGCGAGCCAATCATCGCCGGCACCGACGCCCGCCACGCGGTGGAGATCTGCGCCGCTATCCAGCAGTCGGCCGCCAGCGGAAAGGAGATCACCCTGGCTCCCAATCTGTCAGGAGGATGAGCGCCCGCCTCTTCCATCGCCGCGACCACCTTCCCCCGGCCCAGGCGCGGCGGTCGCTGGCCTGGCCGTTCACCGTGCCGCCGGGTGTTGGCGAGCTGCGCCTGCGCCTGGCCTTCTGGCCGGGGCAGGTGGGGCAGGTACGAAATCTGCTCACCATTACCCTCTTCGATCCCCGCGGCTTTCGGGGCGCCGGACACCGCCACGCCCCTCATCAGGAGATCGTGATCAACGCCGCGGGCGCCACGCCCGGCTTCTTGCCCGGCGAGATTGCACCCGGGTCGTGGACGGTGGAGGTGGACTGCCATTGCGTCCTCCCCTCCACGATGGATGGCCTGGGCTACGAGCTGGAGGTGATCGCCTCGCTCGCCGCACGCCCTGGTGGGCGTGATCTCCCGGGGCCGGTCGACCTCCCGCCCACCAGGGCGGCAGAGACGGAAGGGACCGGCCCGCACGCCTTCATGCCGGCGTGGGAGCCTGACGCCGCCCCGGGGCAGCGGCCGGGGGCCGGTCCACCCGGAGCCGGTCTGCCGGGACCCGGTCTGCCGGGAGCCGGTCTATCGCCAGCCCGGCGGCGGGCCGGCGGGGCGTCGGAGGGGCCGCGCTGGCTGAAAGGGGATCTGCACCTGCACTCCAACCACTCCGACGGTCGCTGGGGAGTGGACGCCCTGGCGCGCTACGTCGCGGACCACGAGCTGGACTTCATCTCCCTCACCGACCACAATACCGTGTCCGCGACAGACGATCTCGAGAAGGCGATGGCCGACGCCGGCCTTGGCGTCGTCCTTATCCCGGGCATGGAGCTGACGACCTACTACGGGCATGCCAACGCCCTGGGGGTGGACGGCTGGATAGATTGGCGGGTCACAGCGCCGCCGGGCCTACCCGGGGGGGAGACTGACGGCAGCGCGAAGGCCACGTTCGTGCCCGGACGGACGATGGGACAGGCGGCGGCCGAAGTGCGCCGGCGGGGTGGGACGTTCGTGATCAACCATCCCCGTTCACCCGGCTATCCATCCTGCACCGGCTGCCGCTGGGAGTTCGGCGAGGAGAGCGCCGCTTACGCCGATCTCCTCGAGGTGTGGAACGGGCCATGGGCTGCCCGGGGCCAGAACGTCGAGGCCCTGGAGCTGTGGAACGGTTGGCTCAACGCCGGCCACCGCCTCCCGGCCGTGGCTGGGAGCGACGGCCACACGTCCCCCCGCCGGCCCGACCAGCTCGGCTTTACTTATGCCTTCGCCAGCCCCGATCCCCCGTCCCTGCTGGCGGCCCTGCGCGCCGGGCGCACGTACCTCAGCGCCGGGCCGGCGCTGATCTGGCGACAGCCGCAGCCGGGCGCTACCCTGCCCGCCGGAGCGCAGGAGGTGACCGTGGAAGTCGGCGGGCTGGCCACGGCGGCGGAGCTGTGCCTGGTGGCCTCCGGGGAGACGGTGGAGCGCCGCACCGTGACCGGCGACGACACGGTCAGCTTCCGCCTGCCGGGATCGGCCTCGCGGGGAGCGTCTGCGTCGGCCCCGGGCGGCCCCGCCCCCCCAGCCTGGTTCCGGGTGGAGCTCTACCGGCAACAGACCGGGGCCATCCTGGCCCTGACTAACCCCCTGTTTCGAGATCTCCCCCCCCCATGACCTGCTTGTAGGCGGCCACGGTCTGGGCGGCGATCTGCTCCTGGGTGTAGCGGATGCGGACGCGCTCCAGGCCCCGCCTGGCCAGCCGGCGCCCCAGGCCGGGGTCGTCGCGCAGGCGGCGCAGGGAGGCGGTCAAGGCCGAGACATCCCCTTCCGGGAACAGCAGCCCGGCGTCCCCGATGACGTGGGCGATCTCCCCGGAGTTCGATCCCACGACCGGCACCTCACAGGCCATGGCCTCCATCAGCACCCGCCCGAACTGCTCTTTCCAGTTGGGAAAGGTCAACGATGGGAGGGCCAGGACGTGCAACCGGCTCAGGAACTGCGGCACCTGCTCCGAGGGCAGTGCAGGGTAGATGACGAAGCGGTCGCCTAAGCCTCGGGAGGCCGCCAGGGCCCGCAGGCGGGGCTCTTCTTGACCCCAGCCGAGGACCTCCAGGCGGACGTCGCCCCCCAGGGCGGCCACCGCCTCGATCAGCAGGTGAACGCCCTTTTGGGGTCGCAGGCGACCACAGAAGCCCACCGTAAAGGGGGGCTGAACGCCGACTGCGCCGGCACCTCCCACCATGGCAGCGGGAGCGGCATCCCGGCGTCGGTAGAAGATCTGGGGATCAACACCTACTTGGGGAATGATCCAGGCCGGCCCTCGGTACCCCTTCCGGCGCAGGACGTCCACCGCCTCGGCGTTCCCGGCAATTGCCCCGGCGGCGTGGTCGTAACAGTAGCGCTCCATCCAGCGGAAGGGCGGTGGGTAATGGCGCAGCAGGTTCTGCCAGGTGAAGAAGAGGGATCGAGCGCCCTGCCGGCGGGCCAGCCACATGGCCTGCAGGGTGGCCAGGTTGTACGGCTCCTCGTCCATGTGCACCACGTCCGGCCGCACCCGGCGCATAATGGCCCCCAGGCGGGGATAGAAGTGGTAGTGGAAGTGCCCGTTGAAGGCCAGCGATGCGACCACCAGGCGGTAGCCTTGGACGTGGCCCTCCTCGAGTGGGGCCCTGCGCCCGGCGTCGTCCTTCCAGAATGGTGGCACGACCAGCGTCAGGTCGATCCCTTGCCCTGCCAAGGCTTCCGCCTTGCGGCGGGCGGCGCCGGAGATGAGGGCCTTGGAGATCATGAGCACGCGCATCGCTGTACGTCCCCTGTCTCAGGTCCGGGGACTCAGGGCTCGGGCCGGCGAGGTGCCATCGCTTCCTGGTAGGCGGCGATGGTCTGGCGGGCGGTGTCGTCCCAGGTGAACTTCGCCGCCTGGGGCGGGCCCCGCCGGGCTAGCTCCTGGCGCAGGTCCGGCTCGGTGAGGAGACGATGGATGGCCGCGCCAAAGGCGTCCCTGTCATCCGGATCCACCAGCAGGCCGGCATCTCCCATCACCTCCGGCAGGGAAGAACGAGTCGAGCATACCACCGGCGTCCCGCAGGCCAGGGCTTCCAACGGGTCAAGGCCAATCCCCTCGTAGATTGACGGAAAGGCGAACAGCGTGGCCGCCCGGTACATCGCCGGCTTGTCCTCCTCGGTGACGAAGCCAAAGCGGACGCGTTCGGCGATGCCCAGCTGCTCTGCGATCGCCGGGAGGTTGGGGAAGAGACGGGGATTGTCACGGCGCAGTCTGCCGGAGACGAACAACTGCCAGGGGACATCCCTCGGCAGGGTGGCCAGGGCCCGCAGCAGGGCCGGGACGTTCTTGCGCTTGTCCAGGCCCCCCAGGTACAGAATGAACGGCTCGGTCACGCCGTAGCGCCGCCTGACCGCCTCGATGGCCCCTGGGGGCGGGGAAGATAACACCGCCTCGTCGGGGGCCAGGTAGACCACCCGCACGCGCCCCTCGGGGAGACGCAGGAGGCGCAGCACATCGCGCCGGCTGGACTGCGAGTCCACCAGGATCAGATCGGCCCGCGGGGCTGCTGCCTTGACCAGGGCGTTGTACACCCGCACCAGGGGCGTGGTGACATACTGGGGGATGATCAGGGGGATCAGGTCGTGGATCGTCACCACCAGGGGCAGGTGGCGGGGCGGACGGAGGGGAGGGGCGAAGTAGGGGACGTGGCCCACCTGCGCCCCGGCCCGGGCGGCCAGGCGTGGCCAGGCGACCTGCTCCCACCACACCTTGCGCACATCGCCCCCCAGGGGTTCGAAGGGCGTGCGAGGGAGGGCCGGCGTCCACCCACCCGGCCATCCCCCAGGAGGGACGTGTGGCGCACCATCGCAAGCCGGTAGCGCCTCCAGATGGGGCGCCACACGACGAAAGGCCCGCAGCAGGTGGGACAGGTACTGCCCGTGGCCGGTGGTCGGGTGATGGTAGAAATGGGCGTTAAGGGCCGCCCGCACGCTGAACTCCCCCTAGGGGGTTATTTGTGGGTCCGGTTGGCGCGCCGTGGGCGGACACCACCGCCCGCCCGGCTCACAGGCGATTGCAGAAGGTGGGCCGGCCGAGCGCCCGCTGCACGCCGGTCAGTGAGTGGCGCCCGTGGCCGCTCCAGCGCCGGTCTCGGCCGCTTCCCGCTCGAACTGCCCCTGCAGCTCGCTGGCAAATACGGCCAGGGCCTCCCCGTGGCGCTTGCTCGCCCGCCACAGGACGGCCAGGGCCTCGCCTTCTGACACGCCGAAGCGTTGGGCCATCGCCTGCACGGCAGAGGCGGCTTCCGGCGTAGCCAGCTCGCGACGGAGCTGCTGCACCTCTTCCCGGACCGTGGCCGCGAAATCGTAGTCAGGCATCGCTCACCTTGCTGTTACCTTACAGGACCTACGCCGTCCCTCCTGGATGCCGGGACCGGCTCCTCTTTGGGACTGCGTAACTCCTGTTACCTTAGCAGTCTTTTGCCCCGGCAGGGCATCGGCACCGCATGAACTCGGAGCATCGAACCGCCCGGCCGGTGGAACTATGGAGCATGGAACGATGGAGCGTGTGCTCACCAGTTTACCGATCGCTGCGTAGACCACACAGCCTGACGGCCCCAGTCGCCCCTGGCGCATGTGGCGTCGTTCCCAGGCGTGGCCATCGAAATGAAGTGCGGGCGGGGTGGCCAATGGCCACCCCGCCCGCCGTCCCCCTGGGAGCCTCGCCTCGGCCGGCCGGTGATCAGACCGCCGGCTGCCCGGCGACGACCGGCTCGGGCACCGGCCGGGGGTCGGCGCGGTGCTCGATATCCAGGAGGAGCTTGGAGGACTCCCCGCTGCCCTCGACGTCGACCCGCACCCGGTCGCCGTTGTTGACCTCCTTGGCCAGCGAGCGGCGGGCGAGGGCGTTCTCCACCTCCCGCTGGATCAACCGGCGCAGGGGCCGAGCGCCGTAGGTCTGGTCATAGCCCCGGTCCAGGAGCCAGTCCTTGGCGGCGTCGGTGAGTTCCAGGGCAATCTGGCGCTCCTCCAGCCGGGCGCGGAGGTCGCGCAGCATTTTCTCCACTACCCCACGGAGTTGCTCACGCTCCAGCCGGTTGAAGATGATGATCTCGTCGATGCGGTTGAGGAACTCCGGCCGGAAGGCCTGCTTTAGGGTGTCCATGATGCGCGTGCGCATATGGGCTTGCTTGTCGTCACCCTCCCGGCCGGCGGGCCGGAAGCCCAGCGGACCGGACTGCAAGGACAGGCCGGCGGTGCCCACGTTGCTGGTCATGATCACCAGGGTGTTGCGGAAATCCACTGTCCGGCCGTGGCCATCCGTGAGGCGCCCGTCGTCCAGGATCTGGAGCAGGGAGTTGAACACCTCGGGGTGGGCCTTCTCGATCTCGTCAAACAGGATCACCTGGTACGGCCGGCGACGCACCGCCTCGGTCAGCTGACCGCCCTGGTCATAGCCGACGTAGCCCGGAGGCGAGCCGTAGAGCCGGGATACCGTGTGGGGCTCGGTGTACTCGCTCATGTCCAGGCGCAGCAGGGCATCCTCGTCGTCGAAGATGAACTCGGCCAGAGCCTTGGCCAGCTCCGTCTTGCCCACGCCGGTAGGTCCGAGGAACAGGAAGCTCCCCATGGGGCGCCGCGGATCGGCCATGCCGGAGCGCGAGCGCCGGATGGCGTCGGCCACGGCGTTGACCGCCTCGTCCTGCCCCACGACGCGCTCGTGCAGCTTGGGCTCCAGGTTGAGGAGCTTCTCCGCCTCTTCGGTGTAGATGTTGGTTACGGGAACACCCGTCCACTTGGCCACCACCTCGGCGGCGTCCTGGGCGGTCACGCGGGCCGCCTCGGCCGCGCCGTCCTGGCTCAGGCCGGCCTCCTGCTCCTTCTCCAGCTGCAGGCGCTCCTGGCGCAGCTTCATCGCCGTCTCGTAGTCCCGCTCCAAGGCGGCCTTGTCCTCGTCCTCGTGCAGGCGCTTGATGCGCGCCGCCCGCCTGGCCGCCTCAGGGTTCTTGGCGTAGCGCCGCAGGCGTACCTTGGCCGCCGCCTCGTCCATCACGTCGATGGCCTTGTCCGGCAGGAAGCGGTCGCTGATATAGCGGTGGGAGAGCGTCGCCGCCGCCTCGATGGCATCATCGGTGATGGTCAGATTGTGGTGGTCTTCGTAGCGCTGACGTAGCCCCTTCAAGATCTCGATCGCCGTCTTGGTGTCCGGCTGGTCGACGTAGACCGGCTGAAAGCGCCGCTCCAGGGCCGGGTCACGCTCGATGCGGGTGCGGTACTCATCCTGCGTCGTCGCCCCGATGGCCCGCAGCTCTCCCCGCGCCAGGGCCGGCTTGAGCATGTTGGCGGCATCCATGGCCCCCTCGCCAGAGCCCGCCCCGACGAGCATGTGCAGCTCGTCGATGAACAGGATGATCTCGCCTTTGCGGGACGTGATCTCGCCGACGACGGCCTTGATGCGCTCTTCAAACTCACCACGGAACTTGGAGCCGGCCAGCATCGCCGTCAGGTCGAGGGCCAGCAGCCGCTTGCCCTGCAGGGGCTCCGGCACCTCGTCGGCGGCAATCCGCTGGGCCAGCCCTTCCACGATGGCGGTCTTGCCCACGCCGGGCTCGCCGATCAGCACAGGGTTGTTCTTGGTACGCCGGGAAAGCACCTCCATCGTCCGCAAGATCTCATCCTGGCGCCCGATGACAGGATCGAGCTTGCCTTCCCGGGCCAGCCTGGTGAGGTCTACGGTATAGCGCTCCAGGGCGCGGTACTGCCCCTCGGCGTCGGGGTCGTCCACCGGCCGGTCGCCACGGAGATCTTTGAATCCCCGGGCGGCGTTCTGGGGGTTGATGCCGGCGTCAGAGAGCATCTCGGCCGCCGGCCCCCCCTCGGCCATGATGGCCAGGAAGAGGTGCTCCGCCCCAACGAAGCGATCCTGACCCTGCCGGGAGGCCAGCACGGCGGCGTCGATGACTCGTTTGCCACGACGCCCAAGATAGAGCTGCTCGGCCTGCGCCTGGCGTGGCTGCCGGCTGAGGTAGGCACGTACCTTTCCCGCCAGCGTCCGCGGCTCGGCGTCCAGGGCGGTCACTGCCTCGGAGACCGGGCCGTTCGTTTGCTCCAGTAAGGCCACAAGCAAGTGCTCCGGCTCCACCGTCGAGTGACCGAACTCCTGCGCCACGGCCTGAGTCCGCACCATCGCTTCCTGCGCCTGGCGGGTGAAGCGTTCCTGTGGGATCATCTGTCGGTTGCTACCTTTCGTGAGAGCGACCTTGATAGTCCAACGCTCAACCAGAGTATACTATGTACGTGCAACTATGTAAAGAGTAGCGCTGTGCCTGGCGCTGCAGCGCTGAGGTCTGGTGCCCTTCGGGGACGTCCCTCCGCTCCGGGAGACCGCCGCAAGGCCCGGCTCCCCGGTTTCCAGGGACCGCCATCCCTTGCCCCCCGGGGATGTCCGGGCCAGCGGCACAGAGATCTAGATAGAGACATAGATATAGATATGGAAAGCATACCCATGGAGGGCCGATGAACAGCGACGACGTGCGGCGGGAGTTCGTCCGCTACTTCCAAGCGCAGGGGCACGTCCATCTCCCCAGCGCCTCGCTGGTGGTGCACGATGATCCCAGCGTGCTCCTGACCGCGGCCGGGATGCAGCCGTTCAAGCCCTTCTACCTGGATCCCGCCCGCGCCCCCGCCCGGCGCCTGGTCACCATCCAGCGCTGCATGCGCGCCCGTGGCCTGGACGACGACACCACCGCCGTCGGCGACGACACCCACCACACGTTCTTCGAGATGCTGGGCAACTTCGCCTTCGGCGACGTGGGGGCAGGTGGCTACTTCAAGAAGGAGGCCATTGCCTTCGGCTACGAGTTCGTCACCCAGCGGCTGGGCCTGGCCCCGGAGCGTATCTGGGCTACCACCTGGGCCGGGGAGCCCGGCATCCCGGCGGACGACGAGGCCATTCACCTATGGAAGGCGGTAGGACTGCCGGCGGACCGCATCCGCCCCTTGAACCGCAAGCCGGAGGGGGGCCGGGAGAACTTCTGGGGCCCTACCGGCGACAGCGGGCCGTGCGGGCCCTGTAGCGAGATCCACGTCGACCTGCTGGGGCGCTGCCCACTGGGGGCCAGCGAGGGGGAGTGCGGCCCTGACCATGGCTGCGGGCGCATCGTGGAGATCTGGAACCTGGTCTTCAATCAATACTACAGGGAGCCGGAAGGGACGTTGCGCCCCCTGGAGCGCACCGGCGTGGATACCGGGGCCGGGCTGGAGCGCATCGTCGCCCTGCTGCAAGGCGTCCCGTCGGCCTATGAGAGCGACCTGCTGCGTCCCATCGTGCGGGAGGCCGAGGGCCTCCTGGACGCACCCTATGGCGAGGACCCGGTGGTGACGCGCAGCCTGCGCATTGTCGTCGATCACGCCCGGGCCGTGACCTTCATGATCGGTGACGGGGTCTTCCCTTCCAACGCGGAGCGGGGCTACGTCGCCCGCCGGCTCCTCCGCCGGGCCGTGCGGTACGGGCGCCTCTTGGGTCGCGAGGGCCCGTTCATGGGCCGGCTGGCGAGGGCAACGATCGAGCGTTTCGCCCCCCACTACCCACACTTGAAAGATAGGCAGCCGGTTATCGAACGGGTCATCGCCGAAGAGGAGGCCCGCTTCTCGCAGACATTGGCCGCCGGGCTGCAGCTCTTGAACGGGGAGCTAGATCGGCTGGCGCGCAGCGGAGAAGGGGTGCTCCCCGGAGCCACGGCCTTCCGGCTCTACGGCACCTATGGCTTCCCGGTGGAGCTGACCGAGGAGGTGGCGGCCGGGCGGGGCTTCACCGTGGACACGCCAGGCTTTGCTTCCGAGCTTCAGGCCGCCCGCCGGCGGAGCCAGGGTGGATCGCGCTTTTCCAAGCTAGAAGAGCTCGACCTGCCGGCTGTAGCGGTGCGTTTTGAAGGCTACGAGCGCCTGAGCGTCGGGGACGCCCGTGTCGAGTACCTCCGCCAGGGCGGCGAGCGCGTTGCCACGGCCCTGGCCGGCGATCCCCGGCCAGGGCCCACCTCCAACGGAACCACGGCTCAGGGGCCGGCGGAGACCCCGGCACCGCCGGCCCACGGCGCGGCGCTGAACGCTGAGGGCTCTGGCGTAGGAGACGAGGTCTGGCTCGTCCTCGATCGCACGCCCTTCTACGCCGAGCGTGGTGGTCAGGTGGGCGACGTAGGCTGGATCGTGGGGCCACACGGCCGGTTCTCGGTACGTACCACCCAGGCCCCGGTCGGCGATGTGGTCGTCCACATCGGGCAGGTGGTAGAAGGCTACCTGGCGGAAGGTGAGACGGTGCGCGCCGAGGTAGACGCGGCCACGCGCCAGGCTACGATGCGCCACCATACGGCGACGCACCTCCTGCACGCCGCCCTGCGGGCGGAGCTGGGTCCCCACGTGCACCAGACTGGCTCGCTGGTCACGCCCGAGCGCCTGCGCTTCGACTTTTCCCACGGGGAGGCACTCACGCCCCTGCAGCGCCAGGCCGTTCAGGGGCGCGTGAACGAGGCCATCCGGCGCAACCTGGACGTGCGCACGGACGTCTTGCCTGTGGAGGAGGCCATGCGCTCGGGGGCCATCGCCTTGTTCGACGAGCGGTACAGCGACGCCGTTCGCGTGCTGAGCATCGGGGACGTGAGCAAGGAGTTGTGCGGTGGGACTCACGTGCGGCACACGGGCGAGCTGGGAACCTTTTTGGTAATCGAGGAGGGGAGCGTTGGCTCAGGGACGCGCCGGGTGGAGGCGCTGGCCGGGGCGGCCGCGGAAGCGTACGTAAACCGGCAGCTGGAGCGGCTGGACGCCCTGGGACGCACGCTGGACGTCCCTACCGAGCAGGTGCCCGGCCGCGTCATCCGGCTCCTTGGCGAGCTGACCGAAGTTCGGCGCCGGCTGGAGCATGCCGAGCGAAAGGCGGCGCAGCAGGGGCTGCACGCCGTGCTGGGGCAGGCGCAGGAGGTAGCCGTGCGCAACGGGTCATTCAAGGTCCTGGCCGCGGAGGTCGACCGAGACAGCGCCCCGACGCTGGAACGCCTGCGCGAGGTAGCCGACTGGTTGCGGGACAAGCTGGGGGGGCCCAGCGTACTACTCCTTGCCACCAGGTCCGATGCCGGCCCTCAGCTCCTGGCCGCGGTCTCCAAGGACCTCACGGCGCAGGGGCTACACGCCGGTAAGCTCCTCAACGAGGTGGCCCGGGCGATCGGCGGCCGGGCCGGGGGCCGGCCGGAGCTGGCCCAGGGTGGGGGCGGCGATGCCAGCAAGCTGGCGGACGGCCTGGAACGGGGCCGCCGGGCGGCCCAGGCGCAGGCGAGCGGGGAAGGGGCATAGGTGCAGGATGGGGAGTGAGCCCGGCCGGTCAAGGCGCCGGCGCCCGGTGCGGGCGCGGCGGGCGTGATCCCGGAGCGCCTGGCGCGCGGCCCCTTTGGACGCCTGATCCGGCTGGCGATGGGCTCGGGGGCCACCGGCGCCATGGGGGCGCTTCAAGCCACTGGCCCCGAGCCCGCCGGGGGGTACTGCACCGTGCTCGATGGGGGCAGTGGCGCGGTCAAGGCCCTGATCGTCGACCTGACCGCCGACCGGCCCCTGGTTGCCGGCGGGGCCGTCCAGCCCTTGCCCCCGGCCTGCGCCACCGGGACGGCGGGGGACGCCGGCTTCGAGACCCTGGCGGCCGCCGCCGAAGAGGCGCTGAGGGCCGCCGAGGACGCCGCCGGCGTCGTCCCGCGGCAGGCCGTGCTGGGGGTGGGGGGGGTGACGCCGGCGCTGAGCTACGGTCAGGGCGCTGTGCGCCGCCGGCGGCCGGGGGCTCCCTTGCAGGCGGGGGAGCTCTCTCAGGCGGTGGCCCATGCCAGCGAGGCGGCCCTCAGCGCGGCTGCTCGCGAGGCACGCGCCGAGTGGGCCGCGCCTGTGGCCCTAGAGGTGGTGCAGGTGGCCTTACATCGTCTGCGCCTCGACGGCCGGGAAGGGCGCGACGCGGCCGGCCTGCTCGGTGCCACCGGCGCTGACCTGGAGGTGGAGGTCGTAGCCGGCATCGCCGCCGTTGCGGAGGTGCAGCGCCAGCGCCGCTTGGCCGAGGCCCTCGACCTGCACGTGGTGGGCCTGGTCAGCCTCCCACTGGCCCTCGCCGCCGTCATGCCGGCCGGCCTCGAAGGGGCTGTGCTGATCGATGCCGGGGCGCGCTCGACCACGGTGATCGTAAGGGGAGCGCCGGGCACCATTCGGGGAGCGGTAATCCCGCTGGGGAGCGCTGATCTGGAGTCCCGCGCGGCGGCGGCGCTGGGGGTTCATGCGCTACAGGCGCAGGAAGCCTTGAGGGCGCACACGGCCGGGGCGCTGCGGCCAGGCGCCGGCAACCAGGCCCACGCCGCCGGCCGGCAGGAGGTGCGCCGCCTGGCCGAGCACCACGCCGAGCTATGGGCCGACGCCGTCGAACTGTCCCTCGCAGGGCAAGCTCAGTCCCACCCCGTACCGGGAGAGATATGGCTCTGCGGCGGGGGCGCCACCCTCCCTGAGCTGCGCCTGGCGCTGGGGCGTGGGGGCTGGGGCCTGACTCTTTCCTGGACGCGCCCGGTGACGGTGCGCCTCCTCGCCGCCGCCGACATCGGAGGCATCGAAGACTGGGCGCCTGCCCTGCCGGCGCTGCAGGGCGTGCCCCCCCTGGCCATTGCGGCCGCCGCAGGCCGCGCTTGACTCTCCGGCGCAACGCCGCGCCGTGCGGCCCGTTGGCTAGGCTATGGCAACGGTCATCGCCCCTTCTGTGTTTCTCGGCGAACGACCGGCCCGGCCCGGCCAGCGGCGGTTTCAAGCCGCCGGGCGCAACGTGGAGCGTCTTCGGGAAGGGCCGGTCGACGAGCGCCCCTTGCGCCTCAACCCCCAGGTATCGCTGGGGGAGCTGGCGTCCCTGATCGAAGAGTCAGCGGGTACGTCGGTCACGCTCCTGGGGGCTGACCTGCCACCCCGGTTGCAAGGCCGGCTGCCCCTTTCTCTGTTGCGCCGGCGTGCCGACCGCTGTGGCAAGCGCCTCCGATTGATCCCCCATTGTCGGGAGCTGCGCCGCATCGCCCAGAACGCGGGCCTGGAGACGGTCGCCGTCAGGCCGCCGTCCGGGCATTCAGGGGTCTCGCCTGGCGGCACTGACCGGACGATCAGGGCATCCCGTTCGCCGGCCATTACTTTCCCGGTGGCCGGCCCTGGCGTTTTCCGGCCACTCGGTTCCTGGGGCAGCTGGGCGCCCGGCGCACGGCTACGGCCAATGGCCCTCAGCGTGGTGGCCGCCGTGGTGAGTCTGGTGATGGCCTGGGCAGCGGTGCCTTCCGCGTCCCTCCGCATCACGGCGGCGCCCGAGGCATGGTCGGTCGATCTGCCGATCGAGGTTGATCCCGGCATCAAGCGCGCAGACGTCCCCGCTGGACGCCTGCCTGGTCGGACAATCAGCAAGGAAGTGGCGGAGACGGCCCAGATCCCGACCACCGGACGGCGGGTGGTGCCCGACGCCCGCGCCACGGGGCAGGTGGTGTTCATCAACAAGTCAGACAAGCCCGTCACCGTAGCCAGGGGGACTATCGTCCTGGCCGGCGGCACCCGCTTCACCACCACTGAGGACGTGAACATAGGTCCGGCCATTGCCGCCGGGGCACAGCAGCGTGTAGGTATGGGCCGTGTCGGCGTTGTGGCCGCCGCCGGCGGACCATCCAGCAACGTCGAGCGCTTCGGGATCAACAAGACCGAGGGGGCGCTGGGCGCTATTCTGGACGTGCAAAACGATTCCCCCACCCGAGGGGGAACGGAGCGGACAATCTCCCACGTCACTGCCGAGGACCGCCGACGCCTGCAAGAGTCCCTGCAGCGGATGCTGACCGAGCGCCTGTGGCAACAGATCAGGTCACAGCTCCCCTCCGGTGAGAAAGAGACAGCCGTCGCCTGGGAGGGGCAGAACCCCACCGTGGTGGAGGCGGTGTTCAACAAGAACGTGGACGATGAGGCGCAGAGCTTGTCCTTGTCCATGAAGCTGCGCTACGGCGTCACCGTTTTCCAGAACGAGGCCTACAACGACCTGGTGCGCCAGATGGCCGTGGAGCGCCTCGGTCGCCAGCGCCAGGGGTTCACGGTGCTGCCGGACACGCTGAAGCCGGAACCTCCCGGCGTGGCCACAGTAGAGGGTGGTAAGGTGCGCTTGAGCGGCCGGGCCAGCGCCACCGTGCAGCCCCGACTGGATGGTGGAGAGCTGCGCCGCGCCCTGGCCGGGCGCTCGACTGCCGACGCCCGGGCCTACCTCGACGGGCTTCCGGGGCTGGCCGGATACGAGCTGGAGTCCTGGCCAGGTTGGCTGGGTCGCCTCCCGTGGCTGGGACTGCGCATCAGCGTGGGGGTGGAGCGCTAGGTAGGGAGACCGAAGCTGTCGGACGGGTGTGGCCCGCTCGGTGGCAAACGTGGAGCGGGGCCGTCGCCGCACTCGACGCCCTGACGCCGGCCGACGTCCTGCGCCGCTCTGGGCCGGGCTCGTCGAAACCGCACCGGCCACGTCTCTAGCTGCCGGTTACGCCGGGTTGCCAGCGGCCTGAGCCGGTACAGGGTATGCTACAGCCCCCGAGCGATGTCCGTTGCACTTGGATTAGACGTCGGCGAGCGACGCATTGGCGTGGCCCGCAGCGACGCCTGGGGATTGCTGGCCACGCCATTGACCACCATCATGCGCGCGTCCGACCGCGTGGCCGTGGCGGCCATTGCCCAGCTGGTTGAAGCCGAAGGGGCGACTCATCTCGTGGTAGGGCTACCCCTGGGCGAAGACGGGACGATGACCGAGCAGGCCCACCGCGTGCACGCTTTTGGGCGCAAGCTGCAGGCTCTCCCTGAGGTGGCCGTGGTATTCTGGAACGAGCGCTACTCGACGGTGACGGCCGGTGAACGGCTGCGGGAGAACCAGACCCTGCGCGCCGGACAGCCACGGAGGCGGGGCCTGCCGTATCGGCCCCCTCCCAGCCGGTATCGGCGGGAACAGGCTCGCCGGCGCGAGGACGCCGCCGCCGCCGCCGTGATCTTGCAGGAGTATCTTGACCAGCAGCGACCGGAGGGCCCGCCGGCGGGCGAGTCCAACGGGGGACCGGCAGGTACCATACCCATCCGGGGTCCTCTCACCACACAGGGATCGTAGCGAGCGAATGCGTATTGTCCTCGTCTTTCTGATGCTGGTGATGGTCAGCATCGCCGGGGTGGGGGTCCTGGCCTCCAGCTCCTTTGGCGGCGGGGCTGAAGCCGTTGCCGATCTGGCCAGCACGGCCCGCACGCGGGCCCAGCCACCCGTGGCGCCGCCCTCCGCGGCCGGGGCAAGTCAGGCCGACCCTACTGCCCCCGTCCCCACCGCGCCGGCGGCAGCGGCCACCGCGGCCGCCCCCGGTGACGCCATGACCTTCGCCATCGCTGGGGGCGAGACGACCGGCTCCATTGCCGACCGCCTGAGGCAGCAGGGGCTGGTGCCCAACGCCTCCCTGTTCCGCTTTTGGGTGCAATGGCGGGGGGCGGAAGGGCGGCTCCAGGCGGGGGAGTATCGGCTGCGCCGCGGGATGAGCATGGACGAGATCATCGATACCTTGCTCGCGGCGCGGGCCAAGGACGTGGCCATTACCTTTGTCGAGGGCCGGCGCCTGGAAGAGTTCGCCGATACGCTGGCCAAGGCCGATGTCGGCATCGACCCGCAGCGCTTCCTCGACCTGGCCCGGCGGGGGGCCTTTGCCTACGATTTTCTGGAGACCAAGCCGGCGCAGGCTTCGCTGGAAGGCTACCTCTTCCCCGATACCTACCGCGTCATCCCCGGCAAGACAACCGCCGAGGAGCTGATCCATCAGATGCTCAAGCGCTTCGGCGAGGCGTTCCCGGCCCCGCTGCGAGAGCAGGCACGCAGCAACAACGGCCTCAACGTCCATCAGACGGTGATCCTGGCCTCTATCATCGAGCGCGAGGCGCAGGTCAAAGAAGAGCGCCCACGGATCGCCGCCGTCTACACCAACCGTCTACGACAGCGCGAGTGCCTGTGCGCCGATGCCACCATTCAGTACGGCATTGGCAAGGCCCCGGAGTGGTGGCCGGTGCTGCGGGATCAAGTGCGCAACATCGAGCCAGGCAATCCCTTTAACACCTACACTCATCCCGGACTGCCCCCGGGGCCGATCGCCAGTCCAGGGGCCTCCGCCCTGCAGGCGGCCGCCGACCCCGAAAAAACGGACTACATGTACTACGTCCGAGACGACGTCAAGAACGATGGATCGCACCTGTTCGCCCGGACGCTGGCCGAGCACGAGCGCAACGTCGCCCGCATGCGCCGCCCGTCCTGAGGGCCACTCCCTGGAGGGCCCGGACGACGGCCCGGAGGCAGTCGCCCCTCCCGAGCAAGGCCCCATGAGAGCAAGGCCATGAACCGCATAGCGAGGCGCACCCCGAGCACGGTCGAACGCCTGGCGGGCCTGCGCCGGCGCCTGGCCCAGACCCGGCCGGCTGAGACGCCCGCATCGCCGCAGGGGGGCGCAGCCGGAGCCGGCGCGACGCCGGTCGACGCCGTCCTGGTTACCAACGGCGACAACCGCCGCTACCTGAGCGGTTTTACCGGATCGGCGGGCATGCTCCTGATAGCCGACGGGGCCGCCCGGCTGCTCACCGACTTCCGCTACGTCGAGCAGGCCGCCGGCCAGGCACCGGAGTACGAGGTGGTCAAGATCGAGGCCCTGCCCTGGCCGGCCGTCGCGGCCCAGGCCATGGAACTGGGCATCCGGCGCCTGGGCGTCGAGGCGGAGGACCTGACGCTGGACGGGCATGGCCGGCTCCAGGAGGCCCTGCAGGCGGCTGGCGCCGGAGTAGAGCTGGTCCCGCTACGGGGCTTTGTCGAGCACCTCCGACAATGCAAAGATGGGAGCGAGGTAGAGGTGATCCGGCGGGCGGTGGAGATCGCCGACCGGGCCTTCGAGAGCGTAGCCGCCACCCTGCGTCCGGGCGTCAGCGAGCGAGAGGTGGCCTGGCGCCTGGAGGTGGCCATGCGCCAGCGAGGGGCGGATGAGCTCTCCTTTCCCATCATCGTCGCCGCCGGGTCTAATGGAGCGATGCCCCACCACCGGCCGAGCGACCGGCCCATCAACGCCGGCGAGCCGATCGTCATCGACATGGGGTGCCGCCTGGACGGGTATTGCTCGGACATGACCCGCACCATCACCCTGGGCCAGCCAGACGGCAGGTTTTGGGAGGTGTACCGAACGGTGCTACGGGCCCAACAGACCTGTGAAGACGGGCTCAAGGCCGGTCTCACCGGCAACGCCGGCGACCGCCTCGCTCGGGACGTCATCGCCGAGGCCGGCTTCAAGGACAACTTTGGGCACGGCACCGGCCACGGTGTGGGTCTGGCCGTTCACGAGAACCCCCGTCTCACGTTCTCGCCCGCCGGGGAGGGGGTGCTGCCCGTCGGCGCCGTGGTCACCGTCGAGCCGGGCATCTATCTTCCCGGCTGGGGCGGCGTCCGGATCGAGGATATGGTCGTCGTCGGGGAAAGCCGCTGTCAGGTCTTGACCACGGCGCACAAACATCCTCTGGTGGCCGCCGGCGGGTAGCCCGCGCCTGGGCACCGGGAGTGGAGGGGACAACGTGATTACCGTTGGCGAGCTGCGTAGGGGCGTGGGGATCGAGCTGGACGGGCACATCTACAGCATCATGGAGTACCAGCACATTAAGATGGGACGGGGGGGCGCCCAGGTGCGCCTCAAGCTACGTGACTTGCGCTCAGGGGCCATCTTTGACCGCACCTTTCCGGCCTCGGAGAAGTTTGCCCGCATCCGAGTAGAGCGCCGGCCGGTGCAGTTCACCTACCGGGAAGGCGATCTGTTCCACTTTATGGATCAGGAGACGTTCGAAGATCGGGTGGTGCCGCTCCAGATCCTGGGCGAGTCGGTCAGCTACCTCAAGGATGGCATGGAGCTGGAGCTGGCCTACTTTGGCGAAGAGCCGATTGGCGTCGAGCTCCCGCTCAACGTAGAGATGCGGGTGGTGCAGACAGATCCAGGGTTCCGGGGTGACACGGCCACCGGCGGGACAAAGCCGGCCACAACCGAGACGGGCCTGGTGGTGCAGGTGCCCCTCTTCGTCGTCACCGGAGACGTTATCCGCGTCGATACCCGTGACGGCAGCTACCTAGAGCGGGTCTAGGGCACCGGCATGAGCGCTCCCTGGGATGGCGATGCCCTGGCTGATGTCCTAGACAGCGACGTCAAGGAGGTGCTACGGGCCGTCCAGGGCACGGGGGTTGAAGAAATCCGCCTCTCCTGGGGGAGTGTGCGCATTGCCTTGCAGCGCGAAGTGCCGGCCACCGGCGCAGACGCCGCGCCTCTCGACGGGGCTGCAACCATGCTGGGGCTGGACGCAGACCCGGGGCCACGACGCACGGAGGTGCGGTCGCACATGGTCGGTCCCTTCCACCGCTCACGGGAGCCGGATGGCCCCATCCTCGTCGCCGAAGGGGAGCACGTCGAGGCCGGCCGGGCCCTGGGGGTGATCGAGACGCTGGGGATGGGCACGGAGGTGGAAGCCCCGGCGTCTGGCCGCCTGGAGCGAGTCCTGGTCGAGGATGGCCAGGCCGTGGAGTACGGCCAGCTATTGGCCGTGATCGTGGAAGAGTAGGCGGGGGTCATTCCTTCGCTCCGCTCAGGGCCAGATCCTTCGCTCCGCTCAGGGCCAGCACCAGCACCAGACAGCGTCACGCTCGTGGCCAGCGCCCCCCTCCATGCAACATACGGCCCGCTGGTGAACCGCATCGTCGTCCTGCGCGGCGGGGCGCTGGGGGACGTCCTGCTGGGTTTCCCGGCCCTGCGCGCCCTGCGCGCGGCCTATCTCGGTGCGGAGCTGCATCTCGTCGCGCCCTTGCCTCAGGCCGGGTTGGCGCTGGACATGGGCCTGGCGGAAGCCGTCACCGGTCTGGACGACCCAGCCCTCGTGCCCCTCTTCCTGGATCACCCCTCCCCTGACCGCCTGCCGCCCTTCTTGCGCCGGGCTGACTTGATCGTGGTCTGGCTCCAGGGAGCGGAGGTCATTGCCGGCACGCTCGCCCGCCTGACTGGGGGCCGCGTCGTCGCCGCCAAGGCCCTGCCCGAGCCGGGCTCGGGCATTCACGCCGCCGACTGGCTCTTGGGGACGCTGGTCGAGCTCGGTATCTCCACCGATGCGTCCTGGGACGGCCGGGCCTGGCTCACCGTCCCGGCGGCCGGACAGGAATGGGCGGCCACCTGGGTAGACTCACACCTTGGGGCGCTGCCCTTCGTGGCCCTGCACCCGGGGAGCGGCAGCGGGCGGAAGAACTGGCCGGCCGCGGCCTGGGTCGGCGTCGTGACGTCCCTGGAGCAGCGCTACGGGGTGCGCCTGGTGGTGACCGCCGGGCCGGCCGACGTCGAGCCCCTCAAGGCCTGGCGAGCCGTCCGCGCCGGGAGCGGGCCGCCGGGGAGAGACGACCTTCCCCTGGTCGAGCCGGGACTGACGCAGCTGGCCGGCATCCTGGATCGAGCCAGCCTCTTCCTGGGGAACGACTCCGGTGTGACCCACCTGGCGGCCGGCCTGGGGGTGCCCACCGTGGCCGTTTTCGGGGCTACCGACCCCACCCTGTGGCGCCCCCGCGGCCCGCGGGTCGACATCCTCGGTGACCTTATGGGTGGCTGGCCGGCGCCGGAAGAGGTGTCCCGCAGGGCCGCCGGCTTGCTCAGCGCGACGCTGGGATGGGGCGCCCAGGGCGGCGTCTGAGGTCTGCCACCCGCCCGCCCGGCCCTGAGAAGCAGACCCTGAGCGGCAGATCCTGGGAGGCAGGGCCCCAGTGGAGAGCTACGTCCCTTCCGAGTAGACCACTTCCCCATCCACCACGGTATGCCGGACGCGCGTCTCCAGGATTCGCTCCGCGGGGTCCTGCAGGACGTCTTGAGACAGGAGGGTGAGATCGGCCCATGCCCCGGGGACGAGGCTCCCACTGCGCCCCTCCAGGCCGGCGGCCCAGGCCGGGCCCACGGTGTAGGCGCGCAGGGCGTCCGCCACCGCCAGGCGCTCATGCGGATACCAGCCCCCGGTCGGGCGCCCGTCCGCCCGTCTGCGGGTGACGGCGGCGTACAGGCCGGCCAGGGGATCAGGCGTCTCCACCGGGGCATCCGACCCGAACGCCAGGGTCGCCCCGCTGGCGAGCAAGCTGTGGAAGGCGTAGGCGTAGCGTCCCCGTTGGCCCCACAGACGGTCGACCAGATCCATGTCCTGGGTGGCATGGATCGGCTGCACCGAGGCGATCACCCCCAGGGCGGCCAGGCGGGGCAGGTCGTCTGGGTGCAGCACCTGGACGTGCTCGATCCGCTGGCGCAGCCCCGCCGGCTGCCACTCCCCCGCGGTGGCGGCATAGGCGTCCAGGACGAGCCGATTGGCCCGGTCGCCGATGGCGTGGATGGCGCAGGCGATACCCCCGCCGGCGGCTCGGGAGACAGCCCGACGCAGCTCGTCCACTGCCAGGGTCAAGATGCCCCGGTTGTCTGCCGATCCCTCTATCGGGGCGAGCATCGCCGCCGTCTCCGAGCCCAGCGAGCCATCCATGAACAGCTTGACCGGCCCGATGCGGAGGCGCTCGCTCCCGAAGCCGCTGCGCAGCCCGACGGCCAGGGCGGCGTCTAGCGACTCATAAGGCAGCATCGCCGTCACCCGCAGGGCCAGCTGGCCGTCGGCGTCCAGGCGCTGCAAGGTCCGCAGGGTGAGCGCCCCTTCCGGTACGTGCGCCGCGGTCACTCCCATGCGGTGCAGCTCCGCCATGGCGCGTCGGGCGGCGGCATCCGCCTGTCCTTCTGCCGGCTCCCGGATGGCTCCGTTGAGGAGCTCGTTGGCGCGCTCGAACAGCAGACCGTTGGGCTCCCCGACGGCGTCCCGCCCGATGCGCCCCCCAGGGGGATCGGGGGTCTGGCGATCGATTCCGGCGGCCGCCAGGGCGGCCGAGTTGAGCCAGGTCATGTGGCCATCTTTACGGCGCAGCGCCACCGGGACGCCGGGGGCAACCCCGTCTAGGGCGCCCTTGTCCGGAAAGCGACCCTCGACCCACAGGCTGTGGTCCCAGCCCCACCCTTCCACCCACGTCCCACCCGGCGTCGACCCCGCCCGGGCAGCCTCAGCCGCGGCCGCGACACGCTCGAGCACAGTGGCCAGCGAGGTCACCCCGGTCAAGGCCACACGAGACAGGTTCAGTCCGTAGCTCAGGAAGTGGATGTGGCTGTCCGTGAAGCCGGGGACGGCGCAGCCCCCCGCCAGGTCGAGCGTGACGCACGCGGGGGCTTCCGCCGCCAGGCGGCGGGCCTCGCCGGCGCTCCCCAGAAATTCGATCCGCCCGCGGCGGGCGAACAAGCCCTCGACGACCGGCTGCCGATCGTCCATGGTGTAGATCCGGCCCCCGGCGACGGCCAGGGCCGGAGGGGGCGCACCGGCGGCCGGGGGAGACGTAACCATGTGCGGAAGTATAGGCGTCCACGGGGTCCCGGCCGGAGAGAGGATCTTGAGCGGCGCCTTTGAGCAACGCGTTTGCGATACTCTGTCTACTATGCTCGTCCGACTGCGCTACTTCGCCAGCATCCGCGAGGCCCTGGGACGGCGCGAGGAGGTCCTGGAGGTGCCGGAAGGCAGCACTGTGGCTCAGCTCTGGGAGCGCCTCGTCGTCGGGGAGCCGGGACTGCAGCACCAGCGTTTCCGCCCCGCGGTGAACCAGGAGTATGTCGACGTGCAGACGGCCCTGACAGCCGGCGACGAGGTGGTCTTTATCCCGCCGGTGAGCGGTGGCCAAGATCGCTCCGCCACGGGGAGCGGGGCCGGGCCGGTCTGCCGCATCACCGAGGGGCCGATCAGGGCCCAGGAGCTGATCGATGCCGTGCGTACCCCGGCTGACGGGGCGGTCTGCGTGTTCTACGGCGTGGTGCGGGAAGACTCCCGCGAGCGCAAGGTGCGCTACCTGGAGTACGACGCCTTTCCGGAGATGGCGGAGAAGAAGCTGCGCCAGATCCTAGACGAGGCGCAGGGGCGCTGGCCGGAGCAGCGTGTGGCCATCGTCCACCGCATCGGGCGCCTGGAGATTGGCGAGGCCAGCGTGGTCATCGCCGTCGGCTCACCCCACCGCGGCGAGTCGTTCGACGCCTGCCGCTACGTCATCGACCGGGTCAAGCAAGAAGTCCCCATCTGGAAGAAGGAAGTCTTCACCGAGGGCGAAGCCTGGGTGGAAGGCCCCTAGCGCGCCCAACGCGCCTGGCCGATCGTAAAGCGAGGCCCCCCGGGAGGCCCTCCGAGGGCCATTGTTCGGGAGCCCATCAGGTGACCAGGTGAAAGCGCCCCGCCGGCCGGCGCGAGTTCGCCCGGCGGGGCAGTCCTGATATAGTGAAAAGGTTCACGAAGTCCCCCGACCCGCGGGCGGCCCTGTCCCCGGCGCCGGCCATTTTCTATGACGGCGGCTATAATAAATAGGCGCAGCGCCGGCGGCGCGCGACGCCTGGCGAGGTGCCCTGGGGCCGGGTCCCGGGGTGCTGGACAGCTGGAAAGAAGGGGAGCGGTATGACGGCAACGGCGACGACGGGGGCCATGGCCCGAGCTGACGGCCAGGAGCCGACCCTCAAGATCGAGGGCTTGCACGTCATGGTCACCAGCCGCGAGATCATCCACGGCATCGACTTGGCGGTGAACAAGGGCGAGGTGCACGCCATCCTGGGGCCGAACGGCTCAGGAAAGAGCACCCTGGCCTACGCCTTGATGGGACGGCCGGGTTATGACGTGACGGCGGGGTCGGTGTCGCTGAAGGGGCAAGATCTGCTCGAGATGGAGGTAGACGAGCGGGCCCGGGCGGGGCTGTTTCTCTGCTTCCAGTATCCCACGTCCATCCCCGGGGTGCACATGGGCAACTTCCTGCGCCTGTCGGTAAAGTCGCGCTTCGGCGACGAAGCGATCAAGACCTTTCGCACCGAGCTGACTGAAAAGCTCCGCCTGCTCAAGATGGACCGGAGCTACATGAATCGCTACCTCAATGAGGGTTTTTCCGGCGGGGAGAAGAAGAAGGCCGAGATCCTCCAGATGGCCATGCTCAAGCCGGAGATCGCCATCATGGACGAGACCGATTCCGGGCTGGACGTCGATGCCTTCAAGGTGGTGGCCGACGGGGTGAACGCCATGCGTGGCCCGGACGTGGGATTCGTGGTCATCACCCACTACAACCGCATGCTGGAGTACATCAAGCCAGACTTCGTCCACATCCTGATCGGCGGCAAGATCGCCAAGGAGGGCGGGCCGGAGCTGGCCCTGGAGGTCGATCAGCACGGCTACGGACCCATCATCGCCGAGATGCGCGCCCGGGGCGAGCAAGTGGAGCTGCCGGAGGAAGGTGGCGCCACTTACGCTCGCGAGGAGCCGGTGGAGCGTCACGACGACCCCTTCCGCGCCCACGGACGGACGTCTCTCTAAGAGACGCCTCTGGAAGAGACGTCTATCTGGAAGCAGAAAAGGTGAGAACGAGCATGGCCACTGAAGTAGAAGTCACCAGCCCGCTCCCGGCTGTCAACGTCGACCCCGATCGCGAGCGCATGCTCCGCGAGGCGGAGAAGTCTCTGCCCCTGGAATACAGCGCCGGCTGGCACGACGCAGAGCAGTATGTCTACAAGTCTGGCAAGGGGCTGAGCCGCGAAGTCGTGGAGATGATCTCCAGGATGAAGCGGGAGCCGGTCTGGATGACCGAGCGCCGCCTCAAGGCCTACGACCACTTCTTGTCCAAGAGGATGCCGGGATGGGGCGCCGACCTCTCCACGATCGACTTCGACGACATCCACTACTACATGAAGCCGATGGAGGGGCAGGGCAAGACCTGGGAGGACGTCCCTGCGGATATCAAGAACACCTTCGACAAGCTGGGCATCCCGGAGGCGGAGCGGAAGTTCCTGGCCGGGGTCAGCGCCCAGTATGAGTCCGAGGTGGTCTATCACTCCCTCAAGGAAGACTTGGAGAAGCAGGGGGTCATCTTTACGGACATGGACTCCGGACTGCGGGAGCACCCGGAGATCGTGAAGAAGTACTTCGGCTCGGTCATTCCCTATAAGGACAACAAGTTCGCCGCCTTGAACACGGCGGTGTGGTCGGGTGGGAGCTTCGTCTACGTCCCCAAGGGGGTGCGCGTGGACATCCCGCTGCAGGCCTACTTCCGGATCAACGCCAAGAACTCTGGGCAGTTCGAGCGGACGTTGATCATCGCCGAGGAGGGGAGCTACGTCCACTACATCGAGGGCTGCACCGCGCCCATCTGGTCGGAGGATAGCCTGCACAGCGCGGTGGTGGAACTGATCGCCCACAAGGGGGCCACCATCCGCTACACCACCATCCAGAACTGGTCGAACAACGTCTACAACATCGTCACCAAGCGGGCCGTTGCCTACGAGGATGCCACCGTGGCCTGGATCGACGGCAACCTGGGCAGCAAGGTGACGATGAAGTACCCGGCGGTGTATCTGATGGGGCCGCGGGCCAAGGCGGAGATCGTCTCGGCCGCTTTTGCCAATAACGGGCAGGTGCAGGATGCCGGGGGGAAAGTCTGGCACTGCGCCCCCAACACCACATCTACGATCACCTCCAAGTCGGTGACCAAGGGCACCGGGCGGGCCGAGTTCCGAGGCTGGCTGAAGATCTACAAGGGCTGCACCGACTCCGTCTCGGCGATGCGCTGCGACGCCATGCTCCTGGACAAGCAGTGCTACTCCGGCACCACGCCGGTGATCGAAGTGGACGAGGAGAAGGTGGCCCTAGGCCACGAGGCCACCGTTTCCAAGGTGGGGGAGGAGGAGCTGTTCTACCTCCAGAGCCGCGGCCTGAGCGAGCGGGAGGCCATCACTCAGATCGTCAACGGCTTCCTCGAGCCGTTCACCAAGACGCTGCCGATGGAGTACGCCGTGGAGCTGAACCGCCTGATTCAGCTTCAGATGGACGGGGCCGTCGGCTAAGCGAGTCCTCCGTCCTCCGTCCTCAGTCCCCATTCCCGGGCCATAGGGAGCTCCTGCCCTCTGGCCCACGACGAGGGGCACTAGGCGCTAGACAGTGGACCAGGTACTGAGGACGACGTATGGCAACATTGATACGAAGCAGCGCCCGTGGGAGCCTGCCGGGGGCGCTGACGACCCCCGGCCTGAGCGAGGCCACCGTTCAGGCCATGGGGGACTGGCGTGGCGACCCGGATTGGGTGCGCGATCTGCGGCTGCGGGGCTGGCAGGCCTGGGAAAGCATCCCCATGCCCACCATGAGCACGGAGGGGTGGCGCCGATCCGACCTGCGCTGGCTGGCGCTGGATGCCATCGCCCCGGCCGCCCCGCCGGCCCCAGTGGTGGAGGGCCTGGAGCAGCTCCCCACGGAGTTGCGCGGGCAGCTGCAGACCGACTTCGAGGAGGGCGGGCTGATCGTCCAGCACGATGGGACGGCGGCCTACGCCACCTTGCAGGAGGCCCTGCGCCGGCAGGGGGTCATCTTTACCGACCTGCACACCGCCTTGCACGAGCACCGTGACCTCCTGGCACGGCACTTCATGCAGCTCCTACCGCCGCGCTGGCGCCCAGGCATGCCCTCCAACGCCGGGAAGTTCGAGGCCCTCAATGCCGCGCTGTTCAACGGGGGGGCGTTTGTCTACGTCCCCCCGGACACGACCGTTACCCTGCCCCTGCGCTCGGTGCTCTGGGCGGCCGATACCCGCGCCGGCTTCTTCCCCCGTTCCTTGATCGTGGTCGATCGCGGGGCGCGCCTGGTCTACGTGGACGAGTACCGCTCGGCCGCGGGGGGGCGGGGGGAGCCGCTGACGTTTGGCAGTGGGGCGGTGGAGGTCTACGTCAAGGATGGCGCCCGCCTGGACTATGTCACGGTGCAAGAGTGGTCTATGACCACCGGTGCCTTCCTCACCCAGCGCGCCACCCTGGGGAATGACGCCTACATCAATTGGGTTCTGGTCGGGCTGGGCGGGCAGTACAGCCGATCGACGGCGGACATCCTGCTGCAGGGGAAGGGCACCAAGGCCGACCTGCTGGGGCTGGCGTTCGGTGAGGGGACGCAGGTGTTTGACGTGCACACCCTCCAGGCGCACATGTCTCCGTTCACGGACAGCGATCAGCTGTACAAGACGGGGTTGCGCGACCGCGCCCGGGTGGCCTACGAAGGGCTGATCGATATCCAGAAGGGTTCCTACGGCTCTAACGGCTTTCAGGCCAACAAGAATCTCCTGCTGGACGATACGGCCAAGGCGGACTCCATCCCCATGCTGGAGATCAACGACAACGACGTACGCTGCACCCACAGCTCGTCGGTGGGACCGGTTGACGAAGAGAGCGTCTACTACCTGATGTCGCGTGGGCTCCCCCGAGCGGTGGCCGAGCGGATCCTGGTGCAGGGCTTCTTCGAGCCGGTGATCGAGCGGATCGGGGTAGAGGCGCTGCGCGACCGCATCCGCGGGGCCATCGACCGCAAGATCGGAGACCGCTGATGGCCGACACCGTGAACCTCGACGCCAGCGCCGCAGCCGGGGAGTGGCTGCCGGCAGGGAGCGTTGAGGGCTTCGAATGCGGCACGGTGCGCGTGGTCGTGGCTTCCGAAGACCTGCGCATTGCCCTGTGCAACGTGGACGGTGCGTTTTACGCCGTGGAGGACGTCTGTACCCACGACGGAGGCCCCCTCGACCAGGGAGAGCTGGAGGACGGGGAGATCGAGTGCCCGCGTCACGGGGCGCGCTTTGACGTCCGCACGGGCGCAGTGATCCAGATGCCGGCGGCCATGCCCCTGGCGACGTTCCCGGTCAAGGTGGAAGGGAACGAGTTGTTCGTTAGCAGCCGGCCCGGTGCGCCGCTAAGCCCGGAGCGGGCCCGCGGCGGGGCCTTGCTCTAACGAGGCCAGCAGCGAGGCTTTCAGGGGGTATCCGATGGCAGTAATCGACATCGCCAGGGCGCAGCAGACGCCGGAGACGCCACTGGACGTGGATGCCATCCGGCGTGATTTCCCTATCCTGGCCCAAACCGTGAATGGCCACCCGCTGGTGTACCTGGATAGCGCCGCGACGTCTCAGAAGCCCCGCCAGGTGATTCAGGCCCTGGTGGACTACTACGAGCGCCACAACTCCAACATCCACCGCGCGGCGCACACCCTGGCGGCCCGCTCCACTGAGCTCTACGAACGGACGCGTACGCGCCTGGCCGGGTTCATCAACGCCTCGGGGCCGGCGGAAATCATCTTCACCCGCAACACCACGGAGGCCCTCAACCTGGTGGCCGCCTGCTGGGGCGGAGGGCACATCGGGCCAGGGGACGAGATCGTCGTCACTCAGATGGAGCACCACTCCAACCTGGTTCCCTGGCAGCGCCTGGCGGAGGGCAAAGGGGCGCACCTCAAGTTCGTCCCCCTGACACCTACCTTCAAATTCGACCTCGCCGCCTACGCCGAGCTGTTGAGCCCGCGGGTAAAGCTGGTCGCCCTGCCCCACGTCTCCAACGTACTGGGGACGATCGCCCCGGTGGCAGAGGTGTCCCGCCTGGCCCACGAGGTAGGGGCGGTGGTGGTGGTGGACGGGGCCCAGAGCGCGCCCCACATGCCGGTGGACGTGCAGGCCCTGGGCTGCGACTTTTTTGCCCTCTCGGCACACAAGATGCTGGGCCCGACGGGGGTTGGCGCGCTGTGGGGACGCACCGCCTTGCTGGAGGCGATGCCCCCATTTCTGTCCGGTGGGAGCATGATCGGGGAGGTACAGTGGACGAAGTCCACCTGGGCCCCCTTGCCCCAGAAGTTCGAGGCCGGGACGCCGAATATCGCCGACGTGGTCGCGTTCGGCGCGGCCATCGAGTATCTCGAGCGCCTGGGAATGGAGCGCGTCCGCCGACACGAGGTAGAGCTGATGCGCTGCGCCCTGGGGGCGCTGCGCGAGGCGCACCCGGAGCTGACTCACTACGGCCCCGGCGATCTGGACTTTAGAGGCGGGGTGCTGGCGTTTAACGTTGGCCACGGGGCGGTACACCCGCACGATGTCGCCCAGCTCCTCGACGGGCAGGGTATTGCCGTCCGCGCCGGTCATCACTGCGCCCGCCCGCTGCACTCGGTTATGGACGCCCCCTCGAGCGTCCGGGCCAGTTTCTACGTCTATAACACCACCGAAGAGGTTGACGCCTTGTCCCGCGGCCTGGACGAGGTGAAGCGCGTCTTCCGCCGGGTCATCGAGCGTCCGCAGTAACGGGCGCCGGTGGGCTGACGCCCGCCCAGTACACTCCCTGTGAAGCGAGATGGCAGCCAACCCGCTCTACCACGAGATCATCCTGGAGCACTACGAGTATCCCCGAAACCGGAGGGCTTGCGCGTGCGCGGATGCCACCGCCCGGGGGGCGAATGCCATGTGCGGCGACGACCTATTGGTCTCGCTCCGCCTGGACGCTCCTGGGGGGACGCTGGAGGAGGTCTGCTGGGACGGTCACGCCTGCGCCATCGGCGAGGCGTCGGCTTCGATGATGAGCGAGGCAGTCAAGGGTGTCCCCAGCGCCGAGGCCCGCCGATGGGTCAACACGGTGCGGGCCATGGTCACCGGGCACGCCAAGGAGATGGCCCCAGATCTGGAGCTCGGCGACCTGGAGTCCCTGGCAGGGATCAGGCAGTACCCCGTCCGCATCAAGTGTGCCCTGCTTGCTTGGGAGGCCCTGGACGAGGCCCTGGGCATCGCCGAACGTAAGCGCTCCGCCACTCCGGCCGGTACGTAGCCGCCGGCAGGGCACCCTACCAGCCCCCCCACGAGAGGATCATGCAATGGCCGAGACAACTGAAGAAAAGCTGGCCCTCACCGAAGACAACGTCAAGCAGGCGCTCAAGCAGGTGGATGACCCCGAGCTGGGGATCAACATCGTCGATCTGGGCCTGGTGTACGAGGTGCACGTCCAGGAAACCAGGGACGTGCAGGTGGTGATGACCCTGACGACGCCCTTCTGTCCCATTGGCCCCAGCATCAAGCAGCAGATCGCTCAGGTGCTGAAGAAGGACGTGGAAGGGGTGGACAAGGTGGACGTCCAGTTCACCTTCAATCCGCCCTGGGACAAGGAGATGATGACGGAAGACGCCAAGATGGAGCTGGGCATCTTCTAGGGCCTTGAGTGTCGCCGGTGCCTGAGTACAGCCCTACCATCTTAGATCACTTTCAGCATCCCCGTAATCTGGGTGACCTGGAAGGGGCGGATGCCGTCGCCGAGGTAGAAAACCCGGCCTGCGGCGACCGTACTCGGCTGGCCGTTCGTATCACCGACGGGCGTATCGTCGCCGCCCGCTTCCGCACCGAGGGATGCCCGGCGGCGATCGCCGCCAGCTCCATCACCACCGAGCTGATCACCGGGCGGACGCTGGAGGAGGCCGCCCTCTTGCGCGACGCCGACGTGGCCGACGCCCTGGGGGGCCTGCCCCGCAATAAGCTGCACTGCTCCGTGCTGGCTGAGGACGTGATCCGAGCCGTGATCCAGGAGTATCGCGCCAGGGGGGACGGGGCGTGAGCGCCGGCATGGCCAGCCTCAGCGAGTACGCCCCCGGGGGCCTGGGGTTCAGGGGGTGAGACGGTGAAGGTGACCCTGGCCTACGGCAAGAGCGGGATGACCGTGGAGCTCCCTGACCGGGACGTGACCATGGTGGAGCCACAGTATGTCCCGGGCCTGACGGATGAGCCGGCCGCCATCGTGGAGGCCTTGCGCCACCCTATCGGCAGCCCGCCACTGGTCGACCTGCTACGCCGGGACGACAGCGTGGCCATCTCGTTTTGCGACATCACCCGCCCGATGCCCAACGATCGGGTGCTCCCTGTGCTGCTGGCGGAGATCGAGCGGGTGGTTCCTCGGGCGCAGATCACCCTGGTCAACGGTACAGGGACGCATCGCGCCAACAGCGAGACGGAGCTGCGGGGCATGCTGGGCGACCGGAGTGCCACCGGCTACCGTATCGTGACCCACAACGCCCGCGACCCTCACAGCCTGGTCAAGGTGGGTAGGACTCGCTTCGGGAATGACGTCTGGCTGAACCGGGAGTTCGTGGGGGCCACCGCGCGCCTCCTGACGGGGTTCATCGAGCCCCATTTTTTCGCCGGCTTCTCCGGCGGCCCGAAGATGGTCATGCCGGCCCTGGCCGGCCTGGAAACGGTACTGCGCAACCACGGGGCCAAGATGATCGGGCACCCTGGTGCCACGTGGGGGGTGCTGGAGGGAAACCCCATCTGGGAAGAGATCCGCGAGGCGGCCCTGATGGTAGAGCCGCGCTTCAGCTTGAACGTCAGCCTGAACAAGCAGCACGAGATCACCGGGGTCTTCGCCGGGGACGTGCTGGCATCGCACGCCGCGGGCACGGCGTGGGTCAAAGAAACGGCCATGCGCCCCGTCCATGAGGCCTTCGACGTCGTGCTGACGACGAACAGCGGCTACCCCCTGGATCTGAACGTGTACCAGACGATCAAAGGGGTATCCGCCGCCGCGCGGATCGTTAAGGACGGTGGGGCCATCGTCGTGGCGTCGGAGTGCTGGGACGGCATCCCCGACCACGGTGAGTACAAGGGACTGCTCCTCTCCGCCCGCACCCCGGACGAGCTCCTGGAGCGCATCAACGCTCCCGGCTTCCAGATGCCAGATCAATGGGAGGCGCAAATCCAGGCCATGATCCAGCGCCGCTGCCGGGTGTACCTGTACAGCTCGCTCCCGGACGAGGTGGTGGAGAAGACGATGCTCCTCCCCTGTGGGGACGTCGAGACCCGCGTTGAGAGCCTGCTGACGGAGTACGGCCCCGGGGCCCGCCTCTGCGTCCTGCCTCAAGGACCGCAGACCATCCCCTACCTGGCCTGAGGCAAGGGGGGTCCTGGTCATGAGTCCCCCGGCGATGCGCAGCCTTGTGGAACGTGGTGAACAGTCCCTCCAGGAGGGGCGTGCCGGGGTGGCCCGCTTCACCCCCCAGACGCAAGAGGAGCTGATCGGCCAGGGCTGGCGCCTGCTCCACGCCCCTCCTGGACTCAGCCTGGCCCGGCTGCGGGAGGCCGGCGCGCCATTCAAAGGGAGCAAGTACTTTGACCAGCAGGCGGCGCAGACGGCGGAGCTGACTGTACCCGGGGGCGACTTGGCCTACCGTCCAGGGCTCCTCCCGCACAGCCTCAACCAGACCTTTGACGTCGGGACAGGGCTGGTGCAGGCCATGACAGCGCTCCTGCCCCCAGGAGCGGTCGCCACCATCGCTCCGGCGGCCCTGTACGTCTGGCTGCTGGTGGAGCATCACCGCCTGCAGGGCGAATGGCTCCTGCGGCAGTGCTATACCTGGGCCGCCGACCGCTCGTGGGAGGGAACCGGGCCGGCGAGCCCAGGCAAGGGGAGTCTTGTCCGAGCTACTGCAAGGGAATTGCACCTGGCGGTGGGCGTCTTTGGCCAGGCCAGGCCCTTGCTGGTCAGCCGCATCCCCGAGCCCAGCGGGCGGGGCCTGGGGGTGATGCCCGTCATCGCCCCCGTTTCAGCCTCTGGCGCGCCGTCAGCCGACGCTTGAGCGCTTGGGGCCGCAGTGGAGCGTCTCGCCGCCGGGCGATGAAGGTGCACCTGCCCCCCGAAGTTGCAGCGCACCCCTGGGCACGGAACGGGAAGTGGGGCCGGTACACTTGCGGGCGATGGTGAATGAGCAGGGGAACATCGGCTTCGGGATCTTCGGCTACGGGTTCATGGCCTCGGCTCACCTGGAGGCCCTACAGTCGCTCCCTGGCACGCGTGCTATGGCCGTCTGCGGACCGCGCCTTGAGCGGGCCCAGGAGATGGCGGCCCGGTTCAACGTACCATTGGCGACGGGAGAGCCGGCGGCCGTCCTGAATCACCCCCACGTCCAGGCGGTGATCGTAGACACGCCGGACGACAGCCACTATCAGCTGGTGATGGCGGCGGCGGGTCAGCAAAAGCACGTCTTCTGCGAGAAACCCCTGGCCCCGGACATCGCCCAGGCTCGAGAGATGGTCGCGGCCGTGGAGCGCGCCGGGGTGCGCAGCATGATGGGGTTCTCCACCCGATTTTCCCCGGTGATCCGTCGGGTAAAGGGGCTGCTGGAGGAAGGGGCCCTGGGCCGGCCCTTCCACGTCCACGCTCAGGCCTTCAACGCCGGCCTGCTGGCCAGCCCGCCCCGGTGGTCCTGGCGCACGGACAAGGCCCGCGCCGGCACCGGCATCCTCGGCGATCTTGGCTCGCACCTGATCGACCTGAACCATTATCTGCTCGGGCCCACGACCGAGGTGATGGCCTCGCTGCGGACGTTCGTTCCGGAGCTCGTGGATCCCCAGACGGGAGAGCGTCACCGCCACCAGGTGGACGACGACACTGTGCTGCTCCTTCGCTTCGCCGGCGGCCTCCACGGCTCCCTGGCCCTCTCGCGCCTCGGTAGCGTGCACATGGACTATCCTATCGGGCGCCGCCACTACCTGATCGACGGGAGCAAGGGCGGGCTCTTGTGGGAGAACGGCGTGGCCACGCTGCACCCCTACAAGGGACAGACCGTGCGCATCGAGGGGGAGCCGCCCCTGTGGGAGGTGGATCACCACACGTTCATCACCGGCTGGGCACGACAAAACCTGGAGCCGTTCGTCGCCGCCATCCGCAGCGGGCATGACCAGGCCCCGACGCTGCGGGACGGCCTCATGGCCCAGGAGGTAATCGAGGCCGCCACGCGCTCGGCCAGCTCAGGGCGCTGGGAGCAAGTCTCAGATCTAAGGTCTCAGGTTTGAGGTCTCAGGACTGAGGTCGCGCGGGCAGGGGTGCAGGGGGATCTGCATTGCCCTGGTCGAGCCGCCGCCGCACAGCGAGATGCGGTATGTGCGGCTCGCTCAGGGCAGCTGCACCCACCGCCGGGATTGATCGGCCCCTCTCGTGGTAGAGGGGGCTAAGGGCCTGCCGGGTGCACCTTCGCTCATCGCTCATCTGGAGCACCTGCGAAGGACTTCCCTGCGAGTGCAGAGAGGCGAGAGAGACAAGAGATGCCCAAGATTCTGGTGCTGCCACCGAGGCCGCTCTACGCGGAGATCGTCACGCCGGCTGCGGAGGGCAAGCTGGCCGAGCTAGGGGAAGTTGACCGCAATCTCTCGGACAAGAATCTCCCCCGCGAGGAGGTCATCGCTCGCGTCTCCGACGTCGACGCCATCTTGACCAGCTGGGGGGCGCCGGTGATCGACCAGGAGCTCCTGGATCGGGCGCCGCGCCTCAAGCTGGTGGCTCACGCCGCCGGGACGATCAAGGGCTTCGTCAAGCCGGAGGTGTTCGAGCGGGGGATCGCCGTAACGCACGCCGCCGGGGTGCTCGCCGAATCGGTGGGGGAATGGACCCTGACGGTGACGCTGGGGGCGTTGCGCCGCCTGGTGGACTTCGACGGCATCATGCGCCCCGATGGGGATGGGCGATCAAGCCCCCGAGACGCGGCGCCGCCGCAGGCCGGACCCAGCGCCGGGCGGCCGCGCGGCTGGGGAGAGGACAAGCGGGCCGTGGGTTACGGCGAGGAGCTGTATGGGAAGCGGGTAGGGGTGATCGGCGCCAGTCTGACCGGTCGGGCGTACATCCGGCTCCTGCAGCCGTTCGGCTGCGACGTGGTGGTCTATGATCCCTACCTCCCCGACGCCCTCGCCGCCGAGCTCGGCGTGAGGAAGCTCGCCGAGCTGGGGGAGCTGATGGCCACCTGTGACGTGGTCTCCAACCACGCCCCGACCACGCCCGAGACGGACGGCATGATCTCGGCTGAGATGCTGGCTCGGCTGCGCGACGGCGCCCTCTTCATCAACACGGCGCGAGCGGCGGCCATCGATTACAACGCCCTCATCGCTGAGCTAGGCCGGGGGCGCATCCGGGCGGCCCTGGACGTCTTCCCCAAAGAGCCCCTGGAAGACGGCAGTCCGTTGCGCCTGCTCCCCAACGTCCTCCTCAGCCCGCACGTCGCCGGGGCGACCGTCGAGTCTCGCCGGCGCCTGGGCTCGACGATGATCGACGAGATGGCCCGCTTCTTCGCCGGTCAACCCCTGCGCTACGGTGTGGGGCTCTCCCAGCTGGCGATCATGGCCTGAGTCCCCCGGCGGCCGGGACATTGTGAATGTGAGATCATTCACAAGTACGGTATGATGGAGGTGCAGTCGAGGCTCGCTCGCCGGTGCGGACGGTACGGGACGTGCGTCTCCAGGGGGGACGGGGCATTCCGAGGGCCGAGCGCCGGCCCCACCAGGCCGCCAGCAACCGGAATAGCCCCGTGGCTAAACAGGAAGAAGAGATGTCCCCAGCCGGACTGCAGACAGTTGAAGAGACCGATCGCCGGGATGGGGTGCCAGAGCCCGATGAGGCCCAGACATCTCGGCGGACGCGCCGCGCGCTGGGGGCCGTGGAGCGATACAAGGCCCTCTGTGCCGCCCGCGGCCAGGCGCCCACCGAGGAGGACAGCTGGCTTGTCCTCCTGGCGGCCGTGACCGCCGAGAACGCACCGCAGGATTGACACACCCGGGACCCCCCCGCCTATCCGGCTCCCCTTTGCTGGACCGGCTGTCACTGCCGGTTCGTGACCCTACCGGACGGTTATGATACGTCCCGGCATGAGTCGCAAAGAAAAGCAGCGCTCCCTGCGCATCCACGTCATCACCGACCTGGAAGGGGCGGCTATGGTCTTCCGCTTCGAACAGACGCGCGTCGCCGACTTCAGCCCGGCCAAGCTGGAGGCCATGCGTATCCTGACCGCGGAAGTGAACGCCTGCGTCGACGGGATCCTGGACTGTGACCCGCACGCCGACGTGGTGGTGTGGGACGGCCACGGCTCCGGGGGCATCGTCTACGGGGCGTTCCACGAGCGGGCGCGCCTCCTGCCACACGGCCACACGCCGGCGCCGTACGGCCTGGATGAGACGTTCGACGCCCTATTCTTCGTTGGCCAGCACGCCATGGCCGGCACACCGAATGGCCCGCTGGCGCACACCTACTCTTCCCGCACTGTAGAGCACTACAAGCTGAACGGCGAGCCGATCGGGGAGTTCGGGATGCGGGCCTACATGGCCGGCACATTGTTCAACGTACCGGTGGCGTTCATCTCCGGCGATGACCGGGCCGTGGTCGAGGCCAGGGCCCTGGTCCCGGAAGTGGTCGGCGTGGCCACCAAGGTGGGCACGGGCTGGGAGTCGGCCATCTCCCTGTCCCCGGCCAGGGCGCGCAAGCTGATCCGTGCCGGCGCCACCCGGGCCTGCCGGCGCATTCGGCGGGGCAAGATCGCTGCGGTCACCCTCCCACCGCCGTACGCCTGGGAGGTGCGCGTCTTCGCGGGCCAGGAGCAAGCCCTGGAAGGCTATCTCCGGCGTCCGGGCGCCGAGCGGCTGGATGGGCGCACGGCGCTCATTCGGACGGAAGATCCACGGCAGGTGCTGCGGTAGTGCAGGGGCCGCGTCCCGAGCTGCCGGTGGACGTGGCTCGGGCACAGGCCCTGGCCTTTGCTCAGCACGTTGCCCCCACGCTCCTCACCGTCGCCCGCCGCGCCGTCGACCTGGCGGAGATCGAGGAGGAGCAGGCTGTGCTGGACGTAGCCGCGGCCACGGGGCTGGCGGCCTTCTTGGCCGCCGAGCGGGTGGGACGGGAAGGGACGGTCGTCGCCCTTGACGAGGACGCCGCCATGCTCGAGGTGGGACAGGAGCGTTCGGCCGCCGCCGGGTACGAATACATCCGCTGGCAGCAGGGGTCACCCGGGCGCCTGGGCTTTGCCGACGAGTCGTTCGATGCCGTGCTGTGCCTGCAGGGCTTCTTGACCTTTCCGCGTCCGGACGCCATCTTGCAGGAGTTCCGGCGCGTCCTGGTGGAAGACGGGCGCCTGGTGCTGACCCTGTGGGGGACGCGCTCGGGCAACGAGTGGATCGACCTCGTGGAGCGGGCGCTGCGCCGGGCGCTCCCGGAGCCCCCCCGCCGACCGTTCCCGTTACTGCAGCCGGGTAACCTGGAGGTTCTCCTTCAGACGGCCGGCTTCGAGCAGATCGAGCTGGGCCGGGTTGCCGATCGGCTGCGTTTTCGGGACATGGACGGGCTGTGGCAGTGGGCCCTGGCCTCGCGCGAGTGGGGCGCGCTCCTGTCCGGCCTCCATCCGGCGGCGCAGGCGCGGGCCCAGGAGACGCTGGCCGCCGCCCTTACCGCCCGCCGCCGCGGGGGCGAGGCCGAGGTAGCCCGGGAGATCGTCTACGCCCGGGCGATCGCCCCGCCTGCCCTCTAAGGTCACACCGTGCCCGACAAGAAGATGACCAACATCCGCCTCGACCCGGCGCTCTGGACGCGCGTCAAGTCAGCCGCGAACGAGCGAGGGACGACTCTCGAGCGCTGGGTAGCGGAGGCGTTGGAAGCGCACTTGCAGACGGCGTCGTCCTGGTCCGGCCACGCCCCGGCCGGGCAAGACGAACGGGCACCGGACCGGACCATAGCCGCGACCGCGAAGGGGAGCAATGGGCTGCCGGAGACCCCCGAGGCCCGGGCTGATGAGCTGCAGACCCTGCGCTGGCGCGTCCAGGCCCTGGAGGCCGCCGTGGACTATCTGGCCGGCGTGGTGGGGGCCGGATTTCCGCCCGGTAGCTCTCGAAAGGGGACTCAGCCTCGGCCCCCCGAGCTGAGCGCCCCGGCCGGCGCGGAAGAGCGCTGAGGCAGTACCGAGGGAGGCGAGGTACGAACGTGGCCGACCAGACTCAGCCGGTAGCAGAAGTTGGCAGCGTGCGCTTTGAAGGAGACTTCCAGCCGCTAGAGCGGGAGGCGCTGGCCGCCCAGTTCAGCGCCTGCCGCTTTCGGCTCCTGGAACGGTCGACGCTGGGGAGCGGGGTGGTGCTGGTGGAATGGGAAGGCCGGGGCGCCGCCCCCCAGCGGGGGGGAGCCAGGCCCCTGTTTGCCGCCCCCCGGCGGGCGCTGTACGTGCTGGACATCTCCGGCTCATCTCCCATCAGTGCCCCACCCGCCGGTCTACCGTCCCAGCTGGGTGGGGCCATCAGCGCCCGTCCGGCGGCTGGGGACCGGCAAGGGCCAGCGCGCCTGGAGCGAGTGGATAGCCAGGAGTATCTCGCGGCACGCTACCCGGGGCACTTCCCCACGGCACGCGTACGCGCCGATTGGCGAGACCGCCTGCGGCGCCTCGTGCGCGACGTCTGGCCGGCCCTGATGCTGGCTGCGGCCACGATCTGGGTGCTGGCGCTGGTATGGGCCTGCCGCCCCTGAACGGCGTCAGCCGGCGCCACGCCCGAGCGGCGATTGACACCGCCCCTTCGCCGGTCCAGGTGACCGAAGGCCCGAAGGCCGGCCCGGCGGAAAGGCCCCGCCGACATCCTCTATAATGCGCCCCGGCCGAGACATAGCTCAAGTTCCTGATTCAACAGGCTGGATCTGCAAGCGTCGGGAAGTCGGCCCACCCTGGGCCTGGCGCGGATGGACCCGCCTGAGGGGAGCATGGCACGCGAACGAGCGCTGGAAGGGCCGGCGCAACACGTGGAGGGGGAAAGCTGATCATGAGACGTCGTACTACGCTAACGATGGGGCCGGCGGCCCTCTTGGCATTGCAGGCGGCCCATCGCCTGCCTATTGCGTACGCCCAGGGGTCCGGACGCACCTTTCGCTTCGGCGCGCCCGCGGAGCCGGTGAAGCTGGACCCGGCGGACACGACGGACGCGGAGTCCGCGCGGATCACGGAGCAGATCTTCGATAACCTGGTCATGTTTGAAGGCTCCACCACCAATCTCCGGCCGGGGCTGGCCACCGACTGGGCGGTCAGCCCGGACGGGCTGACCTACTTCTTTAATCTCCGCAGTGGGGTTACTTTCCACGACGGCACGCCGTTCAACGCCGAGGCGGTGAAATGGAACTTCGACCGCTGGATGAATCCGGACAACCCCTGGCGCGGCGGCGGCACCTTCGAGTACTGGACGGACGTCGCCGGGTTCAACGAGGTGATCCGCAGCGTGGACGTCGTGGACGCCAACACGGTGCAGATCAACCTCAACGAGCCCCAGGGAACGCTGCTGCTGAACCTGGCCTTGTTCGCCTTCGCCATCGCCAGCCCCACCGCCCTGGCGGCCGACCCGGAGGGCTTCGCCCGCCGGCCGGTGGGAACGGGGGCCTTTCGCTTCGTGGAATGGGTGCCTGGTGACCGGGTCGTCATGGATCGAAACGAAGCCTACTGGGGAGAGCAGGCCAAGGTCGATCGCGTGGTCGTGCGCGCCATCCCGGACAACGCCGCCCGCTTCCAGGTGTTGCGCTCCGGGAGCATCGACATGATGGAGGGCGCCAATCCGGACGACGTGCCGACGGCTCAGCGGGACCGTTCGTTGCAGGTCATCCTGCGCCCGCCGTTGAACGTCGGCTACATCAACATGAACCTGCGTCAGCGTCCGTTCGACGACGTCCGTGTGCGCCAGGCCATGGCGGCCGCCATCAACCGACCGGCCATCGTCGAAGCGCTCTACGGCGGGACGGGGACGGTGGCCAGCCAGCTCATCCCGCCGAGCGTGATGGGCTGGAACCCGGACGTTGCCGGGCCCCGCTATGACCCCGACCGGGCCCGCCAGCTCCTGGCCGAGGCCGGCCTCCCCGGCGGTTTCACTACCGACTTCTGGGTCATGCCGGTGTCCCGGCCATACTTCCCCAGCCCCCAGCCCATTGCCGAGGCCATCGTGTCCGACCTGGGGCGGGTGGGCATCCGGGCCGCGCTGCGCCGGGAGACGGACTGGGGCACCTACCTACAGCGACGAAACCAGCTGGAATACCCCGTCTGGATGCTGGGGTGGACGGGCGACACGGGGGACCCGGACAACTTCCTGTACACGTTCTTCGGCCCGTCGGCGCCGGACAACAGCTGGGACAATGACGCCGTGAAGGGCCTCCTGCGGCAGGCCCAGCGCTCGCCCAACATGGAGGAGCGGCAGCGTATCTACCAGCTGGTCAACTCAGTGGTGGAGGCGGAGGTGCCCCGCATCCCCATTGCCCATACCACGCCGCCCCTGATCGCCCGGGCGAACGTCAGGGGCTACAACGCGAACCCGACCTCGACGGAGTACTACAACACCGTCTCTGTTGGATGAGCTGCTAGCGTGGTGACGCCGGCCTGCCCCTTCCGGCCACCAACGGTAGCCAGAAGGGGCATAGCGCAGGCCTCTCGCCAGGCGGCAACGTCTTTCTCGTCTTCCGTCTTCCGTGGTCAGCTTCATCCTGCGTCGCTTGCTGGAGGCGGTGCCGGTCTTGATCGGCGTCTCTATCGTGGTGTTCCTCTTCCTGCGCTTGATCCCTGGGGACCCGGCCATCGCCCTGCTGGGTGAGCGGGCCTCCGAGCAGAACGTGCAGCGCCTGCGTGAGCAGATGGGCCTCAATCAGCCCCTTCACGTCCAGTACTGGCGATTTGTCCGCGGGCTGGCGCAAGGGGACGTGGGGCGCTCCATCCGCACCACCCGGCCGGTGATGGCAGAGGCCGGCTCGCGCTTCCCGGCTACCGTCGAGCTGACGGCGGCCGCCCTGACGCTGGCCCTCTTGACCGGGGTGGGCGCTGGGACACTTTCTGCCACCTGGCGCGGCTCATTCATCGACCACGCCGCCCGAGTCCTTTCCCTGGCCGGGATCTCTATCCCCATCTTCTGGCTGGGGCTGGTGCTGATCTGGCTCTTCGCCGTCCAGCTGCCCTGGCTACCGCCGGACGGCCGGCTCAGCGCCGAGATGCGCTACTCCCCGATCACCAATTTCGTCTTCGTGGATGCCTTGCTGCAACGCCGGGGCGACCTGGCTCTTGATGCCCTGCGCCACGTGATCTTGCCTGCGCTGGCGCTGTCCACCGTCCCCATGGCCATCATTGCCCGCATGACTCGGGCGGCCCTGCTGGAAGTACTACGCGCCGACTACGTGCGCACGGCGCGGGCAAAGGGGCTGCCGGAGCGCGCCGTGACCCTGCGCCACGCCATGAAGAACGCCGCCCTCCCGGTGGTGACCATCGTTGGACTGCAGGTGGGCATCCTGCTCAGCGGGGCGATCCTGACGGAGACGATCTTTTCCTGGCCGGGCGTTGGGCGGTGGATCTTCGAGTCCATCTTGAATCGCGACTTCCCCGTCGTGCAAGGCATGTCGCTGGTGATCGCCGTCATCTTCGTCAGCGTCAACCTGGTGGTCGACGTCCTGTACGCCGCGCTCGACCCGCGGATCAGGGTGCGCTAGGGTGAACTCGGAGCTCGCGGCCGCCGCGAGGACGGGACAACTCCCGGTCGTCGCCCCGGCGCTCCCTGTCCCGGTGCGCCCGCTGCGTGGCCCGTTGACGGACGCCCTGCGGCGCCTGAGGCGCGACCGAGCGGCCATCGCCGGGCTCCTGATCATCTTGCTGATGGCATTGCTGGCCGTGGGCGCACCGCTGATCACCCGCCAGGACCCCATCGAGCAGACGCTCGTCAATCGTCTCAAGCCCCCCTCTAGCGCCCACCTCTTCGGCACGGATAACCTGGGGCGTGACGTGTTCGCCCGCGTCCTCTACGGTGGGCGCATCTCCCTGCGCGTTGGACTGGTTGCCGTCGCCTTGGGCGTTGGCCTGGGCACCTTGGTTGGCCTCCTGGCGGGATACGCCGGCCGGGTGGCCGATTCCGTGATCAGTCGCCTGATGGAGGTGTTGCTGGCGTTTCCCTCCACGCTCCTGGCTATTGCCATCGTGGCCGCCCGGGGGCCGGGCCTGGAGAACACCATGCTGGCCATCGGCATCATCGGTGTTCCCGTCTACGCCCGCCTGACTCGCGCCAGCGTCCTGGCCCTCAAGGAACGGGATTACGTCGTCGCCGCCCGCTGCACCGGGGCATCCGGCGCTCGTATCCTGTTCCGGCACATCTTGCCCAACAGCCTGACGCCCCTGATCGTCCAGTCCACCCTGGGCGTGGCTACGGCGATCATCGAGGCCGCCGCCCTGGGGTTCCTGGGCCTGGGCGCCCAGCCCCCCACCCCGGAGTGGGGCCTGATGCTCACCGATGCGCGCAACTTCCTGCTCAACGCCCCCTGGGCGATGATCTTCCCCGGCGGGGCGATCATGCTCACCGTGCTGGGGTTCAACCTGTTCGGTGACGGCCTACGTGATGCCCTCGACCCGCAAATGCGGCCGTGACGGCTGGCCAGACGCTGCGCACCCGCTGCGGCGGTTCGCATTTCCCCGGCGCCGCGGCTATCATGGCCCCGAGCCTGGACGGCGCCCGGCAGGCAGAACCTGTCCGGCCAGCATACAGAAGGTAGCGATCTATGGTTGACAGTACGGCAATGGGCTCCCGTGATTCCCTGGTGCAGCGCATGATCCGGGCGGCCCGGCTGGATGCATCGCTCTATGAGGAAGTGGAGGCTGACCGCACCGCAACGCGCGACGCGGCCATTGCCGTGACACTGGTGGCCGTGGCCACGGGGATCGGAAGTGCGCTGGCCGGGGCGTTCGCGGCGCGTCCCGAGGGTTTGCCGGCACCGAACCCCCTGATCGCCCTCATTATCGGGATCGTCGGCAGCCTCTTGGGTTGGCTGATCTGGTCCTATGTCACCTATTTTATCGGGACACGAATGTTTGGTGGACGGGCCACCCCGGGAGAGATGCTGCGCACAATAGGCTTCGCCCAGTCCCCGGGCATCCTCAATCTCCTTTCCTTCATTCCCTTCCTGGGCCCGATCCTGTCGCTGGTGGTGGGGATCTGGTCGCTCGTCGCCGGCGTGGTAGCCGTGCGCCAGGCCCTTGACTTCACCACGGGAAAGGCCATCCTGACCACCGTCCTGGGCTGGATCTTCCTGATTATCATCCCCCTAGTGCTGGCGCTACTCGGCCTCGGCGGGCTGTCTGTCCTGACAGGAGGCTGACGGCCGACAGGGGGCTGACATAGCGGGCTAGGCACAGAGAGGGCCGATCATCAAGCCGGCGCCTTTCCTATGCCTTTGCCCCGCTGCCCGAACTAAGCCGGTTCAGGGCGCTCCTTCGCACATTTGCCGTCTGGAGCACCTATGAAGGAGTCCCTCGCAGGTGCATAGCCAAGGTGCGCCGTGCCGGTGGGGCACCGTTCCCGCCCGGAGATCAGACGGTGCGGGCCCGGCTACAGCCGTTGTGTTCGGTTAGGGTCGTTACTTGCGCCGCGCCCGCCGGTCGCGAGCCAGGTCTTTCCCCAGGCGAGCGGCCCAGGCCGGCGAGATGCGCCGGGCCGTCTTGCGGTCCGGGAGGAGGCGGCATACCGGCCCGTCCTGGCACAGGTCCATGCAGTCCACCGGGACGACCGAGACGGCCTCCAGGGCGTCTTCTTCTCGCAAGCTGTCCAGCAGGGCCTCGAACGCCGGGCGCGCGCCGGCCCGGGCGCAGCAGCCCCCCATGCAGAACTGCACGCTGAGCCGGCCCTTGGCCATCGCCTGCTGCCGGCAGTCGTTACAGAGGAGGGCGATGGCCGGCCCGCCACACACCGTAGCGCGAGTGCGCGCCGGCTGTCCGCAGATGGGACAGCTGGCGGCCGCTCGTGTGGTCATATCTCTCGTCCCCTCGCTCGTTCATTACAATCAAGCCTATCAGAGAGGTCGAATGCGCACCGGCAAGACACCAGCTTCAGCGAAGAGATGATTGAAGTGGTGGCTTTTCAGGAGCCCGCCAGCCAGTCTAGAGAGCGGCGCGGGGGCTGCTGCCGGTGAGGCGCGGGGCTGGGGGCGGATAGCCGGCTGCGGGGGGTCTGAGGCGGGAGGACGGCGCCGGGGGGCGAGGTAGGGGAACGACGCTGCAATTGGTGATGGAGCGACACGAGCATGACTATGTGGCAAGCGCGAGGCGGCGAGCACACGCGGCGAGCCGTGATGCGAGGTGCCCTGGCCGCCGTCCCGGCGGTGGCAGCGGCCTGCGGCGGTGGGGCTGACGCGACCCCCAAGCCCTCGGCACCGGGCGAGATGGCCGGCAAGCTGAGCCTGGCCCTGGTCGGGGGCGACCAGCAGCATCCCCCGACGATCCTGGAAGGGTTCCGCGCCAAGTTCCCCAAGGTGCAGATCGAGACCATCTCTGGGGCCTGGACGCCGACGCTAGACAAGGTGGCCGAGATGGTGGCCGCTGGGACGCCGCCGGATCTGTGGTATGGGGAGGACGGTAGGGCCACAGGCTGGGGACCACGGGGATGGATCCGCGACCTGGCCCCCTACGTCAAGCGCGATCTGAAGGAAAGCGACTATTACGCCCTGGGGGCGGCCAGGGATGCGGAAGGCCGGCTGTGGGGTGTGGCCGGGGACCTGCAAGTCGTGGCCCTCTTCTACAACACCAGCGCCTTGGGGGAGGTGGGGCTCAAGCCCCCCACGCCGGACTGGAAGCTGGACGACCTGGTAGATGCCGCCCGGCGGCTGACGGATCCGGCGAAACGGCAGTTCGGCTTCTTCGCCCAGCCAAACTACATCACCACCAGCTGGTACCTGTTTCCCAAGCTGTTCGGCACCGGCGTCCTGGACGAGAGCGGGTCCAAGTCTCAGTTTAACCAGCCCAAGGTGCTGCAGGCGTATCAGGCCTTGATGGGATTCATCGAACGCGGTCATGCCCCGCCGGTCGCCGACCAGGGCAAGTACCCGTTTGCTCCGGCGCAGGGCGCCGAAGGACGGAGCGCCCTCTCCTTCGGTATCTATGGCGCCATGGCCAATCCGGCCTACCGGGAGCATACCTTTGACGTGGAGCTCGTCCCCACCGGGCCGGCGACGCGCTGGACAACGGTGATCGCCAACGTGTGGGTGATCGGCAAAGCCTCCACCATGCCCGACGCGGCCTGGGAGTGGATCAAGTGGCACAGCCAGGCGGAGCAACAGACGGCCCGTGCCAGCTCTGGAACCGGTCTGCCGATGAACAAGAAGGCGGCCGACGAGGTAGTGAGCCAGGCCCCGGCGCCACCGCAGAACCGGCGGGCGTTCTTGAAGAGCCTGGACTTCGCCGGCTCGCTCGGCGTCAACGCCGTGTGGCAGGAGTGGCGCACCGCGGCCCAGAACGAGCTGATCAAGGCCTTCCGGGGCGAGGTCTCCCTGCCCAACGTCCTTCAGGAGACACACCGCCTGGTACAGGCAGAGCTGGATAAGTTCTACAAGCGTTGACCCGGCCGGCACCCGACTGGCCGGCGTACACCGAGACCGGCGGTCCCAGGAGGCATGGTACAATCCACCGTGAAGTCTGGGCCTGGCCCGGCAAGATCGAAAGGGAGGGCGCTCCATGACGTACGTCATCACCGAGCCGTGCATCGGCGTAAAAGACGCATCGTGCGTCGAGGTTTGCCCGGTGGACTGCATCCACTCCGACGACAATGCCCCTTCGTACTACATCAATCCGGACGAGTGCATCGACTGCGGGGCCTGCGAGCCGGTCTGTCCGGTGAGCGCCATTTTTCCGGAGGACGCGGTACCGGACGAGTGGAAGCACTTCGTCGAGACGAACGCCGCGTACTACAAGTCCTAGAAACGGTGTGACCGGGAGTCACGGGCGCTCCCCCTAGGATCGTCGTGGCTCCCGGTCGGTCGCTCAAGACTGAGCGGGGATCATCAGCGTCGCACCGGCCAGCAAGCGCCGGGGGTCATTCAGGGCGTTGGCACGCATCAGATCCTCCTGATCCACGCTGAAGCGCAGCGCCAGCTCAGAAAGGGTATCGCCCGGCCGGACGAGGTAGCGCCGCGCCGCCCCTGCTGGCGTACCACTCGCATTCGCCGGGTAACGTCGCCCGTTTGCGGTGGGACTTGTCGCCACCGGGGGGCTACCGGAGCGGCCCCCGTCGGCCCCGCCCAATCGGAGGGTCTGCCCGGCACGGATCAGGCCGGCGTCGGACAGGCCGTTGAGACGTATCAGCTCGGGCACGCTAACTCCCGTGGCCAGGGCAATGCCGGACAGCGTGTCGCCCCAGGCGACGGTATACGTCGTGCCCCGTGCATCCGGCCGGGCCCGGCGCTTCCCTTCCGTGCCCGTGGCCGACCAGCCGGCCACCAGGCTTCCACTGGACTCCACTTGTAACGGGGTGCCGGGCAGGAGGCGTTGCGGGATGGCCAGGGGATTCAAACGGGCAAGCTCGTCCACAGCCATCTTGAAGCGCGTGGCTACCGTCTGAAGCGTGTCGCCGGGCCGGATGAAGTACAGGTTGGCTAGGCCCGCCGCCCCCGGTACAGACGCATGGTCGGGTCCGACGTCCTCCCCACGGCTCCCCCGCCAGGCCGGAGCCGCCCCGGCACCTGTGACGACGGTGCTCGATGCCTGGCTATCGCGGAAGGCGATGACGCCGCTGGCCAGGCCCTCGGCCAGGCGGGAGAGGTACCCCGGCTGCCCTAGCAGGGAGGCCTCCCGCACGTTGCTCACGTAGCCCAGCTCGACGAGCGTGGAGGGCACCGTTCCTCCCAGCACGGCCAGGCTGGGACCGGCGCGGGTGCCCCGCAGGGGCACGTTGTACTCGCGCAGCGTGGGAGCCAGACCGGCCAGGATGGCGGCCGCCAGCTGGGGGTCACGCGCCCCGTTTCCGTACCAGGCCTCGGCCCCGCTGACGGCCGGGCTCGGCGCGGCGTTCAGGTGCACGCTCACCAGGACGCTGGCCCCGGTGCGGGCAGCCAGGGCAGCCCGCTCCCGGAGCGGTACATCCCGGTCGTCGGTGCGGGTATAGACCACCCCAACGCCCCTTCGCTGCAGGGCCGCCCCGGTGAGCTGCGCCACGCGCAGGGCGACGTCCTTTTCCTGCAGGCCGCTCAGCGGGCTGATGGCCCCGGGGTCGCGCCCGCCGTGACCGGCGTCCAGCAAGACACGGTAGGGGCGAGCGGCCGGCGCGACCCCGGCTTGGGCCCCCGCCGGGATCGCCAATCCAGGTGTCAGGAGAAGCCCAACCGCGAGGGCCACGGCGGCGGCGGCGCGGCTCGGCCACACCGGCCTGAGCATTCGATGGGCTCGCTGTATCTGCATCTGTCACGTGCCCCTCCCCGAGGCGGCCGCAGCGAGGTCCGCCGGAACCCTGGGCGGATCAGGGGGAGTCAACGAGTCACCACCCCGGGAGTTGCCGGTGGCTCCAGGCCCTCGTGCTTCGCCGAGCGAGCGAGGGGTACTATCAGCCAGCGGGAGATCGGCCGGGTAAGGGACGCCGGCCGGCATCCAGACGTGGAGGAGGGAGTGAATCGGTGACAGCGAACGGGGCCAGCGACCGCATCCGCATCGGAATCATCGGCTGCGGGGGGAACATGTCGGGTCACGTCAAGCGCCTGGTGCGGGAGTACGCCGGAGAGGCTGAAGTGGTGGCCCTCGTCGACCCGAGTGCGGCCAGCATCGATCGCCTGGTGGCGAGCAATCCGGAGGCGGCTGCCGTCCCCCGTTTCGAGACCCACACGGAGATGCTGCGGGCGGTGCAGCCGGACGCCGTGGAGATCAGCACGCCCCACACCCTGCACTACGAGCAGATCATGGACGCCCTCGGCGCCGGGGCCCACGTCCTGACCGAGAAGCCGATGGTATGTGAGGTGGGTCATGCCCTGGAGGTGATCCAGCGTAGTCGCGAGCTGGGGAAAGTGCTGCTGGTCTCCTACCAGCGCCACTACCAGCCCCTGTTTCGGTACATCAAGGGGCAGATAGACGCCGGCGAGCTGGGAGACGTGCAGTACGTGGCGGGGCTGCAAAACCAGGATTGGTACCGCGGGACGCAGGGCGCCTGGCGCAGCCGTCTGGCTTTGTCCGGCGGGGGACAGCTGAACGATTCCGGTAGCCACCTCCTGGACATCATCCTCTGGACGACGGGGCTGGCTGTAGGCGCGGTGCACTGCTTCCAGGAGAACTTTGCCGGGGAGGTAGACATCAACACCGCCATCTCCCTGCGCTTTCGCAACGGGGCTATGGGCACGCTCTCCATCATCGGCCATGCCCCGGGGGGGATGTGGGAAGACATCACCTTCTACGGCAGTAAGGGCTCCATCTACTATCGCACCGCCGGCGTGCGGGGCGAGCCGCTACGCTTCCAGCAGCGCTGGTTCGACCGGCCAGACGTCCTGACCGAGCCCTCACTGCCGCAGGCATCGGACCCAGACCGTAACTTCATCGACGCTATCAAGGGACGTGCCGAGGTGGACTCCCCGCCGATCGGGGGCCTGCGAGTGATCGAGCTCACCGAAGCGGCCTGGCGATCGGCGCGCACAGGTCAAGTGGCCGAGGTACGCCCGGCTGAAGTGGTGGCCTGAGGTGCGGGGCCAGCAGCGGCGACGGAGCGTGAGCTCTAGAGAGGAGACAGGACGTGACTACTGATCGCATCCGGATCGGCTTTATCGGCGCCGGCGGGATCGTCCGCCAGCGCCACATCCCGGGCCTGCGCGCCGTGCCGGGCGTGGAGCTCGCCGGCGTGGTCAACAGCTCGCCGGAGAGCACCGCCCGCGCCGCCGCGGAGTTCGGCATCGCTCGCCGGTTCGACTCCCCGGAGCAGCTGATCGCCTCGGATGAGGTGGACGTGGTGTGGATCGGCACCCAGCCCTACCTCCACAGCAAGCTCAGCATCGCCGCCCTGGAGGCCGGCAAGCACGTCTTCTGCCAGGCACGCATGGCCATGGACTACGAAGACGCCCGACGGATGTACAACGCCTGGCGCAAGACCGATCTCACGGCGAACCTCTGTCCCCCGCCCCACTACATGCGCGGCGACCGCGTGATGCGACGCCTGCTCTCCGAGGGCTTCGTCGGCAAGCCGTACGACGTTATCGTGCGCTCCTACTCCGACCAGTTCTTTGACCCCTCCAAGCCCCTGCACTGGCGCCAGATCGGGCACATCTCCGGGGTGAATACCCTGGACGTCGGGATGCAGATCGAGGTGGTGCATCGCTGGCTGGGCTATACCAGGCGAGTCGTCGCCCAGGCCGTCACCGTCATCCCCGAGCGACCGGCAGCCGAGGTCAACCAGGGGAGGGGCCAGACGAAGGTGGAGCGGCCGGATACGGTGACGGTTGCCGGCGAGATGGAGAACGGCGCCCTGTTCTCTGGCCTGTGGAGTGGCGTCGCCCCATTCGGCGCCGGCCCGAACGCCATCGAGGTTCACGGCTCCGAGGGGGCCATCCGCTACCTGGCCGGCATGGACACGCCGGGGAGCGGGCAGATCCTGGCGGCCAAGGTTGGCGAACGCGAGCTGCGCGAGGTGCCAATCCCAGACGAGGGGGCGCGGTCCTGGACGGTAGAAGCGGACTTCATCGATGCCGTGCGCCAGGGCAAGCGTGACCCAGAGCCATCCTTCTTGGATGGGCTCAAGTACATGGAGTTCACCGACGCCGTATTCAGGAGCGTCGCCGAGGGGCGAGCGGTCGACCTGCCATACGAGCCGGACAGCACGTAGCCGTCGCGACCGTTCTCAGCCCGCCTGGCCCGTAGTACGACAGCGAGCCTCGTCGGTACGGCGGGGCGTGCTATCGCCGGGTGAGATCATGATCCTCGAGCGGAGCCGGGGGGAAGGATCCGTGAGGCGAATGCGCCCCCGGGCGAGCCGGCGGTCGCTTAGTGCTTCCAGGGGATACCTGCGGGTCCGATCCAGATCGGCGAAGACGCTTTCACGCGCAACAACTGGGTGGAAGCATCTAGACAGACGGCGCCTCTGGGGCCGGGCGCCGCGTGAGCGGCGGGATTGGCGCCGGCCAGCGGGCGTACACCTTGCCCCCTAGCTCCAGACGGTACTCGCCACCGGGAGGGACGGCCGTTCCGGCCGGCACCTCCTGCCACTCGCCGGAAGGAACGAAAGGTTCGCCGGCGGTGCTCGCCCCTTGGGCGGCGCGGGTCCCGGCCCGGCTGGTCTCCGCCTGACCCTGGGCCTGCACCTGCACCAATCCTTGTTCGCGCAGACGGGACAAGGCCCGCGCCACCTCGATCACGTCACCCTCGGCGGCGATCTCGTCCACCGTATGTCGGCCTCGGTTCACAGCCAAGAGGACATCCAGGGAATGGCGGTCGAGGACAATCGAGGCATCGCTCGCTATTGCCTCCCCGACGGCCTGCGGCGGGGTCACCACCCATCGGGCGGCCAGCAAGGGGCGAAGCTCGCGGACGGCCGCGTTCATTTCCTCCATGCGGCTCAGGATGTCCTCTATCGGGGCGTCCACATCGCGCGTCGCGGGTAAGGGCTGCTCTGACAGTCTGAAGTGGCCGTCCGCCGCCACACGTGCTAGGGCGTCAAGTGCACGGGGGCCTCGTTGGGCGCCGAATGATGCCCCTACGACACGCCCCCCCTGCAACCACAGGTCGCCCTCCCCTCGGCCGGCGGCCACGTGCAGTCGCCCGGTGACGCCGAGCTCAGCGATGAAGCGCAGCAGCGCCGTCAACCCCACAAAGGCTAAGTCACCCCGTAGCTCTGGCATGCCCTACGCCTCTCCGTGCCCCTCCCGATGATGCGACCCTTTGAGCCGGTATCGCACCCATGCGCGGGGGCCTGGATCTCCTCCGGCACCGCTCTGCCGTGGCCCGCGCCGGTTACCCCCGACCTCACCCGGAGACCTCTCACTCGTGGCCGCAGGCGACGGCCTTGGCCACGGTACCACGTCGGACACGCCGAGTCGAAGCACTTCCCGTGCCAGGGCCTCGGTCGCTCGCCGATGTGCTCGTCTTCAAGGTTCTGGGGGCATGTTAAGGAACGGCCAGTTCCGGCTGACTGAGCGGCCCTTGCCGGCGCTGCCCCGGCGGGCCGCTCCGGCAATTTGCCTGCTCCGGGGTACGCCGTGTATGCCTAACGGTACTTTGTTAAGGACGGAGATAGAGGTGCAGAGAGTAGCCGTCGGCGAGGAGGTCGAGGAGCCTGCTGGAGTTCGGGGGGCGGGGTGAACTTGGCCCAGGCGCGCCAGATGCGCCACAGGCTGGTCCAGGGCACGAGCCAACTGCGCACTTGGCGGAGCGCGACCGGCCAGGAGGGCCAGACCCGGGGGGCGGGCGGCGGCGCCGCGTCCCCGGTGGGGGGCGGCCCCGCGGCCGCCCGCGTCTTTTCCCCCGACCGCCGGGGTGGCGGGGGCTCCGGTGGCTCCCCGGGTGGCCGGTGGCCGTGCGGGCCAGGTTGCCTCAAGGGTAGTGAACCAGACCCGCCAACAGAAGGAGAAGGCGCAGCCAACGAGGGCCCAGTGGCGGCGGATGGCGCGGTCCGTGCGGACCTGGAAGTCGCCCCAGCCGAGCTCGCGCTTGACCTGCTTGTAGCCTTGCTCGACCCAGTTCCTGAGGCCGTACAGGCGCACGATGGCCGCCAGGTCGGCGGGGGCGAAGGGCGCCGCCGCGCCGGGCGCGCCGTCCGGGCGTGGCAGGTTCGTCGCCAGGTACCAGGTGGTCAGGTGGGGCAGGGTGGTCGGGTCGGTCGTGGCCACCACCAGCCGCACCGGGCCCTCCGGCTGGTAGCCCGCGAACCGCGGCGCTCGGTCGCCCACCACACCTCCCGGTGCCCGTCGCGATACCGGCGCACGACGCGCGCCCAGTCGCCCGAACGCTCCCCGGAGCGGGTCGGCCCCTCCCACCGCTGGCGCCGGGCGGCCTCCTCCGGCGTGGCGGCGGCGCCTCGCGCACCCACGCCCCCTTCGAGGGCTTGAGGCCGAGCACGTAGGGCACTCGGGCCTGGTCCAACGCCCCTGGAACGCGTCGTTGTCGCCGTAGAAGCAGTCGGCCACCGCCGCCCGGAAGGGCACGCCGGCCGCCCGCGCGCCACCAACTCGACCGCGATGCGGGGCTTGGTGCGGAAGGCCGGGTCGTGCTTGCCTTTGGGCAGGCGTGGCGCCGGGGTGTACGGCTCGACGTGGAGCGGGTAGTACACCCGCTCGTCGGCCCATAGGCTGGTCACGGCCACGATGCCGTTGTCCACCTTGCCGAGGACCCCAGGTACTGCCGGGCGACGTGGGCGGTCTTGGTGCCGTCCTTCCGGTCCCCCGTGTCGTCCACGACGAGCACCCCATCGGCGTGGGGCCGGGTGGCGGGGTCGGCCAGGAGCCCCGCCAGGCGCCGCGCGTTGAGCGCCGCGCGTCCCAGGTGGCCTCCGACAGGAAGTACTGCAATTGCTGGGCGGCCATGGTGCTGCGCCACGACCGGCTCCGTCTCGGCGAGCGCCGTCAGGGTCTTGTTCCGGTCGCGGGGCAACAGCAGCCCCTGCAGGTACGCCCGGAAAGCCCGGCGCTGGGCCAGCGTCCCGAAGCCGTCGTCGAAGCGCTGGGCATAGGCTTCCAGCGGCCCGGGCGCCTCCGGGCATGGATGACGCACGGTCATGGCCACCTCCTCACCCGCCCGTTCTTACCACAGCCCTCCCATCGTTAACAAACTACCGCTAACCGCCAAGAGAGTCCCGCCACCGATGGCCAGCGCCGGCGGCGCCCCCTTCCTTCCACCGGCATCGCCGCCGGCGCAACGCCGGCATCTCCGTTCCGTCCCAGGAGGTTTGACCATGTCTGACGTCGCGTCCGTGCTGATCGACCTGTTCCTGATCTTCCTGGCCGCCAAGGGGGCCGGGGAGGTCTTCGAGCGCCTGGGGCAGCCGCCGGTGATCGGGGAGCTGCTGGCGGGTGTGCTGATAGGCCCCCACGCGCTGGGGCTGTTGGGGACGCCACGGCCGGGACTGATTGCCGCCTTCCACGGCGATCCCGCGAGCGCCGCGGAGGCGCTGCGCCTGGTCTACCATGTGGTGGCCGAGCTGGGCGTGATCGTCTTGCTGTTCTCCGTGGGCCTGGAGACGCGGGTCTCCGACCTCCTGCGCGTCGGACCGCGGGCCCTGCTGGTGGGGGTGCTGGGCATTGCCTTACCCTTTGCCCTGGGGCTCGGCTTCATGGTGCTCCAGCCCACCCAGCAGCTTACCGACGCCTTTACGGCCACGGCGCTGGTAGCCACGTCCGTGGGAATCACGGCACGGGTGATGCGTGACCTCGGCGTGCTCGGCACGGTGGAGGCCCGCATCATCCTTGGTGCCGCCGTCATCGACGACATCCTGGCCATGCTCCTACTGGCGGTGGTGGTCGCCCTCAGCGGAGGCGGGGCCGCCTCGCCGTGGGGCCTGGCCCTCTTGCTCGGGCAGGCCATCGGGTTCGTGGCCTTCGTCACGCTCGTCGGCACCCGCGTCGTCGGGCGCTACAGCGTCCATTTTGAGCGCCTGCGGATCGAGAACGCCCCGTTCGCCCTTGCCCTTCTGATCACACTGGGCCTGGCAACGCTCTCCGGGGTAATTGGACTGGCGGCGATCATCGGGGCCTTCCTGGCGGGGATGGTGCTGGCCGAGGCGCGCGAGCAGTACCAGCTGGAGCACCAGACTCGTCCTCTCGTGCAGTTCCTCGTCCCGTTCTTCTTCGTCGTCACCGGCGCTGAGGTCGACCTTGGCGTCTTCACCGATCCGGCGGTCGTCGCGCTGGCCGGGGGCCTGACGTTCCTGGCCATTGTGGGCAAGTTCGCCGGCGGAACCATTGGGGCGTGGGGGGGTGGTGCGCCGGACCGCCGGCTGCGTAGCGCCGCCGTCGTGGGCGTAGGCATGGTGCCCCGCGGCGAGGTGGGCCTGATCATCGCCGGCATCGGGCGCTCGCGGGGCGTCATCCCGGACGACATCTTTTCCGCCATCGTGATCATGAGTATTGCCACCACCCTGGCCGCGCCCCCGCTGCTCAAGTGGCTCTACCGCTCCTGGCCCGGCACCCTGACCGCGGAGACCGCGCGCGCCTGAGCGCGCCATGCGTCCCGACGACTAGTCACCGGAACGCTTGCTTCCACCGAGTCGGCGCGCCAGCCCGGGATAGTGGAGGACGAAGCCATGGGCGTCGAAGGTGATGTCGGCGGCGAGGCCCCCATTCGCGTCCTCGTAGCGGACGACAGGACGGCCCCGGGCGTCGGCCCCCGCGGGGGTATAGCGCTGGGCGTAGGGCCGCACGCCCAGGTCGGGGACAGAGACCCACGCCATGAGGAGCTCGTGCGAGCGCCCCCCACGGAGGAGGCCGAGGCGCAGCACCGGCAGGGTATTCGTCAGCGGCGACAGGCCCAGGTCGCAGTCGACTGCGTCGGCCAACGCGGCCGCGTCACCGCCGGGGGATGGAAGGCTGACGTCCCCGGCCGTGTGGGTCACGATTGTCCAGGGCCCCTGCGGCGTCCGCGCCAGGTCGAGCTCCCGGCGCCAGCCCGCGCCGCGGGTCACCGCCCGCAGGCGCGCCGTGACGAAGCCAGCGCCCGTCTCGAGCCGGTAGTCCAGGCGGTAGGGCAGGGGGTGCTCGTGGACGGCGATGCCCACGGCCCGAAGCCCCCGCCGCGTCCTTCTGGCCAGGGCGAACTCCACCCCGATGGGATCCTCCTTGACCCAGGCGAGTGCCCGCCGCACCACGTGCGCAGCGGGCGCGCGCATGAGATCAGCGGCGCGCGCCGCTCGGCTGGCCGCACAAGACGACGTGCGGGCGCCCCCCAGCCAGCGTGACCATGACGAGCCGCCGGACCGCGCCCTCGGACGGTAGGGTGCTGGCTGCGGTGAGGGCGTGGAGGCAGTAGCACGCGAGCTCGTCAGGCGAGACATCATCTCGGACGTCGCCGGCCGCTGCGCCCTCGGCCAACAGGTCTCGGAGAAAGTCACTGAGCTGTTGCTCGGCTCGGGCGACGTGCGCACCTCGATGCAAGAGGGCCGCGAGCTCGCTGCCGTGGCGCTCGCGGGAGATGAGCGCGTAGGTCTCGAGCACCGCTTCGAGCCGCTTGCCAGCGTCAGCACTCCGATCCCGGACGGCGGCGAGCTGTTCGAGGTGGTCGGTGACCTGACGTTCGTGCCAGGCGACCAGGATCGCTTCGACGTCCGGGAAGTACTTGTACAGCGTCGCACGTCCGATGCCCGACTGCTCAGCGATCTGCGACATCGCCACCGAGGCCAGCCCGTGCTCAGCCACCAGCGCCACCGTGGTGTCCAGTATCCACATCCCGAAGCCGTGACAACCATTCGACCACGACGCGTGATAGGGGAGATGCAGATGGCTGGCTCACCCTCCCACTCCAACGGCGTCAACGACGCCGGTCGAGGCCCCAATCCTCGCTCGCCCACCATCTATCACGGCACACCACGCTGGGTGAAGGCCTTTGGGATCATCGCTCTCGCCCTCGTGCCGCTGGTCGCTGTGCTGCTGGTCGCCAGTGATGGAGGCCATCGCCCCGGCCGTCACATACCGTCCGGTAGCCCTGCCGGCTCAACAGCGCCGCTCGCACACGGGGTGCAGCAGCCGTGGACACGGCCGTGACCATGGCACCCGGCCTCCGCAAGCTCGCGCTCACCGCGCATCTCACTTTCTCGTTCGGCTGGATCGGTGCGGTCGTTGCGTACCTGGCGCTCGGCGTCGCCGCCGCGACCCGCCAGGATACGCAGACGGTGCGTGCCGCCTGGATCGCCATGGAGGTGACCGGTTGGTTCGCTATCGTGCCGTTGGCACTCGCCGCGCTGCTGACCGGGCTTGTCATGTCGCTGGGCACCCCGTGGGGCCTGTTCCGGCACTACTGGGTCGTGATCTCGCTCGTGCTGACCATCCTTTGCACCGTCGTCTTGCTCTTGCACATGCCGACCGTGAGCCACCTGGCGGGCATCGCGGCACAGGCGGATGGTGCCAACATCGGCGGGCTTGGCGGCGACCTCCTCCACCCCGGTGTCGGCCTGCTCGTGTTGCTCGCGATCACGGTGCTGAATGTGTACAAGCCGCGGGGCGTGACCCCGTACGGGTGGCGCAAGCAGCAGGAGATGCGTTCGCGGCCGGCGCAACGTGACGCCGCCGTGTCCTGAGCAATGCAGCGCTGGCTCTCCCTCTTTGGCGTCGTTCTCGCCGTGGAGGTCGCAGTGATCGCCCTGGGATGGCTGATCGCCCTGGCCACGGGTGACATGCGCTGGGTCTCCTTGCCGGCGCTATCCGTACCTCCGGTGGCCGTGGCAGCGATCCTCCTGTGGCCCCGACGACCCTGAGCGTCCCCACGCCCCACGGGCCCTGAGGGTGGACGCGGCGGGCGCTCGGATAGGTGCTTGGAGCTCCGGACTCAGCGGCGGCCGATGAGATGAATGGATGAAGCAAGGGAGCCGCCTGTGAAAGCCGGCTTCCAATAGACTGGAGCTCTCTGGGGTGGCCGGCGAGGGTGCGGGGCTGCTCGGGGCGCTGGTCATCGAGCTGCAACAACGGCTCACTGGCGACGGACGACACGCCCGCAGGAGCAACGTTGAGCGGAGCAAGGCCGTCCGTTAGGCGAACCTCCACCGGACGCGCGCCAGCGTGGCTACCCGGCCACCGCCGCCCAGCGAGCACGGCGTCTCAATGGTGTCTCACAGACGGTGTACGGTGACGTGTACGGCGTGGAGAGGGTGTACCGTACACTCAGCGAGTGAGTGTCATACTGGTCGGCTACGCCCGCTGCTCCAGCGACGCGCAGGACATCACCGCCATGAGCGCGACGCTCGGCCGCCGAGGGGAGGGCACGAATGGCGGCGAGCCCCGAGACCGCGCGGGTGCGCCGGCTCTGGGAGCGGGTGGCGCCGCGCTACGACCGGGGCATGGAGTCCGTGGAGCGGCTGCTCCTCGCCGGGGGCCGGCAGTGGGTTTGCGGCCAGGCCAAGGGCGACGTGCTCGAGGTGGCGGTCGGCACGGGCCGCAACCTGCCCTTCTACCCAGCCGGCGTCCGGCTGACGGCGATCGACCTCAGCCCCGGCATGCTGGAACTCGCCCGGCGCCGGGCGGCGGCGCTGGGCCTCCGGGCCGATCTCCGCGAGGGTGACGCGCAGCGGCTCGACTTCCCGGACGCCAGCTTCGACACCGTCGTGTTCACGTTGGCGCTGTGCTCCATCCCTGACGACGGTCGCGCCGTTGCGGAGGCCCGGCGGGTGCTGCGGCCCGGCGGCCGGCTGCTGCTCCTGGAGCACGTCCGCAGCCCCCGCTGGTTCGTCCACGCGGCGCAGCGAGCGCTCAACCTCCTCACGGTGCCACTGCAGGGAGACCACCTGGTGCGCGAGCCGCTCGAGCACTTGCGCCGGGAGGGGTTCGAAGTCCAGCGCCTGGAGCGTCTGAAGCTCGGGATCGTGCTGCGCCTGGCGGCACAGCGGCCGTAGGGGGCAGGCTCCCGCGCCGCGCCCGGGCGCGCGGGAGAGGCCCGTCGCGCTCACGGCGACGCCGATCCTCCACACCGCCCGACCCAACGCCGGCCGGGCGCGGTGGACTCGCCCTCTCGCGGCCGGGGACGCGCACCCAGCCACCGGCCCGCCCGCGGTTGCCCTGGACGGCAGCGCTCGAAGCGTACAGGTTTCCCGGAACGTGCAAGTGACCCGAGTGCCGGCTGGTTTGGAACGCACCCGCTGCCAAGTAGACGGTGCCTTGTATCCTTGGTGGCGCCCCTAGGGGCATGGAACACTAGACGCCAGCATCCTGGCAGGAAGACTGGCACAGTAGGCGGAGCCGTACGGAGCGCATGGTGGAGGTGGATGGAGTCCGTCAACATGCTGGCCGTCGCCGTGACGGCGGTGGCCGGCTTCGTGGCCAGCGGCGGGTGGTACGCGGTGTTCGGCAACCGGCTTGCGGCACGCAGCACCGAGGGCGAGGTGAGCCGGCCGGCGGCGCTGCAGGCCGCCGTCGAGCTACTCCGGAATCTAGTTGTCGCGGTGGTGGTTGCGGGGCTCGCGGCCGGGCTAGAGCTGGGCAGCTGGGCGGGCACGGTGCTGCTTGGCCTGGCGCTATGGATCGCGTTTCCGGTCGTATTGCTTGGCGGCTCGGTCTTTCACGAGAACGTGCCGTGGCGGCTCGCCGCCATCCACGCCGGTGACTGGCTGGTGAACCTCCTCCTCACTTCGTACTGGAGGGCAACATCTGCGCCCTGCTGGCGGCCAAGGACCACGTCGACGTGTTCCTCTACGACGGGGCGATCGTCCCCGATCCCAAAGGGATCATCACCGGCGGGCACCACAACAAGACCGCGCGTACTGTGGCCGTCCGCGAGGGCGAGACGCTTAACGCGCGCGCCCTCAGCGCCATGTTCAAGCAGATCATCGCGAACAACCGGGCCGGCGGCCGGCGCAAGCTCAAGGGCGCAGCGGCCGCAATTCCCCTCGGCGCGCCCGTTAGATGCAGTGCTTCACCCCGAACAACGGCAGGCACGTCTCGACCGAGTCGGCGATAACTTCGCGCGAGGGGAGCGAGAACTTCATGCCCTCATGGCCCATGGCGATGCCATCGTCCACGCCGATGGTGTTGAACTCGAAGGGGACGCCCCCGGCCTCACGGACAAACGATTTCACGACGCGCCCCACTTCCTGGAGGTGGGCGTGGCCGGGGATGATGTCCACGTAGGAGTTCATCACGGCGATAAAGGGCTTCTTGAAGTCCGCTTCTTCTTTGATGGCGCCGGTGGCGCGCAGGAGCGCGCGGTGCGGGGCGCGCTGCACTCCGGACTTGATGGTGTCCGAGCCCCTGCCTCCGGCAGGGGCGTCGGAAGGCGCGGTCGACGTGCCGTTCTTACCGTTCATCTACTTCCCTACCAGGATCGATCGTGACCGGGATCGGTCGCGGTGACGATGCATTGTGCCCTACCTGCCCAGGAACGAGGGTCGTCTCCCGGCTGGCGATCTCCAGGGGCCCATCCGCAGGGGCGTGGGGGCGGCCGGCTCGGCCACAGCGACCTGAACGCCATTACCATTGACACCCGGCCGACGGCCGAGGACCTCGCCGGGCGCGACGACCACCTGGCGCCAAACGCCTGTGGGTGAGCCCCGGGTGACCGCGAAGCGCCCGGCAGGGCCGTGATGAGCTAGCTCCTCCGGCCGGTGGCGATGGTCAAGATCGCGACCAGCGCAGTCACCGCGTCCCGCCCCGGCCTGATGGGGTCACCGAGACGCGCTCGGCTGCCGGACAATGGCGAAGCGCGCAATCTGGCGGAGGCGCATGGGAGTCGAACCCACCAATCGCCGCGCGAACGACGACTCACCGGTTTTGAAGACCGGGCCGATCACCGGACCGGCCGCGCCTCCCTGGGGAACGGTAACCCCCGCCCAGCGGGTGCCGCCGGCCCCCACCGCCCACGGGTCAGGGCGCCCCCTTGCTCCCCGTCCACCGGGGAATGCTCGGAAAGTTTACCGGACGGGCCATCCGGCGGACGCGCCTCCAGGGGAACGTTGTGGATTGTATCCGCCCTATTCCTCACCCACGCTGGGACTCACATGGGGGCGGCACACTCCCCATGCGGGTTTCACCTCGGCTGTCCTTGAGATGGGCTCAGCCGTTCCACGCCCCGGGCGTGCACGGCGGCCGGCGGCGTGGTGCTCGGCTGGAGCTCACGCGAGGGGGCGTGATGGACGGCGGCGCCCACATCAGAGGACCCCGGGCCCCAGACGGCGGGGGGAGGCGTTTAGCCGGCGCTCTCGCTCGCCGCGCCATCCGGACGCTCCGGGGCCAGCAGCCCCCAGCGGGCCGGCGCCCGCCACAGGCTGGACAGGATCAACTCGCGGATGAACAGCAGCTCCTTTGGCAGTCGATCATACAGCTTGATGAACAGCTCATCGTGCGAGAGGATCTCGTCCTTCCAAGTCTCCCGGTCGATGGCCATTAGGGAGCGGAACCGCTCAGGCGTGAAGTGCTCCAGCCCGCGCCAGTCCAGGTCCTCGTAGCGCGGCATCCACCCCAGGGGGCTCTCCACGCTGACGGCGCGACCCTGCGCCCGCTCCACGATCCACTTCAGCACCCGCATGTTCTCGCCGAATCCTGGCCACAGGAACGACCCGTCTTCGTCCTTGCGGAACCAGTTGACGCTGAAGATGCGGGGGGGGTTGGGGATGGAGCGTCCAAACTGCAGCCAGTGGTTGACGTAATCGGCCATGTGGTAGCCACAGAAGGGGAGCATGGCCATGGGGTCGCGTCGCACGGCCCCTACCTGGCCGGTGGCCGCAGCCGTGGTTTCCGAGCCCATGGTGGCCGCCAGGTAGACGCCGTAGGTCCAGTTAAAGGCCTGGTAGACCAGGGGGACTACGTCCCGGCGCCGTCCGCCGAAGACAAAGGCCTTGATGGGCACGCCCCGCGGATTGTTCCAGTCCGGGTCGATGGAGGGGCACTGGCTGATGGGGGCGGTGAAGCGGGCGTTGGCGTGCGCTGCCAGGCGCCCGCATCCCGGCGTCCAGGGCCGCCCCTGCCAGTCGATGAGCTCTGCGGGGGGCGTCTCGGTCATGCCTTCCCACCACACGTCCCCGTCGAGGGTGAGGGCAACGTTGGTGAAGATGGCGTTGCGGCTGATCGCCGCCATGGCGTTGGGGTTGGAGCGCTCCGAGGTGTCCGGGGCGACGCCAAAGAGGCCGGCCTCCGGGTTGATGGCGTACAGCTGGCCGTCCGATCCCGGCTTGACCCAGGCGATGTCATCGCCGACGGTCGTCACCTTCCAGCCCACGAACGCCGGCGGTGGGATCAGCATGGCGAAGTTGGTCTTGCCGCAGGCGCTGGGGAACGCCCCGGCGACGTACGTCTTCTCCCCGTCCGGGGACTCCACGCCCAGGATCAGCATGTGCTCGGCCAGCCAGGCGTTGTCGCGGGCGATGGTCGAGGCGATGCGTAGGGCGAAGCATTTCTTGCCCAGCAAGGCGTTCCCCCCATAGCCACTCCCGTACGAGGAGATGGCCCGCTCTTCTGGGAAGTGCACGATGTACTTGTTTTCCGCGTTGCAGGGCCAGGGGACGTCCGGCTGGCCGGGCGCCAGGGGCATGCCCACGGAATGGAGGCAGGGGACGAACTCCCCATCGCCGAGCACGTCCAGCACCGCCCGCCCCATGCGCGTCATGATGCGCATGTTCACCACGACGTAGGGCGAGTCGGTCAGCTCAACGCCGATGTGGGCGATGGGCGACCCCAAGGGTCCCATGCTGAAGGGAATGACGTACATCGTCCGGCCGCGCATGGCCCCATCAAAGAGGCGCTCCAGCGTGGCCTTCATCTCCTGGGGTGGCATCCAGTTGTTTGTCGGACCGGCGTCCGCCTGGCTGCGGCTGCAGATAAAGGTGCGGTCCTCTACCCGGGCGACGTCGCTGGGGTCGGAGCGGGCCAGGTAGCTGTTGGGGCGGAGCGCGGGGTTGAGCCGGATGAGAGTGCCGGCCTCTACCATCTCCTGGCACAGCCGGTCATATTCCTCCTGCGAGCCGTCGCACCAGTAGACGGAGCGCGGCTGACAAAGAGCGGCCATCTCTTCCACCCAGGCCGTCAGCCGCTCGTTGGTGACCCCACTGGAAGTCTCGACTCGTGTCTGCGTGTCCATCCGTCGCCTCTCCCCCGCTCCGGCGAGCCAAGCCGTTGCTCGGCTGATCCCGCAGTCTGCCTCTCCATGGTATGACACCGGCCCATGACGTCACAGCGTCGCCCCGCAGCGGGGCCCTAGGCGCGAAGCCGTGGCCGGTGGGGCAGCGTAGCAACTCCTAGCGGGCGGGGCGCCCGGGACGATCGCCGCGGCTGCAGGCAGTGCAGGACCTTGTAGCGCCCGTCGGTGGCCGCCACCCGCACCTCGCCAAAGGCCTGAGCCGCCACCGGCTCGTAGGGTAAGGCACGGTTGGCGACGAACCAGGCCGCTCCCCCTTCGCGGAGGACGGCCGGGGCGCCGGTAATGAAAGTCGTGGCGATGCTCCTGTCGCTGCGATGACCTTGATGGGCCGGGAGGTTGGAGATGATGGCGTCGAAACGCTCGTTCTCCACGGCGGCGTAGCCATCACTCAGACGCACCTCCACGCTTTCCAGGCCGTTCGTGGCCGCATTCTCCTGTGCCAGCTCCACCGCCGGCCGAGAACTGTCTACCAGGATGCCGCGGGCGCGCCCATCCGCGGCCGCCAGGGCCAGCCCAATCGTCCCGGCGCCACACCCCAGGTCGAGGAAACGGGCACCTTCCGGGAGCTCTACCGTCTCTACCAGGAGCTGGGATCCTGGATCCAGGCGGTGGGCGGAGAAGACCCCGGCCGCCAGGCGGAGGCGCACGGTAGCCCCGCGGAGACTGAGCTCTAGGTGCGGCCCCGTTACGCTCGCCGCCCCTGCCGGCGGGCCGGGGAGCGACGGGCGCGGGTCGGCCGCCCGCAGAAGGCGCCGCTGGCCGCCACCCTTGCCGAGCAGAGAGAGTTCGTTGAACAGCGACCGGGCGTAGCCCTCGAACGTGTCCCCCCCCCGACGGCGGTGCACCTGGAAGTACAGCACCCCACCGCGGGTCAGGGCAGCGGCGGCGACTTCCAGCGCCTGGCGCACCGGGGCGTTGCCCAGAAAGTAGGGCGCTAGGAGGAGGACGAGGTCGAACGTCCCATGCTCGAACGCCTCCGGGCGCACCGCCAGCCGCACGTCCAGGTTCGTCACATCCGCCTCTCGCGCCCGCCGGTGGAGATCGGCCACGAGGTCAATGGAGGGGCGCAAGGCGAGCACCTGTCCGGCCCCACCGGCCGCCCACAGCGCCCCATGGGGATCGTAGTAGCCGAGCTCCAGGACACGTCCCCGGCGCGGCAGAGGGACATGCTCTCGTAGGAGTGGCAGGTAATAGCGTTGCGTGTCTACGCTGGACATCCCCTGTGGCGGCCTTCTTGCGCCCGGCGGCATACGAGTCCGGTGCGAAGACGGGTCATAGAGGCCCGCCCGCTCGCCGGCCTCGCGCCGCAGGCCCACGACTCAGGGATTGACCGGCGACACGTCTGCGTCACCTCCGGCATGCGCCGGTCACGACGTAAAGAGCCGTCTCTTATGTCCGGCGGGTCCCCGCATCACATGAAAACCCAACGCCGTGGGGCCCGGCCGGTGGCGCGATGGGACGTTTACCAAGGAGTATACTGGCCGCCATGACTGCGGTAAACAGTCCGCGCCGCCCCCTCCCAACGCTCCTGCCCACCAGCGTGGTGGGGAGCCATGCCCTCCCCGGGTGGTTCTGGACGGCGCTGGAGGCGATCAAGGCCGGGACGTACGGTCAGACTGACGTGCGCGAGGTGATGGACGACGCCGTGAACGCCGCCGTCCGCGACCAGGAACGTGCCGGCATCGACGTGATCACCGACGGCGAGATGCGCCGGTGGTACTTCGTACAGGGCTTCTATGGCCGGTTTACGGGGCTGGAGGAGCTTCCACCCCTGCGCACCCAGGGCGTCTACGGCTACGACAGCCCGCCCCGCTACCGCATACAGGAGAAAGTGACCGCCCCCAGCGGACTGGGCATCGTCGAGGAATACCGCTACCTGGTCGACCTGACCGACCGAGCGATCAAGGTGACCTGCCCCGGTCCCCTGACCCTTACCATCCACATGCAGACGCGCCAGGGGGACGCCTACGGCGGGGACCGCGTGGCCCTGGCCTTTGACGTAGCCGAGCTCGTCAACCGGGAGCTACACGCCCTGGCCGACGCCGGGGCCGATTTCATCCAGCTCGACGAGCCTTCGTATTCCATTATCCCCGGCAAGGCGGCGGAGTGGATAGCGCTGTACAACACGGCGGTGCGCGGGGTGCAGCAGAAGGGCGTCCGTCTCGGTCTGCACGTCTGCTTCGGCAATCTAGCCAGCCGGCCCCGGGGGCGGCGCAGCTACCGCTGGATGGCTGCAGACTTACTGGAGGCGCGGTCCGATCAGATCGTGCTGGAGTTCGCCAATCGCGAGATGATCGAGCTTGACCTCCTGGGGGAGATCGCTCGCGCCGGCAAGGACGTGGGGGCCGGCGTGGTGGACGTCAAGTCGTTCTACGTCGAGCCTCCGGAGGAGGTGGCTGAGCGGGTACGGCAGTGCCTGGAGCACGTCAGTCCGGATCGACTCACTCTGGTGCCGGACTGCGGCTTTTTCCAGCTCCCCCGCTGGCTCTGCGTCACGAAGCTGAAGAATCTGGTGGCCGGCGTGGGCCTCGTGCGCCGGGAGCTCGAGGGGTAGGTGACGCGTCCCCCACAGACCGTCTCACAGTCCATAGCAAGGCCCCCCCTGATCCCGCCGGCGTTGCGCTTGGGAGACGTCTTGCGCGTCGCCGCCGGCCGGCAGCGCTTCGGAGACAAGACGGCCCTGATCTGGGGCGAGCAACGGTGCACCTACGCCGAGCTAAACGCCCTGGCGAACCGCGCCGCCCACGCCTTGCAGGCCCTTGGTGTCCGGCGCGGTGAGCGCGTCGCCCTGCTGGCCCGCAACTGCCCCGAGTACGTCTGGCTGTACTTCGCCCTGGCCAAGCTGGGGGCCGTGCTCGTCCCAGTCAGCTTCTGGTACCGCAGCGGGGAAATCGAGTACACCCTGCGCCAGTCCGGGACGACCACCTTCCTCTACGAGGCCCGCTTTGCACCCCAGGCAACGGCGGCCCTGCAGGCCTACGGCGACGTGCGTCACGTGGTGGTATGGGGCCAGTCCCCCGGACGGGGCGCCGCCGGCGAGGGGGTCCTGGAGCTGGGGGCGCTGATGGCCGATGCCCCGGCGGGGGAGCCAGACGTCCCGGCAACGGCCGCCGATCAACACATCATCCTGTACACCAGCGGTACCACCGGCTTCCCCAAGGGGGCCGTCTTCTCCCAAGGGGCCCACTACTTGCACGCCCTGGCCTGGGCCCTGATGACCGGTCAGCACGCCGAGGACGTGGGGCTCCTGGTGTATCCCCTGTTCCATACCGGCGGCCCGGACTGCGTCCTGCTGCCCCACTTCCTGGTGGGGGCTAGCGTCGTGCTCCTTGACGGCGCCGACCCGGCCGCCATGCTAGGGGCGATTGAGCGCCACCGAGCGACGAACGTCTTCTGCGCCCCCACCGTCTGGCGTCGCCTGCTGGCGGCCCTCCAGGGGGGACGGTACGACGTCGCCAGCGTGCGTCGCTGCCTGGGATCTTCGGACACGCTGCCGGCCGACCTCCTGGACGCCATCCTCCACCACTTCGACGCCGAGGTCTACGTCACGTACGGGTTGACCGAGGCCGCCTGTATCCTGACCTACGCCAGGCTCACCGGCCACCGGCGGGACAAGATCCACTCCGTTGGCCGGCCGCATCCCCTGGTGGAGGTGCAGATCGCCCCTCTCGAGCCGGCGCCCGGCCATGGCGCTGACCCGCTCCCAGCCCCCCGCCACGGTGATGGCCACGCTGGCGACAATGTCGGCGAGGTGATTGCCCGGGGTCCTACCCTGATGGACGGCTATTGGGATCTGCCGGAGAAGACGGCGGAGTCCCTGGCCGGAGGCTGGCTGCGCACCGGCGACCTAGGCTACTTCGATTCCGAGGGCTACCTGTACCTTGCCGGCCGGGCCAAGGACATGATCGTCAGCGGCGGGGAAAAGGTCTACCCTGTGGAGGTGGAGAAGCTCCTACGAACACTCCCGGGTGTGGGCGACGTCGCCCTCATCGGCGTCCCCGACCGGGAATGGGGCGAGTCGGTGCTGGCCTGCGTCGTACGCTCCCCCAGCCCGGAGGGCCGCGCCCTCACCGGGGCGGCCCTCCAGGACTTCGTCGGCCGGCACCTGGCCGGCTACAAGCGCCCGCGCTATGTGGAGTTCGTCGACAATCTCCCCATGACCGGCGCGACGGGAAAGGTGCAGAAGGGCGTACTGCGCGACCGATTTCGGGAGCGCTACCTGCAAGGAGGGGAACGATGACACTGCCAATCACCACGATACCTGGCCTGGAGGCGCGGGACGAGCAGGTCCTCCAGGACCTGGAGGCCCTGGTGCGAGAGACGCACCTCCTGTGGGACGAGGAGTGGGTGGGCTTCTCCTGGCGCAACTACACCTTCGAGCACATGCAGCGCGTGCGCGGGCTGGCCCGTACCCTGGGGCGTGACGAAGGGGCCGACGCGCGGGTGGTGGAATATGCCGCCACGCTCCATGACGTAACCAAGAGCTACGATGGCGAGATCATCGTCGGGCCGGACGGGAAGCGCGTCCTGGACGAGAACGGCTATTGGAAGAACGCCACCCTGCCGCCGCGACGGACGAACAAAGTCACCGAGCTCTACGACCGGATGGGCCTTGGTGGCACGCTGCACAACGTGTCCGGCGGGCGCATCGCCGATGCCCTGCTCGAAGAAGCAGGTATGCCGGCCGCCTTTCGCGGCCGGGTCGATCAAGCCATCCGAGAGCACCTCATGGCCGGAGGGGGGGCCTCCCTCGAGGGCCGCGTCCTCTACGACTCAGACACCATCGACGCCAACATCGGCCTGCCGGCCTTTTACCGCAACATCCAGATCAGCCTGCGGGGCCAGGACAACCAGTTCTCGCGCCGCGGGGACAGTTTCGTGGAGTGGCTACGGGCGAACCTCCCGGAGTATCTGGAGGGCTACCTCAAGGAGAAGATCCCCACGTGGATCGACGGCAAGCAGCGGGACTTCGTCCCCAAGATGACCACGGCTGCCGGGCGGCAGGTGGCGGAGCGACGCATCGAGCGCCTGCGCCAGATCAACGATCACCTTATCTCTGAGCTGGAAGGCCTCGAAGAGGCCGTGGAGCAGGGACGGCTGGCGGTGGTACGCTATTTCATGGAGAATCGCCAGAATCCACAGTTGACGGAACAAATGGCGTTACTGGAGCAGCGCTGGACGGGCGACAGCCACGTCTCCACCCCCACCGAGCTTCTGCAACACCTCCGCGCCGAGGTTGTCGGGGAGCGCTGACCGGGGGGCCGTATACTGCCACTCAGCATCGATTCAGAGGAGACTGCCGATGGCTGATCGCCACCGGGGCAATACCCGTGATTTTGACCGTGACCGGGGCCGGGGCCTTGGCGGCCCGCCGCGCGGGGACTTTGGCCCGCCGCGCGGGGACTTTGGCCCGCCGCGCGGGGACTTTGGCGCGCCGCGTCCAGACCGCCGTAGCAGCGGGCCGCCCGGCCGCCCCGATACGCGCCCCGATCGGGGCTTCGAGCCTCAGCCGTTCGACCGCGACCGCCGCCCGCCGGCGCCGCCGGAGGAGCTGGAGGATTTCGAGGACGTGGACGCCGACCTGGCGGTGGCCATCATCCAGGCCGCTACCAAGCTGACGGAGATCGTCGGCATCACCGGCCTGCCGGAAAATCATGCCGAGCGGCGGGCGGCGGTGGTAGAGAGCTTCGAGACGATCTACTTCGCCTTGCTGGACGCCATTACCGGCGGGGACGAAGAAGACGACAAAGAAGGGGAGGAAGAGTAATACCCCGCTAGGGGGTCCCGCATCTGAGACGGGTCCCGTAACCAAGAGTGCCACAGACGCATCCGGCGCCTCGGGGGATGCGGCGGCGCCGGTGTTGTCGCCCGTCTAGCGGGTGTGTCGTAAGCGAGGAGCGCCATGGGACCGGAGACAAGAGGCCTGGGGGGTAGCCGGCGGCGACTGCTAGAGGAAGCCGGACTGGCGACGGGCGCCGTCATGGCGGCGGCCTGCGGCCCGGCGCCGGCCGGGGAAGGACAATCTGCGGGTACGAGCGCGAAAAGACACGTGACCGTCCGCATCACGGCGCGACAGACGCCGGAGCAGGAGATGTGGCCGGTGCGGGTCCCGGCCTTTCAGCAGGCCTACCCCCACATCACCGTGGAGCCGGACCTGCACGCTGGAAACATCCAGGAAAAGATCGCCGCCCTGATTGCCGCCAACACCATAGGTGACGTGGTGCACACGCACCCTTCCCAGGCCCAGCCACAGCGCCTGTACCTGGGCAAGAGCATGCGTGACCTGGACGCCCTGATCGCCAAGGACAAGCTCGACCTGAAGGCTTGGTATCCCCAGGCGATCGAGGCCGGCCGGCTGGACGGCAAGATCATCTCCCTACCCTTCAAGGGCAAGATGGCCGGCGTTGCCTTGTTCTTCAACGAGACGCTGTTCGAGCAAGGGGGGATAAAGCCCCCGGATCTCAATACCACCGTCACCGACCTCATGGACATGGCCATCAAGCTGACCCGGCCGGACGGCTCCCAATGGGGCCTGGCCGGCAGTCTGCCTAAGGACGCTCGGACGCACGTGGCCACCATCCGGCGCTGGAACGCCGAGCTGATGTCCAAGGATCAGAAGAAAGCCACGCTGGACACGCAGGAGGCTCGCACCGCCTGGTCGTGGTTCTACGACGCCTTTCACCGCCGCAAGTTCATGGATCCGCTGGCCAACGCCGGACAGCTCTTCCAGCAGGGCAAGGCCGCCATGCTGATCAACGGTGACTTCAACCAGAAGACAACGATCCACCCGGCGGCCCAGACCCAAGGATTCAAGTACAGCGCCACCCTCGTGGCCAAGGGTCCCACCGGACGCCGGGGGGGCGTCTGGATCCCCGATGCCCTGCAGCTTTCCACCGGCACCCCCAATGCCGACGAGGCCTGGCAGGTGCTCAAGTGGTTCACCGATAAAGAAACCGGGCTCACCCTGGCCCTCCAAAAGGCCCAGGGGACATCTACCACCCCCGGGGCGCGGCCGGATGTCTACAACGACCCCCGCTTTCTCAACCATGAGGTGTTTCCCAAGCACATCCAGGAGCTTGACCGGGATGCTAATCAGCTCCCTGAGGACTACGTCGGAAGCATCCCGCACAACTACAAGATCCCGGAGTTCAACGCCGCACTAGGGGCGGCCGTGGACAAGGTCTGGAAGAACGAGGGCGAGCCAACTCCGTCGTTCCTCAAAGCCTTGAACGACGAGCTCCAGAACGTCCTCAGCCTCCCCCGCTAACACCGCAACATCGCTGCGCCTCGAGTGGTGCAGCGGTGAAGAAGACATTGTCCCCCGGGGGGCGAAACAGGGGGGTCAGGAAGCCCCAGCGATACCGCGCTACCCCCTCGACCGTTGTCGTCCACGGTCATGCTGGAAGCGCCATCCACTGTCTTCGTCCCCCGCAGCGGCGGGGAGACGAGTTATCCCTATCTCTCGCTGGTGATCCCGGCCTATAACGAAGAGCGTCGCCTGGGCCCGACACTGGCCAGCGTCTTCCAGTACTTCGCCCGCCGGCCATACACCAGTGAGGTGATCGTGGTCAGCGACGGTAGCGCCGACGGGACGTCGCGCGTTGCGCGGGAGGCCATCAGCCGCCTGGCGCCTGACGGAAATGTCGCCGGGGGCTTTTACGAGTACTACCCCAATACCGGCAAGGGGCGAGCTGTACGTACCGGCGTGGGGTACACCCGAGGTCACTTCGTCGCCTTTACCGACGCCGACCTGTCCACCCCTGTGGAGGAAGTCGACCGCGCCCTCGGTCATCTAGACAATAGCCTGGAGGGCAAAGGCCCGGGCGGATGCTATCAGGTGGTTATCGGGTCGCGTGCGGCCCTGGGGGCGGAGATCAGCCGGCGGCAACCCATCTACCGCCGCGCCAGCGCCAAGCTCTTCAACGTCCTGCGTGACGGCATCGTCGGCATCCGGGGTCTGCGTGACACTCAGTGCGGCCTCAAGGTATTCGATGGCGACGTCGCCCGCTTCATCTTCTCGTGCCAGCGCATCAACGGCTTCATGTTTGACGTAGAGACGATGTACATCGCCCAGCGACTGCGCCTGTCGGTCCTGGAGCTGGGCGTGCGCTGGGCAGACGCCCCAGAGAGCAAGGTGCGCCTCAGCTCTGGCCTGCGCCTCGTCCCTGACCTGGCCCGCATCCGCTTGCTGCATCAGGGGCTCACGCCGGACGCCCTGCCGGCCACGCTGCGCCCCCCGGCAGCAGAAAGCAACCCCTTGATAGCGCGCCCGCCGGTACACTGACTCCCGTCGTACACTACGATCAGGCGGGTGGACGTGTCTTTGACGTGTCACCGCCCCCCACGGGACGGTGGAAGGGAATGCAGTCATGGCAGGGGGCCTGACAGAGCGGCACTGCGAGCCATGTAGTGGCGGAACACCGCCCCTAGCGCCGGATCAGCTCCAGCCCCTCCTGGACCAGCTTGAGGGCTGGGATATTCAGGACAACAGAAAGCTGGTAAAGGTCTTTCGGTTCCCCAACTTCGTGGCCGCCGTGGACTTCGTCAACGCCATCACCCCGGTGGCCGAGGGCGAGGGGCACCACCCAGACCTCTCCGTTAGCTGGGGCAAGGTGGGCGTAAAGCTGTGGACTCACAGCATCGGCGCCCTGAGTGAAAACGACTTCATCATGGCGGCCAAGATTGACGCGATCGCGGGCCAGGGCTGAAGGCCGGGGGCTAGAGGCCGATCCAAGCTCCTGATCGCGCCATGGGCAGCTACGGGTGGCCAAGGACGCTCCGTCCCCGAAGGACGTACAGCGATTCACGCACCAGGCAATACATGTACCCCACGAGCGGTAGGCGGGCGCCCGGCGGGGGCCGCGTCCTCGCTGGCTTCTCGGGAGCGCCTACCCCATGGGTGAGGTGCTCCGGGGGCCGGCGGGCCCCAGAATCGATTCCCGTCCAGCCGAGTGATCACCCGGCCTCGTCCAAGCAGTGAGAGGCCGAAAGAGGAGGCAAAACGACGATGCCGATCGTCCTTGGTTCGTTCGAGACGCAGACTCAGGCAGAAGACGCCATGGAACGGCTAAACGGCATGGGTTTCAGTGAAAATGACTATTCCATTGTCTCTCGTGCCCAGGACGCCGCCGGGGCGCCGCTAGACGAGGAGCAGCGGGCGGGGCGCCAGGTGGACACGGCCATGGTCGGCGGCGCCGTGGGCGCCGTGCTGGGAGGCTTCTTGCTCGGCCCTGTGGGTGCCGTGATCGGCGGAGTGGCGGCCGGAAGTGGCCTGGCAGCGACGCTGGGCGCCCTGGGCGTGACCGACCAGGAGGCCACGGAGTATCAGCGCCGGCTGCATGCCGGACGCTACGTCCTGGCAGTGCGCGACGACGGCCGCACGGCGGAGGTGCGTCGCGCCCTGGTCTCCGCCGGGGCCGACGACGTCCAGATCGAGTCCTGAGCGCGGGCCCCAACGCTGCCATAACCCGTGGCGACTGCCCCCGGCCATGGGACATGCCGGCTCGAGCACAGCACCCGTCGTCCTGCCGGACAACAGGTGCTGTGCTCGAGAGCAGGGGCCGAAGAGGGACCCTGGCTTGGGCCATGGCGCCCGGCTACTCTGCTGCGCCCAGCCTCTGCCCGCGGCGAGGCATGGAAACCACCGGCTAAAGTGCCCTTGCAGTATTGCCACCGAGATTGCCAGCGAGATGCCCGGTCGCGCCGGCCGCGAGGCTTGAGCAACCGGGCATCCGGGCAAGGGATGGCCGTATCGAAAGGGCCGGCGGCGACGTTACTACGACCAGTGAGTTATCGACCTGTGACTTCCAGCGCGTCTGCGGCCGGCCGGCCACTTCGCTCCATTGCGTCTGCACTGTACCGGCGGGCGGCCTACGGGCAGACAGCAGGCGCCCCCTGGCTCCTCCTGGCCATGATCCTGACACAGCTCGTCGCCGGGCCGGCTCTGGCGACTACAGCGCGGGCTCAAGCGTTGGAAGTGGCCCCCGTCGCCGGGAGTGAGGCAGTGACGGAGGATGGCCTGGAAGAGGCGATCTCCGGCCCGGACGGGGGGGTGCAAGGACGGCACTACCGGCAGACCGGCGATGGCGCCACCACCGGCTTCGACGTCCGTGATCCGTTTTTTGCCTTCGTCAACGCTCTCGGCGGGCCATCGATCGCCGGCTACCCGGTGTCCAGTCCTTTCCCGGCCAGCGACGGCTGTACCTACCAGGCGTTTCAAGTCTTGCTGCTCCAGCAATGCCCCGGCCAGGGCGTCCGCCTGGCGAACACCTTCGAGATCCTTCAAGACGCGGGGGTCAATCCTCTGCTGGAGCGGGCCGGCGTCGGGCCCGGCGCGCCCGACGGGAGCGCCACGTTCGCCGAGGCGGTCAACACGCGCCTGGGCTGGATGGAGGACGCATCCATCCATGAGCGCTACCTCATCCAGTGCGGCGCCGGCAACGCGGCGGCGGCGATAGACCTATGTGGCCTGCCGATGAACCGGCCGGGCGCCTTCGGCCCGTTCGTTTCCCAGCGCTTCCAGCGCATTGCATTTCAACGCTGGCTCGTGGATGGCCCGGCCGGGATCAAGGCCGGCGACGTCACCGCAGTGCTCGGTGGCGATCTGCTCAAGGCGACGGGCATCCTCGCCGGGCCCTCAGTGCAGCCCCATCCTCCGGGGCAGCCTGCCGACTCCCCCATCGTCCGTTTCGCCGTCGCCGGTCGCGCTGATGCGCCCCTCCCAGCAGCCCCTGTGGTGAGACTGAGACCTGCCCTGAGCGCCGGGCGACGCACCATCCCCCTGTCCTACGGATATCAGGGCGACTTCCAGAACGCCACGCTGCGCCGTCAGGCGGTTCCCCTGGTAACTGGCGCCGGGTTCGGCTGGGTCAAGCAGCAGCTGGTCTGGGCCAACTTCGAGATGACGGCCGCCGAGTGTCGGCGGCAAGGCGCCAACTGCCTGGAGGCCGAGGTCAACGGCTCGACCAAGTACTTCTGGCGCAACCAGCTGACAGACCTCCAGGCCCTGCTGGACGATATCCGGGGCGCCGGTCTTAGCGTCATGATCAGCGTGGTGCGAGCGCCGGCCTTTTACGCCGCCCCGCAGGGCATCGCCCCGGCCGACCCGGCAAAGCTGCGCGATTTCCTGCAGTTTCTGGTCAGCTATCCCCCATTGAAGGGCAAAGTCAGCGCCATCGAGCCCTGGAACGAGCAGAACCTGTCCTGGGAATGGGGGAGCGCCCGGCTGTGGCCCAACGCCCCGGCCGCCCCCCCGCAAGGGGTGGTGGAGTTTGTCCAGCTTCAGAAGGCGGCCTACCAGGGAATCAAGGCCGGCGACGCCGCCGTCACCGTGATATTGCCGGCCCTCACCCCAACCGGCGTCGGCGAGTGCTGGCGCAATCTGGAGGCTCGCAGCCAGAGCTTCTGCCTCGACGCCGTGCGCCTGGCCATCGACGATCGGCTCTACTTAGAGTTCCTCTACGGCGTCAACAATGGGGAGATCAAGCAGTACTACGACGCCCTGGGTGTTCACCCCAGCGGGTACAACAATCCGCCGGACGACTTTATCGACCGCAATAGCCTGCCTCCATCAAGTCCGGCGTTCGGGCGCTTCAAAGGGCACGGCAGCTTTTACATCAAACGTTACCAGCAGTTGCGCGAGGTGCAAGAGCGCTTCGGCGACTTCAAGCCGATGTGGCTGACGGAGGTTGGCTGGTCCTCCACACGGCGCTCGGTACCGGGCTACGAGTTCGGCCAAGACGTCAGCGAGGAGCAGCGCGGACGCTACACTGCCCGCATGCTGGAGCAGTTGAACAACGAGGCGCCGTACGTCTCTCACGTGTTCATCTGGAATCTCAACTTCCGGTCGCTGTGGCCCGAATCTGACGAGCGCCACGGTTTTGGCGTCGTCGATCCTAGCGGGACGCCCTTACCGGCGTACACCTGTGCCGCCGACTTCGTGCGCCATAATGGACGGATCACGCGCCCGGAGTGTCGCCTCTGACAAGCCGACCGTCCCATCCGCGCCATGCGGGCATCAAGTCAGTCCCTGAACGGGCGCCGTTTCTGGCAAGGGCCGGCTGGCGCACCAGCCGGCCCGCGGCGCCGGCGGTTCTCTCTCGGCTCCACGTCAAGGTTGCCTCAGCTGCTGGCTCGGCGTAGTTGGCCAGACTCTTGCCACGGGGCGCCAGACATGCCACTGCACGCCGAATAGCGGTATACTGAACGGAGCGGGTGCCCCACCGCAATCAGTGGCATCCTACCTGGCGGCGAGCATGACGTGCGCCGGTCGTCGGCGCACCGGGCGCGGCAAGACGTCGCCCATTTCTTGCTACCGAACTTCTGAGTGACGCATGGCCCGCCCTATCGGAGGGCACAGTTGCCGACGGCCGGCACGCAGCGTGCACCTAGCTGAGTCTCTTGCCGGCCGGTGACCTCGTGCACCGGGGTGAGCCGTCTGGGGGTATGCCGATTCCCCGTACGCGTCCGGCCTGTCCTAATGGGCAGAGGCGATGGCAGTGAGAGGCCCTAGTGCCGGGTGGCGCAAGCGCAGGCACGATCGCAGACCGCCGTAACGCCAGGCACGACCGCAGACCGCCGTAACGATAGGCCGAATTGGAGGCGACGTGAGCGACTCTTCCACTGACGCAGCAGTGCAAACTGAAGCGTCTACCGCACAGGCTGATGCACCTCCCCCGGCCGGCGCATCGCGCCGGCCGCGCCGGCGGCCTGCTGCCAGCAGCTTGACCGATGGGGCGTCCATGACCAACGGTGTCGCCGCCGCCGCCGAGCCTGACGTCGCCGGCCAGGAGGGCGCCGCCGGCCAGGGCACGGCAGCGAGTGAGAACGGGGGAGTCGAGCAGGCCCCCGCCGTTCCGGCCCCTCGCCGGCCCCGCCGCCGACTTGCTGCCACGCCAGCCACCACTCAGGGCGACGATGCAGGCGGCGCTGCCCCTCCCGCGCCGATGGCCGCCGCCCCTGAGGGGGTCCCTGAGTCCACCACCTCCCAAGCGGCAGACGGGGCGCCAACTCCGGCCACACGGCCCCGCAGGCGCGCCCGTGTGGCGGCGACTCCAGATCCCGACACGGCCCCGACCGAGTCCGCTCTGGCGCTCGCCGAGCCGGCGTCCGGTGGTCAGAGCGTTGCCGATGCCCTGGCCGCCGTGGACGCGGGCGCCGCCCCAGCGGCCCCGGCCACCCCGGCACGACGGCGGCGCAGCCGCGCGGACGTCGACGACGCCGATACCGGGGCTGACGCCCCGGCGCCGTCTCGGCCGGCACGGCCGCGCCGGGCCCGCGCCGGGGTCCCAGCTGCTGAGGCGCTGGGCACCGGCGACGCGGTCACTCCAGAGCCATCAATCGCCCCAGCCCAGCCGGCCGAGGCGGGCGTGCCGGCCACGCCGGGTGCCGTCTTCCCAGCGGACGCCCCGGACCGGGTCGACGTTCAGGCCACGGCTGAGACCGCATCCGCCGCGCCCGCGGCCGCCCCGGCAACCGGGCGAGAGGCACGTCCAAGACGCGTCCGCCGCGCCTCATCCGTGACCGGGCCGGAGGGTGCGGCGTCTCCTGATGCCGCGCTCGGTGACGCCGTCTCTACCCCGGCTGCGGCGCCGCCCGCGCCGCCGGTTGATACCGTCTCATCGGCAGCCGCAGGGATGGGCGGCCCCGAGATGGCAGCGGCCGGTGTTCCGACGATAGCGGAGGCCGGCGAAGGGGCCGAAACGAGAATGAGCCCGGCGCCCCGCCGGCGGTCGCGCCGGGCGCCGCCGGCAGATGCCAGCCAGCCGGTGCCGGAGGTCGCGGCCGCGGCCATGGACACCGTGGAGGATCTCGGTCCGGGCCCCAGCGCCGCGGGCGCGGCCACGACCATAGACACCGTGGAAGACATCGGCCCAGGACCTATGGCCGCGGGCACGGCCACCTCGATCGTCGAGCCTGCTTCACCGGAGGGACTGGCTCCCCCGCTGGAGGGGCGTCAGCCCGGCAGACAGACTGGCGACGTGCAATCCACGTCCCAGCTCGCCCCTGAGGGCGTGGAGGGGGGAGCGGCCGATGCACGCCTCCCGGGGGCGCGTCGTCGCCGCCGGCGAGGTCCCGGAACGGGTGTCCCCGCCTTGGGTGGACCTGGTACGGGCACCGCCGGGATGGGGGCACCCAGCGGGGGCCAGGCCCCATCGGCGCGGCCCCCTCGTGGTGGTGCCGGCCCCGGCTATCCCCGTGCGCCACAAGCAGGCACGCCACGCGGCGATCGTCCCTCGCCCGCTCCCGGTGGCTGGCGAGACGCCCGGGGCAGCCAGGGATCGGGCGGACGTCCACCCGGCCGGGGCGATCAAGGGGGATTCGACCGTGGGGGCCGCGGGGGCGAGGGGAGTTCGGGCAGCTACGACCGGGGCGGTCGGCGGGGCTATGATCGCGGCGTCCCGGGTGGCCAGGGAGGCTACGACCGGCGCGGCGCCCCGGGTGGCCAGGGGGGCTACGACCGGGGCGGTCGGGGGGGCTACGACCGCGGCGCCCCGGGTGGCCAGGGGGGCTACGACCGCGGCGGACAGGGGGGCTACGACCGCGGCGCCCCGGGTGGTCAGGGGGGCTACGACCGGCGTGGGGGCTATGGTAGCTACGATTCCACCGGGCCCCGGCCGACCTCCGGATACCGTGCCCTCGGCAAGTCGCCACAGGATCTGCAAAGGCTGCAGGAACAGGCCAGGATGGGCAACCGCGGCTGGCGGTCTGGGGGTGGGGGCTATGGCCGGCAGCAGGCCGGGCCGGGTGCCGGAGGCTACCGCTCTCTAGGGAGGTCGGTCAGCTCCGGCCCTCCCCTCGGCGGCCAGGGGGGAAACCCTAACCGCCGCCAGGGGGACTTCTCGGGGAGCGATGGCGGGGGAGTGCAGCGCGGCCCCGGCCCGGCATCAGGGCAGCGCCGTCGCGCGCGGCGTCCCCAGCGGGGCTTCAGACCGGAGCAGTAAGGCCCTGCCGGAGCCGCGCTGGACGAGGATCAGCCCGGCTCCGCCCCTACTTCTACTTCGTGTACCGCCAGCGCTTGCACCGGGCCGGGACATGAAAACCCTGCTCCGGGTACGTCTCGGCGCAATATTCGGCAAACCAGCCCGGCTTGCCCGGGTTGCCGGCGAACATGTCGTAGTGCATCGGGACGATCACGTCCGCTCCGATGGCATGGCCTAGGTCGGCCGCCTCACGGGCATCGGTATTGCCGATAATCCCCTGGCGCTCGCGGAACCAGTCGCGTCCGTTGATCGGGATCAGGGCGAGATCGGGTCGCAAAGGGATGAGACGATCGACCATGCCAGGGTAGATCGTCGTATCTCCGGCGTGGTAGAGGCGAACGCCGTTGACCTCTACCAGGAAGCCGACGAAGCGGAAGCCACGCTCTGGATGGGCCTCCCAGACGTATTCCGCCACCGGGTCCCTGAGGTCGCCGTGAGCCGCGGGGACGGCGTGTACCGTGAGCCCATCGTATGACCGGGTCTCACCCACTTCGGCGGCGATAATTCTCTGCGGTGGAATACCTAGGGCAGCGAGACGGCCATGCGCCGCCGGCGGGGCGATGAAGCGTGCCCGCGGCGAGGCAGCGGCGATCCCCTGCACTGCCACCGGGTCAAGGTGATCCCCATGGTCATGGCTACAGAAGACGAAGTCTGCCCCTGTCAGGTCTCCGGCCGCGAATGGTGGCTCCCACGTCCGGCGCATCCGCTCGCTGGATGGGGCCAGAAATGGATCGAATACCAGGGTGCTCCGCCCGGCCTTCACGACAAAGCCTGATTGACCGATGTGCCACAGGGCCAGGCTGCCCGTATCCGGTGTTGTCTCGGCGATCTCCTCCAGCAGCGCTGCCCCGTGCTTCCAGGGCACCTGCCCCTCAACTTTGGTCATGGATGCCTCGTGCCGGCACGTCGCGCCCGGTCGACGCAGTCAGGCGACGCCAGCGGACGGTAGGGCGCCGGCCAGGGAGCGTACGTAAGGGTGTCAGCAGGTGCTCTGGCTGACTCAGACGCCGGCGCAGGCCGGCCGAGGCGCGATCGCGGGCCCGCCGAAAGACGAGCCGGCATTCCTGCGCCGAGGTCAGGAAGTCGGCGGCGACCACTACCCAGGCCTCTCGCGTGCGGGGAAGCTCCGGAAACAGGGTGTGGGCCCTGATGGCGTGGCGCACGCCGTGCGTCTCCTCCAGGCGCATGGCCAGGGCATAGGGTACCGCCGTGTTGAACCAATGCGCCCCCAAGTCATGCAACAGGCCGGCGCGGGCGCAGGTGCGGGCGTCCGCCCTGACGTAGCGCGAGAGCCTGTGGGCGTGCTGGGCGACGAGCCACAGGTGGTCGAACTCGCTGAGGTCAAAGTGATGGGAGCGCTGGCGGCTGGAATGGAGCTCTGGGAGCACCAGCAGGTCATCGATGAGGAGGTGAAAGTGCTCGTCCTGTCCCCGCTGTCCCCTCACTGCGCTTGGCCTCACTCTGCTTGAATGGTAGCAGGCGCAGGTGACTTGCCCGGGACGGCCGGCGAGGAACTCGGGGGACGGCTTGCGAGACGCTCGTGGCCTGCGCTGTTTCCACGGCAGAGGGCGCGGCCATTGCCCCTGCGGGCCTGGCATCGCGGTGCACAAAGGCCGAGAGGAAGGGGTGCAAATCGCTGGCCTCGATGATCCCGCTGGGGTCGAATGAGACGCTGCGATGCATCATGATGAAGGGATACCCCTGGTCGCCCCCGGCTGAGGCGTGGGTGCCCAGCTGCTGCTCGAACGAGTAGACGTGGCGCTCCCCGGACGCCCCCGGGGTAGCGTCACGCAGCGTGTCCGGCTGAAAGGTGGCGGCGAAGCAGATCAGGTCGCCACAGGCTTGCATGCTGGCAAAGGAGGCCACCTGGCGGGCGACGATGTCCGGCTCCTCGAATGCGCAGAAGGGGCTCTGGCCCTCGACTCGAATCACCGGATTGGCCGCCGGATCCTCCGACCCCTGCCCCGGCGAAGCCTGGCCGCGCGGGGCATCCCCCTCCACGAGCCGCAGGTAGGCCGTGCCGTCTCGCCCCCGAACGAGGAGTTCCTCCCCCTCACGGGCGATGATGCACTCCACGGCCGGATGATCGATGAGCGCTTGAGCGAACCCCGGGCAGAGCCCTTCCAACTCGCTCAGATTGAGCCGCTGGCCCACCTCGCGCACCCACAGCTGAGACAACGGTCCACAGCTGATCACCGTCACGCCCGGGGACCGCGGTTCTGGCTCTTCCTCGAAGAACCGCTCCCCCAGCTTGATGGCCCCGGAGCTACCAATCTCCAGCACCCACGCCCCGATGCGCCCCCAGGTGCGGAGCCAGCCAGAGCTGTGTCGAGCCACCCCCCCGGCGATACGGCTGAGTAAGGTGCCTCGCTGGCGGCGAATGCGCCGGCGCATCCGCCGCCGTACCCGCCGCCGATCGAACTGGTATTGCGGCTCGGCCTGCAGCCCCTGGCGCCACCAGGCCTCCACCCAGCTCTCGAAGTTGTGGTCGAAGGCTTCGGCCACCGGCTGGCAGCCGCTCATACCGTGGTCGCTGAGCAGGATGACGTCGTACGGTCGCTCCGTCCAGGTGGCCGTCTCCAAGAGCTTGCCGATGGCGGAGTCGATACCGCGCAGGACGCGTAAGGCGTTACGGGACAGCGGGCCACTGTGATGCCCCACCACATCGTAGCCGATGTAGCAGGTGTAGATGACAGGGACGCCGCGGAGCATGTCCACTCGCGTCCCGGCGGTCACGATCTCTCGCGCCAGGACGTTGAGCAGGATGCGTACGAGCGGGAAGGCCCCCTCCAGGATTCGTGGCCGGTCGGTGGCGATAACGTAGGCCCGGTCCTCCATCTCTTGGAGGACTTCCCAGATGGAGTCGAAGGCGAAACGTATCGTCTTGCCGGGGTTGAGCAGGAGGATGGCCAGGGCGCGCAAGAGGCCCTCACCGGGGTGAAACCAGTGCGGGTTGGCCCCGGCGATGGTCAGCACCGACCACCGCGCCCCGCCGGACATAATGTTGGAGTAGCTGCTCCCGCCGGCCAGGAGTCCGGGGCTTCCGGCCTGGGCGGCGAGGCGCTGCTGGACGACGCGCATGTCGTAGGGATTCGCCCCTACGATCCGCCGTTGCTCGAGGCGACTCCACCAGTAGAAACCGACTATCCCGTCGCGCCGACCGTACATCAGGCCGCTCTGGATTGGCGGCGTATCGGCGACGAGGCCACAGCGCCAGCGATAGACGCGATACTCCCCCTTGTCGATAAGTCGCTTCAGGTGGGGCATATAGCCTCGCTGCAACGATCGCTGGAGGTGACCGTAGCCGAGTCCGTCCACTTCGATAAACAGGGTGCCCCGCGGTGAACGGGCGTCACCCTGCGGCTGGAGGCCGGCCACACGGGCCAGGAGCTGATAGCGTCCCCTGAAAAACCAGGCCGCAAAGCGCGTCATATCCCGCGCGGCCCGGCGGCAGTAGCGGTCGAGCGTCATTACCGGAGTATGCAGTAGACGGTCGCCGGGATGCAGTCCTGCCTTCGGAAGGGGCATCAGCGGCTAACCGGGCGCAGCACGGACAGCAGCGCCGGCCTCGCTACTGCTGTACCGGCCGCTGCCTGGATCGTGAGGCGTGCCACCGGGAGCCCGCAGACGTACCCCTCGTCAGGACCCCAGGCAGCGATCGGTTCTTGCCACTGGCCCGGTTCCCGCAGCGTGTTTGCCGCCGGCGCCGGGCCTAGAGCCACGAGCCCGAAGCCCTGGGCCCAAAGGGCTTCGGAAAGACTTAGATTGTAGCCATGGTGGCGGCAGTCTCGGCCTGCAGGTCCTTGACCAGGTTGACGTAGCGGTCTACGAGGGCAGCCGCCGCCCCTGCGCAGTGGGACTCGGCGTGCACGTGGAACACCGGCTGGTCGGGGTCGGGCAGCACGAGGGCCCATTCCTCGCCCAGGTTGAACCGCACACCTTCGATCTGCTCAGGGGTCGTTCCCCCCGCCTGTCCATCGACCTCGGCCGGCCCCTGGCTGGCCCGCTCATGGAGCCCGCGCATCACACGACCCTTGGCGTCCCATGGACAGGGCGCCTCGGCGCTGGAGAGAAAGTACGGTGGGACGAGGGCCAGCACTTCCGAGAACCGCTTCTGCACCATCCCCAGGTACTGCAGCAGGCGGGCAACGGCCATCATGCCGTCGAAGCCTGGATGGAAGTCGGGGAAGACGTAGCTCCCTTGGCCGTCTCCCACCAGCACCGGGATGTCATGATCCCCCGCAAGCCCGCTCCTCGGGCGTGTAGACGGGGAGCCCGTCTCGGCCGCCCGCATCTGCGCCTGGGGATTGGCCGGGACGCGCCGCACCCGGCCCCCATACCGGCTGGCGAGTTGCTCCATCACCCGTGGGGCAGTGACGGGCACCAGTACCGCGCCCCCCGGATGCACCTGCCAGGCCAGGACGGCAAAGGCGGCCAGGGCAGTCATGTCTGGAACGATGTTTCCCTCGTCGTCCACCAGGGCAATGGTCTTGCCGTCGTTGTCCATCTTGGCCCCGGCGTGCACGCCGGTGGCCCGGCAGATGGCGGCCAGCTGCCGTAAGTCTTGCTCGTAATCGGCAGCGGAACGCAGGGTAAACGCCGACCGGGTAGCGGCGTTGACGGTGATGGCGTCCGCCCGAAGCTCGCCTAGCAGCGTGGGCAGGATGGCCGACGTGCTCCCCAAGCCGTAATCAATCACTGCCCGTAGTCGCCCCCGGACAATGGACTGGCGGTCGACATGGGCCAGAAAGGCATCCCGATAGCGCTCCACGACCGGCTCGCGAATGGAGACGATGGCCCCCACGTCTGCCATCGGTACCCGCCGGTAGTCCTCGCGGAAGAACGTGCTCTCGATCTTTCGCTCGGCGCTGTTGTCGATGTTCAGGCCGGCGCCGTCGAAGAGCTTGACGTCGATCTGGCGCCCATGATCAGGTGAGATGCGGACGTGCAACCCGCCCATGGCTGCAGAGACGCGCGTCTCGTAGCGTGCCACGGGCACGGGTACTTCGCCGATGTCCAGGACGTCCACCCCGGCGCTGAGTAGGCCGGCCATCACCGCTCGCTTGATCATCCGCGCCTGGTTGGAGAGGTCTCGGTTGGCCGTGACGATCGTCCCCTTGGGGAACAGCGAGCCGTAGGCCGCTCCCAGGCGGGCGGCGAACTCGGGCACCATCTCGATGTTGGCCGAGCCAGAGACCCCGGAGCGGGTAAAGATCCCCCGTCGCGCCTGCGCGCTCCAGATGATGCTGGAGCTGACGGTGGCGCCGGCCTCCACGTCTTTATTGGGCCACAACTTGACGTTCGGGCGGATGATGGCCCCCTCCCCGACGGTGCAGTTGTCCCCCACGACCACCCCCTCGAACACCGCCGTCCCGGCCTTGAGATTGCACTGCCTGCCGATCAGGGCGCCGTGCAGGTCGGTGTTCTCCCCAACGTAGCAGTTGGACCAGATAATGCTCCGGTCGATCGTGGCACGTTCGTCGACGATGCTGTAATCACCGATCACCGAGGGCCCGTGCACCACGGCGTTGGCTCGGATCTCCACTCCCTTTCCCAGGAGCACCGGCCCGTAGAGGCGGGCCGACGGATCAATCGTCGCGTCGCCTTCCGGCCCTGCTAGCCAGACCCGGCCGGAGGTCTGAGTGGTCACCTCTTGCCCCGGCATCTCCAGTCCCACCTGCCGGTTGAGCATGTCCGTGTTGGCACGTACGTACTCGGAGATGCTCCCGACGTCGCACCAGTAGCCACCGGCGACGAAGCCAAACATGGGATCGTTGTTGCGTAGGAGCTGCGGGAACACATCGCTGCTCCAGTCCACCGGGACGCCGGGCGGGACGTATCGGAGGATGGAGGGGTCCAGGACGTAGATCCCCGTGTTCACCGTGTCCGAGAAGACCTCTCCCCAGGTAGGCTTCTCCAGGAAGCGGGCTACCTTGCCTTCCCGGTCGACGATCACCACCCCATATTCCAGTGGGCTGGGCACCCGATACAGCGTCAGGGTAGCCATGGCCCCCTTCTGCTCGTGGAAACGGATGATCTCCTGTAGATCGAAATCGGTCAGGGCGTCACCGCTGATGACCACGAACGGCTCGTCCAGGAGGTGCTCGGCGTTCTTCACGCTCCCTGCTGTCCCCAGCGGGGTGTCCTCGACGGCGTAGTGGATCTGCATTCCGAAGTCGCTGCCGTCGCCAAAGTACTCCTGAATCACCCGTGCCAGGTACTGCAGCGTGACCACCACCTCGGTGATGCCGTGGCGCCGGAGAAGACCAAAGATGTGCTCCATGACCGGGGCGTTGACAATCGGCACCATGGGCTTGGGCCGACCGATAGTCAAGGGGCGCAGGCGGGAGCCTTCGCCCCCGGCCATGACAACGGCCTTCATGAGCTTCCCTCCTTAAGTAAGTGGAGCGTGGCGATCTGCAGCCTGCCGAGCGACGGGGTGCGTGCCAGCGCCGGCACGGGCTCGCCGGCCGGGGACAGGGTTACGCTACCACGAGTGAGACCGCTGGTAAAGACTTTCGCCTGGGCGGTGCAACGACCCGAGAACCGCCGGCGGACGGGCGGGCCGTGCCAGGCAACTGTGAGGTCTCCAACGATGATCCAGCTAACCGCCGCCCGGCGCACGCGTTATATGGGCGTGGACATACCCCAGTACATGACCAAGAGGAACATGACTCGTACCTTACTCTCCCTGTTGCTTGCCCTGTGCACCCTGCTCTCACCCGCCGCCGGAGCGCTAACGGCCCTGGCCGCTCCGGAACACAGCCCCGCTGAGGCGACGCTCCCCGGCGCGGTCGACGCCCCGGCCGGCCAGGATTCCCTCCCATTCTTCAGCGAGACCGGGTTCCGCATCGCCAACTCCCAGTTCGCTGACTTCTTCACCAAGCGCGGTGGCCTGCGTACCTTTGGGTACCCCGTCTCGCGAGGCTTCCTGTTCTTGGGCACCCAGGTGCAGTTCTTCCAGCGCCAGATCATGCAAGTCCGGCCAGACGGGAACGTCGGGACGCTCAACATCCTGGACGAAGACCTGATGCCGTACACCCGCATCAACGGCTCCGTCTTCCCTGCCGTCAGCGCCCAGGTGCTGGCCGGTGTCCCCGACGCTTCGGCGCCGGACTACGGCACGCGCGTGGCCGAGTTCGTCCGCAGTAACGCCCCGGACGTCTGGGCCAGTCTCCCGGTAGCCTTCAACCAGGCCTTCAATAACACCGTCCGCTATGAGGAGGCCTTTCCCAACCGAGAGGCGCCACCCACCCTGATGCCGGGCATCAATCTCGAGCTGTGGGGCGTGCCAACCAGCCAGCCGGCCTACGATCCGACCAACGCCGGCTTCGTCTATCTCCGCTTCCAGCGTGGGATCATGCACTATGACGCCGCCAGCAACCTGACTCAGGGCCTGCTCCTGGCGGACTATCTCAAGGCTATCCTGACCGGCGAAAACCTCCCCCCGGATCTGGAGAGCGACGCCCGCTCCAGCCGCTTCTACCGTCAGTATGCCCCCGGGCGGTCGCTCGGCTTGGCCCGTCCGGCGCAGCTACCCGGCACCGACCTTAGCGGGGCCTTTGCCCAGGAAGGCGTGCCGGTGACGCCGGGTCGCAAGCTGCCCCCCCCCTACGACCCGAACCGGCTGGGCTACGGCATGGGCGCCCATCTCTGGTACCAGGACATGGGACGGGTGACTCGCCTGGTCAAGGAGGCCGACTTCGGCTGGATCAAGCAGCAGGTACGCTGGGCGGACGTGGAGCGCACCAAGGGCCAGATCGACTGGAACGAGCTGGACAAGATGGTCGACTTCTCGCTCAGCGCCCCGCTGAACATCCTCTTCAGCGTCGTCAGCTCCCCCAGCTGGTCACGGGCCGACGGGCGCACCAACGGCCCCCCGGATAACCTGGACGATTTCGCCAGCTTTATGGGCCAGCTGGCCGGCCGCTACCAGGGGCAGGTCCGGGCCTACGAGGTGTGGAATGAGCAGAACTTCAGCCGCGAGTGGGGCGGGGGGCGCATCAACGCCGGGGACTACGTGGAGCTCCTGAAAGCTGGCTACAGCGCCATCAAGGCGGCCGATCCCAACGCCATCGTCGTCTCCGGCGCCTTGACCCCCAACGGCTTCAACGATCCCAGCATTGCCATCGACGATCTGCTGTACTTCGAGCAGATGTACCAATACCAGGGCGGTGTCATCAAGCAGTATTCGGACGCCATCGGCGCCCACGCCGGTGGGTACAATAACGCGCCCGAGACGGACCCCAATACCGTCAGCACGCAGCCATTCCGCGGCCACCCAAGCTTCTACTTTCGGCGCATCGAGCAGCTCCGGGCGGTGATGGAGCGCAACGGCGATGCCAACAAGCGAATGTGGCTGACGGAGTTCGGCTGGAGCACGGCCAACCGGGCCCCCGGCTACGAGTACGGCAATGACATCACCGAGGCCCAGCAGGCCAGCTATCTCGTCCACGCCTTCGACCTGGCCAAGACGCGCTACCCGTGGATGGGGGTGATGTTCGTCTGGAACCTCAACTTCGGGACGCTCCCTGACCTCCCGGCGAGCGACGAGAAGCCCCCCTTTGGCATCTTGAACCGAGACTTCACACCCCGACCGGCCTACCTCGCCCTGCAACGCATGGCCAAGTAATCTCTCGGGACCTGGCCCAGTCAGAGGGTCAGGACGGTTCAGGCCGGAGGGGCGTTCAGCCGGCGGACGGTGGCCTCGAAAAGGGATTGCCGGTCCACTTCATACCCCGCCGCCGGCAACAGGGCTTCCAGGTGCGCGGCGGCCAATTCGGCCGCCGCCAGGCCGGAGGCTCGCACCGCTTCCCGTAGCGTCTCCAACGAGACGTTCCCATCGCCTGTGTCGAACGTCGCGGCACAGCAAGCCCGTAGGTCGTCGAGCCACCGTCGGTGGTACATCCCCACGCCCGGCAGCCAGCGCCAGCCGCCGACGGGGCCGGGCGCCCCGCTGGATGCGCCGGCGCCGTCGGCGCTCCCGGGCGATCGCTGCACGACGGCACTGAGGCTGGCGGTCGTGGGCAGCTCCAGCGCCCGGCGCAGCTCCTCGGCGAGCAGCAGTCCCAGGGCGGGATCCACGGCCTCCAAGAGGGTGTCCAGCTCCCGGCGCACCACTGCCATGTCCACCGCGTCCTCCGGGGAGTGGACATACAGCCGGTTGAGGAGGCGGATCAGGTCGCCTGCCGGGACGCGGTGCTTATACGTGAGGATGGGGAAGGGTAGCCCCTGGAAGTGGCTGGCCAGGGCCTCCTGGATGATAAGTAGCAGGTCGGCCTGCCCGGCGAGCTGGCGCAGCTTGTCCCGCTTCCGCTCGCGGTAAGCTGCCGTCCAGAACCCGATCACCTCGACGTACACCCGCCGACCCGGCCGGCCTCGCGCCGGCGGGCGGCTAAGGGCAAAGTCCGGCACCATCACCGTCGTCCCGTGGATCAATGGCTCCGGCTCCCGCTCCACTGTCCAGCCGGCGGCATCGCCGCCCCGCTCCATGCCCCGCAAGGTGGCGAACAGCTGGGCCTCGACGTCGCTGTCGAAAGACTCCCCCCCTTCCGGGCGGGCGACCAGCGCCGTGGGCCCGGCGGACGCCGACAACCCTCCTGAGGCGGCCACAGCCCCGGCCGAGTGCTCGTCCAAAGGGGCCCCGGCGGGGCCCTCTGGCGCCACATCGCCCTCGGAACTGGCGGCCAGGGCACCTGCCTCGGCCACAGCGAGGTGTAGTGGGTCCTCCCCACCCAGGGCAACCGCCACGTCGGGCCCCAGGCCCAAGCGATACTCCCGCTCGTTGAGCAGGACGCGGGCGCTACCTTGCAGGGCTGGAAAACGGTAGAGGAGCCCCAGCAGCACGCCGGCGAAGCGATCGCCGTGACGCGTGCGGGGTCCAAACACCTCCAGCGGCCCGAATAGGTGGACGTGAACGCCCCCGGCCGCCCCCCGCGCCGGCTCAACGAGCTGTAGATCGCACAGTAGCCCATGGCGCTTGACCATGAGGTAGAGGCGTCTGATGGTCGCCCCATCCGGGGCCGGCAGAATGAGATCGGCGGACATGGAGCGGACGAGGAGCGTGGCCAGCGCCCGGCGGTTATAGGCCGCCGCCAGGGCCTCGGGTGTGGGCAGTGGGGCCACGGCGTCCAGGCGATGGTTTCCCTCGGCGTCTAGCCAGAGCAAGGTCTCCAGCGCCTCTGGCTCCAACCCCAGGCCGGCGGCCACTCCGGCCAGCACAGCGGGGCGTTGTTCCACCGTCACAAAGCCCCCGTGCTCGGCGCCGACGGTCTCGAACACCCGCAGCCGCAGATCTGTCGGCCCGCGGGCGCCGGACTCGGCCAGCTGCTGCCGGGCGCCGGCCGGCGCGGCCCCCGCCACGGCGTCTTCGAAGGACTGCGGAACGAAGCGGAAACTGGTCTGCAGGCAAGCCCCCAGGCAGCGGGCCAGGCGGTAGTCTCCGACCAACTGGGCCAGTTCGTCGAAGTCCAAGGCCTGTCGCGGGCGTCCAACGCCCCGGGCATGCCAGTCGATCACAAGCAGGAGGCGCCGGCGCTGCGCCGCGAGCTCCCGCCCCGCCAGGAGGTAGGGACGGACGTCCGGCGGGCCGCCGGCCACGCCGCTGCGCCCGTAGCTGCGCTTGAGGTCGCTCAGCGGGAAGGGCATCAATCAGGGCCCCGCTCCCTTGCCTTCCCCCCAGGTGCGCGGCGCATGACGCTCGGTGCTGAGCGCTTCCTCGCCGTTGCCTGCCTGGTCACTGGATCGTGCCCCCCGGCTGCCGCGGGGCCGGGCGTGCCGGCGGCGGGTAAGGTGCACCTCGCCCGTCTCTTCTGTGATCAGCTCGTAGAGCACCGCCGGGCCGGCCTTTGGCCGCAGGACGCGGCCCAGGCGCTGGACGTATTCCCGGCGTGTCCCTGTCCCACTGAGGACGATGGCCACGCTGGCATCCGGCACGTCGACGCCCTCGTTCAGCACCCGGCCGGTGGCCAGCTTGGTGAAGCGCCCGCTGCGGAAGCCGTCCAGGACGGCGGCACGCTCCGCAGGGGGGGTCTTGTAGGTGATGGCAGGGATCAGCAGGTCACGGCTGAGCCCCTCGACCACGGCGGTGAACTCCGAGAAGATCAGCACGCGCTCGTCGTGGTGGCGCTGTAGCAGCTGGATCAGGACTGCCGTCTTGGCGGCTGCGTTGAAGGCCAGCCGCCGGGCTTCGCGGTGGGCCAGCATGGCCTTTCGGGCTTCCGGATCGTTAGCGCTGTGCCAGATCACCCAGCGCTGAAAGTCCTCCGGCGAGGTAATGCGCAAGCGCCGGCGGCGCAGAAAGGCGCGGTAGCCGGCCATGGCCGCGTCGTAGGCCCCTTGCTCATCCGGGCTCAAGGCGATGGTGATCTTTTCCTCGCGAAAGGTGGCCAGGTGCTGGGCCAACTCGCCCGGCGATCGGGAATAGACCACCTGCCCCACGAGGTGCGCCAGGTCGCGCTCCAGGCCGTCAGTGCGCTCCGGCGTGGCCGACAAGCCCAGCCGGTAAGGCGCCACCGTCCCCTCGGCGGCGAGCCGGTAGGACGACGCCGGGAGGTGGTGCACCTCGTCGAACACCAGGAGTCCGAAGCAATTCAGGTCGCCCGTGTGGATGGCGGCCGAGTCGTAGGTGATGATCGTTATGGGGGCCAGGTCGCGCTTGCCCCCGCCGAAGACGCCGACGCTCTCAGCTGGCGCGCCCAGCAGCTCGGTCGCCGCTCGCTGCCACTGGGCCAGGAGGTCCAGGGTGGGCACCACTACCAGGGTCCAGACCCGCTGCCGGGCCACCGCCAGCAAGGCGACGAGCGTCTTCCCGGCGCCGGTAGGGAGGACGACAACCCCCCGGCCCCCGGCGGCCGTCCATGCCTCCAGCGCCGCCTCCTGGTACGGGCGCGGCGCCTGGGACAGCCGGGGCGTGAACGGTAACGCCGGCGCCGGATCGAAGTCCGTCCCCACGCGGTAGCGGTCTGCCTCCAGCCCCTCTCGGACCGCCCGGTAGGCTGAGGCCAGGGTGCGATAGCTCCCCAGCCGGCGGTCATAGACCAGGGACGCTCGGCCGGTTGCACGCGTTACCTGCGCGCGCAATGCCTGGTCACGGTCGTCCCCGGGCGGGCCATGGCCGGCAAACTGGATCAACAGGTCGTTGCCCCGCAGGCGTAGAGATACGTCCGGGGCCGCTGCAGAGGGCACCGGACCCTCTCGTGGCGAAGCCCCACCCGGCTCAGCGCTCACGCCGGAATCATACCTGTCCCTCGGGCGCCGCTCCCGCTCTAGGTGGCATGCAACCTGCACTGAGAAATGCGCAGCGCTTTTGCCTCGCAAGGAGAGGTCGGTAGGGAACAGAGGAGAATCAACCGCATGCCTGATGACAAGAACCTCAACACGGTGCAGCAGTACGTCGGAGACATGGTGGCGCTGGAGTCACACATCGAAGAGGCGATCGACCGGCAGCTCGATGAGGCCAAGGACCATCCGAAGGCGGCCGAGGCCGTAGCGCAATTCCACAACACCGTAAAGGCCCACCGGGACGCCCTCAAGGACCATCTGCAGAGTCTCGGTGGTAGCGAGTCCAGCCCCATCAAGTCTGCTGTCTCCAGCCTGTTCGGCGTCGCTGCCGGGGTCGTCGATAAGCTCCGTACGGAGAGCGTTTCCAAGCTCCTGCGAGACGACTACACCGCCTTCAACCTGGCCGCCATCGGGTATGGCATGCTCCACACCACGGCGAATGCCCTGGGCCAGCCGAGCACGGGCCAGCTGGCCCAGCGCCACCTGCGCGACTACGCCCAGGCTGTGCAGAAGATCAACCAGATCATGCCCGACATCGTTGTCTGGGAGCTGCGCAAGGATGGCCACATGGTGAACGACAGCGCCATCCAGCAGGCCGTTCAAACGATCAACCAGGCCTGGCAGGAGACCAGCCCGACTCACACCGGCGGGGCCTCGACGCCCGGTGCGACGACGCGCATGGGCTAACGCCCTTCCCACTGCGTCCCTGCTGTCCAGGTAATGGCGAGGCGTCATCACCAGGGTCGCCGTTGGACGCATTGCCATACCCGGCTCAGGAGACGGGGGCAGGGGAGAGAGGGGGCGTTGGTATACTTGATCTGGGACCATACCCGTACGCGGCCCCTCAAGAGGACACTCCAACATGCCCGGCGGTCTGCGCGATCTGCTCAACACGGCACACGAGCGCCTGCAAGTCGGCGAGCCGGTGGTACTGGCTACGGTCGTGGCCACACGCGGCTCGACGCCGCAAAAGGCAGGTGCCCACATGATGATCGCCAGCGACGGCAAGATGTATGGAACCATCGGTGGGGGGTGCATCGAGGCAGAGGTCTGGTCAGAAGCGTCACGCCTCCTGCGCCGGGGAGAGAGCGCGCTGCGGGAGTTTGTCCTGGCCGACGATCCCGATGCCCCCGGCGGCGACGTCTGTGGCGGTACGATGGAGGTGTTCATCGACATCCTCAAGCCACCGGCTGGGGCAGTCGCGTCAGGCCGGCAGCTGGCATTGGAGGCCGGCAGTGCCGCCGGGGCCACGGGGGGACAGCGGGGCGCCTCCACGGCGGACGGGGAGTCTGGCCGACCGACCAGCCCAGCCGGCGAGTCTAGCCCGGCCGCGTGACCGCCGACCTCCCGCAGCGCGTCCTCACGCTGTTGGGCGCGGGCACCCCCTTCTGCCTGGTCACGGTCGTGGTCGCCCGGGGGATGGCGCTGAATCCGGGACAGAAGCTGATCGTCTTCGCCGACGGCACGACCGAGGGGGCGTTGGGCGGTGGACGGTTGGAGACGGCCATCCGGGAAGCTGCCGTGTGCCAGCTGCGGCGGGAAGACATCGCCGTGGCGCGCTTCAACCCTAACGGAGAGCCCCTCCCGGCGCGTCGCGCCCTGCGCCAGGCGGAGTCCGACGATGCCTTGATCGAGGTCTCGCTGGAGCCCATGCTCCCGCCTCCGCGACTGATTATCCTCGGCGCCGGACACATCGCCGTCCCGCTGGCCCGCTTCGGGAAGATCCTGGGATTCGAGATCGTCGTGATCGATGACCGGGCCCGCTTCGCCAGCCGGGAGCGCTTCCCGGACGCCGACGATCTGGTAGTGGCCCCCTTTGACGAGGCCATCACCCGGCAGGCGATCACGCCATGGACGTACCTCGTCCTCGTCACTCGAGGCCACGAGCACGATGAGGTCGCCCTACAGCGCGTTGTGGCCTCCCCTGCCCCCTACATCGGCATGATCGGCAGCCGGCGGCGCGTCTTGCTGGTGTTCCAGCGCCTCAAGGCCCAGGGCGTGCCGGATCATTTCCTGGACCGGATCTATGCCCCCATCGGGCTGGACATCGGCGGACGCTGGCCGGAAGAGATCGCCCTGGCCATCATGGCCGAGATCGTCAAGGTCAGACGCGGGGGGAAAGCCCAGTCGCTGGCCCTGCGCCAACGGCCGGCTGAACAGGTGCCGGCGTAACCGGGCCGTAGAGGCGCGCCTTTCGGCCGCGCCGCCGCACTCCTTCAGCCGCGGGGGCGTATAATGGCCCCCCTGATGGCTGAAACGTCAGATCCAGCGCCAGAAGTCGATGCCTCGGACATGCAGCTCATCCTGGCTATCGTCCAGGATGAGGACGCCGGGCCGGTAATCGAGTCTTTGACCGGGGCCGGCTTTCGCGCCACGCGCATCAACACCGTGGGCGGATTCTTGCGCAAAGGGAATGCCACGATTATCGCCGGCGTGGAACGGCAACGCCTGCACCGGGCCCTGCTGATCATCCGTGACAACTGTGAGACGCGCACCGAGTTTTTTGTCCCCACCGCCCCGGGCGAGGTGGGGGAGCCATACCCCCTCGATCCAATCCAGGTGCAGGTGGGTGGGGCCACGGTCTTCGTCATCGACGTCGAGCGTTTCGAGCGCCTCTAGCGCAGGTCGCGGGGCAGGCATTCGGAGGAGGACGGGGCGATGAAGCTCGTGTGGGCGATCGTGCAGAGCGAAGACGCCGGCAATGCGGTCAAGGCCCTGCTCGGGAAAGGCTACCGTACGACGCGCATCAACACCGTCGGCGGGTTGCTCCGGCGTGGCAACGTCACCCTCCTTGCCGGCGTGGAGGCGGAGCAAGTGGACGACGTCGTCGCCACGCTGCGCCAGCACTGTCAGGCCCGCCAGGCCAGCCAGGATAGCCCGGCCCCGAGGGCCCGCGCCGTTGTCTTCGTCATCGACTCGCCCGGCTTCTTGCAAGTCTGAGTCGGCCGGGGCCGGCTGTTCTGGCGTGTCTGCTGTCCGGACGTGCCCCTGGCCGGGGCGCCGCCCGGACAGCAAGATGGGATTAGTCCCCCTCGGCGATGGCATCCCCCGCGCGCTCGCCGGGCCGCCCGCTGCCGGCCGGCCGGTCAACCTCGGCCTCATCCGGCTGGGGCGCGAAGGTCACCCAGGCCAGTACGCCGGCGCCAATCAGAATGGTGGCCGCCAGGAAGAGCAGGACGCCGTAATCCTGGACAATGTCCTGCGCGCCGGTGATCTCGCCATGGGCCTGGACCGGTGTGGCCACGAGGAAGAGACACACCAGGACGACGTGCAGGGCAACGAGGGCGTGGGTGCGATGACGACCTTTACGGCAGCGCTCCATCTCCCTCTCAGAGACTATACTCGCCGGCGGGCATGGCGGATGGGGAGAGGTTGGGACTGCGCCCGAGGGGCGCGACCGAGCGCCGCCTGGCGGTGGTGGCGCACGCCGCCGGTGTGCTGGGCCTAAGCCTCCTCGGCTGGCCAGCAGCGGCCGCCGTGTCCATCGGGCTGCTGCTCGTGGCCGAAAGACGCCGCTCACGGTACCTGGTGGCCCACTCCGGCCAGGCCGCTCTTTATCAGCTAGCCGTCTTTGTTGCACACCTGGTCTTCATCGCCTGGCTGGGGGCCGGCTTCCTCTCCTTTGGTGGGGAGCTCCCCGGCATCGGCGACTGGCGCATCTTTGACACCCTGCGTGAGCCCTGGCTCACGATCCTGCAGGTTACCTGGGGCCTGTCTGTCCTCGTGTGGCCCTTGTTCTACGGCGCCACTGTCCTGGGCGCGGCCATAGGTGCCTGGCGCACGGCGCGGGACCGTCCCTTCTGGTACCCGTTGGTCAGTGGGGCCATTCGGCGCTTGGCCGAGCCCCGTCCCTCCCATCCGGAGGCCCCTGCCCCCGACATGCCGGCGGAAGAAGTCTCGCCGGAGGGGCCGGCGGTATAATCCCGCGTCATGGTGCTCGCCGGACTGGCCATCTGGCTTATCCTGCTCTTCCTCGCCGGCGTCCTCCTCGTTGGTGGCATCTTCCTCCTGATCCTGGCCCCATTGCTGGCCAGCCGCGTGGCCACGACGACGACTCGCCCGCGGCTGGAACGCCGTGCCAGCGGGCCAGACCGCATGCGGGCCCTGATTACCGCCCAGCGCGCAGCACGGCAGAAACGCTCTACCTTGACCACGGTGCTCAAGCGCAGCGGCGTGGTCTTGGTGGGGACGGCTGCGGTGTCACTGGTCGCGGCCATTGCCCTCGCGTTGCTCGGCCTCTAGCGCTCGAGGCGCTCCCCTCTCCGGCAGGGGGCGTCGGCCGGGAGTACGGCCGGGCCCCTCGTGGAAGGGGGCCCCTCGTGGAAGTGGTAGGATCAAAAGCGTGCCGGCCACCGAACGGACGATCGTGGATCGCACCACCGTAGATCAAGGGTCGCCCACGGCCGCCGAAACCATCGGCGGTCAGGAAGCGTGGCAACCCTGGTCTGACGCCCGTGGTTTGCGTTGCATTAACTGCCAGCGCTGGTATCCCGTCCGCGAGGTCATCTATCGCTGCCTGGAGTGCAACGACCTACTGGACGTCGTCTACCCCCGCCCGATCGAAGACGCCGAAGGGCTGAAGCGCCGCTGGCGCCGCCGCCGGGGCTCGGAGAAGCTGATCGATCGCAGCGGCGTCTGGCGCTTCCGGGAGCTATTGCCGTTCTACGACCGCGATGACCAGGTGGTTGCCTACCCGGAAGGGAACACCCCCCTGCTGGAGGGCCCGCGCAGCGCCAGCTATGGCGGGGTGCGCCGGATCCGATTCAAGCACCTGGGGTTCAATCCCACCGGCTCGTTCAAAGATTACGGCATGGTCACCGGGGTGACTCAGGCCAAGATCCTGGGGATGCGCGCCGTGGCCTGCGCCAGCACGGGGAACACCAGCGCCTCTATGGCCGCCTATGCCGCCCGCGCCGGCTTGAGCGCCATCGTGCTCGTCCCCGAGGGGGGAGTCAGCTTCCCCAAGCTTTCACAGTCCCTGGATTATGGGGCCCTTACGCTCCAGATACGGGGGGACTTCGACGCCGCCCAGACCCTCCTGCAAGTGATCGCCCCGGAGTTGGGCATTTACATCCTCAACTCCGTGAATCCGTTCCGCCTGGAGGGGCAGAAGTCGGTGATGGCGGAGCTGCTGGAGCAATGCGCCTGGAGGGCCCCCGACCGCATCGTCGTCCCCGGGGGCAATCTTGGCAACAGCAGCTCCTATGGCAAGGCCCTGCGCGAGCTCCATGACCTGGGCCTGCTCTCCAAGCGGCCCCACATCACCATCGTCCAGGCCCGCGGGGCAGCCCCTTTCTACAACGCCTTCAACAGCGGGGCCTTCAACAGCGGCAAGAGCGGGCACCCGGAGATGCTGGAGCGCGTGCACCATGCCCGCACCCTGGCCACGGCGATCAAGATCGGCGCCCCCGTGAGCTGGAAAAAGGCCCGCCGGGCGGTGGATTGGAGCGACGGCTGGGTCACCTCCGTGGAGGAGCAAGACATCGCCGACGCCAAGGCCATCATCGGGGCGGACGGGATCGGCTGCGAGCCGGCCTCGGCCACCACCCTGGCGGCCATCCGGCGCCTGGCGCGAGAGGGAACCGACGCCCGCGTCGATCCGGAGGAGGACATCGTCTGCATCCTCACCGGGAACGTGCTCAAGGACGCCGACTACACTCTGCGCTACCATGCCTCGGCGCTGTACGAAGAGTTCGCCACCGAGACCACGCTCAGCCCCAAGGGGAAGAAGCTCGAGTCGCACTTCGCCAACCCGCCGGTCGTCGTCGACGCCACCGCCGAAGCGCTCCGCGACGCCATCCGCTCCCGCCTGGCCCTCTAGACATCTCCCCGCCAGGGGACGACCAGGCGTTCGGCGGCGACGACCAGCAGGTACCCTGCCAGGGCCAGGGCCGAGACCACGGCGATGGTCGCCCACAGGCGGGCGATCCTGAACTCGAAGGTAGCCGCGACCACGAGGTAGCCCAGGCCACGGTCTGAGCCGATCCACTCGGCGATCACCGCCCCCAGCACGCTGCTCGTGGCTGCGATCTTCAGGGCGGAGAACAGGTAGGGGAGGCTGGAGGGCCAGCGTACCTTGACCAGGATCTGCCAGCGACTGGCGGACATGGTGTGCATCAGCTCTAGGGCCTGCCCATCCAGGGCGGCCAGGCCGCGAGTCATGTTCACCAGGGTGGGGAAGAACGAGATCAGGGCGGCGATGGCGATCTTGGGGGCGTAGCCGGTGCCCAGCCAGAGCAGGAGCAGCGGCGTCAGAGCGACGAGGGGCACCGTGCGCAAGGCGATGGCCACGGGAAAGACGGCCCGCTGCACTGCCGGGGCGTGGACGAATACCGCCGCCAGCAGGACGGCCACACCGTTGCCCAGGACGAACCCACCCACGGCTTCCACCAGCGTCGGCTGCGCATTGCGCCACAGCAGCGGCCAGTCTCGTACCACTTGCCACCAGATGGTCGATGGGGGCGGGAGGAGGTAGAGCGGGACGGCGAACAAGGCCACCCCTGCCTCCCATGCCGCCAGGAGGACGGCCAGGCCCAGCAGGCCCCCGGCCCCCGGGGACCCGGAGACACCGCCTGGCCTCACCGGCTGGCGGCCTCCAGCGCCAGGCGGGCCCGGGCCGTCCACTCAAAGGCCGCCGCCGTGCGCTTGACGTAAAGCGTGCGCGGCCGTGGCAGGTCGATCGGGAGCGTCGCGGCCACTGTTCCCGGGCGCCGGGTGAGCACCATCACGCGGTCGCTCAGGTACACCGCCTCTTCGATGCTGTGGGTGATAAACAGGACGGCCGCCGCCGTGCGTTGCCACACGTCCAAGAGCTCCTGGTTGAGCCGGTCACGCGTCAGCTCGTCCAGGGCACCGAACGGCTCGTCCATCAAGAGCAGCGCCGGCTGAAGGGTGAGCGCCCGGGCGATCGACGCCCGCTGACGCATGCCCCCGGAAAGCTGCCCCGGGAGGGCCCGCTCGAAACCGGTCAGCCCTACCAGGTTGATCATCTGTTGTGCCATCTCTCGGCGGTGCCCTGGGGAGCGCCCGGCGATCTCCAAGGGCAGCTCCACATTCTGCAGCACCGTTCGCCAGGGGAGTAGCACGGGGTCTTGAAAGGCGACGCTGAAGCGACGTTGCCGCCGGGCTTGCGCCGGCGGGCCGCCGAGGACTTCCACCGTGCCGGAGCTCGGCGCCAGGACGTCGGCCGCCAGGCGCAGGAGGGTTGACTTCCCACACCCGGAGGGGCCGATCACGGCCACGAACTCGCCCGCTCCCACGGTGAGGGTGACGTCTCGCAGCGCCTCCACCGCCCCCGCCGATCGGCCATAGCTGTAGCCGCAGCGGTGGAATGCCACCGCCGGCGCCGCGACGGTGCCGGGCGATGACCCCAGGGGCGCAGCAGGGGGCCGGAAGAGGGGCGTGACCATCAGCCCCCGATCTTGCCCACGCGGCTGAGAATCTCCAGGGTGGAGACGTCATCGGGGTTGAGGGGCCGCTCCAGCTGCTTGGTACGGTGGAGCAGGATGTCCTGCCCCGCGCGCCACACCGCCGGATCCATCCAGAACAGCCCCTTCTGGGCGGTGAGCTCGCTGCGGATCAGGGGCGTCTCGCGTTTGAGCTCCAGGGTCTGGTTGGTCAGGTCCAGCCCTTCGCCGTACTTGTCCACCACCAGCTTGGCTACTTCCTCAGGGTTGTGCAACGCGTAGTCCCACCCCCGCGCCGAGGCCCGCAGCCAGGCCGTAAGCAGCGCTTTGCGGTCGCGTAACGTGTCGTCCAGGACGAAGGGGGTGTTCCAGTAGAAGGTGAAGCCCAGGTCGGCGTAGGGGATGAAGCCCACCTGCTCCCCTTGCTGCTCCAGGAGCACCACCTGGTTGATTACCGTACCGGTCAGGACATCCACCACCCCGCTGAGCAAGGGCTGGATGTCGAACCCAACGGGTACCAGCGACACGTCCTCGATCTTGAGGTTGTGCATCGTCAGCATCGCTTCGCTGCTGGCCCGGGCGGTCTGCTGTACGCCGATCTTCCTGCCTTTGAAATCGGCGATCCCTTTGATCCCAGAGCGTGCCAGCCATAGGAAGCAGCCGGGCCCCCGCTGAAAGAGGGCGCCGAAGGCCTTGATGGGGATGCCCTGCGCCCGGGCCAGCATGAGCGATTGCCCGCCGGAGAGGCCAATCGTATCCCCCTTGCTCGCCACCGCCTGTACCTCGGAGAGATTCTGGGCCGCCCCGTTGATCGTCAGGTCAATCCCTTCGTCACGGTAGAAACCCCTCTCCAGGGCCACGAAAAAGCCGGCGAACTCGGTATTCTTGATCCAGGAGAGCCGCAGGCTGACCTGCTCCACACCGGCGGGTTCCCTGGGGACGGCGGTAGACTCCCCGCCCCTTGTGGCCAGGTTTCCCGTCGGCGTGCCGGCTGCTGCCCCGCCGGAAGGGCGGGATGGTGGCCCCTCGGCGCCACAGCCGGCCCCCAGGCCGAGAAACGTTAGACCCAGCAGGCTCCCGCCGAGGACGTCCCGGCGGGGGCGCCGCGGGAGCTGCAGCGTGACCTTGCTCGCCCGGCCAGACATCGTTCTGTGCCTCCCTTTCTGGTGTTACTTCATCCCTGGCACCCGCCTGCAGATCGCCGGCTAGCCCGGATTATTCATACACGGTAACGGTGCTAGCCCAGCTACTCCTGGAGCGGTGCCTGAGACAGGGCCATTTCCCTCCTGGTGGCTCATGTAGACACAAGGGCCGCTGCGATCTGGGCGGTCTCAACCCCGTGAATAATCCGGGCTAGGCTCCCAACACGGTCCGGCGTTGCGGTTTCATGTGCTGCTGGCGCCCGGCTGGGGACAACTGACTTCTTTGAAACCGACGCTGCGCAGCAGCAGGGCGCGCAGGGCCGGCAGGGCACTCTCCAGCGGGTCGGGCTGCCCGGTGTACAGCCAGCGGATGACCACCTCGTTGAGCGCCCCCATCCAGGCACAGGCCGCCAGGGCGGTATCCTGGGGCGGGATCTGGCCCCCCTGCACCGCCTTGTCCAGGTAGCCCTGGATCAACTCGGTGATCCGGGTATGTACGGCCATCAAGCGCTCGTCCGTGGCATGGCCCAGCCCGGTGGCCTCCACCAGGAGGAGGCGGGCCAGCAGCCGGCGGCGGGAAAAGGCGGAGATCACCGCCTGCAGGGCGGCGTCCAGGCGCTGCGCCGGATCGACTCCCTCGCCGGAGGCGGTGATGGCCTCGTCCACACGCTGCAGCAGACGGGCGGTGAGATGATCCAGCAGGGCGGTAAAGATCCCCCGCTTGCTGGGAAAGTGGAAATAGAACGACCCCTTGGATGTATCCGACGCCCGCACGATGTCGTCTACGGCGGCGCCGTAGTACCCCTTCTCGGCGAAGACGCCGGCCGCCGCCTGCAGGATGCGCTCTTTCGTTGCGTCCGCTACTCCCGCCCCCGGGGGCCGGCCGGGGCGCTTTGGTGCCACCATCGCCGGAGTTATCGTCCTCCCGGTCTATTTTCCCTCTCCCAGTTCGGAGGGGCAATAACCCCCGGGTATGGCCCGCAACTAGGGAAGCGGTCACCGCCTTATCTCCATCTCCACCGTGCAGCCTAGCTTGACTCCCGCCCCCCTGGCCCGTAGAATTGACCAAGTAAGATGATTCTTTTACTCAACAATGACCCCGGGGCGGGGCTGGGCGCGTCGGCCGTACGGTGGCCATAGACGCGGCCGGTGGGCGCAGGCTGCGGGTCATAGACATTGAGGAGAGCGTGGCGGAGATGGAAGGGGACACAACACTGAGGATCACGCGACGGGGCTGGGGGGGATTGGCCGGCGCCGGTCTCCTGCTCCTGGTGGGGTGTGGCACGGCGGTGGGACCGGGGGGCGCCAGGGCGACGAGCAAGGGTGCTGAGGGCGCTAGCTTCGCCAACCCGCAGCTGGTGGTCGATGTGGCCTGGCTGCAGCAGCATGCCAAAGACCCCAACGTGCGCCTGGTTGATGCCCGGCCGGCGGCGGAGTACGAGAAGGGGCACATCCCCGGGGCGGTGAGCCTCCCGGTGGCGGACACCTTCGACCCGGGGCAGCAAAAGAACTACCCGGATACCAAGGAGAAGCTGGAGGCCCTGTTCGCCGGCAAGGGCATTGGGAATGCCACCCGCGTCGTGACCTACGACAACGGGCGAGAGACGCCGGCCGCACGCCTGTTCTGGACACTGGAATACATCGGCCACACCAACGCCGCCGTTCTCGATGGGGGCCTCAAGGCCTGGCAGGCCCAGTCCGGGGCCATCACCGCCGAGGTGCCGGCAGTGGAGCCGGCGCAGTTCACCTCCAAGATCGATCCTGCCAAGCTCCCTACCAAGGAGCAGTGCGAGTTGGCCATCACGGATAAGTCCAAGGTCATCCTGGACGCCCGCTCTCCGGAGGAGTTCCGCGGCGAGGACGTGCGGGCCAAGTTCGGCGGACGCATTCCCGGCTCGGTCAACGTGGACTGGCGGGAAAACTTCGCTGCCGACGCTTCGCTCAAAGACGCCTCCACGCTCAAGACGATGTATGAGAGCAAGGGCGTGACCAAGGACAAGGAGGTCATCTCCCTCTGCCAGACCGGACAGCGCTCGTCCGTCTCGTACTGGACGCTGCGTCTGCTGGGATACCCCAAGGTCGGCAACTACGCCGGCTCCTGGGTAGAGTGGGGCAATGACCCGGGGACGAAGAAGGTACAGGGCGACGCCTGAGCTCCATCGTCGCCCCTGGTGTCCCAAGCGCCCATGGGGACGCGAAAGCACACCCCACCGGTGTCCAGATGCCGGCCAGAGCTGAGGTGCCAGTGGGTAGCCGTCTCCATGGGAGCAGCCTTGGCGGGAGGAGTCTCGACGGGAGCGCCGCCCGGCGGCGGGGCTGGCTGATCGCCAGTCTCGTCGCCTTGCTGTACTTCCTGAGCAGCCTGGTGGTGGTGCTCAACGGTATCGGCAACGCCACCGGGGTGGTCTGGCTCCCCTCGTTTCCATCCTGGTATTACGCCGCCGTACGCGTCCTGTACTGGCCCTTCACCCCGTACTTCGCCCTGTTGGCGCCGCTGCAGGCCAACCCGGAGGTGACGTACAGCGCCTACGCCGTCATCAGCCGCGCCCCGTTCTTGATCGTCCCGCCGATCATCTGGGCCATGGCCCTGAGTCGGGGGCGCCGGCCGGTGCCGGGGGGTCACCGGCCTTCCTCAGCCTCTCTACCTCTCTTGGTCGCCGCCGTGGCCGCCGGTGCCGCCCTGTACGCCCTGGTGACGCCACTGCGGGAATCGATCAATGCCGGGATCGCGGCCCTCGACCCGCGGGATATCGGCCGGCTGCGGGACTACTTGCGCGGCTTCGGGGTCTGGGCCCCGGTGGTCTCCTTTCTGTTGATGGTTCTACAGTCGGTGGCCGCCCCGCTTCCGGCCTTTGTTATCACCATTGCCAACGGCCTCCTGTTCGGCGCAGTGTGGGGCACGCTCCTGTCGTGGTCCTCGGCCATGGTGGGGGCGGCGCTCTGCTTTGGCATCGCCCGCGCCCTGGGTCGTCCAGTGGTGGAGGGACTCGCCGGGGCCACCCCCGTAGCCAGGGCGGACGCCTTTTTCGCCCGCTACGGGAGCGCCGCCGTCTTGATCGCTCGCCTGGTGCCGGTGATCTCGTTCGACGTCGTGAGCTACGCCGCCGGCCTCACCCGCATCGGTCTGCCGGCATTCCTCGTGGCCACAGGGATTGGCCAGCTCCCGGCCACCATCGTGTACTCGGTGCTCGGCGAGAACCTTACCGTCGGGTCCCGGGCCGTCCTCTGGGCAGCCGGGGCATTGCTGTCCCTCCTGGTTCTGGGTGTGACGGCCAAGTCCCGCCTCGATCGCCAGGTACCCGCCCGTAACCCGGACCCGTTTTCAGGAGAGACCCTGGTGCCCGGCGGTGCCCGGCGGGGGGCGGGGCACCAGTAGCAGGTGAAACCGCAACGCCGTACCGCCCGGCCGGTGGAACGATGGAGCGTGTGCCAACCACATGGACAAGACCAATGGCAATCCTTGAGACCCCGCACTCGGCGGTGGCCCCACAGCGCGGCCCGGTGACCCCCCCGGCGCGCCCTGGCCTATCGCATGGCACCCCGGCCACTCCCCTCTCGCATAGCCCCCGTGCGGGCGCCTCAGATGCCGGCTCGGCCGGCGGGGACGAAGCACAGGGTGCTCGCCGCCGGTCGAGCTGGCGGGGGCTGGCGCTGACCCTCCGCCCGGTGGTCAGCCTGGCCCTTCTAGCCCTGCTGTTCAGGAAGTTCGGCGCCGCGGAGGTCTGGCAGCTGCTCCGTCAGGCCGAGCTTGCCTGGCTTGCAGTGGGCCTCCTGCTGGTAGCCGCCGCCCTGGTGGTGAGCGCATGGAAGTGGCAGCTCTTGCTCGCTGCCCAGGGGCTGAGGGTGCCGTTTCGCCTCTTGTTCACCTCCTATCTCGTAGGACTTTTCTTCAACAACTTCCTGCCTTCGAACATCGGCGGTGACGTCGCTCGGATACATGATATCGCCCGATATACGGGGAAGGGGACGGCCGCGGCCGCCTCCGTGATCGGGGAGCGGCTCCTCGCCGGGCTGGCCCTGGGGCTCACGGCCGCCGGAGCGCTCCTTTTCAGCCTCCGCTCGTCGGCACCGGTGGCCGGGACGGTGGCCGCCGTGCTCGTCCTGTTCGCCGCCCTCGTGGGGGCTATCGCCTCGGCCAGGCTACGCCGGCGCCTGGGACAGCGCTTCCCGGGGCTGCGGCAGAGCATCCTGGGACGCGTCGGCGGGCAGATGGGCGGGGCCTTTGAAGATCGCCGGGCGCTACTCGCCGTGATGGCCCTCTCACTGGCTTTCCATGCCACGGTGGTGTTCCTGGGCTGGGCGACGTTTGCGGCCATCGGCGCCCCCGTTTCCCTGGCGGCCTGCTTCCTCTTTATTCCCATCATCTCGGCTATCCAGTTGATCCCGGTGTCGCTCAACGGCTTGGGCGTGCGTGAGGGGGCCTACGTCTTCTTCTTTGGCAGCGCCGGCCTGGGCGCGCCGGAGGCCGTGGCCGCCTCGCTGCTCTTCGCCATCCTGGTCGGCGTGGTCAGCCTGGGGGGTGGGGCGATCTTTGCCCTACGACGCTAGCGCCACCTCGCCCCCCGGCCCACCGCTCATCTCGGTGGTGGTCATCACCTTGAATGAAGGCCCGGTGATCCGAGCCTGCCTGGAGCGTCTGCGTCAGGCGATCGGGTCGGAGCAGGCTGCGGGGACGGTAGAGGTCATCGTCTCGGACGGGGGGAGCCGTGACCAGACCGCGATCATCGCCCGGGAGTATGCCCGCGTCGTGACGCGCCACGGCGGGCGCGCCGCCGGGCTGAACGCCGGCGCGGCCGTGGCCAGGGGGGACATCCTCCTATTTCCCCACGCCGACACGGTGTTGCCGGCGAACGCCTTGGCCATCGTGCGCCAAGCCCTGCGAGACCCTGGCGTGGCCGGCGGACGGTTCCGCGTCGCGCTGGACAACCCGGAGTGGCCCTTCCGCGTCATCGCCGGCGCTATCAATCTGCGTGACCGCCTCCTAGGGGGCTTCACCGGAGACCAGGCGGTCTTCGTCCGCGCCGGCGTCTTCCATGACATGGGGGGCTACGCCCCTCTTCCCTTGATGGAGGACCTGGACTTCGCCGCCCGGCTCTCCCGCAGGGGGCGCGTCGTCCGCCTGCCCCAGGCGGTGGTCACCTCTGCCCGGCGCTGGGAGCGCGGGGGGGTGTTGCGCACGATCGTGCGCATGTGGGCGCTACGTCTCCTGTATCTTTGCGGTGTCCACCCCCAGCGGCTGGCCCCGCATTACCGCGAGGCCAGGTAGCTGAGGCTTGATCGCCGATCGTCCTGAAGCCTGAGACTTCAGCCATGAGATCCGAGAGATGCCTGTAGCCGACATCCCGGCCCCGGAGACGGTGCGGGACTACGACCTGTTGGCCCCCCACGTCCGGCGGGTGGCCCGCGAGACCTGGTTCGATCCCGACTGGCTGTGGAACTTCGTCAAGGGGATGCAAAACGCCGGCCTGCCAACGGAGACAACGCTGGCGGCCCTGCAGCGCCAGCACCGCCAGCACCGTCTACCCTGGGCCAAGCGTCTCTGGCGCCGCATTCAGATCAAGGCCGTCAAGGGCTACTGGTGGTATTAGGGGGTTCCTGGCCGTTGCCGGGATCGACTCGCTCCCAGTGGCTCAGTCGGGCAGCAGGCCCAGGCGAGTACAGAACAGGTCAATGAAGGGGGCCGTCTCCACCTCCAGGGCCACCTCGCAGTTGGGTGCCGGGTGGGTCAGACCGACCACGTCGTCATGGTCGCCGCGTGACTCCAGGCGCTCCACCACCCCTGCCAGGTTCACCACGCTCTGTCCGGCGGTGAGCCGCCCCTCGGTCTCAACGGCCACGTGCAGGGGGCGGGAGCGAATGAGCGAGGGCTGGGCCAGCGCCGCCACGGCCAGCGGGTCATGGAGGGGGCTGCCCTCCAGGCCAGCGGCCAGGTCTGCCTCCAGGTAGCGCTCCATGATGCCATAGGCGAAGCGGGCCACGGCGTCGCCACGGCCGGGTAGTACGTCACGGAGCAGACGGTAGCGTTTGGCCTCGAACAGGGCTCGCAGGGTCACGTCCAGCCCCACCATGGTCACGGCGGCTCCAGACTGGAATACGACGGCGGCGGCCTCCGGATCATTGAAGAAGTTGGCCTCGGCGGCCGGGGTGACGTTGCCGGCCACCCCGGCCGCCCCACCCATGACCACCAGGCGACGCAGGCGACGCGGGAAGCCGGCGTCCAGCCGGCAGGCCAGGGCGACGTTGGTCAGGGGCCCCACAGCCACCAGGTTGAGCTCTCCCGCGTGCTCCCGCGCCATCCGGCAAAGGAGGGCCGCTGCCGGCTCGTCCACCACTCGGGCTCCCGTGTCCGGCAGCGGCACCCCCCCGATACCATCAACGCCGTGGAAGAACGTCGCCGTCGTCAACCGGCGCACCAGCGGCCGGTCGGCCCCGGCGGCGACCGCTACCTCCTCCGCCCCGGCAACCGTCAGCACGCCGAGGGTGTTCCGCAGCACCCGGTCCAGCGTCACGTTCCCGGCGACGCAGGTGACGGCCACCACCCTGAGCTCCGGGGACCGTAAGGCCAGGAGCAAGGCCAGGGCATCGTCAATCCCCGTATCTACGTCCAGCACCGTTGGCAGCGCGCTCATCGGCAGCCCCGAATTCCTCGTCTAGAACAGTCCGGCGATGAAACCTAGATTCCGGTGAACATGGCGCACCACTTTTCATCCCCCGCTGGTGCCCGGCAGAGCAGGACCGATTATTCCTTGGACGAGCGGGCATGGGGACAGCCCGGCGGTAGTATAGAGACGTGCGCCTCGTCTCGTTCCCGGCCGCGGCCAACGACCTCCTTGCCGACCTGGGACTGGCCTCCGAGATCGCCGGCAAGGCCGCCGGCGTCCCTGGGGAGGTCCGCGACGCCCCGGACGTGGCTCGCGCCACTGATCTGCCGACGCCTGATCAGCCTCTCGTCTCCGGCCTCCGGGCGCACGAGCACACCACCCGCTTCGTCGTCGATCGCCCCCTGCTTCGCGCCGTGCGCCCTGACGTCCTGATCACGGAAGAGGTCTGTCCCGTCTGCCGGTCAGCCTACCGGCCGCTGGTCGACGGGGCCGCCGTGAGCCACACCACTATCGACGGCCAGGATATGACGCTCGTGACCCTCAACGCCCGCCGGCTGGAGGACGTGCTGGCCCCTATCGTCCCTCTGGCGACCCTGGTCGGGCACCCCCAGCGGGGCCACAGTCTGCTCAACGCGCGGAGTGCCCGGCTCCTGGCGCTGGGGATGCACGTCGCTCGCCACCTGGTGCGCAATGGGGGTGACCGCCCGCGAGTCGTCCTGGCCGCTGTGGGGGACGAGTTATCCGGCCCCCGAGGCATGGCGCTAGGCGCACCCCTGCGCCTGCCCGGGCGCTGGCTGCCGGACATGATCGACGCCGCCGGGGGAGTGCCCTTGCTGGCAGAGGCGGGGGCCGACGACCTGACCCTGGCGCCGGACCGGGTGAGCCGGGCCCGGCCGGACGTCCTGCTGGTGGGCGCGCCCGATCTGGCCAGCGCGAGAGGGGCGGCCACGGCCCTGGTGGCCGACGGGGCGTGGGGGCATGTCCCTGCGGCTCGCCAGGGGCGCATCTGGGCGCTACGCCTGGATGGGCTATTCACGCATCCCAGCCCCCGCCTGGTGGAGGGCGTGGAGATCCTGCTGCGGATCATCTTTCCCCAAGCCCTGGGTGCCAACGGCGCCCCCCCGGCTGCCGATCGCGCGCTGCCGGTTCACGCCCGCCTTGTGCGCCCTGGTGGGGCCTGAGCGTGGGCCAGGAAGGGCCAGGCGGCGCCGGCTACGGCCTCGATGCGCCGCTAGGCAAGGGCGCTGCGGAAACGCCCTTGGGGCCAGGATCTGGGACTGGCTACGGGCGGCCGGTCAGGGATCAGGTGTCCGAGCGCTCCAGGGCCTCGATCTCGCGGTCGATGCGGCTCAGGTCTTCGTACTGTTCGTTGCTCAGCTTGTAGCAGCGGTCGATGTAGAGCTCGGCGAGCCGGCGCCCGGTCTCTCCCGGGCGCGTTGCCCCGGTGAGGAACTCGTCCAGGCGGTACTTCTCTGAGAGGTGCCCCTTGAGGCGCTGGATCTGGGCCGTGGTGCTACGGATGAGGTGGGCATCGTTCCCGTCCACGGCGTAGCGCAGCTGCCCGGTGAGCTTGGCCAGCTCGCCGACGCGTCCCCGCTCGTCCAGGAACATCCAGCGCAGGGCGTCCTCATCCGCCGCGGCGGGTGGTGGCACTTCGTTCCCGGACGGGGGATCAGGCGGGACGGCGGCTGTGGCTTCCTGGTACCGCGCGGCGTACTCCCGGGAGACTTCGTGCGTCGCCACCATCAGGCGCTCAGTGTCGCTGTCCACCACTCCCCCGTCGAGGAGGTCGTCGCCGCGCCGCTGTGCCAGGCGACGCAGGGTAGCCAGGTCGCCGATCGACTCGGGGATGGGCGGCAGGGCCGTGGCCTCGACGGCCCCCATCCCTGTGGGCATGTGAGCGGCGAACGCCGGGGGAATGTACTTGGCCGGGTTGATGGCGATGGGCAGTACGACGACGTACGTCGCCAGCACGGCAGTGGCGCTGCTGGAGCTACGGAAAAACACAAGGGCGTGCCCCTTGGGTCGCTGCGGATCGCCGATCTCGAAGCGAGCGGCCATTGGCCTATCGACCTCTCATCTCACCTGTTGGTCGTTACCTTGATGGCGACACACGGCCCGGGAGGCATCGACTCCGTCAGGGGTAGCGGTCTACGCCGCCGTCAGTAGTATTCTACTGAGGATCGCACCTCGCGCGACCGAGGAGGGGTGGCCAGCCATTTCCCCGGCGCCCTCTCCTGAGCCAGGAGATACAGCAATGGGCTTGAAGGACCGGCTCGCCACCGACATGAAAGAGGCCATGCGGGCGCGTGAGGAGCGGCGCTTATCGGCCATTCGCATGCTCCGGGCCGCCGTCAGTAACCTGGAGATCGCCCGCACTGACCGCAAGAACCCGCAATTCGGCCAGCCGGTCTCAGAAGCCGACTTGATCGCCGCCATCCAGAAGGAAGCCAACCAGCGCCGCGAGGCGTTGCAGTTTGCCGAGCAGGCCGGCCGGACCGACTTGATCGAGAAGGAACGGGCGGAGCTGGCGGTAGTGGAATCGTACCTCCCCAAGCAGCTCGGACGGGACGAGATCAAATCCGAGGTGGAGGGGTTGATCGCCGAGCACGGGCGGGAGTTCCGTACCCTGATGCCCCTGGCGGCGCAGCGCCTGCGCGGGCGCGCCGATGGACGACTGGTGAACGAGGTGGTGCGCGAGCTGACCGCCTGAGCCTGGCGCAACGCGCTCGATCCCAAGCGCTCAATCCCAGAGTGTTGCCCTCCAGCTGTCGTGACGGTTCGCCATCACGAAGCCGCAACCCTGGGTGCCCAACTCCCGGTCCGCAACCCTCGGTCCTCCGGTTGCGGACCGGGGCCCCGCCGCGTGAGCCAGGTCCTCCATCACGGTGACATCAAGATGGTATGGTCCTTGACCTTCCGGGAGAGAGGTAGTGATGTCATCGTCGCCGACCAGCCATCCCCTGCCCACGGTCAATACCAGGCGTTCTCTGGAGACTGTCCGCGTGCTCCTACTGCTCGACCGCCAGGTGCTGGCTCAGGTGGTCACCCTGGCCCTGGCTCATGGCCACTACGTGACGCGCACAGTGGAGACGGTGCCCGAGGCGTTGACCGCACTGGAGACGTGGCAGCCGCAGCTCGCCGTCGTCAACATGGACAACGGCGGCGTGTCGTTCCTGGAGCAGGCGCAGGCGGCGGCGGTGGCGGCGGGCACGGCGAGTCTGCCGGTGATTGCCCTGACGCGGCGAGGCGATCTCAAGACCACGCTCGACGCCTTTGAGCGCGGCGTCGACGACATCCTGACGGTGCCCCTCTCGGCGGAGGAGCTGCTGGCCCGCACGCGCGCCGTCCTGCGACGGGCCTACCGCCAGCTCATCCCCGTTGTCCCTGTTATCACGCGGGGCGAGCTGGAAATCGACATCCTCAACCGGTGCGTCCGCGCTGGGGAGCACGTGCTGCAGCTGACCCCGATGGAGCAGAACCTGCTGTACTTGCTGGCGGCGAACGACGGCCGAGTGCTGACCCGAGACGAGATCTTGGATCATCTGTGGGGGATCGACTTTGTGGCTGAGAGCAACGTCGTCGACCGCCACGTGCAGAACCTGCGCACCAAGCTGCAGAACAGCTGGCGGGAGCCCCGTTACATTGCCACTATCCCGGGACGGGGCTACCGCTTCGTGCCCCAGTCTGTGGACGAGTGTGGCACCCCAACGGGGTCGCAGACGGGAGTCGCAGATGCCGCTGAGGGCGCCCTGGCCGGGGCGCCGAGCGGCGTGGCCAGCGGCCGAGCCCGGCCGCGCCACGGACTTCCAGAGAGGTCACGCTGAGCGGATCACGGCTCGTCGCGGCGCAGGGCCAGGCGGCGGCGCCCCATTACCCCCACGGCACCCAGAGCGAGGGCTCCCGCAGCGAGCGCGAGATCGCCGGGGAAGCCATTGGCAGCAGAGCCGCTGCGTGGCAGCTGAGTGGGCGCGGGTCCTGTCCCTGTACGGGGGTAGGCCACCGCCGGCGGCGTGGGGCGCGGGTTCGGCATCGCCTGGGACGGTGGCACCACCGGCACCGCGCCCGGCGCGACCGCGGGGATCTGGACGGGAATGGGCGCCTCAATGGCTACGATCCCGACCTCGGGCACAGCGATCAGGGTGCCGGGTGGCAGAACCGCCGTGCCTGCCTGGAGGTCCGTGCCCGCGGGCAGCGCCACTACTTCAATCGGCGTTGCCGGCAGGATCGGAATGCCCGCGACCACCACCGGCGCCGCGACGACCGCCGGGAGCGGGGCCGGTATCGGTGTGGCAGCCGGAAGCGGGGTGGTCGCGCGGACGGCTGTCGGCGGAGGGGCGGGCGTGGCGGCTGCCAAGACGGCCGTTGGCTCGGGCCGTGCCTCGCCACCGGAGCCCTCACTGGCTATGACGCCGGTCGCGGCCGCCGCGGCCGCGGCTGTGGTGGCCGTCGCGGGCGGGGCGGTCGCAGCCACCGTGGTGGCCGTGACGGCAGCGGCCGTTGCCGTGGCTGTGGCCGGCACCGCCGTGCTCGTGGCTGTGGGGGTGCTCGTTGCCGTGCTCGTCGCCGTCGCGGCGACACATGCGACGGTGATCGGTGTGGTGCCCGGCGGCGGTGGCCCGAAGTGACACCGGCGCACGTGCCGGGGGCGTTGTTATTGCTGTTTGTCCCGTCGGGGCAGGTCGTGTTGGAATAGGTAATGCTTGCGTCGACGGTGACGCTCGTCGTGGTGGCCCCAAAGAGATTAGCGCCCGTCAGGTTCACGCCGTTCAGCGTCGCGGCGGTCAGATTAGCTTGGAACAGGTTCACGCAGGTCAGGTTGGCGCCATCAAAGGTGGCGCTGGTGAAGTTGGCGTTACTGAAGTTCGAGCCGGAGAGGTTGGCGCCATTAAAGGGGTCGGAGGTGAAGTTGGACCCACTCCCGTTTACCCCGGTCAGGGTCTGGTTATCGTAGGTGCAGCCCAAGAATTGCGTCCCCTGATTCGGTGCAATGGGGAGGCAGGGCGCCGCCTCGGCGATGGGCGGCGACCCAGTGGGGCCGCCGAACATCGCGGCGGCAGCGGCCATGCCCATCACGGACAGCACGAGCAGGCGGGGCACCACCAACTCGCATAGAGCGCGCCGGATATGGAGCGCGAGAAGGGACACGCTGCTAGTGTGGCGGGACTGCGGGCGCCTGTCATGAACATTCTTCATCCCCCGTCAGCCGCTCGCCGCGTCGGGATGTTCCAGATGACAGATGGATGAAGGGGCACCTTGAATCTGCTTAGAGGCTCCGTTGAGGGCCGGCGACGACCCTGACCGTGTCCTCGAAGCGGGGCAGGTGGCGCGCGGCTGCCCCGTTGACCTCGTCCAGCGTCAGGCGGTTGATGGTGGCAGGATAGCGGGAGATGTAGTCCAGCCCCAGGTTAAAGAACTCGATGTCCTGGACCACCCCGGCCACGCCGTCGTTCGTCTCCAGCTGCAGGACGAGCGTGCCGGTGCTGAAGCGCTGGCCACGCTCCAGCTCGGCGGCCGTGACCCCGCCGTCGCGCAGGCGGTGCAGCTCCTCCCGGATCCCCGCCAGGGCGGCGTCCACGTTCGCCGGGTTGACCCCGGCGCGCACCGCCCATGGCCCGGCGCCCACGTTGGCGTCCAGCTCGCTATAGACGCTGTAAGCCAGGCCCTGCGCCTCGCGCACGGTCTCGCCCAGCCGTCCCATCATCCCGATGCGTCCGAAGATCAAGTTGGCCATTCGCAGGGCGTAGTAGTCTGGGTCGCTGCGCCGGATGGCCGGCCGTCCCAGGACGAGATCGCTCTGCGTCTTGCCGGCGACGACGACGTCTTCCTGGCCCGGCTCAGGGGCTGGGGCCTCGGGCACCGGGTTCCCGGCTCCGGCCTCGCCGTGCCAGTCCCCCAGGGCATCTTCGAGCTTGGCCACCATGCTCTCGAAGTCCACATCCCCGACGACGACACAAAAGGCCCCCCTCGGTCCGTAGCGCGCGGCGTGGAACGCCACCAGGTCCGGTTCCCCTAGCTCGGCCACTGTTTCTTGGTACCCGTGGACGCGCCGGCGGTAGGGGTGCCCCTCAGAGTAGATGCGCTCCCGGAAGTGGCGGTCGGCAACGGCCCCGGTGTCGTCGTCGGCCTGGCGCAGCCCGGTGAGCACCTGGGCCCGAAGCTGCTCGATCTCCGGCTGGGGAAAGACGGGCCGCCGGGTCACGTCCGCCAGGAGCTCGATGGCAAGATCGACGTCCTCCGCCAGGGAGCGCATGGAGACGCCGGCCAGGTGCCGCCCGGCGTTGGCGGACAGGCTCATCCCGGCCCCGTCCACCGTCTCGTTGATCTCGGCGAACGTGCGCCGCTGGGTGCCCCGAGTCAGGCCGGAAGCGGTGAGCGTCGCCAGCCCCGCTCGTTCAGGGGCGTCCAGCACGGCCCCGGCAGGGAGGGCCAGGCGTAGCACGACGCTGGAGTGAGTGTGGTTCTCGCTCCCCAACACCACCATCCCGTTGGCCAGCGTCGCCCGCTGGATCTCCAGACGCGCGCGCGTCCTGGCCCCGGACGTGACTGCAACCCCGGCAGCGGGCCGATAGACGCTCTCGGTCATTGTGGTGCTCCGACCGGCGCTCCCGTGGGGGCGAGTGGCGGCGTAATGGACATGAGCGGCGTCCGGCCCCTGACGCCTGCATCCGGGCGGTGCCCTTCCGGGGAAGGGAGAAACCAGCCCACGGTGCGGTTCTCCGGCGTAAGGTAGGTCGCGCAGACGCGCACGACGTCGGCGGCGGTGACCTTGTCCAGCTCGTCCAGGTAAGTCTCGAACCTGCGCCACGTTCCGGCCAGCTCGTACTGGCCCAGGTACCGTGCCTGGCTGCTCACCCCTTCGGTGCTGAAGACGTGGCCCGCCCGGAGCTGGCGCCGCACCTTGGCCAGCTCCGTCTCTGGCACCCCCTCCTCGATCACGCGCTCCACCTCTGCCAGGGCGGCGCTCTCCACGCGTTCCGGCGCCACGTCCGGCCGAACGGTGGCGCTGATGCGAAAGAGGTACGGGTCACGCGTCATGGCGCCCCCCGCGCCGGCGCTGCTGGCCAGCCCGCCGATCACCAGGGCCTTGTACAAGCGCGAGCTCCGCCCGGCGCTGAGGACGCTGCCCAGGATCCACAGAGGCAGGGTGTCCGGGTGCGTCGCCTCTGGGACATGGTAGGCGATGGTCATCTGCGGGACAGGGCCTGGCCGGCGCACCACCACCCGCCGTTCCCCTTCTTGCTTCGGCTCCACGGCCCGCACGTCCGCTGGGGCCGGGCGGCGGTCGATGGTCCCGAACTCATCTTGTACCAGCTTGACCATCTCCGCCGTGTCGAAGTCCCCCACGGCCACGGCCACGGCGTTGTTAGGGGCGTAGTAGCGCTGGTAGTGCGTCCACAAGTCGTCTCGCGAGATGGTGAGCAAGTCTGACTTATAGCCCACCACCGGCTGCCCGTACGGGTGGGCCTTGAAGGCGGCGGCCGTGACCTCCTCGCCCAGGTAGAACCCGGGATGGTTTTCGTTCCCCTCCCGTTCGGAGATGATCACCCCCCGCTCGCTGGCCACCTCTTCCACGTCGAAGGTGGCCTTGGCCATGCGGTCGGCCTCGATCTCCACCGCCAGGCGGGCGTGCTCGCTGGGCAACGTCTCGTAGTAGGCGGTGTAGTCCAGCCAGGTAAAGCCGTTGCGCGTCCCGCCGTGGAGCGCCACCTGCTTGTCCGTCTCACCCTTGGGGAAACGGGCCGTCCCCTTGAACAACATGTGCTCCGCCCAGTGGCTGACGCCGGTCACCCCGGGGAGCTCATTCCGGCTCCCCACGCGGTACCAGACCCAGAAACTGATGATCGGGGCGACCCGCACTTCCCGGGTTAGAAGGGTCAGGCCGTTCTCTAGGTGATGCTCTTGCGCCGGCTCGCGGCTCATCGAAGATCCATCGTGAACCCATTGTAGGCGACGCCGGAAGGCAGCGCCGGATAGCCGGCAATCTCTACCCGCCCTTAACGCCTCCTGCCTGGTTGGCGCGCTAGGATGTGTCGCAGGGGACGGCGCGCGGCCTGACGCAGAACGTGGGCCAGTGACGCCAGGACGTGCCTGTCAGCGACTCCGGGGCTGCTGGTGCATCGCCACCACCCCGCTCGGGTCCGGTCGGCAGGCCGCGATCCCTCCTCGCCAGATAGGGAAACGGCTCAGGCTGGGCCGACGGGAGCGAGGACGCTAAGCACGGGATGTCTTTAAGGCGGTGTGTGGAAGATGGCTTTACCAGATCCTAACCCGCGGACGGATAAACTCATGAACGCAGCCGCGGAGGAGCCGGACACCGTGCCAGGAGTGGTATTAACGCGTTTTCGTGGACACTGGTCGTTCAGGCAACAACCGCCGCCGTGGTGCCGCGGGTGCGCTCGAAGTCGGCCGGGCTGCGATAGCCGAGGGTCGAGTGCCGCCGGCGGTTGTACCACCCCTCGATATAGTCGAAGATCGCCGAGCAGGCGGCCGCCCGTGTCGCCCAGGGCCCGCCGGTCGACGACCTCGGCCTTGAGCGTGGCGAAGAAGCTCTCGGCGACGGCGTTGTCGAAACAGTCGCCGACGCTGCCCATGGAGCGGGCGATGCCGCTCACGCGCGCAGCGGTGGCCGAAGGCGAGCGACGTATACTGGCAGCCGTGGTCGGAGTGATGCACGAGCCCCGGCGCTGGCCGTCGCGTGCGCACGGCCATGGCCGTCGCGGCGAGCACGAGTTCGGTGCGCAGGTGGTCGGCCATGGCCCAGCCCACGACGCGGCGCTGTAGGCGTCGAGGACGACCGCGAGGTACAACCAGCCCTCCCGCGTGGCGACATACGTAATATCGGAAACCCATAAGCGATCGGGCGCGGCGGGGCGGAAGGCGCGCGCTACCAGATCAGGAACCGCCTGAGCGTGCGGGTCCGCCCGCGTCGTGCGGGGCTTTCGACGGGGGCGATGACACCCGGCGAGCCCGGCGGCGCATGAGGCGCGCGACCCGCTTGCGCCCACACTGCACGCGCGGTCCCCCAACTCGGCGTGCACCCGCGGGCTGCCGTAGGTGCCCCGGCTGGTCGCATGAATGGCGAGGATCCCCCGCGTCAGGCTCGCCGTCGGCGCGGGCCCGCGCCGACGGCGACCGGCGCCGCCAGGCGTAGTAGCCCGCCCGCGAGACGTCGAGCACCCGACACAAGAGCGCGACCGGGTGCTGGGCCTCCTCCGCCGCGACGAACCGGAAGCACCTCACCGGATCTCGCTCTCCCGCGCGAAGAAGGCGCGGCTTTTTTAGGACCTCCCGCTCCTCCTTTAAGATGCGCACCTCCCGGCGCAGGCGGGCGATCTCGGCCCGCTCCTCACTCGTCAGCCCGTCGCGCGCCCGGCGTCCACGTCGGTCTGCTTGACCCATCCCCGCAGCGTCTCGTGGTGGATCCCCAGGTCCTTCGCCACCTGGGTCAGCGACCCCCGCCCGCCCGCACCAGCTGCACCGCCTCCGCCCGGAACTCCTCCGCATACGGCGCTCGCGTCCTGCGCTCATTGATCTGGATCCCTTCTGGGGTTTCCTCCCCCTAGTGTCAGGGTGTCCACCCTATCGGGGCAATACCACTCCAGCGCTGCCCTGGTCGCGCTACGCACCACTATCAGCGGGGCCGCCGAGTCCCGGAGCGGCCGGGGCGCACCGCTGGTAGACGAGCGCGATAGAGTGGCCCATCTCCTGCGCCGGGCCGGCTTCGGCTACTCCCCGGACGAGCTGGATGCGTACGCCAGGCTGGGCGTGAGCGGCACGGTGGACGCCCTGCTCAACTTCCAGCAGGTCTCGGATGACCTCGACGAGCGACTCCAGCGCGCCGGCCTCGACTTGAACAAGGCCGGCGACATGCAGCGCTGGTGGCTCTTGCGCATGATCTACACCAAGCGGCCCTTACTCGAGAAGATGACTCTCTTCTGGCACGGGCTCCTGGTGAGCGGGACGGGCAAAGTGGGCCTCCCACAGCCGAAGCCGGAGGATCCCGCGCCGCCCAATCTGATGATGGACCAGAACGCCTTTTTCCGGTCTCATGCCCTGGCCGACCTGGCGACGATCCTCAAGGGCATCTCCCGCGATCCAGCCATGGTCGTCTACCTGGACGTGCGGGACAACCGCAAAGGCAAGCCGAACGAGAACTATTCCCGTGAGCTGATGGAGCTGTTTACCCTTGGCGTCACCGGCCCGGACGGGCAGCCCACGTTTAGCGAGCGGGACGTGCGCGAGGTGGCCCGCGCCTTTACCGGTTGGAGCCTGGACGCGGAGCGCAAGTTCATCTTCCGAGAGGGTCAGCATGATGGGGGCGGGAAGACCATCTTCGGCAAGACCGGTCGCTTTGGTGGCGACGACGTCATCGGCCTGCTGATCGATCACCCGGCCTGCGCCCCGTACATCTGCCGGCGCTTGTTCTCCTTTTTCGCCTACGACGATCCGGAGCCGGCCGTTCTGGCGCCAATCGTCGATCTGTTCCGCTCCAGCAAGGGGAGCATCCGCGCCGTGGTGCGGGCCATCCTTACCTCCCCGGCCTTTTACTCCCAGCGGGCGTACCGCGCCAAGGCCAAATCCCCGGCGGAGCTCATTGCCGGTGTCGCCCGTGTGTTACAGCTCGAAACCGACGCTTCAACCTTTCAGACCAGCGCCAAGCGGATGGGACAGGCTCTCTTCAATCCCCCCAACGTCTCGGGCTGGCCGGGGGGCGCCAGCTGGTTTAACACCACCACCTGGCTGGAGCGCGTCAACTGGGTCAACCGCATCTTGACCATCCGCAAGGACGACCACACCCGGCCGGCAGCCCTCTTTGGCTTCGTGCAGCGCCAAGGTCTGGCCACGCCGGAGCAGGCGGTGGAGTACTTTCTCCGTCTGCTGCTGGACGGCCAGGCAAGCCCTGAGCAACGCCAGGCCCTCCTGACCTACGTAAAGGACGGTGACCTCTGGAAGGCCGGCCAGCCCCTCAGGGAGACCGACCCCGCGGTCGACCGCAAGCTGCGCGGCCTCGTCTACCTGATCATGGCCATGCCGGAATACCAGCTGGCGTGAGCGGCTGCTCAGTGCCTGGTGTTCACTGCGCCGCGGGTAGTGGGCTCGGTCGCCCGCAGCTGCACGGCTGCACGGTGGACGATCGCCGCCGGGGCGCGAGCTGAGCGCGCGGAACTGAAGAGAAGTAGAGGAGCAATACCCCATGGCCCTGCCATCCCGCCGCATCTTTATCCAGGACGGCTTCAAGATCGTATCTCTTGGGCTGGCCCTACCCCACATTTTCACCCGTGCCGTGCAGGCGGCCGGCCAGGACGCGGGGCGCGGCTCCGACGTCATGCGCACCCCAGAGACGCAATCCAACGACCCCTTTGCCAATCGCACCCTGATCGTCGTGCAGATGGCCGGCGGGAACGACGGCTTGAACACGGTGGTGCCGTATGCCGATGGGCTCTACTACCAGAACCGCAAGAACGTCGGTGTGCCCGAGGGGGGCGTCCTCAAGCTGGACGACCGTTTCGGCCTGCACCCGGCAATGGGGGGCGTGAAGTCCCTTTGGGACGCCGGCAAAGTAGCCATCGTGCATGGCGTGGGCTACCCCAATCCCAGCTTCTCCCATTTCAAGTCCATGGACATCTGGCAAACGGCCAACCCGGAGGGCAAGGCCAGTGAAGGGTGGCTGGCCAAGCTGGTCAAGGGATCGGTCGATCGGCGCGGGCATCCCTTCGCCGGGTTCGCCGCCGGCGGCACGCTCCCACCGGCCTTGATGTCCCCTGACTTCCCCATCCCGGCGGTGGATAATGCCAGCACCTTCAAGCTGCTGCCCGACCCGCGCTACGCGGTGGACGCCCCTGCCCGTCAAAACGCCCTCGTCCAGCTCTACGGGGGTGTTTCCGGCGATGGCCCCTTTGCCCAGGTGCTGCAGAGCACCCAGAGCAGCACGCTGGAAAGCATCGGCCAGCTGCAGCAGGTCCACGCCGCGTACAAGCCGGCGGTGGAGTACCCCAAGGATGGCTTTGGCGCCGGGTTAAAGCTCCTGGCGGAAACGATCACCGGCGACCTGGGCGTAAAGGTGGGCTACATCACCATCGGGGGCTTCGATACCCACTCCAACCAGAAGAATCAGCAGGCCCGCCTGCTGCAATCCTTGAGCGACGGCCTCAAGGCGTTCTGGGACGACTTGACCGCCCAGGGCAAGGCCGACAACGTCATGGTCATGTCCTGGAGCGAGTTCGGGCGCCGGGTGGGTGAGAACGGCTCCAACGGCACGGATCATGGCACGGCCACTCCGCAGTTCATCATTGGGAACGGGATCAAGGGGGGCCACTGGGGCGACCCGGTGAGTCTGTCCGACCTGGATAAAGGCAATCTGCGCCACACCACCGACTTCCGCTCCGTCTACAGCACGGTGATGGATGGCTGGCTCGGCGCCCCGGCGGAAAAGCTCCTCGGCGCCCGGTTTCCCACCCTCGGATTCCTCGGCCCCGGCCAGGCGTCCTAGCATCCTAGCCAGGTCTCGAGCGCCGGACGCACCCGGCAAGCGGTATACTCCCTGGGGGGACGGCATATTGGGGGGTCTGTACGCCGGGATGCGGGGCGCGACCGACGCCTTCAGCAGTGCGGCTGTGTTTATCCGTCCCCAGGAGTGGACGGACACCCTGGCCCGCTCGTACCGCATCTCCTCGCGCCAGGCCGGGCAGCTTCTCCAGGCCGCGGCCGACGAGGCCGTCGCCCGCGGTGAGACCCACGACCTCCTGGGGATCTGGGACTGCGCCTGCCTGGCCTGCGACCGTTACACTGCCCGGCGGGAGTTCGCCGTGGGGATCATGTTGGGCTACTTTCGCTGGCGCACCCGGGCCGATGGCTCGGAGGAGCTGGACCCCACACCCCTGGCCCAGAGCACCGGGCTGCGCCGCATCTCGCTAGACATCGACGCGGCTATCGACGCCGCGTTCGACGCCGAGACGGACATCGAGATCGAGCCTGACGGCTGGCCCGAATAGGGCCACCGGCCCCTGGCCATTGAGTCATGGAGGGCCACCGGCCGCCGCGCCACCACTATCAGCTCCTGGCCGACCTCGCCCGCGTCGCCGGGTCGTCGCCGGAGCTCGAAGAGGTGCTCGAGCGCGCCGTCCAGTGCGCCGCCGCCGCTACAGCGGCCGGCCGCGCCGGCGTCCTGCTCCTGGACCCCAGCGGGCTGCGCCTCCTCCCGGCCGCGTTGTGGGGCATGGATGCCTCCTACACGGCGCAGTGGAAGACCCGCCCACTGCGCCTGGCTGACGATCCCCTGAGCCAGGAGGCCCTGGCCACCGGCTTACCTGTCACCGCAACCGACGCCGCCGGCGATCCGCGCACGGTCAAACATCCCGTGGCCCTCTACGGCGATCGCAGCATCCTCGTCGCTCCCCTGACGCGCCGGGGGCGCCGCCTGGGGACGCTCTCCCTCAGTCATCTCCACCGTCCCGGCGCCTTTTCTGCGGATGACGTCGAGACCACCGCCACTATCGCCGGCCTGGTCGCCCTCGCGATTGAGAATGCCCAGCTGCGCGCCCGTCTCCAGGAAGAGGAGGGCCAGGCACGACAGGCGCAGCAGGCGCGCACGGACTTTGTCTCCCTGGTCTCTCACGAGCTGCGCACGCCCCTGGCCCTGGTTAAGGCCTACGTCGCCACGCTCCTACAGCCTGACCTGCCGTTGCCTGAGGCACAGGCGCGTAGCTTTCTGGAGGGGATCGATCAAGCCTCCGACCGCTTGCAGCACCTGATCGACAATCTACTGAGCGCCACCAGCCTCGACGCCGGCCTGTTTGTCACCCGCCCCGCGCCGCTGGAGGTGGGTGCCCTGCTGCGAGACGCCTTGGAAGAGGTGGCCATGCTTGGGCACCGGCGGCCCTTGCGCCTGGACTCCCCGCCGGGCGAGCTGTGGGTGCTGGGAGACAAGCAACAATTGACACAGGTGATCGAGAACTTGGTCGCCAACGCCGTCAAGTACGCCCCCGGCGACACCCCGATTGGCATCGGCATCTCCGCCTCAGAGCGGCACGTGCGGTTCAGCGTCGTGGACGGCGGGGCGGGGATTCCGGCAGCAGCCCTTGAACGTATCTTTGAGAAGTTCTATCGTGTGACGACTTCGGATCAGAACGTAGGGGGCTGGAGCGACGGCGATCAGGCTGCCGTCAGGCCGGGGAGACGTCCGAGCGGTATGGGTCTAGGCCTGTACATCTGCCGTCGCATCGTGCAGGCGCACGGCGGGCGTATCTGGGCCGAGAACTCGCCCGCCGGTGGGGCGGTGTTTCACGTGGAGCTCCCCCGCAGTCTCGACTCCGTACCGTCCGCTAACATCGCCGCGGTCGAAGCTGACCGGGATGCGCCAGGGAATCGAGCCGCCGTCCTTACGGTCATGAACACACCGGCAGGGGCGGCGACGCCAACCGACTCAAAGAGGAGTCCGACCGTTGAATCCGTCGCTCGCCCTCGCCGGCGCCACCATGACGCGGGCCGTCGATCCGCCGATGCCGGAGCGACCCGTACTCATCGTAGAGGACGAGCCCGGCTTAGCGGAGGTGCTCGCCGTCCACCTGCAGGCGGCAGGCTACACTCCCCTCATCGCCCATGACGGCCTGGAGGCCCTCTATGCCCTCGATCGCGTAACCCCCCGCGCCATTCTGCTTGACCTGCACCTCCCTCAGGTGAGCGGCTTCCGCTTGATCCAGCTCCTCAAGCAGCGCTCGGACATGCCCCGCGTACCGGTGATCGTCCTCACCGCCTTGAGCTTTGAGGAGGCCCAGGACGCCGTTCGCGCCGGGGCGGACGACTTCTTGACCAAGCCCTTCCTCCCGGCCGAGGTGGTGACCCGCGTTGGCCGCCTGCTGGAGCGCCTCGCGTAAAGCACAGCCTGGGTGACACCCACAGGCGACGCCCGGAGCACCTACGTTCCCCATCCACCCCCGGCGAGGTGCCCCTAGCGTCGGCCCGGCCAGGGGCTCTGCCCGCACCAGGGGCTCTACCCGCAGATCGTCGTGCGAGTAACCGCAGTACTCATGGCGCCATCGCGCCGGCAGATCAGCGCGTCGTCAGGTGACGATGAGACGCAAGAGGGGGGTGACCGAGCGGGCTCGAACCGCCAACCGCTGGAGCCACAATCCAGTGCTCTACCATTGAGCTACGGCCACCGCAAAGGGATGCGCAGAGTCTATCCGCTGACGCCAGGGACTGTCCACCCCGGCGACGGTCTGCAGCCGGCTCGGGGGTGCATACCACCGCCCGGCGACTGGTACACTCAAGGGCCAGCGGGGAGTAGCTCAGCCCGGTAGAGCACCACGTTTGGGACGTGGGGGTCGGAGGTTCAAGTCCTCTCTCCCCGACCGCTGCGCTCCTCACCCACAGGACCTGCGCCGTCCTCCCGGCGTCGCATCACTCTTGTACGTTAGCCGTCCCCCGGGCGGTGCCCCTGGGGTCGCGCCCCAGCTTGGACGCTCCGGGGCTCAGGGCGACGCCCCCGGCCAGCGCCCCGAAGAGCCTCCGGATCCTCCAGGGCGGTTGGCGCCCGGTCCGCGCTGATTCATCAAGTACGAGGCACAGGCGCATACGGCGACGTACGCCCAGGCGGCGCACGTGGCGGCGATCAGTCCGCCCCCCAGACCATAGTAGGCAGAGACACGGAGGTACACCGCCCACCAGACGACGACGCCGAATACGGCCTGCACCGCGCGGTCACGCCACACCGCCTGCGTCAATCTGCCGGCCGGCTTCGGCCGCGTCCTACCCACATTGCCTCACTTGGGGAACGTTACGGGTTGCAACCGGCCGCGTCAAGCACGCGGCTGACCGGGGCCATGGGTAGGGCGCCTCACCGGTTGCCCCCGCAGACGGGCCTGCGTATGCTCCAGCGGACGCACCGGCGCAAGGGAGAGGTCGAGCCATGGACAGGTTACCGGGACAGACACGGTTCGCGCGTGCCACGGCACGGCGGAGGCAGAGCCGCCGGGAGGTGCTGGCGTGCGCCGCTGGAGCGTTCGCCGCCGGGCCGCTGACCGTGGGCTGTGGCCCGGCGCCGGGCCCGCCGGGTCCGGTGCAGAGCGGCAATCCCAGGCGCAGCGGGACGTATACCGTCCGCGTCCAGGTCTGGGGGGACGCCCAGGACAAGGACGTGTACGAGAACATCCTGGCCGACTACAACGCCGCCCATGCTGACATCAAGATCGAGAACGATCACCAGCCGGCGACGGAGCCCGGCACCCTGGGGTACTATGACAAGTTTACCGCCGGCCTGGCCGCCGGAACGGCCCCTGACCTGGCCTATTTCCAGGGTTGGATGTGGCAGCAATACGCCGGCAAAGGGGCCCTCCAGCCCGTAGACGAGTTGGCCTCGCGCGACCGATGGTCGGCGCCCTGGCCGGCCGCCGAGGCCTACGACCTCCAGACGACGTTCCGCGGCAAGCGCTACTTGTCCCCCTCCAACAGCGGGACGATGGTGATGTACTACGTCAAGGAGTACTTCGACAAGCTGGGCATCCCCTACCCGGCGGAGACGTGGACGTATACCGAGTTCCAGGACCTATGCCGCCGTCTGACCCGACCGCTCGACGGACGCCAGGTGTACGCCTATCAGTGGAACAGCGGCTATCTGCGAAACACCCCCTGGTGGCGGATGAACAGCCAGTTGGAGTGGGACCGCATCGCCGAGCCGAGAAAGGCGCACTGGAACGCCCCCGCAATCATCGAGGCCTACCAGTATCAGCTTTATGACAGCCAGTACAAGCTCCGCATCTCACCTACCCAGGAGCTCCTCGCCGCCGATGCGAGCTACAACCGCATCGAACTCGGCGGCGTGGTGATGAAGCTCGAAGGTCCCCGGTTCCTGCCATGCATGTGGGGGACACAGGCCAAGCGCCCGGGGGGGACGCCGTTCGACGTGCAGCTCCTGCCTCGGGCCAAGGCGTCGAAGACGCCCCACCTGAACTTGATCGAGGGTCAGGCCATGACCAAGATGAGCAAGGACAAGGAAGCGGCCTGGGACGTGATGAAGTGGATCGCCGGCGACAACGGGCAGCTGCGGATCGCCGAAGGGGGCCGCATGTGCAACGTCCCTGACGCCATCCGCAAGCTGTGGCTCCCTGCGGTGAAGAGCAAGTACAACCTGGTCAACGCCGAGGTCTTTCTCAAGGCCGTCGACCTGGGGACGATCAACCTGGTGGCTGAGGTGACGGAGGACGTGATCAATCGGGCGGCCGGTCTCGGCCAGGCGATCACTGACCTGCGCGACGGGAAGGTGACGGCCAAGGATGCCCTGGACGCGGTACAGCCCAAGATCCAGCATGTCTTGGACGGCTACTGGGCGGCACAGTCCAGCGGCAAGTAGTCCCGCCTTAGGCAAGCTGCATAGGGCCGTACCCCGAGATTAGGGCAAGGCGTCCAACGGCGATCGCGAGGCGGGGCCCTACTATGATGTCTGGCCGGGATGCTGCTGGCGCTGCCCGGGTATGCCTGCCAGAGGCAGCCTCGGGCTGTGTCCCCATCCCCGCGCGGCCATGGGGGCTGGGCAATGCGGCGCGCGGCGCGCCAGCCCCATAATCCCGGCTGCACCGAGTAGCCGCAGGGCATGTTCCTGGAGACCATGATCCTGGAGAAGGCCAGCGCGAGCCACGCCGGACTCGTGCGCCTCAACAACGAAGATGCCCTGGGTCATCGCCTCCCCGAGGACGAGGGGCCCCTGGCCGCCAGGGGGGCGCTATTCGCCGTCGCCGACGGGCTAGGGGGGCACGCCGGCGGGGAGGTGGCCAGCCAGACGGCGATTGAGACCCTGCTGGCCGAGTATTACTCGCCGCGGGCGCCGCACGGCGTGGAGGCCGCCCTGCGCCAGGCGGTGCAGGCGGCTAACGCGCAGGTGTACAACCGGGCCCGCGCCGCGGACACGTCCTTGCGTGGGATGCAGACGACGCTGACCGCGCTCGTCCTCGCCGGTGAGACGGGCTACCTGGCGCACGTCGGGGACTCGCGGGCCTACCTGCTGCGTGAGGGGACGCTGGCGCAACTGACCGGTGACCACTCCGAAGCCGCCGAGCTGCTCCGGCTGCGCCTGATCACCCCGGAGCAGGCGCGCGACCATCCCCGGCGCAGCGTCCTCACCCGCACTTTGGGTAGCCAGCTCACGATGCGCCCCGACCTTTCTCGGCTGCGGCTGCGGGCGGAGGACCGTTTCCTCCTCTGCACCGACGGCCTGTGGGAGGAGGTGGACCACCAGACGTTGGCCGAGGTGGCGCATCGCCCCCCATCGGAGGCCTGCGCGGCCCTGGTGGACCTGGCGTGCCGCCACGGAGGGGGTGACAATATGAGCCTGCACGTGATCCGCGTCGTCAAGCCCGGGCCGGCGCCCCAGTCCGGGTCGCCGAGCCGCATCTCCCGGCTCCTCGCCGGGTTGCGCGGCGGATAGCGGCGGATAGACGTGGTTGACGACCCCACAGGTCGAGGTGGTGCTGCGTGATGAGCGATGACCCGGCCGGCAGGGAGCGACTCCTGAGGCAGGTGCAACAGGGCGAGTGCGAGTTCGTGGACTTCCAGTTCACGGACGTGGCCGGGGCGGTCAAGAGCGTGGTGCTACCGGCCGGTCAGCTCCAGGAGACGCTGCAGTACGGGCATTGGTTCGACGGCTCGTCCCTGGAAGGCAGCGCCCGCCTGATGGAGACAGACCTGCTGCTGCGCCCTGACGTGACCACCTGGGGCCTGCTCCCCTGGCGCGGCCCGGGAGGCGAGCGTACTGGTCGCGTCTTGTGCGACGTCATGACGCCAGACGGCGATCCCTTTCCCGCCGATCCCCGGGCTGTCTTGCGGCGGGTGGTGCAGGATGCCGCCGAGCTGGGGTTTACCTACCACGTAGCCTCCGAGGTGGAGTTCTTTCTGTTCCGCCAGCCCCCCCGCGCCGCCCCCAGCGGTGGCCGGGAAACGGCCGCTCCCCTGGACCATGGGGGCTACTTCGACCTGGCGTCGCACGGCGACGCCCTCGTCCGCGACGAGATGGTGCAGGGACTCACCGCCTTGGGCGTAGCGGTGGAGTCCAGTCACCATGAGATCGGGCCGGGCCAGCAAGAGATTGACCTCCCGCCCCTCCCGGCCCTGGCCGCCGCCGACGCCCTGGTGACGTGCAAGTTCGTGGTCAAATCCGTTGCCCGCCGCCGCGGGCTGGCGGCCACGTTCATGCCTAAGCCGGTGGCCCACGTCGCCGGCTCCGGTCTACACCTCCACCAGATCCTGCTAGACACCCAGGGCCAGGACGTGACGGTGGATGCCACCGACGAGCACGGCCTGTCCCCCACCGGGCGCGCCTTTATCGCCGGGCAGCTGGCCCATGCCCGGGCGATGTGCGCCGTGCTGGCCCCCACCGTGAACTCATACAAGCGCATCGGGCGGGGTTTCGACGCCCCCATCTACCTGGCGTGGGGACACACCAATCCCATGGCTGTGATGAGAGTCCCCCGCACCGTCCGCCGCCGCCCGGCGGGCGAGGGACCTTCCTGCTCCCTGCCCCACTCAGCCCTGCGGCTGGAGCTGCGTTGCCCGGACCCCGCCTGCAACCCCTACCTGGCCCTGGCCGTGGCCCTGGCCGCCGGGCTGGACGGTATCCGTTCGCGCCTGGCCCTGTCCGGGCCGCTGGAGCCCAGCCCCCCGCCCGGGCAGGGCCAGGCGGAGGCGCAGGTAGAGGTGCTGCCCGGCTCGCTCGGCGAGGCCATCGGGGAGCTGGAATGGGACCCCGTGGTGCGGGACGCCCTGGGCGCCCCGGTGTACGAGCGTCTCCTTCTGGCCAAGGAACAGGAGTGGCAGGAGTACCGGCGCCAGATCAGCCCCTGGGAGGTGACTCGCTACTTCGAGACGGCCTGACCGGTCAGCCTGCCCCACTCCATCACCTCCCTTGCCCGGCTCGGCGGGGTGTGCTATCTTCCCTAATAGTTGAGTATGTTGCCTCACTTTGTCGTCCTCACTCGTTCAGGCGTGCGATGACCAGTACCGGGCGGCAACCGCGTCTCCTGTTGCAGCGCCTCCTGGGCGGGGCGCCCCACCTGTCCCAGGTGTGGTTCCACTCCGCGGTGTTGGAGAAGTACCGCCAGGCGGTGGGGTACAACGTGATCCGCACGGACACGGTCGGCCGGCTGCGCGGGCCGCAGTGGACGCTGGACTTCGGCATCGCCGACGCAGGGGAGGTCCTGATTCACGTCTCGGCCGGGGAGATCGCCGGCCGGTTGCCGGAATCAGAGCGCGAACACTGGGCCGCACATGGGGCCAGCCTGCCGGTGAGCGACAACTACGTCTTGATGCAGATCACGCGTGGGGCCTGCGTCGAAGACGGCGACGTCCGCCCCTGGTAGGGTGCGTCCTGGTAGGACGGGGATGTCGGGCCGGTGCGGGGAGCGCTCCGGCCGGCCGGGTATCGACCAAGCGCGCCAGGGGGGCGCGCCGAGAGCAAGAACGCCGAGAGCAAGAACGCCGAGAGGAGTCTGAACATGGTGGCGACGAGTCAGGCCACGGCGCCGAGTGGGTACGCCAATAGCACCGCCCTGGTCAGCACGGACTGGGTAGCTCAGCACCTCAATGACCCCAATGTGCGCCTGGTGGAGGTGGACGTGGAGACCACCGCCTATGACCAAGGGCACATCCGCAACGCCGTCGGCTGGAACTGGCACACGGAGCTCTCCGACCCCATCCGCCGTGACCTCCCGTCCAAGCAGGCGTGGGAGCAGCTGTTGGGACGCTCCGGGATTTCCAACGACACCAAGATCGTGTTCTACGGGGACAACAACAATTGGTTCGCCGCCTACGCCTACTGGGTGGCGCGCATCTACGGTCACCGCGACGTGGCCTTGATGAACGGCGGTCGCAAGAAGTGGGAGCTTGAGGGGCGGGAGCTGGTGCAGGACGCCCCCAGCGTTGAGCCGACGCAGTACCGCGCCGGCGAGCCGGATTGGGGCCTGCGCGCCTACGCCCCCGAAGTGCGGGAGTACATCAGCGCCCCCGACAAGGCCCTGGTAGACGTCCGCTCCCCGGCGGAATTCTCTGGGGAGGTGCTCGCCCCCCCAGGCCTGCCGGAGACGGCGCAACGCGCCGGCCACATCCCCAGCGCCGTAAACGTCCCCTGGGCCCAGGCGGCGAATGAGGACGGTACGTTCAAGTCCCCCGCGGAGCTGGCTCAGCTCTACAGTGGCAAAGGGGTCACCCCGGACAAGCAGGTGGTGGCCTACTGCCGCATCGGCGAGCGCTCCAGCCACACTTGGTTCGTGCTCAAGGAGCTGCTCGGCTACCCCGATGTGCGCAACTACGACGGCTCGTGGACGGAGTGGGGCAGCGTGATCGGTGCCCCGATCAAGAACCCCAGCGCCGAGAAGTAGTGGGTCACGTTGCATTTGACTGGCCACACCCTGATCTGGTGCGAGCACCATTTCTATGCAGTTTGACCCAGTAGGGTTCGCGCGTCGCGCTCAGCCCTCTCCCGGCTCAGTCAGCGGCCGGCCCGCTGGGATCGTCGCCAGTACGGCGTCCGGGAGGCGGCGCACCTCCTCCCAGCGCCGGCCCTGGGCAATGAAGGCGTCGATACTGGGGACGTGGCGCCTCTCCCCGGCGCGGTAGACGTAGACCCGGCCGGCGCTGTCCCGTAGGGCTTCGTCCTCGCGCAGGGCGTAGTGCGTCAGCCCATGGTCCGGGCTCGGCGACGTCAGGACGTAAAAGGCGGGATGACGCGGCGCGCCGGCGCCCCCCGGCACCAGGTTGGCCCCAGCCAGCATTCCCTCCAGCTCCCGACGGTAGTCCGCCAGGCCCTCGGCGAACTCCAACGACCAGCGATCGATGACCACGGCGCCGCTTATGGCCCCATCCCGGGTCAGGAGGGGCGCCGGCTCGGGCGTGCCCCCCTCCCAGGTCAGCCGCTCGGCAATGGCCGGCGCCAGCTCGGCGGCCGATAAGACTGCCCGCAAGGGAGGTTTATCGACGAACTCCAGGCCCCGGGCCAGCGGGACGTAGCGCCGCGCCGTGCCCCGCAGCACGTGATGTTCCAGGAGCGGGCCATCGATGGCGGAGATGAGCCAGGCATCGTCCGGGAGCTCTCGCGCCAGGGCCTGCGCCTGGCTGAGGCGGGGACTGGGCCCCTGAGCATGTCCCCGCACGACCCGCTGCCAGAGGGGCGAGGCAATCACGGCCGCCGGGGCGCTGGCCATGGCCATCAGGAGCACGGCCACTCCCCCAGCAGCGGCCAGGCGATAGACCAGGACACACCAGCCAGACGGGACCTGGCCCATCTGGCCCCGGCCGGGCGCCGTCCCGCACCCACGATCGATCGTCTTCAGGAGACCAACGCCCCCCAGGAGGAGCCACATGGGCACCCAGGGGACGAGCAAGCGCACATCCTGGTAGGAGTACAGGGCGTAAAAGGCCAGGGCAGAGAGCACGCCGGCCCCGGCAAAGGCGACGACGGCCCCCGCCGGACAACCTCCCGGGGGAGGTCTGTCCAGTACCTCCCTGCCAGCTCGCCGGCTCGGGAGAGGGCGGTGGCGCCACAAGGCCAGCCCGGCCCCGGCCGCGAGCCCCCCGGCCATGGTGGGGTGAACCGGGCTGGCCACTCCCTGGCCACCGTCGCCGGCGGCCGGCCAGCCCACCCAGGCGGCCACATAGTGGGCTAGGTTGCCTTGCACGGCGCCCGCCGGCAGGGCGGGCAAGCTCAAGGCGTGACGCGGGGAAAACTGGGGCCGCGCCCCATCCATCCACTCCGGCGTCCACAAGTGGTAGCCTGTGGTCAGCGGGCCGCCGTAGACCAGGGCGTTGTAGGCCAGCAGGGGCACCATCCCAAGGCCGAGCCCGATGGCCAGGCCGGCGAGGGCGCCCGGCCGCCGGCGCGGCACGGCGTAGACGAGACCGCAGACCACCGCCGGCAGGGCCTGCAGGTTGCTCAAGCGCACGCTCACCGCCCCGGCGAGGACCAGCCCCAAGCCCGCCCCCCACCAGGCGGCCGCCCGCCCCGAGTCGCGCCGCGGGTGGCCGGACGCAGATGCCAGGAGGGCGGCCAGGGCGGCGAGCAGGGCCCCCGAGGGCACCTCGGACATCACCAACCTGGTGTACGTGACGTAGAAGGGGCTGGCCAGCACCAGGATGGCGCCCACGATCCCATAGGGGAAGCCGAATGCCCGCCAACCGGCCAGGGCAACGCAGCCGACCAGAACGGCGCCGGCGGCGGCGCTGGCCAGGACGGCCGTATGTGGCTGCAGTCCCCCCGCGCCAGCCCCCCAGCGGACAACAGGGGCGGCCAGGAGCGGATAGCCAAAGGGGTAGCGAGGCGGGGCGGCGATTTCCCCGACACGTACCTCTGGCAGTTCCAGCCTGGCCAGCGCCACGGCGGACAGCCCGTACTCCACGGCGTCCGGGCTGGGGCGCAAATCCCCAGCGGCATCCGGACTTGTCCATCCCACGGCCAGGGCGGCCACCGAGAGCATCGCCAGCGTTATGGCCCGCCAACGCCAATGCAGCTTCAATCCTGGACTCTCAGCTCTCAAGGCGCCCCGCCTCCACGGCCCAACACGGCAACGAGGCTTCAATCTGCTGCGGGGCGATAGCCGGTGATCTGGAACCCCACGTTGCAAGACTATGCGGGCCAGGGCGCTCCTTCGGGCATCGCTCCCCTGACGTACCAATGAGGGACTTCCCTACGGGGACATAGCCGTCTGGCCTGAGGTCGAGCCGGCGGCCGCTGGTGGTGGTGCGTTCGCCGGCCGGTTGTGTCCTCAGCGCCCGGCGCACGTCCTGGGCAGGTATCCCGGCGAAGTTGCCGCCCGGCGCGGCCACGGCCTACACTGCCCTAGCGCGTGATGGCAGCCCGCAATCCTCGAGTCGAGCGTGTCGGCCAGGATCGTTTCCGCATCATCTTTGATCGGCCCCTGGAAGCCGAGGTGGCCCTGATGTACTTCGGCTTCTATCCGGGAACGTCGCTCTTCTGGAAGAACGGACGGGTGGTGTCGGTCGTCGCCCCATCCGCAACCTACGACCAGATCGTGCGCGACTTCAGCGACGAGGAAGAAGATGCCAACGAGACTGCCGGGCGGGAGGCCGAAGAGCCCGACGCCTGATCGGGACGTTCCAGCCGGCGTCGGCGCCTGGCCCCTGATCGTCCTTCGCTGATGGGTACCGTCGCTTCAGCCGCCGGGATCACGCCGGCAGGCGGGAGCGGATCTCCACCGGCCGCCCGCTCCTGGCAGACTCCAGGCCCGCCAGCAACACCTCGGTGACGTGGCGCGCGGTGTGGGCGTTCGAGAGCACAGGCTGGCCACCGGCCATGATGCAGTCGATAAAGTGGCGGTGGGCATTGCCGACCTCAAAGGGGGTGACGTCTACCACGCGGGGCACGGGGGGGATATCCTCGCGCGTGTACGAGCCGGGCGTCCAGTGGGTCAGGGGATTGCCGGCGTGGCCTGGATGGGTCAGCTTGCCCCGCGTCCCATGGATGTGGAGGAAATTGGTGCGTGCCGGATCGCACCAGCTCGTCTCCATCGTCCCCAAGGCCCCGTTCTCAAACTCCAACAGCAGGGTGGCCGTGTCCTCCAGCGTCGTCGGCTTTGCCAGGGTCGCCGTCCGTCCGAAGACGCGGGCGACGGGGCCCACGGTGGCGATCAGCTGGGACGTGGCGTAGACGCCCATGTCGAACAGGGCCCCGACGGAGGCCCGGCTGGCGTCAAAGAACCACAGGTCGTCGGACTGCTCGTCGAAAGCGTCCCGCACCTCGGCGTAGTACACCTCCGGGCCCCCGTGACTGCTGCGTCCGGTGGCGCCGGACACCTGGCCGATCGTCCCATCGCCGAGCTGCCGCCGCGCGGCGTACACCGTAGCGGAGAAGTGGGGCAGGCAAAGGACGGTGCGTCCACTCCCCTCAACCGCCTGGACAAATCGGTCGGCGTCTTCCATCGTGTCGCACAGGGGCTTTTGCATCAGGAGGTGCTTGCCCGCCGCCAGCACCTCGATCCCAACCGGGACGTGCAGCGGATGGGGCAGGGCGACGACGACGGCGTCGATCTCCGGATCGTCGAGCACATCCTGATGGTCATGCGACCAGTAGGGGACGTCAAAGCGCCGGGCCAGTATCTCCAACCGCTTTTCCGAGCGACCGGAGAGGCGTCTCACCACCGCATCCGGCATGGCGGCCAGCTGGGGCAGATGCAGTTTATTGGCGATGCCCCCGGCGCCGATGATCCCGAAGCTGACCATGACCCGTGTGTTGCTCCGTCTTTCTCGTCCCGCCCGCCTGCCTGGGGAGCGCCGGCCGGGGTCTAGCGCAAGCCTTTCTGCTCCACCACCTCACGATTGACCGGCGTCTTGGGCGCCCGGCCGCTGAGGACGTTGATGATGTTGTCCGCCGCCAGCTCGCTCATGGCGTTACGTGTGTTCACCGAGGCGCTGGCGATGTGTGGCACGACGAGGCAGTTGTGCAGCGTGAGTAGCGGGTCGCCGACCGGCAGGGGCTCCGGCTCGGTGACGTCCAGGCCGGCGGCCCAGATGGTGCCGGCCTTGAGGGCCTGATACAGGGCCTGGGGATCGACGACCGGTCCGCGGGAGGTATTGATCAAAATCGCCGTGGGCTTCATCATGGCCAGGCGCTGGGCATTCATCAGGTGGCGCGTCTCGTCGGTCAGGGGGGTGTGCAGGCTGACGAAGTCTGCCTCGCCCAGCACCGTCTCCAGCGAGTCGCGGTATTGGTAGCCGAATTGCTGCTCCAGGTCCTGGCGGCGGTAGGCGTCATAGTAGATCACCTTCATGTCGAAGCCGGCGCCCCGCCGGGCCACGGCCGCCCCGATGCGCCCCAGCCCGATCAACCCTAGGGTGGCGTGGTGGATATCCTGGCCCAGAAAGCCCAGCGGCTCCCACGTCGTCCACTTGCCGTCCAGGACGTACTTCTGCGCCTGCGGCAACATCCGCGCTGTGGCCATCATCAGGGCGAAGGCCAGGTCGGCGGTGGTATCTGTCAGAACGTCCGGCGTGTTCGTCCCGATCACCCCCCGCCTGGACATCTCCGGGACGACGAAGTTGTCGAACCCCACGGCGAGGTTGGCCACCACCTGCAGCTGCGGCCCGGCCGCCTCCAGCAGCTCCGCGTCAATGCGCTCCGTGAGGAGCGACAGGATGGCGTCACACCCCCGTACGGACTGCAGGAGCGTGTCCCGCGGAATGACCTCATCGCGATCCCACTGGGCCACCTCCCAGCCGGATTGCCGGCGTAGCTTCTGCGGCCCTACCTCGGGGATGCGCCGGGTGACGAACACTTTGGGCATCGAGATCAATCTCCCCCTCTACACACGTCTCACCTCACCGTCTACGGCCTGAGCAAGAGACCCGGGACTTAGGACTTGCGACCCACACTGGCCCAGGCATCCTCCAGCACCCGGCGACAATTGGCGATCAGGAGGTCCTGCCTCTCTCCCGGGAGGGGGCGCACCTCGAAGGTCACCACCGGGCGCCGTGTCGGCAGCTCCTTCTTGAAGTACCCGATCTCCATCAGCACGGTGAGAAACTCCGCCAGGGCCGCCGTGTCGTTCTCTGTCCCGGGGGCGCCGAAGCGTGGGTGCTTGTCACCGTAGCTGGGCAAGCTGGGATCACGCATCTGGCAGTTCCCGATGTGGGTGTGAATCAAGTACTCCTGGGCCAGGGTGAGCGACTCGCGGGAGGTCTCGCCCAGGAGCGGGACGTGGCTCAGGTCGATCGTCAGGCCGAAGTTGGCATGTCTCTCGCGGACGCGCCTGGCCACCTCCACGGCGTCTCGCGTGGGCCCTAGCAGGGACTTCTTCTCGATCGCCCTGTCGAAGGTCTCCAGAGAGATGGTCAGGAGGTAGTCTTTGGCCTGCTCCTCGGCGTAGGCGCAGAGCTCGTCGAGCGACTTGGTCACCTGGTCGAGGGCCTGCTGCCGGCGTGCCTCGCCGGGCCAGGATTCCAGGCCGTCGATCATGGCCATCAAGCGGCAGTTATGCTCGTAGGCCTGGTCGATGCTCCCCTTGATGTCCGCCACCGCGGCCCGCCGGGCGTCCTCGTCCAGGGCCGCGGTGTTGAGTTTGTTCATCAGCACGCCGGGCTGGGCGCCGAACCCCAGGTCGATGTGGGCCATGTCCGCGATCTCGCGTACCTTCTGGCGCACCTGGGGATTCTTGATCCGGGTGATCTCCAGCACCTCGAAGAAGGGGTCGGCGGCCAGGCGCTCGATGCTGGGCAGGACATCGTCATTGCCGGCCATGGCCTCGGGGTACATCATGAAGTGGACGAGGCCGACCTGCATGTAGGCGTTCCACGGGGTATCCAACGGTCAGTACTCCCTGCGACGTGCTCGGCTACCGATGGTGACCCGGCAGTCTAACTACCAGGACCGGCGGGTGCCAAGGCCCCGCCTCTACCCGCCAGGGCCTTTTTATCAGGGGTAGGCGGTGGGTCCGGGTCATCCCTCGCTGCGCTCGGGATCAGCGAGTCGTCCCACCGTCCGTCGACCGGCCGCCCGGATGCCTCGCCGGGCTCGGCATGACCGCGCCGCGGGCGGTGCCCCAGGAGCGGCTCTGATGCAAAGGCCCTGTCTACCCGCGAGGCGGGAGCCTCCCCACCCCCAGCTCTCAGAGTGGCCCTGTACCTGAGACTGCAGCCCTCAGCCGGTGCCGAAATAACGGTCGCCGAAGTCCCCTAGCCCGGGGAGGATGAACTTGCGCTCGTTCAGGGCGCGATCCAGGACGGCGCTGTAGATGGCCGTCTCGGGGAAGCGTTCGTTGACCGCCTGCACCCCTTCCGGGGCGGCTACGACGCACACCAGGCGCACGTCCGTTGCCCCGGCGGCCCGGACGATCTCCAGGGTGGCCCGGGCCGAGCCCCCGGTGGCCAGCATCGGCTCCAGAATCATGACCCGGCTGCCGGCAATGCCGGCGGGGAGTTTCTGGTAGTAGCCCCGCGGCTGGGCCGTACCCTCGTCTCGCTCCAGGCCGACGAAGCCGACGCGGGCCTCCGGAAACAGGGCCTCGACCGTCTCCAGCATGGCCAGGCCGGAGCGCAGCACGGGGACAAGCACCACGCGGTCGTCCAGGAAGCGCGCTGCCGCACGCTCCAACGGCGTCTCCACAGCGCCCTGACGCAAGGACAGGTCGCGCGTGGCCTCGAAGCAGAGGAGCTGGGTCAGCAGCCGGGCGTAGCGCCGGAAATCGGCGACGCCGGTGCCTGCGTCACGTAGATGCGCCAGGCAGTCTTCGATCAAAGGGTGCTCGACGACGACCAGCCCTGGCATATCCCGCAGCCTCCTCCGCAGGCACCGTTCACATTCGCCCGCCGTTTGCCACCTACGGGCGCCGCTCACCGGCCCCGAGCGCTGGCATACTGGTAGCCGTAGCGCACCTCGTCGCCGGCCTGGACGCGGGCGACGTACAGCTCTACCCCCTCGCCGAGGTCTACCCGCTGCACCAGGCCCGGTTGGTCGCTGGTATTGCGGCCCAGGTCGGGGAACAGGACGGCGGTGACCCCCGGCGGCACGGCCAGCGTGGTGCGTCGCTCCCAGTAGCGGCTGGTGTCCGTCACCGCCCCGGCCACGGCCACGTCGAAGAGGAGCTCGATGCGGTGCCGCGGGAGGTAATAACGGTACTGGCGCGAGCGATCATAGGCCACCAGCAGGGACTCCTGCGGCGGGAAGCCCTGCCGGATGTAGGCCACCTGGCGGGAGAGGATGCGGTCGATCTGGCGGATCTCCCGATAGCGTCCCTCGCCGCTGGCTACCAGGAAGAGGAGGGCATTGGTCAGCCCGATGCCAGCGACGACGACGCCGGCGGCCGGCGTCACCCATCCCGGACGCGCCAGGGGAATCAGAAGCGGGTAGCGCTCGGCCAGACCGGCGGCCGTCGCCCGTAGGTCGTCCAGCAGGCCCAGGGTAGCCACGGCGGCGTAGATACACAGCGCCGGCAAGAAGGACAGGACGTATCCCGGATTGCCGACGTGCACCGTCACGTAGAACACGAGCGGGGGGATAAGCCACAACAGCAGGAAGCGCGCCCGGCGATCCCCGGCCAGGCGTTGGGGGGAGAAATAACGCCCCAGGTAGTAGAGCATGGGCACGAGGGCCAGGCCCAGGCCGTTGTAGAGATAGCCGACGATGGCCCGGGAGTTCTCCAACAACCCGAGGAGCAGCTTGCCGGCGCCGGAGGTGCTCTGAATAAAGTAGATGTAGTAGCTCCCCGTGGCCGCCCCGTAGGCGGCCCAGCCCCCGCTGAGCGTCACCATGGGGACGTACCAGGCGAGGACGACCAGCGCCAGAAGGGCACCCCCGGCGGCCAGGGAGGAGAGACGCTCGCCCCACCGCCCCGGACGGCGTAGGGCGGCGTAGAGCCACAGCGGGGCCAGAAAAGGCAACAGCTCGCTGCGGAAGCCGGCCGCGATGCCGATCAGTCCGCCGCACAGGACGGTCAGCCGCCCGGCGCCCCGTACCCCGTCTCGCACCGCGGCGCAGGTCCACGCCACCAGGGAGGTGAACAGGGCCAGAAAGGCATAGGGGTAAGCGACCTCCCCCTGGCTCCAGAAGACCGAACTCGTGGCAAGGATTACAGCGGCCAGCACGGCCACTGCCTGCCCGGCCAGGCGCGCGGCCGCCAGGGCAAGAAACACCACCGCCAGCCCGCTGGCGGCGACGCTCAGGGCGACGTAACTCGCGTTGGCGTCCCCCATCACCCGGTACACCAGGGAAGCCGAGGCGACGTAGAGGGCGTAGCCGGGGGGATGTGGCTGGTGAAAGGGGACGCTGTAGCGGTCGAGGGCCAGGGCGAAGTTGGCGCTATCCCAGGAGAAGAGGTAGTGGCTGCGAAAAGGCACCCGAGAGAGGGCCGTAAGGGCACCCAGCGTCAGGGCCACGGCGGGGAGCGGCAGTCCCGGGAATGGTCGAGCGGTAGGGGGCCGCGCCGCCTCCGGCACCCGGTCTGCCGGGGTCGCCGGCCGCGCGGGAGCAATCGCCATGACAAGGTGGGAATGATACGGCCTAGGGGCCACGCCCGGGCGCCCGGCTGGCCACTGCAGAGAGGCTGGCGGGGGCGGCTTCACTCCCCGTCGGAGAGGATCTCCCAGGCCGGCTTCTGCCCCTGCTCCGGCTGGCCGACGATCACACGTAACGCATTGGGCACGACGTGGAAGTCTACCGGCGTGCGGCCAATCAGCTCGCCGTCGGCATGCGCCGGTACGACACGCCGGCTCCGTGAATGGACGGAGATGTGCTTTCCCCGCAACGCCTCGGCGCTGCGCGGGCGAGGGAAGGGACGGCCGCCGGCAACCATGATCAGGTAGGCCATGACGTGCACGGCGCTCAGGCCGCGGAAGATGATCACGTCCAGCCAGCCGTCATCGACGCGCGCCTCCGGGGCGATGGCGTAGGCCGCCCCCAGGAAGGGGGCATTGGCGATGGTGACCATTGGCGCCCGCACCTGGTGGCGCTCCCCGTCGACGTCGAGCAGCAGACGGGGCAGACCCAGACCGCGCAGAAAGTTCCAGGCCGCTCGGATGACGGGGGTTTTCGGCGCGCCCCGCTCCAGGCGATTGAAGTAGCGGAACAGGCCGGCGTCCAGCCCCACGCCGGCCCCCTCCAGGAAATACAGGTCCCCGGCCAGGCCGGTAGTCTTCCCCACGTCCATGGCCACGGTCTGTCCGGCGGCGATCACGCGGGCGGCTGCATCCAGGTCGCGGGGGATGTGCAGCGTGCGGGCCACGTTCATCACGCTCCCCATGGGCATGACCCCCAGGGTCACCCCCGTCCCCACCAGGGCCTGCGCCACCTCCCCCACCGTCCCGTCCCCACCGGCGGCGATCACCAGGTGCCGTCCCTCGGCCACGGCCTTCTGGGCCAGCTCGGTGGCGTGACCGGCGCGCTCCGTGGGCCAGGCATCGTACGGCACCACCGCCAGGTCAAGGGCGCTGCGGGCGGCGTCGGCACTGGCCGCGTTCGTCGTCAGTCCCAGCTTTGCCCCGGCGTTGGGATTGAAGACCAGCACCGCCGGGCGGTCGGTGGGCGTGCGTGCCTTTGGCGTCGGCGCCGACTGGCGCAGCGTCTCGGAGAGGGAGGTCATCGCGGTGCATGTCTCCCCACCGGCCCACCTAAGGGGCCCGTCGCGTCTGGGGTGCCGGGGCTGCGCCCCACGTCGTTCACCACAGGTCTTTGTTGCGGCGCCGGGGGCACCACTGCCACCGGGCAGATGCATGCACCTCTCGTGCCACAACCCACGGGGCGCGTTGACCCAGCCCCGCCCCTCCAGATATTGTAGGGACAGGTATTGTATGGACAGGGTCAGCAGCACATTCTCGTCAGGGGAAAACAGTACGGCGAGATCTCCGGGTTGGAAGAAAGGCGCTAGCGTAATGTCTGTGAGAAGGTCAAGTAGCTTAGGGCGGCGCGCCGTGCTCGGCATAGGCACGGGCGCCTTGGGCGTCGTCGCGGGGGCCTGCGGCCCGACGCAATCCGCCCCCGGAAGCGCCACGGGGCAGCCCGGTGGGCAGTCCCCGCCGGGACAGACGCAACAAGGCCAGCAATCGTCCCCGGCGCGCAAGGGCGGCTCGCTCAGGGCCTCCACCCTGGGTGGGCTCTCCAAGGTGTTTCACCCCTACCCAGAGTCGCAGAACTTGACTACCCCCCACTCTGACGCCTGGACGCTCATGGGCGCCGGCCTGATCAGCATCGACTGGGACAAGCTGGACTACGTTGCCGACCCCCGCCGGGACATGGCCAGGGAGCTGCCCAGGATCTCCAACGGCAACAGGACCTACACCTACACCCTGCGCGACGACATCAAATGGAGCGACGGCCGGCCGGTGACGGCCGCGGACTTCCAGTTCGCCTGGGAGCAGGCGCGCAAGCCGGAGAATAACTGGGTCGGGTTTAGCAGCGTCGTCGCGCGCATCGAGTCCTTCAACGCCTCCGAGAAGACGGTGGAAGTCACGCTGAAGGAGTCCCTGGCGCGCCTGCTCGGCCTGAGTATCAGCGGCTCTATCGGCCCGGTGCCGAAGCACATCTGGGAGGGCAAGCCGTGGCTCGATCCGCAGGGGAATCCTGAGCTCCTCAAGCCGACCGTGGTCGCCGGCCCCTATCTCCCCAAGGAGCTGGGTGCGGAGCGCCACATCTTTGGCCGCAACCCGAACTGGTGGGGCAAGGAGGCCAATCTAGACGAGGTCGTCTTCGTCAACGCCTCGGCGCAGACTGTCCTGGAGCTGCTCAAGACCAAACAGGTGGAGTGGACGCCCAGCTTCCCGCCGGCCCAGTATCGCGAGGCCAAACAGATCCCCCACGTCACCGTTTACGAGTGGACCGGCGCGGTGGGGAGCTATCGGGTGATGCAGTTCAACCTCCAGCGCCCTGTGCTGGCGGATAAGAAGGTGCGTGAGGCCCTGGTGCGGGCGATCAACCGGGCAGACCTGGTGCAGTTCGAGGACGACATGGCCGAGCCGCAGTTCGGCCTCTATCCCAACAACTTCCGCTTCGCCAACCCCAACGTGGAGAAGTACAACTACGACCTCAACAAGTCGAAACAACTTCTCGCCGATGCGGGATTCAAGCTCGATGGCGCCGTGCTCAAGGACAAGGGCGGGCAGCCGGTAAAGCTAGAGATCCTCTGGCCCACCACCAGCCAGCCGCGGGGCAAGATGGCCACCTACGCCCAGCAGCAATGGAAGCAGCTCGGCATCGACGTGACCGTGACCGGCATGGAGTTCAATGCCATGGTGGACAAGTACTCCCGCCAAAAGGACTTCGACGTGGTCATGGGGGCGTTCAGCCAGCCCGGCCTTGATCCAGACACCATCAAGAGCCAGTTCGCCACTACCGGCTCGCAGAACGCATCAAGCTACAGCAACCCGCGCGTTGACGAGCTCCTGGAACGAGGCGCCGCGGAGCTGGACGACAGCCGGCGCAAACAGATCTATGATGAGATCCAGAAGATCGTCGTAGACGACCTGCCGCAGTACTCCATGCTCACGCTCAAGAGCTTCACCGCTTTCGACAAGAAGGTGGGGGGGGTCGTCCCGCTCAAAGGCGGTGACATCCTGCGCAGCAACAACCTGCAGGTGCTAGACTGGCACATCACCGGCTAGTCGGGCTGCGTCTTAGTGGCCTTAGGCGTACGGTTTGGCGGAAGTCCTGCGGCAGATCCCAACGTCGGAGACCTGCCGAGAGACTTCAGTCCAGGTGTGCTGAGCCGGGCGGGCGGCGTCGCTGCCCGCCCGGCGATTGTGGCATAGGGAACCGGCAGTACCGTGCGTGACTTTGTGATACGCCGGCTGATCCAGTCTGCCCTCCTGCTGTGGGTGGTGATGAGCCTGACGTTTGTCCTCGTGCGCCTCACCCCTGGCGGGCCAGAGGCGGCCATGCTCGAGCAGCCGAACATCGAGCCGGCCGACGTCGAGCGGCTGCGCGAGCGCTTCGGCCTCAACGATCCATTGCCGGTGGCCTACGTCAAGTGGCTGGGGAACGCCGTCCGCCTGGACTTCGGCCGGTCGTATCATTACTTGCGCCCCCCGCTGGACGTGATGGGGGAGCGGCTCTGGCCGACGGTACAGCTCGGCGCCACCGCCTACGCCATCGGCCTTCTGGGAATCCCCCTGGGCGTGCTGGCCGCCCTTCACCGCGGCCGGTGGCCGGATCTGGGCATCCGTGTCTTTACTGTGGTAGGGGACGCCGCACCCAACTGGTGGATGGCGCTGGTGATCATCGTCGTCCTGGCCAACCTGACCGGCTGGTTTCCACAGGGCCAGGGTCGAGGCAGCCCCGGGACCTGGTTCTTGCACATCATCATCCCGGCACTGATCCTGGGACTGGGGGGCGTGGTGGCCTTCGCCCGCTACACCCGCAGCCAGGTGCTCGAGGTGCTGGGTCAGGACCACGTCCGCACCGCCCGCGCCAAAGGGCTGACCGAGGGAGCGGTCGCCCGCCGCCACGTGCTGCGCAACGCCCTCACCCCGGCCATAACGCTACTTGGGGGGTTGCTGCCGGTGCTGATCTCCGGCGCGGCCATCACCGAGGCGATCTTTAACTGGCCGGGCATGGGCCGCCTGTTCCTGGAAGCCGCCCTCACGCGCGACTACCCGCTGCTGCTGGCCATTGTCACCATGCTCACCCTGGCCACGCTCCTGGGCACGCTCCTGGCTGACCTACTCTATGGCTTCGTGGATCCACGGGTGCGGTATCGCTGACCGGGGCACGTGTAGCCTGTGTAGCAGCCGGTAAGGTCGTACAGCACAGCGCCGTAACGCATCCAAGCCCGCACCCACCGCCCAATCACCTCAGCGCCTAGAGCAGGGCCGACGTGGTATCCGCAGACGAGGCACAGAGCACCCACGTAGGTCCCACCGTGGCTGAGATAGAGGTAGTGCTATATCAAGGCCCATGGCCGAAGTTCCGTACTCTGGCCCTAACGCAGGAGAAACCGAGTGACGGAGGGCCAGGGTGATAGGTGACCCAGGGCGGGGAATCAAATGAGCCAGATGGCCAGCCCGCGGACAGATGAGCGCGCTGCGGGCACAGCGACGGCAGCGACGGCGGGTGCCATGGGGCACAATTTGCCGGCCCCGCCGGCAGTGGCGCAGGCGTCGCGCCGGGCGGCCATGTCGGTCGGCTTCTATCGCGCCGCCTGGTACAAGCTGCGCCGGGATCCGGTGACGCTCGGCGCGGCGGCCGTCCTGGGACTCATCGTGCTGATCACGCTCATCGCGCCGCTGATCACTGAGCACGTCCTGCACACCGCCCCAGAGCGGATGGTTCGGGGGCCGGATGGTCGTTTCGCCATCTTGCAGCCACCGGGCGTTGGGTACCCGCTGGGCACTGATGACCTGGGCCGTGACGTCCTGACGCGGCTCCTGCACGCCGGGCGAGTCTCGCTCTCCATCGGGTTCCTGGTGGCGATCATCTCCGTGGTGATCGGCACGGCGGCCGGCCTCGTGGCCGGCTACCTCGGGGGCTGGGTCGACGACCTGGTCAACGCCATGATCCAGCTCATCTCCAACGTCCCGTTTCTCTTTGTCTTGATCATCCTCTCCGTGCTGCTGCGTCCGGACGTGATGCTCCTGTCCGTCATCTTCGGCATTTTCTCCTGGCCCGGTACGGCGCGCCATGTCCGCGGCGTCGTCCTCTCGGCCCGCAGCCTGGAGTACGTCACGGCGGCGCAGGTGCTGGGCGCGTCCAGCTGGCGCATCATGACCCGGCACATCCTGCCGAACGTGGCCAACATCGTGATGGTAGTTGCCGGGTTCGCCGTCGCCGGGGCCATCCTGGGCGAGTCGGCGCTGAGCTTCCTGGGCTTCGGAGTTCAAGTTCCCCTGGCCAGCTGGGGCAACATGCTCGGCGGCTCACAGGAGATGTTCCGGCGGGCGCCCTGGTTGGTCTACCCACCGGGCCTGATGATCTTCGCTACCGTCCTGTGCGTGGTGCTCGTCGCGGACGGGCTGCGCGATGCCCTCGATCCCCGGGTAAGGTGATGTGGCCACGGCACCGCCAGGATCGGACGCCTGACTCGCGTCTCGCCTTGCGCCGACGGGACGACTTCTAAGACTGGTGCAGGAATAACCGCTCCCCCCCACCGGTGCATTCATCACCGGCACCCTGGAGCGGCTATTCGTACGCCTCTCCTACTTGGTCGCATCCGACCGGTCGCGGAGTGCCGCGAGACCCTGTCGGCCCTTCTCCGGCAGGAGCGCGGCTGGCTGCAGGCTCAGCGCCCCGTCCACGGTTGAGGGCGTCCCCGGGGAGATTATCTCGTCGCCCGCTGACGGCGCGGCCTTGTCCAGCAGGTCGGGGAGCTGCGAGCTGCAGCCGTGGACGTCACCGATGATCAAGGGCCGCACCGGGGGCTTGTAGCCGCGTCCACTTGACAGCAAGGGCGTCGCGCCTGTACATTACCCATGGGTTATGCAACTGGGAGGTTATGGACAGTCGGTCCCTGAGCACCTCGACGCGACGTTCGCGGCTCTGGCCGATCCGACGCGGCGGGCGATCCTTGCCCGGCTGGCGTCAGGCGAGGCGTCGGTGACGGAGCTGGCCGCGCCGTTCGCGCTGAGCCAGCCGGCGATCTCCAAGCACCTCAAGGTACTGGAGCGTGCCGGCCTGGTTTCGCGCCGGCGCGAGGCGCAGCGGCGCCCCTGCCGGCTAGAGGCCCAGCCCCTGGCGGAGGCCACCGCATGGCTGGAGGGCTACCGGCAGTTCTGGGAGGGCAGCTTCCAGCGCCTGGACGCCCTGCTGGACGAGCTGAAGACCGAGCAGACCATGGAGACGAAGCGTGGACGCGCCAAGGGCGCCAAGCGATAGCGCCCCAGAGATCAAGCGATAGCGCCCCAAAGATGAGGAGTGATGCATGAAGCCAAAGGCGGTGGACTTTGTCTCGTACAGCGTATCGGACATGGACCGAGCGGAGGCGTTCTATCGGGATGTGCTGGGGCTGGACGTGGCCATCCCGCGCGGCGAGCCGGGCACGCGCTCCAGCGGCTTCATGGAGCTCGAAGCCGGCGGGACGACGATCTCGCTAACGGCATTGCCGCAGCTGCACCCGAACGGGATCGTGGCCCTGGCGGTGCAGGAGGTGAGCGTCGCCGTCGAGGAGCTGCGCGGCCAGGGCGTCCAGATCCTGATGGAGCCGATCGAGACGCCCGACTGCTTTATGGCGGTCGTAGCAGACCCGGACGGCAACCAGATCCTGGTTCACCAGCGCAAGGACGGCACGTCCGGCTAAGGCCGGCGTCCCGGTCAGGAGACGGCGGCGGGTGGCCGGCGTGGTGCACGCACGTTCGTGGTCGGTACCAGGCCCTCAGGGCCGTAACCTGGCGGCGGGGCCGAAGCCGTGGTCTTTGTTGTCCCGGCCGGTCGGTGGGCGGAAGGGTGCAGACGAAGTCACCGATGAAGAACGCCGAGACGCTGCAAGTGACGACCCCTACCGACCGGGAGATCGTGCTCACGCGCGACTTCGACGCTCCTCGCGCCCTGGTTTTCGATGCCTGGACCAAGCCCGAGCTGCTCAAGCGCTGGCTCGGGCCGCAGGGGTGGTCACTGGTGGTCTGCGAGATCGATCTGAGGGTGGGCGGCGCCTGGCGCTACGTGATGCACGGTCCCGACGGAGCGGTCATGGGGATGCGCGGCGTCTACCGCGAGATCGTGCCGCCCGAGCGGCTCGTCTCCACCGAATCGTTCGACGAGCCCTGGTCGCAAGGGGAGTCGCTGGTCACCACCGTCCTCGTCCAGCAGGGCGGCAAGACCAGGGTCACCACCACCGTCCTGTACCCTTCGCCGGAAGCCCGCGACGCGGTGATCAGCTCCAACATGGAGCGTGGCCTGGCCGAGGGCTACGACAGGCTCGCCGAGCTGCTGGCGTCCACTCTCACCCGGTCGGGCCAGGGCCACACCGGCCCCTGATACGACACCCCAGCCAGGACGTCGCTGCCTGGTACAGCAACGCCAGCATAGCAGCCCGCCACAGGCACATTTTCATGGGAGTTGCCACGGGCGGAACTCAAGTACGCGCTCGCTCAGGGGTGGACGTCGGATTGGGCCGGCGCGCTCACCGTGTCCGCGTTGCTGGTTCGCGCTCCCACGGCAGCGTACCGAGCCGGCTCCGGTGCAGTTCCTCGAACTCGTCCTCGGTGAGAAAGTCGCCGCCGATCGCGCCCACGCCTTTGGCCACTTCGCGCCGGTAGAGCACGTCGTCGAGCAGCACCTGGATGCGCCCGTTCGGCTGCACGCGGCTGCGCAGGGCGCTCACGATGATGCCCTCCAGGCGGTTACGCTCGTCCGGCGTGAACCACCCGAAGAACTCGGCGCCGTACTGCTCCTCGAGCGCCAGCAGCTCCCACAGCCCACCGCCCCAGCCCCCCGGCGGACGGAAGGGTGAGCAGCCCCCCGGCACGTGTGGCACCGCCGCGAGGATGTAGCCGCCGTCTCGGTCCCGCACCAGCGCTCGCGCTATCTGGCCGGCGGGCTAAGGGTCCTTAACCCTACGGAAGCGGGGCGTCCATCATCCGGGGGGGCGACCCCTTCTGAACCCCAAGAGACGCACGTCCTCCTGCAAGCCAGCCGGCGCAGGCCATGAGTTGCAGAGCCCAGCAGCGTGCCGGCTCGCTCACCTACCATAGGTGGTCGTTCTGTTTTGCTCAGGAAAGTGGAGCTTGGAGCGGGGGACGGGACTCGAACCCGCGACAACCTGCTTGGAAGGCAGGCACTCTACCAACTGAGTTACCCCCGCCGGGTTTTCGTCGGCTTCCAGGTTAGGAAGATCGCCTCGCTGGTATCCGCTGGCACGCTTGTTTCTGCCACTCCGCTGCTACAGCGCCTGACTGAACAAGCGGAGCGGGAGGACACTTGACGATCGAAACCATCCGCCGACGCCCCCAAGTATCGCATACGCCGTCCGCCGACGCAGCCCCGGCACGGGCCGCCAAGGCGCCGGCACTGGACGGGCTGGGCACGCTGGCCGAGAGCTTGCGGCGCAGCCTGCGGGCCGAGAACAAGGCGCCCCGGATGATCGAGACGTGCGACGAGGCGCTCCGTCTGTTCGGAGACGTCCTGCGCGAGTAGGGCGTGCCCACCAGCGTCCCGATCATCGAGTGCGAGCACGTCGAGGCGTTCATCACGCACCTGCTCGCCAAGCGGAAGCCGGCGACGGCGAGCACCCGCTACCGCGCGCTGCAAAGCTTCTTCAAGTGAGCCATCGCCGAGGGCGAGATCAAGACGTCGTCCATGGCCAACATGCAGCCCCCCACTGTGCCGGGGGAGCCCCCCCACCGTCCTCTCCGACGAGGACCTCCGGTGCCTCCTTCAGGCGTGCGGCGCCCCGACGCTGGAGGACCGGCGCGACACGGCGATCATCCGGCTGTTTCTCGACACCGGGATGCGCCGTGCGGAGCTGTCTGGGCTGGATTGGCGGCGGCAGGTCCATCACGCCTTGTCAGTCATACATAGCACTGATATGCATAGTTCTGCTATGGTTTCTTGGGCAGTGGCAAGCGGTGGACGCGACGCTAAGGGAAATCTGGCAGGCGCTCTCCCTTCCCGTCCCGACCGGCCACCCGGCGTCGGCCGCGCCACTGCCACCGGGAACCTGAGTGATGACGACTCAAGATCACGCGGTAGCGCTCGAGGGGCAGATCGGCCGATGGCGGAGCTACCGCCGCCGGCCGGGATGTCCCGCTGGCGATCTGGTCCTCCTTCAACGTGGACAGGCAACGTGGACAGGCAACGTGGCCTGGCCACTGGGCGTGCCTGAACAAGAAAACACCGTCAATGAGGAGATCAATGAAAAAGGTGCTGTCGATCGTTGTCACCGCTCTGCTTGTCGGCACGCCCGCTCAGGCGCAGGCGCAGGACAAGACCACTGAGATCGACAAGATCTTCAGCTGGGCCACGCCGGCCACCCCAGGGTGTGCGGTCGCCGTCTCGCAGCACGGCGAGATGGTCGTGAACCGCGCGTACGGATTGGCCGACCTCGAGCGCGACGTTCCGATCAGCCCAGACACGATCTTCGACGTCGGATCGGTGACGAAGCAGTTTGTCGCCGCGGCCGTCCTCCTGCTCGTCGAGGATGGGCAGGTTGCCCTTTCCGAGGACGTCCGCACCTACATTCCGGAGCTGCCCGATACCGGTCACAAGGTCACGGTAGACCATCTGCTCACGCATACCAGCGGCATTCGAGATTGGACCGCGATCCCGGCAGCTGCGAATACCGACGCATTGACCATCACCCTGCGTCAGCGCGGGCTCAATTTCGCGCCCGGCGAGGAATGGTCCTATTCAAACAGCGGCTATGTGCTGCTGAAAGAAATCGTCGCCCGCACCAGCGGAACGTCGTTCGGCGAATTCACGCGCCAGCGCCTGTTCGAGCCGCTGGGGATGAAGCTGACCAACTACCAACACGACTTACGGGACGTGGTGAAGAAGCGCGCCCTGGCCTACGAGCAGGAGGACGGCCGCTGGAGGCTGGACATGCTGCTCGAGAACGATCGCGGCGGGGGCGGCGGCCTGCTCAGCACGGCAGGGGACCTCCTCATCTGGAACGACGCCCTGACGAGCGGCCGTCTCGGCGCGTTCGTCACCGCAAAGATTCAGGAACCGGCTCGGCTGAGCAACGGCAGAACGCTGGGCTACGCCCGCGGCCTGTTCCTGGACACCAACCGCGGCGGCAGGGTGGTATGGCATACCGGCGGCGCGGCCGGATACAAGTCACTGCTGAGCCGCTTTCCGGAGCAGGGCCTTTCCATCGCCATCCTGTGCAATGCGGGCGAAATCGCGGACCGGACGATGTTCGCGCGCCGCATCTTCGACCTGTTCGTGCCCGCCACCGGCACCACTGGCACCACCGGCGCCGGAAGCCCCACAGGCGCCGAAGCCGGCGCCCCGAGCGCGGTCGCCCAGGGCGCCAGTGTGGCGGGACCGGACCTGACGAGCAAGGCGGGACTGTTCTTCAGCGAGCCCACCGGCGAGCCGCTGCGCCTGCTCGTAGAGCGCGCCACACTGCGCATCGCCGGCGGACCCGCTCTCGTCCCGGTGACCAACGACCGGTTCCACAATGCCGGCCCCAGCCTGAGCTTCATGTCTCAGGACGAGTTCGAATTGCACTTCCTGTCACACGACCAGTTCAAACTGAAATCCATGGAGGGTAAGACGACAACGTATCGCCGCGCCCAGCCGTATGCCCCCACCGTGGCCGACTTGGAGGCCTTCGCCGGCCGGTACGAAAGCGACGAGATGGGGTCGGTATTCCAGATTGCGGGCGGAGAACGCGGCCTGATGGTGCGCCTCGCACATGCGCCGGCCAGAACTCAGGAACTCAGGCCTGTCGCTCCCGATACCTTTCAAGCCGGCAGGATGACTGTGCGCTTCCATCGGGACGAGACCGGAAACGTTGTGGCCTTCGGCTACAGCAATCCGCTGCTCCGCGAAGTCAGATTCACGCGGCTGAGCGACCGCACCAGTTCCCGTTAGCGCCGCACCAGCCGCCAACCGGCGCGCCGTCGTTTCACCGACATCTTCCTGATCGACAGGGCGGAGGAGAAGCTCCGCAAACCGCTCGTGCTTCACGACCCGGGCAACTATTAAGTCAAATCGCATAGAAATGGTGCTCGCACCAGATCACATTATGGCCAGTCAAATGCAACGTGACCGACGAATGGGTTCCTCGCTGGGGCGGGGAGCCGGCCACCGATCACTGACCACTGGAAGGAGCAGGCAAGGACCATGAACACAACCATGCGCCGGGAGTGCCTGGCGGGACATGACGAGGGGCTGCTGAAGGCGCTGGCGGACGGCAAGCTGGGGGAGCCGTGGCCGGAGGAGCTGCGCCAGCACGCGGCGGGCTGCGTGGCGTGCAGCGAGCGGCTGATGCGGCTGCGGCTGCACGGCGCACTGGTGCAGGCCAGGCCGCAGCTGCTGGAGGACCCGCTGGAGGACCACCTGGCCGCGGTCTCCCGGCCGCCGGTCTCGGCGCTGCCGGCGTGGCCCAAGGGCGCAAAGACGGCTCCGGCGCTCGCCGGTCGCTGGCGCAGCCGCGTGGCGATGGCGCTCCGGCGGCTCTCGCAGCCGGCGTACGGGGAGATCCGGCCGCTGCCTATCGCCGGCGGGGCGCTGGCGGCGGCGCTGCTATTGGGCGTGACGTTCTCGCAGCCAAACGTGCAGGCGTGGGCGCAGGGAGTGATCCAGTCGCTCCGCGTGCAGAAGGTGGAGCCGATCAAGATCGACCCCGCGTCCCTCCAGGGGCTGCCGGTCCTAGGCGTGGGTGACCTCTCCAAGCTGGGGACCTACACCGGTCCGACGGAACCGCGCATCCGGGCGGCGAACGTGCAGGAGGCCAACCGCACCACCGGACTGGCGCTGCGCGCGCCGGCCACGCTGCCGGGCACGCTGCAGAACTCGCAGGCCATCTACGTGAGCGAGGCGGAGGGCTTCACCTTCACCTACGACGGCGCCAAGCTGGTGCAGGCGGCGCAAGACTACGGTGTGGGCGACGCGGCGCTGCTGAATGAGCTGCGCACGCTGAACGGCGTGACGGTGAAGGGCACCGTGCCCTCGGCCGCGGCGTTCTTCTACGGCGCGCCGCCCATGGGCAACCAGACGCCGAGCGTGCAGAATGCCCGCGCCGCCGACGCGCCGCCGGCCGCGAGCCCCTACGCGGCGCTGCTGCAGATGAAGAGCCCCACGCTGGAGGTGCCCGGCACCGTGAATGCGGACCGGCTCCGTGACGTGCTGCTCAAGTCCGGCGCGCTACCGCCGCCGCTGGCCAACCAGCTGCTGGCGATTCAGGACTGGCGCACTACGCTGCCTATCCCCGTGACCAAGGGCAGCGCCACTCAAGTGCAGGTGGACGGCACCACCGGCACGCTGGTGGTGGGCGAGCTGCCGGTGCCGGTGCTGATCTGGCAGAAGGACGGCGTGCTGCACGTGCTGGCCGGGAGGCTCTCTGAGGCGGAGCTCCTCGCCGCGGCGCGGTCGCTCCAGCCGGCGAGGTAGGGAGCGGAGCTGGGAGCGGGCAGGCAGAACACGTGACGGCAGGGGACGATCCCCTGCCCCACCACTGGAAGGAGCAGGATGACCGTTCCTGAGATCGTGCGGGACGCAGCGTCCGAGCAGCCGCCGGAGCAGGCGGCCGGGAGCCCGGCGGCACGGCGCGCGCCGCTGGCGGTGGAGACGGTGGGGCTGCGCAAGGAGTACGGGCGGCGGATCGCGGTGGCGAACCTCTCCCTCGCCGTGCCCGAGGGAGAGGTCTTCGGCTTCCTTGGGCCAAACGGCGCCGGGAAGTCGACCACCGTCAAGATGCTGGTGGGGCTCGTGCGTCCCTCCAGCGGCGCGGGACGACTCTTTGGCAAGCCCCTGGGGGACACGGGGGCCCGGCGCTGGCTGGGCTTCCTGCCCGAGCAGTTCCGCTTCCACGACTGGCTGCGCGCCGAGGAGTTCCTGGACCTGCACGCCTCGCTGTACGGCGTGCCCAAGGGCGAGCGGCCGGCGCGTATCGCCGAGGCGCTCAAGCTGGTGGGGCTGGAGGCGCGCGCGCACGACGCCCTACGCACCTTCTCCAAGGGAATGCTGCAGCGCATCGGGATTGGGCAGGCGTTGATCGCCGATCCCAAGCTCGTCATCCTGGACGAGCCGACCTCCGCGCTCGACCCTATCGGCCGGCGCGACGTGCGTGACCTGATCCGCACGCTGCGCCAGCGAGGCGTGGCGGTCTTCCTCAACTCGCACCTCCTTTCCGAGGTGGAGATGGTATGCGACCGCGTGGCGATCATCGACCGCGGGCGCGTAGTGCGCCAGGGCAGCATGGCGGAGCTGGTGCGCGGCGCGCTGGAGGTGGAGGTGCGCGTGGAGGGGGCGTCCGAGCGCGTGCTGGCGGAGATCGAGCGCCGGTGGCCGCGCGTGACGCGGACCGGGGGGCCTACCACGCCGTCGAGCGATGCGGACGGCAGGGGCGTCCGGACGCTGCGCTACGTGCTGCAGGACGAGCGTGACGTGGCCGGGATGGCCGACCTGATCGTCCGCGACGGGGCGCGGCTCCTCGCCCTGGTGCCGCACCAGGCGACGCTCGAAGACCTGTTCATCGAGTCCGTGGAAACCAGAGAGGTCTAGCGTCTTGCGATGTTTGACTTGCGCTTTGGGATTGATGACCTCGGTTGAGTCGGTCGCTGGGACCTGGAAACCATGAACACCCTCCGCATCGCGAAGCTGACGTTCCGGGAGGCGGTGCGGCGCAAGGCGCTGTACGGGGCGCTCGCGCTGACGATTGTCTTCCTGGCGCTCTACGGCTGGGGCATAGACGTGGCGATGCGCGAGCTGGCCGAGGACGTGGGCCCGGGCACCATCGCCCGGCGCGCCGCGGAAGTGGGGATAGACACGACCATCCTGGCCGTGGGGCAGCTGTTCGTGGCCGGGCTGTTCGCCGTCTCCAACATTGCCTCCCTGCTGGCCATCTTCATGGCGGCCGGGATGATCGCCCAGGAGGTGGACCAGGGGACGCTGTACGCCATCGTCTCCAAGCCAGTGGCGCGCTGGCAGGTGGTGGTGGGGAAGTGGCTGGGCGGGGCGGCGATGCTGGCGGTGTACGTGGCGATCACGGCGCTGGCGACGGCGGCAATCGTCTATTGGCGCGCGGGGTATCTCTCCGACAAGCTGGCGCAGGGAATCCTGCTGCTGATCGCCAAGGCGGCGCTGCTCTACTCCGTCACCATGCTGGCGAGCGCGGTGATGCCGGCGATCACGGCCGGGATCGTGATGTTCATCCTGTACTCCGTGACCAACGTCACCGGCCTGCTGGAGCAGGTGGGGGCGGCGGCGGAGATTGAATCGATGGTGCGGATCGGCATCTACGGCAGCCTGGTGCTGCCCGCGGACGCGCTCTGGAAGATGGCGGCGCATACCGTCCAGCCCCCCAACCCGCTGCTCGCGCTGGGGATACGCACCATGATGGGGCCGTTCATGGTGCTCTTCCCGCCGAGCATCTGGATGGGGATCTACGCCACGGGCTACATGGCGGCGGCGCTGGGCGCGGCGATCTGGCGGTTCGGGCGCAGAGACCTCTAGGGGGCCCGCGGGCGGCCGAGCAGGCCGGCGGTCTCGTCCTGGCCGGTCATGAGGCCGGCGTTGCGGGTGGCCTGGTCGGCGGCGCCTTGGCCGAGGTTGTCCTCGGCGGCCATGGCAACGACCAGGCTGGTGTCCCGTGCGGCGGGCAGGAGGGGGGCAGGAGGGGGGATAGCGCCCACGCCACGGCTCATGGCCAGGTACTCTAGCTTGCCCAGGAGGTTCTCGATCACTTCGGGCCAGGTGAAGAGGGCCGCCGTGCGGCGGGCTTCGCGCCGGATCTCCTCCTCCAGGCTGGGGTGGGAGCGGAGATGCAGGAGGTAGCCGATCATCTCTTCGGGATCGTCTGTTTCCGTCACCAGACAGTTGTGGAAGGAGAGGGCGTAGTCCTCCCCGGTGGCGCCGACGACGGCAACGCCCCCGGCGCCCATCACCTCCAGGCCCACGATGCCGAAGGGCTCGTGGCCACTGTTGGCCAGCACGGCGTCGGCGGCGCCGTAGCAGATGCGCTTGAAGTCGTCCGAGATAAAGCTCTTCAGATTCAGGAGGTCGGCATCGACGGCGGCGGCTGAGACGGCGGCCACGGTGGCCAGGGCTTCGCTACGGTCGAGGCTCACGTCGCGGACGCGCAGGCCCCGCCAGTGGGCGTGGCCGAGCACCTCGCTTCCATGGGGCTCGATACCCCCGCGGATCATGAGCTTCACAGGGTGCCCCCGCTCCTTGAAGCGGGCCGCTGCTTCCACGGCCATCAGCCAGCGCTTGTCGGGGTCGAAGCGGCCGATCTTGAACAGCAACGGGGCACCACCTATGCCCGTTTGGAGGGCAGCGACGGCGTCTGGATCGGCAGGGATCAGGAAGCGGTCGGGTATCCCGTTGGGGATCACCAGGGCGTTGAGCCCCAGGTTCCACATGATGTGCTTCATGTACTTGGAGACCGTTGTGATCGTGGCGACGTACCCCAGCCGCCCCCAGTTGATGCGGTGAAATGAGAAGTGGTTATTGGCGTTCCACAGGAGCAGGACCTGGTTGCGGAGGCCGGCCCAGCTGAGCATGTCGCTCAGGCGACAGGTCACCTCCGCCGTGTGCCACTCCTCCGCCAGCACGGCCACCACCTTGCCTCGCATGGCCGCCGGACGGACGATCTGGTCGACGACGAATGGCGGGACGCTGGCGGTGTAATCGGCCAGCTTCCCGTCTTCACCTTGATAGACCCCTGCGGGGTGGTAGCGGCTGATCCATTGGCACCAGCGATGCAGCACCAGGCGACCGCCTTCCCGCTCTTCCCGGCCGGGCAGGTTCGGATCGCCGATAAAGATGATGTGGGTCACGTACCCTTGGGCGGCCAGGGCCTGGGACAGCTCGGCGACTCTCACGCCGAGCCCCCCGGCCATGGAGTACGGCTGGTCCGGGCCTTCAAAGGAGAGGATCACGACTTCCAGGTTGTTCGGAGAAAAAGGGAGGAGTTGCATGGTTGGCGCCGAGTGTAGCGAAGGGGCGCCGCCGGTGGCACGCGGCGGTGGCGGTGGCGGCGCCCCCGGCGCGTCCGGGACGATAGGCGGGGGGGCGGGAGGTGGCAGGTGACGCCGTTGCCGGCGCCAGGGGGCAGGGCATACCATCGATCAAGGATGGTGGCGCTTGCCCGGCCGGGTTCGGAGACGCAAGGGGCCGGCCGGCGCATCGCCCGGGCGGCGACCATCTTGCTGGGGGGCTTCCTGGCCAGCCGCCTGGCGGGGCTGGTGCGGGATGTAGTCGTTCTGCCCCAATTCGGCACGTCTGGGGAGCTGGATCTCTATTACGCCGCCTTTCGTATTCCAGACCTCATCTTCAACCTGGTAGCCGGGGGGGCGCTGGGCTCGGCCATTGTCCCGGTGTTCGCGGAGTACCGCGCCGCCGGGCCGGGGGCGGCCTTTGGGCGCCTGGCCAGCGCCGTCTTCAACGCCGTCGGCGCCGTGGCCGTGCTCGCCGCCGTGCTGGGGATCCTGTTCACGCCGGCCCTGGTGCCATTCCTGGGCGCCGGGTTCAGCGGGGAGCAACAGGCCCGCCTGGCCGTGCTCGTGCGCATCCTCCTGCTGCAGCCGGTGCTGTTCGGGCTGGGGGAGGTGGTGACGCGCTACCTGCAGGTGCAGGGGCACTTCGCCTATCCGGCCATGGCGCCCACCCTCTATAACCTGGCCATTATTGCCGCCGCCGTCACGCTGGGGCCGAGCCTGGGGACGGTGGGGCTGGCCATAGGGGTCGTCCTGGGGGCAGTGGTCTACCTCCTGGTGCAGCTCCCGGCGGCCCACTCCCTGGGGTTCCGCTGGCGCCCGGGGATTGACCTCGGCGAGCCAGGGCTGCGGCGCATCGGGCCCCTGATGCTCCCGCGCTTGATCGACCGGGGGGCGGTGCAAGTGAGCTTCCTGCTCACGACACGCCTGGCCTCGTTTCTCCCCGCCGGCCACTTTGCGGCCCTCAACGTCGCCTGGCTGCTGATGATGCTCCCGCTGGGGACCTTTGCCATGTCCGCGGCGAACGCCGCCTATCCCACGCTGGCTGAGCAAGCGGCGCGGGGGGAACGCCCGGTGATGGCGGCGACGGTGCGCCGCACGCTAAGCAGCATCCTGTTTCTGATGGTGCCCTCCGCCCTGGGGCTGATCATCGTCGGCCTGCCCCTGGTCCAGACGCTGTATCAGCGGGGGGAATTCACCTTGGCGTCAGCCGCCTTGACGGCCTCCGCCCTGGCCGTTTACGCCGCCGGGCTCCCGGCCCACGGGGCGATCGAGATCCTCACCCGCTCCTTCTACGCCCTCCACGACACGCGCACCCCCGTGGCCTTGAGCGTGGCCGCCATGGTCACCAACATCCTGCTGGCCACCGTCCTGGTGGCACCCCTGGGGCACATCGGGATCGCCCTGGCCATGACTAGCAGCGCGACGCTGGAGACCGTGGCCCTGCTGGCCCTGCTCAACCGGCGTCTGCCACAGGTGGTGACGCTGGGCCTGATCTGGACTGTCGGCCGCACGGGGTTGGCCGCCGTGGCCATGGGGGTGGCCACGACGCTGGCCCTGGTGAGCGCCCGCACCGTGCTCGGGCTAGCACCGATCCTCCAGCTGGCCGGTGCCGTGTCCGTGGGGGGCGCAATCTACGTAGCCACCGCCTTCCTGCTGCGCTCCTCTGACCTGCACGACTTCCTGCACGTGGTGCGCCGGCGGATCGGGCGCCGGTAAAGCCCCGCCGGTCCGGTCCCGGCTGGTGCGGACCGATCAACGTGTGCCCACAGGGGGCTCGCACCGGCCGGATGGGAGCGGCGCGCCAGGAGTGAGCCCAGGGAGCCCGGTATACTCCAGGAGTGAACCCCGCGGCCCACATCCGCAATTTCTGCATCATCGCCCACGTCGATCACGGGAAGTCCACCCTGGCCGACCGCCTCCTGGAGATGACCGGCACCGTCACCGGGCGGGACCTCCACGAGCAGACGCTCGACCAGATGGACCTCGAGCGGGAGAAGGGCATCACCATCAAGGCCAAGGCGGTGCGCATGTTCTACACCGCCGCCGACGGCCAGACCTACCAGCTGAACTTGATTGATACCCCCGGCCACGTGGACTTCGGCTACGAGGTCTCGCGGGCCCTGGCGGCCTGCGAAGGGGCCTTGCTGGTAGTCGATGCAGCCCAGGGGATCGAGGCGCAGACGCTGGCCAACACCTACCAGGCGTTGGAGCACAACCTGGCCATCATCCCGGTGATCAACAAGATCGACCTGCCCAACGCCCAACCCCACGTCGTGATCCAGGAGATCGAGCGCGTCATCGGTCTCCCGGCCGGGGACTGCATCCTGGCCTCGGCCAAGACCGGGGTGGGGACAAGGGAGATCCTGGAGGCCATCGTCCGTCAGGTGCCACCCCCGACTGGCGATCCCCAGGCGCCGGCGCGGGCCATGATCTTCGACTCGCATTACGACCCCTATAAGGGAGTGATCGCCTACGTCCGGCTGGTGGACGGATCACTGCGCCCCAACCAGCGCGTGCTGATGATGCAGACGGGGGTGACGGCCGATCTCCTGGAGATGGGGGTGTTCCGTCCCGGCATGAGCACCATCGATCAGCTCCACGCCGGCGAGGTGGGCTACCTGGCGACGGGGCTGAAGTCGGTCGCCGATTGCCGCGTCGGGGACACGGTGACGGCGGCGGCCGGGCCGGCAGGCGAGCCCTTACCGGGCTATGGCCCGGCCAAGCCGATGGTCTTCGCCGGCTTCTACCCGGTGGAGAACAATGACTTCCCCTTGCTCCGGGACGCCCTGGACAAGCTGAAGCTCAACGACGCCTCGCTGGTGTATGAGCCGGAGAGCTCGGCCGCCCTGGGGTTCGGCTTCCGTTGCGGCTTCCTGGGGCTGCTACACATGGAGATCGTTCAGGAGCGCTTGGAGCGGGATTACGACCTGAATCTCCTGGCCACCGTCCCCAGCGTGGAGTACGAGGTGTTCACCACCAAGGGGGAAATTCTACGGGTAGATAACCCGGCGGACATGCCCTCGCCTGACCGCATCCAGGAGATCCGCGAGCCCTGGATGGAGATCTCCATCGTCACCCCGTCCAGCCACATCGGGGCGATCATGGAGCTGGTCACTTCCCGGCGGGGGGAGTACAAGAAGATGGAATACATCGACGAGGGGCGGGTGCTCCTGCAGTACGCCGTCCCCCTTTCCGAGATACTGGTGGACTTCTACGACCAGCTCAAGTCCCGCACCCAGGGCTACGCCTCCCTGGACTACTCCCTGGAGGGGGTGCGCCCCGGCGACCTGGTCAAGCTGGACGTGCTGGTCAACAACCAGCCGGTGGATGCCCTCTCGCTGATCACGCACCGTGACAAGGCCTTTTACCAAGGGCGTGAGCTGGTGCAAAAGCTCCGCTCTCTGATCCCGCGACAGCTGTTTGAAGTCCCCATCCAGGCCGCCATCGGCAGCCGGGTGATCGCTCGGGAGACGGTGCGGGCGATGCGCAAGGACGTGCTGGCAAAGTGCTACGGGGGCGACATTTCCCGCAAGCGCAAGCTGCTCGAAAAGCAAAAGGAGGGGAAGTCTCGCATGAAGCGCGTGGGAAACGTGGAGATCCCTCAAGAAGCCTTTCTCGCCGTCTTGAAGCTGTGATACGGTGAAGGCGCCAGCCGGGCCAAGGGTATCGGCGGTGCGCCGCGGGTTGCCTCACGGCCGGAGGTAGGCAAGACCAGAGGATCACCGAGCAATGGAATGGGTCGTGGCCCTGACGGCCATCGGTTGCGGCACCGGGATCGTGATCACGTTTATCGACAAGGCCTTCGGCGGGCGGGACAAGACCCGCACGCGTGAGGCCCAGCAGCAGCTGCTGCTGGCCCAGGAGCGCAGCCGGCAGCAAGAACTGCGGATCGTGGAGCTGAGCCGGCAGAACGAGCAGCTACAAAAGCAGCTTGAATGGCACGCCAAGCTCCTGGAGACGCAAGATCACCTGCTCAAGCGGCTGGGCAGCGGGGCGCCATCCGGGCCGGAGCGCGTCGAGACCCCGGCCCCCCTGCGCTAAGGACTTCTCCGTAGCTGTGAAGCGCTCCGGGCGGTACCCTGTCTCCGCAGCGTGATCACCGCCACCTGCACGGCTCGCACGAGCGAGACCCCCACCACCGCCGGTAGCGGTAACTTCGAGGAGTGAGAACGTGGCTTCTCCGATCCCCGTCGGGTTCATCGGGTTCGGCCGGCAGGCCGAGAATCACGCCAAGAGCATGGCCGCCCGCCCGGAGCAGTATCGCCTGGTGGCGGTGTGCGACATCACCCCCAGCCGCCGCGACGTGGCACGTGACGCCTACAGCATGCGCTCGACCGACCAGCCTCACGACCTCCTGCGAGAGGATGTGGAGCTCGTCTTCATCACCAGCCATTCCAGCGCCCACCACGAGCACACCCTGGCCGCCCTGGGGGCAAAGAAGCACTGCATGGTGGAGAAGCCCTTCGCCATGAACGGGCGTGAGGCAACGGATATGGTGCAGGCGGCCCGGGACAATGACGTAATCCTCTCCTGCTTCCACAACCGGCGCTGGGACGACGACGTGCGCAAGGTCCGCCGGGCGGTCAAAGAGGGTCGGCTGGGGGAGCTCTTCCTGGTAGAGAACCGCTCCGCCGGGAGCCGGCCGGCGGTCACCTTTGGCGTGCCGGACTTTCAGCAGGAGTGGCGCATCACCGCCCAGATGGGTGGGGGCACTATCTTCGACTTCGGACCTCACTGGTTTGATCAGGTGCTCTCGCTTCTGCCGGGCAGGAAGGTAGTGCAGGTCTTCGCCGACGTGCGCCACTTCAAGTGGGGAGACGCCGACGACTACTTCGACGTCAAGCTGGCCTTCGACGACGGCTGCCGAGCCTCGGTGAGCAAGTGCGACGTGGCCTACGTCAGCTGGCCAAAGTGGATGGTCTTCGGCACCCAGGGGGGCATTCGCTATGAGCAGAACACCTGCACGCTGGTGACGGACGCAGGGGAGGAAGTGGTGGAGGAGGGGGAGCCCCGCATCGACCTGTTCCTGAATCTGTATCAAGCCATCCGCGAAGGAGCCCCCCTGGCCGTCACCGGGGATGAGGCGCGACGCAACATCCAGCTGATCGACGCGGCGTTCGAATCCGCCCGCGCCGGACGGTCGATCGAGGTCGATATCTAGAGTTCCGCAATCGCCGCCCGCTCACCCCTGGCACAGGGGGAGGTTGCTTCCCTGCGGCGGGCAAGCGGGAGACCTCCCTTGGCGCTCTCTGCCGCTCCGGTGGAAGGACTTGGCCCTGACGACTGAGCACTGGGCGCACCAGGATGGAGCGCCTGCCGATGGCCGTGGCCGCTAGGCCAGCCCCACCTCGGAGTTGTCCCCCAGGAGGAGCTTGTGTCCCCGGGGCTTGGCCTCCGAGCGGCGCAGCTGAACGTTGCGCCCGATCAGGCTATCTTCGATGCGCGTGCCGATGTCTGCGACGACGGAGTCCTCCAGCACGATGCTGTGCTCGAGCTCGCTGCCGCTGATGCGGCAGCGATCGCCGATAGAGGTGAAGGGGCCGATAAACGTGTCCATGATGACGGCGTCCCGCCCGATGATCGCCGGTCCGCGGACGACGCTGCAGACGAGCCTGGCCCCCGGCTCGAGGGCGACTCGCCCGTAGACTTTGCTTTGCTCGTCCACGTCACCCTCGATGCGCGTCTCGATGGTGTCCAGGATGAGGCGGTTGGCATCCAGCATGTCGATGTGCTTGCCGGTGTCGATCCAGTACCCCTGCACGATGTGCGGGCGCAGATCGTAACCCAGCTCCAGGAGGCGCGAGAGGGCGTCGGTCATCTCCAGCTCGCCGCGGGCGGATGGCTGCAGGCCGGCGGCGGCCTGGAAGAAGTGACGGTCCAAGAGATAGATGCCGACGATGGCCAGGTCGCTCTTGGGCACGGCCGGCTTCTCTTGTAGCTCGACGACGCGCCCGTCCTGGACGACGGCGATACCCAGACCTTGCGGCTGCGGCACGCGGTAGAGGAGGAGGACGGCGTTCATCGCCCCGTCTCGGAAGGCCTGCACCTGGCCGGCGATGCCCTCACGGATGAAGTTGTCCCCCAGAAAGACGACGAACTTCTCGTCGCCCACGAAGTCACGGCAGATGCTCACGCCGTGGGCCAGGCCACGCGGGGCGTCCTGCTCGATGTAGGTGACCCGGGCGCCGAAGCGGTGACCGTCCCCGACGGCGGCGATGATCTGCTCGCGGCCCATCTGGAAGTCTCCGGGAACGACGATGGCGATGTCCCGGACTCCCGCCTCCACCAGGTCTTCCAGGGCATAGAACAGCACCGGCTTGTTGGCCACGGGGACGAGCTGCTTGGCCCCGGTGTAGGTAAGGGGACGGAGGCGCGTCCCTTTGCCCCCGGCGAGGACGATCCCTTTCATGCCTGTCCTTTTGCTAGTGGTTGCTACTGTCGCCCCGGAACGGCCGGCATGGTCCGCAGGGTGCAACGGGAGACCGGCTAGAGCGTCACCGCTCGCCCTGTTCGCGCGGACTCGTAGAAGGCCAGGCAGGCGGCCAGGGTAGCGCGGGAGTCGGCTACCGTCGCCACCGTCGGCACCCGGCGCTCCAGGGAGTCGATAAGGTGCTCGACCGGACCTCCACCGCTACGCCGAGCCGGCGGGGAGAACGTCGTCCATCCCCCGTTGGCGGGACCCTCGAACTTTCCGCACACGGCGAGCTTGCCGCTCAGGGTGGGATCAGAGAGGATCTGGCCTTCCGTGCCGACTAGCTGTGTCTGGCTTAGCCCACCGGCCGCAGGGGCCGTCCAGGTCACCTCGATCGTCGCTACCGCCCCCTTCCCGAACTCGAAGAGACCCACCCCAAAGTCTTCCAGCTCCTTGGGCAGCTCCGGATGGGCCAGGGTCTTGGCCATGCCGGTGACGCGCACCACCTCGTCGCCAAAGAGCCAGCGCAGCAAGTCCACCTGGTAGATGGCATGATCGATCCAGCCCCCGCCGGGCACCTGGCGCGGGTCGCGCCACCAGGTCTTGTCGTTTGGCCGCCCGGGCCAGTCCATGCTCGCCCCGCGGAGGGAGGCACGCTGGATCACCGTAGCCGAGATCGGCGTGCCAATGCGCCCCTCGACAATCCACTGCTTGTACAGCTGACCCTGCGGCGACAGGCGGTACATGGCGTCGAAGGAGAGGAATTGCACCCCCGCCTGGCCCACGGCCTCCAACAGGCGATCGGCCTCGGCCAGGGACATGGCGTACGGCTTGACGCTGACCACGTGCTTGCCCCGGCCCACCGCCTGGAGGCACAGATCGACGTTCTGGGCCGTGGTGCAGGCGGTGACGACGATGTCTACGTCGTCTCGGGCGGCGATGGCGTTGTAGTCTGTGGTCGCCACGGGGATGCCCCGTTCGGTGGCAAACTCGTTTAGCGTATCTTCGTCCCGGTGGGCAACGGCCACCACCTTTGCTCGCTTGCTGTACCGCAGGTCGTCGGCCACGCCGATACCGGCATACCAGTGGTCGAGGCCGACAATGCCGACGCCGTACGGTTGCGTGTCTCGTGTCATCGGGCGCTCCTCTCTATTCAGAGGGCCAGCAGAGGGCCGGCCGGCGGGGCGTCTCACGCCTGCTGTGGTTTAGGGCCAGCGCTCGATGCCACCCCAGCGGTGAGGGAGGCGGCCCTCCACCGGGAGCAGCGGTGGGAAGGGCTTGTGCGGCAGCGTCTGGTACCAGTAGGCCGTGCTGCACCAGTCCCCTTCTCGGTCATTGCCGTGGCCATGCTCGATAGAAAAGACCAGGCTCTTCTTGAAGCGGATGGGGTCTTCGACGTGGAAGCGATATTGGGAGTGCTTGCCGGTGTAATCGGCATTGGTCTTGAAATGGTAGCCGTAGTAGGGGGCGTCGAAGGTCTGGCGCAGGGCGTTGTAGTTCCAGGCCCCGCAGAAGTAGTCTTCCGTCCCTGTACCGTGCAGACGCGGGGGCCACGCCTCGCCGTCGATAAAGAACATGTCGTCGCCCTCGCCCCACCAGCCGGGGGCCGGGAGATCGACGTCGATATGGCAGCCGACGTAATGTCCGCGCCCCTCGGCTTCGAGGACGAGGTAGTTGTCACGTCCGGTGGTGTTGAGGCGGTGGCGCTGCCCGTTGCGCTCCGTCCAGGAGTCCGGCTCGCGCACGGTGGTAGGGTTCTCGCGCCGCCACTGGGCGTGGAAGCGCCCGAGGGAGGCTTCGTCCTCCAGCGAGTCGTACGTCTCGTAGTCGACGTAATAGTAGTAGATGGCCTCTTCCGGCGTCTCGTTGGTGACGGTGATCCTGGCGTGGCGGGCAAAGGGCATGGGAAACCAGCAGTTCAGACCGCGATCGAAGAACTGCAGGGGCAGGGAGACGAAGTAGGTTCTCTGGGCGTGTCCGAGGCCGAAAAAGTCGCCCACCGGCACCTCGACGTTGGGGGAGTCGGAGCCGTCCCAGTACATCCGCAGCACGAGCTTGCGCAGGTGGAACGGGTCGCGCGAGCTAATCGTCGTCCAGATGTGGGTGACACAGCCGGCGCCTTCGTGCTCCATCAGGGTGGCCGTCTCGCCGGGGGCCAGGTGCAGGCGGTCGTCGTTGCCCCCGCTACGGTCCCAGCTGGAGGCACGACGGGACTGGGCGTCGGTGATGCGCGCCAGGTCACGCAGGGAACTGGATCCCAGCTTCATCTCTTTCCCCCTCTCCCTCGCCCTAGGAGGCGGGGGCGGTGAGTGTAGCGCGGGCGCGGTCGATCACGGCTTCGGTGAACTCAGAGGTGCCGGCGTGGCCACGGAGGTCGGCGGTGCGAATGCCGTCGCCCACGGCGCCCAGGGCGGCGCCGCGGATAGCCTGGGCGGCCCGGCCGGCCTGGGGATCGCCACAGTGGTCCAGCAGGGCGGCTGCGGCCAGGATCATGGCCAGGGGATTGGCGATGTTCTTTCCCTGCAGGCGGGGGGCCGTGCCGTGGGGGGCCTCGGCCATGGCCACAGCCACGCTCCAGTCCGGGCGGAAGGCGAAGATCATCGACTCCGCCCCGGCGATCGAGCCGAACATCTGCATCACCAGATCGGACAGGCAGTCCCCATCCCGGTTCAAGGCCGGGACGACAAGGGGGTCGCCGTGCTGATTGAGGAGCAGGGCGTAGAGGGCGTCGATCAGGACGGGCTCGTATTTGACGCCGGGGTGGTTGGCGGCGGCGCGGTCGAGCTCTTCCTTGAACATCCCCTCGTAGGTGGGGCTGACGGTGTACTTCGGCCCGCCGAAGACCCGCGCCCCGGTGCGCTCGGCGTGACGAAACGAGAACTCCGCCACGGAGCGGCACACATCTCGCGTCACCCGATCGGCGCGATAGGCAGCTTCTTCGAGGCCGCCCGGCTGGCCCTCACGCCACTCCTTGGCCCGGTAGGCGTCCCCGACGGCCATGCGCACAACAGAGACTGGCTCGTGCACCCCACCGATGACGCGCACCCCCGGAAGCCGGCGACCGACGCGGAGGATCACCGTGGCCCCGATGGCCTCGCGCAGGATGGCGTTGGGGCTGCCCACATCGCCCTTCTCCTCCGGCGTGATGGTGGCCGCCTTGAGGCCTAGCCCACTGGCCCGCATGGCCGTAGCGGCCTCTTCAACCACCTTGTTCCCGGTCTTGCGCCGGTTCTTCAGGGAGAGGTCGAAGCGCTCGAAGTCGATCTGGAAGCCAACCACGTCTGGCTGCAGGACGCGTAACGCCTCTTCCAACAGCTCCTGGCCGGTCTGATCGCCCTCCAGGACAGTTACCGTCCGCCTGACCATGCTCATCTCCTCTCCGGTCTTCAGCGGCGGTGAGTCTACCGTGCCGCCCGGCCCATCACCCCCACGGCCGTGACGGCGTTGCTCTTAGACGGCGGATGCACTTGCCGAGCAGGCGTATACCCTGGCGGACGCGACGACCGCATCGCCACCACCGCATCACTGCAATAGGAGCAAGGTCTGTGCGTATGGCAACCCCCTCTTTCTCTTCGACTCGTGGCTCCACTCCCCAGCGGGGGCCGCGCCTGCGCCGGCGTGACGCGCACCGCTTGACGGCCAGCGCTGGTGCCCTCGCCGGGGGCCTCGCCGGTCTGGCCCCCGTCCTCGGCGGGCTCTCGCCGGTGGCAGGGGCCGCCCTCCTGGGCCCAGCGCCGCTGGTGCCCCTGGCTGCGGTGGACGCGGCCGGGGCCTTTGGCTTAAACGAGTCCTTTCGCGCTGCCCCCTTTGGTCAGGCCTCGGGGGCGAGCTGGACACGTTGGACGGTGCAGTGGTTCAACGTCCAGCCCCAACCGGGCGATCTGAACGTCCATTACTTCCGGGACGATCGTGGCCAGAACACCCTGGAAGAAACGGTGCGCGGCGGGACGAAAGTCGCCGCCATGGTGCTCGGCACCCCGGAATGGGCGGCCGAGACCCCCGGCTTGAAGACCGGCACGTCGGTGCCCCGCGGGCTGTACGCCCCGGTGTTCATCGACGGTCAGGTGAACCCGGAAAACACCTGGGGCGCCTTCATGTACCAGCTGGCCGGCAGCTACAAGGGATTGATGGACGTCTTCGAGATCTGGAACGAGCCAGAGATCCCGGCCACCGGGTCGGCCGCCATCTACAGCACCTGGTCCGGCTCGCCAGAGCAGTACTATCAGCTGCTCAAGGTGGCGTCCGTTGCGGCCAGGGCCGCCAACCCGGACGTCAAGATCGTCACCGCCCCGTACTCCTATTTTAAGGACAAGGAGGAGGCCAAGGGCAGCGCCGTCCCCTGGTTCGACGCCTTTGCCGGGGCCGTGCGGGCCGACCCGATGGGGGCGAGCGTTTTCGATGTCTTTGCCCTGAATCTCTACCGCAACGCCCATGACCTGTGGGACCGCATGCACGGCGGTGCGCCACAGGCCACCGAGCAGGCCGATCGCACCGGCTTTCGGGAGCGCCTGCAGTCGATCGGGGCCGGCGACAAGCCTGTGTGGCTGACCGAGATCAACTCCATGCCGTACGACGACGAGGTGCCCGGCTGGAGCCCCGTGGTGAAGTACGACTTCTTCCGCATCACCATGGAGGAGCAAGCCAGCTACGTCCTCCAGGCCTACGCCGTGGCCTTGACTGCCGGCTACGAGCGGGTCTTTTTCCAGGCCGCACAGGATGACGCCTACCCCGTGCCGGACGAGCTCTGGGGATTGGTGCGCTACGACGCAGACCGGCGCAACGCCGACCCGTCCCGCATCCGGCCGGCCTACGTTGCCTACCAGCTGGCGGCGAAGTACATGGGGAACGCCGACTGGTCGCGCCTCTATGTCAAGACTCGCCCCGACCCCAGGAACCAGAAGCAGTACGCCTCGCGCTTCGACTGGGCCGGCCATATGGCCGTGTTCCAGAAAGGGGCGCAGCGTACCTACGTCCTGTGGAACGGCACGGAGCAGCCGATGAACGTCGACCTCCCCCCGTGGGGGGTGGAGGCCAAGGTGGTGGACAAGCACGGATCGGAGGCCCCCCTGGCACCCAGCGGCGGGCGCTTGACGGTCACGCTCCCAGCGGCCACGACCCACTTCCAGCATCCCGTGTTCGGCAGTGATCCGCAAGGCTACTTCTACGTCGGCGGGGCGCCGCTCCTCCTGGTGGAGGAAGGCGTGCCCGGGGATGCCCCGGTGGAAGTCCCGGGCTTCGCCCCGGCCTAGCCTGCATTATTCACGGGTCCGGTAGTGGCCAGATCACACGGGCCCCGGCGGTTGCACGCATCACCAGGAGGCAAACAGCCGCCATTTGGGGGCTTCCCAGGGGCATTTGCTCTCATCCTGTTTCTGTGTATGAATAATCCAGGCTAGCCGGCTGAGGACGAAGGGGAGCCGCGCAGGGAAGACCGTCCCTCCAAGGTTTGCACTGGCCCCTGCTCGTACCCTCAGTGCATTTGCCGGCCCGGCAGGTCTCAATCGCCCGCCGGGCCGTTCTACCGTTCTGGTATGGGTAGAAGGTGCGCCGGTGGGTGCGCCGACGGCGCGAGCCGCTGGGGACAAACCGAGGCTCGCTCCCGGCGCCGGCGGCCGGGTAGACTCCCCCGTCGTCGATGACAGGGTCACGCAGCGCCCTCCAGCCACGGGCCGGCCATGTGATTGGATTCGGCCTACTGGTCGGGGTGCTGACGCTGCGCCCGGCGGCGCTCTCGGCCCAGGCCGTCCCGTCGCCGACAGCGGGGGCCGGGGCGACTGCCACGGGGGCAGCCGGTACTTCCCAGACGCCGCCGGTGGCCCCGTGCGCCCCGCCGGCGGCCGGCGCCCCGGCGGCTCCCCGGGTCGTCCCGGGGGCGCCGGCCGGCCCGGCCACGGCGGCCCCAACGCCCCGGCCCCCGGCGCCTCGCGGACCGGCGGTGATGGCGACCGTCGGCGAAGCCGGGCCGGTCAGGACACCGGTGGTGCCGTCCCTTGTCACGGAGCCGGGCTCGGGGCGGCCGACCCTGGCCACAGTGCAGGCCCTCCGCGGCCTGACCAAGGAGCTCGTCGCCGAGCTGTACCGCATCGACCAGCAGCTCGTGGCGGCGGCGAACGCCTTGAGGCGAGCCGAAGCCGATCTGGCCCAGCTAGCGGCAGAGATGCAGGCCCTGGAGGCCGAGCTGGCTATCAAGCAAGCGGCCGTCGATGCCCGCAGCGCCGTCTACGGGGCGCGGCTGCGGGCGATCTACAAGTTCAGCCGCACGTCGCCACTGGAGGAGATCCTCTCAGCGCGAGACTTCGGTGACGTCCTGCGGCGGATCACGCTCCTGCGGTCAGTGGCTCGGGAAGACAACCGCCTCCTCGGGCAGCTCCGCTCCGAGCGTGATGCCATGTTGGATATGGCCGCCCGACTGCGCGAAAAGCAGCACGAGGCCACCGCTCTGCGAGACGAGATCGACGCGCAGCATCAAGTCCTCACCCTGCGCCACGCAGAGCAGCGTGAGGCCGTGCGCCAGGCCCAGGAACAGCAGTCACAGGCCGAGACGATCCTGGCGGCACAGCAGTCCAGCGCCCTGGGGGGCCGCATCGTGTCCCTGCAGCGCCAGTACCAGCGGGAGCTGGAGGCCCTGGAGCGACAACGCCCCACGCCCGTGCCGACGGCCCGGCCGGCTATAGCACCGGCCGGCCGGCCGGTGCCCACCGCAGCGCCCGCCGGCCTAGGCCCGCTCACCACGGGCGCTCTCCTGGGGACGCCTCCCCTCCTGTGGCCGGTGGGTCATGCCGTGGTCACAACGGAGTACGGTGAGCCTACCTTCGCCCAGCCCGCCCATACGGGGATCGATCTGGCCCAGCGCCTTTACGCCCCTGTCCTGGCAGCGGCCGATGGGATCGTGCTGGTCTGCGGCCTGGCCGAGCCGGCTGATCGCTCCCTGTCGTACGGTATGCTGGTGGTCGTAGCCCACGACCGCACGGTGGCCACGCTCTACGCCCACCTGGACGATGAGGCCATCTCACCCCCTGTGCGGGAGGGCGAAGCGGTGAAGCGGGGGCAGATTATCGGCTACATCGGCCTCACCGGCCTGACCACCGGGCCGCACCTCCATTTTGAAGTGCGCGTCGGCGGGCAGACGCAAGATCCGAGGGAGTTCCTGGCGCGGTAGGTCCTGTGGTGACTGTGCGTCACTCGCGCAGCACGCCGACGAACAGGAACAGACCGACGGCGATGGCCGTGCAGACGAACACGATGGTGATGAAGATACCCTGCATGATCGCTTCGCTCAGCCGGCCGGCTTCGATCGCCGTCATGGCCACGGCGCCCTGCCCCATGACGAGCAGCAAGCCGACGTAGCCGAGCCCAATGGCCCACAGGAGCAGGACGATCTTTCCTATCTGAATCATCGCTACAACCTTTCCGCTACCGGCAACCGCGCCGGCGTGCTTGCCGGCGTCGCTCCCGGTACTGTACCGCATTTCCCATCGTGGCCGTGCTGAGGACAGCGGCGAAGATCACCTAGCCGTTTGACCTCTCCTGTCTCGCCGGGACTCCGTGGAGAGGTAGCCCCTCGCTTGTGGCCTGGCCGCACGGGGCCTCGCCAACGCGATTTCGCTCGTCCCGCCAAGCTGGGACCTGGCCTGCAGCGTCACCGTGGTCGGGTACTAGCCATGACCGGGCTACCGCCCCTGGGCGGCCGGCCGGTGGACGTTGGCCGTGCTAGGATGGTCAGACGGGAGGGGAGACCGATGCGCGTGTCATGGCGTACGGAGTGGCCCTTGTGGCTCCTGCTGGGAGCGCAGTTCTTGCTGGCGGCTGTGACGTGGCCCGTTGCGCCGGAGCAGATCCCCACCCACTGGGGCATGGACGGTAAGGTGGACGGTTTCGGCAACCGCCTGGAGGGTTTGTTCCTCCTCCCGCTCGTCGCCCTGGGGCTCTATCTGGCGTTGCTGATCGTGCCCCGGATCGATCCGCGGCGAGAAGCCTATCCCCTCTTCGCCGGGAGCTACACCGTGCTCCGCTTCGCCATCCTGGCCGTGATGACGGCGATGTACGGTCTGGTGCACCTGGCCATCCGCGGCTACGAAGTGGAGATGAACCGCGTCGTGCCCCTCTCCATTGGGGCCCTCTTTCTGGTCATCGGCAGCCAGATGGGACGCTTGCGCCCCAATTGGTTCGTCGGCGTGCGCACCCCCTGGACGCTGTCCAGCCAGGTCTCCTGGGAGCGGACGAATCGTCTTGCCGGCCGGCTGATGGCCGGCGCCGGGTTGATGATGATCGTGGCCGGCTGGCTGGGGTCATCATTGCTCATGGTAGCCACCGTCGCCGGCACCGTGGCCGGTGCCGTGTGGCTGACCGTCTACTCCTACCGTATTTGGCAGGAAGATCCCGACCGCGCCGGAGCTGCTTGATCTCTGGACGCACACCCGCCGCGCGGTATCAGCGCTCGAACAAGCGCCGGCGCCGGGCACGGGGCTCCACGTACGTCCGCTCGAGGTTGGCCGGGGTCACGGCGGCCACATTGGGCACCCCCGGGTGGGCTCGGGCCACCTCCTCGTTGAGCTCGACCCCCAGCCCTGGGCGGCGAGGCACCTCGATGTGACCGTCCACCACCGGTAGCTCGGTGACCACCTCGTAGCGCCAGGGCACGTCGTTGGCGCGGTGCTCCAGGATAAGGAAGTTGGGCACGGCGGCCATGACGTGCACGGCGGCGGCCTCGCACAGGGGACCGTTCGAGCCGTCGTGCGGGGCCATCATGATGTAGTGCGCCTCTGCCTGGGCGGCGATCTTCTTCATTTGAGAGATCCCGCCAACGCGCCCCATGTCCGGTTGTAGGACGTCTACGATCTCCCGCTCGATCAGCTCTCGACAGCCGTAGATGGTGCTGGAGCGCTCGCCGGCGGCCACCGGCAGGGAGAGGCTTCCGCTGACTTTGGCCAGGGCGTCCATGTTCTCCGGTGGCACAGGGTCTTCAAAGAAGAGCAGGTCATACTCCTCCAGCTCCTGGCCCACGCGGATGGCGTCGGGGACGGTGAGCCAGGGCGGTCCGTGGACGTCGATGCACACGTCCACGTCGTCCGGCAAGGCGTCACGGAGCCGGCGTACCGTCTTCACCGGGTGCTGCAAGCCACCACACTTGAGGGCCGTATAGCCCTGCTCCACGAGATTGAGGGCCGGCTCCGGCTGGCTGGCATGGGCGTACACTCGCACCCGGTCGCGACAGCGACCGCCGAGGAGATCGACCACCGGGACGCCCAGCTTCTTGCCCAGGATATCCCACAGGGCCATCTCGATGCCGGTGATCGCCCCGGCGCCGACCACGCCGGTCATGCCGTGGCCCATCATCCCCAGGAACATCTTCTGCCACAGGAGCTCGATCCTGGTAGGGTCCTGCCCGATCAAGATCGTCTGCAAGTCCTCGATGGCCGTCTGGATCACCCGGGGCCAGCCACTGGCCTCCCCTAAGCCGGAGATCCCTTCGTCCGTCTCGACCTTGACGAAGAGCCAGTTGCGCCCCCCACCACCCCAGCCTCCGGGGGGCGAGGCATCGACGAGAAAGGTCTTGATATCCGTGATCTTCATGACTTTCCTCTCAGACGGTCTTCGCTGAGCAGGCCGTGCCCGGCCATGCTGGAGGGAATAGGGAGGGCCATCAGGCGGAGCAGCGTCGGGGCGACGTCCGCCAGGACGCCCCGGGGCTTGAGGCACGTCCCGGCCGGTGTACCCACCAGGAGAAACGGCACCGGGTTCGTCGTATGGGCAGTCATGGGGCCGCCGGTGTCTGTGTCGATCATCTCCTCGGCGTTGCCGTGGTCGGACGTCACGGCGGCGTACCCCCCGGCTTCCAGGGCGGCCTCGACCACCCGGCCGACGGCCGTGTCTACCACCTCGGCGGCGCGAATGGCGGCCTCCATGATCCCGGTGTGCCCTACCATGTCCCCATTGGCGAGGTTCAGCACCACAAAGCCGTCCCGTCCACCCGCCAGGCGCGCTGCGGCGGCGCCGGCCACGGCAAGGGCGCTCATCTCCGGTTGGAGATCGTAGGTCGCAACCTTGGGTGAGGGGATCATGACCCGCTGCTCGCCGGGATAGGGTTCCTCCCGCCCGCCATTGAAGAAGTAGGTGACGTGGGCGTACTTCTCCGTCTCCGCCAGGTGGCACTGTTGTAGGCCGGCCTCAGAGACGACACGAGCCAGCGGCCACTCCACGTTCTGGGGCGGGTAGGCGACGGCGCTGACAGGGAGATCGGCCTCGTACTGGGTCAAGGTAACGTAGAAGAGGTCTTCCGGCCGGCGCTCCCGGTCAAAGCCAGCAAAGTCCGGCAGGAGCAAGGCGTAGGTAAGCTGGCGGGCGCGGTCGGCCCGGAAGTTGAACCACAGCACGCTGTCGCCATCCTGGATAGTGGGACTGGGGGGGGCACCCCCCGGAAGTGAGGTGGGGAGGTCCACGACGGTAGGGGGAACGAACTCGTCGGTCGTCCCCGACGCGTAAGCTTGCTGAACGGCCGCTTCGGCGCTGGGGGCGTGCTCGCCCTGGCCCCGGGTGAGGGCGTAGTAGGCACGGGCGGTGCGATCCCAGCGGTTGTCCCGGTCCATGGCGTAGTAGCGCCCAGTCACGGTGGCGATGCGGCCGACGCCGGTCTTCGCCAGCTCCCCCTGCAGCTCCGGGAGGTCGGCCAGGGCCTGCTGCGGGGGGGTGTCTCGCCCGTCCAGAAAGGCGTGCACCGAGACACGGCGCAGCGCCCGCCGCGCCGCCAGCTGCAGCAAGGCGTAGAGGTGCCGGGCGTGGCTGTGCACCCCACCGTTACTGAAGAGACCGAGGAGATGGAGCGTACGGCCCCGGTCCCGCGCCCGATCCACGGCCGAGACCAGGGCAGGGTTCTGGAAAAAGGCCTCTGTCTCAATCTCGTGGTCGATGCGCGGGAGCTCCTGGAGCACGCGGAAGCCGGCCCCCAGGTTGAGGTGTCCAACCTCCGAGTTCCCGATCTGCCCTTCCGGCAACCCCACCGCTAGGCCGGAAGCCTCCAGGACGCTGTGTCGTCCCAGCGCCCAATAGCGATCGAGATTCGGCGTGCGGGCCGAGGTGATGGCGTTCCCCGGCCCGGGCGGGGCCAGGCCCCAGCCATCCATGATGATCAGGACACAGGGGGATTGTGGGACTGGGGAGACACTCGGCATGTGTCGTCTTCCGTTGGTCTGGTGGAGGTGCCATCGACCGCACCCAGGCGTCACCATAGCACGTCGGGCATCGTTCTCAGCCGGTGCATGCCGGTGCGTGCCGGTGCATGGATGGCAAGACCTGCCGCCCCTCGACCAAAGACGCGATTACCCTGAGAAAGCGATGCCCCGAGCGCTAGATCGGCCGGCGGCGCCGTCACCCGCGGGTGACGGCGCAGGGGAGGGGACGGATCGCACGGTGACCTAACCCGCCGGGAGCCGCTAGTATTTGGGCCATGCAGCTCGTGGCTATGGTGGCGGACCGTTCAGCCAGTCCTTCTCATCGGGTGGTCGTCCCCCGCCCCGGGCCAGGGGGCGCCCCGGCGTCGCTCCCGCCGGCGCCGTCCGGCCCGGCGGGACCGGTGCAGGCGCCGGAGCGAGGCTTTGACCCGGACGTGCTGCTGCGCCGTCTCCCGCCCCACAAGGTGGTGGTGCATAACAACGACTACAACACCTTTGACGAGGTCATCGCCATCCTGATCAAGGCCGTGCCGGGGATGAGCTACGAGCGCGCCGCCGCCCTGGCCGGCGAGATCCACACCACCGGGGCGGCTGTGCCCTACGTCGGACCCCTGGAGCGCGCCGAGGCCGTGGCCGCCGTCATTCGTACCATCGGGATCAAGGTCACGGTGGAGCCGGACGTATAAGCTGGAGGGACACTCACCCTAATGACCGGACTACCCGACGACCCAGCCTTGCCCAATGACGCCGCCTCGCCTGAGGAGAGGCGCGAGCGGATGCGCCATCTCTTGAGCAAAGAGCTGGCGCAGGTAGATTCCCCGGGAACGGCCGAGGCCGTGGCCCAACGGCTGGAGGAGCTCGCCGCCGGCAAGACGCAGTACGAGGAGGAGGAGCGCGCGGCTCAGGCGCCGGACAACACCCCACCCCCGCCGGTGAAGGGCGACGGCCGGCCCGTAGATGAGGCCGCGGCTGTGCTCCTGCAGGCGGCCGGGGCCGCCGTCGCCCCGGTCCCGGAGCCGCCCCCCGCCGTCGATGCCGCCAAAGAGGTGCTCGCGGCCCCGGCCCAGACCCGCCCCCCCGAGGTGGAGCGGGGCCGGTCGTTGCTCAAGGACGCCGTCCTGCGGCGCATGGGGCCGCTGCAAGCGCTGGACGCCCGACTGTATCTGGCCGTCAACACGTTCCCGCACGCCCCGTGGTCGGACCTCGTGGCCCAGCAGATCACCTTCTGGGCCACGGGGGGTTGGATCTGGGCCGGGGGGCTCGTCCTGGCCAGGCTGCTGGGAGTGCGGCGCACGCGGGGGGCCCTGTCCGCTCTGCTCCCCAGCATGATGGGGGCGACGTGGATCGTGGAGCACCCCATCAAGGCCTACTTCCGGCGCCGGCGGCCGTTCATTGACATCGTCCGGGCCATGGTGGTGGGCAAGAAGCCGGGGAGCTGGTCATTCCCCAGTGGCCACACGGCATCCTCGTTCGCCTGCGCCTGGATCTTGAGCAAGCGCTGGCCCCGGCAGGCCGGGGCGTTCTTTGCCCTGGCCGGGGCGGTGGGCTTCAGCCGGGTATACGTCGGGGCTCACTATCCAGGCGACGTCCTCATCGGGGCCATCACGGGCACGGCCCTCTCCGAGCTGATCCACCGCTTCAATGCCCTGCTCCGTCGATGGGACGCGTGATGGGAGGCGTGAGCCGGCCGTCTCGCCCCCCGGCGCGGTTGCGCCCGGGGCGCACCCCAGGAAAGCCAGGGCGCACCCCAGGAAAGCCAGGGGGGCCGCAGCTACAGCTTGATCCAGTTGTTGCGTAGGGCGTAGATCACGGCCTGCGTTCGGTCGTTCACGGCCAGCTTGCGCAGGATAGACGTAACGTGATTCTTGACCGTCTGGTCGCTGATTCCCAGCTCGCCGGCGATGGCCTTGTTGCTGTGCCCGTGGGCCACAAGGTCAAGGATCTCCACCTCCCGCGCCGACAGGGGGACGAATAGGGGCTCCTCTCCCACGTGAGTCGCCGAGAGCTCGCGGAACTGGCGTAGGACACGCTCGGTCACCTCGGGCCGGGCCAGCATGCTGTCGCTGACCAGGAAGGCCCCCTGGTGCACGTCGCGAATCACCTGCACCAGAGCGTCTGGTGCTACGTCTCGCGGGCAGTAGGCGGCCGCCCCGATCTTGATAGCCTGGAAGAGCTGCTCTTCTTCCTCCGCTCCAGCCACGATTACGATGGCCGTATCGGGGATGCGGTGCTTTACCAGGCGAGCCAGCTCTATGCCTCCGGGGAGGCTCGCATCACCGAGACCCAGGGCGGCGCTCCCCACGGGCAGGGCGGCGTCCAGGACGCAGACCTCCGGAGCGGCCGCGTCTAGCTGCAGGAGGGCCTCCCGTCCAGTGCTGGCCTCACCCGTGACTGCCAGGTCGTCGGTGTCCTCCAGGGTGAGACGTAGCCCGAGCCGGAACAGGGGCTGCTCGTCGGCGATGAGGACGCGCACACGCTCGCGTCCGGTGGTGCTCACCATGAGCGACGGCGCGTTCGCAGCCATGAGCGCCTGGACTAGTCCTTGGGCCGGTTGACGGCGGCGCGCACGCTGGCCATCAGCTGGTCGATGTCGAAGGGCTTGGGGAACACCGCCTCGGCATTGCTCCGCGCCGTATGGTCGAGGCGGCCGGTGTACGCCGAGATGATGATCACCGGGACCTTCTTGGCGTCCCAGTCGTCCTTGAGCTCCTTGAGAATCTGTGTCCCGTCTTTGTCCGGGAGGGCCAGGTCAAGGACGACGGCCCCAGGCTTCAAATCCTTGACCGTCTTGACGACGGTGCCGCCCCGGCGCAGGATGAGGGGTTCGAAGCCTTGCCCGCGCAGCTCTTCCGACAACAGCTCGATGATCGCCGCGTCGTCCTCTGCGACCACGACTTTGTTGCTCTTGTCGTCGTCTGCCATCTGCTTAGTCCGCCTCCAGGTTACGTAAGTTGGGGTTCAAGCCCTGAATTATACGACGGCTATAATGCCCGCTGCCCTTGACAAAGAACCGCCGCTGGTGAGGCCCGAGTGAGCATTGTTCGCCCCAACCCGTTGCAGCGCATCCTCGTCCCCGTCAACGGGAGCGAGCTGGACGAGGAGATGGTGCGCCTCGCCGCCGTCACGGCAAAGCGTGCCGGCGCCCAGCTGGTCATTGTCTACGTCATCGTCGTCAAGCGCACCCTCCCCCTGGACGTCGAGCTGGAGGAGGAGGTGCGTCGCGGCGAAGAGGTATTGGACCGCGCCGAGCGAGCGGCCGAAGAGTACAACATCGAACACACCTCGGAGCTGCTCCAGGCACGCGCCACCGGCCCGGCCATCGTGGATGAGGCCACCGAACGGAGCGTGGACTTGATCATCATGGGGGTGACCTACCGCAAGCGCTTCGGCGAGTTCTACCTGGGCCAGACCACGCCGTACGTCCTCAAGAACGCCCCCTGCCGCGTCTGGGTGGCTCGTGAGCCACCTCCCCCGGACACCCCATAGCCCTCGCCGGGGGCTGATAGGCAACGTTCGGTGTCCCGGCGGGCACGCTGCAGAAACCGCTTGAGAGGGCATCGGCCCGGCGCGACCTAGCCGGCGGCGGTGGTCCGCGGTACCCTCTAGCGGTACGGTCAAGGGGCAGCCCCGGGGGTCGCCGGTACCCTGCACAAGGGAAGGCAGCAAGAAGAGCGATGAATGTTCTCGTGATCGGCTCCGGCCGCTTCGGCTCCACCATCGCCGTGCGCCTCAGCCAGGAGGGCCACGATGTGGTTATCCTGGACGTGTCGTCGGAAAGCTTCGAGCGCAACCTCCCGGCGGACTTCCGCGGGCGCACCGTCCTGGGAGACGGTATAGACGAAGATACCCTCCGGGAGGCCGGGATCGAGACGGCGGAGGCCGTGGCCGCCGCGATGCACGGAGACAACCACAACCTGATGGTGGCGCAGATCGCTAAGGTTCGCTTCAGCGTGCCGCGGGTCGTCGCCCGATGTAACGATCCCGTGCGGGCGGAGCTGTACGGAGGGCTGGGGCTGGCCATCATCTGCCCCAGCGTGCTTGGCGCGGCTGCCATGTACGACGCGGTGATGAGCGACGCCCACCAGCGGAGGGACGTCGCCAACGCCATCGACCAGATGCTCGTAAGGTAGATCCGGATGTACATCATCGTCGCCGGAGGTGGGGCCGTCGGCTACAACCTCACCAAGCTCCTTCTGGCCCAGGGCCACGAGGTCGTCTTGATCGAGATGGACCGCACCCGCGCCCAGCGCATCTCGGACGAGCTGGGGAGCGTGGTCATCCCTCAACGCGCCGACGAGGGGCGCTGGCTCCTGGAGGCGGGAGTGGAGCGGGCGGACGTGGTGATCGCCGCCACGGGAGATGACGAGGACAACCTGATCATCTGTCAGCTGGCGGAGCTTCTCGCCCTGCGTAACAAGGTGAAGAAGCCGCGTACCATCGCCCGGGTGAACCACCCCCGCAACGAGCAGTTCTTGCGCCGCCTGGGGGTGGACGCCACCGTGAACCCCACCAGCATGATGCTGGCGATGATCGAGGAGGAGCTCTCCACTCATCCCGCCGTCCACCTGATGACCTTGCGCCAGGCCGGGATCGAGCTGATGGAGTTCATCATCCCCGGTATCAGCCCGGCCGTGGGCCGGCAACTGGTGGACCTGCAGCTCCCCCCCGGCACGGCCGTTCCCCTCATCCTGCGTGGCGGGGAGACTATTCGCCCTACCGACGGCACCGTCTTCGCCGCCGAGGACACCGTTATCGTCCTGCTCGCCATCGATCACGAGCCGGTGGTGCGCGAGCGCTTGATGGGCAACGTCAGCTAAGCCAGCTGGTGCGCCAGCCCCTGATCGGCCACGTCGACTACGCGATACAGGTTGCCTGTACGACACGTCCGCGCCCGGCGAGGTCTGGCACCACCTCCGTCTGGGCGTCGGGAAGTGCCTCTCGTAGCAGGCCCCGAAGTGCCGGCACCTGCCGCGGGTCGCACTCCAGCAAGAGGGTGGCGCCCGTGCGCAGCTTGCCCGGCAAGTCCGCCAGCAGGGCACGGTACAGGTCGAGCCCATCCTCACCTCCGTCCAGGGCGGTGAGGGGCTCGTAGCGCCGCACCGTCGCCGGCAGGCCGGGAATCTCGCCGGTGGGGACATAGGGCAGGTTCGCCAGGACGAGGTCGAAGGGGCCGCGCAGGGCGTCGACGAGTGAGCACTGGACGAAGCGGATGGCCCGCTTGGCGGCGCCTAGTGAGGGTCTGCGTCCGCCCGCCGCCGGTGCCCTGGGACTCACGGTCTCCCGGCTCACGGTCTCCCGGCTCACGGTCTCCCCGAGCGCACCGGCCGTCCGGCCGAGCAGCCGGCGGGCATTTTGCCGCGCCACCTCCAGGGCCGGCCGCGACCGGTCGGTAGCGTAGAGGCGTAGGGGCACGGTCGCCAGGGCGGCCAGGCTGACGGCGATGGCCCCACAGCCCGTCCCGACGTCCACCACCGATGGCCCCGCCGTTGGCCCGGCAGGGGCGGCTTCGCCATCCAATGTGCCGGCCGAAGGCTCCGCCGCAGTGCCTGCCGAACGGTGCGCCTGGGGGTGCGCCGAGGACGCTCCGTCTGAGGGCCCGCTCAGTAAGGCCAGCGCCCGCTCCACCAGCGCTTCCGTCTCCGGGCGGGGCACAAGGACGCGCCGGTCGACGGCGAACACCAGCCCCATGAACTCACGTTGTCCCGTGATGTGGGACACCGGCTCGGCCGCCCCTCGGCGGGACAGCCAGTCCCGGTACCGCTCCCACTCCGGGACGGTCAAGTGCCGGTCAGGATAGGTGAACAGGGCCGCCCGGCTGAGCCCCAGAAGGTGGCGTAGCAGCACCTCGGCATCAAGCGCCGGCGTATCCCCTCGCCGTTGACGCTCCATCCCAGCCAGGTAGGCCTGGCCGTGGCTCAACGCCTGACGCACCGTTGGGGCGCCTCTTTCCACTACGGCGGAGATCCGCGGTACGGCGTTCCGGTTTCGTTCGCTGCTGGTGCCGCACCGGGCACCAAGGACTCAGCCGTTAGCCGGCGCGGGCGGCCGCCAGCAGGGCCTCCTGGGCGTCCACGGGCAAGGCGTCCGGTCGGGGGCGCCGACGGACGTAGCTCCCGTCCGGCTGCAGCTCATGGGCCCGCACAGTCTCCCGGAGGTACAGGCCTAACACCCCGTCACGTAGGTACGTCCGCCAACTTTCGTCCTCCACCGGAAAGACCGTCTCCACCCGTCGGTCGAGATTGCGCGGCATCAGGTCGGCGCTGCCGAGGTACACCTCTTCCTGGCCACCGTTGCGGAACGCGTAGATGCGGTGATGCTCCAAGAAGCGGCCGACAATGCTGATGACACGGATGTTGTCGCTCAAGCCCGGCACACGCGGACGCAGGATGCACATCTCACGCACGATGAGGTCAACCTGTACCCCCGCCTGAGAAGCCCGGTAGAGGAGATCGACGATTGGGGGATCGGTCAGCCCGTTCAACTTGAAGATGAGGTGACCCTTCTCCCCCCGAGCGACCCACGACATCTCCCGGTCGATCAGCTCCACCAGGCGCTGGCGCCAGCCCGTGGGGGAGACCAGGAGGCGTCGGAAGCGGCGCTGGCGGGAATAGCCCGTCAGGCGGTTGAACAGGTCGGTGACGTCGGCCCCGATCTCCGGGCGACAGGTCAGCAGGCACAGGTCCGTATAGGCGCGGGCAGTGCTGGCGTTGTAGTTCCCCGTACCCAGGTGCACGTAGCGCCGGATGCTTTCCCCTTCCCGCCGTACGACGAGGGCCGCCTTGCAATGGGTCTTCAACCCCACGATGCCGTAGACGACGTGCACCCCGGCGTCTTCCAGCTCCTGCGCCCACTCGATGTTGTTTTCTTCGTCGCCCCGGGCCTTGAGCTCCAGCAGCACCGCCACCTGCTTGTCGTTCTCCCGTGCCCGCTTCAAGGCCTCCACGATAGGGGAGTTGTTCCCCACGCGGTAGAGAGTCTGCTTGATGGCCAGGACGTCCGGGTCGGCGGCGGCGGCTTCGATGAACCGCACCACCGGGGCAAAGGAGTCGAAGGGGTGGTGCAGGAGCACGTCCTGGCGACGAATAGCGGCAAAGATATCCCCTCCCTCGGCCAGGGTGGGGGGGACGCGAGGGATGAAGGGGGGGTACTTTAGATCAGGGCGGTCGAGGGCCATGAGATCCATCAGGTCACGCCGCCCCAGCGGGGCGATCCCCACCTCCTGGTGGGCTCCCTCGGCGTCCATCTCCCGGAGCAAGCGGATGCGCAGGTCCTCCGGCATGTCACCGGTGCACTCGAAGCGGACGACGAAGCCGAAGAACCGCTCGCGCAGGCTTTCCTGCACCGCGTGAAGGAGGTTTTCCCCCTCTCGCTCCCGGATCTCCTGGTCGGCGTCTCGCGTGATGCGGAACAGGTACTTGCCCACCACGCGGACGCCGGGGAAGAGCTGCTCGAGGTGGGCGGCGATCACCGTCTCCAGCCACACAAAGTAGCTCGGGGTGTGCGATCCCTCGCCGGTCTCCACCGGTGGGGTACCGGCCGGCGGCGGGAGCGGGATCAGGCGCGGCAGATTCCCAGGGACCTTGAGGCGGGCGTGGAGGCGGCCGAATCGCTGCCCCCCCTCGGGGTCCTCAAGGGCGACGACGAAGTTGAGGCTGCGGTGGGAGATGTGCGGAAACTTGTGCGCCGGGTCGATCGCCAGGGGGGTCAGGACGGGGTAGATGTTCTCCTGGAAATACCTGGCGGCGGCCCCGCGCTGGTGCTCGTCCAGCTCGTCCCTGGTGAGCAGGAAGATCCCGTTGGCGGTCAGCTCGTCCCGCAGGGCCTGCCAGCAAGCATCCTGCTCAGCCACGATCGGCGTCAGGCGCTCGAATACCGCGTCCAGGGCCTCCGTCGCCGTCCGGCCGTCCGGCAGGAGCCCGGCTGTTCCGGCCTGTACCCCTTCGCGCAGCTCGCGCAGCCCGGAGACGTCCACCTCGAAGAACTCGTCCACCCGCTGGTGGGTTATCCCCAGGAGCCACACCCGCTGCAGGAGCGGGTGCCTGATGTCCTGCACCTCTTCCAGCACCCGCCGGATAAACTCCAACCGGCTCAGCTGGGCGCTCAAGTAGCGCGGGCCCAGGATCTCCGGGGATGGACGAAGGGGGCTTGACTCTCCTGCGACGGATGCCCCCCCGTCCAGCAGATCAGCGCGCGTCGCGGCGGCGCCGTCCGTTGCTGCTGCAGTTTCAACAGTCGCAGGGACCTGCGCCTGTTCTCCCTTCGGGGACGCCAGCACCATCGCCGGACGGGCATCGCGCGGCGCGCCCGGTGCGGCTGACTGGGGGCCGGAGGGTCCATTCAGGCCCGGCACACCGGACTGCACGACGCTCCTTTCCCCGCTTGCCATGACGCCTCTCCTTCATTCGTCCGCCCTCAGACGCTACCCGGTCACCGGCGCATCGCGCAACTCTAGGGCAGTCGACGGCACGGTTCTCTCGCCTGGTGGCCGGCTCATGTCGCCGGCGGGGGGGCGGTGGAGCCGCGCACGACCAGGCGCACCGGGAGGACGATGTGCAGCGGTGCCGGGGCTCTGTGTGGACGCTCGATACGCGACAACAGGCGCTCGACGGCAATGGCGGCGATCTCCGCCGTGGGCTGGGCTACCGTGGTCAGCGGGGGCACGGTGTACGGCGCCTGGGGCAAATCGTCGTAGCCGGTGATGGCCATGTCCTGGGGCACGCGCAGCCCGGCACGGGCGATGGCGCTGAGCGCCCCAATGGCCATGGCGTCGTTGCCACAGACGATCCCGGTGGGCCGCTCGGCGGACGGGAGGAAGCACCAGCGGGCGCCGATCGTCCCCCCGGAGGCGTAGTCGAAGTCGCCGTGGGCGACGTAGGCCCTGGTGTCCGCCGAGGATCCTGTCCCTGGCCGAGCGACGCCCAGGGCCTCGCGGAAGCCCTGCAACCGGGCCTGGGCGTGGAGGTGGCCGGCCGGCCCGGCGAGGCAGGCCAGACGGCGGTGGCCCAAACTGAGGAGGTGCTCCGTGGCCAGGCGTCCACCGGCGACGTTGTCCGCCCCCACCACGTCATAGCCTGTGGCCGGGGCGCCACCCGGCCCCTCTCGGCCGAGCGGCCGATCGTCCATCGGGGGATCCAGAATCGTCCGATCGACCTGCACCGTCGGCACCGCCGGTAGGGGAATGGCCGTGGCCGGCGTGGACCGGTCGTCGGGAACCGAGCGGTGCAGGTCGGCGGGGATCCAGAACAGCCCGTCCACCTGCAGGCGGAGTAAGGCTTCGATGTGCGCCGCCTCCCGCTCCGGGCGCTCGGCGGCATTCGCCACTACTACCTGATAGCCATGCCCGGCGGCCGCCTCTTCGATGGCATGAGAAAGGGCGGCGAAGTAAGGATTGGCGCTGTCCGGCAGCACCAGCCCCAGGATGCGCGTGCGCCGGGCGCGCAGGCTGCGGGCGATGGCGTTGGGGCGGTAGCCCAGCTCCGTTACCGCCTGGACGACGCGCCGGCGCTTGTCCTCCGAGACCCTCCGGGGCCCGCCGTTCAGGACGTATGAGACGGTAGCGGCCGAGACACCGGCGGCCCGGGCGACGTCATCTCGAGTGGCCGGCATCTCGCCAGTGTAGACCAACGGGCGTCAGTCGTCGCCCGGACGCCGTCCCCTGCCCCCCCAACACGCCCCATCCACCCACAATGGCCTGGCGGCCACCATTCTACTCGTGTAGAATACTCCCCTGAACAGATACATGAGAAGAGTCCGAGACAGAAATCGGGTCAGAGATGGAGACAGAGATGAGCGATAGCCCCGCTACCGCAGCGACGCCGATCGGCACGGCGCCCTCCAGCCGGAACAATGCCCCCAGCGCCAACGGCGTCAATCGCGTTAACGGCGTCAGCGGCCGGCACGATTCACATGGGGCTCACGACTCGGCGCAAGGCGCCGCAGCCGTAGGTCAGCCGGCCCCAGGGGGCCGGGGCGGGCGCAAAGTGCGGGTGGGCATTATTGGCGTCGGCAACTGTGCCTCTTCCCTGGTACAGGGCATTGGCTTCTACCGTGACGCCCCGGAGGATGAGCTCATCCCCGGCCTGATGCACACCGTGCTGGGGGGCTACCACGTAGGCGACATCGAGCTCTCGGCCGCCTTCGACGTCGACGCCCGCAAAGTAGGCGCCGACCTGAGCGAGGCTATCTGGGCCGCGCCGAACAACACCATCCGCTTCGCCGACGTCCCCCACCTGGGCGTCCCGGTGCACCGCGGCCCGACGCACGACGGCCTGGGACACTACGGGCACGCCCGCATCGACGAGTCACCGCAGAGCCCCAGCGACGTGGCCCGAGTGCTCCAGGATACCGGGACGGACGTGGTGATCAACTACCTCCCGGTGGGCAGCGAGCAGGCCACCCGCTGGTACATGGAGCAGGCCCTGGCCGCCGGCTGCGGCGTGGTCAACTGCATCCCTGTCTTCATCGCCCGGGAGGGGACCTGGAACCAGCGCTTCGCCGCCGCCGGTCTCCCCATTGTGGGTGACGACATCAAGAGTCAGGTGGGGGCGACCATCGTCCACCGCGCCCTGGCCCGCCTGTTCCGTGACCGCGGGGTCAAGCTGGAGCGTACCAGCCAGCTCAACGTCGGGGGCAACATGGACTTCTACAACATGCTGGAGCGCTCCCGCCTGGAGAGCAAGAAGATCTCCAAGACCGACGCCGTCACCAGCCAGGTGGACTACGATCTCGGGACGGAGAACGTGCACATCGGCCCCTCGGACTACGTCGAGTGGCTCAGCGACCGCAAGTGGGCCTACATCCGCCTGGAAGGGCAAACGTTCGGCAACGTCCCGCTCAACGTTGAGCTGAAGCTGGAAGTATGGGACTCCCCCAACTCCGCCGGCGTCGTCATTGACGCCGTGCGCTGCTGCAAGCTGGCCCTCGACCGCGGCCTCGGGGGCACCCTGGAGGGCCCGGCGGCCTATTTCATGAAGTCCCCGCCGGTGCAGCATCGGGACGAGGTCGCCCGCCAGCTGGTGGAGGAGTTTATCGGGGCCGGCGCGCCACTCCCTACCTTGGGCTTGGGCTAGGCCGCGACAGGCGCGGCCAGGCCCAGGCGCCGCGCCTCTCGGCTGAGGATACGCCGCAGCACGGCCACGGTGGCGGCATAAGTGGAGTCGATTCCCTCGAAGGAGAGGCTCCGGCTCCCCAGGGTGCGCGCCTGGGTGTACGGCGTGTCCGAGGCGTAGTGGATCAGCCCGAAGTCGAAGGGCAGGTCTCGAAAGTGGACGTGCTCGGCCGCCGGGTAACGCGTCGGGTGCGACGCCTCGTAGATGGCCGAGAGGAGTGGCCCGGCCTCCATCTCCACCACGGTGTACTGCTCGCGGTAAAAGAACTCCAGGTAATCACGGTTCTGGAGAAACGTCCCCCGCACGGTCACCGCCTTCTGGTTGTCCAGGGCCGATCCCCGCTCCAGAAAGGGGGCCACGTCCTGGTAGGCAAAGGCGTTGTCGAAGGCGTAGGTGTTCCCGGAGTGCTCGTCGTAGACCACATCGGCCATCAGCACGTCGCCGACGGCCCCGTTGAGGGTGGCCGCCTTGCCGATGGCGTAGGCCCCGCGCAGGGACGGGGCCTCGGCGGCCACTTCACGCAAGATGTGGTAGGAGGCCATGCCCAGCGGATAGTCCACGTTCAGGATCACGGCATCCGAGCGCGCGGCCACGGCCGCCAGGTCGCCAAGGCGGGGATCGCAGTCTACCGGGCGCAGGCGCGCCAGCTCTATCAGCTGGGCACCCACCTCGTAGCCGGCGGCGGCGCTGACCTGCACGATCCCCCGAGCATCCTCCTCCGCCCGGCGGGCCTCTTTGACCGCCGCCTGCGGGTGGTAGCGATGCCACAGACGGGCGGCGTAGTAAAGGACGTTCTCGGCGTTCGTCTTACCCCGCGTCGCCCGCAGCTCCTCGATCTCCCCCAGCTGCTCCCCCTCTCGGGTGTTCTCCAGAAAGTCCCACAGCATCGCCTCCCGGCGCCGGGCGTAGCCGGAGAGGAGGTTGACCAGGCCATGCATATTGGATGAGACGAAGTACAGGGGCCGCCCCAGCAGTCCGCGCCCCTCCAGGGCCTCCCCGATCGGTCCCCACCACCGGCGCACCAGCCGGGTGTAGCCCACATCGTGGCCCCCCAGCAAGCGCACCGACATGTCCTTTTCCTGTTGTTGGATCTGCAGCAGGCGCTCCCAGAACCGCTCTCCCCAGATCCCCTGCAGACGTCGCCAGTCGTCGGGCGCGATCCCCAGGCGGTCGCCCAGCGCGGCCACCGTCGCCCCGCCCGGGACGGTCCTCTCCAGGGGATCCATCCCCCCGGCCAGGCGGGACGGCGTCTCCAGCAGGGCATGGAGCTTGTTCCACTCTATCTGGTACGCCACCAGGCACGGAATGACGTCGTCCAGGTCCGAGGAGCTGGCCACGTGGACCGTCATCGTCTCGGCGCCATCCCAGCGCCACTGCCGCCTTCGGGCAGGGGCCTCGACCCGCTCCCACTGTGAGACGCCAGGACCGAGCAGGGCCCGAAAGCGCTCCCCCTCCTGGCCCAGGACGACGCGGCGCACGTTGGCCACCGCATGCGGCAAGCGCTGCATGGCGTAGATGAAGGCCCCGGTGTCCGGCTGGGGACTGCCCGCCCCTGGGTGGAGGCTCGATCCCACCTGGATGTGGGCGGCGACAAAGGCCCGTAGCTTCACCTCCCCGCTGCTGCGCAAGAGCGTGGCGTACGTGCGGGCGTAGAGCTCGACGTCGTCCTTGCCGGGACCGGAATGCGTGACCTGGGTGCGATTAGTGGGGGCCATGGAGGCGCTGGTACTCGGCACGCACCGCATCGCTCGGCGGATAGGCTTCCGCCAGGGTAGCCCCGGCGCTCACCTTGAGTCGCAGGAACTCCTCCAGCGCCTCGTGCTCCGCCCCGTAGGCGGCCGCCTCCGCCGCCACCACCTCCGGGACGACGGCGACGCCGTCGGGATCGCCGATGACATAGTCCCCGGGACGCACGGCCACGCCGGCGCAGCTGACGATCCCGTCCATCTCCACTGCCGACAGGGCCCGGGCAATGGCGGCGGCGTTGACGTGCTTGACGTAGACCGGAAGGTCGAGCGCCCGGATCTGCCACACGTCGCGCAGCGCCCCGTCCACGACCAGCCCGGCGGCCCCCCGGGCCTTGAGGCGGGCGCTCATGATGTCCCCCAGGATACCCCCCTCGTCGTTCCCGTGGGCGTCGATCACCAACACCTCCCCCTCCCCAATGGCCTCCACCGACTTGCGGTGCGGGTTCTCGTCCCGATGGGGGAACAGCTCGGCCAGGTCCGGGCGCTGCGGCACCAACCGTAGCGTCCGCGCCCGGCCGGCGAGACGCAGGTCCGGGCGCACGCAGGTGAGGCCGGACAGGAAGACGTTGCGGTAACCCCGGCCGTTCAGCCAGCCGGTAATAGTGGCCACCGAACTACGGTTCAGCTGCTCCAGGATCTGCTGATGCGCCGAGGCGTCAATCGTGCTCATGCCGGTGAGCTTACTCCAGCGCGCCGCCCCAGGCCACCCCGCTGGAGCGCCCGCTGGAGCGAGCGCTCATCGTCCCGCACTCACCACCCCAAGACCAGCGAAAGGAACAAGCTATCCCTCCCCCTTGGCCCGACTCCAGCGAGCGTGCAACGTTACCCTAGCCGGAGCGCCAAATCTGGAGCAGGAGCCTCACGCCCGGCCAGATGGGGGCAGTCCTCCATCGAGGGTCGCCGCCGACAACCTGACCCACGCCCTCCAGCGCCCCCCGGGAGCCAGCCGGCAGACCCCAGTGGGCACCTCGCGTGAGCCATGCATCAGCGTCAAAGCGTCCGACACGGCCGAGCGCGCTCTAGCGAGATGAAAGGCTGCCCCGGGGGGCAGAACAAGGCCAGGGAGCCAAAGGCCAGGCTCGACTCCAGGGTCACCTGCACCCTGGACGCCAGATCGCTGATCCCGCTGGTGACCCCTCCCGGCTCCGCCGACCGCCGGCCGTCCCACGCGACTTCCAGCGCCTCTCGCTTCCCGTACAGCAGCACCGGGAGCCGTGGCCCCTGTCCCGTGCCGTCGCCGCCGAACAGCCCCGGGCCCGGGGGTGGCGCCAGGCGCTCCTCCAGCCTCCCCCACCGCCTGGGGCGTGCGCAGGTCCCAGCCCCCTTCCAACGGGCGGATCGTCCCCGTCCCCAGCCCGGCCTTCATCTCCCACAGGTGATCCGCCTCCACCCACACCAGGCAGCTGTTCCGCCACCCCGCCCCCCCATCTCCGGCCAGCTCAGCCGCCGTGGGGAGGGCGTCTGCAGACAAGGGCCGGCTGGGGGTAAAGCGCACCGGGAAGTAGGGGTGCAGCCCCAGGAGCTGCGGGATGTCCACGTCCGCGCGGTTCTCCACCTCCAGGTCCAGGCGTAGGGCGCCACCCTGCAGGCTGTACGTCGCCGTCAGGAGGTACGGCCAGGGCCAGCGCTGGCCACGCCCCGGCACCGTCTCCGAGTCAAAGCGGCAGGTCAAGCGCCCCTCCGACGCCTCCAGCACCTCCCACCGCGCCCCAGCGGCGATACCATGCAGCGCCACCCCCGGCCGATCATTCGACAGGATGTGGAACTCCTTATCCAGCCAGTGGAACGGCGTCTGATGCCGCCCGGGATACGGCGACAAGATAGGAAAGCCCCAGAACGTGGGGCGCGCCCGCAGCGCCTCGGCGGACGCCGGCGTCGACAGGACGTGCACCATCCGCCCCGCCACCGGCGTCTGAAAGGCAATGCAGTTACTCCCCACTGCGGGGACGATCCAGGCCCGCGACCCGGTCCCATCGCCCAGGACGTACGCCGTCTCCCCAGAAAAGTCGACAGTGCTCATGGACGCCCGTCCCGGCAGATCATGGGTGCTCCCCTCTCCGGCGCGCACGGACGCAACCGGGCACCGGGCCGGCCACCCCGCGGCGTCACCTCCACCTCAACCCAGGATTGTAAGTCCCCCGGGCTTGCGCCGCCGGGGGGTGATACCCCATCCTGTCCCCCATTCCAGGGCCAGAACTCCCTCTTCTGCAGCCTCTTTGCCCCTGGCGGCCGACCCACAAAGCGATGATCAGACCACCAGCGTAAGAAGGGATCCCAGAGCGATGGTAGCCAGCGCCGAAAAGGTCAGCGCAACCGTGAAGTGGTACACCCCCGGTCCGCAGCCGAACGGCCTCCAGGCCACGAACGACGGCGTCTGGGTCATCGACCAGGAGGACCTGAAGGTGTACCTCCTGGACTGGAGCGACGGGCGCGTCCTCCGGGAGTTCCCCACGACGACGAACCACTCCAGCGGGATCACCTTTGACGGCCGGCACCTCTGGGTGGCCTCCACCTTTCCCCCCATCGAGCTGTTCCAATACTCCCTGGACGGTCACGAGCTACGTCGCCTCCCCACGCCGGGGGCGAACGAGCGCAGCGGGGCCCACGGCCTGGAGTGGATCGACGGCACGCTGTGGGTCACCGTGCCACCCTCGGCCACTACCTACCAGCTCGACCCGGCGGACGGGCGCATCCTCAAGGAGTTCCCCGCTCCCGGGAGCCGCCCGCACGGCCTGGCCTGGGACGGCCGGCACCTCTGGGTGGCCGAGACCGGCAAGCGCACCATCACCGCCTACACCCTGGACGGGGTGCTGCAGCGCGTCCTGGAGCTACAGCCGGGACCGGCCGAGGGCCCCGATCCGCACGGCCTGACCTACTACCGGGGAGAGCTGTGGTATTGCGACGCCGCTACCAAGGCGATGTGCTCGATAGCCATTCCCAGATAGTGTTCGTGCCAATGTCACTCCTCAAGAGGGGGAGACTCATTGACGCACGGCACGATCGGATGTTCGGCGCAGGAGAAGCATTGAGGATAGCTATCGACACTCATTTGCGCGATGCCGACATTATCCTCCTTCGTGTCAGTCCAGCATTCTCTCACCAGGACGGCGCGCGCCTACCAGATGGTCGGGACGCCGCTCAGCCGAATCTTTCGATCACGGCTGAGTAGTGGCACTCCCAGATGCAGCGCCGTAGCGGCGATGACTCTGTCCGGTAGGTCTGGTACTTGTTCACGACTCACGTGCTGAACGTTCAGCGCCACCGCAGTCGTCAACGGCACCACCTCGAACACATTTGCAGCCTCTTCCAGACGCAGTATGAGGCGAGATAAGGCTTCCCTGGGCACGCGACCCTTCTCCACCAGGTAGACGATCTCCACAATGCTGATACTGGAGAGCGCGACGGAGCTGCCTTGCAACACGCACGCCTGTATCGCTGAAACGCCGACAGCTGACAAAAGGGGAGAGCCTAGCACGAACCAGATCAGGGCATGTGTGTCGACGACGAGGCCGGGCATCAAACGTCAGCGCGTGGGAAGTTGGCCCAGGCTTCGTGGCGGGCCTCGTCAATGTCCTGTTCGGTGACGTTGAATTCCAGGTCGCTCCACATCCCTTGCAGTGTCTTCAGCCGATGCAGCCGGCGGATCCGCTGCACCAGTTCTTCGAGCGGGGCCAGGGCGCTCCAGAGCTCCTGTATATCCTGGTCCGCCGGCCGATTCACGACTTGCCCTACGACTTCAGGCACTACGGTCGCCACGACGTGTAGCCGCTCGGAGAGTGGGAGCTGAGAAAGCACCTCCAGCACGGCCGCAGCGGTAGCCCGCGCCCCATCTCCTTGCGGGTGCGCGCTGCCTGCCCCCGGGGCCCCTTTCGTTATCTGCCCCATACTCGCAGCATAACAGAGCTCAAGGTAAGTGGCAGCCGCCGGCGTGACCTGCACCGGGAGGGCCGGCACCTCTGGGTGGCCGAGACGGCGCAGCGCACCATCACCGCCTACACCCTGGACGGGGCGCCGCAGCGCGTCCTGGAGCTACAGCCGAGACCGGCCGAGGGCCCCGATCCCCACGGCCTGACCTACTACCAGGGAGAGCTGTGGTATTGCGACGCCACTACCAGGGCGATGGCTGTAATCCCGATCCCGGACTAGGCGCCGGAGTAGCATAACGGTAGTTTGTTAACGATGGGAGGGCTGTGGTAAGAACAGGCGGGTGAGGAGGTGGCCATGACCGTGCGTCATCCATGCCCGGAGGCGCCCGGGCGCTGGAAGCCTATGCCCAGCGCTTCGACGACGGCTTCGGGACGCTGGCCCAGCGCCGGGCTTTCCGGGCGTACCTGCAGGGGCTGCTGTTGCCCCGCGACCGGAACAAGACCCTGACGGCGCTCGCCGAGACGGAGCCGGTCGTGGGGGCGCAGCACCCAGCCGCCCAGCAATTGCAGTACTTCCTGTCGGAGGCCACCTGGGACGCGGCGCGCTCAACGCGCGGCGCCTGGCGGGGCTCCTGGCCGACCCCGCCACCCGGCCCCACGCCGATGGGGTGCTCGTCGTGGACGACACGGGGGACCGGAAGGACGGCACCAAGACCGCCCACGTCGCCCGGCAGTACCTGGGGGTCCTCGGCAAGGTGGACAACGGCATCGTGGCCGTGACCAGCCTATGGGCCGACGAGCGGGTGTACTACCCGCTCCACGTCGAGCCGTACACCCCGGCGCCACGCCTGCCCAAAGGCAAGCACGACCCGGCCTTCCGCACCAAGCCCCGCATCGCGGTCGAGTTGGTGGCGCCGCGCGGGCGGCCGGCGTGCCCTTCCGGGCGGGCGGTGGCCGACTGCTTCTACGGCGACAACGACGCGTTCCAGGGCGTTGCACCAGGCCCGAGTGCCCTACGTGCTCGGCCTCAAGCCCTCGAAGGGGGCGTGGGTGCGCGAGGGCGGCGCCGCCGCCACGCCGGAGGAGGCCGCCCGGCGCCAGCGGTGGGAGGGGCCGACCCGCTCCGGGGAGCGTTCGGGCGACTGGGCGCGCGTCGTGCGCCGGTATCGCGACGGGCACCGGGAGGTGTGGTGGGCGACCGAGCGCGGTTCGCGGGCTACCAGCCGGAGGGCCTGGTGCGCTGGTGGTGGCCACGACCGACCCGACCACCCTGCCCCACCTGACCACCTGGTACCTGGCGACGAACCTGCCACGCCCGGACGGCGCGCCCGGCGCGGCGGCGCCCTTCGCCCCCGCCGACCTGGCGGCCATCGTGCGCCTGTACGGCCTCAGGAACTGGGTCGAGCAAGGCTACAAGCAGGTCAAGCGCGAGCTCGGCTGGGGCGACTTCCAGGTCCGCACGGACCGCGCCATCCGCCGCCACTGGGCCCTCGTTGGCTGCGCCTTCTCCTTCTGTTGGCGGGTCTGGTTCACTACCCTTGAGGCAACCTGGCCCGCACGGCCACCGGCCACCCGGGGAGCCACCGGAGCCCCCGCCACCCCGGCGGTCGGGGGGGAAAAGACGCGGGCGGCGCGGGGCCGCCCCCCACCGGGGACGCGCGGCCGCCGCCCCGCCCCCGGGTCTGGCCCTCCTGGCCGGTCGCGCTCCGCCAAGTGCGCAGTTGGCTCGTGCCCTGGACCAGTCTGTGGCGCATCTGGCGCGCCTGGGCCAAGTTCACCCCGCCCCCGAACTCCAGCAGGCTCCTCGACCTCCTCGCCGACGGCTACTCTCTGCACCTCTATCTCCGTCCTTAACAAAGTACCGATAAGCGAGGGCCGGGAGAGCACAGAGGTAGGCCGGCCCCTCCTTATTGTGTCCTGCAACGCCCCACGGCAAAGGCCCACCAGTGGGCCGAGGCGAAAGCCCCTCCCCTAGAAGCGGGGGCCGGTGAGGCGCCGGCCGAGCGAGTGGCGGCCCCTGCCGTCTGCTGTGGGCTGCGATGCTGTCGCCGGTGGCTCGGTGCCACCGTGTGTGTCGCGCACCCCACCCCCTACTCCCCGTCCTACCCCACCACCGGGGGCCGTAACCGCGGTTGCGGGTGTGTGTACTAGAGATGTTCTGCCCTCTCCCAATTGTTGCCCTCGGTTGGGGTTCACAGGTCGGGCCGTGGCGGCCGTCACAGACGGCATCGAGCGCCCGGCCTAGACTGGGTCCGGGCGGCGACGACCCCGCCCAGCCAGGGAAACGTGTACTGCATCCATTGCGGGTGGAAGCTGCCGGCCGTGGCCCGCTTCTGCGCGAAGTGCGGGCGGTGTCGTGGGCGTAGGTGGCAGCGGCGTCTCGGTTGGCGGGACAGCGGTCGTAAGCTCTGCCGGCGGGGCGGTCGGCGCCGCCGTAGCCGCTGTCTGCAACTGCGCCCCGCCAACGGGAGCGCTGCTCGTCTGGGAGCGCGCTGGGTGCGAACCAGACGGCGCGCCCAGTGCGAGCGTTGCCAGCACCATGACAGCACGCTGCCGACCCCGGGACACGCCAAGCACCCGCCGGTGCAGGCCGCGGAAGGTCGTGATTACCGCGACGAAACCGAGTGCCGCCGGTACGAAGAACAGCGTGGCGAGGGGGTTCCTGAGGGCACTGAGGAACAAGAGGGCGATGAGCGCGTAGCCGAGGGCCTCTCCAGGAACCGGGGGCGGTCGTGTCGGCTGTTCCAGTTACCGCGTCCCCGCAACATCGCCCGGCCGCCGGCCGTCTTTCTGTGTGGGCTGAGTTGCCGTACACCGCCGTGGTGTGCGCGCGGTCGAGTGACCGCTCTTGAAACTGCTCCCTGGCCGCGGCGTTTAGGGAGCAGCAAGGGGGAATGTGATGAGGTAGACCGGATGTTCGCATCCGACCGGCGGGGGGAAGAGGCGCGGCCCCGCCGGCTGGGACACAGCCCAAGCCAGCGGGACCGTGTGGAGAGATGGGAAGCCCTCCAGCATGGTCAACGGGCAGCGGGCAGCGGGGTAACGGGTAGCGTGCCTCTGGGCGTCCGAGGACGCAATGCTAGAGAACCATCCACGATGACCATCCAAGCTCTTTGGGATCGGCTCCGGGTACTGGAGCATGAGACGGCACAAGTGCTCCAAGCGCTCCGGGAGGCCGGGGAGCCGGTTCGCCGGCAACGGGTACGCATCCGGCCCGACAACCCGAAGCTAATGTTGACGCGCGAGGCGCTTCAGGCAGCCGGGGCCGCCGGTCTGACTACAAATGACGTAGCCAAGCTGATCAGCAAGGGCCGGCACTATGCGTTTGACATTCTCGAAGCGTTAAGGGCGGCCGGCAGCGCCGACAAGGTGAGGCCGGGGCTCTACCGCGCCAAGGGGTACGACCTCTTCAGCAACTAGTATCTACGCCCCCGGTGCAGAAGCGCCCCCGGCCTCTTGAGAGACCGGGGGCGCCACTCTGCGATGTCCTAGTGGGTCAGTGCACATATGAATGGTGCTCTCACCAGATCAGATCATCGCCATTCAACTGCTGCGTGACCCGATAGGTGTGCATGAAGGCGCTCACATCATGGAAATCGCTATCGGGCTCATCTCCACAGTAGTGAGCTTGTTCATTGGCTGGTGGCTCGGGAGGCGGGACACGGAGCGTACCCAAGCCATGCTCAACGCGGTTACACGGGTGCTTGAGGCACACGGCACCGACGTCGAGTTCATCCGGGACAAGAAGGGGCTGGCAACCGGCGCCCTCCTGCACAAGAGGGCGATGGGCGGGAGCATCCGGCCTAGTGGCGACCTCCAGGCTAAAGTCATTCGAGGGCCGGGCGCGTCGGAGCCCGCGCCTTAGGCACGATTGCCTCATCGTGTCCCCAGGCGGCCTCTGTATGCCTCCAGTGGACGTGGTAGGCCGATGCGCCCGAAGAAGTCGTCCGCAAACGCCAGGGCCGTCTTCACGTTCCACTCGGCGCAGCCGTGGCCGAGGGACTTGTCCGGGAAGTAGGCATTACCAGACCGCTTGAACAGCCCGCTTGGGGGAAACTTCTTGGCGAGCTTCTTCTCAAACTCCTGAGGGCTCGCTTCGGCTAGCTCCGGCGATGTGATGACCGTAGTGGGCTCCGCGTGGACAAGTTCATTGCGCAACTCGACAAGTAGGGTCGCATCCTGGAGGGGCTGACGGCCGGCGGGTAGTTGCTCCTTTCTCGCGAGAAGGAGTGTGATCTGGAACTTGTCCAGGATCGCGTAACGGGCCGTCCTCGGGTTGCCCCACCACCAGAGGGTGCACGCCTGCTGCTAATACTACTTCGTTAGCAGCGGCGATAGTACGGCGTGGGAAACGGGAGGATGGGATCGGTAGCCTTGATCCAGCGGACGAGGTCTTCGAAGAGCCAGAGGAGGACGCGGCGGTGCATGGCCGGAAACGTCGGCAGCCGGGGCGGGGGGCGGGGCCCCGCGGGCGGGCGGCGGCGGCGCGGAGGGGGGCCGGCGGGCGCCGGGCGGGTGGGGGTGGGCCGGGCGCGAAGTGGCGCTGGGTGGCCAGGAAGCTGTAGGTGAGCAGGACCAGGGCCAGGTGGCGGTGCAGCCGTCCCAGCGCCGGCCCTGGTAGTCGGCCAGCCCGCACGCCCCCTTGGCGTCCTCGTAGAACTGCTCGACCACCCAGCGGGCCGTGGGCCAAGGTGACCAGGCGCGCCAGGGGCGTCTCCAGGGGCCACCCCGGCAGCCACAAGAAGTACCACTTGGGGTCGCCCTCCTGGCCGGGCAGGGGGCGCTCGCCCAGCAGCCAGCCCGCCGGGCCGGTGGTGACCCGCCCGTGGGCGACGCTGCGCCCGTTCGTCCCGACGTCCGGGTTGCCGGTGGCGCGGTGGACGCGCGGCGACGAACTCCTTGGTCAGCGCGCCCTTCGTCCCCTCCCGCCAGGTGACCGCCTCCCACGCCTCGTCGGGGACGGCGGCCAGCAGGGTCTCCGCGTCCCACAGGGGCGCCGGCCGGGGCACCCGGGGCCGGCGCGGCCCCGGTACGGCGACGGGGGCGCCGCGCGGCCGCCGCGACCTCGTCGGGCAACCGCAGGCCGAAGGTGCGCTTGACCCCGCAGGCGTAGGGCAGGCCGCGGGTCTCCAGCCCGGCCAGGAAGCGGGGGGCCTGCCCGTAGCCGGCGTCGGCGACGACGAAGGCGAAGGGCACGCCCCAGGTCCGCGCCCGGTCGACCAGGGTCAGCCCCGAGCTCGGGCTTGGTCTGCCCGTGCACCGCCTCGGGGACGTGCGCCCGCCCCGCCGGCGGGCGCGGGCGCCACCCACTCCGCGGGCAGGAACAGCCGGGCGCTGACCGGCCAGTGCAGGGGGTGCTGGTCTCCGGCACGTCCGCGACGTACTCGGCGCTGACCACCACCTGGCAGTTGGCCACCTTGCCCAACGCGCCCCAGTACTGCGGGGCCACCCCCACCGACCCAGTGCCCTTCTTCGGCAGCCCGGTGTCGTCCAGCACCAGCAGCCCCCCGGCGGGCCCAGGGCCACCAGCCGGCGCACCCGCGCCTCGTCCAGCGCCAGCGGGGTCCCAATCCGCGTCGGTCAGCAGGTGCTGCAAGCGTTCGGTCGAGGTGCCGGCCACCGCCGCGGGATGGTGTCGCAGTTCTTGCGGGGCAAGTCGGTCAGCAGCCCCGTCACGTACCGCTCCAGGCTCTCCCAGGTCGGTCGGCTCTGCGGGTGCCGGAAGAGCGACGCAAACGGCCGCAGGTACGACTCCAGTTCCGGCAGCGGCTCTGTCCCGCCCGCGGGACCTGCACAGGTTGCAGTACCATGCCCAAGTCTACCCTGCCTGCTAACGAAGTAGTACTAAGAGCCTGTCTGCAAAATCTGTGGCATCCTGTGGCGATGCGACCGCCGACGTACCCGAGTGACCTCACCGATGCCGAATGGGCCCTGCTGGAAGCTGCTGCCCCCGCCGCGCCGTCGGGGTCGCCCACGCACCGTCGACCGGCGGGCCCTCCTCGACGGTATCCGGTACGTGCTGCATACCGGGTGCCAGTGGCGAGCGCTGCCCCGGGACGCTGCCGAACTGGCGCACGGTGTACGCCACGTTCCGGCGGTGGCAGTACGACGGCACCTGGGCGCGGGTGCACGCGGATCTGCGCGCCGGGTGCGGATCGCGCGGAAGCCGCCAACCGACACCCAGCGCCGGGATCATGGACAGCCAGTCGGTCAAGACGGCGGAAAAGGGGGCGCGGGGCTTCGACGGGGGCAAGCGGGTGAACGGGCGCAAGCGCACGTCCTGGTGGACACCCTGGGACTGCCCTGGGGGCTGGTGGTCACCCCGGCCAACGAGCAGGACAAGGTGGGCGCCCGCCGGCCGGCGCCCAGGCCGCGCCACGCTGCCCCCGGCTGCAGCGCGTCTGGGTGGACGGCGGGTACGAGAGCGCGGCCTTGGTCGCCGACCTCCACGCCGCCTACGGCTGGACGGTGGGGGTGGTCGCCGCCCACGGGCGCCGGCCGACGTGGATTCCAGGTCGTGCCCAAGCGCTGGCTCGTGGAGCGCACGCTGGGCTGGCTCGTCCGCCAGCGCGCCTGCGCATCGATTACGAGGCACCCTGGGGACGCCCGCCACCTTCATCCTGCTGGCGATGACCGGGCTGATGCTCCGCCACGCCTCGCTCCCATTCATGACCCGTGATTTGCAGACAGGCTCTCAGTGCAAAGGGAACTGCAATACTAAGTGCAGCCGTTGCGGAGCCGCTGGACTCGAGTTCCACCATTATGCCGGAGCGCATCTGAGCGCGTGCCGGCGGGGGTGGCTGGTGCAGCGGGGATTGGTGTGGCGCCGTGGCGAACACGGCGGCGCACAACTCCGCGAGGGAGCGGTCGGGAGGCCATGGTGGCGTGGGCGAGGCCCTGCTGACGGAGTGTGGCGAGCACGTCGGCAAACGACGGGCGTCCCTTGCGCGGCGGTACCAGGGGCGGGCCACCCAGGTGGCCACCCGACCGGCCTGGAGTTCGGTGGCGTACCACAGCACGATGAGCGCGAAGACGAGCCCGGCAAGGGCGCGGTGCGCGCACGGCCAGCACCGTCTGGTTCTGCGCCCTCGAAGCCGAGCAGGCCCTTCAGGAGGAAGAAGGTGACTTCCAGGGTCCACCGGGTAGCGTAGGTCTCCAGGAGGAAGGCGACACTGACCGTCAGGTCGGTGCAGCAGAAGGCGGCGTCCTTGCGCCGACCACTGGGGTCGCGCACCACGACATAGCGCACCGGCGCCCGCAGCACGCTGTACCACAGGGCGGTGCCGCGAGCGAAGACCAGCGCCGGACGGTGCGGCCGTAGAGGGTGACGGGGAGGGGCGTGCCAGGTCTCGTCTGGTCGCGCCTGAGCCTGGACGGCCGGCGCCGGAAGGCGCTCCCCGCTTGCGCGGGCGACCTTTCTGCCCGGGCTGGCGTGGTGGTGGTGGGGGCATACAGCGCCGCGTCCAGGCGCATCGGTCCCAGCACCTCGACGTTGGCGGGCCGGGCCTCAACCGTGGTGCGGTTGACGTAGGCGGTGTCTCCCACGACATCCACCGTGCGCTCCGGGACCAACTCCGCCGCCCAGCCGGCAACCAGCGCGATGGCCTCGCGCGCCAACTCCGGCTTGGTGGGGCGCTGCGCCGGGTCCGCAGGAAAGGCGTCCCGCGCCCGCGCGTACCGGTTCCCCGACATGGTACGAGAGGGGGCGTCCTTGCGGCTGCCCCGTTGGCTCCCGACGAACAGCCGAAACAGGAGCGGCACCGCGACACCCCGTGGGCCGCCGACCACGCCAAACGGCAGGGGCAGCCACAACGCCAGCACCACCCACACATGCCCGAAGCGACTGAACGGCCGGCGTGCGGTGGACAGCAGAGGGTCGTGGTGCATCGAGCCCAGCGCAATGGCCTTCCCCTCTTCCGCGCCAGGCTGTCGTCCACCAGCAGCACCAGCGGGCTGTGGGCAGGCAGCACGCGTAGGGCCAGCGTGAACACCACTTTCCCCAGCGCGTCCGGCGCCCACCGCGCCCGGCTAAAGAAACGATGGAACGCGCTGATGTGCCGCCAGCCGAGGACGCCGGCCCCAGCGCGAGGGCCACGCCCGTCACCGTGTGGCGCCCCGGCAGTGCAGCCAGCCCGCCACCAGGTGGCAGAACACGCGGAACGTCGGCGCGGTGAAGCAGGGCGCGCACGCGGCCAGCACGAGCGCGAACGACTCCGGTACGATGAGCGGGGGCACGGCGTCCTCCAGAGCGTTGGTGGGTCTCAACCCAACACCCAGCAGGGGCCGTGCCCCCTCACGTCAGCCGCCCCAAATGGCGGAACTCGAGTCTAGAGATGCGCTTCGGTTCCTCATGATCCGAGGCTTCAGCCCCGCGGCCCCCGCGCCCCGGCGTTGACCATACTCTGGACCACGATGTGGTGGAAGGGGCGAATGACGTTGAAGTACAGCGGCCCCGTCCAGTGGTGATACCGCACGATGGTGGTGACCTGGAACCGATTCCCTCCGGCCGACAGGGGCTCGGCGATGACTGCGAGGTAACCTGTCAGGTGCGTATCCGCGGCCTGGAGCACGATGCAGCGGCCTTCGCCCGCCGCGGCGACGGTGAAGAAGCCGACCTTGCCCCCCACGGTGAATGGGATCTCCTCGGGCCGCAGGGGCGGACCCGACGGGATCTCGGGGTCGCGCAGGCGCAACAGGCGGGCGAGCACCATGCGGAGACGGAACAGGAGCCGCACCCAGCCGGGTTGCCGCCCCATGGCGCCGGCGACGAATTGGCGCAGGGTCACACCGGCCTGGGTGGTTTTCACGTCGACGTGGTCGGCGCCGGTGAGCAGAGACTGCAGCTCGGGCGCGCGGAAGATCGGGAGCATCACGTCCTCCTCATGCCACTGGCGTGGGGTGGGTGCCCGGCGTAGGCGGCGGACCGCCCCGTCGGGTGCGTGTCCCTCAGGCCTCCGGCAGGCGGGCGGCGCGCAGCGCCAGCAGGCCCTGGGGCAGCGCCAGCCAGAAGCCTGACGCCGGCATCAGCGCCGCGCCCAGGGCGCCCAGCCCGAGGAGGCCCCAGCCCAGGGAGGCCGGCAACCGGCCGCGCTCCGCCTGCGCCCAATCGGTGAGCCTTCCCAACAGTCCCAGCAGGATGCCGAAAAGCATGAACCACACCGCTGCCATCCGGCCGGGGTGGGGCTCGACGGCGTTGACGACCCCCGCCCGCCCCACGGCCGCCAATGGTCCGGCGGCCGCCGCTCCCCCCACTACTAGGTGCACCACCGCCGTCGCCAGCAGTAGCTTGCCTACGTACCGCTCCATCCTCGTCCTCCCCGGCCGCTCGGCCTCCTCGGGCCCACCGTCCCGCGCGCCGACTTCGCGGCGCTACCCCCACCTAGGAGACACCGCCGCGGCCGTTCATGTGACACGCCAGCGACCCACGCACGTGGTGGTCGTGCTGTACGGGACCTGACCATCGCGACAATGACGATCCCGACCAGCGAGAGTAGAAGGACTCGCCTCAGTGGCGAGCTCCGGCCGTGCGAGTGGCTCAGTCCAGCCTGGAGATTGCTTCTCCGTCAACGCCCGCCGGTGCGTCACCACGCGTGACCGGCACCGGCACGGACCGCTCAGAGCCCCGATTCGGCCAAGTCCAGGTACTCACGGCTCCGAACCCTTTCCTGGGGCCGCGTTCCTCCGTCAATGGTGACGGGCTACGGCAGGCGCTGCCGGTCGTCCCACGAGACTAGCCGACGACGGGCGCAGGGCACCTGGTCCCGCCCGGGTGCCGCCCCCGGCGCGCCGATCGCCCGCCTCGACGCCTGGCTGCACCGCGCCCGGCGCGGCCTGGACGCCACCGCTCCGGCGAGCCCGGCCAGGACGAAGAGCAGGAGCAGCCGGGTCCCGCCCGCCACGGTGGCAAGCGCGGGGGCGGCGCCCCGGCCGACGAGGACGAGAGTCACCCCCGCGGCCCCGACAAGCCCCCCCTTGACCCCGACGCGAAAGGCATCCTCCAGCGCCAGCACCGGCAAGCTCCCGAGGATGGCCCCCGCCAGAGCCTGCGCCACCGCAAGTCCGTCCACCGTCGCTCGCGCTCCCCTCGTCCTCGTGCGTCGTCCGGCCCCAGTCTCACGGCAGCCGAGGGCCTGGGAGGTCGATCCTCTGTGGCCACTACGGGGCCCTCCCTGCACGCGCGACCGACCGGCAACTCCCCCCGCTCCCTTGTCGTGGCGCAGCCGGCTGCCTTGAGCGGCGTGGCCCTGCTGCTGATGCGCTCGGCGGCGGGGCCACGCGCGTGGAGGAAGAAGCGAGCAGGTGGAGACGACGCCCCCGCTCAGTGGGGACAACGGCGAGGGCGGTAAGGCCGTGATGGCCCGCGGCGGGTCACGTCCGTCCCGGAGGCACGACCAGGCCGCCGTCGGACGTCCTGCGGCGAGCCATTCGGAGGAAGTCCCTTAATCGCCCGGAGCTCAAGGGAAGGGCGGGACTACAACTCCTTCAAGGGCACGTGGTAGGCGAAGATGATGGGGAGGCCCCCGGTGTGGACGAAGACGGCGACATCCTCCTTGTCTAGGGCGCCGGCACGTATCTCGCCCACGAGTCCGGAAAGGGCCTTGCCGGTGTTTACCGGGTCCATGAAGATGGCCCCGGTGCGGGCCGCGAGCTTGATGGCTTCAAGGGTGGTGGGAGGGGTGGCGCCGTAGCGCTCCCTCTCCCTCCGCTCCTCTGGAGTGAGGGCCTCTTCTTACCTCAATCGTGCGGTGTGACCCGGTCGCTTCGCGCTCCCGACGTCTGGCCCTATCCCCCTCTGGAGCTCCTCCAGCTGAGCGATGCTGGAAGGGGCACCCTGCACCCACGTCGGCCCCGGGCGTGATCCCCCTGGCTCCCGCAAGAGAGGGTAGCCGCCGGGGGATGAGGCGCAGCGTAGCATTGGTATTCTCACGCTGGAAAGGGCAGGATGACGGGATGGGAGAGGCGATGATTGAGGCCCCGGCTCAAGCTACGGGAGTGACGTGGGATCTTTCTGATCTCTTTGGCGGGCCGGATGACCCACGGCTGTGGCAGACGCTGGATGCCGTCAAGGCCGACGCGGAGGCCTTTGCCGCCCGCTATCGCGGCGCGATCGCCGTCCCCGGCGGGCCGGACGCCACGCTCCTCCTCGCCGGCCTGCAGGCGTACGAGAGCCTGCATGAGCGGGTCGGCCGGGTAGGGGCCTACGCCCACCTGCTCTACGACGGCGACACGCGTGACGTCATGGCGCGTGATCTGCAACAAAAGGTGGAGCAGCGCTTGACGGAGCTCCGTAACCTGACCCTGTTCTTCGACCTGGAGTGGCTGGAGCTCCCGGACGAGGTCGCCGAGCGCCTGATCGCCGATCCCCGACTGACCCCCTACACCCACTACTTGCGCCAGGAGCGACGCTTCCGGCCGCACCGGCTGACCGAGGCGGAAGAAAAGATCGTCAACGAAAAGGATGTCACCGGTAACAGCGCCTGGGCCCGCCTGCACACGGAGATTACCTCGGCGCTCGCGTTTCCCGTGGAGCAGGAGGGTCAGACGCGCGACCTCAATCTGTCCCAGGTCCTGGCTCTGGCCCACGAGCCCGACCGGGAGCTGCGCCGGCGGGCGCATGACTCCCTCTACAGCGTCCTGGCGAGCCAGGGGCAGGTGCTGACCTCGATCTACGACACGCTGATCCAGGATCACTTGACCACCGACCGCCTGCGCCACTTCCCCAGCCCCATGTCCGGTCGGCACCTGAGCAACGAGGTGGAGCCGGAGGCGGTGGAGGCGATGATGCAGGTAGTGGAGGCCAACTATGGCCTGGCCCAGGACTACTTCCGGCTCAAGACCCGCCTGCTCAAGCTCGATCAGCTGGTGCTCTACGACCAGTACGCCCCCGTGCTGGAGACGAGCAGCAAGGTGCCCTTCGCCGAGGGGCGAGAGATCGTGCTGGAGAGCTATGGGGCCATCGATCCGCGCTTCCGGGAGATCGCCGAGGCCTTTTTCGACCGGCGCTGGATCGACGCCGAGCCCCGCCAGGGGAAGCGCGGCGGCGCCTATTGTTCTTCCCCGTCGCCGGAGCTGCACCCTTGGGTGCTGTGCAGCTACCACGGCACCTCACGGGACGCCATGACCGTGGCCCACGAGCTTGGCCACGGCCTGCACGGCATGCTGGCCCGCAAGCAGACCCTGTTCAACTACCACTCCACGCTCCCCCTGGCGGAGACGGCCAGCGTCTTTGGGGAGATGATGGTCTTCGACCGGCTGGTGAAGCGAGAGCCGGACTCCCGAGCCCGCCTGGGCCTGGTCTGTGGGAAGATCGAAGACGCCTTTGCCACCGTCTTTCGACAGAACGTCCTGACGCGCTTCGAACAGGGGGCTTTCGCCGCCCGGAAGGAGGCGCGCCTGACGCCGGAGCGCGCCGGCGACATCTGGATCGAGGCCAACAAGCGGTACTACGGCGACGCGGTGCAGGTTACCGATGGCTATCGCTGGGGGTGGAGCTATATCCCCCACTTCATCCACAGCCGCTTCTATTGCTATGCCTACGTGTTTGGGGAGCTGCTCGTCCTGGCCCTGTTCCGCATGTATCAGGAGCAGGGGCGCACGTTTGTGCCTACGTTCGTCACCCTGCTCGAAAGCGGCGGGAGCGACACCCCTGAGCGTCTGCTGGCCCCCTTCGGCGTCGACCTGCGTGACGCTACGTTCTGGCAAAAAGGGTTCGACGAGCTGGCTCGGCTGGTGCGCTGGGCTGAAGAGCTGGCCGGGTCAGCGGTAGGCGGCTGAACGCCGGCCCCGTCGCCGGCGGCTGCGGTGCTGTGGCCCCTGTGTGGCCTCCGGGTGGCCCCCTCCGTAGGGCAATGCGTCACACCCCCAGGCACACCCCCAGGCACGCCCCCAGGCAGCCTAGGTAATGCCTCGGTAGGTTCTTCTGGCGTGAACCCCTATCGCATCGAGGGTGGCACCGCGCAAATATGCCGGCGCAGACTTGGGGCGCTTTCGGGAAGTCGTTCGCGCCATGGGACGGCGTCCGTCCCGGGCGGTGATAGGGCCGGAGATCCTGAAAGAGCCTTTAGCCCCCAAAAGCGTAGTAGAGAGTGCGGAAGTAGGCCAGCACGCGCTCGGGGTCGCTGGAGGCCGGGGCGCACTCGGCCAGGCAAAAGCCCTGGTAGTCGGCCCCTTTGAGCAGGCCCAGGAGCTCGCGCCAGGGATAGGCCTCGTCCGTCAGGTCGTGCAGGTGCACCAGCCCGATCTTGTCCGCAACGCGTTCGAAGTCGGCCTTGACCGAGCCGTTCTCGTCTACGTCGAAGCGGGTGTTGGAGTTCCAGCAGAGCCAGACCTGGGGGTGGGCGGCGACGTCGATCACCTGGCGCATATCCACCGCGTCGGCCACGCTGCCGTGCATCTCCAGGCGGATCTCCACCCCGTTATCGGCAGCGGCCTGGCCGCACTCACGCAGGGCATGGCCGATCTGCTCTAGGGTGCGCTCGCGGGGAACACCTGCCCCTTCCTGGTGGCCGTTGGGGCGTACCTTGACCCCGCCGGCCCCGACGTCCCGCGCCAGCTCGCAGTAGCGCTTCGTCCCCTCCACGTTCTGGCGCACCACCTCCGGGTCGAGGGCGTGGTACTCAAAGGTGGAGCCCAGCCCGACCAGCTCCACCGGGGAGTCGGCGAAGCGGCGCCGCACGTCGGCACGTCCCTCCTTGCCCAGGCTGTCCTCCACCCCATGGGCGTGCCCGGTGCGCAGCTCCACCCCCTCAAACTTCAGGGCGGTCAACTTTTCGACTAGCGTGGGGACATCCCAGTCCTTGCCCAGCTGATAGGTGACGAGGCCGAGTTTCATCCGCCAGCTCTCCTTTGGCAGTCTCCCCGTCGGGTAGTCTCGCAGGCGGGCCACGAGCCAGGCCCGAGGGCCCGCCGGTAGACCAGGCCATGAGACCGGAAGCAGGCCCTATGATAGCCGGCGGAAGGCGGGAGACGACGTGACCGGCTCCGCCGGCGGCCCGGCGCGCCGTAGGGGCATCCACGCTGCGACCGGAAAGGGGGGCGGCACCGGGCGGAGTAGGTGATCTCCCCATGGACGCCGGCCCCATGCGAGCGCTACGCTTTGGGCAAGGCAATGGCAGAGAGCACAACCGAAGGCCCGCCGGTACCCGTTCGCACGGGAGGGGGCGATCCTTCCCGTCCCCGCTACCTGGGGCTGTGGGTGGCCGGCATCCTCCTGGTGGCGCTGTTTGGGGGCGCCGGGGGCGTTATCGTGGACGTCCTGTTCCGGCTGGCCATGGGCAAGTAGCGCGCGACGCCAGGGGCTAGTCCAGTTCCGCGGCAGTCCTTCGGCAGATCCCAAGCTGGGAGACTTACCGAGAGACTTCAGCCCAGGTGGACTAGACGGAGCCCCGCAAGCTCAGGGCGGCCCGGGTCAGCTCCAGGAGCTGATCGTCAAGTCGCTGGCGCACGTCCTCGGGGTCGCACCCCGCCCACTGGTAGAAGCCTCGGCCGTTTTCCAGGCCCAGGGCGCCCGAGTCCACTAGCCCCTGCAAGTAGGCCAGGGCCACCGCGGCCCCGTCAGGCGTGTCCAGCTCCGGCCACAGTCGGGTGGCCACCCGGACGTGCATCGCCAGGCCGTTGACGTCTCGTTGCTTGAGCGGTCCGGCGGTGATGAAGCGCGGTGCCAGCCCGTACTGTACGGCGGCGTCGATATCTTCCGCCGTGGCCAGGCCTTCCGCCAGCAGGCGCACGGCCTCGCGCACCAGGGCGTGCTGCAGGCGATTGATCAGAAACCCCGGCTCGTCCCGCTGCATCAAGAGGGGCAGCCGGCCCAGCGCCCGCCACAGGGACACGGTGCGGTCGACGGCGTCCTGCGAGGTGGCCGCGCCGCGTACCACCTCCAGCACGGGCACGACGTGCGCCGGCTGGATGAAGTGAGAGATCAGCACCCGCTCCGGATGACGCACGCCACGGGCGAACTCCGCCACCGGCAAGGCGGAGGTGTTGCTGCTCAGCACCACTGGCGGGGGGACCAAGGCGTCCAGCCGGACGTACACCGCTCGCTTGGCGGCGGCGTCCTCGGTGATCGATTCCTCCACAAACCCCGCCCCCGCGGCGGCGTCCTCCAGAGAGGTGGTAAATCGCATCCGCCCCAGAACGGTGGCGGCATCCTCCTGGAGCAGCCCGTGGCGCTGCAGGCCCTGGAGATAGCGTTCCGCTCGCTGCCGCGAGCGATCAAGTGTCTCCTGGTGGCGGGACATCAGGGCCACCTCCTGCAGGCCGCCGGCTAGGACGACGGCGATGCCCGTACCCATCAGCCCGGCGCCGATCACCGCCACCTTCTGCGGCAGCGCCCCCGCTGCCCCGGCCGGCCGATCTCCGTTCACGCTCCGCCCTCCCGTTGCTGCCCTGAGGGTACACTCCAACTGTCCTGGGGACGTGCCTGTGGGAAGATCGTAGCGGGCCGGGGTAGCTCTGGAGGGGAGGACGATGGCTGAACAGAAGCTGGCCGGGAAGGTGGCCTGTGTCACCGGCGCCGGCACCGGGATCGGCGTCGGCATTGCCCTGGCCCTGGCCGAGGCCGGCGCCGACGTCGCCGTGAGCTACTTCGGCAGCGAGAGTGGGGCACAGGAGACGGCGCGACAGATAGAGGGGATGGGCCGGCGCGTCCTGCTGCGCAATGCCGACGTCTCCCAGGCCCCTTTCGCCCGCGGGCTGGTAGACGCCACGGTGGAGGAGCTCGGGCGCATCGACATCATGGTGAACAACGCCGGCGTGACCTTGCCCAAGCCATTCCTGGAGCTGGAGGAAGAGACCTGGCACAAGACGTTCGGGATCAATCTGCACGGGATGTTCCTCTGCTCGCAGCAAGCCGCGCGGCATATGGTTCGGCAGGGCCAGGGAGGGCGGATCATCAATCTCAGCTCCGTACATGGGTTCTCGGCCGGGAAAGGTCACGCCCACTATGAGGCGACCAAAGGGGGCATCAACATGTTCACCAAAGGCCTGGCCATTGAGCTGGCGGAGCACCAGATCACGGTGAACGCCATCGCCCCCGGCGCGATCGAGGTGGAGCGGTACTTCAAGACCATGCCCGGCTACGACCGGGAGCAGATGGGTCAGCGCATCCCCCTGGGTCGTGTCGGCTTTCCACGGGACGTTGCGCCCCTGGCGGTGTTCCTGGCCAGCGCCGAGGCCGGCTATATCACCGGCGAGACAATCCTGGTGGACGGCGGGCTCATCGCCAAGATGTGCCTTTAGGAAGCGCCGGGTGCGGGGTGCTGCGCCGCGGTGGAGGGGACGGCCCCTTCAGGGGACATCGATGACGGCCACATGATGTCCCCGGCGAAGAGACCCGCCGCTACAGGCCCGCCGGCGTTCCGCCCCCTCATGCGGCTGCTCAAGACGTTGCTCCCGGACCTACCGGCGTACGAGACGGACGGCGGGCCGGTGATCCCGCAGGCGGTCATCTTCCGCCAGACGCCCCTGGTCCCGGAAGTGCTGCTGGTCAAGCGCACCAGCCCCCGCGCCTGGGAGCTCCCTGGAGGCTACATCGACCCGGGGGAAGACCCGGCAACGGCCCTGACGCGCGAGGTGCGCGAGGAAACCGGCCTGGAGGTGAGCCTCGATCGGCTCGTGGGCTGGTACCTCCGCACCGGGTTCCGCCCCCACCGCTCCCCAGTGTACCGCTGCTCTCCCCTGGGCGGACAACTGCGGCGAAGCCACGAGGCGGTGGCCATCGGCTACTTTCCCGTGTCCGCGCTCCCCTGGGCCCTGTTCCCCTGGTACCGCGAGGTGATTCGCGACGCCGTACAGGGGGACGCGCTGGCCCGGGCCAAGACCCAGCACCTGGGAGCGGCTGCCGTCGCCGCTGGGGCGGTGATCCACGTGGCAGCGCGGCTGGGGGTCTTGCGCTAAGTGCTTCCTTGGGGCCTGTTGCCAAACTCTGGCCGGACCGGCCGAGGTCTGAGTAGGATGGTGGCTCCCTGTTCGAGGTGGGGCACGATGTTGGGCCGTAAGGAATTCACGCCGAAGCGCTTCTACGAGTTCTCGCTAGAAGCGCAGGTCCCGAGCGACCACTTGCTGCGGCGCATCGGGCGCGCTCGACCTCAGCTTTGTGCGGCGGCTGACGGCGCGGTTCTACAGCCACACCGGCCGGCCGGGGGTCGATCCGGTGGTGCTGTTCAAGCTGATGCTGCTCGGGTACCTCTACGGCATCACGTCGGAGCGGCGGGCTGGCCGAGGAGGCGCGCCTGCACCTGGCCTTCCGCTGGTTCTTGGGGTACGACCTCGACGAGACGCCGCCGGACCACTCGATGCTGTCCAAGGCGCGGGCGCGCTTCGGCCTGCCCGTGTACCAGGCGGCTTTCACCGAGGTGGTGCGGCAGTGCGAGCGGGCCGGCCTGGTGCGGGGCGACGTCCTCTACGTGGACAGCACGCTGGTCAAGGCCAATGCCAGTCTTGGGTCGGCCGGCGCGCGGGCGCTGCTCACTCGGGCTGCCGAGCGCGGCCGGGTACGTCGCGACGGTGTGGCAGGAGAATCCCGTCTCCGATCCCACGCCGCCAGCGGCCCCTCCCGGCGAGGGGGAGCAGCCGGCGCCGGACTCGGCCGGTGGCCTCACGGCGGGCGCGCGCGCGCCCGTCGCTGCACGTGGCCGGTCCGGAGGACGTGCCCAACGGGGACCAGGGGCCGGTGAACGCCTTGGTGACCAGTCGCACCGATCCCGACGCGGGGCTGGTCAAGCGCGAGGTCCCCCTACGCCTTCTATTACAAGGCGCACGTCGGCGTGGACGGCGGGCGGGCGCGTCTCATCACCGCGCTGGACGTGACTCCGGGCGAGGTTGCCGACGAGCACCTGCTGGACCGGCTGCTCAAGGAGCATCGAGGCACGACCGGGCGTACGGTGGCCGAAGTGGTGGCGGATACCAAGTACGGGACCTACGCCAACTACGTGGCGCTGGAGCAGCAGGGCATCCGGGCGAGCATCCCGCCCCACAGCACCATGAGCGACCGGGGTGACTACTCTGCCGACCGCTTCGTGTACGAGTTCGCCGCCGATCGCTAATCGCTATCGGTGTCCCACCGGGCGGCTCCTCACCCGCCAGGGCTCCTCGCGCACTGCCGGGGCGGCCGGTGGCCTGATCTACCGCGGGCGGCCGAAGGTCTGCGGGGCGTGCCCGGTCAAGGCGCAGTGCTGCGCTCGGCGGCGCCCGCACCCTCGTGCGCCCGGACGATGGGGGACTGCGCGACCGAGTCGTCGCCTATCTCCGCACGCCACCCGCCAAGCGCAGCCGGCGCCGCCGCGCGTACTGGGTCGAGACGGCCAACGCCGAACTGAAGGACCGTCACGGGCTGCGGCGGGCGCAGTGTCGGGGGCGAGACAAGGTGCTGATCCAGGCGCTGGGCGCCGCCATCGCGTACGACGTCAAGAAGCTGGCCCAACGGCGCGCCCCCAGCCCGGCCATGGGGGGTGCGGCGTTGGGCCCCTCCCCCTTCTCAAGCGGGCCTGTCCCCGGTTCGAGCCTCGTCCCGGCCCAGCGCCGTTCCCGTCGCGTGCACGGGGCGCCGCGTACCCCGCACCGTGCTCCTCCTGACCACCATACCCGACTTTGGCAACAGGCCCCTTGGGGTACCTGCAGGTCCGACCCAGATCGGGAAGCCGGATCTGCTCGCAACAACTCGGTGGAAGCATCTAGTGGGTCACGTTGCAGTTGACTGGCGCTGACCTGATCTGCTGCGAGCATCATTTGTGTGCGGTTTGACCCGCTACGAGAGGGAAGGCCGGCGCCCCCTGGGGCGGCCCGCAGCCTCCGGCATGGTACCCTCCCCAGGAGATGGTACCGTGACGCGATCGCGCGATTCAGCCCGCCGCTTAGAGCAGTTCGAAGACCTGGCCAGGGTAGACGACGAGGTGCTGCGTCAGCTTGGGGCCCGCGTGCACATCATGGACCTGGCCTATGCCTTTGGCACGGCGGACCCGGCGTTGCTCGAACGGCTCCTGCAGACCGTGCGTCCGGGGCTCGCCGCTGAGATCCGTAACGGCGTGAAGATCATGGAGTCGGAGCGGAGCGGTATCCCGTGGACGATCAGGTGCGCAATGCCCGGCCCGTACGCTCGACATCGCCCGGGGCATGGTCGAGGAACAAGGCGGCCTGCGAGGGATGTCAGGAGGCAGGACTTGATGGCGGTAGCGACGCAGACGTACGGCGTGGCGATCATCGGCACGGGGCGGATCTCCGGGGCGCACGCCCGGGCGACTCAGAATGTCCCCACCACCCGGCTGGTGGCGGCCAGCGAGGTGGACGAGGCCCGTGGACAAGAGTTCGCCGCCAAGTGGGGCTGCGAGGTGGTGCGAGACTACCACGACCTGCTGGCGCGGGATGACGTACACATCGTCGCCCTTACCCTGCCTCACTTTCTCCACTGCCCGGTGGCCATCGAGGCGCGCAGGCCGGCAAGCACGTGATCATCGAGAAGCCGATGGCGGACAGCGTCGAAGAGTGCGACCGCATGATCGAAGCGCCCGCCGGGCGCGGGTCAAGCTGTTCACCGCTCACACTGAAGAGTTCATGGCCCCCAACGTCAAGGCCCGCCAGCTGATCGATTCCGGTGAGGTGGGGCGCCCGGTGCTCGCCACCGACACCTGGTACAAGGCCTTTGCCTTGCACACTCGCCCGGCCTGGTTCCTCGACCGCGAAAAGGGCGGTGGGATGTGGCTGATGAACGGGGCGCATATGGTCGATCGCCTGACCTACATCCTGAACAGCCCCGTGGGGACGGTCAAGGCCTTTGTCGGGACGCGCTACAACGACATCCGGGCCGACGACGCCGCCCTGGCTTTTCTGCAGTTGACCAATGGAGTCCCTTGCAGCATCGCCCACACCGGCTACCGTGACCACCCCGGGGCCGGCGTCGAACAGTCCGGGGGATCGTGGAGGTGGCTGCACTGAGGCCATGCTCAAGGTCGTCAGGTATCCCTGGAGCGCAGCGATCCCATTACCACCGAATGGGAGCGTTTCATCGCCGCCATTGAAGGGGATGGGCCGGAGCCGGTGACGCCGCAGCACGCCCGGCATATCGTGGCCGTGCTCAACGCCTGCGAGGAGTCATCGCGTAGCGGGCGCGAGGTCACCATCCAGTAGTCATCACGGGTAAGGACACGTTCTCTCCTTGCACCGGCCGGGGACAAGAGACTGAGCAGGACAGGTGAGGGCCGGACGCATCCGATGGCGTCCGGCGCACGGAGAACCTATGCCCGATCCGATTACGGCGCCGTACATCGAGCGGTACATTGATAGCCTGCTCCCGCCGCGCGATCCCCTCCTGGCCGAGGTGGAGGCGCACGCTCGGGAGCAGCGCCTGCCCATCGTGGGCCCGGCCGAGGGCCGGTTCCTTTCCCTCCTGGCCCAGCTGTACCGCCCGCAGCGCATCCTGGAGCTGGGCTGTTGCACGGGCTACTCTGCCCTCTGGCTGGCGGCCGCTACCGAGGGGACGGGGGCGACCATCGAGACGGTGGAGCTCGACGCCCAGCGGGCGGAGGTCGCCGCCGCCAACTTCCGGAAGAGCCCCCACGGCGAGCGCATCACGCTGCGCCGAGGCAATGCCCTGGAGATCTTGCCGGGGCTGGCCGCCGGGGCCTACGACCTGGTGTTCAACGACTTGCTGCGGTCCGGCGCCGGGGAAAGCGGGGGTGTTCCGCACCAGGTGCAGTTTCTGGAGCACAGCGTGCGCCTGCTCAAGGCGGGAGGCGTCCTGCTGAGCGACAACGTTCTCTGCGGGGGACAGGTGGCGGAAGACGCCCCTACGGGGACGGCCGCCGGGATCGCGGAGTACAATCGCCGGTTGTTCCAGCACCCTGACCTGGAGACGGCGCTGGTTCCCGTCCGCGACGGCGTAGCCATCAGTCTCAAGCGTCCCTGAGCGCCCCCACAGGGCGGGGCGGGCGGCCTGCCGGGCAGGCCCGCCTTGTCCTGCGCCGTCCAATCTGCCGGAGGCAACGGCCCCATGGTGGCGCTGCGTCATTCCGAAAGCGAGAGCGCTTGCCGGGGGCGATCCCCCCGCTGTTCGCTACAATCAACTCCCATGGGATTTCTGAATCTCAGCGCCTGGCGCTCCATCGGCGGCCGGCGCACGGCTGAGCGGCGGGCGACGGTAGCGAACGCCCAGCCGGCGCGCTACTACTACGAGAACCTGCGCGATTTCCAGGCTATGATCGACGCCTTTTTCGAGGCCCACGGCCGCCGTCCGCAAGACGTGGCCGAGCTATACCTCTGGCAGCTGGAACGGGAAGGGGCGATGGACAACGAGGCCCGCGCCGCCGACCTGGCCGACCTGCTCAGCTATTACGACATCGAGCCCAGCTCCTTGCTCGGCATGGTGGCCATCTACCAGGATCACGCCGGCCGCCGGGCGCAGCTCCTGGAGTCCCGCTATCTCAAGCGGATGCAAGGGCACCGCAACCCCAACCCCACGCCGGTCGAAGCTGGTCTGGCATGACCGCGGTCGCCCCGCCCACCGCCACAGAAGTCCCGCCGGCCGCCCGGGCGGCGGCCTTCCCCACCGCTCCACTGGCCACGGTCCTGGGGGGACTGTTCCCGGACGTGCAGGGGCCGATCAAGATCATGCGCGCCCTGCGCGCCGCCGGCGCGGCGGGTGACACCGTGGGCCTGGCCGTCCCGCTGCCGGGTGACCCAGAAGACCCCCAGACACTGGAGCGGCTCAACGTTTCGCGGCGCCGTGGCTTTGACCCCGTTGGATTTCTCATGGTGGTGATCGACCCGCACCGTCCGCCACCGAACTACCAGAGCCTGATCCAGGGGCAGAACGCCCCGCTGACCCGCCGCATCCTGGGAGACCTGGCTAACTGGCTGGTGGGGGTGAAGACGTTCCGCATTCCGGCGGCGCTCACCGGCGCGGACGCCGGCAAGGAGACGGACGGTGTCTGGGTGCTGGGACGCTCCAACCACGCAGCGGCCGTTGCCGGCCTGGAGGGTGCCGCCCTCGGCGGGGCCCTCGGGGCGCTGGCCGGCGTTGGTGTCCCTGTGGACCTGGGCCACGCCTACGCCCAGGGCGTTATCGGCGGGCAGGTCTTGCTCACCACCTGTGAGACCGACGCCGGGCGCGCCCGGCGCGACCGAAAGCTCCTCCACAAGCACGGGGGTACGGAGATCTACGAGCGGGTCATCGTCTCACCGCGACGGCAGCAAGGGTAAGTCCCCTAGCGTCGGGGACTCCGGCGCTTGGTACCATCTCCGTCCCCAGATTATGGCCCAGCGACGTCATCCCCCGGCCTCCGTACCTCCGGATCACCCGGCGGCCAGGCTCCCCCGCCGGCGCCTCGCCGTATTGCGCCCGGGCATGGTCGTGGAGGGCGTCATCACCCGCCTGGTGCGCGGTGGGGCGCTGGTGGATATCCAGCTGGAGAGCGGCGAGCCGGCCTTTGTCCCCCTCTCCGAGATCCCCACCAAGGCCATGCCCCTGGTGCGCCAGCTCCTGGAGCGGGGGGCCATGCAAGCGGTGCGCATCGTCCAGCTCGACCGCGCCAGCGGCACGGCTACCGCCTCGCTGCACGGGCTGCTCAAGGGCATGGCTGCGGAAGACGGGGGCGTCCCCGTGGAGAGCCCCGCCCCCGGCGCCCCACCGCCGGTGGAGCCACCAACCCCCGCCACCCCGGCGGCGCGCAGGCCCAGCGCCAGCGAGCGCGCGCGGCAACAGCAGGAAGAGATCCTGCGCCGCCTCCGCGGCGGCGGATGATGTCCCGGCTCCTGGACGGTCTGCTGGTCGCCGATTTCTCTCGCGTCCTGGCCGGACCTTTCGCCGGTATGGTGCTGGCCGATCTCGGCGCCCGGGTGATCAAGATCGAGCCCCCCACGGGTGACGAAGCCCGTGGCTTCGGACCTTTCCACAACGGCCACTCGCTCTACTTCACCAGCGTCAACCGGGGCAAGCAGGGCATGGCCCTGGACCTGAAACAACCGAGCGCCCTGGAGCTGGCCCAGCGCCTGTGCGCCCGCGCCGACGTCCTGCTGGAGAACTTCCGGCCAGGGGCCATGGCCCGGCTGGGCCTGGGCTACGACCACCTGGCGCCGATCAACCCGCGCCTCGTCTACTGCTCCGTTTCCGGGTTCGGGCATACAGGGCCCAAGGCCGGTCGCGGGGCGTACGACGTCATCATCCAGGCCGTCTCCGGTCTAATGAGCCTCACCGGCCCGGAAGGTGGGCCCCCCGTACGCGTCGGGGCATCCCTGGGTGACCTGGTGCCGGCCCTCTACGCCGTGGCCGGAATTCTGGCGGCCCTCTTTCGCCGGGAACGCTCCGGCCGGGGCACCTTCCTGGACATCGCCATGCAAGATGCGGTCGTCTCGGTGGTTGAGAACGCCATTGCTCGCTCCTGGGCCAGCGGGGAAGACCCCCAGCCCCTGGGGAGCCGCCACCCGACCATCGCCCCCTTCGCCGCCTTTGCCACGGCCGACGGCGACATCGCCCTGGCCGCGGGGAACGATCTCCTTTTCGCCCGCTTGTGCGACGCCCTGGGGGCGCCCGAACTGGCGGAGAACCCCCTGTTCCTCACCAATACGGCCCGTGTCGAGCACGTCGCCGCCCTGACAGACGAGCTGAGCCGCCTCCTCTCCCGGCGCGGGGCCGACGCCTGGCTGGCCATCCTGGATGGGGCCGGTATCCCCTGCGGGCGGGTGGCCCGGATCAGCGACCTCCTGGCCGACGAGCACCTGCGCGCCCGGCGGATGATCTTGCCCCTGGAACAACCGGGCGTTGGCGCCGTACCGGTGCCGGGCATCCCTATCAAGGCGCTCGGGTTTGACGACTCCCTGCCCGGCCCGGCGCCGGGCTTCGGGGAGCACGGCGTGGCCATCGCCCGCGAGCTGCTGGAGTACGACGATGCCGCCCTGCGAGACCTCCAGCTTCGCGGCGCCCTCCTGGGGCCGTAGCGGATATGGACGATATGGCCGGCGCCAGCCGGGCCGCTTTCAGTCAGCTGGGCTGCTCTGAGGCTAATCCCGGCTGCCTTCAGACGACCGTGGCGCCGGCACTGGCGAGGGGGACGACCGCTGTGACTCCGGGAAAACCGTGCGCCTCGGCGGCGGCGCGCATGGCCACGGCGATCTCCGCTTCGCGCTCCGTGGCCAGGGCGATAATGGACGAGCCGGAGCCACTCAGGGCGGCGCCGTGGGCGCCGGCGGCGAGCGCTGCCTCCACGGTGGGGTGCAGGGCGGGGTACAGACGGCCGCGGGCGGGCTGGTGCAGGCGGTCATCCATGGCCTCCCGCAGGAGGGCCCACTCCTGGGAACAGAAGGCAGCCACCAGGAGGGCCGTGCGCCCGAGATTAAAGACGGCGTCTTCCAGGAGCACCTGGCGCGGGAGGACACCGGCTCGGGCCTGCTTCGTGGAGATAGCCTGGTGAGGCAGGCAGAGCACGGCCACCAGCCCCGGCGGGGGCGCAACGCGCTTGGCGATCAGTCCATCTCGCCCCTGGACGCTGATCACCAGCCCCCCGTAGAGGGCGGCGGCGGCGTTGTCCGGGTGCCCCTCCAAAGCGGTGGCAATCTCCAGGAGCGCTTCCGGCCCCAGGGGATACCCTTCCAGGGCGTTCGCGGCCACGGCCCCCCCTACCACGGCGGCCGCGCTGCCCCCCAGCCCGCCGGAGCGGGGGATACGATTCTCTAGCTCCAGGGCCAGGGGGGGGACGTCCCGCCGCAGGCGCCGGTACACGGCCAGGACGCCCTGGTAGGCCAGCAGGTTCTCGTCCGCTGGGATGTGTCCCGCCCCCGTCCCCCGTACGGTGATCGTTGGCCCAGGCGTGCCGGGAGTGGGGCTCGAAGGAGGGCCCGCAGGTGTTCCCGGGGGCGCGCCGGCGGATTCGTCCGAGGGAGGGCCGGGGGCCTCGTGGGGCAGGCGCCGGCGCAGCAAGATCTCCTCGTTGAGGTCGAGGGCCAGGCCGAGGGCGTCGAACCCGGGGCCGAGATTGGCCGAGGACGCCGGGACGCGTACCCGCACCTCAAGCGACGGGCCGCTCTGACCGGCTGCCTCGCCGGGCGGGGTCATCTCCCGGCTCCCACTGGAGCGGGACGGTCAACCAGGGAGCCGGGCCCGGCCGGCCGGCTCCCCTCCGCCCAGCCTAGCGGGAAGCGCGACCGGCGCAGGCGCAGGGTGGCTGGGACGCGGACGTTTGGCTGAGTATCGTAGCGCCGCGTCTGGGAGTGGATCAGCACGCTTTGCAGCAGACCCAGGCTGACGAAGATGCTCACCAGGGAGGAGCCCCCGGCGCTGATAAACGGCAGGGGGATGCCGGTCACGGGGAGCAGACCGACGTTCATCCCCACGTTGACGAAGGCCTGGAACAGGAGCATGCTGGTCACGCCCACGGCCAGGAGCTGGCCGAAGCTGTCACGCGACCGGGCAGCGACGCGCAGGCAGCGCGTGAACAGCAGGCCGTACAGGACGAGCAGGGCGGTGGCACCCATGAACCCTAGCTCCTCGCCCAGCACGGCAAAGATGAAGTCACTGTGCTGCACGCGCAGGAAGTTGAGCTGCGTTTGCGTCCCGTTGCCCAGGCCCCGGCCCCACCAGCCCCCGGAGCCAACGCTGATCTTGGCCTGGATCAGGTTATAGCCCTCGCCAAGGGGGTCTTTTTCCGGGGCCAGGAAGGTGGTCAGGCGGCGCCGCATGTAGTCGTGCAGCATGCCCCAGACCACGGGGAAGCCGATGAACGGCACAGCCAGGATTAGCCCCAGCCACTTCAGGGGCGCCCCGGCGGCAAAGGCGATCCCCAGCCAGATGGCCAGGAGCACGAGCGAGGTCCCAAGGTCGGGCTGGCGGTACACCAGGATGACCGGCAAGGCGACAATGGCCAGCGAGCCGAGCAGCGTGCGCAGCCCCCGGGCGCCGGCACCCCGGCTGGCCCAGTAGCGCGCCAGGCAGATCACCGTGGCCAGCTTGGCCAGCTCAGAGGGCTGGAAGGAGACGGGGCCGACGCCGATCCACCGCTGGGCCCCGTAGATGCTGGTACCGGCCACCAGCACCAGCGCCAGCAGGGCCAGCATCCCAACGTAGATCAGCGGGGCGAACGCCCCGATGACGCGGTAGTCCACGAACGCCACCGCCAGCATCAAGCCCACCCCGGCGGCGGCGTAGACCCCTTGGATCAAGAGCTGCCGGCTCACCACCGAGCCGGAGAGCAACGTCGCGCTGCGCAGCACCAGGAGCCCGAAGACCACCAAGGCCAGGGCCAGGAGCACCAGCCACAGATCAAACTTCCGCCAGGACTTGCGTTGCATGGGTGGCCCTACCCTAATCAGCCGGCGGCAGGGAGGTGCAGGTACTGACGGCTTGAGCAACCTTGAGCAACTATGAAGGACTGTTCCATAGGGACATAGGCGCTCAGGGCCGCAACAGCTCGAAATAGGCCTTCATCGTCTCGGCGGCGGCCGGGGCAGCCACCTCAGACCCTTCACCGCCCCCATAGACGACGACGGCGACGGCGATCTGGGGGTCTTCGTAGGGGGCATAGCCGACGAAAAGGGCGTGACTGGGGAGCTTGCCTCGGGCGTCGCGCTGGCCGGGGTACTCGGCCGAGCCGGTCTTGCCGGCAATAGTCAAGGCCGGCTGCTTCAAGGACCAGTACGCCGTCCCCTCCGTCGTCGCCACCACGTCCCGCATCCCTGCCCGAATGGCGGCGAGGTGCTCCGGCGCCACCGGGAGCTTGCGGATCACTTCAGCCCCGAACGCCTGCGTCACCGTATCCTCGGCGTCCCGCACTTCCTTTACCACTCGGGGGCGGTAGAGCGTCCCGCCGTTGGCGATGGCCGCCGTCATGTTGGCCAGCTGGAGGGGCGTGGTCAGGACGTCCCCCTGGCCGATGCCCACATTGTAGTCGTCGCCGATATACCACTGCTCGCCCCGCTGTCGCTTCAACTCGCGCGTGGGGATCAGCCCGGACGCCTCCCCACCCAGGCGTAGCCCCGTCTTCTCGCCGAAGCCGAAGGCACGGGCGTACTCCGCCAGGCGCTCGATCTTGAGACCTTGCAGGCCAGGGTAGGAGGCGTTGCCCCCGGCGAGGCTCCAGAAGTAGATGTCACAGGACGTGGCCAGGGCCTGTCGGGCGTTCACGTTCCCGTGCCCGCGCTCGGTCCAGTCGTAGAAGGTGCGGCCGGAGACGGTTAACGATCCGGTGCAATAGATCCGTGTCTGTGGCGTGACCACCCGCTCTTGTAGGGCAGCGGCCGCCGTCACCATCTTGAAAGTCGATCCCGGCGGGTACTGTCCGCCCACGGCATGGTTCACCAGGGGCCGCCAGCGGTCCTCGCTCAGGCGCAGGTAGTCCGCCTGAGAGATCCCGCCGGCGAACAGGTTGTTGTCGTACTGGGGCAGGCTGACCACGGCCAGCAGCTCCCCCGTCTGGGGCTGCATGGCGACGAGGGCCGCCTGCCCGCTCTTGCCCTTGGCCATGGCCGCCGCCAGGACGTCCGTCGCCCGGCGCTGCAGCTGGGCATCGATCGTCAGGATCACGTTGCCCCCGGCCTTGGGCGGGACGAGGGTGGCCAGCCGGCGAGTGACGCCCCCCATGGCGTCCACCTCTACCTGGATTCGCCCCCGGGTGCCCCGCAGCTCCTCCTCGAAGGCCCACTCCACCCCGGAGATACCCACGCTGTCGTCCCGCTCGTAGCCCTGCCCCAGCAGGGTATCCAGCAAGCGCGAGGGCAGCGGTCCAGTGTAGCCGAGCACGTGGCCAAAGAGCGGCCCTTCCGGGTAGGCGCGGATGGGGGGGTCCTGCACCACCACGCCGGGGAGCCGGGTGTGCTGTTCTTCCAGGATCAAGGCCTGTTCGCGCGAGATCGGCGCCTTGACCCGTACCGGAGAGAAAGGGTCCTGGCGCGCTTCCTTCACAATGGCCTCGATCTCCGCCGCCGGCATCTCCAGCACCCGCTCCAGGCGGGCGAAGATGGCCTCCTGCTCGCCCTTGCCCCTGGGCAGATCGGCCGGGCGGATGCTGGCGGTAAAGCTGGGGACGTTACGCACCAGCTGGCGCCCCGCCCGGTCGTAGACCACGCCACGGAGGGGCTTCTCCGAGACGACGCGCACGCGGTTGACCTCAGCGCGCTGGCGGTACTGCGCCCCACTGGCGATCTGCACGTACCACAGTTGCCCCATCAAGGTGAGAAAGGCCGCCGCGATGGCCACGTAGAACCCGGTGACGCGTGGCTCCCGCCCCGCCCAGCCGTTCGGCTCGCCGCTCGAGGGCCTCACCAGTCCACCGCCACCGTGCTGCGCGTGCGCCGCTCGATGCGGCTGATCAACCAGAACGTCAGGGGCGCCAGAAGGGTGTTCACGATGGCCGTCGGCACCACCACCTGGCGCATCATGCTGATCCAGGGCACCGGCACCTCATGCGTGCGCAGCAGGAACATGAACAGCAGCCCGTAGAGCACGCTGGCCCAAAACACGGTCACCACCGGGAGGAGGGGATTGTCCCGAAAGGCGCTGAACCCACCAATACTGCAACAAAACGCCACCAGCACCAGAGCCAGGGAGGCCGTGCCGAAGGGGGCGCCGGAGAAGAGGTCGAGCACGAGTCCCCCGACGAAGCCCCACGGCAGGGCCTGGCGCCAGCCACGGAGCAGAGCCCACATCACCACCATCTGGAGCACCAGGTCAGGGCGCACGGGCAGCAGGCCGAGCGATGGGAAAAACGACGCTTGGAGCAGGGCCGCACCGAACAGGAGCGGTGGCGCGACCCACCAGGGAGTCCCCATACGATGTGACGTCTGCGATCTCACGTCCGAAGTCTCAAGCCTGACGAAGCCCGGCGGCCGGCGGGCCACCGGCTTGAGACCTGAGACCGGCTACGACGCTCATAGCTTGGTGGGGACGAAGCCGGTGGCGACGAGCACCTTGCTGAGCTTCCGGAAGTTGACGAATGGCTCGACCTCTGCCTGCTGGAACATGTCTACGTCCCGCGTCACCACCTGCACCACCCGGCCAATTGGGATCTTGGGCGGAAAGGCACCGCCAAGCCCGGAGGTGACCACAATGTCGTTCACCTTGACGGGCTCCGCCTGGGGGATGTGCTGCATCAGCAGCCGGCCGTCCGACTGTCCCTTGACCGTTCCCGTCGCCCCCGGCGTGCCCTGGACGGTAGCGCTCACCGCGCTACTGGGGTCGATCATCAGCAGGACGGTGCTGGTACGGGCCGTATGGGTGGCTACCCGGCCCACCAGGCCGGCGGTGGAGCGCACCGTCATCCCCTCCTGGATGCCGGAGTCGCTCCCCCGGTTGATCACCGCCGTCCCCATCAGGCTGCTGGTGTCAAACGAGATGACCTCGGCCGGCAAGAGGGTCTGGGTGGGATTGTCCTGAGAGTAGCGCAGCTGCTCGCGCAGCTCGCGATTCTCCAGCTCGGCGGCTCGCAGGGTGACCGTCTCCTGGACCAGCTCCTCCACCGTGCGGTGCAGGGCGGCGTTCTCGGCCCGCAACCGGCTCACCTCGCCCCAACCGGAAAACACCTCCGAAGCCCCCTGCGCCACGCGGCTGACCCCCGTCTGCAGCGGGGCGACGGCGCGCGAGGCCACGTCCCGCGGGAAGTCCAGCAGCCGACGCGTGCTGGCGATGGTCGCCCCAATGGAAAGGGCGACAAACACCAGCAGCCAGGCGAAGGCATTCGGGGCCGGAGTGGACATCACCGAACGGCGAGAAGGACTGAGGCTCACGTTCGTAGTCGCTGGTAGTTATCGCTGACAAACACCTTGCGGTAGACCTCGAGGTTCTCCAGGCACATCCCCGTCCCCCGCACGACGCATTGCAGCGGGTCATCGGCGATATGCACCGGCATCTTCGTCTCTTGCTGGAGGCGGAGGTCCAGTCCCTTGAGCAACGCCCCGCCTCCGGCCAGGATGATCCCTTGATCCATGATGTCCGCGAGGAGCTCCGGGGGGGTCTCCTCGATCGAGAGCTTGACCGCCTCGACAATCAAGTTGACCGGGCCGGAAATGGCCTCCCGAATGTCCCCCAGGGAGACGTCCACCTCCTTTGGCAGGCCCGTCACCAGGTCACGGCCACGCATCATGGCCTTGAGCTCCTCCGGTACCGGGTGGGCCGAGCCAATGGCGATCTTCGTCTCCTCTGCCGTCCGCTCCCCGATATAGAGGTCGTGCTCCCGACGGGCGAACTGCGTGATCTGCTCGTCAATCTCATCGCCGCCGATACGGATAGAGCGGCTCAGCACGATCCCCCCCAGGGAGATCACGGCCACCTCGGTCGTCCCCCCGCCGACGTCCACGATCATGCTCCCGGCCGCCTCGTGGATCGGCAGCCCGGCGCCGATGGCCGCCGCCATGGGCTCCTCGATGAGGTAGGCCTCGCGCGAGCCGGCGTTCAGGGCAGCGTCTTGCACCGCCCGCTTCTCCACCTCCGTGACGCCGGAAGGGACGCCGATGATCACCCGCGGCCGGGGCATAAATGGAAACTGATCATGGACCTTGCGGATAAAGTAGTGGAGCATGCTCTCCACCGTCTCGAAATCCGCAATCACCCCGTCCTTGAGCGGGCGCACGGCGACGATGTTGGCCGGCGTGCGCCCGACCATCTTCTTGGCCTCTGCGCCAACGGCGAGCACCTTTCCCGTGCGCTTGTCGGTGGCGACGACAGACGGCTCAGAGATCACCACCCCGCGATCGCGGACGTAGACCAGTGTGTTGGCCGTGCCGAGGTCAATGCCTAGATCCTTGGCAAAGAGCCCGAGCAGGGCGCTGAGCGGCGCCAGCATAGAACCTCCGGAGTCCTTTCCCTGCTGGTGAGCGGCGGAATTGTACCCTCAACTCCCAAGCGACCGTCCACCCGCGGCCGAGGCAATTGGCGCCAGGGGGCACCATCTCGGCGTGAGAGGGCACCGGGTGATTGCGGAGGCCAGGCCGGAGAACGTTCCGGGTGCCAGATAGACTGTATACGTCCCAACTACCCTTGACCAGTACGGCGGCCGTGGACCTGGGATGCGGGCTCCGTCCCGTGCCCGGGACCTTTGGCGTCGACCGCGTGGCCCTGCCCTCCGTGAGCGTTGTCGCCCGGCTGGACGCCCGCCACCTCCCCTTCGCCTGCCGGTCTATCGCCCGCGTCTACGCCCGCAACATTCTGGAGCACCTCGACGATCTCCCCGGGGCCATGGCGGAGGTGCACCGCGTCCTACGCCCCGGCGGTCGCTGCACGGTGGAGGTTCCGTACTTCGCCAGCGTCAGCGCCCACGCCGATCCGACGCACCGCGCCCGCTTCACCTACACCACCTTCGAGCACTTCCAGCCCCCGGCAAGCCAGGGGTGGCAGGCCAATCGCCACACCTGGTTCGGCGAGGCCCGTTTCGTGATCCGTCGGCGCCGCCTCGTCTTCGGCCGGGGACACCGCCTGCTGGGCGTTGCCGCGCTGGCCAATCGCTTCCCAGCGCTGTACGAGAACCTGTTTGTTTACTGGTTCCCGGCCCGCGCGCTGGAGGTGGAGCTGGAGAAAGGTGCCGCCCCGCCCTCCCTCAGTAGCCGCCCCGCCCGGTCATAATCCTCCGGGGTGTTGAGGTTCAGCAAGGCCAGCGGCGAGCCGGTATCGCACAGGCTCACCTCCCCGGCATGCCGGTGCAGCACCGCCCGCAACCCCGCCGTCGCCTCGTCTATGGCCAGCAGCTCGCGGAACAGGGGCGGGGCGAACACCACCGGGTGTCCCCGCCGATCCCCATAGGCGGCGATGGTGATGGACGCCTCGCCTTCCAGGTGCTGCCGAGCGACGGCGCTCAAGAGCTCCGCCGGACGGGGCTGGTCGACGCTCAGCACCAGGACATGCCCCGCCCGTGGGAGGGACGCCATACCGGCCAGGATCGAGCTGACCTTGCCGTTGCGGTAGCCGGCATTTTCTACCGCCACCAGGGGCTCCGCATCCGGCAGCAGGGCGCGCAGCTCGTCTGCCCGGTGCCCCAGCACCACCACCAAGCGTTCTAGGGGCAACGCCAGGAGCTGGTCAACCCCGTAGCGTAAGAGCGTCTGACCCTCCCATGGGAGGAGGGCCTTGAGCTGGCTCATGCGGGTAGACTCGCCGGCCGCCAGCAGGACGGCGTAGAGCGGGTGGTTCACAGACCACAGTGTAGTGCCATGAACCTGTCTGTCGTCGTGGTCAGCTACAACGTCGCCCCCCTGTTGGAGCGCTGCCTTAGGTCCATCCTGGCTCACCCCGTCCCGGAGATGGAGGTGCTGGTGGTGGACAACGCCTCCTCGGACGGCAGCCCCGGGCTGGTCGCCGAGCGCTTCCCTACGGTGGCGCTGATGGCCAATGAGCAGAACCTCGGCTTCGGCGCCGCCTGCAACCAGGCCATCCGGCGCGCCGCGGGGCGATACCTGGCCTTCGTCAACCCGGACGCCGAAGTGCAGGGGGAGAGCCTGGCGCACCTGGTGGCCTTTCTGGACTGCCGGCCGCGGGTGGCCGTGGCCGGGGGTCGCCTGCGCTACGCCGACGGCTCCTTCCAACACAGCGCCTTCCGCTTCCCCTCCTTGACCCAGGTCTGGCTCGACTTTTTCCCCCTGAACTGGCGGCTCCTGGAGTCCCGTCTCAACGGTCGCTACCCGCGGGCCTGGGATGAGACGGCCTATCCGATCGACTTTCCCCTGGGGGCGTTTTTCGCCGCCCGCCGGGCGGCCGTGGACGAGGTCGACCTGTTCGACGAAGGCTTCTTTATGTACGTGGAGGAAGTGGACTGGTGCTACCGGTTCAAACAGGCCGGCTGGGAGGTGTGGCATTGCCCGGCTGGACTGGTGCTACCGGTTCAAACAGGCCGGCTGGGAGGTGTGGCATTGCCCGGCTGCCCTGGCCGTGCACCACGGGGGACAGAGCACCGGCCAGCGTTCGGCGGCCATGATGGTGGAGCTGCACCGCAGCCGCCGGCGCTTCTACCGCAAGCACTACTCCACCCCGTTTCGGGCCCTGGCGCGGGCCATCACCTGGGCCGGCATGGCCACGCAAGGCGCCAGGGCGTGGTGGGCCGACCATCGCGCCAGGGGCGCCCTGCCGGAGCGCCGCGCCCACGCCCGCGCCTGCCTGCAGGTGCTCCGGCTGTGAGCGGGACCGCCCCAGCGCCGGCACAGGGCAGTCGCCCCCCGGTGGCAGCCGTGGTGCTTACACAAGACGAGGCGTCGCATATCCTCCCTTGCCTGCGTACCCTACAGTGGGCCGGCGAGCTGCTGGTGGTGGACTCCGGGAGCACAGACGGCACCCCGGAACTGGCCCGCTCGCTGAATGCCCGGGTCGTGCACCATGCCTGGGGGGGTTGGGCCGCCCAGCGCAACTTCGCCCTGACCCAAGTCTCGCTCCCATGGGTGTTGTTCGTTGACGCCGACGAGCGTGTCCCGCTTGACCTGGCCGAGGAGGTGATCGCCCGCATCCACGACCATAGCCAGGCGTCCGGTTTCTGGGTACCGCGACAGAACGTGATCCTGGGTCGGTGGGTGCGTCACGCCGGCTGGTCGCCCGATTACCAGCTGCGCCTCTTCCGGCGAGATCAGGGACGGTACGACCCGGCGCGCCCCGTCCACGAGCTCGTCAGCCTGGACGGCCCGGCGGCCCACCTCAACCGGCCCCTGGTACACCACAACTACGCCAGCTGGGGCCAGTTCTGGGTCAAGCAGTGCCGCTACGCCCGCGCCGAAGCGGCCGCCCTGGCCGGCCAGGGGAAACGGGCCAGGCCCCACAACCTGGTCCTCCAACCCTGGCGGGAGTTCCGGCGCCGCTACTGGACGCTGCAAGGTTACCGCGCCGGGGCCTTGGGGCTGGGGCTGAGCCTTGTGCTGGCCCTGGCAACGCTAAGGATGTACCTGGAGCTCGTGCGCCTGAATCGACTCCCCCCACCCGAGCACCCTGACAACCCCGCGCGGCCGGACCGACCGCAGGACGAACGACCCCCGGAGGGTGGAGCTCAGCCATCAGGCCCCGACGACTCCGCGCGGCCGGATCGACCGCAGGGCGCCCCTCCCACGCAGGCACACCAGGACCGATGAACCCCCACGCTGGGGTCGAGCGCATGGAGCCCAGCACCACCCTGGTCGTCGTCGTCAGCTATAACGTCGCCCCCCTGCTGGCCCGCTGCCTGGAATCCATCCGGCAGGCCGGCGAGAGCCTGGCGGGGCAGTGTGAACGGCTGGACGTCGTCGTCGTAGACAACGCCTCCACCGACGGCAGCGCCGAGCTCGTCCGCGCCCGATTCCCAGAGGTGCGTCTGATCGTCAATGCCCGCAACCTGGGCTTCGGCGCGGCCTGCAACCAGGGGGCCGCTGCGGACGCGGACTACGTCCTGTTCCTTAACCCGGACGCCGCGCTCACGCCCGGCGCCCTGCCGGCTCTCCTGGCCCGGGTGCGATCAACGCCGCGGGCGGGGATGGCCGGGCCACGGGTGACGTACTCGGACGGCCGTCCCCAGCCTACCCGGCGGCGCTTCCCCACCCTAGGCGCCCTGCTCCTGGAGAGCACCCCCCTGGAGTGGCGCCGTCCCGGATGGGGCCCCTTGCGGCGCTACCATATGGCCGATCGCCCGGCGTATGATGCCGCCCCGGTGGACTGGCTATCCGGGGCCTGTCTCCTGGCGCGCAAGGCGGCCTTCGACGAGGCAGGTGGCTTCTCCCCCAGCTTTTTCATGTACTTTGAAGAGGTTGACCTCTCCCGGCGCATGGCCGCCTATGGCTGGCAGACCTGGTACGAGCCGGACGCCCACGTGGTACACCACCACAGCCGCAGCGCCGACCAGGACCTGCTGGCCAGGGACCGGCACTATTACGGCAGCAAGTATCGCTATGTCGCCCGCTACTGGGGGGGCGCCGTAGCCCGCGGGCTGTCCCTGTTCACGACGGCGCTCTTTGCCGCCGAGCTGACCGTCCGTTGCGCCCGGCGCGACGCCGCCGGGGCGCGGCGCTACGGCGCCCTCGTCCGCTGGCATCTCCTGACCGCTACGCTGGCAACTACACCTCCGGGCGCCGCTGAGTCCCAGTGCGACAACGAGACGTTGTCATCCCTTCGCTGCGCTCAGGGCTCGCCCTGAGCGCAGCGAAGGATCGTCGCCTCCTGGAAGGCACAGCTCCTGGACCTAGGCATGGCCTACCTATCGCACAGGCCGGAACCGGAATCTCTGGTTGTCGTACTAAAGCCGAGCCGAAGTGGGACCTGCGTTCGAGCCACGGAGCGCCCATAGATCTCCCACCGTGGCTGAGCGTTGCAATATCGATTTGCAGATCGAAATGGTCGTTCCCGAGTATCCGAGGACGTGTCGTTGCCGTGATAGGTAGAGGCCGGGCGTCGCAAGCAATGCAACGATCAGCAAGCGAGCTACCCTACTTTATCTTCGTAGGTGCTGTACCTAGAACGCCTACGAAGAATGGACGTTGGAGGGCATAGGGTGGACGCCCGAGCCTCGGCCCGCCAGGGCGTGCTGCGCGTCGGCCTGGTCAGCGGCGAGTACCCACCGGACGTGGGGGGTGTCGGCGACCACACCTGTCGCCTGGCCGGCGAGCTGACGGCCCGCGGGCACATGGTGCAGGTAGTGACGACGGCCGTCCACAGCCGTCCTGGCGCCGGGGGGGCCGGAGGCCCCGGCGGTCTGCCGCAGCCGGAGGTGTGGCGGGCCATCTCCCGATGGGACTGGCGCATCCTGGCCACCCTACCGCGGCTGGCCCGGCGGGGGGCCTGGGACGTGCTCCACATCCAGTACCAGACGGGGGCCTACGCCCTGCACCCGGCGATCAACCTCCTCCCCGGCTGGCTGGCGAGGGTCCACCCCGGCGGCGGGGCCGGGGATGGCCGAAGAACGGGCCCCCCGGCCGTAGTCACCACCTTCCACGACCTGCGCGTCCCCTACCTCTTCCCCAAGGCCGGGGCGCTGCGCCAGCTGGCCGTGCGTCACCTGGCACGAGCGTCGCAGGGAGCGATCGCCGCCGCCGCCGAGGACGTGCGCCGCTTGGCGGAGTGGACGCGCCCGCTGCCCCGCCCCCCGGCGATCGCCCACGTCCCCCTGGGAAATAGCCTGGACACGCCCCCGCCGCCGGACTTCGATCCTGGCGCCTGGCGCGCCCGTCTCGGCATCCCCGCCGGCGCCTCCCTGGCCGGGCATTTCGGCTTTATCAACCGCAGCAAGGCGGTCGATGCCCTGGTCGGCGCCGTCGCCCAGTTGGCCGGCGAGGGGCGTGACCTGCACCTGTTGATGATCGGCGACCCTGCAGGGGCGTCCGACCCCACCAACGCGGTGTACCTGGCGGAGGTGCGCCGGCAGATTGGCGCCCTGGGGCTGGCCGGGCGCGTCCATTGGACGGGCTTTGGCCCGCCGGCGACGGTGGCCGGCTGGCTGCGCTGCCTGGACGTCGCCGTGCTCCCCTTCCGGGACGGAGCGTCGCTGCGCCGCACGAGCATCCTCGCCGCCTGGTCGCAGGGGCTGCCGGTGGTGACGACGGCCCCGGCCGATGCCGGCATCGGCCCGGCCGCCCGGGTCGTCCCCCTGGCGGACGCGGCCACCCTGGCCGCTGCCATGCGAACTCTATTGGACGATCCGGTACGGCGCCGGGCGTTGGGGCTGGCCGGGGCCCGCTACGCCACCCGCTTCTCCTGGCCCGAGGTGACGGCGCAGACCGAAGCCCTCTACCGCAGGGTCCTGGCTGACCGCGGCGGACACGGCTAAACCTATGCGGGCCCGTCCCTCCAGACGCGGTAGGAATAGGACGCTGGCAGCAATACAGTAGGCGTTTGTGCGCCACTCCGAAGGGCGCTTCATAGCCGGCCGTGCGGCGGCTCTACCGGTGCTGATCCACCTACCCCCGCCGGGAGGGGATGGGCAAGAGGCTGATCAACACGCGGCGCTCGGTGCGGTCGAAGACCATCGTCCCTGCCAACAGCGCCAGGTACACGGCCAGGGCGGCGGGGGCCGCCACCAGGGGCGGTTGGGCGGCCAGCCCCGTAGGGCCCCATAGGAGCAGTCCCATCCCCAGGGCCGCCGGGAGCGGGTGCAGGGCGGCGCCCAGCGCGGGAAGCAGCGCCACCCGGCCATGCAAGGCCAGCAGGAACGGGACAAGAAGCACCACCTCTGAGGCGATGGTCACGCCGGCGGCGGCGACGTAACTGTAGCGCGGGATCAGCGCCACGTTGGCCACCACGTTGAACACGGCGGCTACGGTGAAGGCCAGGGTGATCCATTGCTGCCGGCCGAGGGCGATGAGGACGTACTGGGTCAAGCCGTTCAGGCAGCTCAAGGGCAAGAACCAGATCAGAAGGCGCAGGGCCACCGCCGCGTGGGGTAAGAAGTCGGCGCCAAAGGCCAGCCGGACGAGGTCTTGGGCCAGGAACGTCACCAGCACGGCCGCCGGCCAGGCCACCACCAGGAGGAGCTTGAGCGCCAGGCGGTAGACGCGCCCCAGGCCGTCACCCCCCCCGGCCATCGGGGTCTGTGCCCCTGAGACTTCATCCGTTCGGCGTCCCTCCGGCGGGGAGGTCCTCGTTGGAGCCTCCTCGGCGGCGCGCCGGGAAAGGAGGGGAAAAAGGGCCAGGATAAAGCTGCTGGGGACGGCGCCGGCGGCGTCGATCACCTTGTAGGCGTTGGTGTAGTAGCCCACCACAGCGCTGCCCTTGCTCTGCAGCACCTGCACGTCGAAGCGAAAAAAGACGTTGTTCAAGAGGCTGTTGAGCATCAAGGGCCAGGCCTCACGCGCCAGGCGGCGGTGGCGTGCGGGGTGCAGCGTGGCGCGGAGGGGAAAGAAGCGCCGCCGGGTGGCCACGACGAACACGGCCGCCGTCAGGAGATTGGTGGCCAGGGAGACCCAGCCCAGGGCGATGAGGTCAAAGCCCAGGAGCAGCGCCGTGGCTCCCGCGGCCGTGGTCAGGGCGGCGCCGGCAAGCTGCACCGCCGCCGGGAAGATCATCTCTTCGTGGGCATTGAACAGGGCGCTCCCGGCGGCGCTCAAGGCGCCCGGCAGGAGCCCCATACCGAGCAAGGCTACGGTGACCAGCAGGGTCACGTCAGGCGCTCCCCCCTGGACGTAGCCGGCGATCAGGGCGGCCAGCAGGAGCGCGGGGAGGGCCAGCCCAGAGAGGAGCAGGCGTAGCCCCAGGGCGTCGCTCACCGCCTGCCGGGCCTCGTCCGGACGTCGGGCTACCTCCCGTGTCAGCCAGGTTCCCAGGCCGAAGTCGGCGATGATGGAGGCGTAGAGCCACAGATTGACCGCCACGGCGTACAGGCCGGTACCGGCAGCCCCCAGGGTGCGGGCCATGACCACGGCCATGACAATGGCCGTGGCCCGGCCGATCAGGTTCGCCCCCAGGGGCACCAGGGAGTTGCGCGCCACCCGCCGGGCGCTGCCCGGGGCGCCGGACTCAGGCAGACCTGGCGGCGGGACAGGGCTTGAGTCCCCCCTGGCCCCTCCCTCGCACCGTCCTCCCCTCCCACTCCCGAACGCCGCTGCGCCCGCGGGCTCCGGCCGGCGCGCCGTACCTCCCGTCTCAGTTATCATGGCCGTGAAGAATGAACGGGGAGTGCGCCGCGTCCGGCGCCAGGGGCGCAAGTGCCAGCCTCCCAGGCTACCCGGAGTTGCGCCTGCCCTCTCGCCGCCCCCTGATCGGCGTCACGGGTCACCGGCAGCTCAGCGGGGGGAGTTCCCTCGTCATCGCCGGAGAGGCGTACCTCTCGGCCATCCGCGCCGCCGGGGGGACGCCGGTGGTGCTGCCACCGGTGTCGCGTCCCGCGGAAGTCGCCGACCTCCTGGACACGATGGACGGGCTGCTGTTCACCGGGGGACATGACGTCGATCCCCGGCATTACGGCGAGACCGTGCTCAACGAGACAGTGGCCCTGGAGCCGGACCGGGACGCCTTCGAGCTCCCCCTCGCCCGAGCCGCCGTCGGGCGTGACGTCCCGATCCTGGCCATCTGCCGGGGTTGCCAGGTGCTCAACGTTGCCCTCGGGGGCAGCCTGTGGCAAGACCTCCCGGCCCAGCGGCCCCAGGGTCTCCTGCACCGCCAGCGCGCCCCGCGCGACGTTGTGACCCACGCGGTGCAGGTCGCGAGTGGCTCCCTCTTGAGCACGGTGCTGGCTGAGCCGGGCGTCAGCCTGATGGAGACCAACACCTTTCATCACCAGGCGGCCCGCGATGTCCCTAGCTCCCTCGCCGCCGTGGCGTACACCCCGGACGGGATGATCGAGGCCCTGGAAGCCCCTGCCTGCACCTTTGTCTTGGGGGTGCAATGGCATCCAGAGCACCTGGCGGCGACGCGCCCGGAGCACCATCGCCTATTCCGGGCCTTGGTAGACGCCGCTGCGAGAGGCGAGCTCGCCGGCGAACTCGCCCCGCGCCGGCTGCGCAGCACTGCCTGACCCGCCGAGTCACCTGAGACACGCCTGCGGATCCTGACCGGAGGCCCTCTCCATGACCGGCACGGGCCTCACCTTCCCTCCCGCACTCCCAGCCTCCCAATCCGCTCTCGTGACCTATCCACCGGCCGAAAAACGCTCCAGGGCAACATCATGAACGACACGAATGAGCTTGCGCCCCGCGGGCCGGCCTACGAGCCGGGACAAGATCATCGCCGGCTGACCCCGACGCCCCCGGCGTCCACGGTATCCCCCGAATTGCAGATCGCCATTATCGACGCCGCCGCACGCATCGTGGCCGGGCCACAAAGCAGCCACCTGGTCCAGGACCCGGACATCGCCCAGGGCGTGGCCGCCTCCTTCCGGACCGTCTACGATGCCATCATGGAGGCGGTCTCGGGCGCCCCCGGCGCGTAGCGGCGCGCAACACCGCATCACCGCCGCCACTGCCCCATTCCAGGCCCCAGGGGGCACCGACCGGCTGAGGGGCGGTGGGTTTGCCATCTGACGAGCAAGACCTTCCCCCGCTCCGTGCCCCGAAGGAGCGCTAGCGGCGCTCCAGCAGGGAGACGGACTCCAGGTGATAGGTCTGTGGAAACAGATCGACGACGCCGCTGCGCACCAGGCGGTAGCCCGCGCCGGCCAGCTGGCGCAGGTCGCGCGCCAGCGTGCTCGGCTCGCACGAGACGTAGGCGATGCGCCGCGGGGCCAGGCGGGAGAGCGCGGCGAGCACCTCCGGGGCGCAGCCCCGCCGTGGCGGATCCAGGATGGCCAGGTCGATGACCCCCTTGAGCCCCGGCAGCGCCACCTCCGCCGGGCGGGGGTGGACGCGCACGTTTGTACGGCCGGCGCGGGCGGCGTTCTCAGAGAGCGCCTGCGCCGCCGGCGGGAAAGACTCCACCGCCAGGACGGCCGCTACCCGCCGGGCGAGTGGGAGGGTGAAGGTTCCCACGCCGGCGTACACGTCCAGCACGGTGTCCGCCTCCCCCGGCTCTAGCCAATCCCCCACCCGCTCTACCAGGCGATCCGCAGCGCCAAGGTTCACCTGCACGAAGGCCCCCGCCGGCACCTCCAGGCGTTCCCCGCCCAGCTCGAATGTCAGCCTCGGATCGCCCCACAGCAGGCCGGCACCGTCCCCGCGCCGAGGGGAGAAGAGCACGCCGGAGAGCTCCGGCAGGACCGCCCGGCCCCCGGCGACGAGCCGCGCCACCTCGTCACGGGTGGGCGGGCGGGCGCCGGCGAGGGTGATCTGCGCCGCTTGCTGCGGCACCACACGCACTTCCACCGCCGATAGACCCGCCCAGGTGGAAGATTCGAGTGCCGCCCAGGGGATATCCTGGATCGCTTGATTGATCAGTCGATCGGAGATGTAGCAATGCTCCACGGGCACCGGGTCGTGGGACTGGGCGCGCTGGAACTGGAGGCGACGTGACCCCTCCCCCGGGCCTGATCCGGGGATCAGCTGCACCGTATTCCGATAATGCCACTCCCTGGGCGAGGGGAGCGCCGGCTCAACCCGTGGCGCAGAAAACCTGCCCACTCGCTCCAGCTGATCCCGCAGGATGTCGCTCTTGAACTGGAGCTGCATGGCGTAGGGGGCGTGCTGCCAGTGGCAGCCCCCGCAGAGAGCGAAGATGGGGCAAGGTGGGGAAACACGCTCCGGCGCCCCCTCCAAGAGGGCCATGGGGCGCCCGCGCACGTAGCGGGGCCGGGCCTCGGTGACCCGCAGGCGGACACGCTCCCCCGGCAGGGCATAGCCGACGAACGTGACTACGTCTCCCGCCCGCCCAACCGCCTCCCCCCCGTGGGCGACGCCGTGGAGGGTGACCTCCAGCTCGGGCTCGAGCTGGGGTGGACCGTGAGGGGCGCGGCCCGGCTGGGGGTGGGGCTGGCGCCGGGCGGCTGGTGGAACCACAACTCTTGGAGCCGGAGGCGCGTGGGGTTAGCCCCCGGCGTCGAGCTTTTGTGCCAGCAGCTCCTTGACCAGGCCGGGGTTGGCCGTGCCGCGGGTCTGCTTCATCACCGCCCCCACGAGGAAGCCCATGGCCGCCCCTTTGCCGGCCCGGTAGTCGGCGATGGCCCGCCCGTTGCGCCCGTCCGCCAGCACCTGCGCCACCACGGCCTCCAGGGCGCCGCTATCGCTCACCTGCTCCAGGCCCCGCCCCTGCATCACCGCCTCCGGGGAAGCCCCGGTACGGAAGACTTCCTCCAACACTTCCGGCGCGCTGCGCACGCTCAACCGGCCGTCGTCAAGGAGGGCTATCAGCCCGGCAAGGTGCCCCGGGGTGAGCTTGCTCCCGTCGATGGACGTCCCCGAGGTATTGAGCAGGCGCAACACGTCCCGGAGCATCCAGTTGGCCGCTGCCCTGGGGCCGGCCCCCTGACGTACCGCTTCCTCGTAGAAGTCGGCCAGGGCACGGGAGTCCGTCAGCGTGGCCGCCTCCTCCGCGGAGAGGCGGTACTCGGCCATGAACCGTGTGCGCTTCGGCCCGGGCAGCTCCGGGAGTCGGGCGCGGATCTCCGCCACCCAGGTGGGGTCCAGGAAGAGGGGGGGCAGGTCCGGCTCAGGGAAATAGCGGTAGTCATGGGCCGCTTCCTTGCTGCGCTGCGAGACGGTCACCCCGCGCTCTTCCACCCAGCCCCGCGTCTCCTGGACGATGCGCCCGCCGCTGCGCAGCACCTCCGTCTGGCGGGCGATCTCATAGGAGAGGGCCCGCACCACCGAGCGGAAGGAGTTCATGTTCTTGACTTCCACCTTGGCGCCGTAGGTCTGTGCGCCGCGGGGGCGCAGCGAGACGTTGGCATCGCAGCGGAAGGCCCCTTCCTCCATGTTGGCGCTGGAGACGCCGATGTAGCGCAGAATGGCGCGCAGCTCACGCAGGCAGGCCCCGGCCTCCTCAGGTGACCGGATATCCGGCTCGCCGACGATCTCCATCAAGGCCACGCCGGAGCGGTTGACGTCCATCAGGCTGTACGTCTCGCCGGTGGCGTCGCGCACGTGCTTGAGATTGGCGGTGTCTTCCTCCAGGTGCACGCGGGTGACGCCGAGCCTCCAGGTGCACGCGGGTGACGCCGAGGCGCCGCACCCTCCCCGGGTCGGCGGGATCGGGGACCTCCAGCCAGCCCCCTTGCGAGAGCGGGAGATCGAACTGCGAGATCTGGTACCCCTTCATCAGATCGGGGTAGTTGTAGTTCTTTCGGTCGAACTTAGAGTACTCCGGGATGTCACAGCCCAGGGCCAGGGCGGTCAGGATGGTGTATTCCACGGCCCGCTCGTTGATCACCGGGAGCACGCCGGGCATACCCAGGCAGATGGGGCAGACCAGGGTGTTGGGGGCTGCCCCGGCATACCTGGCGCTGCAGCCACAAAACATCTTGGACTCGGTGAGGAGCTGGGCATGTACCTCCAGCCCGATCACCGGCTCGTAGTCCGTGACCGGCGCCGTCCCCGTGGAGCGCTCCACTAGCTGCGTCATCGCCCCTGCCCTCGCGTCACTCCCTCAAGAAAGTGCCCGATGCGCCCCAGGGCCTCCTCGAGCTTTTCATACGCCGTGGCGTAGCACATGCGCACGTGTCCCTCCCCGCTGGGGCCGAACGCGCTCCCCGGCACGACGGCCACCCGCTCCTCGTAGAGGAGCCGCTCGGCGAAGGCCTCGCTGGTGAGCCCCGTGGCGGTAATCGACGGGAAGGCGTAAAAAGCCCCCTGGGGGCGGGCGCAGGCCAGCCCGAGACGGTTCAGGCCGTCCACGAACATCGCCCGCCGGCGGGCATATTCCTCCACCATGGCCTCCACGGCCGCCTCGCCGCGCTCGATGGCCTCTATGGCGGCGAACTGGGACATGGTGGGGGCACAGAGCAGGCCGTACTGGTGCACCTTCATCATCGCTTCCAGGATCTCCCCCGGCGCGGCGGCGTAGCCGATCCGCCACCCGGTCATGGCGTAGCTCTTGGAGCAGCCGTTGAGCAAGACGGTGCGCTCCCGAGCCCCCGGGAGGGCGGCGACGCAGGTGTGCTCCCAATCGTCGTAGACCAGCCGGGCGTAGATCTCGTCCGAGTACAGCAGGAGGTCGTGCTCAACGGCCAGGCGGACGATGGCCGCCAGCTCCTGGCGCGAGACGGCCGTTCCGGTGGGATTGTTGGGGTAGCCCAAGAGCACCGCCTTTGTCCGCGGCGTGATCGAGGCCGCTACCTGGCGGGCAGTGATGGCGAAGCCCTGGTCGGCCGTCGTCGGCACCATCACCGGCACCCCGCCGGCGAAGACGACACAGGGGGCGTAGGAAACGTAGGACGGCTCAGGGACGATCACCTCGTCCCCGGGATCCACGGTGGCCCGCACCGCCAGGTCGAGGGCCTCGCTGACGCCGGCGGTGACGATGATCTCGTCCTGCGGGTCGTAGCTCACGCCGTAGAGGCCCTCCAGCTGCCGGGCGATGGCCCGGCGCAGCTCCAGGGATCCGAAGTTGGAGGTATAGGAGGTGTGACCCTCCTGCAGAGAGCGGATGCCGGCCTGCCGGATGTGCAGGGGTGTGACGAAGTCCGGCTCCCCCACTCCCAGGGAGATCACATCCTGCATCGTGTTGATGATGTCGAAGAAGCGGCGGATACCGGACGCCGGCACCTCCCGCACGCGCCTGGCCACTGGATCACGGCGCGGCGCCGCAGTCGGGGCCGGAGGGCTGGCGTCGGTCTTCATCGCCTGGTCTCCTGTGCCCCCCCGGCCGGGACAACACCGCCGTCGACCCCCGGCCCCTGGCTCATGACTTCTCGCCCCGGGCGGCGCCGGTGGTGGTCGGTGGACTGCTCATAGGTATAGGCGACACGCAAGAGCGTCGCCTCATCGAAGGGGCGCCCGATGAGCTGCAGGCCCACGGGGAGTCCCCCGCCGTCGAAGCCACACGGGACGTTGATCCCCGGCAGCCCGGCCATGTTCACCGGCAGGGTGCAAACGTCGGAGAGGTACATCGCCAGCGGGTCCTGCGTCTTTTCCCCCAGCCTGAAGGCGGTGGTGGGGGAGGTGGGGGTGGCCAGGACGTCGAAGCGCTCGAATGCCCGGTCGAAGTCCCCCTTGATCAAGGTGCGCACCTTCTGGGCCTTGAGGTAGTAGGCGTCGTAGTAGCCGGACGAGAGGGCATAGGTTCCCAGCATGATCCGGCGCTTGGTCTCGTCGCCGAAGCCCCGCTGGCGGGTCAGCTCCATGGCCCGGACCATCTCCGGCTCGTCGAGGGCGGCCAGACCGTACTTCGTCCCGTTGTAGCGCGCCAGGTTGGAGCTGACCTCCGCGGGGGCGATGATGTAGTAGGTGGCCAGGCCGTAGTCCGTGTAGGGCAGGGAGACCTCGCCCACCTCCGCCCCCAGGGCCGCCAGCTGGGCGATGGCCGCGCGCACCAGGCGCTCCACGTCCGGCTCCGTCCCGGGGACGAAGTATTCCTTGGGCACGCCGATGCGCAACCCCTTGATACCCCCGGGCAAACCTGCAAGGTAGTCCGGTACGGCCTGCGGTGCGCTCGTGGCGTCCAGGGGGTCGAGGCCGGCGACCGCTTGTAGAACCATGGCCGATCCTTCCACTCCGACGGAGAACGGGCCGGCCTGGTCGAGGGAAGAGGCAAAGGCGATCATGCCGTAGCGGGAGACTCGCCCGTAGGTCGGTTTCAGCCCCACGATCCCGCACAGGGAGGCCGGCTGCCGGATAGACCCGCCCGTGTCGGTACCCAAGGCCAGGAGGCACTCCCCGGCGGCTACGGCCGCCGCCGAGCCGCCGCTCGACCCGCCGGGGACGCGCTGGAGATCCCAGGGGTTGCGCGTCTTACCGAAGCCAGAGCTCTCCGTCGACGACCCCATGGCGAACTCGTCCATGTTGGTCTTACCGACAAACACCGCCCCGGCGGCCCGCAGGCGGGCGACCACGGTGGCATCGAACGGGGGCACGAATCCTTCCAGGATCCTGGAGCCGCTGGTGGTCTGCACCCCGCGGGTACAGAAGAGGTCTTTCAAGGCCACGGGAATGCCGGTCAGCAGCGGCGTCCCCTGTGGGTCACCGCCCGGTGTCCCCAGGGCCGCGTCAGCCCCCCCCGCCTGCTGCAGGGCCTCGTCCGCCGTCAGGGTGATGAACGCCCGGACGTCTGGCTCCACCGCCTGGAGGCGGTCGAGCACCGCCCGGGTCAGCTCCCGAGCAGAGATCTCCCGCCGGACAAGCAGCCGGCGCGCTTCCGGCGCGGTCAAGGTGGTCAGATCAGCCATAGATTGTCTACTCGCGGCGGGCTCGGTCCCAACGGGATAGGAGTGACCAACCGGGCCCGGCGCTGTCCCGCCTCGGCCGGCTACTCCTCGATCACGGCCTGGACGCGGAAGTGGCCGTCCTGGGCGCGCGGGGCGTTGGCCAGCACCTCATCCCGGGGGAGCGAGGGCCGCGCCACGTCCGAGCGCATCACGTTGCGCAGATCCAGCACCTGCGCCGTAGGGAGGATCTTTTCGGTATCCAGGTCTTGAAGGGCCTGGAAATGCTCCAGGATGCCGGAAAGCTGCTCCGCCAGGCGCTGGCGCTCCGCCTCTGTAATGCCCAGGCGAGCCAGGGCGGCGACGTGGTCGACTTCCGCAAGTGTCAGGGCCATAGCGTCTCCCGCAGGATTGTACCGAGCCCCGGCCCGCTGCGGGGGCTCTGGCTGCCCCTCTCAGGAACCGCTTATTGAGCCTGGCCCGCTCGGCCTACAAGGAACCGCTCAGCATGCGGGGACCGGTGGGCTTGGGCGATCCCTGCGCCGGCTCCTTGGTCACGCCACACGAGCGGTACTGGCTCAGCGTGGCCGGGGCGCGCACGATCAACCGGCCCCGGCCACGCTCGTCCACGTTGAAGACGCCCCCACTGATCCGCTGGTCCTGCTCCGGGTTCCCCAGCCAGAACTGGTAGATCTCTTGCCGGGCCAGCCGGGGCAGGTCGTAGGTCACCACCAGGGCGTCTTGTCCCCCGGGGACCATGTAGATCATCCCCTTAGCCGCCGGCCAGGCATCGCTGGACAGCTCCCGGCTCACCCGCCCCGGCTGGTACATGATGGCCAGCGTCTCCGCCAGCTGGGCGGCCGCGCTCGAGGTACGCTGTACCTCCTGGTGCGCGGCGGCGGCGTAGCCGGCCGAGAGGAGGGCGACGCCCATGGCCGCTGCCGCAAAGGTCCCCGCCAGGCGCTCGGCCCACAGTCCCGGCAGCCACCCCCGGCCGCTTCGTAGTGGAACCGGGGACGGCAGCGGGACGGCCGCTCCCACAGCGGCCCCTGCCGTGGCCCCCCGAGCCGCCGGTGCCAGCTGGCGCGCCCGCGCCATCAAGCGTTGCTCCAGGGCGGGGGGCGGATCGACCTGGGGCGAGGCCAGGCCCAGGCGATCGGCCACCGGGCGCAGCTCGTCCAGCTCAATCAAGCACTCCGGGCAAGCCCCGGCGTGCGACTCGAAGCGCTCCCGGGCAGCCGCATCCAGCGCGCCCAATACGTAGGGCGCGGCGTCGCCGTGTCCGCCGGTCAGGTCTGAGTCGGTCACCATTGGCTGCATGCCGTCAATCCGTACCGCGACTCGCCCGTGGCAGTCCTTCGCGCTCACCCGCCAGGAGCAGGCGCAATTTCTGCATCCCCAGGCGCATCCGCGTCTTGATCGTTCCTAGAGGCTCTTTCAGAGAGGCGGCGATCTCCACCTGCGTCAAGCCACCGTAGTAGGCCAGCTCTATCGGCTGACGCTGGAACTGCGGGAGCTGCGCCAGGGCCTGCTGCACTACCTCACGCTCCTCGACGTGGGCCAGGGCCTTGGAGGGATCCGCCTCCGTCTCCTCGATTGCGGCCAGCTGTTCGTGCAGACCATCGACTTCCGGCTGGCTCCGTCGCCTTCGCAGCTCATCGATCGCCCGGTGGTGCGTGATCGTCAAGAGCCAGCTCAACAGCTTGCCTCGCTGTGGGTCGTAGCCGAAGGCCCGCGTCCACAAACGCAGAAATACCTCCTGTACCACTTCCTCGACGACCTCGCGATCTCCCAGGATCTTGAGCGCTAGCGAAAAGATGGGCCGGGAGTAGCGACTGTACAAGGCCTCCAGCGCGCGCACGTCCTGCTGGACGAGAAGCTGCACCAGTGTCTCGTCATCGAGCTGGGAATACTCCCGCGGGCCCCCTCGATCCCCGGCATCTCCCCCAGCGCCACTCCCGCGGCGGCGCGGCGGCGACCCCGGCTCAGCGAACATACGCCACCCTGCGACTGCCGGATTGCTCCATGGTGGAGGTGAGGTGGAGGCGGCGCCCCCTCCCTAAGCCGATCCGCTCTCCACGGCGCGCTGTCCCTGCTTCCCGTACAGGCCAATCACTTCCAATACCGTGGTGGCGTCCTCCGCCTCCCGATCGGCGCGTAGGAATCCCACCACCCGCGGAAAGCGCAGGGCATATCCCAGGATGCCCTCTGCGCCAGCCGTCGCCCCGCCGCCATCCCCTCGACCCTCTGAATTGCCCTGCCCCCGTCCCCGGCCGGTGGTGTGCATGGGGCTGCGGGTGATCTCGTCCGCTTGAATCTCAACCACGTACCTGGGCAGGCACCAGACGTCCGGGACGAGCAGCGATTCGACGCGCGCCGGGCGCTGCGCCTCGCGGATCTCGTCTAGCATCCCTCGCAGGCGCACCCACTCCTCTTCGGAGAAGCCGGTGCCGAGGCGAGTGACCGTGGTGAACACATCACGCTCCCGATCGTACACCGCCGTCAGGAGAGTGCCGATCCCCAGCTTGGCACGATGCCCTTTACCGTACCAGTAGCCGACGATGACGCAGTCTAGCGTATCCTTGAGCTCGCCCCGATAGCTCCGCTTGAGCTTGATCCAGTTGAAGTTGCGCGCCCCGGCCTGGTAAGGGGCGTCCAAGCGTTTGGCTACGATCCCTTCTTGTCCCCGCTCCACGGCGGTGGCCAGGAACGCCTCCACCGCCAGGGCATCCTCCAGCTCCCGGGCGTCGTTCGGCTGGATCACCGGGCCGGCAGCGGCCCCCAGGGCGGCGAAGTCGATCGGCCGGCCCAGCAGATCGACCAGGCGCCGGCGCCGCTCGCGGTACGGCAGGGGGGTGAGGTCTTCCCCGTCCAGGTACAGCAGGTCGAAGGCCAGGAGCTTCAGGGGCAGCGTCCCGCGCATGTCGGCGATGTCGTATTTGCGCCGGCGCTGCACCGTCACCTGAAAGGGGTGGAACTCCAGGGTGCTGGGGTCGAAGCCCACCGCCTCCCCCTCCACGATCACGCTGTGCCCGCGGGCCTGCTCGCGGAGGGCCTCCACGATCTCGGGGAACATCTCCGACATGTCTTCCAGGTTGCGGGAATAGGCCCGTAGCGTGCCATCATCCCCCTGGTGCACCTGGCAGCGAAAGCCGTCGATCTTCGGCTCCACGGCGCAGCGTCCCAGGCGCGTGACGAGCGCTTCCGGGCTGCTCACCCGCTCACAGAGTGCCGGACGCACCGGCTTGCCTACCTGGACGCCGATCTCGGCCAGGGACGTCACGCCACGCGCCAGATAGGTCCGGGCGACGAGCCCCAGGTCAGAGCACAGGTTATAGGCCCGTTCCAGCGCCTGGCGATCTCCCTTTGTCCCGGCTCGGGCATAGGAGAGGCCATCCATCACCGTGGGGTCGCCGATCCCCAGGCGCAGGCGCCCCAGCAAGATGCGGGCGACGTGCTTCGCCTCGCTGGGCCCGCACCGGGCCAGGATCCCGGCGATGAGGGCTTTCTTGTGCCCCTGGGCCCCTTTCCCGCTGGCCGTAGCCACGGCGTAGAGGGCATCGTACACCTCGCCGACGGTGACCTCGCCCGCCGGGCGCCCGGCGAGCAATACCGCCGCCAGGGAGCCATAGTCGCCTATGGCGGTGAAGCGCCGCCGGACTTCGTCCAGGGGAGTCTGTGTCGCCGTGGCCATGGCGTCTCGCAGCAGGGCCTCGCCCACGCCGAACTCCAGACGCTCGAACGCCGGAAGGAGGCGCCCCTGCGCCAGGTAGATGATCTTGTCCACCTCCTCCGGCGCCGCCTCGCGGAACAGGTCGGCCAGGACGCTGAGCATGGCATTGCGGCTGCTGATCTCCTCCAGCTGGTCGAAACAGGCCGCGACACGGGAGAAGCGCATCAGGGCGTCAGCACCTCCATCGGCGCCAGGGCCCCGAGAAAGGCGCGCTGGCTCCCATCCTGGAAGCGCACCCGCACCTCCTCTTCACCGCGCCGGCTGACGGTGCTTTCCAGCACCACCCCCTCGCCGTACCGGGCGTGGCGCACCCGTGCCCCAGGGGCGTATTTCGGCTCCACGGGAGCGGGCGATGCGCCGGCCCCGGCCGCCGGCCGGGGGGCCATGGGGGCCGGGACGGGGCCCCTGGCGGCCGGCGCCCGCTCCGTAGCATCGGCCTCCCGGCCCCGGCGCTCCGCCCCCACCAGCGTCCCGCTGCCGCTCCAGGAGCGCACCCCCGGCGCGCCCGGCGTCACCCCCTTGACGGGGGTCAGCCCCCCTCTGGCATCCCACCCACCGGCCGTCCGGCCGGCCCGCCCGCTGCTCGCCGGGAGCCGGTCAGCCCCCATGGCCCCGGCTGGAGTGGCGTTGACACCAAAGCTGTTGACCCAGCGCAGCTGACCAGGGGGGAGCTCGGCGAGGAAGCGGGACGGCTCGTTACGCCGGGAAAAGCCAAACAGGGTGCGCTGCTCGCAGGCGATAAGGTAGAGGCGCTGCATCGCCCGCGTGATCCCCACGTAAGCCAGCCGGCGCTCCTCGTCGAACTCCACCTCATCAAGTGCTTCCAGGGCCCGGGCGTGGGGCAGGACGCCCTCCTCCAGCCCGGGCATGAACACCACCGGAAACTCCAGTCCCTTGGCCGCGTGCAGGGTCATCAGGGTCACCTGGTCGGCCTCGTCCTCCATCGTGTCCACGTCGCTGACCAGAGAGACCTCCTCCAGAAAGGCCCCCAATTGAGCGCCGGGCGCCAGGCCGGCGAACTGCGAGATCACCGTCCGCAGCTCCAGGACGTTCTCCCAGCGCTCCTCGGCGGCCTTGTCTTCTTTCAAGTACCCCTGGTAGCCGGTGCGCTCGATCAACGTGTCGAAGAGCTCGACGATCCCCAGGCGCCCGGCGGCCTCCCGCACCTCATCCAGCATCCGGATAAAGGCCAGGAGCTGTCCCTTGGCGCGCGGGGCGAACGACGGGGGCACCGCCGGCCGCTCTCGGCCCTCCCCTTCTGCCTCGTCCACCAGGCGCAGCAGGCGCAGGGCATGGACGACCGGAACGCCCAGCCGGGATGCCCAGGCGCGTAGATCGTCCAGGGTCTTGTCCCCCAGCCCGCGGTTAGGGACGTTGATGATCCGCTCCAGGCTGGTGGCGTCCAGCGGGTTGTGCACCAGACGGAGATAGGCCAGGACGTCCTTGACCTCCCGTCGCTCGTAGAAGCGCGTCCCTCCCACCAGCCGGTACGGCAAGCGACGCCGGACAAAGGCCTCCTCCAGGGCGCGCGACTGGGCGTTGGTGCGGTACATCACGGCGACGTCCCGGTAGCAGTGGCCCTCTTGGGAGACGAGTCGTTCCGCCTCCCGCACGACGAACAGGGCCTCGTCGTGCTCGTTGGCGGCGCGACAGATGATGATCGGCGCCCCCTGGGCGTTCTCCGTCCACAGGGTCTTCTCGCGCCGCAGACGCAGGCCGGACTCCACCGCCTGGGCGGCGGCGAGGATCGTCTTGGTGGAGCGGTAATTCTGCTCCAGGCGCACTACCCGGCACTCCGGGAAGTCCTCCTCGAAGGCCAGGATGTAGCGCACGTTGGCCCCCCGCCAGCCATAGATGGCCTGGGAGTCGTCGCCGACGATGGTCAGGTTGCGGTGGCGCTCCGCCAGGGCCCGCACCAGGAGGTACTGGGCCTTGTTGACGTCCTGGTACTCGTCCACCAGGACGTGGCTGTAGCCTCCCTGGAGGGTGGCCAGGACATCCGGGGCGGCTTCGAAGACGCGGAGCATCAGCACCAGCAGGTCGTCGAAGTCGAGGGCGTTCTGTTCCTGGAGCGCTTCCTGGTAGCGCCGGTACAGGGCGGAGACGACCGTCTCGAACGGACCGTCCGATTGGCGGGCGTACTGCTGCGGCGTGAGCAGGCCCTCCTTGGCCTTGCTGATCGCCGACCGCACCGCCTGTGGGGCGTACTGCTTCTGGTTGATCCCCGCGTCCACGTAGCAGCGCTTCAGCAAGGCCAGCTGGTCGGCGTCGTCGTAGATGGAGAAGGAGGGCTCGTAGCCGATCCGCCCGGCGAAGCGGCGCAAGAAGCGAGCGCAGATGCTGTGAAACGTGCCCATCATCAGCGCCCGCCCGGAGTCGCCGATCAGCCCCTCCACCCGCCCCTTCATCTCGCTGGCCGCTTTATTGGTGAAGGTCACGGCCATGATCTGGCTGGGAGGCACTCCCCGTTCCATGACCAGGTAGGCGATGCGGTAGGCGATGACCCGGGTCTTGCCCGAGCCGGCCCCCGCCAGGATGAGCAGCGGACCGTCCGGGGCGGCGACGGCCTCCTTTTGAGCGGCGTTCAGGTGCTGGTCGAGGAAGGCTGAAGTTTGGGGTCTCAAGTCTCGGGCCTCAAGTCTCAGGTCTCAGGCCTGGTCTGAGAGTCTACCAGCGGCCCCCGCCCCGAAAGGTAGACTTCGAGAAGCGCAAGGAGCGCAAGGAGCGCAAGGAGCGCAAGGGAACCTCGTCCGGAGGCAAGACATCACTATGAGCAGCGAGACGATGCGCGCCGCCGTATTTCTGGGGCCCCAGGAGATGGAGCTGCGGGACATGCCCCGACCCGTGGCCGGCCCCGGAGAGGTGGTGATCAAGATCGCCGCCTGTGCCGTCTGTGGCACTGATCTGCGCATCTTCAGCGGGGGCAAGACCCGTGGGGTCTATCCGCCCCGCGTCCTGGGGCACGAGATCGCCGGGAGCGTGGTGGCCCTCGGCCCGGGGGTTGAGGCCCACACGGACGTGCGCCTGGGGCAGCGCGTCGCTACGCCGCCGGGCATCCCTTGCCTGGCCTGCCGCTTCTGCAACACGGGGCACGAGAACCTTTGCCGCCGGCGCGCCGCCCTGGGCTACCGCTATGACGGGGGCTTTGCCGAGTACATGGTCGTCCCGGCCGCGGGCGTGGAACGAGGCCTGATCTTCCCCATCCCAGACCGGCTCTCAGACGTGGAAGCCGCCCTCGCCGAGCCCCTGGCGTGCGTCGTTAATGGCCACCGAAAGTCCGCAGTTGCCCTGGGCGACGTCGTCCTCATCATCGGCGCCGGCCCCATCGGGTTGATGCACTTGCAGCTTGTCCGCCTGGGAGGGGCGCGCAAGGTGCTGGTCAGCGAGCCCTCGGCGGCGCGCCGCCGGCTGGCCGATCAGCTCGGGGCAACGCGCACGATCGATCCTGACGCGGAAGACCTGGCGGCCGCGGTCAAGGAGGAGACCGGTGGGGACGGGGCAGACGTCGTCGTGGCCGCCATCGGCGTGCCCCGCCTGGTGAACATGCTCCTGGCCGTGACCCGCCCCGGCGGACGGGTCAATCTCTTCGCCGGCTACAGCGGGACGGGAGAGACCACCGTGGAGGCCAACCTGATCCACTATGGCGAGCTAGTGGTCACCGGCACCAACGCCTGCACCCGGGAAGACTTTCGCCAGGCCCTGCACCTCCTCTCCGGCGGGCAGTTCCAGGCGGCGCCCCTGGTCACCCACCGCTTCCCCCTGGAACAGATCGCCGAGGCCTTCGAGGTCACCCGTTCCGGGGCCGGACTGCGCGTCGTGGTGGAGCCTTAAGACTACAGGGCATTTAGGAAGGCCAGCAGGGCGTCTCGAGCATCGGGGGAAAGGTCACGGAAACGGCGTGCCGCGAGGGCGGCCTCTCCCCCATGGGCCAGGACGGCGGCGCGTACGGTGCGGGCCCGCCCATCGTGGAGGTAGCGCGATCTGGTGCCCAGGCCCCACAGCGGTGTCGTGCGCCAGTCTCGTCCCCCCGCCTGCCCTTGGGGCACGCCGTCGTCCAGCGCCGGTCCCATGTCGTGCAGCAGGAGATCGGAGTACAGCCGGGCCTCTCCCCGGCTCGAAGGCAGGGCGGCGGTGTGGCAGGCGATGCACCCGCTGGCGCCAAAAACGAGCTCCCCCCGGCGCACTAGCGCCAGGGCCTCGCCCGGGCGCGGGGCCAGCGCCGGGAGGGCGGCGACAAAGCTGGTCACAGCTGTGACCTTCGTCCCATCGTCTTCAGGGCCGGCAGCGTCGCCCCCACAAAGGTCGGCCTGCCCCTGGGGCAGGAGGTCATGGGGGGCAATCGGGTTGGTAATGCCATGCTCGTTGCGCAAGGCATGACCGACGAACTCCTGGAGGTCGGCCACGTCCGCTTTCCAGCCGAAGCGTCCGACGCGCTCCTCGCCAGTGGCGTCCGGCACGAGATTCACCCGGCCGTGCACCCCGTCCCCCCGCGGCACGGCCCCGGCGGCGATCACCTGATCGGGAATTGCGTCCACCAGCCCCAGCCCGAACAGGGCCGGGGCGTTCCGTACCGAGGTCAGAGTCGCTTCAGCCGGCACCCCCGTGAGCAGGCCGCAGGGCGCCCCCAGCTCGGCAATAGAGTGCGTCCGCGCCAGGGGGCCACCCTCTGCCGTCAGGGGATCGAAGGACCCGTCCACGACCCGCCCGACGCGGACGACCACGCCCAGCCCGTCCGCGCCCATGCCTCCGGGACTGGGGACGCTGTGGCAGCCGGCGCAGGAGGGGGCGTTGAACAGCGGCCCCAGCCCCTGTTCCAGGGTGAAGTCGCTGACGAACAGGGCCTCGCCCTCCGCAATGGGGTCGGGTGCCACCAGGTTGCCCGGGCCTGCCTCCGCACCCGGAGGGACGGCTGCCATACGCCGCGCCGCCCCGATCGACGGCGCCCAGAACGTCACCAGGAGGACGATCGTGGCCACCACCCCCAACAGCACCGGGCGCCGG
>JAUJOR010000006.1:7330-288084 GCA_030447525.1 Chloroflexota bacterium | reverse complement strand
TACTCATCCTCAACGAGCAGCACCTGCGCAGCGTGCTCGCCGAGTACGTGGCGTATTACAACACCGACCGGCCACACCGCAGCTTGGCACTGGAGCTGCCGCTCCCCGTCTCCCGCAGTCCCGTACCCACCGGCGCGATCAGCTCGCGGCCGGTCTTGGGCGGGCTCCACCACAGCTACCACCGCGCTGCCTGAGACGGACGGCGTTTTGGCGCCCTACAACTCGCCTCACCGCCGCGGTAGAGAGCGGCCGCCGGCGCCGGTTTCATCATGGACACCCTGCACCCGGTCGGCTGCCTGCATCTGATGACCTTGGTGCCATTGATCGACGCGCCTACCGCTATGATGGTCGTCCACCGCTGCGGCGAGAGCATGGCCCCCATCGTGCCCGGCCGACTCAGGTGGAGCCACCGTCGACCGTTCGGCCACTCCTGCCACCGAGCTGGTCATCTGGCGCGCCGTCTCTGTCCCACGGTCCAGGCCGCGGCGACAAGTTCCGCATCTCCGCACGCAGCGCCGCAATCTCCTGGCGCAGAGCCTCGACCGACCTCACGCCGGCGAGTCTTGCGTCATTGTTTTCGGCATCCCGGCCAACAAAATAGGTTGCCAGCGTAGCCGTGACGTACCCGAACATGGCGAAGGCATACAGTGCCAGCAGGATGCACAGCACTCTGCCCTCCGGCGTCTGGGGCCAGTACTCTGATCCCAGGGTGGTCATGATCATGGCCGTCCACCAGAGGGCGGTGCCGTAGCTGTCGAGGCCCCCGGTTCCCGGCAGGTCGTGCTCAAACGCATACATACCCGCCGCGCCGGCAAGCGTGACCAGGGCGGTCAGCGCCACGACGTACCCGAACCCGCGCCGGCCCATACTGGCTCCCAGCGCACGCATACCCCGGTTCACGGAGCTGAGGACGCGCAGCAGTCGCAATCCCCGGATCGTGCGGCTGGCGCGCAGCACGCGCGCGAGTCGCACGATCCGGAAGACGCGCAGCGCGGGGACCAGCAGCGAGAGCGACGTCAGCCAGTTGCTCCTGAGGAAGGCCAGCTTCTTCGGAGCCAGCAGTAGCCGGACGGCGAAATCGACGACGAATACGATCCAGATGGCCGTGCCGGCTGCCTCAAGCAATGGGCTGAGGCCCCTGACGAACTCGACCACCATCAGCGCCAGCCACGCGAAGCCGAGTGCCAGCATCGGCATCTCGAGCCAGCGCTCTAGCTGGCGCACCGTCTCCCAGCCTTCGTGGTCAAGCGCCCGTCCTTCTCGCTCGGCTCGGCGGGGCGCATCGGCTCGCCGCGGAGTCAGGTTCTCTGAATCTGCATCCATCGTGGTGTCGCTGCCTCTGTGACCACGGGCACGTCCTATGCCATGCACCGCCGGCAGCTCATCACTCGTGGCACGTCGCGTGAGCGAAGCCCAGCCGGACGATAAGGGAAGGGAAAGGCTCGCGGCCGGGGCGTTGCCTGGACCACACGGGGTTCCGTTGCGGCTGAATGGGCGGGCGATGCAAGCGCGTGCCAATCTGGGGTGCGGGGCGGCGCAGGGCGGCCACGGGCGGCGTCAGAGTGCCTGCGTGGGGATTGTCAACTTGACCGGGTTGGCAGAGGCGAAGGGCAGTCGGGGGCGTGGCGGCTGGCCGCTTGCGTGCTCAGGCCGCGGCCGGCAGCCCGGTGACCTCGCGCCAGGCGGCGAAGCGGGCTTGCAACAAGCGGTGGTAGTCGGGGGCGGGGAGAAGGTGCCGGCGGGGGCGGAAGTGGTCGCTGATCGGGCCACAGGGACTGAGGAACTGCTGGGCGTGCGCCGGCGACTTGAAGCGCTGGAGCACCCGTTCTCGTCGGCGGGTCGGGCGGTGCGCTTGCTCCGCCCGGTTGTTGAGTCCCTTGTGCCGCCGGTGCTCCACCCCCGGGAGCACGCGCCGCAGGGCGGGCGGATAGCTGGCCAACTTGTCGGTGATGACAACCCGTGGCTGGTACCCGCACCCGTCGACCAGGCGACGCAGGAAGGTCTCGGCCGCCTCCTAGTTGCGCCGCGCCTGGACCAGGATGTCGAGCACCACGCCCTGCTGGTCGACCGCCCGCCAGAGCCAGTGCTTGCGGCCGTTGAGCTTCAGCTGCACCTCGTCCAGGTGCCACTTGTCGCCTGGTCTGGATCGGCGCCGGCGCACCCCGTCGGCGTAGGTCTGGCCGAACTTCCGGCACCACCGGCGGATGGTCTCGTAGGTGACGGCGATCCCCCGCTCCGCCAGCAACCCTTCCACGTCCCGGTAGCTGAGCAAGAACCGGTAGTAGAGCCAGACGGCGTGAGTAATAATCTCGCCAGGGAAGCGGTAGCGCTTGTAAAGGAATGAAGTCTGGCGCACCGCAGAGTCCTACGGCATGCACCCACCGATCCGCCATCCAGTTGATGTGACAATCCCCCCGATGATCTCACCGGGGAAGCGGTGCCGCTTGTACAGGCTGGACGGCTGGTGCATCGCGGAGTCCTACGACACACGACCGCTCCCGCGCCAGCCGGTTACCGTGACAATGCCCAAGCTATGCAACGCTCAGTTGTCAATCCCCCCCGGCGCGCCGGGGCGCATTGCGCCGTAGCTGGCACTGCCGTGTGGGCGCGGGTGCCCCACGGGCCACGGAACGGCGCGCGCGGCGGGTCAGGCACGCGTGGCGATGCCCTCGCCATCCCCGCCATCCCGCGCCCGCGGGATGCCCTGCTGGGCCCGGGCCTCCTCGGTCAGGGGCACGGCGTGCGGCTCCGGCACGATCCGCGAGCCGTAGCGCCGGGCATAGGCCTGGGTGAACTCGGCCCCCAGGAAGAGGAGCTGGGCGGCGTAGTAGACCCACACCAGCAGCACCAGGAGCGCGCCGGCGGCCCCGTAGGCCGAGCCGACGCCGGCGCGCCCCAGGTAGAGGCCGATCAGCAGCTTGCCCGCACCGAACAGCAGGGCCGTCGCCGCCGCGCCGATCCAGACGTCGCCCCAGGCCACCGTCGCGTCCGGCAGCACCTTGTAGATCGCCGCGAACAGGAGCGTGATCACGGCGAAGGACAAGACGAAGTCCAGGGCCTGCCAGAGGACCTCCCCGCCAGGCAGGAGACCGCGCAGGGCCGCGCCGAGGGCGGCCAGGGCGGCGCTGAGCACGAGCGAGACCAGCAGCAGGAAGCCGGTGCCTAGCACCAGGGTCATCGACAGCAGCCGCTTCTTCGCCGCCGCCAGGAGCCCGGCGCCGGGGCGGGGCGCCACCTCCCAGATGGTGTTGAGCGCGTCCTGCAGGTGGGCGAAGAGGTTGGACGCGCTCCACAGTAGGGCCGCCACGCCCACGGCCGCGGCCAGGCCGCCCGCCCGGGACTCCCGCGAGCGGGCCAACGCGGTCTCCAGGACGCCCGCCACCTCGGGGCCGAGCAGGCCCTCCAGCTGGGCGAAGAGCTGCCCCCGGGCTGCCTGCTCGCCGAAGACCAGCCCGGCCACGGCGACGGCAAGCAGCAGCAGCGGCGCGAGCGCGAAGACGGTGTAGTAGGCCAGGGCCGCCGCCAGCCGGGACGCCTTGTCCTCCCGCCAGTCGTGGAAGGTCGCCCGGAGCAGGTCGACTGCCGCCCGTGGGTTCATGGCCTAGCCTCCTTCCTCCCGTCCCGCGGGCTCACCGCGGGACCGGCACCCCGCCCCCGCCCGTCCTCCCCCGGTGCGCCCGTCGGATCCCCCGGCCGGCGGGCGGCAGCCAGCACCCACCGGGCCGCCCGGCGGAGCGGCTCCGCGAGCGCCAGGCCGGCCAGGGCGACGGCGGCGACATCGCTCGGGCGGTGGGTGCCCACGTCCATCCGGGGGGCGCCGAGCGCGGCCGCGAGTCCGAGGAAGGCCGGCGCCCCCCGGGGCCAGGCGGCGCTCGGCACCCACGCGCCCGCCAAGGCCGGGGCCGCGTCCCCGCTCGGGAAGGAGGATCTGGACGCCTCGCCCACGGCGAGGGCGCGCGCCCGGACGCTGAGCGGCCGCGGCTGCCGGACCAGCCACTTGAGCGGGTACTGCATCACCAGGGTGGCGCCCAGCACGCTGGGGAGGAGCTCCCCCACCACCCACCCGCTCCCGGGCACGCCGAGGAGGCGGGCGCCCAGCGCCCCGGCGATCCAGACGGTGCCGCCTTTGCTCACGAGCGTCAGCGCGTTCGGCAGCGCGCCCAGCCAGCGCGGGTGCGGGAGCGCGTTCAGCGTCAGCAGGCGGCCCGCCCGACCCGGGGGGACGGCACCGATCCGTTCGCTCAGGCGCATGATGGGGGTTCACGTGACCATAATGGTTGCCTCGGTGGCACGGTGTTTCTTGCGCAGGAGACACCGCGATGCCGACCGAGGCCGAGGCGATGGTACCACCGAGGCGATGGTACCAACGGAAGACTGGCTGATCCGCCTGTATGTGGCGGTAGACACCTGGTGGCAGGGCGAGGGCCGCGGGCAGATCCCGAAGCGGCCCGCCCCCGCGCCGGTGATGAGCGCCCCGGAACGGCTCACGTTGGCGCTGGCGCGCAAGTTCTTGGAGCGGCGCAGCGAACGGGCATGGCGCGCCGAGGTGGTCGCCGACTGGCGCCACCTGTTCCCGGCGGGGCCCACGCCGTCGGAGTGGAACCGGCGCACCCGCTGGCGCTGGGGCGCGTTCGAGGCGCTGCGGGCCTTCTGGCTGCGCCCAGTGCCGATTGCTCCGGGGGGCAGGGAAGCCATCGACACCGCTCCCCTGCCCATCAAGCACGCCAGTCGGGTGCGCGGGATGGCCGGTGGCACCTCGTGCGCGTGGGCGGGACCGGCGGACCAGCTCGTGGCGCGGTTCGGCTCCTGCGCCGCGCTGGATCGCTGGTGCTCCGGCTTCCGGCTGGGGCTGCGCATCGGGCTGACCGATGGGCTGATCCGGGGATGGGCGATCGTCCCGGCGGCGGTCGATGAGCGCCGGGTCGCGGACGGCTTGCTGGAGGGCGAACGGGACAGCCACCTGCTGACCGACCAAGGATTCCGCTCCGCCACCTGGGCGCGCGACGGGAACGAGACGCTCAACGTCCACGTGCTGCTGGCGCCCAGCAAACGCGACCGCGCGGCGCCGACCCGACCGGACACGCCGCGGGCGTTCATTGCCACCTTCCGCAACCGGATCGAGGCCATCAACGAGACCCTCAAGGATCGCTTTCATCTGGAAGCCCACGCCGCCAAGCAGTTCGGGGGCCTGCTCACCCGCACCGCCGCCAAAATCGCCACGGCTACCTTCGCGAAACTTTGGCCCCTCGATCTCATCCCCACCTAAAGCAACCCCCATCACGCGCCTCAGGGCCTCCGGCAAGCAGCGTAAGCGAGCGATAGCGGCTACCGATGTCCCCCGCGCTACACTGTGCAGCTTCCGTGCCCCGGCGGCGCCGGCGCCGGGGTGACGGCGGTCGTGTCCTGCCAGAGCCTGGCCCAACTGGAGGCGGTCTACGGCCGGTCGGAGGCGGCGGCCATCCTGAGCACCTGCACCAGCCAGGTGTGCTTCCCGCCGCGGGACACCAAGACGGCGCGCTTCCTCTCCGACCTCTTCGGCGAGGCGCTCCGCCTGTCTGAGCCCACCCCGTCGCCGGCCGCTGCGGGGCTCCCCACCGCACTGACTCAAGCCCCGCCGGCGCCGACCAGGCCGCCGAAGCGCGGAGCGACGAAGACGCCTCCGGCCGCCGCGGAGGGCCTCTGGTAGGCAGCCTCCGCGACGCCCCGTTCCCGCAGGAGCCCCGCAGCGACGATCAGGGAAAGCTGACGCGCCAGCTGACGGACACCGGGGCGCAACCCACCGCCGTCGAGCCGGTGGCGGCGATGCGGGAGCAGTTCCGTCGCGTGCTCCCCGACCTGGCGCTCCTGACGGGGCCGGACGAGGCCCTGCCGCACCGGGACGCCGGCGCCCCCGGGCGCCCGACCGGCGCTGGCTACTCCGCCGCCTCCGCGGGCCGGTCCCGCCCGATGACCGCGCAGGCGGCGAGGGCCTCGGTGTGGTCGCGGCGGATGGCCTGGGCCAGACCGACGAGCTCCCGCACTCGGGGATCGGTGACCGCGTAGTAGACCCACTTGCCCTGGCGCCGGGTGGTCACGTACCCGCACCAGCGCAGGCACATCAGATGGCTGCTGAGGCGCCCCTGCCGGACGCCCAGCCCGCGCCCCAACTCGCTCACCGTCCGCTCCCCGTCGAGGAGGTACTGCACGACGCGCAGGCGGGTCGGGTCACCCAGCCCGCGGAAGAACCGGGCGTCCACCTCGGCGTCGGCGAGCGCGCGCGGCCGTCGGTGCGCCCGAGCGCGCGCGGCCGACGGGCGGCCGACGGCCAGTGGGGTCAGCCGGCCTCCGGAGGCCGCGGTCATGGGGTCACCACCGCCTCGCGGCTGTCACGGACGGAGCGCGCCGCCACCGCCCGCACGTTCCCCAGGCAGCACGCCCCTTGGGGGTTGCGGACTTCGCACGCGCACCGCCCGGCCCGGACGCCGGCGGTGACCCGCTCCACCACCGTCGAGCGCCCGGTCGCCAGGAGCTCCGCGCGGATACTCCCCGGCGTGTGGCGGAAGCAGTAGCACACCGGCACCTCGGCCGCGTCCGGGTGCTTCTGATGCACCGGCTCGCGCAGCGCAGTCTCTGCGAAGGTCTGCGCCCCGTCGGCGCTGTAGTACACCGCGGGGCAGCCCTGGGCCGGGCAGAAGCGGTAGGCGACGTCGCGCAGCTCCGTCAGGGGGACGGCGAGGAGCGCCTTGACGGTCAAGGTATCGACCGGCGGCCCCGGACACCCGCAAGTGGGGCACGGCGGGCCCGCCCCCGGCCCCCGCCGGGAACCCGAACCGGCCGCCGCTCTGGTCGGCGCCACCACGCCACCCCCATCCGGCGGACAGCACGCGTCGTCCGCAGTGCTCACGGTCTCCCCCTCCCCACCGCACCCGGCGGGGCCGCAACATACACGTCTGTGCGTGTATGATACTCCGCGGTGGCCGTCGGCCACTGGAGCGAAGGCGGAGTGGAGCGAAGGCGGAGCCGAGGAGGGGCGCGTGAGCGCGCTGGTGCGGATCGGAGTCGTGGGTTCGGTGGTGACGGCGCTGTGCTGCGCCGGCGTCCTGACGCCCCTGCTGGTCGCCGGGCTCGCCGCTGCGGGGCTCGGCGCGCTGACGCAGCGCCTAGATCTCGTGCTCCTGCCAGTGCTGTGGGTGTTCCTGCTCACCACGGCAGCGGGGTGGTAGGACTACCGCCGGGAGGGTACGCCCGCGCTAGTGGCTACGATCGGTGGCGGCGGCGGGAACCTCTGGCATCGGCATGATGCGGTCTCGCCAGGCGTCGTAGAACACCAGCAAACCAAGGCTGACCGCGATGAGCAGCGCCCCGCTCGCCCGCCGGATGGACATGGCGGCGCTGCCGCCCTTGAGCGTCCTGAGCAGTCCCGCGGAGACGGCCACTGCTCCCAGGATGAGGCCTCGTCCGAGCGCGTAGGCGACCATCAGCAGCGCCCCGTGCAGCACGCCGGCTTGGAACGCGACGAACGCTACCACCGCGGCAAAGAGGGGGATCGCGCAGGGTGTGACCACCACGCCAAACGGGATGCCAATGGAGAACGCGCCCCACTCCGTCCGCGGGCGCCAGGCGCGCAGCGCGGCTGACACCGGGATCTCTGGCAACCGCAGCCGCAGCACCCCCAACAGATGCAGACCCATCACCAGCCCTACCAGTCCCGGGATCCAGCGGTCGAGCTGATACCCGGTGAACAGCGTCAACACCGAGGCACCCAGCAGCGCCGCCACTGCGCCCACGACCGCCAGGCTCAGGGCATTACCAGCGATGAACGGGATAGCCAGCCGCAGCCCGGCGAGCCCGGAGAGTCCTGGACGACGGAGCACCACGACGCCCCCTGCCGTCATGGCGGTGTCCCCGTTGCTTCGCTCGTCACGCACGTACCCGCCGATATAGCCTGCAAACAGCGCGAGCACGGGCGCGTAGCACGGGCTGGCACCGCTCACGATGCCGCCGGCGAAGATCAAGGCATAAGCCAGGGGTGATGGGGCGCCGCCCGCGGCCAGTTGGCCGTAAAGCTCCATCAGTCGCTCATACACGGTCAAAGAGTCCTCTCGGTGGTTGGTATCCGGGAAAGTTGGGCATGCAGCTACTCACTGAGCTCACGCACACTCCGGACCCGGAAGCCCGCCAGGCGCACCGCCTCTTGGAGATCCGGGACGTCCGCCCTGGTCGGGTCAAAGAGCACCGTCGCGCTGTTGGTGCGCAGGTCGACCATGTAGGCAAACACACCCGGCACTCGGGAGATCCTGGCCGCGACCGCGGCACGGCAGGCCGTTCATGTCATCCCCAGCCGCTCCAGCACCACCTTCCGCTGGCCGGGCTCTGGGGCAGGTACCGCCTCCGTTAACAAGACCTGGTCAGAGTGATCTTGTTCCGACTCGAGGTCGGAGAAGGACACCAGCGGTGTTCCGGTGAGCCACGGGATACCCAGCAGCAGGGCGGCGAGAAGAAGCACCAGCGCCACTGGCCGCCGCCTGCGCCACGCCCGTCCACCCAGCGCATTGCTCATGCTGCTGCCATTTGGGGGGAGGTCGGTGGGGAGGCCGGGCGACCCGGCGCCCCCCGTCCGACGCTCCTCACGGCATCAAAAAAGATCTCAGGACGTCCCCAAAGCGAGTTGAGAAAGATCGTGGTGACCGACAGGGCCATCGCCACCATCGCCCACACTGGGTACACCAGCCCGGTGGTTGCCAGCGGAATGCCGATCCCGTTGAAGATGAAGGCCAAAAAGACGTTCTGCTGCGTTTTGCGGTAGCTGTGCCGGCTGATGTCCCGCGCCGCGAGGATGGATTGCAGGCGGTTGCCGACGATGATGACGTCGGCGCTTTCGATGGCGATGTCGGTGCCAGAGCCCATTGCCACGCCCACGTCGGCCTGCATCAGCGCCGGGGCGTCGTTGATCCCGTCGCCGACCATCGCCACCGGGCCGCTCTTTTGCAGGGTGCGGAGGATCTCGGCCTTCTCTCCGGGCAGGACGCCAGCGCGCACCTGCTCCGGGGCAATCCCTACCTGCGAGGCCACCCGCTGCGCTGCCCGCTCGTTGTCTCCGGTCACCAGCACCGGGATCAGGCCGCGCTCGAGCATGGCCGCAACGGCTTCCACGGCGTCGGGGCGCAGCTCGTCGCCCAATCCGATGATCCCCAAGAACTGCTGGTCTCGCCCCACGGCGATGACCGTGCGCCCGGTGCTCTCCAGCGCTTCGATCCTGGACGCCAGCGGCGAGACGTCTATCCCGTGCTCGCGCAGGAACCTGGGGCGCCCAACCAGCACCCGCGTACCTTGAAGGTGCGCGCTGACGCCCCGGCCGGTGACCGCCTCAAAGTCGTCCACCCCGGGGACGTCGAGCCCCCGATCAAGCGCCGCATCCAGCACCGCTTGTCCCAGCGGATGCTCAGAAGACGACTCGGCCGCAGCTGCCACCGAGAGCAGCTCGTCCCGATCAGCCAGTGCCTCGATCTCGTGGACGGTGGGGCGCCCGATGGTGAGCGTGCCGGTCTTGTCCAGCACGACGGTGCGGATCGACCGGAAGGCCTGGAACGCCTCGCCGGTGCGCATGATGATCCCCTGATCCGCCGCCTCGCCGGCGCCGCGCACAATAGAGAGCGGGGCGGCGATCCCCACGGCGCAGGGATACCCCATCACCAGCACTGACAGCCCCGCGAACACCGCCCGCTGTAGATTGGGCTCTCCGGTCAGAAACCAGGGAATAGCCAGCCAGCCTAGGAACGCCAGCGCGGCAAACGTCAGCACCGCCGGGGCGTACACCGTGAGGATCTGATCCACCAGGTGCAGGATCCCGGGCTTGAGCGCCCGGGCGTCCTCGACCGAGCGCGCCACCTGCTGCAGAAAACTCTCCTCGCCGACGGCAGTGACGCGCACGAGCAGGGTGCCCGAACCGTTGATCGAGCCACCAATAACAGTGTCTCCCTCGAGCTTCTCCACCGGCTCGGGCTCACCCGTGACCAGCGCCTGGTCGACGGCGGACCTGCCGCCGACGACCTGCCCATCAACCGGAACACGTTCGCCAGGGCGCAGGCGCACCAGGTCGCTGATGGCCACCTGGTCAATCGCCACCTCCAGCTCCTGGGAGCCGCGCACCACCGTAGCGATGTCGGGCTGCAGATCGAGGAGCCGTTTGACTGCCTGGGAGCTGCGGGTCTTCACCAACAGCGAGAGCCACTCCGAGAAGACGTGGTAGTTGACGATCAGCACACTGACCGCAAAGAAGGCGGCGGTGGGGTACTCAGGTAGCACGGCAATGAGGCCGATCAACCCACCCGCCAGGCCGGCGAAGGCGCCAAACTCCAACAAGACGTGCTGGTTGAGGATCCCCCGGCGCAGGGACTGGAAGGCCATGCCCAAGAAGTGGCCGGCTACCCCAAACACCACGACAAGAGCAAAGGCTGCGGTGATCCAGGGCACGTAGGGGCGAACGATCCCCAGCGCGTTGGCGGTTACCAGCACGCCGATGAGCACGCCCAGGCCAAGCACCCCACCGATCGCCCAGGCGCGTCCCCGCCCGCGTAGGATCAGGTAGGTCAAAAGCAGCATCGTCGCGGCGGTGAGCGAGGGGACGATCACCGTCCAGATGCCAGCCAGCTGGACGATCAGGCTGATGGTGATGAGTGAAAAGCCGATGGCAGTCAGGAGGCGCTTGCCCTCGCGGATCAGCTCAGCCTCCTCGTCTTCGAAGGCCCTGACCTTGCGCGGATCCCAGACGGTGTAGCCGATGTCCTTGAGGGTCTCGATCAGCCGGTCGGGCTGGATCTGGATTGGATCGTAGTCGACGAGCGCCTGCTCGTGCGTGAGGCTGACCGCCACCGTATTGACGCCGGGATAGCGGCCCAGCGCCTTCTCGATCGTGCCGGTGCACAGCGAGCAGTGCAGTCCCCCGATCTTGGCGCGGAAGCGTCCGTGGCCGTTGGGCAGCCGCTCATCCCAATAGGGAGCGGTCGCCGTCGGCTCGACTTGCTCATGGAGGGCCGTGGTCATGATGCCTCCCCGGTGACGCTGTACCCGGCCTGCTCGATGCACTCGCGAGCAGTTGCCAAAGGGGTACGGTTTGGATCAAGCACCACCCGCACCTCACCGGCCTGGTGGTCGGCACTGGCGCGCTTGACCCCCTCCAAACGAGAGAGGGCCTTCTGGATCCGGTTCTCGCACGCACCGCAGTGCATGCCGCTGACCGCGAAAGTAATTTGCTGCATGGTTCCGCTCCGTTCTTGGGTAGCGTAAACCCTCCAGTTGACTGGAATGTCAAGTGGAAAGCGTGGAGCACTCCGAGCTGATCCAGTTGCGGCCTCGCCACACCAGCGCACCGGAGCCCGCCAAGGCTGCTCCCAAAGCCCCCAGCAGATGCACTCCCGTTCCCGCGCCGGTGCGGGGGAGCTGGGCCGGCGGGGCAGCGCGCGGGACAAGGGCAAACCCGATCCCCGCCGGCCGTGCCCCCACTGGCACGCGGGCGAGCACCTCTCCTGTTGGGGCGCTGAGCACCAGGAGCTGATCGCCGGTGTTATCGGCCACGAACAGCCGATCTCCCGAAGGGGCAACGCCCACCCCAATCGGCGTGCCCCCAACCCTGAAGGTCTCGTGGACACTGTGGCTTACGGTCTCCATAACCGCGATGGTGCCCTCACCAGCGTTGCCCACGTAGACCAAGCGCCCATCAGGAGAAACCGCCGGAATGAGCGGCCGGCGCCCTAGGGCCACCTCAGCAACCACACCGCGTGAGGCAACGTCGATTACCGAGAGGCTGTCACCGGCGCTGTTGGCCACGAACAGCGTCCGGCCATCTGGACTGATCGCAGCCCCGAAGGGCTCCTGGCCGACCGGGATCGCCCCAACCACCCGCCAGCTGCCCGCCTCGATCACCGAGACGTCGTTGGAGAGGTTGTTGACGGCAAAGATCAACTGGCCGTCGGGCGTGATGACGATGCCGTGGCGCCCTTGGCCTTCGCCGATCACCGCTACCACTTGATGAGTAGCGGTGTCCAACACGCTGGTGGTGCCATCACCAAAACTGTTGACCAAGAGAACGCGGCCGTCTGGTGTGACGACCAGCCGGGTCAGGCTCCGGCCGACCGGAACCCGCACGATCTCGCGATGGGTTTGTGTGTCCAGGACCGACACCGTGCCCTCGGGAGCGTTACCGACGTAGAGGCGTCGTCCGTCGGGATGGGCGATCAGCTGCGCCGGGCCTTGTCCGACCCGCATCGTCGCCACCACCGCAGCCGTGGTTGGATCCACCACAGAGACGCTGCTCCCGCCAGAGTTGGCGACAAAAATACGTGGGGAGCTACTCCCCGGCAGCGCCTGGGCGAGAACACTGCTCACAGAGGCGAGGGGAGCAAGAGGCAGGACAACAACCCCGCGAAGAAGAGCAGAGCGGGTGAGCGGCGGCATCTCTCTTTTCTCCCCGCGCGATCAGGGCTGGGCCGACTGACGCAGGCGCCGGGCGCAGCGTGAAGACCAGCCCACGCACTCGAGACACCCTTCGGTGCAGCGGCCAACAAAAGACTGGGGGTGTCGGGTAGCCACGGCTCCGTTCCTTTCCGGCAGGGAGTCCCTACCGGGCCAGGCTACGCCTTCCAGTCGAATGGAATGTCAAGTCGCCCGCACTCCCGAAAGAGTGCGGGCAATCTAGGAGGTGCTGGCTAGTGCTTAGGGGTCTTCGGCGAGATCAGCCCCAGAGGAGCTTCTGCAAGAGAGTCGCTGCCTTGGTGCTGCTCGATGATCCCGCAGACGCAGGTGTCAGCGGTCATGGTCTCGGCGGCCCCACTGCGCAAGCTGAGCAGCTCCTGACGGAGCTTACTCAAGGCATGGAGCTGGCGATCCACGACCTCGATCTTTTGATCGAGCATCCCCAACACCTGCTGGCAGGGACGTTCTCCGCCGGCAGCGGCGTCGAGGATCTCATGCACCTCATCAAGGGTTAAGCCGATGGCTTTGGCCTTGGCGATAAAGCGCAGGCGCTCCAGATCAGCGGCGCTGTAGAGCCGATACCCAGAGGCAGAACGCTCTGGCTTAGGCAGGAGTCCGATCTCCTCGTAGTAGCGGATCGTCTTGGGATTGATCCCCAACTCACCCGCCAACTCACCAATGAGCAGTCCTGGCTGTGTGGGCATAGCACTGCGCGCACTCATACTCCAGCATGGGCACCTGGGGCAGTAAAAGTCAAGAAAACCGCTCTACGCGCCGCCACGGTCTGGCGCAGCGTATTACGCGGCCAAGGCGCCGAGCGGCTGGGGGCTGAGGAAGTAGGCGACGATACCGCTCGGCTCGCTGTTCACCTAGGCCACCATAACCTGTTGACCAGGGCAGCCGCACCTTCTATGCTGAACAGGTGAGCAGTGACTACGTGATCACCCGCCGGGGGGTCGATTATGTCCTGTACACCGGGTTGCTGGTGGCGGCCCACCAGCTGGGCGTCGTGTCGATCAGCGCTCGGCTGCTCCAGCTCCCGACCAGCGACAACGGCTGGGTCGCCGTCTGTGCGTCGTCGGTCACCACCGAGACCGGCGTCTTCACTGCCCTGGGCGACGCGCACCCTGGCAACGCCGCCCGCTCCGACGTCTCGACTCTGATCCTGCTGGCCCAGCGGCGGGCCAAGGCCCACGCCCTGTACGACGCCTTCAACCTCGGTCTGACCCCGGTCGAGGCCCTCCCTGGCTACGTCCCAGACTAATTTCTCCTTGCGCCACACTCGGCCCGGGCGAGGGATCGCCGCTCCTCTCGCCGTCCGTCGAACCCGCCCCGGAGCTGCGGTTGCGTCCGGCGTCGCTGACGGGGGTTACGGGCCTGGTAGGCCGGTGTGACCGCGCCTCCCCATCCCCGCAAGAGCCCCTCGTCGACGAGCAGCAGAGAATGACACCGGGGCCGTGGGAGCCCAGAGGGTACGCCCCGACGGGCGGTCCGGGCGTGCGAGTGGGCGAGGCCACGCGGTCACACCGGCCCCAAAAACCCCGAAAACCGGGCCCCTGGGGTCGGTACTGTGATGGCCGTGCCCCAGGAGGGCGGCGGCCCCTTATCTTGCACTGCATCGTGGCGCGAGGCCCCCGCGGCGGAGCCACCGGCGGCCGGAGGCCCCGGCTCCGGCCTGGCCCGGAGAGGCGTGACCGCGCCGACGGGTGCACCAAGCGGTACGGTCTGCCCGAGGTGAATGGATGCGCGTGCTGCTCCTGCCCCTGCTGGCCTCGGTGCTCTCCGGCGTCAGCGCCCTCTTCGAGAAGGTCAGCGTCGTCTCGCTCTCGCCGCTGACGGTGCTCACCCTGCGGTACGGGCTCATGCTGCCGGTGCTCCTGGTGGCGCTGTACGCCACCGGCGGCCACCGGGAACTGACCAAGCTGGATGGGCGCACCTTCGGAGCAATCCTGCTCCCGGCGCTGCTGGCCCTGGGCTCCTTGACCCTGTACTTCACGGCCCTCAAGGGGGATCTGGTCTCGCGGGTGTTCCCCCTGACGGAACTGGGGCCAGTGATCGCCTTCGTGCTGGCGGCGCTGTTCCTCGGCGAACCCTGGTCAGTGCAGCGGCTCCTCGGCACGCTCCTGATCATCGCCGGCGTCGTGCTGGTGCGTTGAGTGACGGACATCGATCTGGGAGAGCGGGAAAATGGTGGGAGGCGATAGCCCCCGGCCCTGGCGGTGCGGGCCCGCTCGTGGCGGCGCCCCAAGGCGGCAGACGGGCCCAACCCTGGGGCGCGCGGGGCAGCCAGAGCGCGCCCAACGACGGCCAGAGGCCTTGGCAACACGGCACCACGGGAAACCCTGGAGGACGCGACGCCCAACGGAGACATCCAACGGATACGGAGGACGGCAGATGGACACCCGAGTCGAGGTCAAGCCCGAGGCGGCGCTCACCGAGGACGAGTGGAGGCAGATCGGCCAGGCCGTCAAGGCCGCCGACTGGCGCCGCGGCGGGCCGCCCGGCCCCACGTACGCGTACGCCCCCATGCGGTGGCGGGTGCTCCTGTTCGTCGGGGGCGAGTTGGCCGCGCACGTAGGCATCGACGAGAGGGAGGTTACGGTCGGCGGTCGGCCGGTGCGGGTCGGAACCGTCGGTGGGGTCTCCACCGTCCCGGCGTGGCAGGGCCGCGGGCTGGCGACGCTGGCGCTCGATACGGCGCTCGCGTTCATCCGCAACGAGCTCGGGGCGCCGTTCGGCTTCCTCACGTGCCGGGACCACCTGGTGCCCTTCTACGCCCGGCGGGGGTGGCGATTGCTGCTCGTCCCGGTGCGGTTCGCCCAACCGGCGACCGGCTGCGTCGAACTGGCTCGGCCCTACGAGGCCATGGTCTCCCCCTGCGGGAACGCGGCGTGGCCGGAGGGCGACGTCGATCTCAGGGGGCTGTTGGTGTGACGACGCGGACGCACCCTACGAGCCGCCAGGGCGGCCATTCATGCGGGTCTGGCCCGGCACAAAGGGGGAGCGGTGATGCGCGTCGCTGGCGCGCCTCTGGCCTGCCTGTAACGAGCGTTCATTCATTCGGCAACGGAGCACGACCACCGTGAGGTCGTCCGGCGGCGGGCCGGTCAGCGCGGCCAGCTCGACCAACCGGTCGACCATGGCCTGGGCGCTCTGGGCCCCCGCCAGCCGCGCGGCGATCGTCGGCGGGTCCAGCGTGACGTCCGGCCGGGCGTCGATCAACCCGTCGCTGTAGACGACCAAGGCGTCGCCCGGTACCAGGGCGAGCGTGCCCTCGCCGTAAGGCTCGCCGAACGAGACGCCTAGCGGGAGCCCTCGTGGCTCCAGCCCCACCGGCGTGCCGTCGGCGCGGCGGACAAAGACATGCCCGTGCCCGGCGTCGACGTACGTCAGCCGTCGCGCGACCACGTCAAGCTGAGCGTGGAAGAGGGTCACGAAGCTGCCGGACCGCTCCAGGTCAGTTACTAGCGCTCGGGCGGCCACGTCCAGGGCGGCGGCCGGGGAAGCGTGGTGCGCGGCCGCGCGCACCGCCGCCCGCACCGTGGCCATCAGTAGGGCCGCGGCCATGCCCTTGCCCATCACGTCGCCGACGGTCAGGGTGAGGACGCCGGGCACCGGCTCTTGCCAGCTGTAGTAGTCCCCGCCCGCCTCCTGGGCGGGGATGCAGCGGCCGGCCAGGTCGAAGCCGGGCAGCGCCGGCGTGTCCCGCGGCAGCAGATCGGCCTGCACCTGTCCCGCCCGCGCCAGCTCCGCCTCGTGCCGCCGGTGTTGCTCGTTGAGCTGGCGGTAGAGCGAGGTGACGCGGGCGGCCGCAGTCAACCGCACCTGGAGCTCGGCCCGGTCGAGGGGCTTGGTGAGGTAGTCGTCGGCGCCGGCCTCCAGCCCGGCCAGCAGGTGCTCCCGGTCGGCCAGCGCCGTCAAGAGCACGAAGTACGGGTAGAGGGCGCGGGGACTCGCGCGCACCCGCCGGCAGAGGTCGATCCCGTCCAGCCCGGGCATCATCCAGTCGCTGATGACAACGTCGACCTCAGTGTGCTGGAACAGCTCCCAGGCCTCCGTGCCGTCGCATGCCACCAGGCAGGCGTGGCCGAGCTTCTCCAGGGCGCGCTGGAGGACCAGCCGCGAGACGGCGTCGTCCTCGGCGATCAAGACCTGCATCTCACTCCTTCTGCAGGTAGGCGTCGAGGGCGTCCCGCACCCGCTCCAGCTCGGCGTCGAGCTGGCCCAGCAGGGCCAACCCCTCCGGGGCCGCCGCCGGGCCGGATCCTGGCCCCTCGAGGACGGCGCACAGGCGGGCCAGGGGCGCCGCCCCCAGGCTGGCGGCGCTGCCCTGGAGGGTGTGCGCCTCGCGCGCGGCGGCCACGGCATCGCCCCGGCCCAGGGCCCCGCGCAGCGCGGCCAGGCGCCGCGGGGCGTCCTCGAGGAACAGCGTGGCCACCTCGCGCACGATCTCCGTGCCGTCCTCGTCCCCCAGCTCCCGTAGACTGGCCAGGGTTTCGAGATCCAGGGGGGCGTCGTCCCCGGGGCCGGGCGCGCTCACCGCGGCGAGCGCGCCGCTGGTGTCATCGGGCACCAGAGCGCCAGGCGCGGGGATAGGGAGCGCTACCACGGGGGGCACGTCCACGGGGCACACCCAGCGCTGCAGCGCGGCCGCCAGCTCGGCCGCCCGCACCGGCTTGGCCAGGTAGTCGTCCATCCCGGCGGCCAGGCAGCGCTCCCGGTCTCCCTGCAGGGCGTGGGCGGTCATGGCGATGATCGGCGTCCGGGGCCCCGCCCCCACCACCCCTTCCTGCCGGCGGATCGCGGCCGTGGCGCCGTAGCCATCCAGCGCCGGCATCTGGCAGTCCATCAGCACGGAGGCGTAGGCCGTGCGCCCGGCGACGGCCACCGCCGCCCGGCCGTCGGCGACGGTCTCGACCCGGTAGCCCAGCTTCTCCAGCATCCGCCGCGCCACGAGCTGGTTGACGGCGTTGTCCTCCGCCAGCAGCACGCACGGGGCGAGGGGAGGCAGGGCGGCGGCCCCCCCGTCGAGCGGGGCCAGGGACGCGGCGTTGGCCGGGAGGGCGGCCCCGCAGTCAGCCCCTCCGGCGTTGCTGAGGAGGGGGGCACCCAGCACGGGGGCCGCCCCCCCGGGGTCGCTCAAGTCGGGGGCATCGAGCCCGGGGACACCCGGCGCGGGGGCGGCGAGCATGGTGGCGAGGGTGTCGTAGAGCTGGGCCTGGCGCACCGGCTTGGTCAGGGTGGCCAGGATCCCGGCCTGCCGGGCCGCCGCGCTGGTGTATCCCCCGCTGCCCAGCGAGGTCAGCAGCACCAGGCGGGTGGCCACCAGGGCGGGATCGCTCGTGATCGCCCGGGCCAGCGCCAGGCCGTCCATCCCGGGCATCTGCATGTCCAGGAGGGCCAGGTCGTAGGGGGTCCCCCGGACCGCCGCCTCCCGCAGCATCCCCAGCGCCGCCGGCCCGCCCGCGGCGCCGTCGACGTGCAGGCCCCAGGCGCAGAGCTGGCAGTCCACCAGCCGGCGATTGGTCGCGTTGTCGTCCACGATCAGGACGCGCTCTCCCTGCAGGGCCTGGACGCGATGGGCAGCAGGCACGAAGGAGGCGGGCGCCGCCGGGGACGCCGGTGCGAAGGCGGCGGTGAACCAGAAGGTGCTCCCAGTGCCCGGCGCGCTGTCGATGCCGATGGCGCCCCCCATCAGCTCCACCAGCCGCCGGGAGATGACCAGCCCCAGCCCCGTCCCGCCGTAGCGCCGGGTGGTCGAGGCGTCCGCCTGCGTGAAGGCCTGGAACAGCCCAGCCTGTTCCGCCGGCGTCAGCCCGATGCCGGTGTCCCGCACGGCGAAGCGCAGCACCGTGGGTGCCCCGGCCGTCACGCCCGCCATGACGCTCTTGATGGCCTGGACGGTCTGGACGTGCAGGCCGACCTCCCCGTGCGCGGTGAACTTGACGGCGTTGCCCAGCAAGTTCGTCAGCACCTGGCGCAGGCGGAAGGGATCGCCCTGCAGGGCAGTGGGGACGTCCGGCTCAATGGCTACGGTCAGCTCCAGCCCCTGCGCGTGCGCCCGGGTGGCCAGCAGGTCGGCGACGTCCTCCACCGTCGTGCGCAGGTCGAAGTCGACGTGCTCGAGCTGCACCTGGCCGGCTTCGATCTTGGAGAAGTCCAGCACGTCGTTGATGACGTGGAGGAGGGTCTCCCCCGAGCGCTGCACCGTCTCGGCATACTCCTGCTGCTCGGGCGACAGGGGCGTCTCCAGGAGGAGCTCGGTCATGCCCAGCACCCCGTTCATGGGCGTGCGCAGCTCGTGGCTCATGTTGGCCAGGAACTCCGACTTGACCCGCGAGGCCGCCTCGGCCGCGTCGCGCGCCGCGCGCAGCGCCGCTGCTTCCGCCTTCTGGGCGCTGACGTCCATCATCGCCCCAATGATCCGGAGCGGCACACCGTCCGGGCCGAGCACGATGCAGCCCCGGTCGAGCACCTCGGCGTAGTGCCCGTCCGCCCGGCGGAAGCGGTACTCGAGCACGAACGGCCCGCCCGTGGCGAATACGGTCCCGAGTTCCTCCTCGACGCGGGTCGAGTCGTCCCGGTGGATGCGCGCCGCCCACTCTGCCAGCGTGACGCCCATCTCCTCCGGCGTGCAGCCGAACACCTCCCGCGTGCTCTCGTTCCACGTGATCACGTCGGCGGGGAGGTCACAGTCGTAGATGACGTCGCGCGTCGCCCGCACCGCTAGGCGGTAGCGCTCGTCGCTCGCCAGCAACAGCGCCTCCGAGCGCCGGTGCTGGGCGACCTCCGCCGCCAGCGAGCCGAGCTGGCGCTCTACCTCCTGTGCCAGGTGGTTGACCACCGTCCCCATCCCGTCGAGCTCACGGATGGGGTTCGGCGCTACGCAGGTCGAGTAGTCGCCCCCTACCATCCGGTCTGCGGCCGCGACCATGCGGTCTAGCGGCCGGGCAATCAGACGGGCCAGCAGCGCGCCGATGAGGCCCAGGATGCCCGTCAACAGCAGGACGCCGACCAACGCCAGGGCGCTGCGTTGGCTCGCCGCCCGGTTGAGGTCGGCGATCGGGATGAGGGCCACCAGCATGCCGCCGTCGCCGAGCGCCTTGGACACCGGCCACACGCCCAGGCCGGCGAACGTCGCCTCCTCGTGGCGGCGCTGCGAATCCGAGGTCGGCGCGGTGAGGCGCAGCGCCCGGAGCACCTCGATCACCTCCGGCCGCTGGGCGGTGGAGTCGACGAGGCCGGCGCCCCGGAATACCGCCAGCTGCACGTCGGCGCGGTTGCTGATCTCCTGGAGGTGCACCCCGCTGAGGGCGGTGCTCACCACCAACGCCCCGACGATGCCGGCGGCGCCCTTGATGGGCACGGCGGCCGTGACCGCCAGACCGGCGGTGTCTACGGCCGCAGACGACTGGCTCACTCCGGTCAGGGCGGCGCCGACCAGGGGCGCCAGGGCCGCGGCCGCCACCTCCCAGTTCAAGTTCAGCAGCACCCGAGCGTCGCCGTCAAAGACGGCCACGCGCCCCAACCCGAGCCGGGCTCTTGCCGGCACGAGCGCCTCCGCCAGGGCCGGCCTGTCGTCTTGCTCCACCGCCCGAGTGATGCCCGGCTGCTCGCTGAGCACTCGGACCAGGATCTCCTCCACCCGCTGGCGCTCCCGCAACTGGAGGGTGAGGCCCTCCAGCACGCGGTCTCCCCGCGCCCTGACCTGGGCCGCGCCCTGGCTGCGGGCCAGGTCCTCCTGGACGGCGGAGACGGCGACCTGGAGCAGGGGCACGACGACGAGGATCGGCACGAGGAGCCACACCCGCAGGCCCCACCGGCGACGACCATGGGGGTCAGGCACTGAGCGCGGCCACGCCGAGGGCCTCCAGCGTCCGCCGCCCGGTCGACCCAAGCACGAACTCCACAAAGCGGCGCACCGCCACGGGCGCGTCCGCGCGGGTGACCAGCGTGTAGGTCAAGAACCAGGGGTACGTCCCCGCCGCGAGCGCCTGGGGCCCGGGCGTCACCCCATCCAGGGCCAGGACCTGGAGGTTCTGGGCCCGCAGCACGCGCAGCAGCCCCACGGGCGAGTAGCCCAGGGCGTGGGGCGTCCCCTCCAGGGCCCGCACCATCTCCGCGGCCAGCGGCAGGACGATCGTGCGCGCCCCAATGGGGCGCCCGGCCATGAACGGGAGGAGCACCTCCTTGCGCGCCGACTCGTCCGCGTCCCGGTCGAGGACGGCGATCCGTCCGGATGGCCCGCCCAGCTGCTCCCAATCAGTCACCGCTCCCCCATAGACCTCCTGTAGTTGCGCGGTGGAGAGCCCCTGGAGGGGATTCGGCTGGGTGACCGCGAAGGCCATCGCGTCGCGCGCGAACGGCCGGACGAGCAGGTCTTCTCGTGCCTCGGCATCCGAGAGCGGGCGGTTCGCCACGGCGACGTCCATCGTCCCCTGCAACAGCCCTCGGATCGCCCCGCCGGTGTTGGTGCCGGGCTCGAACCGGATCGTCGGCGCGCCGCGTTGTGTATCGTAGGCGCGGGCCACTTCCTGCACCAACGGCAGGGCAGTGCCGGAGCCGGAGATGCGCACTGGGGCCTCCGGCGACGTCGTGGAGACAGCCGGGGCTGGACGCCCCATCGACGCGCAGCCGGCGAGCGCCAGCGGCAGCCCAAGCAGCGGCCATACACCACGACGCCCCAGCGTCACCCGAAAGCGTGTTGTCCCGGGATGCATGTCGTCCATATCCTTCCCTCGGTCGGCGCCAGACGGCGTCCCGGCCCCGACTCGGGACCGTGGTGAACGTTCAGGCCCCGCCTGGTGCGTCGATGCCCGTCCATGGGTGCTAACGAGGGTGAGCCGGCGGACGTGATGCCCGCCCTGTGGAATTCGGGTCACTTGCACATTCCGGGAAATCTGTACGCTAAGGCGTCGGCGCCCCGAGTCAGCGGGCGGTCTGGTGGGGCTGGCATCCGGGACAGTCGAGGGCGTCCCGGTGCTCGGGTCGGTGTCCTCGGCCGCGGGGGACGACTCGACCGCGCCCCTCCGGCGGAGTTCGCGACATTGCTGGGTGCTGCGGCTGATGTGGAGGCGGGAGGCTGATGCGGCGGACCGCCAAACGCCCCCGGGCCGGTCGACCGGCCCGGGGGCGTTTGACAAGTCGGTATGGGCTCTCCGGCATTCCTGGTGTGGCCGTATCCCGCCTCGTTAGACGGCTCGGAGCAGACGCAGTCGGAGCAGATCGAGATGCGACCGCCCGTACCCGGCCCGTTTGAGCATCTTGAGCCGGTTCACCTGACCTTCCACTTGCCCCTGGCTCCAGGGCAGGGTGAGGCCGGCTTCCACGGCGGCTCGATCGGCGCGGAGCCCGTCGGCGAAACCCTTGAGCTCCGGGATCTCGCTCTGGTCAGCTCGCTCCAGCCAACGCGCGAGCGCGGCCACATCGTGCTCACGCACCAGATCGTGGAAGCCGCTGGCCAGGGCTTGGACTTGGGCGAGCTGGTCGGCCCGCTGGCCGGGCACGGCGAGTTCTTCTTCGGACGAACCAGGATCGGTCGGGTGGTCACCGCGCTGACCGACGACCTGTTCCAGGAGCTGCAGGCCGCCCTCGTGGCGTGGCGCCGGGCGGGGCACCGGACGTCCACCGTCCTCCTCCCTCCGACCGCGGGGCAGGCGCGGCCGGGCAGGGAGCGTCCGGCCGAGTTCGCCCCGCCCGCCGTCACCCTGCTGTCCGACCAGCACACCCAGGCGACGATCCGGGGCATGTGGGCCCCCCACGAGTGGCAGCGGCCGGCGGACGGCCTCCCGTACTTCACCGACGCCAGCGGCGTGCAGGTGTACGCCGCCCCGCCGGCCAGCGGCCGCACGCCGAGCCCGGAGACCATCGCCGCGGCCTCGAAGCTCGTCCTCGACCTGGACGACGACAAGGTCAGCGCCTTCATCATCTGTCTCGGCAAGTGGTTCGCCACGGCCGGCGCCGGCGCCGCGCAGCTCGAGCCGGCCCGCCTCCACGTCGAGGACGTCCTCGCCTTCCGCGGGACCAAGAAGCACCACAAGGGCGGGTACCGCCTGGAGCAGAAGGAGGAGGCGAAGCATGACATCCTCTTCCTGCGCAACCTGTGGGTGCGCTCCCGGGACGAGGTCTGGGAGGTCAACAAGCGCGGCAAGCGCGAGAAGGTGGCCATCGCCGTCGACGACCCGCTGATCGAGGTGAGCATCGAGAGCACCGTCGACCTGTGGGGCACGGAGCTGCCCTACGCCTTTCGCGTCCGCCCCGGACCCTGGGCGAAGCACTACCTCGGCGAGGGCACGCACTGGACGACCAGCGTGCTCCGCCAAATCATGCGCTACCACCCCTACAGCGACCGGCTGAAGATGCGCCTGGGGATCTACCTGGCCTTCCAGTGGCGCATCCGGGCCCGGGCCGGGACGTGGGACCAGCCCTGGAAGCTGAGCACCCTCCTGGAGGGCGCCAAGATCGAGGTGCCGGCCCGGAACCCACAGCGCTTCTTCCCCCAGGTCGTCAGGGCGCTCACGGGCCTCTGCGAGGACGGCGTGCTGGCCGTCTGCGAGGCCCTCGACTTCCCCGACTGGCGCCCGCCGGCGGACGAGCCGCCGAAGCGGTGGGTGCCCAAGCTGCTGGACGGCCGGTGGCGCCTCCTCCCGCCGGACGCGGTGCGGGACCGCCTGCCCGGCTCGGGGAGTCCAGGGAGCCTGGCCCGGCTCCAGGGGTGACCGGGGGGACGCGGCCGGACAGGACGGGACGCGGCGGGACGCTACAGGACTGCACGCGAGGTGGGGGGACACATGCGTTGCACCCCCCCAGCTCGCGTGCAAAATCCCACCGGGCCGCGTGCAATTCTTCTCTGGAAAAACCCCCTCTACTGGTCCTGCTAGACCTACGGGGGCGACGGGGCCTACCGGCCCGTCGCCCGCCTGCCCTACGGTGAAGCACACAGAGGCAGTCGCTACCTCTGACGGGTAACTCGCCAAGCATCTGCCAGCGGAGGAAGCCGTGACCGAACGCCCGCACCGCACCACCGCCGGCAACGGCGCCCTCTCGGAGCGCCGGCCCCCTAGTGCCCCCGAGACCGATGCGGCGCCGGCGCCCCGGCTCCTTCCGCTCGGCCAGCTCCTCGGCGCGTGGGAGTCCGAGGCCCAGGCCGCCTTCGACGCCCGGACCAAGGGCGTGGCCCGCGGCCCCGTCTCCGGCCTCGCCTCGCTCGACGAGGCCCTCGGCGGCGTGCTCCACCCGGGCCTGCACATCGTCCACGGCGGCCCCGGCGCGGGGAAGACAGCCCTCGCGCTGCAGATGGCCGGGACGTGCGGCGTCCCGTGCCTCTACGTCACGGCCGAGATGCGCCCGCTGGAGCTGCTGCGCCGGATCACCGCCCGGGTGACGGGCACGTACCTGGGCCGGCTCAAGAGCGGGGAGCTGACCCCAGCGGACTCGCTGGCGAAGGCCCGTCAGGCGATCCAGAGCGTCCCCGGCCTCGCCCTCGCGGACGCTTGCGATGCCTTCGCCGCTCCCGACTGGCTGCGCGAGGCGGCCGTCGCCGTGCGGGGCGACGGCCGGCACGTCCTCGTCGTCGTGGACTCCGTCCACAGCTGGAGCGAGGCCAGCGGGGTCGATCTGCCGGAGTACGACCGCCTCAACGCCGCCATCGGCGCCCTGCGGGCGCTGGCCGGGCAGCTCGGCTGCCCCGTGCTGGGGATCGCCGAGCGCAACCGGGCGAGCATGACGGGGGGCGGGCTCAACGCCAGCGCCGGCAGCCGCAGGTTCGAGTACACCGGCGAGAGCGTGCTCGGTCTGAGCGTCGACGAGAAGGGGGGTACGCCCCCGCCGGTGGGCGAGACGCCGGTGGTGCTCCACGTCGCGAAGAACCGCAACGGCGCAGCGGGCAAGCGACTCCGCCTCGCCTTCGCCGGCGCCCTGCAGCGCTTCACGGACCTGGGGACGGCGTGATGCCTACCGACTCCAGACTTGGATCCAGAACGTCCGCCCTCGCGCTGGCCGACTTGGAGTCCTTCGATACCCGCCCCTCCGGCGGCGGGCCGGAGCGCCGGTTCTGCTGCCCCTTGGACGCCTGCCGGGACAAGCCCCGCGACCGGGCGCACCAGTCGCTGAGCGTCAACACGGACACCGGCGACTGGACGTGCTTCCGCTGCGGCGGGGCCGGGCGGGTGGTCGAGCGGTGGCGGCCGGCGCGAGAGGCGCGCCGCGAGCGGGCGCTGCGGCCCTTCCGGCTGGCCCCGGAGCGGGTCCGCGGGCGCGCTGCGAGCGCCCCGCAGCTCGCCCCGTTGTGGGCCGCCACGGCCGAGCTGGCGGGCACTCCGGGCGCGGCCTACCTCGCCGGCCGGGGCCTTCCCGTGGAGGTCGCCGCGGCCTGCGGGGTGCGCTTCGCCGCCGACTGGATGGGGCGCCCCGCCGTCGTCTTCCCGCTGCACGATCCCGCCGGCGGCTTGGTCGCGGCGAACGCGCGCTACCTGACCCCCGACGCCGCCGGTGCGGGGAAGACGCGCACGATCGGCGACCGCGTCCTGGGAGCCTTCGCCACGCTCGGGGCGTGGGAGGCGGATCCCCTGGTGCTGGTGGAGGGGCCGTGCGATGCCCTGGCGCTGCACGACGCTGGGGTGCCGGCGGTGGCCCTGGTGGGGACGCGCCTGCCGGTGTGGTTGACCCGCCGGACGTTCAGGCGGCGGGTGGCCGTGGCCCTCGACGCTGATGCCGAGGGCGACCGCGCCGCCGGGGAGCTCCGCACGACGCTGGAGTCCCTCGGGGCACTCCGCGGCACCCGCTGGCGGGTGCCGAACGTCGGGGGGGCCAAGGACATCGGGGACGTGGCCGCGATCTGGGGCGTGGCGGAGGTGCGGGGCGTGGTCGACGTCTTCCGGCGGCGGGATGCCGCGGGCCGCGACGGCTGGCCGGAACACGTGTCTGGCCCCACACGTGAAGGAGGACCCACGTGAACAACGCCGCCGCCTGCCCGGTGGAGTTGCTCACCGAACTCCTCCAGGCCCCGTCGGCGCCGGGGATGGTCGGGTGAGGGCGCCAGCGATGGCCCGCTTTGCTCCCTCGCGCGCTGGTGCGGGTCAGTCGCGGACAGTCAGGGTCACCGCCACCGGGGTGGCGGTGACCTCCACCGGCAGCTCCACGCGCTCCCCGGGGTGATACCGCCCGTCCCACGCCGGCGGCAGCCAGACGCGCACGTCGTAGCGCGGGTCCCGCCCCGCGGCGGCCGCGTCCGCCACGATGAGCCGCGGCGGCGGGCAGTTCTCCGACCGGCTGCACGGGCCGGCCGGCTGGGTGGCGACCACCACCCCCACGAGGCGCACGGTCGCGCCGTCCAGCGCGGAGCGGTGCTCCACCAGGTACCGCACGGACACCGGCGTCGCCGGCGGCGTCCGCAGCGGCTCGTCGGGAACCGCGGACAGGGGAGCGTCCCCCGGCCTGCGTCCGGGGGCGCCGGCCGTGTCCGCCACGCCCGACCCGGTCCCGTGAGCGAGGGGCGCCGGGGCCGGCGCGTCCGCCCTCCCGCAGGCGGCGGTGATGGCGACGGCGAGGACGACCCACCCCGCCGCGCGACCCGGCCGAGGGACCCGCCCACGCGCCGCGCCGTTTGAAGCGCTCCGCATCGGTCGACCTCCCGGGCCCGTGCGGGCCACCAAAGGAAGCATACCGGGTTGGGCGCGCCCAATCGTCAGGCGGCGGAGAGCGGCGAGTGGGAGGCGTCCGCCACGCTGCTGTAGTGGCAGTCCTCTAAGGCACCAGCCTGTGCTGCGTCTCCCACCGCGCCAGGTCGCAGTGGCTCCGCCAGGCGCATCCCTCGACCACGCCCCCAGGTACTCGGCTAATTCCTATCTTGGCGCGTATCTCGGCTGCACCCGGAAAGGGCGTCGGCTAGCCCCAATACCAGTAACTTAAGGTGACAGGACACGCACGGCGTCGGGCGCGGCGGCGGGCGGCGCAGCCGGTGGCGGACGCTTGAGGGGGAAGTTGCTCATCTTGCGGCGGACCTGACGCGGGGGTTCTGGCGGGGCCGGCGGGGCGGGAGGCGCTCGGCGGCCAGCTCGGTCAGGAGCCGGTCGCAAAAAGGGGGCGCCCCTTGGGCGGGGTGCGCTGGGCGCGGGGGATGGCCCGGCGCACCCCGCGCCGGGCGCCGGTGAAGCTCAGCCGGTTGGGGTCGACCCCGTCCCGGAGCGCGGCGTGGTACATCAGGGTGCGGATGGCCAGGTGGGCCAGCAGCAGGCCGTAGACCTCCTGGACGACCTCGCGGGGGTGGCGGCTGCGCAGGGGGCGGGGGTGCGCCCACTGGTGGACCTTGAGCTCATCAAGGGCGGTCTCGATCTCCCACCGCTCGTGGTACGTCGCCGCCAGGGTCTGCGCGGGGAAGGCCGTCGGGTCGAGCCGGGACGTCAGGAGCCGATAACGCTCCGTGCCCGGCCCGGTGGGGGTATCCAGCGCGTACTCCACCACGCGCACGACGAGCCCGTCCCGGTGGTGCCGCCGCGCCTTGGTGGAGGGATAGATGGCCGAGAGGTACGAGCCGTCGGGCAGCACCGCCGTGGGTGGCAGGACGATGGTGGCCTTCGTGCGGCCGAGGAAGGCCGCCCCCCGCGCCTGGGTCCGGCGCACCATCTCGTAGCCGTCGAAGCCCCGGTCCCACAGCAGGAGCATCCCCGGGCCGACCGCCCGCAGTAGGTGGCGCGCCGCCGGCGCCTCGCCGCCGCGGAACGGGCGCAGGACGACGTCGCACAGGGCATGGGTGCCCGTCTCGATGAGCGCCACCGCCCGCAGCTGCGGGAAGGCCCCCGGCCCGCGGTGGGTCGTCGGCCGGCCGAATGCCCGCACGTTCTCCGGGGTGTCCGCCACGTCCAGGGTCGTGCCGTCGACGGCCAGCAGGCGCAGTCCGCCCAGGAAGGCGCCGGGCGTCGCGGGCGTGGCGCTGGGCCCGGCGACGGCGTGGAACAGCTCGCGGAACAGCCGCACCCCCACCCGCTGACGCGCCCGCACGATGGCCGCCGTGCTCGGCAGGTGCCACCGGGGTCCGGCGCCCGCGGCTGGCGCCCCCAGCGCCGTGGCCCGTCGCGTGCGCGTCTCGTGCCAGCCCTCCACCACCGCCGCCAGGGCGTGGCGCATGGACTCGGCGGCCCACAGGCCCATCGCCACCACCAGCGTCACGACCAGGTGCGTCGGCAGCACCCGGCGCCGCCGCTCCCGCGCCCCGGTCGCCTCGATGGTGCCCTCGACGGCGGCGTCCGGCAGCGCCGCCTCCAGGGCCTCCAGCAGCGGCCGATTCCCCGTGCCGGCCGGCCCCGCTACCGCGTCCCACGACCACCCCCGCAGCGCCATGGCGTCCTCCTGACGACGAACTCCGTCGCCCGGAAGCCTACCTGGCGTGCGCTAAGTTACTGGTATTGGCCCTAGGCTGGACGTTCCGGTAACCCACGGCGACGACCCGCCGATCGCCTGCGCGACCCCGATATCAGCACCATCAAGGGAGCCGCAGGTTGTACCGCGGGCCCGGCAGCGTGCGACGCAAGTGGATCCACGCGTGGTAGGCCACCGTGGCTCCTATTCCGCCCAGCTCTGCGCGCCCGACCATTGCGGTCGGCCTGCTCCGCTCAGCGGTACCGTCCGGCCTGCATCTCGTACAGGGAGGCGTACCGTCCGCCCAGCGCCACGAGCTCCTCGTGGCTGCCCGACTCCAGAATCCGTCCACCTTCCAGGACGAGTATGTGATCGGCCATCCGGACGGTGGAGAAGCGGTGGCTGATCAGCAGCGCCGTCTTGCCGGCGACGAGCTCACGGAAGCGCTCGAAGAGCTGGTGCTCCGCCTCCGCGTCGAGCGCGGCGGTCGGCTCGTCCAGGATCACCAGCGCCGCGTCGCGTATGGCCCCGCGTGCCAGCGCCACCTTCTGCCACTCGCCACCGGAGAGGTCGACGCCCCCGCGGAACCGCCGCGTCAGCTCGGTGTCGTACCCGAGCGGTAGTCGCGCCGCCACGGCGTCGGCGCCGGCCCACCGCGCCGCCCACTCAACCCGTGCCTCACCGTCATCCACTTCATCCGCAGCCCGTCCGGCCACCGTACCCACTGCGCCCACCGCGATGTTCTCGCGGAGGGTGAGGCCGAAACGGGCGAAGTCCTGGTACACCACGGCGATCCGGCTGCGGAGCGAGTCCAGGTCGTACTCGTCCAGCGGCACACCATCCAGCAGGATCCGCCCGGACGTTGGGTCGTACATGCGGCTGAGCAGCTTCACCAGCGTGCTCTTCCCCGCGCCGTTCGCGCCCACCAGCGCCGTCACCGTGCCCGCCGCCAGCGTTCCCACCACGCCGTCCAGCACCAGCTCGCCGCTCTCGGGATAGCGGAAGGACACGTGGTCCAGCTGAACGCCGGTGCTGAGCCGGTCCGTGACCAACTGGCCGTGCCCCGCCGCCGGTAGGGTGATTAACGGCCGCGCGCTGTCCAGGAAATTGAAGTACCGCTGCAAGTTGACCAGCGCCAGCGTCGTGAAGTGCAGCGCCTGTGAGAGGTTGCGTATCCGGTCGCCGGCCTGCCCGATGGCGCCGAGGTAGAGGGCGAGATCCCCCAGCGTCAGGCTGCCCGCTCCCACCCGCACCGCGACGTACCAGAACCCGCCGGCCACCCCCACCACGTACAGTCCGGTCACCAGGAGCTGGAGTCCGAGCGCGCGGGAGCGCACACCCGCCATTTCGCGCGACGCCGCGGCGAAGCGCTCGCCGAAGCGCTCGAGGAAGAAGTCGCCGAGGCCAAAGATTCTCAGTTCCTTCGCCGGCGCCGGCTCGGTCGTCAGCCGCGCGTAGTACTCCATCTCCCGCGCCGTGCGCAAGAGGTACAGCATCGTCGACTGCGCCTTGATCTCCCCGTAGATCATCGCTACGGCGTACGGCGCGCCCAGCGCCGCGAGCGCGAGGGGCAGCAGCGGGTGCAGCCGCGCCAGCACGAGCAGGAGGCCGGCCAGCGTCAGCAGCGTGCCGGCGCCGTTCTGCACCACGGTCAGCAGCGCCCACGGCACCCGTTGCGTGTAGCGCAGCTCGTTCCAGTCGTCCTGGAAGGCCGGACGCTCGATCCGCACCAGGTCGGGCAGGCGCTCGCCCGCCTGCATCATCCGCCGGTCCACCTCCGCCGTCCCGCGCACCTCCAGCCGGCGCGAGAGCGTCTGCACCGCCGGCGCGAGCGCGCTGCCCAGCGCCATCACGCCGGCATACAGCGCCGCCGGGACGAGCACGGCACCGCCCAGAGTGCCCGCAGTGCCCGGCGCGGCACCGGCCCCCCCGCCGGCCGCAACGTGGGCGAGCCCGTTGACCACCAGCTTCCCCAGCCAGACCTGGGCAACCGGCAGCATGCTCGCCAACACCGTCAGGCAGCCGAAGAGCGCCGTAGCGCCCGGCGCACCGGCCGCAATTAACGCCAGACCCCGGCCGAGGAACCGCAGCCGAGCCGGCAGCGCACGCAGCGCCCGAAATGCTGGGTAGCTCATTCCTTGCTGCGGTCCTGACTCGCGCTCTGATACTGCGCCGCCTGCAGCTCGTAGAGGCGCGCGTACTCTCCGCCGCGAGCGAGCAGCTCGTCGTGGCTGCCCTCCTCCTTGATGGCACCTTCCGCCAGGAACAGGATGCGGTCGGCCATCCGCACCGTCGAGAAGCGGTGCGAGATCAGCAGCGTCGTCCGCCCTCGCGTCAGCTCGCGGAACCGGGTGTACACGGCGTGCTCGGTGGGGACGTCCAGCGCGGCCGTCGGCTCGTCCAGCACGAGCACCTGCGCCTCGCGCACGAAGGCGCGGGCGAGCGCCAGCTTCTGCCACTCGCCGCCCGAGAGCTCCCCGGCCGCCGAACTCACGCCCCAGCGGCGTCTCCAGCCCCTGCGCAGCTTAGAGAGCACCTCGTCGGCGCCCGCCCGCGCGGTCGCCGCCAGAACGCGCCCCTCGTCGCGGAGCGCGTCAATCTGCCCGATGGCGATGTTCTCGCCCGCCGTCGCCTCGTAGCGCACGAAGTCCTGGAAGATGACCCCCATTTCGCGGCGCAGATCGGCCAGGTCGTACTCGCGCAGATCCACGCCGTCGAGCAGGATGCGCCCGCCGTCGGGTCGTAGAGACGCAGGAGCAGCTTGACGATCGTCGTCTTGCCGGCGCCGTTCTGACCGACTAGCGCAACGCACTCGCCCGGCGCGATGAACAGCGAAACGTCGCGCAGCGCTGGCACAGTCCGCCCCGGATACGTGAACGCCACGTGCTCGAAGGCGATGCCCTGCCGGATCGGGCGCGGCGCAGGCGCGCCGGTCGGCCGGCGGCAGCGCAGGTCGGGCGGCCTCGAGCACGCGCCACAGGCTGGGCAAGAACCGGAAGTTCTCCACCACCCGCACCAGGCTGTTGGTAACGCCGGTGAGGGTGCCGCGCAGCAGCGTCGCCGTGCCGCCGTACAGCGCCAGATCGCCCAGCGTCAGCTCGCCCCGCGCGATCCGCCACACCACCAGGAAGTAGACGGCGCCGGCGGCCGCCCCGCTCAGGCCGGCGGTGGCCGTCGCCCACCCCGCCAGCGGCCGCAGCGCGTCAATCTCGGCCACGATGCGGCCAAAGATGGCGGGGTAGCGGCTGCGGGAAGAACGGGCCCAGGCCGAACAGGCGCACGTCCTTCCCGGCTTCCGGCCTCAGCAGCACGGTGCGCGCGTAGTCCAGGCGGGCGGCGTCCGCCGTCTGGTTGTAGAGCAGGCTCGCGACGCTCACGTGGTAGGCCCGCTCCCGCACGGCCTGCGCGCCATCGCGGCGAGGAGCGCCACCGGCACGAGCGGGTGCAGCCGCGCGAGCAGGAGCACCGCGCTCACTCCGCTCACCAGGGCTACCGTCAGCTGGCCGCCGACGAGGAGCAGCACGAGGCGCCCGGTCCGACGCGCTTGGAGGCGCGATCGAGGTCGTCCGCAAATTCCGGATCTTCGAAGCGCGCCAGTCCCGGCCAGCGATTCGCCGCCACCATCAGGCGCTCGGTTACGATCCCGGTCACCCGGTCCCCACCATCGACTGCAGCGCCGCCGAGAGCGCTGGAGGAGATAGCCCAGCGCGAGCGCCGCCGCGGTCAGGGTAAGCCACGTGCCCAACGGGAGCGCTGTCACCGCAGGCCCGAGGCTCGCGTGGGTGGTCGAGGCCACCGTCCGCGCCGCTGTTTGGGCGACGCCCAGGTCCAGCGCCACGCGATCGATCGTGGCGCGTGACAGGATGAGCTGCAGCGGCGCGATGAGCGCCTGGAGCACGACGAGCGCCACGACGCCGGCGGTGAGGACGGGGCTGGCCCACCACACCAGCCGCAGCGAGAGCCACACCAGCGGGCAGCGCCTCCTCCACCAGCTGGCGGAATCGCTCCCACATGGGCGTGGACGTACTCACGCGGGTTGACGGTGGGGACCGGTCGCCACGCCGACCAGCGTAGCCCCATCCAGTCGCCGCATCATCACCCAGATGGGTGATTTCTGCGAGACGTGCTTAGACGATGCCCTCGCGTAGCGCGTAGGCGGGCTGCTTCGGTGCGGGAGGAGAGGCCGAGCTTGGCGAAGAGATTGTCGAGGTGACGCTTGACGGTGTGCCGGCTCACGGTCAGGTCGGCGGCGATCTCGGGATCTGTCTTACCGGCGGCCACCAAGCGCAACACCTCTCGGCCTCCTGCGGGTTGGTCGTCGCGCCGGGAGATGGCGAATCGCCCGCGACCCGGCGGTGCCGGGGGTGACGCGCTCCGAGAGCATCCAGGCGACGAACGACGCCACGTTCTCGCGCTCGCACACGCCGTCCAGCCGCATCATCGCCAGCACCTCCCAGTTCAAGCGCAGCGCATCGCGAAGCACCGGATAGGGCCATTTCGACCACACGCCGTACACCGTATGTACGTACGTGTCCGGACCCCTAGCTCGCGGAGGACCGGATAGTCCCGGTTCCGCCGCACGGACGGCGGGTCGGCAACGTAGGCGTGGAGCCATCCACCAGCGTCTCCACGTCCACCTCGATGCGTACGAACCGAGACATGTGCCGGACTCCTTCAACTCGGCTTGAAGAACGACGGCGGTTTTGCGGATGCCATACCTGTGCCGTCGAGACACAGTGTATCGTCGTCCGACATATCCAGTAGCCGGGGAGCGCTCGCGCGCCTCACCTACGAGAGATATCCACGCTTCTCAGCGGGCGGTCCGTCCACCTCCTCAGCCCGCCGCGCGCCGATAACCCGCCGCCAGTCGTTGGCGCCCGAGGCGTCCGCGTCAGAACGACGCGGACGCGAGAGACTCCATGTCCCGCTTTAGACCTGTGCCCTGAACGCTGCGACTGAGTCGTGCAACCAGGCGGCGCGTCGAAAGGCGCATTGCCAGGCGGCCAAGGCGCCGCCGCACTCGGGCGTGCGCTGTAGCCATCGGTCCCACTCGACGCTACGGCCACGGGCGCCACCACGTCCACCGCTAGCCAGCGGGCACCACGGTGCCGGCCGGCGGTCGCAACGGTCGGCCCGCGAAGTAGTCCCGGAGCAGCCGCGTGCTCTCCACCAGCGCGCGGCGCCGGAACTCGCCGATCGAGTCGGGCCGGACGTGGGCGAGCGCCTCGGCGTGCAGGGCGCTCCCGGTCGCCGGCGCCCCGCGGTTGAGGTAGGGCAGGAGCGCGATGCGGTACCGCGCCAGATCCCCCGCGTCCAGGAATGGCAGGAGGCCGGGGCGCAACGGAACGTCGTCTTCGAACGAGCGCGCCAGGTCCACGACCGAGGGGCTGGCGCGGTGTGCCTCGCGGTCGAGCGTGTTGCGCAGCGCGCTGTGGAGCGCGGTCCCCTCCGCACCGCCCGCGTACCGGGAGCCAGCGCCGAAGTAGGGCCGCCACAGGCACAGCGTCCACTGCTCGTCGGTCACCAGGTGGCAGAGGTAGCCGGCCAGAAAGTGGCGCTCGGTCGGCGTCAGCGCCGCCGCGCCGAGCGCGGGGTAGGCGCGGAGCAGGGCCAGGGCGCCGCTGACGCCGGTCTCCGTCCACAGGTGCGTCTCGGCGCGCCCGCGACCGAGATATTGGGCGGCGTCCGGCGCGGCGCTGCCGAACAGGAACGGGCCGAGCTCGCGGAGATCGCCGAGCCGGAGCGCCTGGGCAACCTCGTACGCCACGGGAAGGTGGAGCGCCGGCGTGGGCACCTCGCTACGCCCACGCCGGCACGCGGCGGACCGGGCGCGGCCTGTCCCCCGGACCGATGCTGCCTGCTGCAGGTGCGTCGGCGAGCCGTGCGGGCGACCACTCGCCGCGGACGTGGCCCGCGGAGGAGACGGGGGTGGGAGTCCCCGAGTCGTGCAGCGCGTGAGCGGCCGCGTCCACATCCTACGGAACGAACACTCCCGCGCGCTGGCGGCACACCCGGGGGCGCGGCGCGGGTAGGGCGCCGCGCGATACGCATGCGCCCAGCACCCGTTGGACCAGGGAGGGAAAGCGATGAACCGCGAGCAGGCGATGGTCGCAGAGTTCCACCGGGCGCTCCTGCGTCCGGGGCTGGAGTCCGTCACGCTCGACGGGTTCCCGGGCGAGCTGCGTGTGCGGCTGATCGAAGAGGAGGCGGACGAATTCGCTGAAGCCGTGGCCGCGGGAGACGTGGTCGAGATGGTCGACGGGCTGTGCGACTTCCTCTACGTCACCTACGGCGCCGCCGTCGAGTTGGGCGTGGACCTTGAGCCGTTCTTCGCCGAGGTGCACCGCTCCAACATGGCGAAGGCGGGTGGACCCCACCGCGCTGACGGCAAGTGGCTGAAGCCGGCCGACTGGGAGCCGCCCGACGTCCGGGGGCTGCTCGCGCGCCTCCACGCCTGGCGCCCGAGCCCCCCATAGCCCGCCCGTAAACCTCCCGCAGCCGCCCAGCGCGACTGGGAGCACCCGGCAGCGGAGATCCCGGGGCAGCGTCCGGCCGCGATGCCCTCGGTCATTCCAGCGCCCGGTGTTGTCGCCGCTTCGTGCGCCTACAGGGCGTGCCGGTTCGCAAGTAGTGTCGGCTTACCGCTGGGTGGGTGGGCACGACACGACCCCGTCAAGGCCAGCTCCAACTCGTCGGCTACCGCGTCCCGCTTGCGCCGCCCCCGTCTGACCGTCAGCACTTTCGGAGCACCAGGTCTTCCGGTGGCGCGCGGCGCGTTGTGCGCCCCCGAGCATGCCGATGGGATTGGGCGGCACCACGCCGCGCGGGAACTGTCCCCACGGAAGCGCACGGCCCGGCGAAATGCGGCCACGACTTCCGAGCGATACGCCCCCTCGGCCGTCGTCGCCCGAGCGCCGCCCCACGCATGTTTCTAGCCCACGCTCCTGTGACACGTTCGGCCGGCGCGCGTCTCTACCTAGAGTAGATGCAGCATGTCCGCCGTGGCCGCGCCGCTCGCCGCAAGCCTGGGTAGCTGGCCGGCCGCGCTGGCCGGCCGCGGTGGTTGGCCCTGCTCCCGCGCCGTCACCGTACCGCGAGGCGGTCGCCGAGCGCGATAGGCGGACCGAGGCTTCCGGCGCTGCTCGACCGCCTCGCGACCGCTCCCCCGGTTGTGCCGAGCCGTGGGGGCGCCGGCTGGTCGAGCGCGTCGCCGGCGGCGCGAACAACCTGGTGTACCGCGCGCGGGCAAGCTGTAGTTTCCGGTTAGTCCGCCTTCGGTTGGGGAGTAGGGGTACGCTCAGGACGGCATGGAAGGCATCATCGCGGTGGAGGTGCGGCTCAACACGGCCATCCCCCAACGTTCGTGACACCAGCCGCAAATCGGTGACCGGCCGCGCCGGCGTCCCCGGCCACCTGCTGGCGGTCTCCGCCGGTCATGAGGCGGCCGCCCCGATCGGCACGCCGGGCGCGGCCCCTCACGCGCGGGTGGTGGTCCCGTAGATCGGGACGATCGTGTAGTAGCCCGAGTGGGCGCCGCTGGTCTCGACGCCGGGGACGCCGGCGACGCGCAGGGGCTCGCGGACGGCGCGCAGCGCCTCGGCCGCCGCCAGAGTGGGCATGAGCAGGTGCGCGTTGAGCGCCGCGGCGAAGGTCCGCAGCTCGGGGCGGACGCCGTAGATCACCTCGTGCAGCAGGCACGAGAAGAGGGCGTACTCCCAGGTGTAGTAGCCGCAGTCGTAGCCCAGGTGGACGAACCCCGCCGGCAGCGGCGGCGGGGGCGCGGCCGGGTCGGAGCGTTGCAGGTAGAGCAGGTCGCACCAGGGCGCCGCCGGCGTCCCGACGGCGTAGGCGGCGACCGCCTCGTAGGCCGCCAGGGGCGCCAGACCGTCCACCAGCGGCACGGGCGCCCCGCCCAGGCGCGGCGGCCAGGGGTCGCCGTCGAATCCGCGGTAGTGGGCGAGCACCTGCGCGTGGGTCAGCGCCACGGCCGGCGGCCGCTCAGCGGCGTGCGCGCGGGCCCACGCCGACTCGGCGAGATAGTCGATCCGGCGCACCACCAGGAAGCCGTCGGACTCGCCCCGAGGTGGCCACTCGGGGGCACTCCACGACGCGGGTGACGGCGGGGGTGCGGGCACCAGGACACCCTACTCGTAGGCGTTCAGCGGCAGGCGGTCCAGCCGCGCTGCGAGGTCCTCGGCCGTCGGTTGCGTGTAGACGCCGGTGGTGTTGAGGTCGCTGTGCCCGAGCAGGCGAGCCAGCCCCACCAGATCACCGGGGTGCGCCTCCAGGTAGCGCCGGGCGAAGGTGTGGCGCAGGGTGTGGGGTGTCGTCGCCGCCGGGACGAGCTGCCGCCGGGCGCCGTCGTCCACCAGCTCGTGGACGACCCGCCAGAGCGCCGACGCGCTGAGCGGGTGCCCCTTCTGGCTGCGCCAGAGCGCCTCCGCGGCGGCCGGGCGCCCCCCGGCCCCGGGGGCGTCGGCACGGGCCCCGGGCCCGGGGCGTGGCCAGGCGCCGCCGACGGCCCGCAGCGAGGGCGCCACCCCGAGGCGGGGCGCGGCGTAGGCGGCCAAGGCCGCCCGCGCTGACCCGTTGAGGGGCACCGTGCGGGCCTTGTTGCCCTTGCCGGCGCGGATGGTGACCGTCCCGTGCTTCTCCCCGAAGGCGATGTCGCCCCAGGTGAGCGCCTGGCACTCACCGAGCCGGAGGCCCGTCTGGAGGAGCACCTGCAGGAGGGCGTAGTCGCGGGCGGGGTGCCGGCCGCGCTGGGCTGCCCGCAGGAGGGCATTGACCGCCGCGTCCGTCAGGGGCGTGGGCGCGTCGGGCGCCGTCCGCCGGACGAGCTGCAGGCGGGCCGCGGGATCGGCCCCCAGTGTGTCCCGCTCCGTGAGCCAGGCGCACCACGCCCGCAGGGCGCACAGGTGGGTGTTGACGGTGCTGGTCGCGGCCGTGCGCTGCAGCGCCGTGCGGTAGCCGACCAGCGCGATCGGCGTCAGGTCGGCGAGGGTGAGCCGGGCCGGCGTCCGGCCCTCCGCGGTGGCGAACCAGGCCAGGAAGCCCCGCGCGGCCCCGCCGTAGCGGGTCACGGTGCGCGGCGCCCGGTCGGCCGCCCGCAGCGCGTCCAGCCACGCCGCCAGCAGGTCCGGGAGGGCCACCCGCGCCGCCGGCACGACCGCGACTCCGGCGCGGCCCCGGGGGCGCGGTTTCTCTCGCGTTTTTCTCGGCGCATCCGTCCCCACTGGGCTCCCTCCGTTCCTCCTGGCCCGCGCCTCCCCGGCGCCGCCGGATCCGGACGAAACGCGGGCGAAGACCCATTCTCGTGCGTTCTCTGCCTGCAGTGTGCCCGCCGCCACGAGCGGGGCGCAACCCGCGCGGCCGCCGCCCTGGCGACGGGGAGCGGGGGAGCCGGGAGGCGGGGCAGGGGCCACGGGAACCGGGCACGAGGGACGGGCGTGAGGAGGAGCAGTAGCAGATGAAGCGGTACTGGACGCCGGCCGAACTCCGGGAAGACTGGACGCTGCTGCCACGGGAGCGCGGCCTGGTCGCCGGCACGCCGAGCTGCTGGACGAGCTCGCGCCCGGGGCGCGGGACGCCCACACCCGTCTGGGGGCGGCGTGTCTGCTGAAGGCCTTCCAGCTGGAGGGGCGCTTCCCCCGCAGCCGCGCCGACGTCCCGGGCCCGGCCGTGGCCCACCTCGCCCAGCAGCTCGGCGTGCCGGCGACCAGCTTCGTGCGCTACGACTGGCATGGCCGGCTGGCCTCGCATCACCGCACCGCCATCCGCGCCTTCCTGGGCGTGCGCGAGGCCACCGTCGCCGACCAGCAGGGGGTGACCGAGTGGCTGGTGGCCCACGAGCTGCCCCAGACGCAGCAGCCAGAGGCGCTGCGCGCCGCGTTCCTCGCTCGCTGCCGCGCTGTGGGCCTGGAGCCCCCGACCCCCGACCGGGTCGAGCGGCACGTCCGCACGGCGCTCGCCGCCTACGACGAGCGGATCTGCGCCGTGGTGCTCCGGCGGCTGCCCCCGGAGGCGCAGGCCCGGCTGGACACCCTCCTGGAGGTCGCCACACCCCTGCCTGGCGCGCCGGGGCAGTCCGCCCTCGCCGACCTGAAGCGGGACGCGGGGCCCCTCTCGGTGGCGACCGTGGAGCAGGCCGCCGCCAAGCTCGATCGGCTCCGCGCGCTGGGGCTGCCCCCGGACCTGTTCGACGGCGTGCCGCCCAGGCTGGTGGAGCGCTTCCGGCAGCGCGTCGTCGCCGAGGAGCTGTACGAGCTCCGGCGCCACCCGGCCCCGCGCCGGCTGACCCTCCTGGCCGCCTACTGCTGGCGCCGGAGCCAGGAACTGACCGACACGCTGGCCGAGGTCCTCGTCGACGCCATGCAGCACCTCCACGTCCGCGCCGAGCGCCGGGTCGACCGGGCCATCCTCCGCGACGCCAAGCGCGTGCGAGGCAAGCACGCCATCCTCGGCAACATCGCCGCGGCCTCGCTGGCGCACCCCGACGAGCCGGTGCGGGCGGTGGTCCACCCGGCCGCCGGTGGGGAGCAGACGCTGCGGGACCTGGTGGCCGAACGCGACGCGGCCGGCGCCGGCTACGAGCGCACGGTGTACACGGTCATGCGCGCCTCCTACAGCCACCACTACCGCCGCCTGGTCCCCCCGCTCCTGCAGGCGCTTGACGTCCGGTCGAACAACGAGCGCCACCGGCCGGCGCTCGACGCCCTGGCCCTCCTCCGGCGCGCGGCGCAGGCCCCCGGCGCCCGGCCGACCTTCGACGCCGCGGAGCCGGTGCCGCTCGACGGGGTGGTGCGCCCCGCCTGGCGGGACCTGGTGGTCACGCGCGGCACGAAGGGGCAGCCGCGGGTCAACCGCATCAGCTACGAGATCGCCGCCCTGCACACCGTGCGCGACAAGCTGCGGTGCAAGGAGCTCTGGGTCGCCGGCGCCGACCGCTACCGCGACCCGGACGAGGACCTCCCGGCCGACTTCGCCGCCCGGCGGGAGGACTACTACGCCGCCCTCTCGCTGCCGCTCGAGGCGGACACCTTCATCGCCGCCCTCCAGCACCGCCTCCGGGCCGCCCTGGCGGCGCTCGACGCCGAGCTCCCGCAGAACCCCTCCCTGGCCCTCACGACCCGAGCCGGTGGCCGGATCAAGCTCGCCCCGCTGGGCCCCCAACCGGCGCCGCCGCACCTGGAGTCGCTCAAGGCCGAGCTGGGCCGCCGGTGGCCGATGGTCGGCCTGCTGGACATGCTCAAGGAGGCCGACCTGCGGATCGGCTTCACCGACCTGTTCACCACGGCCACCGCCCGCGAGCACCTCGACCGCCCCACCCTCCAGAAGCGGCTCCTGCTGTGCCTGTACGGGCTGGGCACCAACCTGGGCCTCCGCCGGGTCAGCGTCGAGGGTGGCGCCGAGCACGGGGAGCGCGAGCACGACCTAGCCTACGCCCGTCGGCGCTTCCTCACCCGCGACGCCGTGCGCGCGGCCATCGGCCGCGTCGCCGACGCCCTGTTCGCCGCCCGGCTGCCCGAGGTCTGGGGCGAGGCCACCACGGCCTGCGCCTCGGACTCCAAGAAGTTCGGCGCCTGGGACCAGAACCTGCTCACCGAGTGGCACGCCCGCTATCGGGGGCCGGGGGTGATGGTCTACTGGCACGTGGACAAGAAGGCCGCCTGCATCTACTCCCAGCTCAAGCGCTGCTCGTCGTCCGAGGTGGCCGCCATGATCACCGGGGTGCTGCGCCACTGCACCCACATGGCCGTCGACCGCCAGTACGTCGACAGCCACGGGCAGTCGGAGGTCGCCTTCGCCTGCTGCCACCTGCTGGGCTTCCGGCTGCTCCCCCGCCTCAAGGCCCTCTCGCGGCAGAAGCTCTCCCGCCCGGACGCCGGTCAGCCGGAGGCCTACCCCAACCTGCAGCCGGTCCTGACCCGGCCCATCCGCTGGGACCTGATCCACCAGCAGTACGACGAGCTGGTCAAGTACGCCACCGCCCTGCGGCTCGGGACCGCCGACGCCGAGGCCCTGCTGCGCCGCTTCACCCGCGCCAACGTGCAGCACCCCACCTACACGGCGATGGCCGAGCTGGGCAAGGTCTACAAGACCCTCTTCCTCTGCGACTACCTCCGCCTGCCCGAGCTGCGCCGGGAGATCCAGGAGGGCCTGAACGTGGTGGAGACCTGGAACAGCGCCAACGGCTTCATCTTCTTCGCCAAGGGCGGGGAGTTCGCCACCAACCGGCTCGAGGACGCTGAGCTCGCCATGCTGTGCCTGCACCTGCTGCAACTCTGCCTGGTCTACGTCAACACCCTGCTGCTCCAGCGGGTGCTGAGCGAGCCGGAGTGGACCGGGCGGCTGACCGTCGAGGACCGCCGCGGCCTGAGCCCGCTGCTCTACGGCCACGTCAACCCCTACGGCGTGGTCCGGCTGGACATGCACCAGCGGCTCCCCGTGGAGGCCCCGGCCGTCGCCTAGCGGCAGCGGAGGGTGGGCGTTTTGCGGCTGGTGTCACGAACGTTGGGGGACGGCCAACACGGGGAGCGCCGGTACGTCCTTACGGGGGCGCGTCCAGGACGCCGTGGATCCCGCCGTGGAGGCGCCCGTCATGGAGCACGACGCGGGGTTCTCCTCGGCGCCTGGCGGGGCGCGCGGGTGCGCCCCACCCTCCAGGCGCGCCGGCGACCCCCAAGGCGTTCTGGTTGGCGCGCCCTTGGCCCGAACGTGTTTCCCACCACGTCCGGCAGCACGTCGTAGATAGAGCGCCCACGGCGGCGTCGAATTCGTCTTTGATGGCGAGGAAGGCGCGCCACTTCTGGAGCGTCCACTCGGGGTCGCCGGGGATCAGTCCGAGGCGCAGCGTCACCTCCATCAGGCGCTTCTCCATGAGCACCGGTCCCTCGGGGAGCGCCAGCGCGTCACACAGCTGGATGAGCCGGTCGTACGCGGTGTACTCGACGCCGTCCAGGAAGGACTGTACGCGCCCACCTCGTCCTCCCGAGCAGTCCCACTCGCCCAACGCGTAGCGCACGTCTTTGAGTGGCGCGGGGAACGAGTGGGTCAGGCAGATCCGCGCCGCGTCCTCGTAGCCGAGGGCGCAGAGGTACGCGTAGCCATCGGGCGCGTGACTCATGCGCCGCGGCGGGCCCGAACGCCGTCCGACGTCGTGGAGGAGCCCCAGGACGTACGCCACTTCCGGGTCCAGCGCAAGCCCTTCGAGGCGGTGGCGATCGCCCGCGCGGTGCGCGCCGCCGAGCGCAGTGATCGCCCCAGGGACCCGAATCAAGCGCAGCCCCTCCTCCAGGATGGCGTGCGCCTGGGTCACAGATGGGACCTTCACCGTCAAGTCAATCGGCCGCGCAGACTACTAGTCTTGGGCCCCACCGGTCGCCAGCCGGGCAGGGTGATGCCGAGAGCGAGTGATGCCCCGGTCCCAGCGAATGCGCCGATCGGGGGTAGTACCCCGCAGTGCCCGTCTGTTGCGTTCGTGATGACGGCCATTCGCTCCTGAACGTCGTAGGGGTCTTGTCTCTCCGTGCCTGGCGCCGCTGCAAGGCATCACGGCACAGCGTAGATCGCTGCCCGGACCACGCAACCAAAGGCAGCGTCAGCACGACACAGAGCGCGATCAGCGCCACCGTACGCCGGCCCCACGTCCCGCCGTGCGCAGTACGCGCCAGTGGGGACGCGCCGCCGGCACGCCGGCCCCACACTGGAAGCAGTACCGCTGCGCGGTCTCTGCGCTGGACGCTCGTAACGCCGCCGCCTGTTCCATGCTGGTGATCACTGTTGGGCCGGTAGTCTACGGCACCTGTGGACGGCGGGACGGTCGATCGGGCCGAGTGGCCGGGAGGCCGGCACGGTCGGTTCCAGTGGTAAGGCCGGTGCATTGACAGGCGCTTGAGGGAGCGGGGATGCGGGGGCGCCCGCCTTCCACTGCTTCCGCAAGTGGTAGTCACGGCGAGTGGTCCTACTGGCTGTCCAAGCGCGCACCGTCTCCGCGCTGCGGGGCATCACTCTCGACGAGCACGAGGGTCTCCGTCGACACTGTTGGCGAATTGCATGGCTTGGCAGAGCGTCGTCAGGCGCGTTGGCTAGGGGCGGCGAACCTCGACTGGCGAGTGGGGGCCCGAGGCACTTCCCGCAGCCAGGCGAAGATCCGGGCGATGTCGATGGCAACCGCGGTCGCGACGTGTTGCACGTGGGTCTTCGCGAGACCCCGGTAGCGGGCCTGCCGGAGCTCGAATGCTCGCACTCCCTGGGAGAGCGTGCTCGATCCCGGCCCGGGCGCGTACTTCTCGACCTTGAACGCCGGCGTGGTCGCCGCTGGCGCGCGCCTGAATGGCGAGGTGCAGCGCTTCGCGGCGGAGGGTCAGGCTGCGGGCATGGTCGCGGAGCGCGTGCACTGGGCGCGCGCCGGGCAAGGGGTGCAGTCGGTGCCTGAGAACGCCACGGTGATGGTCTCCTGGTGCCGGCGCGTGAGGGTCGGCACCCACCGACGGCTCGTTCGGCCCTGAGGACAGGTCACCGTCTGCGCCGCCCGACCGTGAAGTGGCTGACGTCATACCCTTGCCCGGCCTTGGCTTGCCACTTCCCATCTCCTGCATCGGGCCCAGCAGATCGACCCCGTAGGTCGTCTGGCTGGTCACCAGTGCGTCCGCGCTGACGTAGGCAGCGTCCACCAGGTGCTGTCGCGCAGGCGGTCGTGACGCGCCAGCGCGTCGTGGATGGGCGTGACCCGGCTCACGTCCGAGGTCGTCGCCGTGGTGGTCTCCACGTGCGTCACCAGATGGGGACTGTCTTCGTCGCAGCTTTCGGTCAAGTGCACCTTGTACCCCACCCAGCTGGTGGTGCGCTTGGTGCCGTAGCGCGCTTCCGGCTCATAGGGCGTATCCAGGCGCTGCGCGGGGGGCGGGGAGTTCTTCGGATCGCGCCAGCGGAGGTGGCCGTCGACCCATTCATATTGATGGACCCACACCCGACGCAGGTTCGACTGCCGGGACTCGCGGAGCCCTGCGGGAGCCTCTGGCGCGGTGATGGCGGTCAGCAGGTGGCGTCCGTCCGCCCCGATGACCTCGGCGTACCGCTGTCGGGCATCGGGGCTCGTCGGCAAACGGGCGTCTTCGACCCGCGCCCCGTAGCGGTCGAACCACCCGGGTGACCTGGGCCCGCAGCCACTGGGGGCCATGGTGGCGAGGGCATTGAGGGCCTGGCGCAGCGTCTCGGCAACACATTCCAGCCGGTTGAGCTGGCGGAGCGCCCCGAGGACGCGGGTCGCATCCGTGCGCTGGCGCCCTCCGCGCTTGAGCCAGCCGCGGGTCTGGCATTCGCCCAAGAGCCCATCGAGCAGCCGGTGCCGCCGACCCGGCAATGAGCCGGGTGCGGAACTCCGACAGCACCGAGTAATGGAAGCCGGTGTCGGTCAACTCGAGTGCGAGCAGGTACTTCCAGTCGATCCGGCTCCGGACGGCCTCCGCCGCTTGCCGATCCGAGAGCCCCTCGGCGAACTGCAGCACCGTCACCAAGGCGAGTCGCCACGGCGCCTCCGCTGACTGGCCGCCGCCGGGGAACAGGTCGGCGAAGTCCTCGTCGGCGTAGACGCTGCCCAGCACGTCTCGCAGCTCGCAGATACGGATTGCCGCGCGGGAAGACGGCTCGGGCGACGCGAGCGGTCTCGTCGGGCACCGGCCCGATCGCTTGCGGATGCAGTGACATAGGGCCTCCTCCTCCCCCCCCGGTTCCACGGGGGACCCTCACCCTACCCCACCGCGCCCCACACCGGAAGAGGCCTCGTCGAATTCGCCAACAGTGTCGACGACAACTAATCCGCAGCGCACCAGCCGACCTACTCGCCGTCGCGAACCACGCTTACAAACGATGATCCGCTGGTGGCAATGCCCCATAGGCATTCCGATAATCGCGAGTGGCGCAGATGGCACCCCCTCGCCGCGCGCGACGCCAATGATCACGAAGCGTCCTCCCCAGGCGGTAAACCCGCCCCGGTTGTTGCCGATGAGCACCGATCTGCGGTCCGTTTGCTGGCCAGGACCTTCCCCGCTCGGAATGGGCGCTTCGCCCGGTGCCGGCGGGCGGTCCTGCGTCCTCCAAACGCGCGAGGAGCCGCGCGCGCTTGACGGCGACCTCCGCCTCCGTCGGCTCCCGGCCGCGCCGCTGGCCCAGCAGCCAGAATCCCAGCGCCCCTCGATCCGCTCCTCCGCGCCGCGCCCTGGCGTGCTCCTCCTCCGCTCGCCGGGCGGCGGGCCGCGCCTGTGCCTGCGCGTCGACCCAGCCGGGCGGCGCTCCCAGTCCTCTCTTGATCGCCTGCACCAGGGCGCCGGCGGGGTGCTTCGTCCACGGACGGTAGGCGTCGTACGCCAGCTGCGCTTGACGACGGCCGGGCCACGCGTGGCCAGCAGCCTCGTGGCCACCCCCTCGACGATTCCCTGGGCGAGCAAGCGTGCCAGCAGGTCTTCAGGAGCAGCAACACCGGCGCCAGGAGTCCCGGTCGCGTCCGATGCGGCAGCGGGCGCCAGCCTCGTGGCCGTGGGCGTGGGCACTGGGGGACTCGTGGGGTGCTGCTGGTGTTGCCCTGAGTCTTCTTCCTCTGAGTCATATTCTGGCCGCCGAATCGGCGCCCAAGGCTCACCGGTTTGGGGAATCCAGATTCAATATCACGACGATCTCGTCGAGCCCGGGGAGATAGCCGTCGCGGGTGTCGACCTCGAGCCGCGGCACGTCGAGTTCGAGCGCTCGAAGGGGCTCCAGTCGAACTCGCCGCGGTCGAGCTCGCCCGGGGACGTCGCCGCCGTCGCCTCCGGCGCAGGCGCGTCGGCTCGCGGGCGAGGAAGCGCTCCCGGGTCAGCTCGATCGGCACGCGGCAGTGGACGTGCGCGCCCGCGCGATCTCCGTCAGTGGCCGGAGGCGGCGCTCGTCCAGCCCGCGCCGGTACGACGCCTCGGCGATCAGGCTGACGCCGTCCCGCAGCAGCGACTCAGCCGTGTGGTAGAACACGTCGAACACGGCCCGACCGGTCCGTGCGGTCCTCGGGTCGTCCCACGCGTCGAGCGCGTCGCCCATCCCCGTGCGCAGTGCGTCGGCCGACAGCAGCGGCAGCCAGAGCGCGCCTTCGTCGGCCAGCCGCCGCGCGAGGGTCGTCTTGCTGCACCCGGCAGCCCGCCGACCAGCACCAGCCGTGGACGCGCGCATCTGCGTCAGCGTACGTCCCCACGCGGTGGCTGACGTCCTCGATCGATGGCCCAGGGACGAGCAGCACGTCCCACGACTGCGCGGACAGCCGCTGCCGTAACCATGGCTCTGGCGTTCGTCAGGGCGGGCGATGGGAGGTCTCGCCGTTCCAGTCCCGCCGTAGCACGGCGCGTATGCGCAGGTCGGGGTGCCGACCCTTGTAGAGCTGCCACTCGCGCAGTGTGCCCTCCAGCGTGAGCCCAGCGTTCTCCAGCGACCCAGGAACCCACGTTCTCCGGCTCGTGGGCGCCGGATTGAGCGTGCCCGGCCAGCGCACCGACGAAGCGCCCGCTCCGTGACTGGGCGAGCGCCTGCGCCAGTACCGGTTCACCCCAGGAGGGCCGACGCTCCTGATGCCCGAGGACCACTCGTGCCTCCCCGGGCACGATCGTCCCGGCCGCCGTCCGCAGGCGTCCGAGTCCGTAACTGCTGCGTCACTCACCACCGAGTTACGGAAGCGCTGGGTGCGGCCCGTCGTCCTGCCGGGCACGGGCGAGTGATTCCGTCGAGTATGCCGGTTGCTCGAGAGGCCCGCGGGGGAGCGAGTGAGGCGGTGAGGTAGTGGCACAGCGAGCCGGTTACGAGTCCCGTAACCGGCCCGCCGCCCGATCGGGTGCCGTTGCGTAACCCTCTCGTAATCAGTCGCCCCCATGCTCTGTGGTCAGACGGGCCCGCTTCGTCGCCTCGCCCGATCCCATCCAAAACGCCCACAGGAGGCCCGCTATGCCGACGCTCTGGACATGCCCATCCCCCGGGAGTGCGCCCCCTTCACGTGACCGTAGCGCATCCGCCCGGCCGGCGTGGCGACGGGGCCGGAGGCTGCGAGTGGCCGGCCTGGTGCTGCTGGCACTCGTTCTCGCCGCCGCCCTGGGCGCGCCGGCGGCCCTGCCGCTTACGCGCAGGAGGCGCCCGCGCCGGCGCGTCCGCTGCACCGGCAGAGTCGCCGGCCACCCCGTCCGGCGCGCGCGAGCCGGCCTCGGACGCCGACGAGGATGACGCCCAGGACGTCCTGGCCGAGCAGGTGACGGCCGTGATCGCCCTGCTGGAGGCTCATGGTGGCCACGCCGGAGACGCCCCTGGGTGCCCACGAGCGAGGGGTGCTCGACCGCGCCCTCTACGCCACCTACGCCCGCGCCGGGATTACCCGCGACCCGGCCACCCACGCCCGCCCCGCCCCCTCCTGCGCCACCTCTACGCCGTGCTCCAGGAGGGGGCCGGGGGCGACGCCACGGCGGCCGGGCTGGTCGCCCGCCTGCACCGCTACGTCGAGGGCTCGCTCGCCGGGCTCTTCGCCGGCCCCACCAGCGTCGCCCTGGACCGCTCCTTCGTCGTCTTCAACATCCAGCGCCTGGAGCCGGAGCCTGCGCCCCTGGCCATCCACGTCATCACCACCTTCGTCTGGGCCCAGGTGCGCGCGCCCGGCGCCCCCGCCTGCTGGTGGTGGACGAGGCCTGGAGCCTCCTCCAGTACCGCGAGGGCGGGGCCTTCCTCGCCGGCCTGGCCCGCCGCGCCGCAAGTACTACCTGGGCCTGGTGACCATCTCCCAGTCGGTGACCGACTTCACCGGCTCGGACGCCGGACGGGCGGTGCTGGCCAACGCCGCCGTCACGCTGCTGCTGAAGCAGGACGGGGCGACGGTCGACCGGCTGGTGGAGCTGTTCGGCCTCACCGCCGAGGAGCGCCAGTTCCTCCTGGCCGCCGGGAAGGGCGAGGGGCTGCTCTGCGCCCGTGGGGAGCGTCGCCCTGCAGATCGAGGCCAGCGCCGCCGAGCACGAGCTGGTCACGACCGAGCCAGCGGAGGTCGCCGCCCGCCCGCTCCACGGCGGTGTGGCGCCGGTCGCCGCCGGCGATCGGCTCGACGGCATACCTGTCCTCGCCGGGAGCGAGAGGAGGCAACGATGACGCTGACGACTTCAGCAAGCTGCTGGCGCGGGCCGGTATGCCGGTGCACTACCGCATGCACGACCTACGCCATACGGCGGCCTCACACCTCCGCGCCGACGGCGTCCCGCTGCCGGAGGTCAGCCAGATCCTCGGGCATGCCAGTCCGGCCATCACGGCGCGGGTGTACGCCCACGCCGTCAAGCGCACCCCCGGCTCAGCGTTCCGTCAACTGAGCGACTACTACCGGCGCGAGGCTGAGGCCGCGGGGGCCACGGAGAAAGGGTCTACGGGAGCCGGGTCTACGGTGGCAGACGGGGAGGCGAACGGGACGGGCGGCGCGGGACCGGGCGCCGACTGAGGGTGCGGGAACAGCGGGATCGGAGGGGTTTTCTGTTCCAATTGCACCCATTGGGGGCTTCGGGCGCGGAGAAGGCCGCCCGTTCGGGTGGCCTTCCAGATAGGAGGGGGGGCTCCCTGACGAGGATTCGAACCTCGAACCTACCGGTTAACAGCCGGACGCTCTACCTCCTGACTCCTCCGCAGACGGCGCATTCGTATCTGGCAGAGCCGCGCCGTCGGCGCGTACGGCGTGGTCGGATGTGCATGGCGCGCAACGTGATTACCCCAGAATTACCCGCTGTTTGCTACCCACAGTTCCTTGACCTTTTGGTTCGTAGCCAGGATGCGGCCGTCCCTGCGCGTCCCACACAATCTGGTGGCGCCGCCGATGCGTTGCGTCGCGACCCTCAGTGTCCCGCCACGTCCCCATGAGACTGCTGCACCAAGTGCTGCACCTGCCGAGCCGGCCGCGGGGCTGCGCGTTCCGTCGGCCGCGGGCCCGTTGGCGGCCCGCCGAGACCGAGGGTCGGTTCCGGCGCCGCCCACGCCGGGGGCGGCGCACGCCGGCCACCAGGTCACCTTCCTGCGAGCGCAACGTGCTGCGCTCCTTCAAGGCGGCGGCGCGGAGGGAGGGGGGGCAGCCCGGACCTCGCCCCGCACGACTTCCGGCGCGTGTGTGCCAGCCTGCTGGTGGCCAGCGGCGTGGACATCGCAACGGCCGCGGCCATCCTGGGCCACAAGCGGGCGAGCGTGCTGCTGGACATCTACGCCCGGGCGCTGCGGGGGCCCAAGGGGGCCGCCGCCGTGCGGCTGCAGGCCCTGTTGTACCCGCCTGCGCCAACGCCGCCGGAGCCCGACGGGAGTGCGCCAGCGGATTGACGGGGAGCCAATCCGCCGCCTACGCTGGACCCGATCTCTCCAGCCATGAACGAGCCCGCTCGGCGGCCCGACGCCCGGTCACCGGCCGGCTAGAGTTCGCGGAGGCGCGGCAGCAGCTCGAAGGCCGGCCGGGCGTTGGTCCCGGAGAGCCAAACGCCGTCGAAGCCGAGCCCGCGGAGCTCGGCGCAGCGGGCGACCATCTGGTCCACCGAGCCGTGCAGCCCCAGGTGGACGTTGTAGCGGCGGGCCATCTCAGGGTCGCGGGGCGCACCGAGCACCACGGGCACGTTGACGGACCGGGCGATCGGGCGCCGGGTGAGGCCCGCCAGGCGGGCGAGGCGCTCCGGCGCGCGGTCGAGGTACGTCGCGCCGCAGTTCCACTCGTCGGCGTGCCGCGCGACCACCTCCAGGGCGCGGTCGCCGGACTCGCCGATGACCAACCGGAGCGGCCGCTGGCACAGCCGGCGCAGCGTCGGCGCAGCGTCAGGCAGCACTCGTCGAGCAACGCGATCCGGCGCCCGGCCGGGGGGAACGGCAACCCGAAGCGCTCGTGCTCGCCAGGGTCGAACCCGGCGCCGAGACCGAGGGCGAGCCGGCCGCCCGAGATCTGCTCCAGCGCGTCCGCCATCTTGGCCAGGAGCCCCGGCGGGCGGAACGTGGCGCTGAGGACGGCGAAGCCGAGCCCGACCCGGCTCGTCCGGGCGGCGAGCGCCGCCATTGGTATTGCCCCGCGTTGGTGGACACCCTCACACTAGGGAGTAAGCGGCCCCGAAAGAAGGGAGTCCAGACTGATGGGAGCAAGAACGAGAGCGCCGTACCCGCCAGCATTCCGTGCCGAGGCCGTGCAGCTGGTGCACGCCAACGGGCGGTCGCTGAGCCAGGTAGCCAAGGACCTGGGGGTGCACCACGAGACGCTGCGCGGTTGGGTCAAACAGATGGCTATAGATGGAGGGCGCGCGATGGGTTGACGACGGAGGAGCGCACCGAGCTAGCCCGGCTGCGCGCGAGAGAACCGCATCTTAAAGGAGGAGCGGGAGATCTTGCGCAAGGCGGCGAGCGCGGAGAGCGCGACCCGGTGAACTGCTTCCGGTTCATCGCTGCGGTGGTGGCCGACCACCCGGTGGCGCTCTCGTGCCGCGTCCTGGGCGTGTCCCGGGCCGGCTTCTACGCCTGGCGGGACCGCCCACCCTCGGCGCGCGCCCAGATCGATGCCGAGCTGACGCGCCTGATTTACCAGGCTCCACCACGCGAGCCGGGGCACCTATGGTAGTCCCCGCCTCCATGCCGACCTGCAGGCCGCGGGGCGGCGCTGTGGGCGCAAGCGGGTGGCGCGGCTGATGCGCCAGGCCAGCCTGGCCGGCTGTCACCGGCGTCGGCGCCGGCCCCGCACGACGATCGCCGATCCGGCGCCTCGCCCGCTCCCAACCTGGTCCAGCGGCACTTCAATCCGCTGGCGCCCGACCAGCTGTGGCTGGCGGACATCACCTCCATCCCGACCGGAGAGGGGTGGCTTTATCTGGCCACGGTGCTCGATGCCTTCAGCCGGCGCGTCGTCGGGTGGGCCATGGCCGACCATCTGCGCACCGAGTTGGTGCTCGACGCGCTCACCATGGCCCTGGCGACCCGCCGGCCGGCGGCCGGGCTGATCCACCACTCGGACCGCGGCTGCCAGTACACCTCGCTCGCCTTCGGGCGCTGCCTGCAAGCGGCCGGGCTCGTGCCCTCCATGAGCCGAGTGGCGAACTGCTGGGATAACGCCGTGGCGGAGCGCTTCTTCGCCACCCTCAAAGGCGAGCCTCGTCGACCGCCAGGCGTGGCCCACGCGAGCGGCGGCCCGCAGTGCCATCTTCGACTACGTCGAAGGCTTCTACAACCGCCAGCGCCGGCACTCGACGCTCGGCTATCTCAGCCCCGCCTACGAAGCGCCCATCAGCCCACGCCGGCCGCGCCGTGGCGTAACGTTGCGGAACGAACGTGTCGAATGCTGCCGAACGAGAACGTGTCCATCCAAACGGGGCAATTCCACTTGTGGTCAGCCGCGGGCGCTCTTCGTGCTCCGCCGCCTTCCGGGCTGGCCGTCCTCAGCGACGTGCGCCATGTCGCGTTATGGTGCGTCTCGCCCCGCCTTCCGCGTCCGGATGAGGGCCGCGAGGCGCTCGTAGGCGCCGCCCGGGAACTCTCGCCCGGTGCGCGTCCGATACCCCGCGGCCCCGTGCGCCGCCAGCACCGCGTCCAGCTGGCTCTTGACCTGGCCCGCGAAGCCGGCCAGGCGCCCCCGGGCGGCGAACACGCGCTCCCCCTCGGCGTCGTCATGGTGGCTGTACGTGGCGGCGAAGCGGTGAACGGTCACGACGAGCTCGTCCCCGGCGCGCTCCAGCACCCAGCGCGTCTCACCCGGCTCGTCCTGCCACCGGATGGTGGCACGGTCAGCGCCCCGCAGGAGCGCGATCACCGCATCGACCAACTCCCGGAGTCCGTCGCCGAGGGCCGTGGACTCGAAGGTGACGGCGCTGACCTCTCAGAACTCCTCTGAGCACACGCCCCACAGGTGCACGAGGCACGAGCACCACGTCGTTCCTTGAGACTCACTGATGCTGGGGATCCCTCCCCAGCACGATCAGTCCTCAAGCATTCTTCCGCGCCCGTGCAGCATGTCGCAGCAGCATCTCCTCCTTGGACCGCATCAGCTTCTCCAGCAGACTGGCGATCTCAGCAAAGTCCTCCCAGGCGTACGCGTCCGCTGCGCTCTCAAGGTCGCTGATGAGGCGCCGCCACACCAGGTGGTACTCCTCGGGTGTGAGGATGATGGTTACGTCATTGTCTTCCATCCACTCCACCTCCCTTCCGACGACCGGGCCGGGCGCCTGGTCGTCCGGAGCACTTTCCCCGACGGAGTCCTTGCGGCTGTCAACGGCGGCTCCAAAGGGAGCCGTTCATGCGCGAAGGGCCAACCGTTGACAGGCGTGAGGTGGCGGGTACGCTACGGCCGTGCGACCAGGCGCTACTGCGCCGGGGTAGCGGCTGGCGGAGCGCCAGAACACAAGCGTGGTGGAACTGCTGCGGCGGTTCACCCGCCTCGGCCTGTTCGCCATGCAGCTGCAGGACCGGCCGGACGCGGCGCTCATCGTGCGCGAGGGCGGCACCGAGCAGCAGAAATGAACAAGGGGCCGCCGAAGCGACCCCTCTGCGCAGGACCTGAACCGCTGAAGAGTGGAAAGGAGCGAGGTCGGCGTTCTCGGAGACGTCGTCCGTGCGCTCGGTCACGTTGCCGCCCAGGTCATAGGCGAACTTCGTGGCCGTCCAGGTGGCGGCGTCCTCCTTCTTCTGGCGCGCCTTCTTGAGCTGGTCCAGCGCCGTGTAGGTGACCTCCACCTCCATCGCCTTGAGGTTGGGGTCGGTCAGGCCCTGGCCGTGGCGGGCCTTCTTGAGCTTGTCGTGCAGGTCGTACTCGTAGGTGGCCTTCTGCCCCTTCTGGTCGGTCGCCTCCTTGATCTGGCCCGTGGCGGTGTGCGTCCACGTGAGCCTGCGCTCCGCGTCCTGCGCGCCGTCCTTCTCGGGCGTGCGCGCCGTCTGCCAGCCCTCGGGGCTGTACTCGAAGTGCACCTTCGCGTTCGTCCCCTCCTGGGTGGTGCGCACCCAGCCGGGATCGAAGAAGGTCATCTTCGTCTTCTGCGCGTCCGCCACGTCCACCGCCGCCCTCGCCGTCACCGGCTGGGAGGTCCACTCCAGGCGCCCGTTCTTGTCGTACGCGTTGTGCACGTACTGGCGCGTGCCGGCGGAAAGCTCGTCCGCGCTCGCGGGGAGGTCCACCCGCGTGATCTGGTTGACCTCGTCGTGGACGTACTCGGTGACGAACGGCTTGCCGGCATAGGCGGCCAGGTTGGGCTGGGTGTCCCACGCGCGCGGGCTCACCTGCCGCACCCGGTTGCCGGCGGCGTCGTACTCGATCTTGGTGGTCAGCTCCCGCGCCGGCGAGCGGCTCGGGTCGAACGGCTGGATCGCACCACGAGCGGCTGGGGTGCTCCTGCGGGCAGGTGACCACCCGCGCGAGGTACGTCCGCGCCGCCGGTGAGCACCGCGCCTGGACCACCGGGACCCGGTGCAGGATGGCGTTGAGTTGTCGGTTGCCGCCCCGGTTGAAGCGGTGGCGCACGCGGCCGGCGGACGCCTCCTCCAGGGGCGCCACGCCCGCGAAGGCGGCGAGCTGCGCGTCGGACCGGAAGCGCCGACCCGGTCACAGGATGCCCGCGAGCGCGACGGCGGTGAGCAGGCTGACTCCGCAAATCCCGGTTAGGGCGGCGTAGCGCGTCTGCGCCCGCCGGCGGATCTGCTATCTCCGCGATGACGTGCGGGCCAGACACGAGCGGCAGGACAGACACGTTTCCAGACTAGGCGCAGCGCCCATGCGCCCGCGCCATCCGGCCGGCGACAGACTCGGCTGCGCCGACAGCGGCGCGCGTAGCCACGCATACAGGACGAGGAGAGCGGTGGGAGTGAGGCCGAAGTGCTTCCGGTAATCCGAGCCTAGTGGGTCACTTCTCATGCACACACGCGTTCGTAGGCGGAGGGTGCCGGGACACGGCGGGGGATGGGGCGATGGGTGACGGCACCGGAGCCGCCCAGCGCGTGCCGCCGCTGGCGCGCCCGCCAGCGGCGCTGTTGGCGGGGGGCGCCCCAGACGAACGGCGTCGGGGCGGCGTTCCAGCCCCGCACGGTGGCGGCCAGCCAGGCCATGATCTGCGTGGCCGTCTGCGGGTGCTGGCCGTCGAGGGCCCGGCGGGCGAGGATGCGCTGGACGGATTCGGCCATGTTCAGCCACGAGCCGCCCAAGGGGGTAGACAACGGCAGGATGCCGTGGGCGCACAACCAGCAGACCAGGGCGGCGCTGTGGTGGCCAGCCAGGTTGTCCCACACGAGCAGCACGCGCAGGGGCGCAGGTCGTCGGGCAGGGTGAAGCGTTCGGTCAGGCCAGCCTGCCACGCCTCCCACACCACCCGGGTCGCAGTGGGACCGGTGGGATCGGGCGCGCCGGCGGGACGGGCAGGTCGGCCAGGATGGCCTCCAGTTCGCGCGTGAGCCATGGATGCAACACCGCGTTAGGCGCCCGCGCCACGGGCAGCGCCCGCACCTCGCCGGTGGCCGGTCGGAACAGGGTCAGCAGTTTGGCCGTCCCGCCGCGGACGTACTCGTGGGGGTGCCGGACCGGCTGCCCTTCGGGCTGCCAGGAGGGACCTGGCTGCGGGAGGGCCTGGTAGGGCCCAGCTTCGTCCTGCGTCCACACCTGCAGGCCCAGGCGCTCCCCCTGCGTGTAGGCGCGCTCGATCAGGTCTTTTTTGGGGCGGTGTCGCGGTCGGTCACGGTCACCGGCCCCGCCTTGCGGCGCCGGACGACTGTGCCGGTGTGGCACCAGGTGCGACTCTGCTGCCACGTGTACCCGGCCCCCCACAGGGTGGTCAGGATCGTCTTGGTGCTGACGGCGGGCAGCCCGTCCGGGGCGCGGCGCAGCGCCCGCTGCAGCGTCGTCAGCGACCAGGTGGCCGTCCCGTCGTGCTCCCGGTCCGGCGTCCGGCGGAACTCGCGCACAATCCGCTCCCGCGTCGCGGCGTCGTACCGCACCGGGGGCCCCCGCCGTGGCGGCTCCAGCGCCCGCCAGGCCCTCCCGATTGAAGCGGGCCACCAGCCGGGCGACCGCCACACCTGACCGCCGCCCGGCGCGCGGGCCGCCGCCACGAACGAGGCGCCGGCGGCCACGGCGAGCAGCGCCTTGGCCCGGGCCACTGATCGGCCCGCTCGCTCCCGGCGCGCGCCACCACCTCCAAGCCCGCCTGCTCGGCGGCGGTCAGTGGGCGCAGGGCTACCTTCTGCGGATGGGGCATCCCACTCCTCCTGACAGCCCGCCAGGATACCAGCCCCCGCCCCAAACCGTCACACCCATGAGAACTGACCCACTAGCCTCGACCGGTTATCGGCGTGGTCCGGTCGCGCCCGAGGTGATCGGGCACAGGCGACATGCGTGGATAAGCGTCGAGAATGCACCGACGCGGCCTCGTGGCCTTCCGCGCTGCGCTACGCGTGATCCCGGTATGGGGCCGTGCCGGTTCACCTTGAGCGGAGGCGATCTAAGACAATGACCTCCACGCGTGCCGGCTCACCGTCTCACAGGACGTGCATTCCTTCCACCGCGCCAGCCGTGAGCGCCTACGCCAATCTGCCGCTGACGGCCGGAGCGGCCTCGAGCGGTGCAATGATGGCGTCGTAGGCGGACCGTCGCTGGCTGCGCCCCGCCGTTAAGGGCCATGTACATGAGTGGGACTAGCGGCGTGGGCGGACCTATTTGGGACGCGGAGCGGGCGACCCCCGAGTGGCTCACACTGGCGCTCCGCCGCAGCGGCGCCGCGGGTGACTCCCGCGTGGTGCGGCGGTCGGTCACGCGCACCCTGCGCACCGGCACCGCCGACTTGTACTGGCTCGCGCTCGAGTACGATCCCGGTGCGCCGCCGCTGGCGCCGGCGGGCCTGGTCCTGAAGCTAGCGCGCGCCGATGCGGAGGCACGCAGCGGCGCGAAGGAAGTGCAGTTCTACGAGCGCGTCGCGCCCGAGATGCCGAACCCTCCCGTACCGCGCTGCTTCGACATCGGCCGCAGCACCGGTGGGCGGGAGTGGCATCTGCTGCTGGAGGACGTCTCGCAGGGCCGCGAGCAGCCACCCTACAACCTCCCGCCGACCGAGCCCATGTGCGGGCTGGCCGTGGATTCCCTGGCGCAGCTGCACGCACATTGGTGGGAACACCCCCGCCTCGGGCGGGACGTGGGGGAGCGTCCGACCGACGTCACGATCGAGGCGGCGGCCGAGCGCGCCGAACGCACCGCCGAGGCATTCGTGGCGTTCCTCGGCGACCGCCTCCCGCCGGCACGCCGGCGCGTGTACGACCGGCTGCTGGCTGGCCAGCGCGCGCTGCGCCGCCGCCAGATGGCCCGACCGCTGACGCTGGTCCATGGCGACCCGCACTGGTGGAACTTCTTCTACCCGCAAGCGAGCAGCGACGGGACGGGCACCCAGGGACCGGCCATTCTCTACGACTGGGAGATGTGGGGCGTAGCGCCCGCCGCAAGCGACCTGGCCCACGCCATTGCCAATGCGTGGTTCCCGGAGCGTCGCCAGCGGCTGGAGCAGCCGTTGCTCAGACGCTACCACGCGGGACTCCTCGAGCACGGTGTGGGCGACCACACGTGGAACGAGTGCTGGGACGACTACCGCCTCTTCGTTGCGACCAACCCGTTCACTCCAGCGTTCCAGTGGCGGCGCGGAACCTCGCCGCTCGTCTGGTGGGCCAACTTGGAGCGGGCGATGCTCTCGTTCGAGGATCTGGGCTGCGAGGAGTTCGTCCGCGCGTAGACATACCCAGACGGCCGTACACTGGGCCAGATATGGCCACGCTGGCCAGGGCACGGGAGCCGGCCTCTGGGCACCCGTTCCGGCCCGCATCCAGAGGGAGAAGGAGGGATCTGCCCGTGCGCTACCGGCAGCTTGGGAGGGCTGGCCTGAAGGTCTCGGCCGTCGGGTTGGGCGGGAGCAACTTTGGGCGGGGCTACGCCTTCGGCATCGACGAGGAACAGGCGCTCGCCGTCATCCGGCGGGCGCTGGACGCGGGCGTCACCTTCATCGACACCGCCGACGCGTATTCCGGCGGCCAGAGATCATCGGCAAGGCGGTACGCGGCCGCCGCCACCAGGTGGTGCTCGCCACCAAGGTGCAGGACCGAACGGGTGCGGGGCCGAACGACGAAGGGCTCTCCCGCGCCCACATCATGGCGGCCGTCGAGGGGTCACTCCGCCGCCTGGGCACCGACTACGTCGACCTGTACCAGTGCCACGGGATGGATCCGGCGACGCCGATCGAGGAGTCGCTGCGCGCGTTCGACGACGTGGTCCGCCAGGGCAAGGTGCGGTACATCGGGTGCTCGAACTTCTTCGCTTGGCGCGTGTGTATTCGGGCAGGACGCCCGTGAAGCCCTGCTTGAGGACACCGGACTGCTTCTCCGCCGCAAAGAGATAGCTCAGCCCGGCCAATGGCGCGCCGTCCTTCGTGTGATCCCGGGCGAGGAAGAAGCCGTCCGGCAGCAGGTTTGGGTCCTCTAGCGTGCACCGGACATAGGCCTCATACGCCGTGCCGGGCCCTGGGGGGTCCGGCGAGGGCTCGTCCCGCTCCGACACGACTTCGAGGTCGTGGACAGCGCGGCGGACGGCCTCGATGGCGTGCTCGCTACCGGCGTCCACGAGCTCGTCCGCAAGGGTGGTGATCGCGATGCCCGCGGCGGCAAGGCGCCCCTCGGCACCGGCGAAGCGTGCCGGGTCGAACGCCGCCACGTCGAGCACCGATTCCCAGCTGCGGCTCAGCTCGACGAAGCCGCGCTTGGCGAGGAAGGCAAGCGCCGCCGCGTTGGTCTCCTGGGCCTCGCCGCGCAGGTGCGACGCGCCTCGATCCAGGGCGGCGGATTCGAGGGCGGCGCAGAGCGCGCCGCCGACGCCCCGCCGGCGCCGCGCGGGGTCCACGACGAGGTTCAGCTTGTAGCGCTGCGGCGGAGCGCCCCGGCCGATCGCCGTCAGCATGCCGCTGCCGATGAGGTGGGACCTGCGTCCCTCGGCCACCCGGTCCTCGGCCACGCGGCGCACCAGGCCGCCCGATCGCCGGTCGAAGCGGCGCAGGTCCGCCGCGTCCCAGTGGAAGGTGGGATCGTCGCGTCGGTGCAGGGCGATGAGCCCGCCGTAGTCGGAGTCGGCGAAGTCCCGGACGGCGAACCCGCCGGTGGCAACGGTGGTGCTCATGGCGGTCGTTGGCGCTCGACGCAGGCAGCGTCATTCTATGGCGGGACCTCCAGTCCGCCGCGGCACGTTCCCCACACGGACCTGCCGCCAGCGCAAACTCCCTCAGCGTTCTGCCCGGGTCCGGTTCACGCCCCGCGCCCACACGGCGCAGCAGGCGGGGCACGGTCGCAGCCGGCCCAGAGGTGAAAACCACGCATGGCGGCAGGAGACCTCGCGAGCCGCCCTCCGTAGATGGCGCCGATAACGATCGGCATTGCGCGCGGCGGGGCGCGCCCACGTCGGGGAAGTGCTGCTCATCTGCGGCGCTAAGGCCGCGGTGCGTGCTCGATCAGTTCCACGCACCGCTCACGATCCGGCGGCCGTAGTAGACGGCGTGGACGTAGTCGCCGCCGTCCCCGTTGTCGCGGCGGCGCTGGCGCGCGGGAGCCGGGGCGAGGACCGCCGCGCGCCGCCGGCGGCCCCGTATGCTTGGTCGTGGAGGGAGAGCCCGATGCGAGTGCCGCGCGCCGTGGTGGTGGCGGGCCTGATGGGCCTGGTGGGCCTGGTGGGCCTGGCGAGAGCGCTCGTCAGCAGCGGGATGGGCGACGCGGTCGTGGTTGCCCAGCGGGAACCGGGAAGCGCCGTCTCCCCCTCGAGCATCGCGGGGCCGGGCGGCCCGCCCGCGGGGGCGACGCCGGCGCGGGCCTCCGCCGAAACGGACGCCCAGTACCGCCAGCGCGCCGCGGCCGCGCTGAAGCCCGGTGGCACGGTGTTCGGCTTCCCGCAGGAAACGCGGGGGCGGCCGGTGGAGATCGCGGGCAGGATGGTCCAGCTGCCCGCGGACGCCTACGTGGACGGCGTGATCACCAACGCCCTGTGCGCGCCCGGCGCCGAGCTGTGCGAAACCCCCGCCCTGGTGATCCGACGCGGCGCCTCCCACGTCACGGTGGGAACGCGCAGTGGGCGCGTCTTGAACGGGCGCACCGCGCCGGGCGACGAGCACGCCTTTGACTTCCTCACGCAGCCACCGCCGTAACCACGCTTCGCGCGAAGTCCGCGAGAAACTACCCACCGCCAGCCGACTCCGGTAATCTAGATTTGGCGTGAACGACGGCGGGCCCCGAGACGGTGGCGGGACGGTCTCGGACGGCGGGTACGGCGGCCACGTTTGCATCACCGAGCGCGGCGGCGAGCAGCTGGTGTGGCACGTCGAGCGGCTGTGGGAGCAGGCGCGCGACCTGCCGGTGGAGGACGTACCCCTCGAGGAGGTGCTCGGCTACCTGGAGGTGCCGTGGGGACCGGTGCGCCCGACGCGCGCCGAGGTCGCCCGCTACGCCGGGCGAATCTTCTCCGTCGACTTGCGCTTCCCCATCATCTTCGCGGCCGAGGGGTACGTGATGGACAGCACCCACCGCATCGCCAAGGCCCTTGCGCTCCGCCTGCCGTCAATCAAGGCCGTGCGGTTCCCCGTCACGCCCGAGCCAGCCGAGCGCCGCCCCAAGCCCCCCACGGCCAAGACGTAACCACGCATCCCGGCAGAGGTGCCGGAGTCAGCAGCCAGCCGAAGTGATTCCGGTAACCGCACTACCGGATCACGCGCGCGTGCGGTTCCGCACGACCGGGACAGCAAGGTCCTCCCCCTTTCCGCTCGACCTGTGCGGCCGGTGCAGGACCGTCTCGCGCGAGCGTGCGGCGTTATGCTCCCACCCGTGTCCAATTCTTCCGGGATGCATCGCTCCGAGGACCTCGGCTATCTCCGCCTCATCGACACGCGCACGCGCGGGCCTCGCTACGATGTCACGCCGCTCTTCGCCGACGGTCGGGCCTTCGCGCAGTTGATCCAAGATCTCGCCGGGCGCTGCGCCGACGTCGGATACGACGTGGTTGCGGGGATCGATGCGCTGGGCTTCATCCTCGGCGCGGCCCTGGCGCTGCACGCGCGGCGGGGCTTCGTGCCCGTCCGCAAGGGCGGGAAGCTCCCGGTGCGAGCCCAGAGGGAGACGTTCACCGACTACAGCGGGCAGGAGAAGACTCTGGAGCTGCGCGTCGGAGCGGTGGGTCCGGGCACACGCGCTCTCGTGGTGGACGAGTGGATCGAGACGGGGGCCCAGGTCACGGCCGCCGTCACGCTCATCGAGCGGCAGGGCGGCGTCATCGCGGGGATCGCCGGCATCCACATGGACGGGAACCCGACGACGCGCCGCCTGGCCGAGCGCTATCCCTGCCGCGTGCTGAGCGGCTGGCTGGTCGGCAGATCCCTGGACGACTAGCGGCCCGGTCCCATTGCCGTCGCCGTCAGAGCGGACCGGCGGTCACATCCAGAACGGACGCCACGGGAGCTCACGCCGCACCGGCCGCGGCGACGCAGCCTGCGTCGAATGCCGCCTTCCCCAGCGCCCGGAGCGTGTCCACTTTCTTGAAGGAGTCGGGGGACACTCCGTGGGTCTCAGCCCACTGGGAGTCGTGCTCCCAGATCAGGTACTTGCAGGCGCCGAAGCAGGCCGCCTCGTACAGGTGCGCCCGCTCCCACTCCGTCAGCGGCCGCTGTGCGTCGTAGCCCCTGACGATCGCCGCCACGGCGGCGAAGTCGACGCCGGCCGTGTGGACGCCTTCCGACAGCGTCGTGCCGAGGTCGTAGAGGAGGTGGTCCGCCCCGACGAGATCCCAGTCGATGACGCGCAGCACCGCGTCGCCGGCGAAGCGCACGTGCTCGAGCCCGAACTCCACGTGGCACGCGCCGCGCGGCTGATCCGCGGGAACGCCGAGGGCGGGGAACGCATTCGCCACGTACGCAAGCGTCTCGCGCATCTCGGCCGTGTGCCACCGCGCGGCCGGGATGCTCCGCAGCCGGCGGAGGAGCTCACCGTGGCTGAGGAATGCATCGGGCAGCAGGAATCCCTGCGCGAGGGCGTGCAGCCTCCCAAGGGCCTCACCCAGAGTGAAGGCGCGGCGCGGCGGCAGCGCCCAGTCCCCCTCGGGAAGCTCAAGGTACTCGAAGAGTGCCACCTCTGCGCCGCGGTGGCCGACGTGGGGCGCGCCGCTGCGGCTCAGCATCACCTCGATCGCCGGATAGCTGCGCCGGCGCAGAAGGGCGATCAGGTCGAGGCCGCGGTCGACGTGCTCGGTGAAAGCCTTGTAGCGCTTCAGGAAGTAGTGGCCGCTGGTCGTCTTCACGCGGTAGTACGGCGCGTTGTACGCGTCGAGCGGCAGCACGGTGAACCCCACGAGCTCTCCGAGCGCGTATTGAGCGAGGATGGCGCGAACCTCATCGCCACTCAGCCCTACCGTCGCCATGTCGAGCATTCTAAGCGGCACCACGGCGTAGCACCGGCCCACCCGGAGAGAAAACCACGCCTATCGCCCGTGCGTGATCGACCCACGTATGGGGAGCGGCAGCTGATAACCGGCAGAGGCGCCCGCGCGATTCCCGGAAGCACCCCGGCCCCTCGCCCGACGGCTCAGGGAGGGCAGAACTCCACACCGACCGTTGTCGCACGTCGGCGACTGGACGGGGCGAGGCACGCGCCAGGGACACGGCGTGCCGGACACCCTCGTCATAACGAGGGATGGCCTGCAGTGCCCGAGGCAACCCTGCGACACTGCGGGTCCGAAACAGGCTCGACCCTGCGCCGCCGTGCTCGTGTCGCGGCGTGATGGACGGTCGTGCAGCCGAGGCGACCCTCGTGTCCAGCGCCTGGCGACCGACTGCGCCAGGTGGACATGGTTTTGCCCTCCACAGGTTTGGCCTGGCACCGACCGTGTGGTAGTGCCCTCGGCTCGTCGCCTCCCAGGGGGCGCGGTGGAGCCGACGGCAATGGCCTGTGTCGGGACCGCTGAGGTGTTTGCCCCGGTCAGGCACGCTCTCTGAGATGACCGGAGCCGGCTGACCGCCGTCCATTCCCGCTGCTTGGCGCGCTCGCGGCGAGCGTGCCGCCGTTCCCTGCGCGCATCAGCCGAGCGAGCCTGGTGCTTCCAAGACGGGGGCGGCGGCCGTGTCGAGTGGGTACGTGATGTGGGAGCCCTCGACGCGCGCCCAAGGGGTGCATCGGTGCGGCTGTGTGCCCCGGCCGGAGACGACGTGCGCGACCAGGACGCCGCGCACGGCCAGGGCGTCAGCGATGAGGGAGCGGTGGCAGCGCCACGGCACCGCCTCGGCGCACAGCACCACGACCCGCTCGCGCCGGACCAGGGCCAGCAGGTCGCTGAGCGCCACCGCGAACGCAGGCGTCTGCATGTAGTCGGCGTAGCCCCGGAAGGACACATTCCGCCAGCCTGTGTTCGGGGAGTCGGGGCGAGGCCGGCGCCGGCCGCCGAGGCCGGCGGCGTGGGTGTACCTGATGCCGGCGCTCGCCAGCGCGGCCGGCAGCGTCTCCTGGTTGAACTGCGGGTTCTGCCGCGAGCGGGGCACGGTACGCACGTCCACCACGCGCGTTACCCCGTGCACTTGCAGCAGGTCGACCAGTTCTGCCAGCGACCGGGTGGAGTGCCCGACCGTCAGGACGCCGTGGGTACGCGCCGCCGCTTGTGCGCGGTCCGCCTCGTGCTGCGCCATCGGGAGTACCGGCTCAACCCTACCACAGCGAGATGACCGCGCCGCCGGGCGGCGCCGACCCCCGGCAAGGGTGGAGCCGGTCGCCGGGACTCAGCCACGCCCGGCGCCCCCACGGCCGGCCGGCCGGAGCGGGACCCGGCGCCGATGGCAGGTCAGGTAGGCGAACCCCTGGTTCCCGCTGCGGATCCCTCGCCGGGCGCCCCGCGGGATCCGCAGCAACGTCCCGGCGGCCACGGCGTGACTCGCGTCGTCCACAGTGACCGTGCCGCTTCCCACCACGCCCACGAGCAGCACGTCGACCGCTTCGTTGACGTGCACGGCAATCCCCTCACCGGCGCCGAAGACGAGCAGGTTGACGGCGAGGTGTGGGAGGGCAAGACGCCACACCAACCCATAGCGTGCGCCGGCTGCGAGGTGGCGCGAGGCATACGCCAGGGCCGCGGCGTGTCGGCCGTCGCTCGACGTACTGCGCGGACGCACCCGGGGCCGCAGCCGACACTGCACTGCTTCGGGTCCAAATCAGTCCAGACCCTACACCCCCGCGCTCGAGTCGCGGCCTGCCCGACGGACGTCCGGCCGTGGCGGACCTCGTCTGCAGCGCCGCGCGGCCGACTGTGTCAGGTGGACCGGGTCTTGCCCTCCCACAGGGCCGGGGCAGGGCCGCCAATTGCTACCGCACCAGGAGGTGCTCGAGAAGGAGGTCGCAGCGGTTGCGGAGGGCGGCGTGCATCAGTGCCTGGAGGAGGAGCAGGTCCACGAGCAGCGCCCCACCATGCTGCCGCGCAGGTGCCCGGCCGGCATTCTGCGCCCCCACACTCCACCTGGATTTCCGTCAGCGCAACGGGGGACGGGGCGTCCACGATCGACGGCCACTTTAGGTGGAGTTGCCGCTCGGCGCCACCTTCTCGCTTCTCACCAGAAGGAGTAGCGGTGGATCACCGCATGGGCTTGTCCTGTACGTATCGTATGTGTACTATGTGAGTATCACTCGGGGTTCTGTTCGTGATCATCAGGAGGGACTGGCCGTGAGCTTCCAGGATCGCACCATCACGTGTTCAGACTGCGGGGTGTCCTTTGTCTTCACAGCGGGTGAGCAGGCTTTCTTCGCAGAGAAGGGGTTCACGGGAGGCCCCAAGCGGTGCCCGCAGTGTCGGGTCAAGGCGGCGGCGCTCCTGATCGAGCGGTTCGTCAAGCAGTTCGACGAGGAGGGGCAGCGGGTCCTTGAGTATGCGCAGGCGGAAGCGCGGAGTCTGGAACACCGGTGGGTCGGCACCGAGCATCTCTTGCTGGGCCTGCTCCGCGCATCCGAGGGAGTGGCCGGCCGCGTGTTGCAGCGTCTCGGCGTGGAGCTCGCCGAAACCCGCGCCGCCGTGGACCACTGGGCGCGCGGCATGCCGGACGGCGCGGCCCCGCGCGGTGCGACGCCCCCACAGGAGTCCATTGGCCTGGCGCAGCGCGCACGGGTGGCAATGGAGCTGGCGATCGCGGACGCACAGGCCAGGTCGCGGGAGCGTGCGCGGCCGGACGACCTCCTGCTCGCGTTGCTGCACGGGCAAGACGAGTCCTCGCCAGGGCGCGGCGTGGCCGCCGCCGTTCTGAACGGCTTCGGGGTGACGGCGGATCGGGTGCGGGCCACGCTGGCGCAGGTGCTCGCCGAGGATGCCGGTGCGGCCGGCCCGGAGCATCCGTACCGTCTTGCTGGCGCTGGGCAATGGGAGGAGGCCACCAAGTCGATCTCTCAGTGGCGGGAGCAGCGGCGGCAGGGCCGGCGCTACAGCCTCGTCTTGCCCGAGGAGCTCTTCCAGGAGGTCGAGCGGCTGGCGGAGCGCCAGAACACGAGCGTGGTCGAGCTGCTGCGCCGGTTCACGCGCTTGGGGCTGTTCGCAATGCAGCTGCAGGAACGGCCCGACGCCGCCCTCATTGTGCGCGAGGGCGGCACCGAGCGGCAGCTCATGCTCCTGTAGGGCCAGGAGCGGACCGTGAGACCAAAGCGCGGTGACGGTGCCATGACGCCTGTGGTGATTCCGACGCCCTGGTCCCGCCGGCAGCGTCTCACGTGGATCGCCGCCATAGCGGGCGGCGCGGGTGCCCTGGAGTTGACACTTCGGGAGTTGGGACACCCGAACCCGGACGCGCCAGACACGGGACTGCACGATGCCGGGACAGCGCCGGCGCCGGCCGCCACGATCACGCCTCGCCCCTACTCCCGCCGCATGCTCCGGTTCCTCGAGGTGGCGCGAGAGGAAGCCGTCACTCGGAACCAGACCTCATTCGACCAGGAGGAACGGCTCCTCGGCATTGCCTTGGTGCCGGACTCGGCGGGGCTCGAGGTCTCTCGAGGTCTTGAGGCGCCGGGGCGTCTCGCAGGAGCAGCTACGCGCCAAGGCCGAGGCAGCCGCCGCCAGCGTGCCCGGCCCGCCCGCCATCAACGTCCACCGGGTGAGTCTCCAACTCCGGCTGGCGCCGCGGGCCCAGGCGACGCTGACGCTAGCGGCGGACGAGGGGCGCGCGCTCAAGCGCGGATACATCGGTGTGGAGCATGTGCTGCTCGCGATGCTGCGGTGGGGTGACGGCCGCGGCTTCGAGGAACACCCGGAGCGCGGCGTCACGCTGGGTCGTGCCCGCGCCGCACTCCGGGAGTTCCTCGACGGCATGGCGGCGATGGGCTACGACAGGAATGGGGACGTGGTGGGCTACACCGCGCCAACTGCTGCGCCTGGAGAGCGGCGCCATCTGGACCGGCGGCTCGGTGCCGAGCATGGCACGTCGCGCCGGCGCGGGGGGACACTCAGCCACCTGTCGCAGCAGCGCGTTTGACGTAGCGCAGCCGGGGCACCATCTCAAGCGTCGAGAACCCTTCCGAGTCGAACAGGCGCCGCGACGGCTCGTTCCCGCCGCCCGTCTGCATCACGGCCCAGCGCATCCCGCGCTCGCGCAGCTGCCGCAGTCCCGCCCGAAGCGCGGCCCTCCCGAAGCCTCGTCGGTGGAGCGCCCGCGCCGTCCCCACGTGCGAGACGCACCCCTCGTCTGGGCCCAGGGGCATCTGCGTCGTGTGGCCGGCCTCGCAATAGCAGAACGCGACGAACGTGCCGTCCGTGGCCTCCACGACTAGCTCCGGCAGGTGCCCCGGTTGCTCCCACCGCTCTCGCAGGCTCTCGGCCGAGGGGCCGGCGTCGAACGCGTCGCGGAACGCTGCCGCATAGCGGCCGAGCTCGGCCGGGCCGTCCAGCGGGCGCACGCGGTGGCCGGGTGGCAGCACCGACTCGGGGGGCGCCGGGTCCAGCGGCCGGCGCATCCGCCGGGTGAAGGCCTCCACGCGCGTGAAGCTGTGGCGCTCCAGCAGGGCCGCGCGGTAGACGTCGAACCCGGCCCGGAGGTGGACGTCCAGGCGGGCAGTGGCCGCGGCGGCGACTTCGGGCAGCTGCTCCTCCACCCACGCCATCACGGCTGCCTCGACGGCGGGCACCCGGGCGTCCGGACGGACGTGGAAGGCGAGCCGGGGCACGTTGCCGGTGACGAGCGCGCCGGCGACCGGCGCGGCATCCGTCCCATCGCGGGCCGCGCCGGCGTCAAACCACAGCCGTGCAACGCTGGCGTCGGCGCTGAGTCGCTCGCCCGGCTGACTGCGGGCAAAGAGGATGCGGGTGGGCTCGGTGGGCTCCCGGTCGGCGCAGGAAGCGAGCAGTGCCTCCAGCGCCGGCAGGTCGGCATCGCCCGCGTACGGACGGCCGATCGGACGCCGCGCGGCCGCCATGCCCGACGCGGCGCTCGGTGATTGGTGCGGTTGGTTGGTCATGCGTGTCTCCCCGCTGCGCGTGTGATTCGTGGGTAGCGCGGCGTGAGGGCGACGCGTGACCGTGCGCGGTCGTGGCCGGCGCACGATCAGACTGGCGCACCCGAGTAGTGGGTACGCCGGCGGCGGGCGCCGGAGACTACGGGCAACGGCGAGGAGGGCGCCCCTCGTGGGGCGACGCGAGGGGCGACGCGAGCGGGGGATCCGCTTGCGCGGCGAGCGGGCTCAGCCGCCCGCGGTGGGGGGCGCGCTCCGAGGGCACAGTTGCGTCACCAGTGTCCGCATCCTCTGTCTCTCCGTGCGCCTCCTTTCTTCGTAGTCTCAAATCCATCGTAGCACGCACCGGAGCGGCCCGCAGGCCACTGCCAACCGTGAGTGCGGAGTGGGAGGGAAGCCAGTGACAAGCAACCAACGGAGCGAGGGCAGGAACCACGCATATGCGCGGGCGCCTGGATCCGGTCAGCGTTGGGTGAGTGCTCAATAAGGCTCGGTCCGCGCGCTCATGGCCGAGCCGTCCCCGACCTGCTCAAGCGACGGTGATGCGCACGCGGGGCGCCCGTTGCTCGATGGCCCATTCCACCATGCGCAGCAGGTCGCTCACGTCGCTGCGGAAGGCACCGGCGGCGAAGTACTCCTCCGGCAGACCAAACGTCTCCGACAGCGTGGGCGCCGGGAACGCGACGCTCCCCGGCGGCGGGGGCTCGCGCAGCGACGCCGGCAGGCTGGCCAGCCCCCCCGGCGAATCCAGCGCCGCGAGGAGCCGGCGCAGGCACGCCCGGAGGCCCTCCGGCCGCTGCCAGGCGGCCTCGTCCGCGGCGGCGCTCTCCCGCCACTGCCGCTCCGCCTCCGCCCGGCTCTCCGGGTCATCGTCCTGGGACTCCAGGAAGTCCTCGAGGTCTCGCTCCTGCCCTGCTACGCAGCCCAGGGGACTCAGGTCCACCGCGAGCGCGGTCGCGATCCGGTCCCGCAGCTGGTCGAGGACGAGGATGTCGGCCAGCATCTTGGAGTCACTCGCCGAGAAGCCGAGCGGACACGCACCCGCGCCCTCCGGCTCGAAACCCACCAGAAGGCCTACGCTCTGCTGCTTACCGCATCCAGCCGCGACGGCGCCAGCGCACTCGGCGGCAGACGCACCAAGGCACGCGCCGGCAACTGCGCTTACTGCGGGATCACCTGCACTCCGTTTCCCCGCGGCGCTGTCGATAACGTACGACACCGCCGGCCCTGCGTAGGCGCTCCTTGGGCCCGTTGCGGACGGTGCCACGGACGACCCGGCGCAGCGACGCACTCCCGTGTCGGAGCCGACGGCCGCAAGGGCCGCGCAATCGGGAATGCTCCCGCGCCGGTGGATCGCGTGGCTGCTCCACTCCGGTGGATTGCGTGGCTGCTCCACAGATGACGCCGACCCTGGTGGCGCAAGCGTGCGCGACGACCGTGCTAGTGGGACTCCGGTGGGGACAGGATCGTGATGCCGTGGCGGGAGGCGGATTCGAGCACGCGTCGGAGCACCTCGGGGGGCGGCGGCGCGCCGGCACCGGCGCGCGGCGTCTTGCTCGGAGATCCGGTCGACCGGCACGCCCACCTCAGCGAAGAACTCCTCCATCCCGCCGGGGACCGCCACGACCAGCATGCGCGCATGGCGTGTGCCGGCGTTCTTGAAGGTGTGCGCCACTCCCGCCGGCGTGTGCACGTAGCTGCCCGCGCCGGCGCGCAGGGGGGCTGCGCGCGCGGACGATCTCGAGCTCGCCCTCGATCACGTAGAAGTCCTCCGCCTCGCGCCCGTGCACGTGGGGCGGCGGCGACGCGCCCGCCGGGAGGGACGGTGTCCTCCCAGACCGCGTACGCCCCGCCCGTCTCGCGCCCCGTCACCTTGATGGCAGCGAAGCTGCCGAGCACGTTCAGGAGCCGCCCCCCGCCCGGCGGCACGTGCAGGACCTCCTGCGCCTCCTGCGCGCCCGTTCCTCCGGCGTGCGCCCCCGAGTCGCCGTCCCGCTCCGCTCGCGCGGGCTCCTGTCGCCCTGCATCCATGTGGCTCTCTCTTTCTCTCTTCCTGGTGTGACGAGTATCGGGCGGTGGCGCGCGCCGGCGAAATCCCAGAAACCTGGGATCTTCGGCGCGCCGGCGAGGCAAGAGGCGCGCGCCAGCGGGAGGCGCGGCGGTAGACTGGTGCGATGAGCCGCTCGGTCTCCGGCGACCACCGCGACCACCGCGAGCAGGGCGAGCACGGAGCAGCCGTGTTCCCGCGGGCTGCCGGACCGTCCCCGGGCACGTCCGCCGCGCTGGGACTCGGGCGGTGCGGGAGGTGGAGCGCGTGTGCGCGCGGCCTCGCGCCGGACGCGCTGTTCGGGGCGCTGCTGGAGCGCCTGCGCCGGGCGGTGCCGTTCGACGCGCTGTGCTGGAACGCGACCGACCCGGGGACCCTGCTGGCACGCGCGTCCGCACCGAGTCGATGGAGGGGGCCACGGCGGCGGGGGCGGTGCGGTTCTTCGAGAACGAGTACGTGTGGGAGGACGTCGCCAAGTTCAGCGCGCTCGCGCGGGCGACCGAGCCGGTGGGCATCCTCTCCGAGGCAACGGCGGGCGAGCCGCGGGCGCAGCCGGCGCTACCGCCTGATCAACGGTCCCATGGGGCTCGACCACGAGTTGCGCGTTGCGTTCGTGGCTGGGGGGGCTGCTGGGCGACCGCGAGCCTCCACCGCCGGGCGGGTGCGCCGGACTTCACGCGAGGGGACGCCGCCTTCCTGGCGCGCGTGAGCGCGCCGGTCGCGCGCGGACTGCGCGTGGGGGCACTGCTGGGCGAGGCCCGCACCGACCGGCGCACGGCGCCGGACGCGGCGACAGCGGGCTTGGAGTACGGGAGCGGCGTGCTGCTGCTGGACGAGCGGTACGAACTCGTCGCGGCGACGCCCGCGGCGGAGCGCTGGCTCGCCGAGCGTCGCCGGAATTTGCGGGAGACGGTGGCGCGGGGCGCGCCGGCCGCCTCCCGGCGGCGGTGTACGCGGCCCGCGCGCGCGGGGGCGCGCGGCGGCCTCCGCCCGCTCCGCCGCGGATGCCGGCGGGGACGCGGGGGCGGCACAGCAGGCGCGGGCGAGTCCGCACCCGTTCGGGGTTCTGGCTCCTGGTGCACGCTGCGGACCCGACGGCGCGCACCCCCTCGGGCGAGGCGTTGGGAGCCGGGCGGACGATCGCGGTGGTGCTGGAGCCGGCGCGCCCGCCCGACGTGCTGCCGCTGCTGGAGCAGGCGTACGGGCTGACGGCGCGTGAGAGCGAGGTGGTGCGCCAGGTGCTCTCGGGCGCCAGCTCGGCGGAGATCGCGAGACTGCTCGTGGTGTCCCCGTACACCGTGCAGGACCACCTGAAGGCGGTCTTCGACAAGGTGGGCGTGCGCAGCCGCCGCGATCTGGTGGGCCGCTTCCTCGGCGAGCAGTACTTCCCGCGCTCTTCACCGACGCTTCCGGCACCGGCGGTATGACCCGGGCGCGCACTGGTTCTAGTGCCACCGACCTTACGCCGGCACCCGCGGAGGGACGCCCGCCGGCCCGGCTAGTGCGGCCCCTGCCGCGGATCAGCTACCGCGAACCACGCCTATCGACTTAGTATTACAGTTCCCCATGATGCTTCAAGCGACGCTGGCGGTGGCTGGCTTGGGCGACCTTCTGGTGGCGGCGCCGCCAGCGTGACCAGGCGACGACCTCGGCGAGGGTGGGCGGGGGCTGGGTGAGCCGCCAGAGGAAGCGGACGAGGAGCCGGCGGATCTCGGGGACGGTGATCGGGATGTGGATGGGGCAGACAGTGTGGGGCGTCTCGCGCGTCCCCCTTTTTGCCCGGCCCCGATAGTCAGGGCCGCCAGGGCCAGCAGGGCCAGGGTGATGTGGCGGTACCAGCCCGACCAACTGCGGACCTCGTACTGGTCGAGTCCCACCTGTCCTTTGGCCAGTTTGAAGGTCTCCTCAATGGTCCAGCGGGCCCCGGCGGCCCGGAGGATCTCCTCGAGGGGGGTGTCGCTGGGGGTGTAGACCAGGGAGTAGGCCAGCTCCTCCAGGCGTTCGGGGTGGCGGCGGACGAGGATGGCGTGCACCCAGCCGTCACGTAGCGCGGGGCGCACCGGGAGGTAGACCCAGTCATAGACGCGAGGGCCCTGGATGCCGTCGCCACAACTCCGACGGGTCCACGTGACGACGCCGGCGGTCAGCGCCGCGGCCACGGCGGCCACGACCGTCCACGGGGCCGGCGGGCCATAGGGCGGCCAGGTGGAGACCGGCTGGTTCGTGCGCACGGCCACGACGTAGGCCTGGGCGCGGGCCTCCAGCGCCCGGCGGAATGTGCTGTCGCTGCCGTAGACCGCATCCGCGACGACCCAGGCCGCCGGCACCCCACCGTCCAAGGCCCGCTCCAGCAACTCCAGCGCCAGCTGGGGCTTGGTGCGGAAGGGGACGGCGTCCGGAATGCCGGCCTGGCGGCACCGGGCGCGGTCGTCGGTCCATTCCTGGGGCAGGTACAGCGCCCGGTCGAGCCCGGCGTACCCCTTCGGGCTGGCGTAGCCCAGGAAGACCCCGACCTGACAGTTGGCCCGTTTGCCCAGCGTCCCACAATACTGTCGGGCCACCCCGGCGGAGTGCCGACCCTGCTTGACGAAGCTGGTCTCGTCCACCGCCAGCACCGCCCGCGGGTCGCCCAGTGCCTCGACGACGTACCGCCGCAGATCGTCGCGTACGGCGTCCGCGTCCCACAGGTAGCGGTCGAGCACGCGCTGGATGCCTCGCGGGTGGCCGTAGCCGGCCTGCTCCGCCAGTTGCCAACCATTCTTGCGCTCGACCTCGGCGAGCAGCCCGCGGAGGTAGTCCCGAGCGGGCATTGTCAGGTTAATGATGGCGTGTCGGTACGATGCAGCCATGGGTCCGAAGACTGACGCAGCGCTCACCGCTCTGTACAAGCGCCACCGGTTTCCCGCTGAGGTGATCGCGCACGGCGTGTGGCTCTACCACCGCTTCAACGTGAGCCTACGGGATGTCCAGGAGCTGATGGCGGCGCGTGGTGTGGCGGTCACCTATGAAACCATCGGCCAGTGGTGCCGGAAGTTCGGGCCGGCCTTCGCCGCGGCCCTGCGGCGGCGCCGGCCGCAACCTGGCGACAAGTGGCACGTCGACGAGATGCAGCTCAAGATGAACAGCCGCCGCTGGTGGCTGTGGCGCGCCGTCGACCAGGAGGGGGTGGTGCTCGACATTCCTGTCCAGGAGCGGCGCAACCAGGCGGCGGCGGAAGCCTTCGTCCGCCGACTGGTGGACGGGCTCGGCTATCGGCCGCGGGTGCTGGTCACGGACAAGCTCGCCAGCTACCCGCCGGCGGCGCGACGGATGCTGCCTGGGGTAGAACACCGGCGGCACAAGGGCTTGAACAACCGGGCGGAGAATTCGCATCAGCCCACGCGTAAGCGAGAACGGGTGCTGCAGCGGTTCAAGTCACCGGCGCAGGCACAGCAGTTCCTCTCCGCCTTTGGCCCCATCCGCGAACACTTCTGCCCCCGTCGGCATCTCCTCTCCGCCAGTACGTACGGTCAGCTCCTCACCCACCGCTTCGACACGTGGCGCCAAGTCACCGCGCCCGCCGCGTAGGCGCTCGCCGCCGCCCTGCGCCACTGCCCGCCCACGCCACCATCCAACCGAGTTAACCTGACAATGCCGGCAGACGAGTTGCGCGAGTCCATGGAGCGCCGGGTGGATCCTCGGGCCGAGTCGGCGCCGCAGCCGTTGCGTCTCGATCTGGACGGGATCGCGCTCCTCGATCAGCGATTGATCGAGGCGAACGTGGCGAACCCGCAGGCAATGGCCCAGCTCGAGCAGCTGCGGGACACGCTGCACACGGTATTGGACGGGCTGCGGGAGACCTACGGCGACCAGATCGAAGTCGTCGCGGCGGTGGGCGACTGGGCGACCCACGGCGTCGACCTGCGGAACGCCCCGTGGGAGGAGTTGCTTCTCGAGATCGTCCTCCGGAGCGATGAGCGCCCATTTACCCTCTACCGCCAGATCGCGGAGGACGTGTTCGCTGATCCGCCGGGCGGCGGGCTGTTCCTGCAGTTCACGCTGCTCACTCGGCCCGAATGGCAGCACGCCAGGGCGGTGGCCGAACGACTCGAGCGGGACGCGCTTGCGAGGGGGATCCCCCTACTCGTGCGGGCGTGACCGGGCACTCGGCGCCGCTGCTGCACGCACACGAGAAGCGGCGGTGGTGCGGCTTGGCGTTTCGTCACCTTCGCATGGCCCGTCGGCTGCTGCGCAGCGGGTTCGCGGACGGGGCCGTGTTCCACGGGTACCACGCTTACGAGTGCAGCCTGAGCGCCTACATCGCTTGGCGCGGGTGGGCGGTCCCCCCTGTGGGGGCGACGCGGATACAAGGTCCGCGGGTGACGCGCGTCTACCAGGGTCCTCGAGGGCCCATCCAAGACAAGGGGCCTCACAAGGCGCGGATCGATCTGTTCCACGAACTCGTCGACCCTGCCGATCGGGCCAAGCCGTTCTGGCGCGCCCATGTCTCCCTTGCTCCCTTCCTTGGGCCGACAGCGCGCAATGACTCCCTGTACTACGACGCCGATACAGATCGACTGCCTCACGAGGTGTATCCCGTCTCCTGGGCCACCCAGCTCCTGCCGACAGTGCGCCTGTTCGTCCACCAGGTGTGGTGGGAGATCCGATGACTGGCCGTCGGCGTGCTTCACCAGGTAGCGGAGACCCGCCCCCTACCAGGCGGCCCCGGCCGCAGGCGACGTACCGGGAGCGAAAGGCCCACCCTGCTTGACGAGCGCGATGTCCTCCGGATCAGCCATGGCGCCATCGTAGTCGGCCATGGACAAACGTCCGCGATACCAGACGCCACAGGGCACCCGACGACGGACCCGTCCCTCCTGGGAGCAGCCACCCACGGGGACGTCGGCGACGGTGGACAGCCGGGACCAGTGGTCTTGCCGGCCCGCCAGGCCAGCGGCCCTCAACAGTGATGGCCTCCAGATCACGGCGGGCGCCGATGCCGAGGAATGAGGCACCGCGGGGGGTTTATGGCGTCTCGTATCACGGACGTTTGTCCATGGCCCCCTTACTGATCCCTGCAAAAAGGCGTAAAGGTGGCCTTGGACCTGCAGGAATGGGGGCATTGCACAACATCCCTTTCCCACTCCACACGACTGGCGAGAAGGCCGGCGCCGGCGCGCGTGGGCGATGGCCCACCAAGGCTGGCAGCAAAACGCCAGTGCGACGGCGCTGGGTGTGACCGAGGGGGCGGTCCGCCAGTGGCTGTCGCGGGCGCGAGCGGGCGGGGTCGCGGCGCTGCGGCGGCGGACCTCTCCGGGCGCCCCGCCCAAGCGCGGCCCCGCGCAGCGCGGCGAGCTCCTCACCCTGCTGGCGCGGGGCGCCGCCGCGTACGGGTTCCGGGGCGAGCGGTGGACCGCGCCCCGCGTCGTGGCCATCATCGTGACGCACTTTGGGGTGCGGTACCACCCGGCGCACGTCAGCCGGCTCTTGCGCGCGCTGCGGTGGAGCCCCCAGCGCCCCCGCCAGCGGGCGACCCAACGCGACGCGGCGGCCGTCGAGCGGTGGTACGCCGAACGGTGGCCCGAGCTCAAACGGGGGCGGCCGAAGCAGGCCGTACCCTCGTCTGGGGAGACGAATCGGGCTTCTCTGTATTGCCCGGCGGCGTGCGGACCTACGCCCCCCGTGGCCAGACGCCGGTCCTGCGGGTGCGGCTCACCCGCGCTCCCCTGTCCGTCAGCGGCGGCGTCACGCCGCCAGGCAAGCTGTTGCTGTTGGTCGAGGAGGGCCGTGCCTTGCGGCGTCCCGACGTCGTGCGCTTCCTCCGGCCCCTGCTGGCCCACCTCCCCGGCAAGCTGCTCGTCATCTGGGCCGGCGCCGCGATCCACCGGGGCCAACCGGTCAAGGACTGCCTCGCCGCCGGCGCCGCCCACCGCCTCCGACTGGAGATCCTCCCCGGCTACGCCCCCGACCTCAATCCGCTCGACCAGGGCGTCTGGCAGCACCTCAAGCACGTCGAGCTGGCCAATGTCTGCTGCACCGACCTGCGCCACCTGCGCCGCGAGCTGCAGGGCGCCGTCGGGCGCCTCCGCCACAAGCCGCACATCCTCCGCGGCTGCATCCGTCATGCCGGGTACGAGCTTTAGCGCATTCGGCAGGGATCAGTAGGTGGCCATGCGCACCCAGATCGGCGAACTCTGGATGGTCGCGAGCGTGCGCGGCCAGTAGTGCGCCGCCGTGTCGCCGATGAATCGGCCGGTGCGCTCCGCATCGTGCGCGAAGAACATCCCGTGCAGGAACACGGAGCCGCCCGTCGTCGCACGGAACGTCTGCATCGTCGGCGAGCCGCTGCTGCCGGGCAGGTAGACGGGCATCGTCACCTGCCGCGGGATCTCCACCGAGTACCACAGCACGCAATCGGCGCCTCCCGCGACGTCGACAGGAGTACCGCGGTTGGTAAACAGCGTGCGGAAGTTCGACGTGCTCAGTCTCGAGAGCGGCTGGTGCGCGGGATCGAGCGCCTGGTCGTACCGCGTGACCGCGACCTGCAGCGTCTGAATCCAGAGCCCGGGATCGACGAGCGCCCCGAAGATAGTGCCGTTCGCGAGGTAGTCGCGCGGGTTCAGTCCCTGAGGCAACGGCTGCAGGAAATTGTGGATGTTCGGCGGCGGCGAGAGCAGGAAGGGCACACCGCCCATCACCGGCGCTCCCCAGCGCCAGTGCATGTGCGCCGCATGAAAGCCGCCGGGCGCCGAGATGTGGCCGCTCGTCCGCGCTCCCCACCAATGCACGTTGTCCCAAAGCCGCGAGATCTGTTGGCGCGGCGGCAGACCGTTCGCGGCGCCGACATCGACGGCAGAAAGCCCGTTCACGAGCCCCGGCGCGATGACCTCGCGCGCAATCGGCTTCTCGACGGCTTCGAAGGCAGCCCGAGAGAAACCGGACCCGCTCAGGGACGTGCCGGACGGCACGTCGTTGTCGCGAAACAGACCGGCATGGTTCAACGGCTGCGTCGACGGCGAATCCGGCGTGCTGTAGGAACGGTCCAGCGTCAGGTGCAGCCGGTAGTCGAACCGGATGCTCGCCACACGCGTGTACGGCACGTTGTCGTTGAAGCTCGGATTCAGCACCAGCCGATACGTGGTGATCGGATGGAAGCGCGCGGCATGCAGCCCGCCGCTCGGTTCGTGTGGCGGCGAGTGGCCATACGCGGAGAACTGCCACATCTGCGTGATCCGCAGCTCGTGCATCACGCAGTTCGTGATGCCCGCGAACACGGCCGGTGTCGAGACGTACAGCGCGCGCAGCCCGTGCCCGGGATAGATGTAGTTCGCCATCGAGACGTCCGCCGTGGGGGGCGTCGACGTTGCCGCCGCGTTCAGTTCCTGGATGGGCGCGGCAGTGAAGTACCTGGTGTCGAGCGGCACGAACCGCTCGGACGTGCCGGTCACGGTTGCGCTGGCGGGGTTATAGGTCTCGAACTTCAGCCAGATGCCGATCAGCCGGACATCCTTTGCGAAATTGTGGCCGTCGTGCCGGATCGTCTTCAGCACCAGCCCGCTAGGCGCCGGGTTGCCCGACGGGTGATCGAACTCGAGATCGTAGCTCCAGCCGGTCGCGGCGTTGTTGACGGTGCGCGTCATCACGCTCACGGCATGTACTCCACGTCGCCCAAGGCAGGCTCGCCGTCCTCGGTCAGCGCACTGCAGAAGACCTGTTGCTGAAAATGCTGGAAGCCTCCGGTGACACGATCGCGCACCTGGACGGCTACCAGGTATGCGCCAACCGGCACCGTGATGGCGCTCGTGGCCGCCCCTTGGTCCCCATCGTCGTGCGTACTGCCGTTGCCATACGACTCGAACGCGAACGGGTCGTTCAGCGGCGCAACGGCCCACTCGTAGTCATAACGCCCAGACCCACCCGCCGCGAACGCGCGCAGGCGCATCCCCGTCGTTACCATGTCTCCCCAAAGATCCACGGTCAGCGACAACGGACAGGCGCTGGCGTACGCCAGCGCGTGCCCCGTCAGACGCTGATAGAACGGCGAGAGAAACAGCTGCGGCGTTCCTTCTCCCTCGAGCACGAACACCAACGGGAGCGGCTGCTCATCGTCATGTGGCGCCGCGCCCGAGCCGCCGTGCACGGCGTCATCGGGACTGAGCAACCGCTCGGCCGGCGGGTGCTGCGGCCGACGCGCGGTTCGACCGGTCAGCGCGCGCCAGCGCAGCGAGAACGCGACGAGGGCACCGTCGGCGCCGACGCGGAGCTCGGCGACGCTTCCGACGACGGGGGCCATCGGCTGGCCGACTGCCACGCCCAGCATCGGTTCGAAGCGGCACAGCCAATGGTCGTAGCCGCCGCGCATGCCGACCATCGCGATCGTTCCGGCTGGTCGGAGCTGCGGGGGCACGAGGCCCCGAAGCGTCTCCGGTAGCTGTTGCCGATCCGAGAGCGCGCGGAGCAGCGTGCCCAGTCGCTGCTCCGCTGTCTTCTCGATCGCCTCGCGAGGCGGCAACGACACGCTGCGTCCCTGCCATAGCCGCGCGCGGTCCTGGTACTGGATCCACCCGGAGTAGCGCGAGACCGTCACGACGTGGCGGGCGGGATCGGCAACTCCGAAGGCGCGGCGCACCAGCGCCGCCACCGCGTCGGCCTCCTTCGCCACGCGCCCAGGCGGCGCGAGCTCGTACGAGGTGAGCAGCGGCGACTCGGCCGCGAAATCGGCCGGTTCGGTCATCGTCTCGCCCTACGACCCGAACACCGGGAGATCGGCTCCATCCTGCAGCCACACGAGCGTCGTCGGCAGCGTGAACTCCCACGCCGTGCCTTCCGGGGTAGCGCCGGCGAGGTCGTCCGTGCGATCGCGCAGCTCCTCATGAATCGAGCGGTAGAGCGGATCGTCGAGGCGTGGTGTCTCGCCGCCGCTCCAGATGCCACCGGTCTCGAGGAAGTACAGCAACGCGTCCTTGTAGGCCATCGGCACCGGCACGACCACGCGCGCGGCGCCGGCCTGCAGGAAATGCGTAAACAGCGGGTCCGGATCGTACAGATTGCTCGTGGCGAGCCACTGCGACCGGTTACCCCAGAAGTACGGATAGAAGAGATACGTGATCTGCTCCCAGTCGAACGCCTGCTCGAAGAACTGGATGCGCGGCCCTTCGTCGAGCGCTTCCAGAACATCGACCTCCGGCAGATGCGGGGGCGTCGGATGCACCATCGCGTCGTATTCGCGGTAGTGCCTGCCCGTCAGCAGCGTGATGCAGAGTTTCTTGAGCTCCTGCTTCTCGATCTCGCGATTGAGCGCGGGATTGCGCCCCTCGATGACCACCGCGCCGGCCGCGGCCTGAGCCTGCGAGAGCTTCTGGTCGTACTCGGTCTGCAGCGCCTTGTACGCCGTGTAGATCTTGTCGAACGTCTGCAGCTGCCACTTCTCGTACAGCTCCTGCGTGCGCCGGCAGGTCACCTCGACGTGGACGGTGTACGCCTGGATGTCATAGCCGATGGCGCTCACCGGCACAATTCCCCGCGGATCGTCCTCCCAATCGCCGCCCCAGTACACGCCGTAACCGGCCGTGGCGAGCCGACGTGCGGTGGTGTTGCCGAGGACATGGTGGATCATCCCGGCAATCTGCAGGCTGAACTGCGGGTAGTTCTCGTAGATCGCGGAGACGTTGGCCACGTAGTGATCCCAGATGTACCCCTCGGGGATCGCGACCTCCTTCACCGACTTCGAAAACGTCTGGCCGTTCTGCAGCCCGCTCTGCTCGAACGCCGTTGCAATGTAGGTGTATTCGGGCGGCGGCGGGTTCACACCCGGCGCGTTGTAGCGTGCGGCGAAGAGCTGATAGTTCGTCGGCGTCATGTCGCTCGGCGTGAGCGGCTGGCCGGAGAAATCCAGGAACGGCTCTGGCGGCGTAATCTTGAGGGCGACGGTTTTCGCGTGCTCGAGCGACGCGCGGAAATACGCGGCCGGCTCCGGGACCACGAACTCGATGAGGAGCCGGACACCGTAGTTGTAGACCTGCGCCCGGTACTTCTTGTCGACCCACCGGTAAACGCCGCGGACGTGGCCCGCCCCCTCCTTGTTCTCGAGCCCGTGCGAATTGATTTCCTCGACTTCATGGATCGTCTTGGTCGTCCGCTCAGTCTTTACCTTCTTCTGAATCTTGCTGACGGATCGATCGACGACCTCGCGCGCGAAGTTTGCACTGTTCTTCACCGACTCCTGCTGCGTGGTGGAGTAGGCGAAGTTCCCCTGCGCCGTGATGTTGACCGGCCCGAAGCCGCCCGTCACGGTGAGGCCAGCCGATACGCTCATGTCCTGCTTGATCGTCTGCTCGGCCTCGCGCTTGAGTTCGAACCGGTCCGTGCTCTGCGTGTCGCGCTCGGTCTCAGTGGTCTCTTCTTCCGACGTGAAGAGCGTGGTCTCCGTGCGATCGAGCGTGCGATGCTTCCGCTCCTTTGATTCGCCCTTCAGCACATTCTCGATGTGCGCGACCTCGCCTGCCTGGTAGGAGAGGAGCGTCTGCTTTACGACCTTGAGGTCGCCGATGCCAAGCGGCTTGATGCGGCCGCGCACGTCCACATCGGCCGTGGAGCGCACCGGCCACGGGAACGTCCAGCCCGGCTCGAGGAGGCCGTTACGAATCGGCGGCAGCAGCGTGAGCAGCGGGCGATAGCCGGACTTCACAACCGCCTCGATGAAGGCCGGATTCTCACGCAACGCGTACGCCTCGCGGTTCAGGGTCATTAGGTGCGCTTCGAGCGAGCGTGTTGCTGCGGGCAGCGACGTGTTCGGCGTCACGCCGATGTTCTGCAGCAGGTCGCGCTCGTGCTCCGTCGGCCTCGCGGCCACCGCGCCGCTCAGGCGCGGGACGCTGCCGACCGTCACGTCAGCCCGTCGCAGGGTGCGATGCATGCCTTCGTTCGCGACAGTTTCCTCGACCGTCGCTTTCGCCGGCGTGGTCGTGCGCGCCACCGTCAGCAGCCGTTCGGCCGCCTGCATCTCCTGGATGAGCCGTTCGAACCGGCGCCCGGAGCCCTCGCGCTCGCTGTCGCGTTCCGGCGCGGTCACCGGCGCCGCCTTGCCGTTCGCCTTCAGGAGCGCGGCCACTGCGTGCGGAATGAGTGGAGTCGCGGTGAGCGCGGTCCGCAATTCTGCGGGCGTCTCGATCTCCTTCTTTCCCCCCAGCGCTGAAGCATGAAGCCACCTCAGTGCGGCGAGCGGTACCTCGAGGCGCGCGCCGGCATCCGGGCCGGACACGTACGCCAGGTACACCGCATTCCAGACGCGATCGAGCAGCGCGGCGTCGTCGGCACCGCGTCCGCCACCCGCACGCAGGTCGTAGATGCCCTTGAGCCACGCCTTCGGATCGAAGTCCTCCTCGTCTTGATCGAGGGCAGCGAGCTGCCGCAGCGCCGATGCGACCGCCTCGCTGAGTTCCGTGAGCACGCCGGGTTGCGGCAGCAGCTGATCGGGGTGGCCACCTCCCGCCTTCATCCGGTCGATGTCGCCGACCACCGGCTTGAGTGTTTCGTCATTCCGGGCGCGAGCGTCGCGGATCTGCGACACCGCGCTGGTTCCGGCATCGACAAGCTGGGAAGGTCGAAGCGCGACAAACTTGAACACATTGACCGTGATCAGGGCATCGGCCATGAGAGCTCTCCTGATGAGTTAGCAACGCGGGTTGCGATTGTCGCGGCGGCGGCGCGCGTTGCGGGGAGCGCAATGTTAGACGCTCGTGATGCGCGTCGCAAGATTCCGCATTGCGCCATAACTGATGTGACAGGACTTACGCGGTGGGTGGTGCGGTGAGTGAACGAGCAAACGCCATGAGCCGAGGCGCCGGGGTACCCTGGGGTCGCTTACACCTTCAGGACGTTCCCGGGAGGCCCGGTCATGGCGTTGCGTCTCTATCGTACGACGCGGCGGTTGTACCTCCAAGTGGAGGGGGCGCTGCGGCGGCTGCACGTGCGGACGGCGGTGGGGGGCAACCCGACCGCCTTCGGGTTGGTGGCGCTGTACGTCACCGGGCTGGTGCTGCTGGACACGCGCCAGACGCAGCCGCGGATCAGCGAGAAGCTGCCGGCGCGGGGCCACGACGCCCTCAACCGGCTGCTGCGCACGATGCCGCTGTCCACGCGCGCGCTGCTGGCCGGGCTCATCGCCTTCGCCCGGCACCTGAGTCAGCGCCTGGGCACACCGGGCTATCTGTGCGTGGACGACGTGGTCCTCGAGAAGCCCTTCGCCCAGTTGCTGCCCTGGGCGGCGTGGACGTACTCGCACGCCAAGAAGCAGAAGGTCTACGGCTGCCACGTCGTGCTGCTGTCGTGGACGAGCGACCCCGCGGGCACCTGGCGCATCCCGGTGGCCTTCCGCGTGTGGCGGCCCAAGCGGCGCTGTACGCCGGGACGCTATCAGAAGAAGACGGAGTTGGTCGTGACGATGCTGCGGGAGGTCGTCGCCGGTGGCTGCCCGGCGGCCTACCTGGTCGGCGACACCGCCTACACCGCCTACACCGGCGGCGCGGTGAGCAAGGTGGCCGCGCGGCTGGGCCTGATCTGGGTGGGCACCCTCGCGCCGCGCACGACCGTCGTCTGGCGGGGGCGGCGCCGCCAGGTGCGGGAGCTCGCTGCCACGCTCAAGCTCAAGTGGCGCCCCAAGCTGGGCGTCCGGGCGCTCGCGCTCGCGGTCTACGCTCCGGCGCTGGGCCAGGTCCGGTTGGTCGTGCTCAAGAACGAGCACGGGAACTTCGAGTACCTGGTCACCAACGACCCGGCCGGCGACCTGGCGCGACTCGTGGAGCGTAAGCGCAGCCGCTGGTGCATCGAGATAACCCATCCACACTGCCCCCATAGACGTGCGCCGCGCGGTGCGGCGTGGGGCGTGGCATCGGGGGGTCTCCTTTCCTGGTCGTACTGTAGCGCGGCGGCGCGCGCTACGGACGCTCTCGTGCGGGCGCGGGCGGCAGGCCCGGCTGGCGCTCGGGGATCGGACGGAACCACGGGGTGCCGTCGCGGGCGTAGGCGAACTCCACCAGCAGGCGGATGCCCTCGGAGAGGTTGCCGGCGCCGAAGCCTTCCAACTGCTCCACGTAGGAGCGGGGCAGGGCCACGGTCTTGCGTAGCAGCGGCTCGGTGTAGGATGGGCGCCGTCCCGCCCCCGGGCGGCGCCCCCCGCGGCCTGACCGGGGGCCGACTCCCCCGGGGGGAAGGGGCCGGGCATCCTTCGCGTTCGGGTCGGCGGGTTCGCGCGTCATTGTCTTGATTCCGTCATACCAAATCATTCGGGTGCGCCGCCGGTGGGACCCTCAGCGGGAGCCCACCGGCGGCGCGCGGCGTCGCCGGTGGGCGCTGGTGGCGCGCGCGCAGTCGTTGTACGGTGGCGGCGTCCGCGCGGAGCACCAGCCGGTGCTGTCCTGACGGGAGCGGGTGGTGGCGCGCCTGGACCCAGCCCCGTCGCACCCAGTGGTAGAGCGTGACGCGTGGCATGTCCACTTCCCGCGCCAGCGCCGGCAGCCACCACTCGTCGGGCCCCAGCCCGTCCCGCGCCCGTGAGCGCGACCGCGGGACGTCGAGCCCCAGCCGCTGCATGAGCGCGAGCACGCCTTGCGCCCCGAAGCGCTCGCGGCGTTTGGGCGGGCGGAAGCCCTCCGCGTTGAGCCGCGCCGCGATCCCCGCTGCCCGCAGCCCCTCGGCGGCCAGTGCCCGCACGCGCTCGCACAGCCGCGGGTACGTGCTGAGCTGGGCCAGCCGCGCCACGGGCCGGACGACGGCGCCCGCCGTGGGCGTCCCCCCTGCCCAGTGGATGGTGACGCGCACGCGCTCGCTGTCGCCGTAGACGGCGACGACCACCCGCTCCACGAGCTGGCGCAGGAGCTCCTTGCGGTCGGCGACGGTGGTCGTCGGGGCGTGCCACAGGGCGGGCAGGTCGGTCGCTAACCGGCGGATGGCGTCCCGCTCGGCCACCGTGAGGACGCGCGGCTGGCCGCGCACGAAGCGGTCGTACTCCTCGTCGAGGCGTTGCTGCGCCGCGAGTTTGTCCTCCCACTCGCGCTCGAGGTGCCGGGCCACCAGGCGATTCTCCGGTTCGACCAGGCGGAACTGGCGGCCGGCCCGCTCGGCCTCGTACGCGGCGCGCTCCCGCCGCTGCTGCCACACGCGCACGAGATCGTCGCGCTCGCGCTGCAGGGTCTCCGCCGCCGCCAGCGACAGGTCCAGCGCGGCCGGCGCCAGCGCGGCCAGCGCCTGCTCGCCGACGAAGCGCTCGAGGGGCGGTCCGGCCACGTACTGGCAGTCGTCGCCGCCGTAGTCGCTGCGCAGCCGGCCGCAGACGTACGTCGCCTGCGGGCGCGGGCCGCCGGCCCCGCCGCCGCGGTAGCGCACGAGCAGGCGGCGGCCACAGCGCCCGCACACGACCAGCCCGGCCAACAGCGCCGGACCCCGGCGCACGGCGCCCACCGCCTCGGCGCGGGCCTGATTCGCCCGCAACCGAGCGAGGTTGCGTTCGTACTGCTCCCAAGTGATATAGGCCGGCAGCCGGTCCCGCAGCAGGGCCACCCAGTCCGTCGGGGCGGTCGCGGTCCGGCCGCTGCTGCGCCGTCCGGGGACCTGGCGCCGGGGGTCGACCGGTCGCCGGCCGTAGGCGTAGGCCCCGGCATAGATGGGGTGCTTCAGCAGGTTCTGGAGCGTCATCCGGTTCGGCCGCCGCCACTCCAGCTCCCCCCGGGCGGCGCCCTCGCGCACGCGGACGCCGAGCCGGATCTCGTGCGCCACCAGGTAACGCAGCAGCGCGTTGAGCGTGCCCAGCTCCTCGAACTTGCGGAACAGCAGGCGGACGACGTGCTGCACCTGCTCGTCCGGGTCGAACGTCACCTCCCCGGAGGGACGGCGTATGTAGCCGACGGGCACCGCCATCGCCAGCTCGCCCCGGCGTGCCTTGTTGAGCTTGCCCTGGTACAGGCGCTGCTTGAGCAGGTGCAGCTCCGCCTCGCTCATCGTGCCCTTTGGCCCCACGACAAACGGCACCGTATGGTGCATTTCGTGGCGCGCGGGTCACCGTAACGGCGGAGGCCAGCCCACACGCCGGGCACGCGGGCCGGGTCGATCGCGTCTTCTGGCGCGACGGCGAGCCGTGGGTCCTGGTGCGCGGCCAGGGCGGGGAGGTCTTCGCCGTCTCCTGGGCGGCCACAGATCTTCCCACGCCGGTGCGCCCGGCGGCGGACGACGCGAACGGCCAGGAGGCGGCGGTCTTGCTGTCCTCGGCCGCCCTGCAGGCGCTCGCTCGCTTCCTCCGCCAGCGGCGCGTCGGCGTCCCTGCGCCCGGGGAAGGAGCGGCGGATGCTCGACCTCTTCGCCGAGCTCGCCGGCCGTCGCCTGCGGCGGGGCCGGATCGCGGTGGAGGCGCCTGATTGTGTCATACCAAATCATGTGCGGGGCCGCGGCGACGAGCGCGGGCCCCCCGAGCCGGTGGCTCAGCCGCCGACGGCCCCCCATCCCCTGCCGGAGCGGCCACCGCTCCCGGTGGGTCCGGCGTGGCCTGAGACGGCACGAGAGGCGCTGCTCGAGTTGTGGACGGACGTGGCCTGGCGCTGGTGTCGCGCCGCTGGCGGCGCCGGAGGAAGACGGGAAGCAAGCGAGGAGGACCACCATGATCCCGGCGAACATCCAACGCACGCACCGCGCGCGGCTGGCCTGCGTGTACGTGCGCCAGTCGACGCAGCTGCAGGTCCGGCAGCATCAGGAGAGCGCCGAGCGCCAATACGCCCTGCGGGAGCGCGCCGTCGCGCTCGGCTGGTCACCCAGCGCCGTCGAGGTCATCGACGAGGACCAGGGACGCTCCGGCCGGGACGCCGCGCACCGGCCAGGCTTCCAGCGGCTCGTCTCGCACGTGGGTCTGGGCGAGGTGGGGCTGGTGCTGATGCTGGAGGCCTCGCGGCTGGCGCGCAACAACAGCGACTGGCACCGACTAATTGAGCTCTGTGGCCTGGCCGGGGCCCTCATCGCCGACGAGGCGGCCGTCTACGACCCGCGCGACCCTAATGACCGCCTCCTGCTCGGGGTCAAGGGGACGCTCTCGGAGGCAGAGCTGTTCACGCTGCGCCTGCGCCTGCACGAGGGACGCTGGAACAAGGCTCGCAAGGGGCAACTCCAGTTCCCCTTGCCGGTCGGGTACGTCCGGGGCGCGGACGGTGGCTGGGAGCTCGACCCGGACCTGCAGGTACGCGAGCGGCTGGCCTACCTCTTCGCCACCTTCCGGCGCCTGGGCGTGGCGCGCGCCGTGGTGCGAGCCTTCAAGGCCCAGGGCTTGACCCTGCCCGCCCGGCTGACGACGCGCGAGGGCTACGGCATGCCGGTCTGGAAGGTACCCACCCTCGGCGCCGTGGTGCGCCTGCTGACCAATCCGGCTTACGCGGGCGCCTACGTGTACGGCCGCTGGAGCTACGCCGGCGCCGCGCGCTCGGCCGCGACCGGCAAGGTCGCCGCGCGCCCGGTGCCGCTGGCAGACTGGCCCGTGGTGCTCCGCGACCACCATCCGGCCTATCTCTCCTGGGAGGCGTTCGTGCGACAACGGGAGCAGCTCCGCGCCAACTGGTACCGCGACGGGCAGCCGGGCGCCGCCCGGGACGGCCGGGCGCTGCTCCAAGGCCTCGCCGGCTGCGGGGTCTGCGGGCAGCGGCTGCACGTGCAGCACCGGGCGGCGCGGGAGCGCCGCGCCCCCTCCTATATCTGCGACCACGCGTACCGGGACGGCGCCGCGCGCACGTGCCAGAGCGTGTCGTCGCGCCCCGTCGACGCCGCGGTGGTAGCCGCCTTCTTGGAGGCCGTCTCGCCGCTGCGCCTGGAGCTCGCCTTGCGGGTGCTGGAGCGCGCTGACCAGGAGCGGGCGGCGCGCCGGCGCCAGCAGGAGCTGCAGCTCGAGCAGGCGCGCTATGAGGCGCGGCTGGCCCAGCGCCGCTACGAGGCCGTCGACCCCGACCGCCGCTTGGTCGCCGCCGAGCTGGAGCGACGCTGGGAGGAGGCCCTGGCGCGGGGGGCGCAGCTCCAGCAGGCCTTCGCCCAGGCCGACCGGGACGACGGCGTGGCGCTCACCGCCGAGGAGCGTGCCACCCTGGACACGCTGGCCCAGGATCTCCCGGCGATCTGGCACGCGCGCACGACGACCGACCAGGAGCGCAAGCAGCTCCTGCGCTTCGCCATCGCGGCCGTGGATCTCGACGGCGTGAGCCACCCGGGGGCGGTCGCGCTCCACATCCACTGGCGCTCCGGGACCGTCACCACCCTCCAGGTGGACCGGCCACGCCCGGGGGAGGGCGCCCTGAAGACCCCACCGGCGGCGCTGGCCCTGATTCGAGCCCTGGCGCCGCAGGCCACCTACGCCGACATCGCGCGGCGGCTCAACACGCAGGGCTGGTGCACCGCCTTCGGCCGCCCGTTCACCAGCGTGCACGTCGGCTATGTGTGTCGGCGCCACGGCTGGGAACGCGGCACACGCCATGCAGGGTCACAGACAACGACACCAGGACAGCCCGGGCCGGCAACGGAAGACGCAGCGCCATGTTGAACAAGGGGTGGAGTATGCAACAGGTCTTTTGAGCCCCAACAGCAGCCGGTCGTTGTACTGCCCCGGATCGTAGAGGCCGTCGGCGTCGGCCAGCAGCGTGCCGAAGAGGGCACAGAGCTCCAGCAGGCGGTGCCAGTCGGCGTTGGAGCGGGCCAGCCGCGACATCTCTACGCCCAGGATGAGCCCCACGTGGTCCAGACTCACCTCCGACACCAGGCGCTGGAACCCGGCCCGGGCGACGGCGCTGTTTCCCGACTTGCCCAGGTCTTCGTCGATGACCAGCACCCGGTCGGCCGCCCAGCCCAGCTCGCGCGCCCGAGCGGTCAGCCCGTACTGCAGGCGCGTGGACTCCTGATGCACGAGCACCTGCTGCGCCGTCGACTGCCGGACGTACACCACCGCCAGCCGGTCATGGTGCCACGGCTGCACCTTGTCCGGCCACCCCGCCGCGTCCCCCATCGTCCTGCTGGCCAGGCTACCGCGACTCATGGCCGTCCTCCACGCCCAGGCCGGTCGCTCCCGGACCCACCGGCAGTTGGCGTTGGAGCAGCTGGCTCAGCACCCACAGCACGCGCTGGCGATTGGCCGGCGGCAGCCGCTCCCAGAGCGTCGGTCTCGTGAGGGCGGCTGTTACCCGAGACGGGGGGGTACTGCGCCGGCGCCGGTGGCGCCGGATGACCACTCAGACATGCTGCTGTTCCTCCCGCACACTGCGCGGCGCCGGCGGTGGGCGCCGCCCGCAGGCGCTCAATGCCGGCCACCAGCCGTAACAGGGCTTCGACCCCCAGGATGGGCGTCGGAGCCGGGGCTGTCAACGTTGCTGTTTCAGGGGCAGCAGGTCAGCCCGTTCATTTGAGGGGACGCAACTTTTGAGGCGGGTGTGTCCTCACCTCAGCGTGATAACGCCCCACAGGTGTGGACTAGCTCGCTCGCGCCAGGAGTAAAGTCATACCACTGGCATCTGCATTGAGTTGCGTCCCGGATGTTGACCCCCGCAGGAGGTACGAGTGCCTTCGAAGATTGGCCCCCCGAATATCCGCAAGGCGTACGGGTTTCTTGTCGGTGTGGAAAAGGACGGTAAGTCATTCACCGAGGACGACCTCGCAGCTGCAAGCGGATGGCAGCCAAGTACAACCAACGCCTACCTCTCGAAGAAGCTGAGGCCGTTTCTCCAGCCGGGTAGCGCCGGCTACAAGGTCACGGGACTGAACCAATTCACCGAGGAGGCGTTCTGCCGCTGGTTCTCCCAGAATGCTGCTCTGGCCAGCGAGCCGCAGAAGCCGCTTCTCGAACCAAGGGTAGAAGGCCTCGTGAAGAAGGCGCGCGATGCCGCGCTGGCCGCCGTCCAGCACTACAACAACCCGACCGCCAGCTTCCGGAGCGGCAACTTCATCGTGCTGATGGTCATCGCCTATACCTCCCTGTTTCACGGCATCTTCGAGCGAAAGGGCACCTCATACGTCGTTAGGGACAAGAAGTCCGGTATGGAGAAGGTGACCAGTGGCGGTGAGCCGATGCTCTGGGACGCGCTCGAGTGCGCCCAGGTCTACGACACCGACCCCAAGAGCCCTATGGTGGCGAACCTGCGCTTCTTCTTTCCCCTGCGCCACAAGATTGAACACCGCTTCATGCCGCAGCTTGACCCGGAGATCGCCGGCCACTGCCAAGCGCTTCTCAGCAACTTCGAGAAGATCCTGACGGCGGAGTTCACGGACTACTACAGCCTGAACGCGTCTCTGGGGGTGGCCCTCCAGTTCTCCACAAAGCGTCCGCCGCAGGTTGTGGAGGCGATGCGCAGGCTGCATAGCGCCGAATACGCCGAGATCAAGAAGTACATCCGCGATTTCGAGGCCGGCCTCGACGACGAGGTGATCGCCAATCCAGCGTTCGCGTTCCGCGTGTGGCTGATCCCGAAGACCGCGAAGAACGCCCGAAACTCAGACATCAGCGTGGAGTTCGTCGCACTGGACCAGCTCACCCCCGAGGAGCGAGAGGAGATCGAGCAGTCAATCGTTGCCATTCGCTCCAAGGAGATCGACGTCTGGGCCCACTACGAGATGAGCCGGAATGATTTGGCAAAGACCCTTGGTCTCACCGGTCCGAAGACGAGTGCTCTCATCCGGGAGTTGGGCATTCGTGACGATCCGGCGTGCTTTCGGGTCCTAACGCGCAAGAAGAGCAAGTTCGACGGGTTCAGTGCCGAGGCGCTCAAGCGAATGCAGGCGGCGCTCGACGGAGGCGCGGACATCAACGAGATCTGGGTGAAGCGTCGACACGAGTTCGGTGCAAAGAAGTCAACTGAGACGCTTGCTACCTCGAAGTAGCCGAGCCAGGTGAGTGATACAGTCCCGTGCCCTGGCGTCGGGCTACAGAGCTATGCTCTTGTGCAGCACCCGAGCTGCACGCGCTGCCAGATCGCACGAGCGGTATGGTGGCCCCGCTCTCCGTGCTGTCAACAGTAAGCGTGCCGAGCTCTCACTAGCCCCCGCCGCTGTTGACAGCACCGAAGCCCAGGCTCAGCCACGAAGGGCGCAGACGATGTGATCGGGCAGCTCGCCCGCGTCCCGGACTGGAGATGATGCGCATGCAACGCATCGCGGTGAAACGCGTCGTGGTCGTACGACGCAGAGTGGTGAACCGCCCCGGGTTTGGTGGAGGCTCTGGCCTACCCTGGGTTCGGTGGAGGCGCGTGGCGTACCCTGGGTTCGGTGGAGGCGCGAAAGTGGGCTCACGCTGACGCACTTTTTGTGATTGACCCGTACCGGGCCTCGAGTTGCGTCCCAACGCCGCGCCGACCACATGGATGGGCCGATCGCTCCGGCGCTGCGACCGCAGCCCTAGAATGGATGTTCAAGGAGGGTTCATCCCGGCCTGGCCGCCAAGCGCCCTGGCGACTCGCCCTAACGAGCCTGAACAAGGCCCCCGCGGGACGATCGGTTCCCAGAACAGCGGCCGCGGGTTTATCATCAGAATCAGAACATCTGTTCTTAAAGCTTGCCCGCACGCGCGCGCCGGCCCATCTTCCGCTCATTTGCGATCTCTCCGGATGGACATAGTGAGCCTGAGTCATCCGTACCCACGAGGCGACGGTCAGGAGTGGGTACGGGTGGTGAGGCGGTAGGTCGTTCCTCACCGCGTGGCGCGGAGTATTAGGAAGCAGGAACATGGCTGAAGGTGAGGCCGCCGCGGACAGCGTGTGGGCCCCGGTCTGCCTATCGGAGCGGTTTGTTATCGACAAGAATCCGCTTCGGCAGGTACTCGTCCGATCGCAGTTCTCCCCACTGGTCCGAGTCGAGAGCCGCACGTACGCTGCTCTTGAAGACGGTCGCCGCGTGCGGATCAGCGGCCGCACGCCGGCGCTAGGCCAGGGCGAGATTGCGCTCCTGGTCGCCCCAGACAAACTCAGGGAGGCGCGGGCCACGAACGCCGTGCTGCCCGGCCGCTGGGTTGGCGACCTCACGCCGTCGACCCCGGAGCAGGTCGTGGCGACGCTCGCGGGCGCGCTCGCGTTCCGCGAGGAGGATCGGGCGGCTGGCCGCAGGGGTCTGCGGACGCCACAGCTCGGCGCCGTGCACTCCGTGCTTGGCTACTGGATGACCAACGTTCTCGAGCCGGCGACGGTGGTGATGCCCGCCGGCACCGGCAAGACCGAGACGATGCTGGCGCTCTTCGCCACGGGCCGGATCGCCCGCTTGCTGGTGATTGTGCCCTCCGACGCGCTCAGGGGGCAGATCAGCGGCAAGTTCGAGACGTTCGGCATCCTGCAGCCGTCGGGTGTGGTCGCGCCGACGGCGCTCCGCCCGCTGATTGGTCAGGTGCTGCACGGATTCACCGCCGCGGAGAACGCAGAAGCTTTTGCCAGGCGCTGCAACGTGGTGGTCACCACGCCGCAGGCGCTGAACGCGTCGCCCGCACCGATCCGCGCCGCGCTGCTCGCGTGCTTCTCCCACCTCTTCGTGGACGAGGCGCACCACGTCGTGGCCACGACCTGGCGGCAGGTGCGCGACGAGTTCGACGGCAAGCCCGTCGTGCAGTTCACGGCGACGCCGTTTCGCGAGGACGGCCAGCACCTCGGGGGGCGGCTGGTGTTCACCTATCCGCTAAGGGCCGCCCAGCAGGCCGGTTACTTCTCCTCGATCGACTTCATCTCCATGCTTGATCTCGGCGACCACGACCGGGCGATCGCCACGCGAGCCGTACGGCGCCTGCGCGACGACCTCGCCGCCGGCCGCGACCATCTCCTGATGGCCCGTGTGGGCCGCATCGGCCGCGCAGACGGCGTGCTGCCGATCTACAGGGAGCTCGCGCCGGACCTGGCGCCGGTGGTGCTGCACAGCAACGACGCAAAGGAACGGCGGGACGCCGCACTCGAGGCCATCCGCAGCCGGGAGAGTCGCATCATCGTGTGCGTCAACATGCTCGGCGAGGGCTTCGATCTCCCGGCGCTGAAAGTGGCGGCGATCCACGATCCACACAAGAGCCTTGGCGTGACCCTCCAGTTCGTCGGGCGCTTCGCGCGCCCTGGCGAAGCGATCGGTGACGCCTGTGTCGTCGTGGGCCGGCCCTCCGGCGAGGTTGACCCGAGCCTCCGTCGCCTCTACGCCGAGGACTCGGACTGGAACGCGGTGGTCCGCGACCTGTCCGAGCACGCCGTCGGTGACGCCGAGGAGGTCAGCGAGTTCGAGGCGGCGTTCGGGTCGCAGCCCGACGGCGTCCCCATGCGCAGCCTCCTGCCGAAGATGAGCACCGTCGTCTACCGCACGGCGGCCGAGTGGAATCCGCACGGCGTGCTCGAGGTATTCCCGGAGGAGCAGCTGCTCACGTTCCCGATCGCGATCAACGAGCGGGATCGCGTTGCCTGGTTCGTCACGGAACACCGGACTCCCGTGACGTGGGGGGGTACTAAAGACCGTGGAGGAGGTCGCCCACCATCTGTATATCGTCTACTGGGACGCCGACGCCGGACTGCTCTACATCAACAGCTCCAACAACAAGTCGCTCCACGCCGAGCTCGCCGCCGCCGTCGGCGGAACCGAGGCCACCAGGATCACGGGCGAGCACGTGTACCGGACCATGGCCGGCATCGCGCGGCTGGTCCCCACCAACGTCGGCCTGCTCGACATCCGCAATCGGAGCCGCCGCTTCTCGTTCCACGTCGGCGCGGACGGCTCCGAAGGCTTTCCCGTGGCCGAGGCCCAGACCAAGACGAAGACCAACATCTTTGCCTACGGGTTCGAGGCTGGCGACCGGGCGAGCATCGGCGCCTCTCTCAAGGGGCGGATCTGGAGCATCGCATCGCCACGACGCTCAAGCACTGGGTGGACTGGTGCAACCGGATTGGTGCGAAGGTGACCGACGAGGGCATCAGCGTCGATGAGGTGATGCGGCACTTCATCCGGCCGCAGGTTGTTGAGGAGCGGCCGCCGCTGGTGCCGCTCGGGTTGGAGTGGCCGTGGGATCTCCTTGCTTCTTCGAGTGAGGAGCTGCGCGTCGAACACGCCGGACAGGCATTCCACCTGATCGACGTGGACTTCCATGTAACCCAGCACGGCACTACCGGACCGATCCCGTTCTCCGCGGTGGCGCCTGGTTGGTCGCTGGACTACGAGCTGACGTTCGGAGCCGGTCAGATGCGCTTCGCTCCCGTCGCCGCGGACGCGGAGATCGTCAGCCGGGACAAGCGCATCGCCCTCAGCGAGGCACTGAATGAAACCGGGCTCATCGTGCACTTCGAGCAGGATGCGCTCGTCGTGCCGCCAGCCATGCTGCTTCGGCCGGAGCGCGACCTGGGTCCGTTTGATCCGGCTGAACTCGTGGCGCTGGACTGGGCGGGGGTCGATCTCACCGTGGAGTCTCAGGGACCCACCCGGCGTGCCGACTCCATTCAGGCGAGGATGGTCCGGCACATTGAGGCACTCGCGGACTGGGATCTCATCGTCGACGACGATGGCGCCGGCGAGGTGGCCGACATCGTTGCGATCCGCGTGGACGACCGCACGTTTTTCGTTCACCTCGTCCACTGCAAGTGGGTTCACGGCGGCGAGCCGCGAGCGCAGGTGGGGGATCTGTACGAGGTGTGCGGGCAAGCACAGAAGTCCGCTCAGTGGCGGCGCAACGTGCCCGCCATGCTCCAGAGGCTTATCAGGCGCGAGAAGAAGCGCATTGAGCGAGCACGAGTGAGTGGCATCTTGAAGGGCGACGCCCAAGCCCTGTATCGGCTAATAGACGTTGCACGGCTGCGCCAGTCGGCGTTCACGATCTCGATCGCCCAGCCCGGCCTGTCCCGACAGAATGCGACGGCAGCGCAGTTGGAGCTGCTGGCGGCGACGCAGGTCTATGTGCAGGAGACCGCGCATGCCGCCTTTCAGGCATATTGCAGTCCGTGATGGCGGTGCGAGATGGCTGGGTGGAACACGAGGGCGACTGCGGAGGCAGGGGTCTCAGGGCGTGACCGCCCGCGAATGGCAAAGAGGCATCTCGATGGTCAACGACGCAGTCGAACGATTAGTGCGGAGCAATGTGGTCGATGAACTGCACGCGCTCCTCTGGGTCCAGCCAAGGGTCAATCGGGGGGAGCTTGACCTTGGATGGAGCTGTCGCGAGCACGCAGCCTCTATCGACGCGCTACTGACCCTCAATGCTGTTATGTCAATCACGCACGTGTGGCGATCAACAGTGATCGGCGCCGGGCGTTCTGACACGCAGACGAGGCTGTGCTGGCGCGGGAGCGCGGCCGCAGCGTCCTATCCAAATGGAAGGTGTGATTCGTGAGCGACGCACTGATAGTCGTTGACGCCGCCGAGACCCACAAGACCCACAAGACCAACGAGACCCAGACAGCGTCCCTCGCTCCGCTGGAGCCAACGCGCGTGCAGGCGCTGCGTGCGGTCGTGGCGCCGCCGCGGGCGGACCGGCACCCGGCGGCACTGTACCTGGCCCGGGATTGTCAACTAAACCGTGTTGCCGAAGCCAGTGACGGTTGAGGGCATGGCCTTCCGGCCCGACTGTGCTCACGCGTGGCCGGGAGGCCGGTGACCTCACGCCAGGTGGCGAAGCGGGTCTGCAGCGGTTGGTGGTACGCGGGTGCGGGGAGGAGGTGGCGGCGGAGGCGGAAGTGGTCGCTGATGAGGCCGAAGGAGCGAGGAACTGCTGCGCGTGCGCCGGTGATTTGAACCATTGCAGCGCCCGTTCTCGTCGGCGGGTGGGCCGGTGCGAGTTCTCCGCTCGGTTATTCAGTCCCTTGTGCGCCGATGCTCCGTTCGTGGGAGGACGTGCCGTAGGGCGGGCGGGTAGCTGGCGAGTTGGTCCGTGATCACCACCCGCGGCTGGTACCCGCTCCCATCGACCAGGCGACGGAGGAAGGTCTCGGCCGCCTCCTGATTGCGACGCTCCTGCACGAGGATGTCGAGCACCATCCCGTCCTGGCCAACCGCCCGCCACAGCCAGTGTTTGCGCCCGTTGATCTTCAGCTGCACCTCGTCCAGGTGCCACTTGTCGCCCGGTCGTGGCCGGCGTCGGCGCACCCCGTCGGCGAAGGTCGAGCCGAACTACTGACACCACTGCCGGATCGTCTCATAGCTCACGGCGATCCCGCGCTCGGCCAGCAGGCTCTTCGACATCCCGGTAGCTTACGAGGAAGCGGTAGTACAGCCACACCGCGTGGCTGATGAGCCCTCCCGGGAAAGCGATGACGTTTGTAGAGGGCGGACGGCTGGTGCATCGCCGAGTCCTACGGCACACCCGCGCTCCCGCGCCAACCAGTTACCCTGGACAATCCCTCGGCGGGTGCAGGTGGTCGACCTCCCGGCGCCGGCGCCGGCGGTGGTGACCGAGCATCTGCTGCTCGCCCGGCGCAGCCGCGCTGGGTGGACGGGCGCGTGCTGCCGCCCCCGCCCGGCCTACCGCCGCCCGGATGGGGCGGTGCGCTTCGGCGCGCGTGCTGGCAGCCGTGGCCGTCATGCGCACCGTGGAGCGGCTGCCCCTGCGCCAGATCCAGGCCCGGCTGGACCGTGAGCACGGGTTGCGCCTGAGCACCGGCGGGCTGGTGCGCCTGCTGCGCGTCGTGGCGACGCGGGCCACGCCGGCCTACGAGACCCTGCGGGTCGCCGTGCGGGCGCCGTGCGGGGCAGCCCGCTGGTGCACGCCGACGAGACCGGCTGGCGCGAGGATGGCCAGCACGGGTACGTCTGGACCTTCAGCACCCCCGACGTGCGGTACTTCCACCACGCCCTGAGCGCAGCGGCGACGTGCCGGAGGGCGTCCTCGGCGCCGACTTCGAGGGCACGCTGGTGACCGACTTCTACGCCGCCTACGACCGGTTCGCGGGGCGCACCAGCGCTGCTGGAGCCACCTGTGGCGCGACCTGAAGGACCTGCGGCGCTAGCACCCGGACGACGCGCCCTGGCCGCCTGGGTCGCGAGCATCGGCACGATCTACCGCGCGTCGGGTGCCCCCGCGCCCGCGACGAAGCGGGGGACACCCCCGCGCGGCGGCCGCCGCATCCGGCGGTACCTGCCGGAGCTGTTCACCTTCGTGCGTGACCCGCGCGTGCCCCCGACGAACAACGCTGCCGAGCGCAGTATCCGCCCCCTCGTCATCGCCCGCAAGATCAGCGGCGGCCCGCTCCGCGGCCGGGAGTTGCACGCGCATGGTGCTCGCCTCCGTGCTCGGCACCGCGCGCAGGCTCCGGGGCCACGATCCCCTCGCCGCCTGTCAGCACCTCCTCCTCGCTCCCCCACCCCAGTAACACTCTGGCTCACCGAATGTGAGCAATTACAGGATCATCGCCAACTTGACACGGCCCCTGAAGCGAGTATGCTACGACTCGCTGCATCCACTGGTTCCGGTTGGCACGCCGGTGGGCGGAAGGGGGATGGCCATCCTGAGGCCAGCCGTTTCTGGTGTTCCCGAGTGCGGTGCACTCGACGCCCCGAGAGGCATCGGAAGCCTCCCGTTGCCTCGGGCGCCCCCGACGCCGCGGATTCCGGCACGTAGCCGGTGGAGTTCTCCCCCGAGTGCGGAGGCCGTGCGCCCGAGCGACCGGAGATGGTGCCGTGGCCGCCAGGGGCGTGATCACAGCCCCGCGGGGCGGGTCTCATCCGGCTGCTCCCTGCCGAGACGGGCCGACCATGCGGACTACATCGTGATGAATAGTGAGGATGGCTCCTATGACTCTCCGGAAATGGAAGATCGGACCGTTCACCCTGCCAGGCGTTAGGCCCGGGTCCACATCCGCCGGCCTCGACGCCGCCACGTGACCGACCCACCACACCTGACTCGAAACCCTGAGTCGGGCCTCCCGTGAGGAGGCAGAAGTCCTGCGAGCCGAGATGGTTCGCGCTGACGCGGCGCTGTTCACCGGGCTTGGCCATTACTTCACCGGCATGGCCCGGATCCACCAGGCGGAGCTCGCGGACGGCGAGAGCGAAAGCGATGGCCTCAAGGCGGCCGCCGGCGCCTTCCGGCAGGCGCTCGAGCAGATCAAGATCGTCAGGGAACACGAAGAGCGGATCCTGGCCCTCGCGCAACCCATCGACTACAGCGCCTACTTCGTTCGGCGACATGAGGTCGCGAGCCAGAACTCTGAGGCCCTGGCTCAAGGGCTGGAGGCGATGACGCGGGATCTCGCTGATGGCTACTACCCGGCTGCCGCGTGCAGCATGCTCAATCGTGTCATGACCCGGATGATGGGCAACTTCGAACAAGATGCGCGGATCGAGGGCGTATTGAACCGGCTTGAGGGGGTCGGAGCCGACTCCGCTGAGTGACTGTGGCCTACAGCTATCGCGGCAGGCGGCGCACCGGGAGTCCTCGCGGCGCAGGCTACCCAGCCGATCGCACCGGACCACAGACTCCAGCGGCCTGGGGGGTGCGACGGGCTACCCGCGCGGTAGCGGCGGGCGCCGCTCGAGCGACGCCTCCCCGAAGCGCGGGCGGCGCGGGAACGCCTCGGGGCCTAGCCGGCCGGCGGCCGCCGGAGCGCCTCGGGGACGTACGACGTCGCGCCCTCTGTCGGCGTGTCGGCGAGGTGGTAGGGGTCGCAGAGCGCGTGCGCCTTGGACCGCGGCCGGGCCACCCGCAGCAACGACGACGTGCTCCGCCAAGCCGGATCGCCGGTTCGGCGAAGGCAATCGGATGTCACCGGGAGGCAGGAGCGGGACGGCGGTCCCAACCGGGCGCGATGCCCGTCTCCTCTCCATCCCAACGGGAGAACCATCATGGCCACCGGCAACCAAGTTGACCGCAGGACCCGGAAGTTTGCGGACGTCGTTCCCCCGCAACCCACGCACGTGGAACGGCTGTCCAACCGACCTGCGCCGCTCCCTGCAGACCTCGGGCCGCTCGAACAGCTGCTGGGGGTCTGGATCGGTAAGGGCACGGGCTGGAACATGATCGCCGTGCCGTTTCAGGACGCTCCGGCGCCGCCCGCGGGATTCAAGTTCCGAGTGCTGATGAATCAGTACGACGAAGAACCTCGGTTCACTTTCGTAGACGACGACGTGCCCAACCGAGGTCTGTCGCGGCCCAGCGATCCCGATCCTGACCAGTTCGTCGTTACGCTCGATTACCAGCAGAAGATCGCTCAGGTCGTGGCAGAAGACCGACCGGACAGCAACGGCCTCGCGGGCTTGAAGGGACTGCCGATCCACCACGAACCCGGCTTGTGGTTGTACGAGACGAATCGCCGGTCCAAGGACGACCAGATCAAGGACGACCAAGTGACGGAAGTGGAGCTCGATGTCGCGCGGCTGGCATCAATCCCGCACGGAAACTCAGTTCTTGCCCTGGGCAAGTCCGAGGTTCACAAAGGCATGCCGGCGATTCCGCCCGTGAGCGGGTTGCCCTCGGGTCGCTTCGAGGACGTGAGCACTCCAGGCTACGACTTCGAGTCAGACCCGTACCTCGAGCCGTACAAGCATTACATTGATAACCCGTTTATGGGGAACGCAGGGGGTGTGCCTGGATTCCCTGGATTCAGTCCGGCGGACATGAACGAGATTCTGCGCTTCGCGAATCAGGGCGTGGACATCGTCCAGACGACCACGTTGACCGTGGACTCGGATCGGAAGAGCGCCGGGATTACGAACGTCCCGTTCTCGGTGCGCGAGGCCGAGCCGGTCAGCTTGAAGTCAACGTTCTGGATTCAGGAACTCGCCGCGAAGGACGAGACCGGGAAGCCGAGGTTGCGGCTGCAGTACTCGCAAGTCGTCATGCTGCACTTCTTCCACCCCCGCGAGGACGAATTCCCCGGGCGAGCCGTCTGGCCGCACATCAGCATCGCCACCCTGCAGAAGATGCCGGCAGACTATCAGCTCGTGCCGGCGTAGTCGGGGTCCTCTCGCGTCCCGCGGGCTGACACCTGAACCGGCCGGGCATCGACGCGCACCGACGGCGGGTCTGCCGCCGGCTGCTGAGTTCGCGACATTGGCAGGTGCTGGAGTAGCGGCACGCGTCTGGCGCGTGTTGGTGGTGTGGGTGGTGCGGACGCAGCACCGGACAGGCGCGGGCTGGCTGACCCCGGCCAGCAGGCCGCGGTCAGGCCGCCCGGCGGGGCATCTTCGCCAGGCACGCACCGAGCGCAGTCACCGCACGTGCCACCGCGCGGGCGCGCTCATGTGCGCCCGCTGCCACCAGATCGTGGCCGGGGACCAGCGCGGCGAGACACGTGTAGCCGCGGCGCAGGGCGTGGAGCGCCTCGAAGCCCTCGAAGAACCGCTGGCCGGTGGCCAGCGTCTTCACCCCACGGGCACCGCGTAGCCGGTCGCGGACGAAGACGTGGCTGCGCTCCACGGCCTTGGTCGTCTCGCCCCTGGCGCGGTGCAGGCCGGTGCGCACGTGCTCGGCCTCGGGGAGCACCTCCCGCACAGCCTTGACGTAGGGCTGGTGGTGGTCGCTGATCACCTGGGTGGGCCGCCACCCGGTGCGCGCCAGCGCCTGCCGGAAGAACGCCACGGCGGACTCGGTGTCCCGGTGCTCCCGGAACAAGACGTCCACTACTTGCCCCGTTTCGTCCACCGCCCGATACAGGTAGTGCTTCTCCGTGCCTCGGAAGAAGAACACCTCATCGACGTAGCACGTGCTGCCCAGGGGCCGGCGGTGCCGGCGCACCTCGGCCGCGAGCAATGGACCAAACGTCTGCACCCAGCGCAGCACGGTGCGCTTCGAGACATCGATGCCCCGCTCCGCCAGCAGCTCCATCACGCTGGCCGCGGAGAGCGGGTGGCTCAAGGACCAGCGGACCGCCAGCAGGATCACCTCCGGTGGCCAGCGGTAGCCCGTGAAGGCCGAGGCGGAACGCTCGGTGAAGTCGCGCCCACAGGGGCGGCAGGCGTAGCGTTGGCGGCCGGCGGCATCATGGCCGTCGCGCTTGGAGGCCGGCTGGCGGCAGAAGGGGCAGGAAGGCATCACGCGCCAACCCTACCAGCACCCACCTAAGTCGCGAACTCCGGTGGCCGACCCGGGCGCGCGCCAGCGCCTCCTCCCGGCCGGCGCATTCGCCTCCCGGCCCGCGTGTGGCGGATCCCGGGTGGGCGGCGCCGTGCGGCGCGGCGCCGCCGGTGGCCGCGCGCGGCGCGGCGTGGGTGAGTGCGTGCAGGAAGTCGAGCACATCCTCCAGCGTGCCCTCGACCACGTTGACGCCGGCGGGGCGCGTCGGCGCGGTCAGCTCGTGGTGGAACGTGTGGAGCAGACGGTCGATCGCCAGCATACTTGCGGGCGGAGTCGGCCCAAGGAAGGACCGCGCGAACCACTCGAAGACGCCGAGCGCGCTGCCACCCGTGAGCTGCCGAACGCGGTAGGTGTCGTAGTACGCGCCCCACGTGGTGGCCCAGCCGCAGCCGGCGCACGTGAGGACCAGGCCCCGCTTCCAGACCGAGCCCGCGCGCTGGACGCGCGCGCCGCAGCGCGGGCACTCGATCCTGCCCTTGTGCGCTTCTGGTATTGCCCCGCGTTGGTGGACACCCTCACACTAGGGAGTAAGCGGCCCCGAAAGAAGGGAGTCCAGACTGATGGGAGCAAGAACGAGAGCGCCGTACCCGCCAGCATTCCGTGCCGAGGCCGTGCAGCTGGTGCACGCCAACGGGCGGTCGCTGAGCCAGGTAGCCAAGGACGCAGGGGTGCACCACGAGACGCTGCGCGGTTGGGTCAAACAGATGGCTATAGATGGAGGGCGGCGCGATGGGTTGACGACGGAGGAGCGCACCGAGCTAGCCCGGCTGCGCGCGAGAACCGCATCTTAAAGGAGGAGCGGGAGATCTTGCGCAAGGCGGCTTTTTCGGCGGAGAGCGCGACCCGGTGAACTGCTTCCGGTTCATCGCTGCGGTGGTGGCCGACCACCCGGTGGCGCTCTCGTGCGCGTCCTGGGCGTGTCCCGGGCCGGCTTCTACGCCTGGCGGGACCGCCCACCCTCGGCGCGCGCCCAGATCGATGCCGAGCTGACGCGCCTGATTTACCAGGCTCCACCACGCGAGCCGGGGCACCTATGGTAGTCCCCGCCTCCATGCCGACCTACGGGCGCGGGGGCGCTGTGGACGCAAGCGGGTGGCGCGCTGATGCGCCAGGCCAGCCTGGCCGGCTGTCACCGGCGTCGGCGCCGGCCCCGCACGACGATCGCCGATCCGGCGGCCTCGCCCGCTCCCAACCTGGTCCAGCGCACTTCAATCCGCTGGCGCCCGACCAGCTGTGGCTGGCGGACATCACCTCCATCCCGACCGGAGAGGGTGGCTTTATCTGGCCACGGTGCTCGATGCCTTCAGCCGGCGCGTCGTCGGGTGGGCCATGGCCGACCATCTGCGCACCGAGTTGGTGCTCGACGCGCTCACCATGGCCCTGGCGACCCGCCGGCCGGCGCCGGGCTGATCCACCACTCGGACCGCGGCTGCCAGTACACCTCGCTCGCCTTCGGGCGCTGCCTGCAAGCGGCCGGGCTCGTGCCCTCCATGAGCCGAGTGGCGAACTGCTGGGATAACGCCGTGGCGGAGAGCTTCTTCGCCACCCTCAAAGGCGAGCTCGTCGACCGCCAGGCGTGGCCCACGCGAGCGGCGGCCCGCAGTGCCATCTTCGACTACGTCGAAGGCTTCTACAACCGCCAGCGCCGGCACTCGACGCTCGGCTATCTCAGCCCCGCCGCCTACGAAGCCGCCCATCAGCCCACGCCGGCCGCGGCCGTGGCGTAACGTTGCGGAACGAACGTGTCGAATGCTGCCGAACGAGAACGTGTCCATCCAAACGGGGCAATTCCACTTCGGTTGCTCGGAGGATACTCTGGCAGCGCGCCAGCAGGGCGTAGCCCACGTCGGCGATCTGCTCCTCGTCCACGATCCCCAGCGCGTCCGTCTCGTAGAGGCGCGAATCGCGTGGCGGGGCACGCGCGCCCAGCGCACCTCCGCGGCTCCCGCGCGAGCGCCGCGCCGGAGGCGGGGAGTCTCGTCCACCGCGCCACCGCGGCGGCCGCACCGGCCGACTCGTCGGTCACGCGCCCGGCTCCGGTTCCGGCTCCGCCCGCCGCACCGCCTGCACTTTCGCGGCGAGCGCTCGGATCTCCGCGAACCGCCGGTCGCCGTCGAGGCTCAGGCTCCGCCCCCCGCTCCACCAGCGCCTCTTCAGGGGTGAGTCCACCGTGAGCGCCGCCGAGCCCTCCCGTCCCCCCGGCGCCATGCGGGAGAGGGACGGGAGGGAAGCCCGAGTCATTGCTGCGCGCTCCGTCTTGTTCAGGCCGTCCAGGTCCTGCAGGACCGCGGAGCCGATCTCGCGCAGCCCCCTGCACCGAGAGGCCCTGAAGCCATCCGGGTCGGCCAGTCCGCCGAGGCAGAGGCGCCAGGCCTGGCGCCGAGGAGGAACTGGTCGTCCGGCCGCCTGCTCGCGCTGATGTCGAGGGTGTCGAAGCAGGCCCGCTCCGGCTGACTGATGGAGTCGAAGTAGGCGCGCTGGGCGGCGCGGGTCACGCTGTCGTTCTGCGGATCCACCAGCACCCAGCGGCGGCGTGCCCGGTCCCAGTACTCGGCGATCTCGTGGATGTAGGCGTGGCGCCCCGGCAGGTACCGCGCGAACCCGACGCGCCGCCGCGCCGGTACCCCTTGGTGGCGCAGCAGCGAGACCAGCAGCACGGCGAAGTTCCGGCAGTTCGCCCGCAGGCGGCGCGCCGGCGGGCGAGGCACCGCGAGCGGCGAGTCGTCGAGCGCCAGCAGCCGGTCCAGCGTCTCCGCCATCGTGGGGAAACCCCAGCCGCGCTCCTCCGGCTCCGGGGCTTGGCCGTACAGCCGCGCCGCGGCCGGGTGCAGCAGCAGGCCCTGCACCACCCCCACCAGGCCCGGCAGGTCCCGCGGCAGCGCCGGGTACCGGCGGCTGTGGACGCCGGGATCCGTGAAGGGGCTGTGCGCCGCGTAAGAGGCGAGCATGGGGCCGGGCGGGGACGCGACGGGGGGGACGGGCGTGGGCACGGGCGACACCTCATTCTTTCGGCGGCCGAGTTCCGCGGCAAGGCTCCGCAGGGAAGGACACGACGCTGGGCCGCGACCACGTGCGAGCCTTCCTCCGTCCCACCCTAAGGGCCGAATTTTTTCGAGTCAAGAGGGACTTTCGGGGCACCCGTTCTGCCGTGGCGGCTGGATGCAGCCTCTCCCTGCGCGGTACGGGAACCGCGCATACAGGAACCACTTCTGCACGGTAGGAGGACCAGAGGCGTTCCGGTAATAGGGGTGGAGGCCCAGCAGGTTATCGGCGGTCTCGCGTCGTGAGGCCACTCACCGCGCAGGCGCCACATGCATGGTTGGGCGGCGTAAGTCCGTGGTTGCGCGGGCCGGCCTGCCGGTTGCCCGAGCCCGGCGGTGAGGTACCGCCCAAGCGCGCGAGCACCGCGCCGGCGTGGTAGCGGTGCTGGCGGTGCAGGAACCGCCACAGACGGCGGTAGCGGCGGCGGTGGGGTTCCGCGACGCCGCCTCCTTCTCCCCGGCTGTTCGCGCGGGCGGAAGGCGTGCCCCCCGGGCGCTGGCGGACGGTCGGCAGGCTGCCTGCCGACGGGGCGCCTGAAGCGTGAGCAGACGGCGGCAGCGGGGCTCGGCCTCCGCCGCGTTGGCCACGGCGTCCGGAGTCCAGGGGGATTCTTGTGCGTGCGCAGGAGGCTGAGGCTCTCTGACAGAGCGGTGAGCAACCGGGGATCTTCCTCCCCCAAACGCTCGGCGATGGCAAGCGCCTGACCGTAGTGCCGCGATGTGGCGGCGATGTCCCCGCGGCCCATGGCGGCCCACGCCGTGTCGCGCTCTTCCTGCCAGGCACTGGCCAGCGCATCTCGGGACGGGCTTTCACGCTCCACTTGAGTCACGCCGTCACGCGGCGTGCCAGGTTGGCCCGACCAGACTGCCGTACGATGACGGCCGGAGGGTGACGAGCGATGGGGGATGCGTGGGCGTGGGCGGCGCCTGACCTGCGGGAGCGGGTGGCGGTGGTGACGGGGGCGACGCGGGGGCTGGGGAAGGGGGTTGCGGCGGTGCTGGGGGAGTGCGGCGCCACGGTGTACGTGACGGGGCGGACGACGCGAGACGCGCCGCGTCCGGATTTTCCGGAGACGAGCGTAGAGGCGACGGCCGAGCTGGTGGCGGCGCGCGGCGGGGTAGGCGTGCCGGTGCCGGTGGATCACACCAATGACCGGGAGGTGGCGGCGCTCTTCGAGCGGGTGCGGCGCGAGCGGGGGAGGCTGGACGTGCTGGTGAACAACGTGTGGGGCGGAGAAGAGCTGGAGGCGCGGGACCGGCTGCCGTTCTGGGAGCTGCCGGTCTCGCACTGGGCGGCGATGGTAGACGTGGGGGCACGGGCGCAGTATGTCGCTGCGCACCATGCGGTGCCGCTGCTGCTGCCGAACGGCCCGCGGGAAGGCGCCAGCCCAGGGGTGATCGTGAACACGGCGTTCTCGTGGGGAGGTGAGGCGGATTCCGCGCCGGCGAGACTATCTGAGCTGGCGCAGCTGATGACGCTTCGGCTGGCGCCGATGCTGGCGAAGGCGCTGCGGGGGAAGGCGGTGGCGGCGGTGGCGGTCTCGCCGGGGCACCTGCGCGGCGAGACGATGATCTCGCCGGAGGCACTGGAGGCGGAGTACGGCCGCCCGCCGCGGGTGGATACGTCTGGGTGGGGACCACAGGATGCGCCGCAGTTTGACGGGATGCCGGGCTACATGTGGCGCACCGAATCGGCGCAGTACACGGGCCGCGCGGTGGCGCTGCTGGCGGCGGACCCGCGCGTGATGGAGCGCTCAGGAAAGGTGCTGCTGGTGGGCGACCTGGCGCGGGAGCTCGGGTTTACCGATATAGACGGGCGGCAGCCGCACTACCAGGAGGAGACGCCGAGGTGGAGGAGATGATGAGTTCAACGTTCAAGGTTCAAAGGAGAGGGGAGCATCGCCAAGGTAGCGGGCTGCGGCGGCTGCTGCCAGGGCGGCGACTTTCTGGCGCAGGGTACGCGGGGTCAGCACTTCCAGGTCGCCGCCGAAGCGGAGGAGGTAGGGGATGGCCTCTTCTTCCACCTCGAAGCGGAGGGGGAGGGTGATCCAGCCGTCTGCGTCGCGGGTTTCCGGCGGGGCCGGCGCACCTTCGGAGTGACGGAGGCTGCCCTGCACCGCCCGCCGGTAAGGTGACGACTTGCGGACGAGCGCGAGGGCTGCGGCGGCGACGCGGACGGTGACGTCGTAGCGCGGGACGTTCGCCTTGAAGGCGGCGGTGGAGCGCTCCCAGTACTCCGCGAGGTCAAAGTCCGGCGGGCGCATGCACGGCCGGTCCAGGATCTCGGCCTCGCGGATGCGGGAGACGCGGTAGGCGCGCACGGTGCGCTCCGCGCAAGTGGTGGCATTGGCGGTGGCGGTGGAGGCCGGTCCACTGGGTGGTGAGGCGCCCGGCTCGTGCTCCGGGGCGGCAACGAGGTACCAGCTGCGGCCTTTGGCGACGAGGCCGAGCGGGTCCACCAGGCGCTCGACGATCTCGGGCGGCCGTGGGTCGTAGAGGTCATCGCTGAGCTCGTAGGCGATGCGCAGCTTGCGGTCGTGCCAGATGGCCTCCTGGAGCACGTGCAGGTGCGGCGGCGCTGTGCCAGAGCCCGTGCGCTGCCCCCAACCGGCGCCGTCCACGTAGAGGCGCTGGCGCGCGTGGGCGGCGCCGGGGTGCCGGCGTGCGGGGAGGGCGGCGCGCAGCTTGAGGAACGCCTCTTCCGCGGCGTGGCCGAGGCCGACGTCGTGGAGGGCTGGGGAAGGGGGCGCGGCGAACAGCGCCTGGGCCTCGAGCTCGGTCAGGCCGGTGATGTCCGTGCGGTACTGGTCCAGGAGGGACCACCCGCCGCCGCCACCGCGCTGGGCGTAGATGGGGACGCCGGCGGCGCTGAGCGCGTCCATGTCCCGGTGGACCGTGCGCTGGGAGACCTCCAGCCGGCGCGCCAGGTCACGGGCGGTCAGCCGTCCGTGGGCCTGCAGGAGCAGCAGAATGGACAGCTGCCGTCCGGTGCTCATGTGCGGTCTGACTGTAGCGCGCGAATATGACACGCGCTGTCATGTTGCCGGCATAGGCTGGGAGTCACGCTCGACAGGAGGTCCGATCGGATGGGTAGCGCGGGAACGGCACAAGGACTACAGGGCTCGCAAGGCACGCACCGGAGACCATGGGGGGAGTGGGAGCCGCCTGACCTCCGAGGACAGGTGGCGGTGGTGGCGGGCGCTACCCGGGGATGTGGCCGGGCGATCGCGATCTCGCTGGGCGAGGCCGGGGCCACTGTCTACTGCACCGGGCGCAGCGTGCGGGGGAGCCGGCGATGAAGGGGCGGCCGGAGACGATAGAGGAGACGGCCGAGCCTGGTCAGCGATCGGGGGCGGGAGCGGGGCGGAGTGGGTATCGCGGTGCAGGTGGACCACACGGTCCCGCAGCAGGTGGAGGCGCTGTTCGCGCGAGTCGGGCGGGAGCAGGGTGGCCGGCTGGACGTGCTGGTGAACGACGTGTGGGGCGGCGACGAGCCTCGTAGACAATCGGGGGTTCTGGGCACATGCGGAGTGTCTGGAGAAGGGCCTGCGGATGCAGGAGCGGGCGGTGTGGTCCCACATCATCACCAGCCACTACGGTGTGCGCTGATGGTGGCGCGTGGCCAGGGTCTCGTGATTGAGGTGACGGACGGGAAGGGCTATGGCTACCGCGAGGTGGACATCTTCTACAGCCTGGCGAAGGTCTCGGCGATCCACCTGGCGGACTCGATGACGCGGGACCTGCGGGAGCACAAGGTGGAGGGGGTGGTGGCGCTGGCGGTCACGCCGGGCTACCTGCGCTCGGAGGTGATGCTGGAGGGGTTTGGGGTGACCGAGGCGAACTGGCGGGACGGGATCAAGAAGGACCCGGACTTCGCCTTCTCGGAGACGCCGTACTACCTGGGGAGGGGTGGCATCGCTGGCGGGCGATCCGCAGGTGGCGAGCAAGGCGGGGAAGGTGTTCGCCTCCTGGGACCTGGGGCCGGAGTACGGCTTCACGGACCTGGACGGGACGCAGCCGCGCTTCCCGGAGCGGAAGCGGATCGAGTAGGCGGGGCTGGTCCTTGGATCACCGTGCGCGTACTCTAGTAACGAGCGAGCTGGGATTGCCGCTCCTCTGTTGTCAAGGATAAGAGGGTCAGTCCGCGCGGCGCTGCTGAGGCTGGCAGGACGAGCGGGGTTGTCGCTCGCACACTCCTGCCAGCGGCGCCAGATCGCCCGCACCAGGAACCGCTTGAGGGCGCGGAGGGCTTCGCGGCGGGTCTTGCCTTCGGACGCGCGCGGGCGAGATAGCGGTAGTTTGTTAACGATGGGAGGGCTGTGGTAAGAACAGGCGGGTGAGGAGGTGGCCATGACCGTGCGTCATCCATGCCCGGAGGCGCCCGGGGCGCTGGAAGCCTATGCCCAGCGCTTCGACGACGGCTTCGGGACGCTGGCCCAGCGCCGGGCTTTCCGGGCGTACCTGCAGGGGCTGCTGTTGCCCCGCGACCGGAACAAGACCCTGACGGCGCTCGCCGAGACGGAGCCGGTCGTGGGGGCGCAGCACCCAGGCCGCCCAGCAATTGCAGTACTTCCTGTCGGAGGCCACCTGGGACGCGCGGCGCTCAACGCGCGCCTGGCGGGGCTCCTGGCCGACCCCGCCACCCGGCCCCACGCCGATGGGGTGCTCGTCGTGGACGACACGGGGGACCGGAAGGACGGCACCAAGACCGCCCACGTCGCCCGGCAGTACCTGGGGGTCCTCGGCAAGGTGGACAACGGCATCGTGGCCGTGACCAGCCTATGGGCCGACGAGCGGGTGTACTACCCGCTCCACGTCGAGCCGTACACCCCGGCGCCACGCCTGCCCAAAGGCAAGCACGACCCGGCCTTCCGCACCAAGCCCCGCATCGCGGTCGAGTTGGTGGCCCGCGCGGCGCCGGCGTGCCCTTCCGGGCGGCGGTGGCCGACTGCTTCTACGGCGACAACGACGCGTTCCAGGGGCGTTGCACCAGGCCCGAGTGCCCTACGTGCTCGGCCTCAAGCCCTCGAAGGGGCGTGGGTGCGCGAGGGCGCCGCACGCCACGCCGGAGGAGGCCGCCCGGCGCCAGCGGTGGGAGGGGCCGACCCGCTCCGGGGAGCGTTCGGGCGACTGGCGCGCGTCGTGCGCCGGTATCGCGACGGGCACCGGGAGGTGTGGTGGGCGACCGAGCCGCGGTTCGCGGGCTGCCAGCCGGAGGGCCCGGTGCGGCTGGTGGTGGCCACGACCGACCCGACCACCCTGCCCCACCTGGACCACCTGGTACCTGGCGACGAACCTGCCACGCCCGGACGGCGCGCCCGGCGCGCGGCGCCCTTCGCCCCCGCCGACCTGGCGCCATCGTGCGCCTGTACGGCCTCAGGAACTGGGTCGAGCAAGGCTACAAGCAGGTCAAGCGCGAAGAACGGCTGGGGCGACTTCCAGGTCCGCACGGACCGCGCCATCCGCCACTGGGCCCTCGTTGGCTGCGCCTTCTCCTTCTGTTGGCGGGTCTGGTTCACTACCCTTGAGGCAACCTGGCCCGCACGGCCACCGGCCACCCGGGGAGCCACCGAGCCCCCCCGCCACCCCGGCGGTCGGGGGAAAAGACGCGGGCGGCCGCGGGGCGCCCCCACCGGGGACGCCGCCGCCCCCCCCCCCGGGTCTGCCCTCCTGGCCGGTCGCGCTCCGCCAAGTGCGCAGTTGGCTCGTGCCCTGGACCAGTCTGTGGCGCATCTGGCGCGCCTGGGCCAAGTTCACCCCGCCCCGAACTCCAGCGAGCCTCGACCTCCTCGCCGACGGCTACTCTCTGCACCTCTATCTCCGTCCTTAACAAAGTACCGATAGGTCCGAGCGCCGAAGAGCCTGCGGGCTTGGGTGATGGCGATCCGGTGCAGGATGGCGTTCAGGCGGCGGTTGCCGCCCCGGTTGAGGCGGTGGCGCACCTGCCCGGCGCTGGAGGCCTCCAGTGGGGCGACGCCGGCGTAGGCGGCGAGTTGGGCATCGGTGCGGAACCGGCGGCCCGGCCCGAGGATGCCCGCGAGTGCCCCGGCCGTCAGGAGGCTGACGCCACACACGCCGGTCAGGAGGGGAAGTGCGCCCGGGCGCGCTGCCGAATCTGCCTGGCCAGGTCCTCGGCCTGGGCCAGCGCCAGCCGCAGCCGCTGCGCCAGGCGCCCACGGCGCGGGCGCGCGGCTCGTCCAGCGGGCGGGGGCTGGGGGTGGTGTACTGGGCCAGCGCCGCGACGCCGGCGGGCGTGCGGAGCGCGGGGCGGTGCGCCCGGTACTCCGGATCGACCTGCAGGAGCAGTTGGTGGAGTTGGTTGCGGAGCCGGGTGGCCTCGGCGACGGCCCCGTCTCGCTCGGTGACCAGCAACTCGAGCACCGCCGTCTCGTCGTCGGCGCCCACCCGCGGGAGCGTGGCCGCCTCGCGCGCAGGACCAGCCGCGCCACCGCTTGGGCGTCGAGCGCATCGGTCTTGCCCGGGCGGCGGGCGCTCCGGCGCCCCTGGGCCGTCCAGCGGGGGTTGACCTCGTACACCGCCTCGCCGGCGTCCACCAGGTGCTGGGCCAGGCCCCGCCCGTAGTTCCACGCCCCTTCGATGCCCCACTGCCGTGGCCCGCCCAACCCGACCGCCCAGGCGTGCAGCGCGCCCACCCTCCCGGCTGTTGGGCCCGCGCCAGTGGCCAAGCGCCTGCCCGGCGTCGTCCAGGGCGACGGCGGCATGGACCTGCTTGTGGGCATCCACCCCGATCGTGACCATCATATCCTCCCGTGCGCTCCGCGTGCTGCGAGCACCGCTCCAGGAGCGACCGGTCTCTCTCGGGTCGCCGGCGGGGGTGGCTCCTCTGAGGTCGGGCTCCTGCGAGCGCAGCAGGGGGACGACCAGGCAATCCCGAGGCACAAGGCCAGACAAGTTGTGGGTCAGTCCACCCTACCGTGCTCCCTTCAACAATACAGAGACAAGTTGGCGGGGTGGCCGGTTGGCGTGGGCGTTCGGTGCCGTCGCGCGGCCCTGGCCGGCGTGCTCAGGCCGCCGGCTTGAGCCGCGCCGCCTCCTGCCACTGCTGGAAGCGCTCGGTGCGGATCAGGCGGTACTGCTGGGCGGGGAGGAGGTGACGGCGAGGGCGGAAGTGGTTGCCGACGGCGCTGCAGGGCTCCAGGAACCGCTGCGCGTGCTCCGGCGACTTGAAGCGCTGGAGCGCCCGTTCTCGCTTACGCACCGGCCGGTGCGAGTTCTCCGCGCGATTGTTGAGGCCTTTGTGGCGCCGGTGTTCCGTATGCGCAGGACTCGCTTGAGCGCCGGCGGGTAGCTGGCCAGTTTGTCAGTGACCACCACCCGGGGCGCCTGCTCCTCCCCATCCAGCACGCGCGGAGGAAGCGATCGGCTGCCTCCTGGTTACGACGCTCCTGGACGAGGAGGTCCAGCACCAGCCCGTCGCGGTCCACGGCCCGCCACAGCCAGTACTTCTTCCCCTTGATCTTCAGCTGTACCTCGGCCAGATGCCAGCGGTCCCGCGGGCCGGGCGCGTCGCCGGCGCAACCCGTCGGCGAAGGCGGCCCGAACTTGGCACCACAGCCGGATGGCTTCGTCGCTGACCTGCACCCCCCGTTCCGCCAGCAGGTCCTCCACGTCGCCGTGGCTGAGGGCGAACCGGTAGTAGGCCATCCTAGCCTGCTTTATTCACGGGGTTAAGACCGCCCAGATCGTAGAGGCCCTTGTGGCTGCATGAGCTACCAGGAGGGAAATGGCCTGTCTCAGGCACTGCTCCAGGAGTGTCTGGGGCAGTGCCGTTACCGTGTATGAATAATCCAGGCTAGTACAGCCACACCGCGTGGCTGATGAACGCCGCGGGAAACCGATAGCCCCAGCCCCGGTACAGCGGGTTGTCAACGGTCACGAAGAATTCCCCACTGGCGGCCATGAAATCTCCCCACGGGTGGCCATTAAATCTCCCCACTGGCGGTCACTACTTCTCCCCACCTGCGGTTAGTCGTGGGGTGTCGCACCTCCGTTCTCCGGCATCGGCGGCCGCGCCGGCGGCAGCAGGTCGCTGAGGGCGATGGGCTCATCGCACTGCGGGCAGAGGGCGCCGGGGCCGATGCGCCGGCAGAACTGCTGGCAATCGGGACACCGTTGCGTCCCGAGATACCGGGTTTCGCAGGACGGGCACTCATAGACCGTCGCCACCCGTGGCGACCGTGAGGGCAGGAGCGGGGGCGAGGCGAGCTGGCGCTGGCGCCAGGCCGCCTGCCGGCACGCGGGCGAGCAGAAGCGGGCGCGCCCCTGGCGCACGAAGGGATGGCCACACTGGGGGCAGGCTATCGTTACCCCATCGTTACGCAACGGGGTGGCAGCCCACTCAGCCATGGTGTGTCCCCTCCGTCGTTCCCGTCGTTCCCGTCGTTCCTGTCGTTCCTGTCGTTCGGGGAGACGTGGGGCGCGTCGTGGGGGACGCCGGGGGGCGCGCGGTGGCCGGTAGCGCCAACGGCACGACGCCGTGGCCCGCGGTGGCCTGCGCCAGGCGGACGCTGTCGCCGCTGGTGACGCAGACGTGGGCGTGGTGCAGCAGCCGGTCGACGGTCGCGGTCGCCAGCGTCTTGGGCATCAGCTCGTCGAAGGCGGCGGGGTGCAGGTTGGAGCTGACGGCCACGGAGCGCCGCTCGTAGGCGGCGTCGACCAGGCGGTAGAAGCCCTCGGCGGCGTCGGGGCTGACCGGCAGCAGCCCGATGTCGTCCACGACCACGAGGTCGGCGCGCAGGATGGCGCGCACCGCTTTGGTGACCGAGTCGTCGGCCCGGTGCCGGCGCACCAGCAGGCCCAGCCCCTCCAGGCTGAACCAGGCCACGCGCCGGCCCGCCTCCACCGCCGCCTGGCCCAGCGCCTCCAGGAAGAAGGTCTTGCCAGTGCCCGAGGGGCCACAGACCACCAGGTTCTCGTGGCGGCCCACCCACTCTAGCGTCTGCAGCGCCTGCTGAGTCGGTAGCGGAATGGCGGAGAGGTGCGGCTTCCAGGCGGCGAAGGTCTTCCCGGTGGGGAAGCCAGCGACCGCCCGGCGGGTGGCCAGCGCCGACCGGTCCCGGCCGCCCACCTCGGCTTCGAGCAGCACGCGCAGCACCTCCGCCGGCTCCCAGCGTTGGGCGCGGGCCGTCGCCAGCACCTCGGGCGCGGTGCGCCGCAGCGTTGGAAGACGCAGCCGGCGCAGCAAGGCGTCGAGCGGCGCCGGCAGGGGCGGGGGCGCAGGCGCCTGGAGGGCGCTCATGGCGCGCCCGCCTCGCCCGCCGTGTCCGCCACCCGCGTCCCGAAGCCACGCCAGGTGGCCGTGCCGCCTTGGAGGCTGTGGGTGGCGCTCGCCTGCTGGGAGGGGCCGGGCGTGGCCAGCGCCTGGTGGCGCAGCACGCTGGCCAGGTCGTCCTCGCCGAAGCGCTCATGGGCCGCCGCGACGGCCAGGGCCGCGTCGACCGTCGCCGCCCCGTGCAGCTGCGCCAGGGCCACGGCCACGGCCATCTTCGCCCGCAGCCGCCCAGCCCCCACCGCGGCGGCCGCCTGGAGCCACCGGCTGGCGCCCGTGCCCAGGGCCAGGAACGCGACGTCCTCCGCGGAGCGGGCGCGGGGGAGCCGCTGCAGGGGGCCGGTGGGGCGGGGCCCGAAGTGCGCCGGGTCGTGCCGGGGCTGCCCAGGGCGCGTCCGCCGGTGGCGGGCGATCTCGGTCGCGCCCTCGCCACCCCGCGGGTCCACATGCACCACGACGATCTCCTCGCCGCGGGCGCTGTCCTGCTCGCGCACCCAGACGGTGGTGCCGACATAGGCGTCCGGGACCGAGTACTCTCCCCCGGCGAACTGGACGACCGGCAGTGTGGCCCCCACCGTGCGGGTGACGCCGAAGGTGGCCGTGTAGGGCTGCGCCGGCAGCGGGTGCAGCCGCGCCTGCTCGTCTCGCAGCCGCTCGTTGGGCGCGCAGCGGGTGGCCCGATGGGGCCGCGCATTGACCTCGTCGCACCACGCGGCACACGCCGTCCGCAGCTCGGCGAAGCTTGCATAGTCGGCGCGCAGGTTGGCGTCCGTCGGCACCAGGTCCGCTTGCGCGAGGCGCACCGTAGCCTCTGACCCGCCTTTGCTCTGTGGGTCGGCCGGCACACACGTGGCTATCGTCAACCCATAGTGGCGCCCGAAGGCCACCAGCTCCGGGTGGCGCACCGCCACCCCCGCGATGTGCTCCAGCGTCACCGTCTTCTCATTGTCCGTCAGGGCATAGGTCGGCACGCCCCCCACCCGCCGCAGCATCGTGTCCAGGCTGGCCACCACGCTCGGCAGGCGCTTGTCCCGCAGCGGGAGCACCACCCGGTAGCGACTCCAGGCCAGCCAGGCACAGAACAGCCAGCTGGCGCGCCCGTCTACCCGCGGCCCGTCGCTGTAGTCCCACTGCAGCCACAGCCCCGGCTCCGGCAGCCACGGCCGAAACCGCCGCCGCGCCCCCTGCTGGTAGGCCACCTTGGCCGCGGCCACCGCCCGGCGGGTGGTGCGTCCAGCGCCGGGGTAGCCCAGCGCCACCAGCTTGGCGTGCGCCACATCGGCCCGCAGGCGCCCATGGCTGCGCTCGACCCACTCTTCGACCTTCGCCAGGTACGGGTCAATCGCCCGCGCCCGGACCAGCCGGGCCGCCGGGGCGCGCCCCTGATCCCGCAACGCCACGTACCGCGCCACCGTGTGGTGGTCGCACCCTGCCAACTCCGCCGCCAGACGGAACGAGCCACTCAGATCGTAGGCTGCCAAAATGTTCATGATCTCCTCGTCGGCTTTCATCGCCCTCCTTCCGCCAGCGCGGCCGCGACGGCGCGGCGCGGGGCCGTCGGCGTGAGAGCGCCTCACCGGCAGTGCCGGTCGTGACATGGACCGGGGAGATCTCGTGGCCGTGGCTGGGGAGTTCTGGTGGCCGTCAGTGGGGAGTTTCGTGGCCGTCTATGGGGAGTTTCTCATGGCCGCCGACAGCGGGTCACGGTCACCGGTTGGAGCAGTGGTGGAGGCAGACACCACCGGATCCTACAGCGTGATGCTGCTCAACTTGTCAATGCCGATAGTACAGCCACGCCGCGTGGCTGATGATCGCCGCGGGAAACCGATAGCCTCGGTACAACGGATCACGGGACGGAGTTATGGTAGAGGCGAACACCACCTGATCCTACGGGGTGATGCCACGCAACGTGTCAATACCCAGAGGAGACCCACGCGGCCGGCGACACCGTCCACCTCGGTGCGCCGCCCGCCCGGGGTCGTGGCAATGGCGACGCCGGCACACCGGCGCCCATCGCGGGGGAGGTGGCGTTCGAGCAAACGGAGGACAGGGCGGGGCTCGACCTGTAACCTGTATGAGGCACGCCGCTGTCCAGCTGTCCACTCGCGTGGTAACCAGCGAGTGCGTACTTGGACCCGGCCTCCGGCTGTGCTAGGCTCTTCGTCGTCAGCCCGTCACGCCGCTCGACGGGACCATGGCGTGTATTCGATGCCGACTTCTCCGACCGGCACGCTCTCCAGCGACACGATTCCCGATACCGGCGCGCCCGGTCCTGCCGGCGCAGGGACTGGGTCTCGATCTGCGGGCCCTGCTGAGCCGCCCCGGCGAGAGCTGCGCGGGGTCGTGGAACGGATCACGTGCCAGAACCCGGAGAACGGGTTGTGGGACGGCAAAAAGCCGCGCAGACAAAGGTCAAGGTCATTGGGCATGCTCCAGGGATGTTGGAACTGCTCAGGCTGGTACTCGGCACCGTACGTGTGGCGTGCTGCGCCCGGCACGCGCTTCTTCTCGAGAATCTCGTGCTCCGGCAGCAGCTGGCGGTGCTGCTACGAACCAAGCGGCCGCGGCTGACGCGGCGAGACAAACTCTTTTGGGTGCTGGTTCGGTGGCTCACCACGGCGTGGCGACGCCATCTCGTGCTCGTCAGTCCGGACACGGTCGTGCGGTGGCACCGCCAGGGGTGGCGCCTCTTCTGGCGCTGGAAGTCGCGGCCGCGGCTCGGCCGGCCGCACCTCTCGAGAGAGGTCCGCGAGCTGATCGCCACGATGTCACGCGAGAACGTCCTGTGGGGCACCGAGCGCATTCGTGGGGATGTGGGAGGGCAAAACCCTGTCCACCTGGCGCAGCCGGTCGCGCGGCGCTGCACACGAGGGTCGCCGCGGCGGGATGACCGTCGATCACGCCGCAACACGAGCGCGGCGGTGCACGGTGCAGGGTCGAGACCATTTCGGACGCGCAGCGTCGCAGTGGTGCCTCGGGCACTGAAGGCAACCCCTCGTTACGTCGAGCGGCGTCCGGCATGCCGCCTCCTTGGCGCCTGCCGCGCCCCGCCCCGTCGCCGGCGCGCGCCAACGGTTGGGGTGGAGTCTTGCCCTCCCTCCGCCGGCGGGCGAGGGGCCGGAGTGCTTCCGGTAATCGCGAGGACGACTCTGCCGGTTATCGGCTGCCGCTCCCCACGCGCGGGTCGATCACGCACAGGCGATAGGCGTGGATATAGGAGCTGGTCTGGCCCCCGCATTGGCGGTGCGGCCGCTCCGGCGCTATGACCCAAGCAACTCCTCGCAGTCGAGGTCCTCGTACGCCAGCAGCACCCGCTCGAGGTGCCCCCACCAGAGCTCAGTGGGCCAGCCCTCGGCCCAGCACCGGGCCACCTTGGTGAGCCCCCACAGCACCGACACCCGGTAGTCGTGCCACAGCTCGTCCCAGGAGTACCGGTCGACGCTGCCCGCGGCGAGGCCCTCGTGGTAGCGCTCGAGCAGCGGCCGCTCCAGTCGGCGCCGGCGCTCCGGGAACCACTGCAGCGCGAGCATGTAGGCCAGATCGTTCGTCGCAGGCCCCACCCGCCAGCTCCCCCAGTCCAGGATGCGTGTCGTGTCCCTGGACGGGTCGCGCGGGTAGAGGAAGTTCCACCAGTGTGGGTCCCCGTGCAGCACCGTCCGTGGGCCGCGCTCCTGGCGCGCCGCCAGCGCCGATCCGAAGGCGAACACGCGCTCATACACCCGTCGCCGCGCCGGGGAGAGGCGGTCGCCGAGGAAGTCGAGGAAGCCGGGGATCGGACTCGCGGCTGCGCCCCGCACGTTCCCCACGCCGAGCGCCCGCGCCGTCTCGACCTGCGAGGCGAGGTAGCTGGCCACGTCGCCGCCTGGGCTGAGGCGTCCACTTTCCCACCAGGCGGCGTGCAGCCGTGCCAGGCACGAGACGGCCTCGCCGCACAGCGCCTCGGACGGGGGCAGCGGCGGCTCCGTCTGCCAGTGCGTCCCCGAGAGGTCCTCCACCAGCACATGGGCGTCAGGCGTCTCCTGCGTCTCCTGCGCCTCCTGCGTCGCCGTCGCCCCAAGCGTGCGGGGATTGTGAGTCGCATCAAAGCAGCGCACGACCGGCACCGACGCCATCGCCGGACTCGGCGCCAAGTGCGTGTAGAAGTACACCTCGTGTGCCCTGCCCAGGATATGGAACGCTGCGTTCTGCCCCGGCCAGCGCCGCGGGAGCTTCAGCAGCAGCTGGGCGGGCGCCCGCGACGGACCCTGTGTGGCCGGGGAGTACGAGAGCGACAGGTGCACCAGGCGCCACATCGCGGTCTCCGCACCTGGAGATGCCTCGATGGCTGTCACCCGCTGGTGCGCGAGGCCGCCGCTGCGTCGTAGCACCTCCGTCAGCCACTTGCGGGTGACCTGCCCGGCATCGGAGAGAGGAGCGGACATGATGGTGGTCGTGTTCTCCTCGGGCGGCTGACGCTACGCCGCGGGGCCACCGGACCGTCGGCGTCCGCACCGGCATCGGCCATACACCAGCGGGCGCGGTGACGCGCACCGTTTCGCCTTCTCCCTTACGGTACTCGAGCTGCATCAGCTATGCCGGTGCAGTCGGCGCTGCTCGGCAAGCGCCCGCAGTGTGGCCTCGGCCGGGGGGCGGCTGCTGAGGGCACGCTACGGCTGACGTGTCCATGCTTGACCGACGCGGTCCCGCGCCCTAGGCTGGCTGCATGAGTCGGGGCGCTGGCGACCTGCATCCGCTCGAGGCGCCCCGCGTCACCCGGGAGCAGCTCCTGGAGTCGATGCCGCAGCGCGTCCGCAAGGCGTTTCCCGATCCCAGGGAGTTCCCGCTGTTCGGGTGGACCGAGGAGACCCTCTGGCGGCTCGACCTGCCCGTCGAGGAAGTGCCCGTTAGCACGTTCGATTGGCTGCTGGACCTGCCGATCTGGCGATGGGAGGGCCGCCGCTTCCAGCTCTCGCTCAACGACGTTCTGCGGGACCCGGAGCGGTATCGCGCGCACCGCGAGAAGGCCGAGCGGGCGGACACGAGGTACCCGATCCACGTCACCCGGCACAACAGCCGCTGGGTCATCCTGGATGGCTACCACCGCCTGCTCAAGAGCCTTATCCGCGGCGCCCCCACGATCTGCGTGGTGAAGGTCTGGGCAGAAGACCTCGTACCCGCAGGAAGGGGGTGAACCGGGGCCTCCCACGTAGCGCCCGTTGCCCAGGAGGCGCCAGGCGCACCGGGCATTGTGCAGCGCGTCCAAGGCGACTCAGGGGTCCTGGCGCTCGTTCGCGGGCCGCGGCGGCAGTTGCCACGGATGCTGTCGCTCGCCGAGGTAGCGCTTGGCGTCAGAGACATCGACCTCCGGCATGTGCTCCTCCACCAGCGCCACCGTCTCAGCGACCAGCGCCTCCAGCTCGCGCGCCGCCGACGGTGGCTCGGTGGTGACGTCCCCGAGCAGCCGCTCGATGCGGTCGGCGAGGCCGGGCGGCTTCAGTTGGAGGGTGTCGATGAACCCCCGCATGCGCTTGAACTGGAAGGTCGAGTAGTACCGGCGGTTGAGGCCCGCGAAGACTCCCAGCACGTGCAAGCAGTTCTCCGCGGCGGCGTGGTGGAACCAGAGCGCGGCGTCGCGGGCGGCGTGGTAGCCCGGCACGAGCCAGAGCGGCTGAAAGCGCAGGTACCGGCGCACCGTGGCGCGCGCCAGCTCCTCCGGGTAGGTCGCCACCCGCCGCCGGCGCGCCTCGACGATGTCCTCCCCGTGCAGCGCGATCGCGTGGAGCCACCCGGAGAGCGCCTTCTGGTCGCCCTCCTGGAAGTCGGGCCCCAGGGCGCGGTCCAGGTGCCGGTCCAGCGCATCGAGGGTGATTAGGCCCACCTGGCAATAGACGCCGCCCACGCGGTACCAGTCGCCGTTCGGCCGGGACAGCGGTACCGCCCCCAGCTCGCGGACGACCCGGGCCCGCGCGGCGTCCAGCTGCTCCTCGGGCGGGATCTCGTCGTACAGGAGCCCCATGTCGACGTCCGAGTACTCATCGCTCTTCCCGGTTGAGGCGGAGCCCACCAGGATCGCCGCCCGGGCCGGCGTGTGCGCCGCGTAGATCGCCGCGATGCGCCCCGCCAGCTCGCGCAGGTGGCGGCTGGCCTCGCCTGCCGGGTGCGCCGGGTCGTGCTGGCTCACGCGGCGCATTGTCGCAGCTTGCTCGGCGGCGCGGCGCCAGGAAGACCCGGCCCGGCAGCGAAGAGCTATGATCGGGGCAGCGGTGCCGATGCTCGTTATCGCCACCGGCGGGCACGCGGCGGCACCTCGGCATTTTCATGCGTCAGGGGTGACCGCGCGCGGTCAAGGTGTGGTTTCGTGCCTGCTGCCCCATTCCACGGAGTCGCCAGCTGCGGCTCTCCCCCGGCTGCCTACAACGCGATCCGCCATACTGGGAGAAGCAGCGTTGCCGGTGTTGCGTCCAGCACTCGGTGGTGTACAGGCGCCGCTCCCTGACGGCAGAACAGGGCAGGCTCGGAAGACACACGGAGGGATTGTCAACTAAACCCGGTTGATGGAGATGAGCGGGCAGGTGAGGGCAGGGTGGATGGATCTTCGCGTGCTCAGGCAGCGGCCGGGAGCCCCGTGACCGCGCGCCACGTCGCGAAGCGGGTCTGCATCGTCTGGCGGTACTCAGGCGCTGGGACGAGGTGGCGGCGGGGGCGGAAGTGGTCGGAGATGGGGCCGAAGGGGCTGAGGAACCGGTGGGCGTGCGCCGGCGACTTGAAGCGCTGGAGCACGCGTTCTCGTCGCCGTGTGGGCCGGTGGGAATTCTCTGCCCGGTTGTTGAGGCCCTTGTGCCGCCGGTGCTCCACTCCCGGGAGCACGCGGCGTAGCGCGGGCGGGTAGCTGGCCAACTTGTCGGTGATCACTACCCGCGGCTCGTACCCGTTGCTGTTGACTACGCGACGCAGGAAGGCCTCGGCCGCTTCCTGGTTGCGCCGTGCCTGGACGAGGATATCGAGCACCACCCCGTCCTGGTCCACCGACCGCCACAGCCAGTGCTTGCACCCGTTGATCTTGAGCTGGACCTCGTCCACGAGCCAATGCCACTTGGGGTCATGCCCGCCGCCACCGGCACCCCCATTCTCACAATGCCACTTGTCCCCTGGAGGGGGGCGGCGCCGACGCACCCCGTCGGCGAAGGTCGAGCCGAACTTCCGGCACCACCGGCGGATCGTCTCGTAGCTGACGGTGATGCCACGCTCGGCCAGCAGCTCCTCCACGTCCCGGTAGCTGAGCAAGAAGCGGTAGTACAGCCAGACGGCGTGGCTGATGATCTCCCCGGGGAAGCGGTAGCGCTTGTAGAGCGGCGACAGTTGGCGCACCGCGGAGTCCTACGGTCTGCACTTGTCGACGCGCCAGTCGGTTGATGTGATGCCCCTCTGTCAACTGCAGGTCAGGCGGCACAGGATCGGGGGATGGGCGGGGCGACGGGTGAAGCGGACCAGCATGCCTGCCAGTGGCGCCAGACCCGGCGGACGAGTTGGCGCTTGAGTGCGCGACGGGCCTCTTTGGCCGTGTGCCCCTCCTGCTGCCGTCGGGCGAGGTAGGCCTGCGCTGGTGGGTACAGGCGCGCCTGCACGATGGCGATGTGGTAGAAGAGGCTGTTCAGGCGGCGGTTCCCGAGTCGGTTGAGCCGGTGGCGCACCGTGCCGGCGCTGGAGGCCTCGAGCGGGGCGACCCCGGCCAGTGCCGCGAGTTGGGGCACCCCGAAGCCGGGCCGTGGCGCACCCAGCTCCGCGACGAGCGCCGCGGCGACCAGGGAGCCGACTCCCTCGATGGCCGTCAGCGCGGCAAAGCGTTCGGTCACCGTGCGCTCGAGGTTCGCGCGCAGCTCGCGCTCCTGGCGCGCCAGGAGCGCGAGCTGCGCCGCCAGCTGGCGCACCGCCTGCTCCCGGGCGCGGGCCAAGGCCCCAGGGCCAGGGGCGGTGTACGCCTGACAGGCGCGGAGTCCCCCCTGGGTGGTCAGCTTCGGCAGCCGCCGGTGGTACTGGGGATCGCACAGCAGCAAGAGCGCGTGCAGGCGGTTGCGCAGCCGCGTCATGTCCGCAACGACGTCGTCTCGCAGGCGGCTCCAGAGCTCAACTGAGGCGGCCGCTGACTCCTCCGGCAGCACCAGGGGCAGCGCGTCGGCTTCTTCCCGCAGCAATTGGGCCACGGCGTGCGCGTCCAACCGGTCGCTCTTGCCTGGCTTGCGCATGGTGCGCCGCCGCTGGGCCGTCCACTTCGGCGACACCTCGTGCACCCGCTCCCCCCGCTCCGCCAGGAACTGCGCCAAGCCGCGACCGAGGGCCCCAGAGCCCTCGATCGCCCACACGCGCTCCGGCCACGCGCTCGTCCAGGTCAGCAGCGCCGTCCAGCCCCCCGCCGTGTTCGGCACGGTCTTGTGCCCCAGTCGACCCTCCGGCCCCAACGCCACCGCCGCATGCAGCCGCTTGGGGGCATCCACGCCGATCCAGATCATGTGCCCCTCCGTCCTGGATGTGGTTCCCCCGGCCGACCGGTCTTACTCGAGCTCGGCTTCGAGCCAGCCCCTCTTCAGTCAGGCCAGGGCGCGGACACGGTGCGACCAATCACATTCCAGGCAGCCAAGGCGCCCGACAATCCCCGAGTCAGCCCCGCTCCGCCCCCCTAGCATGCACAGTAAGACGATCCCGCACCAAGAGTGAGGTGGCGAGTGAGGTGGCTCAGGGTCAGTGTCCGACGCTCCCGTGTGTCGAGGCGCGTGAGCGTCCTGACGCACGACGTCAGGACGCAAGTCCCGTCGCGTGGGTTGGCTGCGGGTCAATGGCGCGGAGCGGCCAGGCGAGCCCTGGACCCGCACCCGAAGCGCACGGCACGGTGGTGGCGCACGGGCTGGCGCGTCTCCGCACGCGCCGCGATTTGGCTCTCGAGCTCGCCGGCTTGGCGTAGCGCCATCCCGAGCCGCTCGGCCAGCCGGCGCACGGCCGCCGCGCTCTACCTCCCGTCGGTCGTGGCCGAGGACCCGGCGGAGGTGTTCGACGACTGGCCCGGCTTGCCCGGTTAGCCGCCGCCCAGAATTCGGTTGGTCTGGGTCGCGATCTCGCGCGCGGCTTCGCGCGCAGTGGCCTGGTTGTTCCAGATGCGGTTCAGCTGTGGGGTGAAGATGTCGCGCTGGATTTCCTCCCACTGCGGGAAGACCGGATCGATGTGCACCGCCTGCTGGCCGGTCTTGGCGACGCCGCGACTCTTGGGGGGCTCGCCGGGATTTTGGGCCAGCCACTTGTCGAGCACCGACTTGCGGCCGGGGATGCGCACGTCGGCCAGGTAGAGGGCGGTTTCGGCGCTGGTCAGGTGCTGCATGAGGGCCCATGCCTCCTCCTGGTGGGGGAAGGCTTTGGTCTGGTACCAGCCGACGCCTCCGCCGGTGGTGAGGCGCTTGCCCCTGCCGGCCGCCCCCTGCGGCGCGACCGCGAGGTCCCACTTCCCCTTGGCCTGCGTGCGTGCTTCGCCGATCCGCGCGACGGGGAAGATGGCGATGGCCACGTGATTCTCGAAGAAGAGCTGCTGCGAGCCGGTGTTGACGCCGGCGTTGCGCAGCTCGGTCAGCGCGGCGGCGTCGGGCGCGACACGGTGCTTGTAGCGCAGGTCCTGCATCAGCTGGAGCGCCTCGACCGCCCGCTCGTCGTCGATGGTGCAGCGCTTGAAGTCCTTGTCGAACAGCTCGGCGCCGTTGCCCCACAGGAACTGCCCGTAGCCGCCGCGCAGCCCGGTGTTGAGGACGAAGCCGTACTGGCTGGCGCGCGCGCCGCCTTCCGACTTGGTCAGGCGGCGCGCCGCCTCGACGAACTGGTCGAACGTCCAGCCGCCGGCGGTCGTCCCGTAGTCCCCGGCGGGAGGCGTGATCCCGTCCTTGGCGAGCAGGTCGAGGTTGACCCACAGCGATTGGTGGGAGAAGTCGCGGAGCAACGCAAACAGCTTGCCGCGCCACCGGTACTGGTCGAGCGAGGCTGGAATGTAGTCGGCCACGTCGTAGCGGTGGCGCTTGATCAGGTCGTCCAGCGGCGTGAACTCGTTGCGGTCGGCGAAGACGACGCCCTGGCTGGCGGACATACTGGCCAGCGCCGGCGGTGTCCCGGCGGCGAGCATCGCGACGAAGCTCACCTGCCCGGATTGAATCACGAATTCCGCCTTCGGCCCCCGCGGATGCGCCTGGTGCCAACGATCGACGACCTGGTTGACCATCTGCTGCTCGGCTTGGCCGGTCGTTTGCAGGAAGGGGATCGTCACATCGGTCTTGAGAGTGGTGGCGGGCTTGGTGCCGCCGTCGCCGCCAGGAACTGCGCATGCGGCCGTCAAGTACCCGACTGGCATTGACCGCATCAATAGAGCACGCCTCTGCATTGTTCTCTCCCCGTGTGGCAGCATACACCGCGGGACCCGAGGCCGCGCCACGCAACCCGGGCATTCCGAGCCGTCTCGCGCACGGCCCCGCGAGGCGGGCAATCCGTCTGCGCGGACGCCATGGCTCTGTCGCCGCCCGCGACCGACCCTGATCCTGCAGCCCCCAGGGCCGCCGGCGCCGCAACCCCGATCAGGCTGCCCGCCGCAATAGGAACTCCGCCGCGCGTGGGCTGGCTGACCTGCTCCAGCACGGGCTGCTGCGGCCCAGCTTCGTGCCCCCGCGGGCGCAGCGGGAGCTGCGCGACCTGACCCGGACGCGGACCACCCTCGTCGACGAGCGCTCGGCCGCGGTCAAGCGCCTGCAGGCGGTGCTGGAGGACGCCAACCTCAAGGTGGCGTCGGTGGCCACGGACATCATGGGCGCCTCCGGCCGGGCCATCCTGGCGGCGCTCCTGGCGGGGGAGACCGACCCCGCGGCCCTGGCGGCGTTGGCCAAGGGCCGGCTGCGGAACAAACGGGCGGCGCTGGAGCAGGCCCTGCACGGGCGCTTGACGGACCACCACCGCCTCCTGCTCACCCTCCACCTGCGTCACGTCGACTTCCTGAGCGAGCAGATCGAGCACCTCAGCCAGGAGATCGCCCGCCGCCTCGCGCCGGTGGCCGACCAGCTGGCGCGCCTGGACGCCATCCCGGGCGTGGGGCAGCGCACGATGGAGGTGCTCGCCGCGGAGGTCGGCCTGGACATGACCCGCTTCCCCAGCGCGGCCCACCTGGCCTCCTGGGCCGGCAGGTGCCCGGGCAGCTACGAGAGCGCCGGCAAGCGCAAGGGCGGGAAGACCCGCAAGGGCAGCCGCTGGCTGCGCGCGCCCTGGTCGAGTGCGCCTACGTGGTCGCGCGCATGAAACACACCGCCCTGGCCGCCCGCTTCCGCCGCCTGGTGGTGCGGCGGGGACCCAAGGCCGCCGCTGTCGCCGTCGGGCACACCATCCTCACGCTGGTCTACGCCCTCCTCGCGCACGGCGAGGTCTACCAGGAGCCCGGCCCCGCCTACCTGGACGAGCGCCGCCGCCGTCGGGCCCAGCAACGCGCCATCGACCAACTCCGCGCCCTTGGCTACGACGTCGCCCTCACGCCGACCCCGGCCGCGGCCTGACTCCGCCATTTTCGCACCAGCTATCGCGACGTGGAGGAGGTGCTGGCGGAGCGCGGCATCGCGGTCAGCTATGAGACCGTCCGCCGCTGGTGCCGGAAGTTCGGTCCTGCCTTCGCCGCGGGGTTGCGTCGGCGGCGAGTCCGGGCGCGGGACCGCTGGCACCTGGACGAGGTGCAGCTCAAGATCAAGGGGAGGAAGCACTGGCTGTGGCGAGCGGTGGACCGCGACGAGCTAGTCCTGGACATCCTCGTCCAGGAGCGGCGCAATCAGGAGGCGGCCGAAGCCTTCCTGCGCCGCCTGGTCGAGGGGCAGGGGTACCGGCCGCGCGTGGTGATCACCGGCGAATGGCCAGCTACCCACCGGCCATGCGCCGGGTCCTGCCGGGCGTCGAGCACCGGCGGCACAAAGGGTTGAACAACCGGGCGGAAAACTCCCACCGCCCCACCCGCCGACGAGAGCGCGTGCTCCAGCGGTTCAAATCGCCCGAGCACGCGCAGCAGTTCCTCGCCCCGTTTGGCCCCATCAGCGATCACTTCCGTCCCCGCCGGCACCTCCTCCCCGCACCCACGTACCACCAGCTGCTGCAGACCCGCTTCGTAGCATGGCGCGCGGTCACGGGCGTCGCCGCGGCGTAGTTGCCACCCGTCGGGTGGACACACGTCTCCGCTGGTCGGCTGAAGGTCTCAACACGGTGTACGTGACGATGCCTGGTCGGTGGCTGACGGCCGACGCCTCGAATCACGGCCCCTGGCATTGGACGCGGGGCACGTCAGCTCCCGCCGGTCGGACGGTGTGTCCGGCTCGACGGCGCGCGGTGCGCCGATCGCCGACCGGAGCCTCATCGACCGACTCGACGACGTGGACGAACAGGTCAGCCACCGGCAGCGTGGGCGAAGCCCCCGCGGGCAGTGGAGGCGTGCCACCTTCTACCTTCTGCCCGCCACGGGGAGTGTCCCTGCCAGCCTGCGTTGCGCACCTGCGGCGCCGGCTCGCGGTCGCGTCCGGCGGCCTTCCGGCACGCACGCGAGCGCCAGACGTGGTACGGTCGTACGCGGTGGAAGCATGACCAAGGCCGAGCTGCACCGTCTCGTGGACGAGCTCCCCGACGATGTCCTGGCGGGCACCGCCGACCTGCTGCAGCGGGTGGTCCGGCGCGAGATCGACCCGGCCCAGGCCTGGTTCTGGGCACACGCGTGGCAAGCGGGGGAGCGCGAGGCGGACGCCGACCTGGCGGCCGGACGGATGCGCCGGTTCGACGGCGACGATGGCTTCCTCGAGCACCTTGAGCGCGTCCCGCCGCCTGGCGACCCGGCCGCTGACCCGAACCGGTAGCCGTTGCCGACCCACGAGGAGCTGCAGCGCTTCCTCAACGACTACCGGGGCCTCAACGACTCCCAGCGCGCGGCGTTCAAGACGGCGCTGCGCCTGTTCGTCGCCGGTCTGCGGAGCGGACGCTTCGACCCGCGGCTGCGCGTCAAGCGCGTGCAGGGCTCCCCCGGCGTCTGGGAGATGACCTGGGCACCGGACGGCCGGGCCACCTTCCAGTACGGCCCCGAGCTGCAGCCGGGGGAGCCGCACATCATCTGGCGCCGAGTCGGCACCCACGCCCTGTTCCGCGAGCCGTAGCCGACCGGCGTGCGGACGCTGGCCCCGAACCCGAGCGGCCGCGCGGCGGCCGAACTGCCCCGGCGTTGACCATAGCCTCTCCCAAGCGCGAGGCCCTGTGGGGGCGAACGAGTGGGTCGGGTGTCAGGCAGCGCGCTCATCCACTCGGTTACGCTCCCTGCCCCACACCGGGGTGTCCCGCGCCATCACAGCGACCACCTCCCGGACCTCGGCGCTCAGCCGCGGGCGACCGAGCCGGGGGAAGGACCTCCAGCGCCAGAACAGCCGCCAGCCCCGCCGGTGCCAGCGGACGACCGTCTCTGGTTGGACGACGATCAGGTGCCAGCTCCAGCGCCGCCAGAGGAGCCGGACCAGCACCCAGAAGACCGTACCGCACCAGCAGAGCCGCGGACGCTGGCGAGTGGGGCGCGTCAGGGCGGCGAGGTGCTGGCGCAGCACGAGGTGCTCGATCGCTCCCTCGGCACGGCCGCCGACGAGTGCGCGGAGGAACGCCACCAGGAGCGGCAGGTACTCAAGCATCGCCCCCGCATGGGGCCGCGCCGTTGTTCCAGATGGGTGGCGCCATTTCCGCCCCCACCGCGGTGCTATGCTTCGCGCATCAGCCGCACGGAGTGAGAGTATGCGCCCGAAACAAGCTCTGGCACTCGGCGCGAGAGTGGACTTGGCGGCCCGTCCGGAAGCAGATATGGCGGCCGGGGAGGTAGGCATGCCTCGGGCGACGCGACGAGAGGCCACGTCGCGTCGCGCCCTGCTGGGGGCGGCCGGCGCGGGCGCGGTCCTGACCGCCGCCTGCGGTGCGGGCGGGAGCGCGGGGCAGGACGCGGCGCCTCGAGCGCCGGTGGATCGCAACCAGAAGGACGAGCTGACCTGGCTCGTCTGGAGCTCGGATACGAGTACCCGCAAAGAGGCCTATGACGCGATGGCCAAGCGCTTCAACGAGCAGTTCCCGAACATCACCGTGCAGCGCATCGCGGGCGGCAACGAGAACCTCGAGAAGCTGATCACGATGTTCGCCAGCGACACGCGCGTGGACGTGATCGGCACCCGGCCCGACTACATGGCCAGCTACGTCACTGGGCCTAACCCCTTCCGGAACCTGCGCGAGTTCATGCGCCGCGACTCCGGCACGGTCAAGGAGGCGGACCACGCGGACGGCGTGCTCGACGGTCTCTCCTTCAAGGGGACGCTCTACGCCCTGCCCGTGGGCGTCTACACGAACAACCTGTGCCTCAACCTGGACATCCTGGCGCAGCAGGGCGTGCCGGTGCCGAAGCCTACGTGGACGATCGACGAGGCGATGGAGATCGCCCGCCGCACCACCGTGCGGCGCTCGGAAGAGGACATCACGTGGGGCTTCTTCCAGCAGTGGGAGGTGATCACGCACTTCCCGTACTCCTGGATCCGCGGCAACGGTGGGGAGCCGTTGACGCCCAACGAGGACGTCACCACCTCCAGGTGGGCGACCGACACCGAGACGCTCAAGACGATGCAGTGGCTCGTCGACCTCGGCCAGAAGGCGGGCGTGACGCCCGTGACCGGTACCGGGGGCACGTCCGGTCTGTTCACGCAGGGCAAGGTGGCCATCAACGTCAACGAGACGAACAACCTGTACGGCATCGTCACCAGCCAGCAGGCGGGCAGCGCCCAGTTCAAGTGGACGATGCACCCGCTACCGCGCATGGCCAGGGGCACGTACCAACCAATCAACGCGTTCGCCTACGGCGTCTCCCGCAACACCAAGAACCCCGACGTCGCGTGGGAGCTGCTGAAGCAGATGGTGGGGCCGGCCGGCCAGACGGACTGGTACAAGCTGGCCCGGTTTGCCCCCAGCATCAAGTCGCTGCTTCAGGGGCCGTACCTCCAGGACCCCGAGCCACCGACGAACAAGCAGGTCATTGTGGACGCCATCCTCGCGTCCAAGGCCATGCCCAAGTCGGCCAGGTGGGTGGACATCAACAAGGTCATCGTGGAGGTGCTGGCCGGCCTGCGCGCGGGCAAGGTCTCCGTGAACGCGGGCCTCGCGGACATCGACCGCAGGGTGGCTGCCATCGTGAGCCAGAAGTGATTGGCCGGTGACCGACCCGCCCCGCGGAAGCGCCGGAGGTGGGGCTCCAGGCGTGCCTCCGAAGGTGGCGTGCCTCGTCACGGAGTACCGTCCGCGGTCGCACGCCGATGTGATCGTGTCCAAGCTGCTGGCGGACCACACGCACCCGGCGCCCTCCGACCCGTCGCGCTTCGACTTCCACGTGGCGGCGCGCCAATTCACCGAGCTGCCGCTTCCGCTGGACGCCCAGGGGCGGCTGCGCGCGCCGCGGGTGCGCGTCGCGTCGCTCTACACCGACCAGGTGCCCGCCAACGACATCAGCCGCGAGCGAGCGGAGCGGTCCGGCGTCCCCATCTTTCCCACCATCCGCGAGGAGTTCGCGACATTGGTGGGTGCTGGTAGAGTGGGGCCTAATGCTTCCCTGTCCGTCCTGCCACCAACCCGCCACGAAGCGCGATGGGCGTGGCCCGCGGGGGCGCCAGCGCTACGCCTGCCACGCCTGTGGCCGCGACTTCACCGAGCGGTCCGGCTCTGCCTTCGCTGGCTATCGGTGGCCGGAGGAGGTCATCCTGTTGGCCGTGCGGTGGTCGTTGAGTCACCCCCTCTCCGCGACGAGTGTGATGGAGTTGCTGGCCGAGCGGGGTGTGGAGGTGTCCAAGCGGACGTTGCTGCGCTGGGTCCAGACCTTTGGGCCGCTGCTCGCGGCCGAAGTGCGAAAGCACCGTCGGCCGCTGGGCACGAAGTGCTACGTCGATGAGGTGTTCTTGTTCCGGAGGGAGAAGAAGCGCTACTTGTATCGAGCGGTGGACGAGCTAGGGCAGGTTGTCGACGTGCTCTTCCGCGAGCATCGGGACACCGAGTCTGCGCTGGCCTTCTTCCGGCAGGCGCTTGTGCGCACCGGCTGGCGCCCCACGCAGGTGATCAGCGACCACCACCAGCCCTACGTCAAGGCCGTCCAGGAGGTGCTGCCCGAAGCCGAGCTGTGGGAGGGCAAAACTCTGTCCACCTGGCATAGCCGGGCGCGGCCCGCCGCGAGGCGCTGCACACGAGGGCCGTCACGGCTGGCCGACCGTCGATCACGCCGCGACACGAGCGCGGCGATGTAGGGCCTGGACAGATTCAGACCCGCAGCCGCGCAGTGTTGTCTGGGGCCCCGGAGGCGTCCGCGCGCAACCTCGAGCGATGTCCGACACGCCGAGGCGCACGCTTGGCCCCGCTCCGCAGCCGGCCCGCGCCATCGGTTGGTCTGGAGTTTTGCCCTCCCGCAGCGTCACCGTCGCCCGCTGGCCCGTCCAAGGTGCTCCCGTGAGTGCGCAGCCTGGCCTTGGCGCCCTGTAGGGCGCGAGAACTCCGTCCGTGTGGCAGTCGGCTCCATGCGTGATCATGGCGCCGTGTTGACTTGGGTGTCGCTCCTCGTCGGTGCCCTGCGCGCCGTGTTCCACAGCCGCCGTGCGCTGGTGCTTGAGAACCTGTCGCTGCGGCAGCAGCTCGCCGTCGCGCTGCGCACCCGTCGGCGGCCCGGCGTGCGCTGGCACGACCGCCTCTTCTGGGTCCTGGCGCGCCGCCTCGTCACCGACTGGCGCCGGCATCTCGTGCTGGTGCAGCCGGAGACGGTCCTGCGCTGGCACCGGCGGGGCTGGCGCCTCGTCTGGTGGTGGCGCTCCCGGCGGCCGACCGGACGGCCACGGCTGACGCAGGAGGTGCGGGACCTGATCCGTCGCCTCTCACAGGAGAACCGGCTGTGGGGCACCGAGCGCATCCGGAGCGAGCTGCTGAAGCTCGGCATCGCCGTCGGCAACGGCTCCATCTGGCGCTACCGGTGGCGTCCCGCACCGCGGCCGCCGAGCCAAACTTGGGGCACCTTCCTGCGGAACCATGCCCATGCGATCTGGGACGCCGATCTCCTGACCGTCCAGACCCTCACCTTCCGCACGCTCTATGTGCTCTTCTTCATCTCTCATGGCCGCCGGGAACTGATCCATGTGGCGGTGACGGCGCACCCCACCGCGGTCTGGGTGTGGCGGCAGGTCATCGAGGCCACGGCCTGGGATCGCCACCCGACCTACCTCCTCCGCGATCGCAACCGCATCTACGGCGGCGACTTCGTGGCGCGTGCCACGGCGCTGGGCATCGACACGCTGATGACCCCGTACCGTGCCCCGAGGGCCAACGCCATCGCTGAGCGAGTCGTGCGGACCCTGCGCAATGAGTGTCTCGACCACATCCTCATCCTTAACGAGCAGCACCTGCGCATCGTGCTCGCGGAGTACGTGGCGTTCTACAACGTCGAGCGCCCACACCGCAGCCTGGCGCTGGAGCCGCCGCTCCCCGCCTCCCGCAGTCCCGTACTCACCAGCGCGATCAGCTCGCGGCCGGTGTTGGGCGGGCTCCATCACATCTATCACCGCGCCGCCTGAGACGTTCGGAGTTTTCGCGCCCAACACGTGTGCCCGGCCGGCGCACGATGGCGTTGGCCCGCGGTGACCGAAACGGGGTCAGCAGGATGTCGATTCGCGCGGCTTGGGCCTTCTTGGCGAAGTCGCGGCCGTAGAGCGCATCGCGATCTCGCAACACGTCCCTCGGCTGGCAGCGCCATACCGTCGCCTCGATGCGCTGCCGCCGAATCCAGGCCGTGATCGGGTGCGCGGTTACCCGGAAGCGGGCGAGCTCGCGGCGGTCATGGGTGATGAAGAACAAGACGTAGAGCGCACGGACGGTGCCGGTTTGCTACAGCAGCGCCTCGATCAGCGCCGTCTGGCGCTTCGCCTCCTCCAGGGTGTTGAGCGTGGCCTGGTAGAGGCCGCCGGCGGTGTCTCGGAGGGAGCGGCGGGAGACGGTATAGGGGTCGGTGGGTAGCTGCTGCTCGATGACGTCGATCCACTCCCGCGGGAGGGTGGACGCGCCGTTGAGCGCCCCGGCCAGCCCCCCGGCGACGTAGGCGCGGCAGTCGCAGTCCCGGCCCAGGTTGACCGAGGCCAGCAGTGCCTCCCTCGGGTCGCCGTCGACCAGGTAGAAGACGGCCAGGGCCGAGGAGAGGATCTCCACCGCGTTGGAGATGGGGTGCCCCCGATAGCGGTCGTCGTAGAGGGGGCGCAGCGCCCTCCAGTCGGTGTGCTCCCGGGCCCACGTGAGGCCGTCTTCCACCTCTCGCCGGGGCACGGACGAGAGCTCAGCGAGCACCGTCTCGATCACGCCCCCCACGCTGGCCTCAGGCTGCATCGCCGCCGCCACTCCGGCGGCGACTCCGGCGGCCACCTCCAGGGCGTAGTTGCCGGGGCGCCCGACGCGGCCGTGCACGTCCTTGAGGCGCCCGACGTCGTGGGCGTCCAAGGCCGCTTGCCGGGGGTTGCAGGCGTTCACCAGCCCCACCGGCTCGATCATCTTGGTCGTCCCGATGAACCCGGGCCAGGCGGCGTAGCGTCCCACCTCGTGCGCCGGGATGCCCGCCTGCAGGCTCAGGTAGATCACCTGATCCTGCGGGCCCAGCAGGTAGCCGAACTTGGACGGGTCGATCAGGTCGAGCCAGGCCCGGGCGACGTCCCACACCGTCACCCGTCCCCCCCTGCGGAGGATCGCCTCGCACATCAGGCGGTGGCGCTCCTGCCCGTCCTCGGTCATGCCCGGGGGGCGGGAGTGGGCCTTGTAGTGGAAGTCGGGACCCCAGTCGGCCTTGCGGGAGCGCTCCCCTTTCTCCTGTGGGAGGAGCGTCTCGACGAACCCGTAGCGCTCCTCGATCTGGCGCCAGGTGAGGCCCTCGGTCACGTCGCCCATCGAGTTGCCGATCGTGCCGGCGGCATTGCAGGCGTAGATCTTGTCGTACAGCCGGTTCGACGCCACAGGCGGCGCCTGAGTCTGCTCAGCGACGGTGGCGGCCATGCTCCCTGTCCCCTTCTCGCGCCCGTGCGTGGTGCGTTATAGGTCGTGCGCTCGTGCTGCCGGCGGCGCAGGCGGCCGTCTACCCGGTCCCCTTGCCGTCCAGGATGGCCTGTAGCTTCGGCTTGCTGTCCGTCACTATCTCCCGCAGGCCCCGCTTGCCGTCCTGGACCTCCTCCCAGGCGGTGCGCAGCGCGGTGTCGAAGTCGTTGAAGTACGGCGTCCGGGGCTCGGACCGGCGCACGGCGCCGGCCTCGGCGAGCAACTTCCAGTTCTGGTTGGGCGTGCGACTGACCGCCTCCGGCAGCTTCCCCACGGACAGTCGGCTGGGCATCCCCCGGGCGTCCACGGTGGCCTCCTTGCTGGCCATGAACTTCATGAACGTCCAGGCCGCTTCTGGGTGCCTGGTGCCCTTCCAGGCGGTGACGATGTTATTCGGGACGCGAGTAAAGGCCCCCGACTTGCCGGTGGGATAGGGGGCCATCTCCCAGTCGAAGCTGGGGTCCTGCTGCATGTACTGGCGCATGCGGATGGTGTAGGAGGTGTTGTCGATGCGCATGGCGATGCGTCCGGTTTCGAAGCCTCGCTGGTCGTTGCCCACCTCCTGCAGCTCCGCCCGGGTGGGGATCACCCGGTGGGTCAACCCGAGGTCGGCGTACCACTGCAGGGCCTCCAGCGTCGCCGGCTGGTCGAGCGTCATGGTCTTATCGTCCTTGGAGACGATGGTGCCGCCGTTGGACCAGACCCACGGGTGCTGGTACACCCACCAGCGGTTGCCGAAGAAGCCCCACACCCGGTTGGGGCCGCCGCCGGAGGTCAGGCGCCGGGCAGCGTCCAGGAACCGGTCCCACGTCCAGGACGGATCGCCCCACCGGGTGGGCGGCAGCGGGATGCCCTGCTCGCGGAAGAGCCTGCGGTTGTAAAAGATGACCGCCGGGGAGAGGTCGTGCCCGAAGCCGTATTGCTTCCCCTCCCAGAAGAACTCGGCCCACACGCTCTCTGGGAAGTCGTCCTTTCTGGCGTCCCGGTCCTTGGAGGCCAGCGCGCCGACGTCCAGCAGGCCCCCCGTCTTGGCGAACTCCGGCATGCGCTTCTCTTCGTTGCGGAAGACGTCCCACATCTCGCCCGCGGCGATGAGCACGAAGTATTTCCTGAAGCCGTCCGGCTCGCTGGTGAAGAACTCGGCGGTCACCCGCGGCCCGTGCTGGTCGTTGAAGCGCGCCACTACCGTCTTCCAGAACTCCTGCCAGGATTGGTCCCCGTGGGCGGCGAAAGATATCTGGACCGGCGCCGCCGCCGAGCCCGACTTGGCAGGCTCGAGCGATGCCCCGCCGCATGCCGCCAGCCCTACCGCCACCGCCCCGGCCACCGGTATCGCCAGCAGGTGCCGGCGCGTCGTAGTGGTGCCCCGTCGACCGTCGGGCACCGGCCGGGGCGTGTCCCGGCCGGCCGCCGCGCGCTGCGCTCGATCCGCCATCTGTCCCCCTCCTGTCGCTGCGCGAGCCCTACCGTTGCCCAGTCTACGAGCGCGGGCGTCCGGCGACAAGTCGTGGGCGCCATTAGAGACTGAGTTATCCTGGTAGGTGATGTACGGTACCACCCTGATCCCGATCGGCCCGGAGGGTAAGGCCAGCTACGGCCCTCAGGGAGGCTCGTTCATCGCCATCGCCCGAGGCTCCAAGGACGTGGACCAGACGTGGCGCCATATGCGGTAGGTCACCAATGAGACGCGCAACCTGCGCTTGGTCACCCCGGCCTTCCAGGACCCGGTGCACGCCACCAATCAGGTCAAGACGCCTTTTTCGGAGATCCCGCAGTACGCAGTACAAGGCGTTCGTCGAGCAGTTCAAGACGGCGCGCGCCCGGCCGGGAAACTCCATCTATAGATCTCCAGAAAACCTTCTGGACAACTCAGCCGTCTCCACTCCTGGTGGAAGGGGCCTGGATTCCAAAACACTATCTGACGGTCTATAGCGGCCCATGGAGGACACCGCCGCGCAGCAGGCGGTGGCAGCGTACAAGGGCGAGAAGACGCCGGCTGACGCGGTGAAGGCGGCCGTGGAGTTGGCACAGCACCACATTCAGCAGAACGCCAAGAAGTAAGGGGCAAGGGCCCGCGAGTATGGTGACCAAGATACTGCGCGCGGCGGTGGTCGGTCTAGGGCTCGGCCGGCACCACGTGGAAGCCTACACAGCCCATCCGGCGGTTGATCTGGCGGCGCTCTGCGATGCAAACGCGGAGCGGCTGGCCAGGTTCCTCGGCCAATACCCGGGTGCCCGCGGCTATGCCAACCTGGAGGAGATGCTCAGCGCAGAGCGGCTGGACCTGGTGAGCATCATGACGCCGGACTGGCTGCACGCGGACCAGGGAATCCAGGCGCTCAGGGCCGGCGCGCATGTGGTCTCCACCAAGCCGCTGACCACCACCATCGAGGACGCGCGGCGTTTCATCGCCGCTGCCGACGTCGCCGGCCGGTACCTGATGGTGGCGCACGAGCGCCGCTTCCATCCCCGCTATCGGGCGATGAAGCGCGTCTTGGACGACGGGCTACTCGGGAAGGTCTTCTATGCCGAGCTGGACTACTTCACCCACAAGGGGCGCCAGTTCGATGCCACACCGTGGTACAAGAGCGCCGAGAACCCGCGCGACGCGATCCTCGGCACCGGCGCCCACGCCGTTGACCTCCTGCGCTGGTTCGCCGGCGAGGTGGAGGAGGCGTGGGGCGCCGGCAACCACCTCGCCTACCCGGAGTTCCCCGGAGATGATTGCCAGATCGGCGTCTTCAAGCTCGCCGGCGGCGCAATCGGCAAAGTGACGCAGACCTATGCCAGCGTCCGCGGCGCCTGCGAGCCCGACTTGCGCGTCGTCCTCCACGGCACCAAAGGGTCCATGGAGGACGAGAAGCTCATCTCGATCGACTTCTTTGAGGGTGTCCCGGTCACAGAAGTGGCCGAGCGCCGGCCGTGGCGCGCGGTGCCGCCGGTGCAGCAGGAGGAAAGCTCGCACCGCGCCACCATCAATCACTTCATCGACAGCCTCGCACAAGGCCGGCCGCCGCAGCCGGACGGGCGCGAAGGGGCGCGCACCGTCGCCGCCTGCCTGGCGGTGGTGGAGTCTTCGCGCACGGGGAAGTCCGTCCGGCCGGCACCATTCTGATCCGCAGGCAATCGGATGACACGCATCGCCTCTGAATCGGAGATCGTCGCCCACGGCGTCCCAACCGCCACGCCGGACGTCGCGGCCGCCAGCTACAGCATCAAGTGGCTGTTCAGCGGCAAGACTGCGCCCCGGGGCCGAGCGGACGCTGGGCTTCGTCGTGATCGAGTCCGGCTCCACGAACCCGCTGCACGCGCCCTCCAACTGCGAGGAGGTGCTCTACCTCATCCCCGGTGCGCTCGAGCACTCGCTGAATGGTGCTGTCTACCACTTGGGCCCGGGCGATGCGAAGAGCGTCGGCACCGAGCCCGCGGCCATGGTCGTCTGCTCGGCCCGAATTCTGCGCCCGCACAGGTGACCGGCTACGGCTGGGACATGTGCTGAGAGGACCACCGCCCGTTCGCCGCGACGTGGCCGTTCACGCTGGTGTTCCAGTGGCAGCGCGGGGGCCGTCCGCTGGTGTGGTGGAACGATCCAGAGCAGGTGTTGCTGGCCTTCGACGACCTGCGCTGCAAGGAACTGCTGGAGCGCTGAGCGCCCGCCGGAAGCGAAAGAGCAACCGGTCTGGCGCGCTGCCCGTCGTCCTGCGACACTGTGCCGGCACGTGGGGATGAGGCCGATCAGAGTCGCACCGAAGGCCGTGATCATCGAGGCGAGCAGGCTGCTGACCGTCAAGAACGTGGACCACGAGGGGTTTTGGTACATCCTGCCGGGCGGGGGCCAGGAGCCGGGGGAGACGCTGCACGAGGCGCTGCGTCGCGAGTGCGCGAGGAGATCGGGGTGGACGTGGAGGTCGGTGAGCTACTCTGCCTCCGCGAGTACATCGGGCGCAACCACGAGTTCGCCGACCACGACGCGGACGTCCACCAGACCGAGCTGATGTTCGCGTGCACCATTGTTTGCGGGCAGACACCCGCCGTCGGCACCGCTCCCGACGGGAATCAGGTCGGCGTGGAGTGGCTCGACCTCGCTCAGCTGGACCACTATCGGCTGTACCCGAAGGTGCTCAAGGAAGTCCTCAGCCCGTGCGCCGGCGCCCGCAGGATCTATCTCGGGGACGTGAACTGAGAAAGGAACCGGCGGGACTCGCCGGCCGCACCGTCGGCGGCAACGTGCACGAACGTACTCGGATGGGGTGGTGAAAGCCACGCGGTGCCGTGCGCCCAGTGCGACACCCACACGCGGGACAGGACCCGACAAGCCCAGTCCGTTTTCGGGCTCGTGCCACGCTTGGAGCGCGGTGGCTTGGCCGCACCGGACGCAAGGCGCACGACGTGGGCAACATCGTGATTCCGATAAGCGCCAGAGCGGCTGTGCCGGTTATCGGCAACGGCCGGACATGTCCGGGTCCGCAGTATCAAGGCGAGAAGCGTGGTTCGGCGCATCAGTCGCCCGACCGAGTGGTGTTTGGTGCGGGTCATCGGTCCGCTGGTTCAAACACGTACTCCTCGGTCATGACGTCTGGCCAGTGCCCCAGGAGCGGGCCGGTGGCCGGGCGCGGGATGCCGGCGAGCCTGGAGCGCAGGGCCTCGTGGTGCTCGCGCACGCACGCCACGTACGAACGCTCCTTGGCGATGAGCGCGCGGGCGTGGGCGAGGATCTCGGGCAGCCGCGCCTCGAGCTCATCGGCGCTCGCGCAGCGGGTGGGACCACCGGCGAGGGCGCGCTCGACGCACTCGGGCAGCATCGGATGGTGGCGCGGCGTCCAGTTGGCGCAGGGATAGTGGTCGCAGCGGGGGTAGAGACTGGCGAAGGGGACGCCGTTCAGCCAGTACTCGAACATCTCGCCGCCGGAGAGCGCGAGCCAGGGCGTGCCGACGCACTGCACGGCGAACGAGAAGCCGGTGTGCGGCGAGATGTGCACGTCGCAGCGCGCGGCGAGCGCGAGCTGGTTGAGGATGCCGACGTCATAGGCATCGCACACCGCCGGGAACTCGGCCTTGAGCGAAGCGACGTCCTCCCGTGCGACGCCCTGCGAGTGGTGGTGCCCCTTCAGGGCGCCGAGCAGCACGAACTCGGCGGTGGGGTACTCCGCGAGCAGGGAGCGGATCATCGAGCGCCAGAACGGAATCGGCGGGGTGCGCGCAAACGGCCCGCGGCCACCGGATGCGAGCAACCCGCCGCCCGGCGCGAAGAGCAGGCTGATCCGCGGCGAGCGCCCCGCCGAGAGCACGGCGTCGGCGTACTCCTTCGCCCCCGGCGGCAGCGACAGGGCGAGCGGCCGCTGGAGTCGCGGCGGGAAGCCCGCCGTGCCGCGCGTGTTCCACACCCGGCCCGCGCGGAAGTAGCGGCGGGCTTCGGCGCGGTAGTGGTTGTAGGGGGGCCAGCCAGGCATTGCGTGGTCCTGCCGGGGGTCATAGAACAGGTAGTCCCACTCCTGCGGGACGGCTTCGAGCGAGGGGCGCCGGCCGGTGGGCGCCGCGAAGTCGTCGAGGTCAATGAGAGACACGCGCGCGAGCCCTGGCACGCACTCCGCGAGTTCGGGGGCGCTGCGCGAGTTGAGCAGGAGACTCACTTCGAGATCGGGGTTGGCGCGCGCGTAGCCGCACGCGAACTTGAACGCCTCGATGGCGTGGCCCACCGGTGGGGCGTAGACCCAGTCCACCAGCAGGCGGCCGCGGTACCTGGACGCCGACGGCGCGGGCGCTTCAGTCTGAGCGGGACGGTACGGAGGCAAGTCGCTGGTCCTTTCCCTGGCAGTGCTGCTGTCGCGATGAATTGGTGATGCGGTGGGACCGATGCGAGCAGCGGAGGGCGCCTGATCACCGCACGGCGGCGGCACGCGGGCGGCAGACCGACGCGGCGGCGGGCGCAGAGATCCGGCCGCAGGTCCGGGAGCGCGCGGCAACACGCCGGCCAGCGCGTGGCCGCTGGCGCGGCTGGCGCTCTACCCGATCAGGGCCGGATATACAGGGTCATTGGACTGGGGCGCCGGAGAGCGGAAGGCTGGGCGGCCCACCCATGGCGGCCGCCTCGCCAGTGTACGGGCACGGCGACACGGCCGCCACTGCCCGCGTTCAGTCACATTCAGATTTGACACAACACGCTGCCGGCGCTCACGGGCCCTCGTGACGCGGTGCGTTGGCGGAGCTCCCGGCTTCGCGTCCCAGCGGTCGGAAGCTTCGCCTAGGCGTGGTGCGAGGTAGCGTACCGGAGCCTATGATGACGGCCATGTCGAATACGTCGGGCGGGAGGCCGGCGAAGGGTCGGCCGGGTCGCGAGCGGGTGCCTGGTGATGAGGCGGGGTCGGTCGACTGGCCCCGCATGGTGCGGCGCTTCGACCATCCCGCGGCACGGGCGCTCGTGCTGGTGGGCAGCCACGCCCGGGGCGACCCCAACGCCTTCAGCGATGTCGACCTTGTGCGATTCACGTCGTCCGACGCCCCGTCGTTGCCCGGCGCCGGCGTCCACCTGGAGGGCGGGCACCTGGTGGTGGTGAGCGACTGCCCGCCGGACGAGGTCGAGTCGTGGTTCGCCCGACCGGAGCTGGCGCTGAGCCGGATTCCGGGCCTGCGGAGCGGGCGCGCCCTGCGCGACGGCGAGGGCCACTTCGCCGCCCTGCGGGCGCGCGCGGCGGCGTTCGCGTGGGACGCCACGATGCAGGCGCGCGCGGACGCGTTCGCCACCGAGGCGATGGTGGGATGGGTCGAGGAAGTGCATAAGGGACTGGCGGGCCTGTCCGGCACTGTCGGGCGCGGCGGGACCACCGGCCGGCTGCTGGACGCGGAGTTCGGGCTGAGCTGGGGCCTCAACCGACTCGTCCTGGTCCAGCGGGGCATCCCGCTCGCGCCGCCGCCGGACGGCGGCTGGAGCAGAGACTGGTTCGCCCAGGGGGAGCAGGCGGCCGGGTCGGAGAGCGAGTGGGCCCGCCTCCGCCGCCTGACGTTCGGTGTCGCGAGCGCGGCCGACGTCACCCGTGCCCCTGCTGGGGCCCCGCAGACCCTCGAGCAGCGCGTCGCCGCGGGCCTCCGGTTCTACGTCGCGACCGCGGAGCTGCTGGCGGACGCTTGGCGGCCACCGGGGGCCGGGCTCATCGCGCACGCGGTTGACCTCGTGCGCGCCGCGCTCCCCGCGCGATGAGGGAGATCTTCCGAGGCTGACCGGCGCGACGGACGGCTGCCCCGCAGCCAGACAACGTGTCGCCCGCCGCTCAACGTTATCGCTGCCATTCCGTGGGCGATGCACATAGCCGCCACTACCGGAAAGCGTGCAGCCTGTTGAAATAGTCGGCCTTGGGGCTCATAGGCCACCTCTTGGGTCACGTTTCTGCCGGCTCGCTCGACCGTCTCCAGGTTAGAGCACCCCCGCGTTCACGGCCGAGTGCGTCCATGGAGGGGTTTTGCACCAGGCTGCGTGGTTACGGCCGCCTGAGGAGTGAGACGAGGACGCGGCCTGTGGACGCGGCGCGCACCAGCGAGCCGCGTGCGGTGGCCGGTGACGCTACCGCAGACGTGCCCGGCGTGGCGAGGAGCGCCGGCGGTCGTAGGCGTGCGCGGTGCCCGCGCGCTGGGCGCGTACGCCTGCGGGTCCGGACGAGCGCGCGTTCCGGACGGACTGGTCATGCTCCTTGAAGGGCGTCGCCGCCAGCGCCCGCGGGTGGCGTGGCCGCGTACTCGAGCAGCACGATTCGGACTTGGGATAGTGGCGGTGGGCGGTCAGGCGCAGCCGGGTCCGCCGCGCCGGTGGTGGGAGCAGCGGAACGCCGCCCCCGAGGAGCACTGGCACCACGGCCGGCTCCACCGTGTCGACCAGACCGGCCTCGAGGAGCGTGCGGAACAGGTCCCCACCACCGTACAGCCAGATGTCCTTGCCGCCGGCGGCCTTGAGCGACCGCACGTGCTCGGCCGGATCGCCCGCTGACGATCGAGACGGCCGGATAGTCCGCCGGCCGGAGCGTGCGCGAGAACACGACGACCTCTAGGCCGGGAAGCGTGCCATCACCGCCGTTGTCCAGCCCCGCCAGGAACGTCTTGCGTCCCATCACGGCCGTGTCGAACTGCGCGTAGAGCGCGGCGAAATCGATGTCGGGGTCCGCCACGATCCAGTCGAACCCGCCCTCCGGCGAGGCGATGAACCCGTCGAGGCTCGCCGCTACCTGGTACCGAAAGCCGCGCGCGCTCTTCTCCATGCTCTCTACTCCGTCAGCCCTCAATCGGCCCTCACTATTATGTGCTGCCTTACGTCTCCAGAGGGGCCACGACGTTGGCCGCGATCACTTGGCCATGCCGCAGGCCGGATCGATCGCCGTCACGGTGCCCCGCGACACGCCCCCGCCACCCCCACGCGCGTGCTTGAGCGCGGCCCGCGCTCGGCCTCGCGCACGGGCTCCACCTGGGACACGCGCCCGCTGCGCCCGCTGGACGCGGATGCGCGGGGACGGGTGCCCTCCCCGCAGGCGGGCCAGTGGGCCAGGAGGCCATGGGGCCAGGGCGATCGTGCTCGCCACCCATTTGGCGCGCGCGCTCGCGCCGGGGAACGCTCCGCCACGCGTGGCTACGTGTTGCCGGTGGGAGGCTTGGGGTGGCGCTCGTCGGGCTCGGGGGTGGCGGGGAACTGCACCGCCTTGATCGAGGGCAGGCCGAGCGCGAAGGCCTTGGCGATGCGGTGCGTGCCGTCCATCACGTACCCCTCGGCCGCGAAGATGATCGGGTACGACAGGTCGACGGAGAAGATCCGCCCGGCGTAGCGGGCGCCTCGGCGGGCGTCGGGCGCACCGGCCCCCACGGCGCCTCCAGGTAGCCGAGCACCTCCTCGATCGGCACGTCCTCCACCGGCAGGTCCCGCGGCAGGTCCCGCGCCAGCTCCACACAGCCGCTCGACGTACCACACCAACTGCTCGCCCCCGCGCTCCGTGATGCAGACGTGGCCGCGATACCCGAGGTCGCCTTCGTTCCCGGCTTCGGCGTCTGCCCGTTTATCGTTCACGCGAACGGCAGGTTACCGACACTCGTGTGCCGAAGCAAAACGGGCATCGATGAGCCATGAAGCGTGCAGCCTGTTGAAATAGTCGGTCGTGGGGCTGGGCAGGCCACCTTCCGGGTCGCGCGTCTGCCGGTTCGGGCGACCGCCTCCAGGTTAGAGCACCCCCGCGTTCACGGCCGAGTGCGTCCATGGAGGGGTTTTGCACCAGGCTGCGTGGTTCGCGGTAGCTGATCCGCGGCAGGGGCGCACTAGCCGGGCCGGCGGGCGTCCCTCCGCGGGTGCCGGCGTAAGGTCGGTGGCACTAGAACCAGTGCGCGGCCCGGGTCATACCGCCGGTGCCGGAAGCGTCGGTGAAGAAGCGCGGGAAGTACTGCTCGCCGAGGAAGCGGCCCACCAGATCGCGGCGGCTGCGCACGCCCACCTTGTCGAAGACCGCCTTCAGGTGGTCCTGCACGGTGTACGGGGACACCACGAGCAGTCTCGCGATCTCCGCCGAGCCGGCGCCCGAGAGCACCTGGCGCACCACCTCGCTCTCACGCGCCGTCAGCCCGTACGCCTGCTCCAGCAGCGGCAGCACGTCGGGCGGGCGCGCCGGCTCCAGCACCACCGCGATCGTCCGCCCGGCTCCCAACGCCTCGCCCGAGGGGTGCGCGCCGTCAGGTCCGCAGCGTGCACCAGAAGCCAGAACCCCGAACGGGTGCGGACTCTCGCCCGCGCCTGCTGCGCCGCCCCCGCGTCCCCACCGGCATCCGCGGCGGAGCGGGCGGAGCGCCCGCGCGCGGCCGCGCGGCGGCCGCGTACACCGCCGCCGGGAGCGGCCGGCGCGCCCTGCGCCATTCGCACGCTCCGCGCCCGCGCCACCGTCTCCCGCAAATTCCGGCGGCAGCTCGGCGAGCCAGCGCTCCGCCGCGGGCGTCGCCGCGACGAGTTCGTACCGCTCGTCCAGCAGCAGCACGCGCTCCCGTACTCCGAGCCCGCTGCCGCCGCGTCCGGCGCCGTGCGCCGGTCGGTGCGGCCTCGCCCAGCAGTGCCCCCACGCGCAGTCCGCGCGCGACCGGCGCGCTCACGCGCGCCAGGAAGGCGGCGTCCCCTCGCGTGAAGTCCGGCGCACCCGCCCGGCGGTGGAGGCTCGCGGTCGCCCAGCAGCCCCCCCAGCCACGAACGCAACGCGCGCAGGCTCGTGGTCGAGCCCCATGGGACCGTTGATCAGGCGGTAGCGCCGGCTGCGCCGCGACTCGCCCGCCGTTGCCTCGGAGAGGATGCCCACCGGCTCGGTCGCCCGCGCGAGCGCGCTGAACTTGGCGACGTCCTCCCACACGTACTCGTTCTCGAAGAACCGCACCGCCCCCGCCGCCGTGGCCCCCTCCATCGACTCGGTGCGGACGCGCGTGGCCAGCAGGGTCCCCGGGTCGGTCGCGTTCCAGCACAGCGCGTCGAACGGCACCGCCCGGCGCAGGCGCTCCAGCAGCGCCCCGAACAGCGCGTCCGGCGCGAGGCGCGCGCGCACACGCGCTCCACCTCCCGCACCGCCCGAGTCCCAGCGGCGGCGGACGTGCCCGGGGACGGTCCGGCAGCCCGCGGGAACACGGCTGCTCCGTGCTCGCCCTGCTCGCGGTGGTCGCGGTGGTCGCCGGAGACCGAGCGGCTCATCGCACCAGTCTACCGCCCGCGCCTCCCGCTGGCGCGCCGCCTCTTGCCTCGCCGGCGGCGCCGAAGATCCCAGGTTTCTGGGATTTCGCCGGCGCGCCACCGCCCGATACTCGTCACACCAGGAAGAGAGAAAGAGAGCCACATGGATGCAGGGCGACAGGAGCCCGCGCGAGCGGAGCGGGACGGCGACTCGGGGGCGCACGCCGGAGGAACGGGCGCGCAGGAGGCGCAGGAGGTCCTGCACGTGCCGCCGGGCGGGGGCGGCTCCTGAACGTGCTCGGCAGCTTCGCTGCCATCAAGGTGACGGGGCGCGAGACGGGCGGGGCGTACGCGGTCTGGGAGGACACCGTCCCTCCCGGCGGCGGCCGCCCCACGTGCACGGGCGCGAGGCGGAGGACTTCTACGTGATCGAGGGCGAGCTCGAGATCGTCCGCGCGCGCAGCCCCCCTGCGCGCCGGCGCGGGCAGCTACGTGCACACGCCGGCGGGAGTGGCGCACACCTTCAAGAACGCCGGCACACGCCATGCGCGCATGCTGGTCGTGGCGGTCCCCGGCGGGATGGAGGAGTTCTTCGCCGAGGTGGGCGTGCCGGTCGACCGGATCTCCGAGCAAGACGCGCGCGCCGGTGCCGGCGGCGCCGCCCCCCGAGGTGCTCCGACGCGTGCTCGAATCCGCCTCCCGCCACGGCATCACGATCCTGTCCCCACCGGGTCCCACTAGCACGGTCGTCGCGCACGCTTGCGCCACCAGGGTCGGCGTCATCTGTGGAGCAGCCACGCAATCCACCGGAGTGGAGCAGCCACGCAATCCACCGGCGCGGGAGCATTCCCGATTGCGCCCCTTGCGGCCGTCGGCTCCGACACGGGAGTGCGTCGCTGCGCCGGGTCGTGGGTGGCACCGTCCGCAACGGGCCCAAGGAGCGCCTCCGCAGGGCCGGCGGTGTCGTACGTTATCGGCAGCGCGCGGGGTAACGGGTGCAGGTGATCCCGCAGTAAGCGCAGTTATCGGCGAGGCTGTGCGGAGAGTGGGCGGTCGGCCGGAGCGGTGGCGTCAGTCATCACATCGGTGTTGGAGCGAACGCTCCGCCCCGAGCCGGGTCGGAGTGTTCGGTCCGCGGCAGCCAATCGAGCAGGGGCAAGGTGAACGCTGACAGCAGGCTCGGACTCGGGCCATGGGTGCAGCCAGATGGTGATCTCCATCCCGAACTGCACGTCGAGGGCGCACTGCCGAAAGACCAGCAGCGCTGTGCGGCCGCGTCAGACCACGTGCCGGTGCCGATCGCCGGCGACGTCCCAGCAGCGGTACGCGGCGGTCCGGCGGCTGGCCGCGGCGGGGATAGACACCTCCGCCATCGCGCAGAACCTCGGGATAGACCGGCACCCGGAGCCGAAGTACCGTCCGCTCACAGCCCCAGGGGAGCGCCGGCACGCCTCGCGGCACCCCAGCCCCCTGCTGCGGCGGGACGGCGAGCGGCCGGCCGCGAGCAGGTGACGCAGACGAAGCAGTGGTGCGCCGTGACCATCCGCAAGGGCATGCTCCATGTCCACGACGCACCATGCGCGCCAGCTCTGGTGGCGGGCTTCGGACCAGCGTGGGGCGACGTCGCCTCATGCCTGCCCAGACGTCGGGCGGTCGGTAGTGGCCGCGACGCCGACTCCACACAGATACGCCCGCGCGGGTGAGCCCCCGCCGCGCGAAGCGGGCGCTCCCGCTGCTGGCGCCGAACACTGGCAGCCCAAACCTTGGCACGGACGAGCTACCGGTCCGCCACGTCAGCGGCGGGTGCGCCTTCCCGGTGCCATCCTGCTCCCGCGGCGGCCCGGTTTCGGAGCGCCATCTACGTCACGTAGTGCGGCCCAGCGGCCAGACTGAAGCTTTGCCCTCCCACAGGGACGGTTCCGCCTCGACGCTCGCGCCCCGTGAGTTGTGCGGGGTACCGCCGCTCGAGGGGTCAGGGACCGGCCACGGGCTCGGGCGCCGCCGGATGGTGGCGATGCGGGGGCCGGCCACTCAGCCCACGCGGTGGCGTCGGATGACGTCATCGCGCGGCGTGAGGCCCAACCCAGCGGCGTCGCTCAGGCGCAGTTCTCCGTGGGCAACCTGGGAGGCTGCCTCGAACGGCGTCGGCCACGGCAGGTGCTCCGCCGGGATGTCGTCCGCTGCGGCGACGCCGGCGGCTGTCCCGATCGCCCACGGGCACGCGGCCAGGGCGTGGACGGTGGTCTCCAGGAACAGGTGGTTGGACACGGCCACGCGGTGGGCGCCACACAGGGCCGCCGCCTGGAGCCAGCCGGTGAGCCCCCCAAGGCGCTGGATGTCCAGCATCACCAGGTCGGCCGCCCGGTGCTCGAGGAGCGCCCGGACGTCCTCGACGGTGCGGGCGCTCTCCCCACCGGCGACGGTCACGTCGAGGACGGAGGCCACCCGTGCCGCGCCGGCCAGGTCCTCCGGCGGGACGGGCTCCTCCAACCAGGCCACGCCGAGCCGTTCCAGCCGCCGGCCGAGGCGGATCGCCCGCCCCGCGTCCAGGCTCCGGGAGCAGTCCGCCAGCAGCCGGATGCCCTCGCCCACGACCTCGCGCACCGCCCGCACCCGCGCCACGTCCTCGTCCGGGTCGGCGCGGCCGACGCGCAGCTTGATCGCGCGGTACCCCAGGCCCGGGAGCGGCGCCGCCTCCGCGCGGAGCTCGTCGAGGCTAGCGCCGAGGAACAAGCCCGAGTAGTACACCGGGAGCCGGTCGCGCACGCCCCCGAGGAGGTGCCACACCGGCAGGCCGGCGGCCTTGCCAGCAATGTCCCACAGGGCCAGGTCGTAGGCGCTGACCGCCGCCCGCGCCAGGTCGCCGTGGCCCACCGCCGCCGCGGCCCGCTCCAGGGCCCGCCAGACCCGGCCGCGGTAGCGGGTGTCCTCCCCACGCACCAGCGGCGCCAGGTCATCGACCAGCGCGCGCAATGCCGCGCCGTGGGCACCCCCACCAGGCGCCGCGGCATACAGGCAGGCGTAGCCCAGGCCCTCGACGCCGCCGGTCGCCGTAAGGCGCACCAGCACGTAATCCAGGGCGGCGACCCGCGCCCCGGCTGAGGCCACCGCCCGTGTCAAACGTCAAGTAGTCTAATTGTCGTTGAACAGCCCGCTCAAGGGGCAGTCGCACCAGCTCGGCGGCGACCCGCTCGATCCTCACGCGGTCATGGTACGGGGCGAGTCCGGCGCCGCGCCCCGAAAGGCTGTTGGGTGCACAAACCCGATTCGGGGCCGACGAGGCTCACGCGGCACGGAAGCTACCGGCTCCCAGTGGCTGAGCACGCCCTGGGACGGCCCCCGTGGCCGGACCGGCGGCAGCGGTTGCCTCGGGAACGCCACGGGCCCGCCCGGGCGGCCCGCTGCTCAGGCGAGGAGCACGGCCCCGACGCTCAGCGGTGACCGGGCGGCCGTCCAACCGACGCCGCATTTCGGGCGTGCGCCCGCCTGGCAGAAATGGTTGAATCGGTCGATGTCCGCAACCCGCTTCTCGAGCTTTTCGCTGCCGACGGAAACCATTTTCGGCTGGGGCTGCGCGGCCGAGGTTGGCCCACGGGCCGCCCACGCCGGGTGGGGGCGGGCGCTGCTCGTCACCGACCGCGGCGTGCGCGGCGCCGGCCTGACCAGAACGGTCGAGGCGTCGCTGCGCCAGGCTGCCGTCGTCTACGACGTGTTCGACGCTGTCAGCCCCAACCCGCGCGACGTCGAGGCGGAGGCATGCCTGGCGGCGCTCACAGCTGTCCGCGCGGACGTGCTGGTGGCGGTGGGCGGCGGGAGCGTGATCGACGCGGCCAAGGCGGCCGGCGTGCTCCGCGCCAATGGGGGTCGGGCGCGCGATTGGTGCCCGGCGCTGGGCGGCCGGACGCCACCCCAGCCGGGCCTGCCGCTGTACGCGCTCCCCACCACGACCGGCACCGGCTCGGAGGTCTCCGGCGGGGCGGTGCTAACGTTCGATGTCGGCGACCAGGGCGGCGGAGGCAGTGGGAACGGCGGGGCGAGCAAGAATGGCATCGGCAACTGCCAGCCTGCGCTCGCGGTGCTCGACCCGGCGTTGGTCGTCGATCTGCCGGCGCCGGTGCTCGCCGCCAGCGGCCTCGACGCCCTTTCCCACGCCACGGAGAGCTACGTCTCGCCCCGCGCCTCGCTGTTCACGCGGGCCTTCTCGGCTCAGGCCATTCGCACCATCGCCGTCGCGCTCCCGGCCGCCTGGCACGCCGCGCGGACGCCCGGCGCGGACCGGGGGCCGACGATGGAGACGATGCTGTACGCCGCGAACATTGCCGGGCGCTCGATGCTCGGCCGCACCGGCCAGGTGCATGCCATCTCCCGCGCGGTGGGCGCCTTCTTTGACACCGTCCACGGCCTCACCAACGCCGTGCTGCTGCCCGTTGTCCTCGCCCACCACGCGCCAGCGCTGCGGGGGCTGCTGGCGGAGGTCGGCTCCCTGCTGGGCGACCCGGCGGGCCCGCCCGGCTCCGACCCCGCCGCCGTGGCAGCGCGGGTGATCGACGCGCTGGCGCGGCTGCGCGAGACGGTGGGCGCGCCGGCCCGCCTACGCGAGGTAGGGGTCCCACGGGAAGCGCTGCCCCGGATCGCCGCCGAGGCGCTGCGGACGGAGCAGTCGCAGAACCCAGGCCCCGCAACTGAGGCCGACCTGCTCGCCATGTGCGAGCGGGCCTGGTGACTGAACGGTGGCCACTTGCCCCTTCGGGCCACGAATAACCTTATGGGAGGGCAAACCCCCGTCCATCTCGCATCGCCGGCCGCGCGGCGCGCCGCCGATGAGGGTCGGCACGGCTAACACTTGCAGCGCGCAAGAACTCCGTACGGGGGGCGGTCAGCGCCATGCGCGATCATGGCGCCATGCTGCATTGGGTGTTGCTCCTCATTGGCGCCTTGCACGCCACGTTCCGTCGCCGTCACGCGCTGGTGCTCGAGCACCGGCTCTTGCGGCAGCAACTCACCGTCGCCCTGCGCGCCCACCCACACCCGCGGGTCCGACCAGGCGACCGGCTCTTCTGGACCGTGGCGCGACGCCTCGTGACCAACGGGCGACGCCATCTCGTGCTGGTGCAGCCGGAGACGGTCCTGCGCTGGCACCGGCGGGGCTGGCGCCTCGTCTGGTGGTGGCGCTCCCGGCGGCCGACCGGACGGCCACGGCTGACGCAGGAGGTGCGGGACCTGATCCGTCGCCTCTCGGAAGAGAACCGACTGGGGGGCACTGAGCGCATTCGGGGCGAACTGTTCAAGCTCGGCATCGTCGAGGGCAACGCCTCCATCCGCCGCTACCGGTGGCGTCCTGCGCCGCGGCCGCCGAGCCAAACCTGGGCCACCTTTCTGCGGAACCACGCCCACGCGATCTGGGCCGCGGATCTCCTGACGGTGCAGACGCTCACGTTCCGCACGATCTGTGTGCTCTTCTTCATCTCCCATGGGCGCCGGAACCTGGTCCATGTGCAGGTAACGGCGCCTCCCACCGCGGCCTGGGTGTGGCGGCAGCTCGTTGAGGCGACGCCGTGGGGGCGCCACCCGAAGTACCTCATCCGGGATCGCGACCGCGTCTACGGCGGCGACTTCGCCTCCCGTGCTGAGGCCCTGGGGATCCAGACGCTGCTGACCCCGTTCCGCGCCCCGAAGACGAACGCCATCGCTGAGCGCGTCGTGCGGACCCTGCGCAACGAGTGCCTCGACCACCTGCTCATCCGCAACGAGCGGCACCTGCGCACCGTGCTCGCGGAGGACGTGGCGTTCTACAACGCCGAGCGCCCACACTGCAGCCTGGCGCAGGAGCCACCGCTCCCCGCCTCCCGCAGGCCGCCGCGCGGCAGGACTGTGACGGGTCACACCCTCAGGCCGCGAGGGCGGACAGGCTTCTGATCGGGCCAGCGGGCAACGCGATCCAGCGGGCGCCGCCAGCGGCGGCAGACAAATCGAGGGACAGGGCATCCTGGCGACTGCCGAGAGCCAATGCCACTTGGGGTCATGCCCGCGCCACAGGCATCCCCATTCTCACAGTGCCACTTGTCGGCTGCCCGGGACCGCCAGCGCCGGAGCGTGCCGGCGAAGATCGGCCCGAACCGCCGGCACCAGAGTCGGATGGCCTCGTCGCTGACCTGCACGCCCCGTTCCGCCAGCAGGCTCCTCCACGTCCCGGTGACTCAGGGCGAACCGGTAGTACAGCCACACCGCGTGGCTGATGATCGCCGCGGGAAACCGATAGCCACGATACAGCGGGGCACGATCACAGGTCGGAGCAGCGGTGGAGGCAGACACCACCAGATCCTACAGCGTGAGGCTGCGCAACTTGTCTCTCTCTATTGTTGAAGCGAGCACGGCGGGGTGGACTGACCCACAACTTGTCTGGCCTCGTGCCCGGGGATTGCCCGGTCGTCCCCCCGCTGCGCTCGCAGGGTGACCTCAGAGGAGCCGGTCCGCGGCGGGGGTGGCGGGCGCCCGCGGGCGCCCGCCACCCCCGCCGGCGACCCGAGAGAGACCGGTCGCTCCTGGAGCGGTGCTCGCAGCACGCGGAGCGCACGGGAGGACATGATGGTCACGATCGGGGTGGATGCCCACAAGCAGGTCCATGCCGCCGTCGCCCTGGACGACGCCGGGCAGGCGCTTGGCCACTGGCGCGGGCCCAACAGCCGGGAGGGGTGGGCGCGCTGCACGCCTGGGCGGTCGGGTTGGGCGGGCCACGGCAGTGGGGCATCGAAGGGGCGTGGAACTACGGGCGGGGCCTGGCCCAGCACCTGGTGGACGCCGGCGAGGCGGTGTACGAGGTCAACCCCCGCTGGACGGCCCAGGGGCGCCGGAGCGCCCGCCGCCCGGGCAAGACCGATGCGCTCGACGCCCAAGCGGTGGCGGCGCTGGTCCTGCGCGAGGCGGCCACGCTCCCGCGGGTGGGCGCCGACGACGAGACGGCGGTGCTCGAGTTGCTGGTCACCGAGCGAGACGGGGCCGTCGCCGAGGCCACCCGGCTCCGCAACCAACTCCACCAACTGCTCCTGCAGGTCGATCCGGAGTACCGGGCGCACCGCCCCGCGCTCCGCACGCCCGCCGGCGTCGCGGCGCTGGCCCAGTACACCACCCCCAGCCCCCGCCCGCTGGACGAGGAGCGCGCCGCCGCCGTGCGGCGCCTGGCGCAGCGACTGCGCTGGCGCTGGCCCAGGCCGAGGACCTGGCCAGGCAGATTCGGCAGCGCGCCCGGGCGCACTTCTCCCCTCCTGACCGGCGTGTGTGGCGTCAGCCTCGACGGCCGGGGCACTCGCGGGCATCCTCGGGCCGGGCCGCCGGTTCCGCACCGATGCCCAACTCGCCGCCTACGCCGGCGTCGCCCCACTGGAGGCCTCCAGCGCCGGGCGGGTGCGCGGTTCCGTTGCGGCTGAGTGGGCAGGCGGCGCAGGCGCGTGCGCGTCTGAGGTGAGGGTGGTGGAAGGCGGCCAGCGGCGCTAGATCGCCTGCGTCAGCGCGGCCCAGGCGGTGGCGAGGCGCAGGTTCGGCGGCCGCCGGGCGGTCAAGGACGAGAAGCCGCCCCGAAGATTGCGGACGAGGGCGTGCCCTCGCGCCAGCGTGTCCGCCGAGGCTCCGCGTTTGAAGCCGCGCATCGGGTACAGCCGCTGCTTCAGGTGCGAGTGATCGCGCTCCAGGCCGTTGTTGAGGTACTTCGAGCGGCGGTGCTCCACGCCCGGCAGCACCGCCCGCAGGGCTGGCGGGTAGCACTTCGCCTTGTCCGTCGTCACCCGCACGGGAGTGACCTCGGTCTCCACCATGGCCCGCTCGAAGAAGGCCTGCGCGCGCCGCGCGTTGCGCGCTCCGAGAAGTAGGCGTCCACCACCTGCCCGTCCTCATCGATGGCGCGATAGATGTAGGCGTGCTTCCCCTGGAAAGCACGAGTAGGTCTCGTCCACGCGCCACTTCTTCCGGACGCGCGTCCGATGCCGGCGGAGCGCCCGCGCCAAAGAGGGGCAGGAACCGATGCACCCAGCGGTAGATCGCCGTCCGGTCCACCACGAAGCCACGCTCCGCCAGCCACTCAGCGACATCGGCGTAACTCAGCCGGAAGCGGGCGTACCAGCGCACGGCCAGCGCGATCACGTCGTCCGGCAGCCGATGCCGTGAGAAGGCGCTTGCTGAGCGGGCGGTGAAGCGTCGCCGGCAGGCGTCACAGCGCCAGCGCTGCCCGCCCAGCCGGGTGTGCCCGTCCCGCGCGCCCCCGTGTTGCGCACCGCACGCACGCCATGACTGCTCCCTTTCGTCTGCACTGGAGGCGCCTCAGTGTACGTGCCCACTCCACGGCAACAGAACCCTCCTGCGCCACCTCTACACCGTGCTCCAGGAGGGGGCCGCCGGGGGCGACGCCACGGCGGCCGGGCTGGTCGCCCGCCTGCACCGCTACGTCGAGGGCTCGCTCGCCGGGCTCTTCGCCGGTCCCACCACCGTCGCCCTGGATCGCCCCTTCGTCGTCTTCAACATCCAGCGCCTGGAGCCGGAGGCGCCCCTGGCCATCCACGTCATCACCACCTTCGTCTGGGCCCAGGTGCGCGCGCCCGGCGCCCCCGCCTGCTGGTGGTGGACGAGGCCTGGAGCCTCCTCCAGTACCGCGAGGAGTGGGGCCTTCCTCGCCGGCCTGGCCCACCGCGCCCGCAAGTACTACCTGGGCCTGGTGACCATCTCCCAGTCGGTGACCGACTTCACCGGCTCGGACGCCGGGCGGGCGGTGCTGGCCAACGCCGCCGTCACGCTGCTGCTGAAGCAGGACGGGGCGACGGTCGACCGGCTGGTGGAGCTGTTCGGCCTCACCGCCGAGGAGCGCCAGTTCCTCCTGGCCGCCGGGAAGGGCGAGGGGCTGCTCTGCGCCCGTGGCAGCCGCGTCGCCCTGCAGATCGAGGCCAGCGCGCCGAGCACGAGCCTGGTCACGACCGCGCCGGCAGAGGTCGCCGCCCGCCCGCTCCACGGCGATGTGGCGCCGGTCGCCGGCGGCGATCGGCGCGACGGCGTACCTGTCCTTGCCGGGAGCGAGAGGAGGCAACGATGACGCTGACGACTTCAGCGCCGTCGTGGCGCTGGCCATGGTGGCACTCGGACGGGCCGCCCGCCCATCCGGCCGATCACGGGCAGGAGCTACTGGAGCTCGTCACGCCCCGCACGAACGCCGCCGTGCTCACCCCCACCGAGAACCTGCTGGCCTCCATCGCGCTCGAGGAGTCGTTCTCCCTGGAGATGGCCGCCAGCGACCGCCAGCGCTGGTTCCTCGCCCGCACCGGGAGTCCCCGGATGGCCGGCCACCTGCGCGAGCAGCTTGGCGTCGCCTACCCCCAGGCTGGCCTGCGCCAGGCTCGACACACGATCGGTGCCGGGGCTCGACCCGGCGCGCCCGCGCTCCCGGCGAGCGCGCCGCGCCTGCGCCCTGGTGCTCCGCGCCCCGACCTACCTGCCCCTGAGGACGGCTGTCGAGGCGGACGTCGCCCGCCGACCGGGCGCCGCACGCGCCCAGGCCGACCCCGTGCTGGGGCTCCTCGGCGCGCTGGGCGCCGTGCCGGACGGCTGGCGGGCCCTGGCGCAGGCTCGTGCTGCGTCCCGCCCCCGACGACTGGGCGCGGCCGTACCTCCGCCTGTCCGTCGAGCACCCCTGGCGGGGGAGCGCCCGCGGCCGCCGGCGGGGGTACCGGCACCTCGCAGGCGGGCATGGTGGCCATGGCCGTCCTCATGGGCGCGGGGGCGGTCGCCCTGCACGGCCGACGGCTGTGGCTCGCCGGACGCTGGCCCGAAGCTGGCCCTGCTGCTGGCGTCCCCGGGTGGCAGGCGGCGCGGCGGCCCTGCTCGCACTTGTGTTGCTCGTGCGGCGCCTGATGGCCCGTCCCGTCTACGACATGCGCCTGGTGGCGCAGAAGCTCGCCCCGCCCGCCTTCACCGCCCAGGGCTCGCCTGGCCGTCTTCGCCCCGGCCGAGACGCCGGCGGCCGACGTAGAGACCCGGCTGCGGGCGCTCGCCGGCACCTACCGCGAGTTCGACCTGGCCCGCCGGCAACGGCCTGCGCCCCCGGCGGCCTGTCCCTGCCGCCGCGCGAGCCCGACGCGCTGTGTGCGCTGCGGCCACTCGGCGCGGGCGCACCGGGCTGCTCAACGTGCGCGAGAGCTGGCCGGGCTGTGGCACCTGCCCCAGGCGGGGGCCGACGCCCCCCTGGTCGAGCGCACGGCGGCCCGCCAGCGCCTGCCCCTGCCGGCGGACGTCGACCCGGCGCGCGGCTGCCCCGTGGGCGCCTGCGAGCACCTGGGCCGTGCGGTGCCGGTGGCGCTGCCAGACGACCTCCTGCGCCGGCACCTCCCTGCTCGTGGCCAAGACCCGGCGGGGCAAGTCGTCGCTGCTGGCGCGCCTCGCGGGGCACCTCATGGCGGCGCACGCGCCGGGCGAGCCCCGGCGCTCGTCCTCGTCGACCCGCACCGTGACCTCGCCCGCACCGTGCTGGGACTCGTCCCGCCGGCCCGCCAGACGACGCCGTCGCCCTGAGCCTGGCCGACGCGGCGCGCCCGTTCGGACTCAATCTCTTAGTATTACAGTTCCCCGTAGTGCTTCAAGCGACGCCGGCGGTGGCTGGTTTGGGCGATCTTCTGGTGGCGCGCGCCAACGGGACCAGGCGACGACCTCGGCGAGGGTGGGTGGGGGCCGGGTGAGGCGCCAGAGGAAGCGGACGAGGAGCCGGCGGAGGCTCGGGGACCGTGATCGGGATGTAGAGCGGGCAGGGGGCGCAGGCGCCCGGGCGTCCCCTTTTTTGCCCGACCCCGATGGTCAGGGCCGCGAGGGCGAGCAGGGCGAGGGTGATGTGGCGGTACCAGCCCGACCAGCGCGGACCTCGTACTGGTCGAGCCCGACCTGTCCTTTGGCCAGCTTGAAGGTCTCCTCGATGGTCAGCGGGCCCCCGCGCCCGGAGGATCTCGTCGAGCGGCGTGCTGTCGGGGGCGTAGACGAGGGAGTAGGCCAGCCTCCTCCAGACGTTCGGGGTGACGGCGGACGAGGACGGCGTGCACCCAGCCGTCGTGCAGCGCGGGGCGCACCGGACGATAGACCCAGTCGTAGACCCGCGGGCCGTGGACGCCGTCGCCACAACTGTGGCGCTCCCAGGTCGTTACCCCGGTGGTCAGCGCGGCGGCCACGGCCGCCACGACGGTCCACGGGGCCGGCGGACCATAGGGGCCAGGTCGAGACCGGCTGGTTCGTGCGCACGGCCACGACGTAGGCCTGGCCGCGGGCCTCCAGCGCGCGGCGAAACTTGCTGTCGCTGCCGTAGACCTCGTCCGCCACGACCCATGCCGCGGGGACCACCGTCCAAGGCCCGCTCAAGGAGAGCTCCAGCGCCAACTGGGGCTTGGTGCGGAAGGGCACGGCGTCCGGGATGCCGGCCCGGCGCACCGCACGCGGTCGTCGGTCCACTCCTGCGGCAGGTACAGCGCCCGGTCGAGCCCAGCGTACCCTTCGGGCTGGCGTAGCCCAGGAAGACCCCCACCTGACAGTTGGCCCGCTTGCCCAGCGTTCCACAATACTGTCCAGGCCACCCCGGCCGAATGCCGGCCTTGCTTGACGAAGCTGGTCTCGTCCACCGCGAGCACCGCCTGTGGGTCGCCCAGTGCCTCGACGAGGTACCGCCGCAGATCGTCGCGCACGGCGTCCGCATCCCAGAGATAGCGGTCGAGCACGCGCTGGATGCCCCGCGGGTGGCCGTAGCCGGCCTGCTCGGCCAGCTGCCAGCCATTCTTGCGCTCGACCTCGGCGAGTAAGCCACGGAGATAGTCCCGGGCATGGGCAAACGCCTCCGGCCGCCGGAGTGCGCCGCAGCCCGGCCGCCACGTCCTCCACCACCCGGGCGCACCCCGCGCGACGGTCTCCTCATCGGCACACGCGCACCTGCCGTCGCATCTCCCTTCCCTCCTGGTGAGCCTGGTCCCACTCAGTGTAAGGGAACTGCAATATTAGAGCCTGTGTGTAAAGCCATGATCGGGCGTACACTCCGGGGTGATGGCCCGGAAGACGTACCCGAGCGACCTGACCGAGGCGCAGTGGCGCGCCTCGCCCCGCTGGTGCCCGCCCCGAAGCCCGGCGGGCGCCCGCGCACGGTGGACGTGCGCGAGGTGGTCAACGGCGTGCTGTACCGGGTGCGGGAGGGCTGCACCTGGCGGGCGCTGCCCCACGACCTGCCCGCCGTGGGGCACCGTCCATATGTACTTCCGCCGCTGGCGGCGGGACGGCACCTGGCAGCGGGTCCACGACGCGCTGCGGGCAGACGCGGGCGCGTCGGGGCGCGACCCGGCCCCCAGCGCGGGCTGCCTGGACAGCCAGAGCGTCAAGACCACGGAAAGGGGGGCCCCGCGGGTACGACGCCCACAAGAAGGTGAGCGGGCGCAAGCGCCACCTGGCGGTGGACACCCAGGGCCTGCTCCTGCGGGCCGTGGTGCATCCCGCCAGCGTCCAGGACCGGGACGGGGCCAAGTTCGTGCTGGCTGAGCCCTGGCGCCCCGGGGCCTTCCCCGCCTGCGCCACCTGTGGGCCGACGCCGGCTACGCCAGCGCCCCGGTCCAGCGCGCCCGCCCACTACGCCGGTCTGACCGTGGAGGTCGTCCACCGCCCGCCCGGCTTGCGGGGCTTCGCCGTCCAGCGCGCCGCTGGGTGGTGGAGCGCACCTTCGGCTGGCTGGGCCGCTACCGGGGGCTGAGCAAGGACTACGAGGCCGACCCGACCAGCGAGGAGGCCTGGATCTACGTGGCGATGACCCACCTCATGCTCCGCCGATTGGACCCGAATTGATCTTCACACACAGGCTCTTAGACGTCGGCCTGGGCTGGAGCCGGGACAAGGCCGTCTCCAACGCCCTGCTGGTCTTCCGGCGGGAGTTCGACGCCTTCTGGGGCCCGCGCATGGAGGACGCCTTCCGCTTCGCCCTGCTCACCCTGTACGAAGCCAACCAGGCGCTCTGCGCCCGCCGGCCCGGACGGCCGACGCCGGCAGCACACCGTCCTGCAGGTGCCGGCGGTGCTCGGCGACCCGGCCTGGCGCCAGTCGGTGCTGCCCCTGGTGCGCGACCCCGTGGTGCGGGCCTGGTGGAGCGGCTACTTCGAGCGCCTCGACCGCCGGCTGCAGACCGAGGTGATCAACCCCGTGGCGACCAAGGTCCAGCGCTTCGCCGGGAGCTTCGCCCGCGCGCACGTCGTCGGGCAGGCGCGGTCGACGATCGACCCGCAGGCGTGGCTGCGCGACGGGGCGGTGGTGGTCGTGGACCTGGCCAGCGCGTCGTGGGCGAGGACACGGCCGCCCTGGTGGGCGCCACCCTGATCAACCTGGTCGCCCTGGCGACCGGCGAGCAGGCCGCCCTGCCCCCGGTCGCGCCGGCGGGTGTGCCTGGTGGTGGACGAGTTCCACGCCATGCCCGGGGCGGACTACGAGTCCCTGCTGGCGGAGCCGCCCAAGTACGGCGCCAGCCTGATCCTGGCCACCCAGAGCCTGGCCCGCCTGGACGCGCTCGACCGCCAGCACCAGCGCGCCCCCTGAAGGCGGGCCGTCTTCGCCAACCTCGATGGCCTGTTCGCCTTCCACTGCAGCGCCGAGGACGCCCGCTACCTGGTGCGCGAAGGCTGGGCAGCGCGGTGGACGAGGAGGACCTCCTGGGCCTGGGCGAGCACCGCTGCTACGCCCGACTCTCCTCTCGGGGGGAGCGGCTGCCCCTCTTCTCGCTGCGCCTTGACCCACCACCGCCCACCGACCCGGCCCTGGCCGAGAGTCTCGCCGCCCGCTCGGCTGAGCGCTGGGGGCGCGACCGCGCGCCGTCGAGGCGGAGATCACCGAAGGGCTGGCACGTATCGTGCGGGCGCGTGGCGGGCCCGCGGGCGCGCCGAGCGGAACGATGATGGGCACACCGGCGTCCCCCGCGACCCGGCGGGCGGCGAACTGCCCGCGCAGCGAGCGCCAGGCGGGGGCCCGCGGCCCCCGGTCGAGCACCCGGCGCCGGCGAGCGGCACAGGCACGACCCCGGACGGGGGCCGTAAGGCCCGCAAGTCCCAGCGGAGCCGGCGCCGCCGCGATCAGGACTTCGAGCCATCGGCCGCAGCGACCGGCGCACCCGCCCACCGGCTCCCGCTCCTCCACCTGGACAACGACGCGGAACCCGCTCCGGCCGAGGGGCCGCGGGCCTCGGCCTGGGCGGGGGAGGCGGATTCGGAGCTCGCGCCCGTCGCTGCGCCACCCCACGACGGAGACCGCCGCGCCGACCGCGCGACTGGTGACGGGCCAGACGGGTGGTTCCTGGGTGAACCGGAGGACGGGCGAGAGACGGAGTGGGCAGCGCGGGAGCCGGAAAGCGGGGAGGAGGCGCCATGAGATTCCCTGCTGAAGGTCTCCTCGGGAGGGATGCGGGGGCAGACTCAGCGAGGCGCCCACGCTGGGGCGACGTCGCTGAAACCGCGCACCAGCTCTCCCCGGCCGAGTGGCGGACGCTCCTCCTGCTCGCGCGGCTGCCGTTGCTGTGGACAGGAGCCGTCGCCACCCTGTGCGGTCTACGCAGCGCGAGCCGCGTGCACGCGCACGTCGCCCGGCTGCGCGCGGCCGGGCTGGTGGACACCTGCCGGCCGTCCCTCTGGCCACTGCCGTGGCCCGGCCGCGGCCACCCGCCACGGCTGCTGTACCTGACCGACGCTGGCGCCGCGGCCGTGGCCCTGGCAGCGCCATCCGGCGCGGCGACGGACGACGGAGCCAGTGGGCCGGCAACGATGTCCGGCGACGCCTTCTCGTGTGGGGCAGACCGCCCCGTCCGGGTGGCACCCCTACCGGCGATGATCCCGGGCGTCGCTCACCGGGCGGCCGCATACGCCCTGCTGGCCTGGCTCGCCCGCGAGCGGCAGGGGACAGCCCAGCTGCTGGGGTGGGAGATGCCCTGGCGCGGGCGCCAGACTCCGGGAGCCTTGGGAGGGACCGCGGGCGTGCGGCCTGCAGGTGGCGCCCGTACGGTGACGCTGCCGGCCGGGGCCTTCCTGGGCTGGCGAAGCTCTGCCGACGAAGGAGCCACGACGGCAGCGTACGTCCTCCTGCCGGACCTCGGTACGGCGCCCGTCGCGGCCTTCCGGGAGGCCCTGGCCGGGCTGACCGTCCTGGCTCACAGGTGGCACGCCGGCGGGGCGACGGCTCAGGGGAGCGGCGGGGAAGGCGTGGCGTGCGCGCAGCCCGGCCAGCCGCGCGGCGGCCGCGAGCTCGTGATCGCCACGGTCGGGCGCCGGCGGGGAGACGCCTGGCAGCGCCTGCTCGATGACGTGGCCGACGTGCGGGGCCTGGCGCCCCTGCCGGTGCGGATCACCACCTGGCAGCGGGTGCTCGGCGTCCAGCCGCCGCGCGTAGCCGGCGCGGGCGGCGACCCACTGCGGCCGGCGCGCGTGCGACCGACCGCGCCGTCGCCCGCTCGCCTCGGTCGGAACATCCCGACCGCTATCGTCCATGGAAGCACCCTGGCCGCTGCCGGGGTGCGACTGCGCACAGCCGACCGCATGCTCCTGGACCTCGTCGGCCGCCACCCGTTCCTGGCCGTCGACGACCTCGCCGCCCTGCTGGGATGGGTTCCGGCAGCGGCACGCCGGCGCCGTGACACCCTCGTCGCCGCGGGCTTGCTCCGGCTGTTCGATCCGGCGGAGGCCAGCTGCCCCGATGCGGGAGAAGTCGCCGCCGGGCTGACGGAGCTGACGCCGGAAGGAGTGGCCTTCGTCGCCGCCCAGCAGGGGCTCAGCGTAGCCAGGGCCGTGCGGCACAACGGACTCGTCGGGGGTGGCCCGGCGCAGCGGGCGGGGACGCGCCTCAGCCGGGCCCGGTACGTCCTCGTACGGCACCTGACGCACACGCGCGGGGCCGACCGCTTCTTCGTTGCTCTCGCCCGAGCAGCCCGCCTGACCGGCCAGCGCAAGGCTGCGCTGGTGGTCTGGAGGAACGCCGTCGCCTGCGCCCGGGGGCGCGTGCGTCCCGACGGGTACGGGGTGCTCCGCCTGGACAGGCATCGCTACGGGTTCTTCCTAGAATACGACCGGGGAACGCAGGACGCAGCCGCCTACCGGCAGAAGCTCGCCGCCTACTGCGCCTACCGGGACACCGGACGCTACGCCGCCGACTACGCCGGCTTCCCGGCGGTCCTGCTGGTCACTGTCGACACCCAAGCGGAGACCCGGATCGCGCACTACGCCCGCACGGCGGCAATGAACGGCGAGCCGCTGCCGCTGCTGCTGACGACGGAGTGGCGATACAGTGGGGACGCCACCCGCTCCGCCCATCCGCCGGGGCCGCTCGGCCCCAGCTGGCGCGCACCGGACGATGCGTCCCGTCGGCGGTGGCCCCTACCCGGAACCATGCGCACCACGAGCGAATGAGTGGAGGCCGAGGTGGACACCACTTCTGAACGCCTGGTGCTGTCGGTGCCCGAGGCCGCGGCGCTCGCCGACCTGTCGAAAACGGTGGCCTACCGGCTGGCCGCGCTGGACGAGCTGCCCATTCTGGTCAAGCTGCCGGGCTGCCGCCTGATGGTGCGCCGGAAGGTGCTCGAGGCCTGGCTAGCCGGCGCGGAGCCTCAACCAGACGACCGGGCGCGAGCCGCCGATCGGAGGCGCTCCGCCTGACGGAGCCCGTATGCAAGGAGGAGAGACGGTCCTTCGGGCTGAAAGTCGGGAGAGAGCGCCGGCCGGTCGGGCACAGTACAAATACATCAAGTTGCTCCGTCGCCGCCCTACGAGGACGGGCATGTGGCACTCGTCAATTAGTCGCCGGGCGACAGACGGGAAGGATGTGAGGCGCATGATGACCGAGGCAGCACCGAAGACTGCAGAGGATCCACACAGGACGAAAGGGGCGCACGGGGACGGGACGATCTTCTTCGACCAGCGGTCGGGGCTCTGGCGGGAGGAACTCATGATCGGTGGCCCTATCTGGAGAACGCCGGACGACTCGTCGCGCTGCCCGTGGCCATGCGCCGTGCGCAAGGGCCACGACGGAAGTGAACTCCACCGCCTACCGTTCGTGATGGCACCGGACGGCCCCGACAACGACCGAGAGGAGAATCGAGTGTGACAACCACACCTGGACCAACCGGAGCCCGGACGCCCGCCGATCTCCAACGAGCCCGCACCGCTTTGGCGACGCCCAGGCGCGTCTTCCTGACCGTCCGGGAGGCCGCGGCGCTGCTCGAGGTAAGTGAGGACACGATCGAGCGGGCTTGCAAGGCTGGTGAGTTGCCAGCGACGAGGCTCGGACGGCAGTGGCGTATCCACGCCGCGCCCGTCTACGCGAGGCGCGACGGCGGTCTGGATTGGCTGCTCCGGCAGCACAGCCGGCTGGCCGAAATCCAGGAGACGCATCGGCAGGCGAGCGAGCTCCATCGACGGTTGAGCGAGCTTGAAGCTGCTTATGCCGACGCGCTTACTCCCACCGGGAGGCGAGGCATCGACATCGGTAGCACAGACGGGCAGGCCCCTAACGTGACGACGCCGGGTGGAGGCCACGTGGGTGAACGGGGCCTCCCGCCCGGTTGACCCGTACCGCGCGGTGGCACTGGGCACGCGTGTGCTAGCGTGACGGCGCGACGCCGACCGAGGCAAGGGGATCGAGGTCGGGCCGTCGCGCTAGGACAGAGGAGGTGCCCAGACGTGGCCCGACGCGACGGACGCCCGACCCGAGAGCCGGTCGTTGGCACGCAGCGCTCCCGCCGGCCCATTCGGCATCGAAGTCACCGTGAGGGCAGTATCGAGCAGGTGCGCCCCGGCTACTTCCGCGGCCAGCTGATGCTGGATCGCCAGCGGCACAACGTACACGGCGCGACGAGGGAAGACGTTCTGCGCCAACTCGACGAGCTGCGTCGGCGGTTCCGGGCGGGCACGCTCGCTGAGGGTCGAGCCGACCGCACAAACGTTGCCGAGCACCTCAGGCGCTGGCTGACCGGCAAGCGGGGAACGGTCGAGGACAAGACCTGGCGGAACCACGAGCTGAACGTCGCCCTCCACCTCGTGCCCACTCTGGGACCCTTGAACGTCCAAGCGCTCACGGCCGAGCACCTGCGTGAACACTACGCCCGGCTGCAACCCCCGCAAGGCCATCTCTCGCCAAAGAGCGTGCGGGAGGTGCACTTGACAATACGTCAAGCGCTCCAGCAGGCCGTGGACGACGGTTGGCTCGCGCGCAACGTGGCGCTCGCCGTGCAACCGCCGAAGCAGACGATGCACTCTGCGCAGCGCGTGATGGACGCCGCCGACCTGGGGCGCTTCTGGCAAGTGGCCCGGGAGCACCGGCTGTATGCCCTGTGGCGGCTCGTCCCGTTCCTCGGGGGCCGGTCGGGCGAGCTGCGGGCCCTTCGATGGGTCGACGTCAACCTGAGGCGGGGCGTTCTCGTCTTCCGGCGCAGCCTGATAAGCAGCGAGGATGCCGGGCGCCGGCTACGCGTCAAGGACCCCAAGACAGTGGCCGGGACACGCGTGCTCGACCTGAGCGACGAGCTGGTGGAGGTGCTCCGGCATCACCGGGACTGGCAAGAACAGGAGCGAGAGTGGGCCGGGGAACGCTGGGTCGACCACGGGCTCGTCTTCTGCAGCCCGTGGGGGACGCCCCTCCTGAGCGGAAATGTGCTGCGCGACTTCCGAAAGCTGCTCAAGAAGGCGCGTGTGCCGGCGGAATACCGGCTCCACGACATGCGCCACACGGCGGGATCGCATTTGCTCGCCGAGGGGGTGCCGCTACCCGAGGTGAGTCAAATCCTCGGGCACGCGAACCCGGCCATCACCGCTCGGTTGTACGCCCATGCCGTCAAGCGAACGCACGGTTCGGCGTTCCGGCAACTGAGCGAGTACTACCAACGCGAGGGGGACGCAGGTGTGGACCCAAAGGACAACGACCCGCCGTCCTCCGGCGGAAGGCGTGTTGACGTCCGCAGAGGACCGAACCCGACGGGAGCGGGTCCGACAGGCCACTGAAGAACGAGCCGGGACCCTGGCCGCCGGGTATCGGTGCCAGACGCGCAGCGAGTCTGTCGAGGCACCGGTTCTGCAGCTCGGTCGGCCCGGCGTCTCACGACAGCACTCGGCACGGGTGCCGATCGCGACCCGCACCACCCGCGGCGCCATATATCGGTGGAGGACGGTTGCGGAAACTGCGGTTGGAAACGGGCCGGTGGACCCGATTACCCCAGTTTTACCCCTGCCTGTCCCTGAGAGGCCCACAGAAGGCCACCCGTTTGGGTGGCTTTCCAGATGGGAACGGGGGCTCCCTGACGAGGATTCGAACCTCGAACCTACCGGTTAACAGCCGGACGCTCTACCATTGAGCTATCAGGGAAAGTCATTCCCTGGCGCACCTGGACGAGCCTGTAGCGCGCCGTCAGGGCTTCATTATACCGGATTCTGGGTGTGCTAGTGCGTCAAACCGTAGATAACGTGTGTCCTCACCGGTTCAGATCATCGAGACGCATGCCATCAGCCACCCCCGGGGGCAGCCCCTCCCCCTGGACACCGCCCTAGCGCGTCACGCTGCATGTGACTGGCGCTGCATCCCGGTATGGCCGGATCCCGGGGCTTGTGCGTCGTGCCGTCGGCGGGTCCACACACTGCTGCTAGTGCAGACCCACAGAAGTCGCTGCGCGGCCCCGCTCCACAGATCGCCCGGGGCAGGGAGCTCCGCCGGCGGGTATTGGCGGTTGAGGCTGCAGTGCGGCGCCCGACGCCCCTGAGGGGGCAGTACCGGCGGGGGGCCTGGGGATCAGTCCAGGTAGTCCTTCAGCTTGCGGCTACGGGAAGGGTGGCGCAGCTTGCGCAAGGCCTTGGCCTCGATCTGGCGGATGCGCTCGCGGGTGACGTTGAACTCCTTGCCCACCTCTTCCAGGGTGCGGTTGCGCCCATCGGCGAGACCGAAGCGGAGGCGGAGCACATCCCGCTCCCGTTCCGAGAGGCTGCCCAGGACGCTCTCTACCTGCTCGCGCAGGAGCTCCTGGGAGGCGTAGTCTGCCGGGGCCAGGGCCTCCACGTCGGCGATGAATTCCCCCAGGGTGCTGTCGTCTTCGTCGCCAACGGGCGTCTCCAAGGAGACTGGATCGGGCTGGATCTTCTGGATCTCCCGCACCTTCTCCGGGGAAAGGCCGATCTCCAGGCTGATCTCCTCCACCGTGGCGTCCCGCCCTTTCTCCTGCAGGAGGCGGCGGGAGATGCGGATCAGCTTGTGCATCGTCTCCACCATGTGCACCGGGATGCGGATCGTCCGCGCCTGGTCGGCGATCGATCGGGTGATGGCTTGCCGGATCCACCAGGTGGCGTAGGTGGAGAACTTATAGCCCTTGGTGTAGTCGAACTTCTCCACGGCGCGGATGAGGCCGATGTTCCCTTCCTGGATCAGGTCGAGCAGGGACATGCCCCGCCCGGCGTAGCGCTTGGCGACGCTGACCACGAGGCGGAGGTTGGCCTCGATCAGCTCGCGCCGGGCGCGCTCGCCGTCCATGATCACGCGGTCGAGCTGGCGCTCCTCGGGGGTCTGGCCTTGCCCCTTGAGGTCATTGTCGCGCTGGAGACCGAGCTCCATGCGCTTGGCGATGGTCACCTCCTGGGCGCCGGTCAGGAGCTTGACCTTGCCGATCTCGCGGAGATACATCCGCACCGGGTCGTCGAGAGAGCTGTTCTCCAGGTCCTTGAGGGCCTGGGCCATCTCCTCGTCGCTCGGCGCGTCCGCGGCCACCGCCTCGAGCTCGGCGGCGCCCTCGTTGCCGAGAACGACGTCGACGCCCTTCTCCTGCAACAGGGCATAGAGGTGGTCGAATAGGTCGACGTTGTCCTGGGCGTCCGGGAACGCCTTGACGATCTCGGCCTGGGACACGTACTTCTGCCGCTGCCCGCGCTCGAGGAGGCGTATGACGCGGGGGTCCTGCGCGTCCAGCTTCTCGAGCACGAGAGACGTCGTCGGGACTGGCTCAACGCTCACGATTGCTGCCCTTGCGGTTTAGCCTCACGCAGGAGGATCTCATCCGTGTGCGCCACTGGTGACGGCGGTCTCTCACGCGTGCGCCGCGTCTATTGCCACGCTGCAGGTCATTGGTAGCCCCTCTCGCTCGAGCCAGGCGCTGGAAAGGCAGTCTCCTCGGCGCACGCTGGCCGCTGTCCCCTAGGTGGGCGGCGGAGTATAAAGCGCCGCTCGGCTGCGCTCAAGCTGTACCCGTCCGAGCTGCGCCGCCAGGCGCTCCACGCGTCGCTCAAGAGCGGCGCGCTCGTCTCCGGCCGTTGTCTCTTGGAGCAGGTACTGTGCCTCCCGCAGCTCTTCACGGAGATTCCGCTCCCGGATGCGCCGGACAAGTCCCACGACGGCGGACTCCAACTGGGCCTCGGTGTGGTAGGGCTCCCGCCGTGCCTGCCCCCGCACACGATCATAGTAGCCTTGGAGAGTAACGTCCAATCGGTTCCCGATGGGGTCGGCGTCTAGCGGGCCCCCTGCCCCGCTCGCTGTGGCCGGCGCCGGCACGCCGGATTGGCTGCCGGCCTGGCTTTCCCCTATCTGGCCTGACCCGGTCTGACTTGACCCGGTCTGACTTTCCATGGAGGCCAGGATGGCGCGGTATAGCTCCCGACACTCCGGGCGCCGGAAATCCTCGGGTGCCAGCCGGGAGGGGAGGCGCCGTACCTGGTGCGGGGCAAGGAGCAGCAAGGAGACGAGGTGCTCCTCGGTGACGTCCCCCGGTCCCTCCCCCCGCGCCGGCGGGTCGATGCCTCCGGCAGGTTGGTGCTGCGCCACTCGGACAGACATATCCGCGTCTGGCCCGGCGCTGACCCAGCCGGACGGCCTGGATGGGGATGCCGGCGTCTGGTGCGACGCTGACTCTGCCGCAGCGGTCTGCCGGTCGTCCCTTTCTGGTGTGGCCGCGCCCGGCTGTACCGTGCGGTCAGGGGCGCTGATATCTGATGTGGCGCCGTTCCGTTGTACCGTGCGGCCGGGGGCATCGGGGAAGGCGGGGGCGCTGCCGCGCTGTGCGCCGGGCGCCGCGCCAGGCTCTAGAGGGCGTGGCGGGGACGGTCCGGCGGAGGTTTCCTGTCCCCCCGGGGGGCCCGCCGGCGGTCCGCTCACAGCGGGCCCCTGGGTGCCGCCGGCCGGGGGTCGGGCGCTGGCCTGCTGCCTCTGCTGCTGCCGGCGCTGCTCGTCGCGCAGGGCGCGGGAGGCGCGATCTACTTCGTCCCGCACGGCCCGCAGGTCGAGGCGCAGGCGCTGGGCGATGCGGTCGATGTAATGGCCCCACTCGATCGGGTCTGGGACCTGCACGAGGAAGCGGGCCAGCTCTTGCACGGCGGCAATCTTGCTCTGGGGATCCTGGGGGTCGACCCGGCCGAGCTCCACTTCCACCTTGTGGTCCATCATCGGGACGGCGGCCTCCACCAGCCGTTGCCATCCCTGCGGGTCTTCGCGCACGATCTCGTCCGGGTCTTTACCCCCTTGTAAGACGGCGATCTTGACCTGTCCGGAGGAGAGTGAGAGATACCCCGTGCGAGTCGCCCGTCCGGGTACTGGGCGGCGCTGCGCCGCCAAGGCTTGACGGGCGACCTCTAGCCCCCGCAGCGTCGCCGCCTGGCCGGCGGCGTCGGCGTCCAGGGCTAGGACGATCGTCCCCGTGTAGCGGCGCAGGAGCTCGATCTGGCGCTCCGTGAGGGCCGTGCCCAGGGAGGCGACGACGTTGGCGAACCCCGCCTGGTGGGGCAGCACGACGTCCATATAGCCCTCGACGATCACGGCGTAGCCGGCCTTGCGGATCCCGGCCTTGGCCAGGTCGAGGGCATAGAGCGTGGCGCTCTTGTCGAACGTCGCCGTCTGAGGGGAGTTGAGGTACTTGGGCTGGCCGTCTCCCAGTGTCCGGCCGCCGAAGCCGCTGACCTTGCCATCGGGGTCGCGGATGGGGAACATCACCCGGGCGCGGAAGCGGTCGTGGAGCCCGCGCTCTCCCTGTATCGCCAGTCCGGCAGCCTCGATCTGCTCCACGGCAAAGTCTCGCCGGCGCAAGTACTCGGTGAGCGCGTCCCAGCGATCCGGGGCCCACCCTAGCCCGAAGCGCTCCACCGTCTCACCCTGCACCCCCCGCCGCTGTAGGTAGTCGCGCGCGGGGCCGGCCTCCGGAGACCGCAGGAGCTGGTCGTGGAACCACTTCGCCGCCTCGGTCAGGACGTCGACCGAGGCCTGGACTTGGGGGTCAGGTCGGGTGGTCGTCCGCTCCGGCAGGCGCACCCCGGCGCGATCGGCCAGCCGGCGCAGGGCCTCGCCGAAGTCGAGGTGCTCCGTCTCTTGTAGCCAGGAAAAGGCGTCCCCCCCCTTGCCACAGCCGTAGCAGTGGTAGGTCCCCTGCTCGGGATAGACGTGGAAGGACGGCGACTTCTCCTGGTGGAAGGGGCACAGGCCCTTGAAGCCCCGGCCGGCCTTTTTCAGCTGCACCACGCCGGAGATGAGATCGGCGATGTCGATGCGCTGCTTTATCTCGTCGATGATCGGGTCGGCCATCGCCCTGCTTTCCGGTCCCCTGGCGCTCCGGCGCTCTGGCTCTTTGGACGGGCCGCCCCGCACCTTGGTTGCCGGGTGTGCGCGGCGCTGTCTGCGCCCCCGGCACACAGACCCCCTTTCCGAGGAGCGAAAAGGGGGTCTGCCGGCGGGGTGCATCTGTCCCCCGCTAGGTTGGTGGGGCGTCGCGCGGAATGAGGGGGAGAGCTGCGAGAGCCCCTAGCGGTCGCGGTCGCCGGTGGCCAGGGCCGCCTGGGCGGCGGCCAGGCGGGCAATGGGGACGCGGAAGGGGGAGCAAGAGACGTAGTTCAGCCCCACCTGGTGGCAGAACTCCACCGACGAGGGGTCACCGCCATGCTCGCCGCAGATCCCTACCTTGAGGTCGGGCCGGGCGCTGCGCCCCCGCTCGGTACCCAGCTTGACCAGCTGCCCGACCCCTTCCCGGTCGAGGGTCTGGAAGGGGTCGTCCTTCAGGATCTTCTGCTCGACGTACATGGGCAGGAAGCGCCCGGAGTCGTCACGCGATAGGCCAAAGGTGGTCTGCGTCAGGTCGTTGGTACCAAAGGAAAAGAACTCCGCCACCTCGGCGATGGTGTTCGCCAGCAGGGCCGCTCGGGGCAGCTCGATCATCGTCCCCACCTGGTAGGGGACGTCTGCCCCGACCCCCTCTAGCTCTTCCTTGGCCACCCGCCGGACGATCTCCTCCTGGAGCTTGAGCTCGTTCACGTCGCTGACCAGCGGGATCATGATCTCCGGGTGCACCTTGACGCCGTCCTTGGACACGGCCACCGCGGCGCGGAAGATAGCCCGCACCTGCATCTCCGTGATCTCCGGGTACTGGATACCCAGGCGGCAGCCCCGGAAGCCCAACATGGGGTTCTGCTCGTGCAGGGCCTCGATACGGGAGCGGACCTGCTCCACGGTGCGCCCGGTGATCTGGGCCAGCTCCGCGATCTGCTCCTCCTCGCGGGGGAGGAACTCGTGCAAGGGCGGGTCGAGGGTGCGGATGGTGACCGGGAAGCCGTCCATGGCCCGGAACAGGCCCTCGAAGTCGCCCTGCTGGAAGGGGAGGAGCCGCTCCAGGGCCGCCCGGCGGGCCGTCTCGGTGTCCGCCAGGATCATCTCGCGCATGGTGCGGGTGCGCTCCTCCTGGGGCTTGCTCGGATCGTCAAAGAACATGTGCTCCGTGCGGCACAGCCCAATTCCCTCGGCGCCGAACTCGCGGGCCTTGGTGGCGTCACGCGGGACATCGGCGTTGGCCCGCACGCCGGTGGTGCGGAACTGGTCGGCCCACTGCATCACGGTATGGAAGTCTGCCCCCAGCTCCGGCTCCACGGTGGGCACCTGGCCGATGTAGATGCTCCCGGTAGTGCCGTCCAGGGTGATCCACTCCCCCTCCCGCACGGTCTGGCCGTTGACGGTAAAAGCGCTCTCGTCCGGGAGGATGACGACATCCTTGGCGCCGACGATGCAGCTCTTGCCCATCCCCCGGGCGACGACGGCGGCGTGGGAGGTAGGGCCCCCGGTGGAAGTGAGGATGCCCTGGGCCTCGATCATGCCCCGCAGGTCTTCAGGAGAGGTCTCCCGGCGCACCAGGATGACCTTCTCACCGGCCTTGCCGAGCTCCTCGGCCCGTTCGGCGGTGAACGTGACCATGCCGATGGCGGCGCCGGGACCGGCCCTGGTGCCGGTGGCCACCGGCTTGGCCCCCGAGTTGGGATCGATCACCGGGTAGAGGAGCTGCACCAGGTCTCCCGGAGGGACGCGCTGCACGGCCGTCTTCTGGTCGATGATCCCTTCGTTGACCAGGTCTACGGCGATCTTTACAGCCGCGCCCCCGGTGCGCTTGCCGGAGCGCGTCTGAAGCATGTACAGCTTGCCTCGCTCGATGGTGAACTCGAGGTCCTGCATGTCCTTGTAGTGTCGCTCCAGGCGCTGGGCGTAGCGCACGAACTCGTCGTAGACCCCGGGGAGGTTAGGGTCGTCCCGCATCTCGCTGATGTGGCTGGGGGTGCGGATCCCGGCCACGACGTCCTCACCCTGAGCGTTCTTTAGATAATCGCCGAACAGCTCCTTGGCGCCGGTGGAGGGATTGCGCGTAAAGGCCACGCCGGTGCCGCTGTCCGGGCCCATGTTCCCGAAGACCATGGTCTGCACGTTCACCGCCGTGCCCAGGTCATCGGAGATCTTTTCCCGCCGGCGGTAGACAATGGCGCGATCGTTGTTCCAGGAGGCGAAAACAGCCTCCACGGCGCCCCGTAGCTGGGCCTGGGGATCGGTGGGGAAGTCCTGACCCGTCTCGCGCTTGACGATGGCCTTGTACGCGGCGATCACCGCCTTGAGGTCGTCGGCGGAGAGCTCCGTATCGCCCTGCACCCCGGCCTTTTCCTTCTGCTGCGCCAGGGCGTGCTCAAAGGCGTCCTTGTCGATGTTCAGCACGACGTTGCCGTACATCTGGATGAAGCGCCGGTAGGAGTCGTAGGCAAAGCGGGGGTTGCTCGTGTTGGCCACCATGCCTTCCACCGTGGTGTCGTTGAGCCCCAGGTTGAGGATGGTGTCCATCATTCCCGGCATAGAGAACTTGGCGCCGGAGCGGACTGAGACCAGCAGCGGATTGCCGGGGTCGCCGAGGCGCTTGCCCGCCGCCCCCTCCACGTCCTGGAGCGCGGACATGGCCTGGTCCCACAGCCCGTCCGGGAACTGCTTGCCGTTGCGGTAGTAGGCGTTACAGGCGTCCGTCGTGATGGTGAAGCCGGGGGGGACGGGTAGCCCGGCGTTGGTCATCTCCGCCAGGCCGGCCCCCTTGCCGCCGAGGAGGTCGCGCATCGTGGCGTTCCCCTCGCGGAAGAGCCAGACCCACTTCGTCCCCGCCCCCTGGGCGGTCGTCTTCTCGGGCGCGGCCGTTGCCATCGCTGTCGATATCTCCTTGAGGCTTAAGGCTTTGAGGCTTTCTTGCTCGGCGGGGCACCAGCACCGCACGACATCGGCACGCCGTACTGCCCGGCCGGTGGCACGATGGAGCGCTTTCTCACCAGTTCTAGGGCTGCGAGCTCTGGGGCTGCAGTGCGTGCGCCGCCGGCGTGTCTGGACAAACGGCGCACGCACCGCAGCCCGGTCTCACCTCGGGCCGTCTGCGGGAGATTATACGAAGCCTGGCCGGACCTATTGCCCAGTGCCTGGATCGCGAGACGTGCCAGCGGGAGCCCGAAGACGTGGCCACTTTGAGGAGCCGAGGCGTCGGTCCGTAGCGCAGACGCGCCACCGCCCTTTGCCCGCCGCCGGCAGCACCTCCCGTAACGGCGTGACCGCCGGCGTCAGCATCCCGCGGCCCTCGGCGTCCGTGCGGATCGGCCCCGCCCAGGGGCCGTGAAGCGCCTCACGGTCGCCATGCCCTACACTCTGTCCGCCCGCCTCACTCGCCCTGGGGCCCGGAGGAGGGGAGTCTTATGCCCATCGGCAGCAAGAATCGCGTCATCGCCGGGTGTGGAATGCACCACGTCGCCCTGCAGACCCGCGACTGGGAGGCATCGCTACGCCTGTACCGAGAGGTGCTGGGCATGTCCGTCGCGGCCGAGTTCGGCACGCCCGAACGTAAGGTCGTCTTGCTGGACATGGGAGACGGCAGCCACATGGAGCTGTTCCAGCCCACCGAGAAGACCCCCAAGGTGGGCGAAGCAGCGCCACACGATCCGTTCACGCATGTGGCCCTGGCCACATGCGACGCTCGGGCGTCGATCGAGCACATTAGGCAGGCCGGGTATAAAGTGACGGTGGAGCCAACAGACGTCGCCCTCAGCACCTTACGCGCTACCATCGCCTTTTTCCTGGGGCCGAGCGGAGAGACGATCGAACTCTTCCAGGTGCTTTGAGCGCCGGCGGGCGCCGTGCCCTCGCTAGGGTGCGGACGCCCCGGTGGCGACCTTTACTGGCCGGTGCCTGGATCGCGAGACGTGCCAGCGGGAGCCCGAAGATGTGGCCGCCGCCAGCACGGCAACGGGGGTCTCCAGATCACCGGCGATCACCCCGTACCAGGTTGAAGTCTCGTTGCCGGGTTAGAAATCGAGGCAGCGATCCATCTCCATCTCCATATCTATGCATCGGGAGCCCGGTTTGACTTTCGTCGCCCGCCGGCTTTACACTCCGCCTTGTGATAGGCGCCGATTCCAGGAACAAGACGGCTGCGGGCGTTGCCCCGTGCGGCGCGGCTCCCTGGTACCGGTACGCCTACTTTAGACGCCCGGTGTAAGGGTACGTCCCGGCCATGGCCGGGGCGCCGACACCGGGTCTAGGCAGAGGTTGCAACCTCTGCCTTTTTGTTTGCCCGGCGCAGGGGGGGGGCCGGGCGGGGGAAGGTAGAGCGACCGGTGAACGTTGAGCGATTGGAAAAAGAGGCCCGCACTGCCGGCTTCACCGCCGAAGGAGCACCCATCGCCGGCCCTGCCGGGGCCAGAGGGGGGACGTCTGACGCCGTGCCTGACGTTACGCCTGCGTCAGCGCCGACGCGTGACCTGCGCGTCGAGAGCATCCGTCCCCTGGTCTCGCCGGCGCTGCTCCTGGAGAGCCTGCCCTTGAGCGGAGCGGGATCCGTGACCGTGAATCAGGCGCGGCGGGAGATCTCAGACATCCTCAATGGGCAGGACGACCGGCTGATCGTGGTGGTGGGGCCCTGCTCGATCCACGACCGTGACGCGGCGCTGGACTACGCGGGACGGCTCCGTGAGCAGGCCGGGGAGCTGGCTCGAGACCTGTGCGTCGTGATGCGCGTCTATTTCGAGAAACCGCGCACTACGGTGGGCTGGAAGGGGCTGATCAACGACCCGCGCCTGGACGGGAGCTTTGCCATCAACGAGGGGCTGCGCCTGGCGCGCCAGCTGCTCCTGGAGCTGGCCGCCCGCGGGCTCCCCGCCGGCTGTGAGTTTCTCGATCCCATCACGCCGCAGTACTTTGCCGACGCCGTCTCATGGGGGGCTATCGGGGCGCGGACGACCGAGAGCCAGGTCCACCGCGAGCTGGCCTCGGGGCTCTCTATGCCGGTAGGTTTCAAGAACGGGACGGATGGGGACGTGCAGATCGCCGTCGACGCCGTGCGGGCGGCCACCCATGCGCACCGCTTCCTGGGCGTCACCGAGCAGGGGCTGGCCGCGATCGTGGCCACGCGGGGCAATCCCGATTGCCACGTCATCCTGCGCGGCGGGCAGAGTGGCCCCAACTACGACCCGGCCAGCATCCAGAGCACCCTGGCGGCCCTGCGCGCCGCGGGGCTGCCATCGCGGGTGATGATCGATACGAGTCACGGCAACAGCGCCAAGGACCACCGCCGTCAGCCCCTGGCGGCGGGCGAGGTCGCCAGGCAGGTGGCCGAGGGCCAGCGGGGCATCGTCGGCGTCCTGATGGAAAGCTTTCTCGTCGAGGGGCGCCAGGATCTTGTGGACGGGGCCAGCCTGCACTACGGCCAGAGCGTCACCGACGCCTGCATCGGCTGGGACACCACGGTGCCCCTTCTTCATCAGCTGGCCGAGGCCGTGCGCTCCCGACGTTCCAGCGGCTGAGCCGTCCCCATGGCGCGCTACTCATAGCGTGCCACCCGTGGCGCGCCAGGTGTGACCTGCCCTTCCCCAAGAGCCAGGCTGCAAGCTGCGTACTGCCGGCTCACTCAGGTACGGGGGACGACGTAGGGCTGGAACAGGGAGACGTTGTAGTGGAGGTAGCGGGTGTCGGCCATCACCGGCATCCCGTAGAGCGTGCCCCCCCAGGTGTAGCCGCGCAGGGCGCGGTCGGGGATGTCCTTGAGGGAGATCGTACGGTCGGCCTTGACCAGGGGCATCATGTCGGTGAAAACGCCCTTGGGACCGAAGTTGTGTACCCCCGTGGTGGCGGTATAGAAGATCGGGGGCGGGTCGCCGGCGGCCTGTTGCGAGACCATCCGCTCGGTGTAGGCGTTGCCTGTGCCGTGCTCCAGCTTCACCTTTCGCGTGGGATACTTCTGCTCGTATCCCTGGGCTGCCTTTTCCCAGCCGGGCATGTTCTGGATGCTGGTGTTGGTGGAGACCCGCAGCTCCATCGGACCGGCGGCCGGTGGGGGTAGCTCCCCGCCGCTGGCACCGCGCCGCCCGCCACAGCCGGAGAGCTGCCCGCCCGCCCCCCAGATCGTCACCAGCCCGACCACTACCCGGCGGCGCGTCGCCCCACCTCCAGCCGGGGCGTCCCGAAGGGCGATCGGTCCTGCTACCGCGTCCGCTGCCGCGTGCGCTACCGGCGTTGCCATGGGCTCTCTCCTCTCACTCTTGCGTTGTGGCCGCTCAGCTGCGGGGCGCTCCACGCTGGCGCCACCGCCTCAACTGCCGGTTGATAGAGCGCGCTTGCGGGTCACTCAGCGGGCTGGCTCCTGGGGTCACGGACTTCGGCGTCGGCGGCGCGGTAGATTCCGGCCGTGAGGCGGGGCAGGTCGGCGACGTCGAAGTCTTCCGGGGGCCGGAAGGCCTCCACCAGGGCCACATTCTGCTCCACCTCTTGAGGCCAGCGCATCCCCACGTTGGCGACGTGGACGCGGGAGTCCGCCAGGACGTACTTGAGCGCTACCTCGTAGACCTCGGCCTCCGGCCACTCCGGCTTGAGGAAGCGCAACGTGCGCTGCAGGATGCCGCTGGTCATGGGGCGCATCACGGCCACGCCCATGCCCTGGTCACGGGCCTCGTCGAGGGCGTGCAGCGCCGCCCCCTGGTAGATCAGGTTGTAGCGCAGCTGCACGACGTCGAAGGCCCCACTGGCGATCAGGGGGCGGGCCGTCCAGGGCTCCTCGCAGGTGAAGCCCAAGAAGCGCACCGTTCCCGCCTGGCGCAGGCGCCGCAGGGCGTCCAGGGGGCCCTGTTCCAGGATGTGGTGCACGTCCTCGGGGGTGAACATCCCGCCGTGGAGCTGCAGCACGTCGAGCACGTCCGTACGCAAGCGGCGCAGACTGGCCCCCGCGCTGTCCAAGACGTCCTGGGCTGAGCCGTTCCAGCGGCACTTGGTGGCCAGCGTCACGCGCTGCCGGTACCCCCCCTGGGACAGGGCCTGACCGAAGAGCGACTCGCTCGTCCCCTCGCCGTACCCGGGGGCGGTGTCCACGTACGTGATCCCCCGCTCGATGGCCCGGTGAATCGTGGCGATGGCCGTGCGCTGCCCCTGGGGCGTGAAGGGATCCCAGCCGGCCGCCCGGTTGACGCCTCCGAAGGGGTAGCCGCCCAGGCCGATGGGCGAGACCCGCAGCCCCGTCCGCCCCAACACCCGCTCTTCCATCCTCTCGCTCCCCCCTCTCGCTCCCGGCGCTCACTCCGGCCTTGCGGGGCCCGTGCCCGGCAGGGCTCAGTCTTCCAGCTCGACGACCACCACCTCGTGGTCGTCTATCCCGGGGACGACGGCTATGACGGTGTCATCCTCCATCTCCAGGGGGGCGGCGCCGCCGGCGACGAGCAGGCGCGCCCCGGCGGCCCGCCGTCCCTGGGGCAGGCGCAGTGCAACGTGCTGCTCGCCGACGCGGATCAGCTCGTCTACCGGGGCCTTCCACGTCCCGGCATGGGTCAGGTTCACCAGATGGACGATCACCCGCGCCCCGGTCTCGACTCCTGGCCGGGCGTCCGGGCCGGGAGGGCTCCCCGCCTGGGTATAGGCATGGACGTCCACCAGGCCGGGGCCGGTGACGCGCACCGGCAGGTGGTCGTAGGCCACCCAGCGCACAAGCGCGGCCAGCAACTCGGCGTGGTCCGGTTGGCTGAGGCGCCAGTAGAGGCGATCGACGTCGGCCGGCAGGTAGGCCACCCGTCCTTGCCCGCTCTGCTCCTGGCGCAAGTACAGGCAAGGGAGACCCGTCCGCTCGATCTTCATGTAGGCGAACTCGGGCGGGTGCGTCGGGAAGGGTGGAACGTAAGTCAAGGGGACGCGCTCGCCGGCCCCGGCGGGCCGCGTCAGGGTCAGGTCACCCCCGAAGGGGAGATGCAGGGTGTCTTCCCAGCCGGCAGTAAAGGCCCCGGTAGGGCCCAGCGCCAGGGGCTGCGGGCGCTCCCCGGGCGGGTCGACAAAGCGGAAGTAGGACGGCTCACGCCCCGCGGCGGCGAGCGTCCCCCCGGCGGCGTGGGCCCCAAACAGGCTGGCCAGGCCGAAGTCACGGCGCCGATCGCCGGACTCGTCGTACAGGGACGTCTCCCCGCCTCGCCCCGGGGGCAGGGCCTGGCCCCCAGAGTACTCGGCGAACGCGGCCCGGTAGTTGGGGCAGTAACAAATCCCGGCGCTGCGGGACAGGCCAGACCAGGAATTGTCCGAGAAGCCTTCCGGCCGGTAGCGCTCGCAAATCTCCCGCAGCACCCTGGGGAGGTACTCGCGGTAGTAGGGCCCGCTGATGCAGGCGGTGTAGAAGGGACCGTCGAAGTCCCCGGCGAGATAGGGCTGGCCGGCCGCATCCACGGTGAACCAATCCGGGTGCTCGAAGTAGAAGCGCTCGTTGGCCCGGCTGCTGTCCATGTGAGCCACGACGACGATCCCGTTCTCGCGGGCGGCGGCCGTCACCTCCCCGAACAGGTCGCGGTCATCCAGGTAAGGGGAGCGCCGGTGTAGCTCCAAGGCGCTGGGATAAAAGGCGACGATCCCGCCGGCGTTGACGATGACGCCCTGGACGCGGGTGCGCCTCCAGTGCTCCACCCACCAGCCAACGTCGTAATGCCCCGGCAGGGCGTCGATCTCGCGGATATTTGCCTGCCCCCAGCGCATCACGCGCCGGTACCAGGGCTGCTGCTCTTGTGCCTCCCTAGCCATGTGTCTCTCTGTTTCTACCCGCACCCGCGCCTCTCCCCCCGGGGCATGTCCTTGGCCGGCGCATAGACTGTTCCACGTGACATCCCGACGCAAGTCAAGAGGGCGCCTGGGAGCATCGCCTGTCTGGAGCAACTCACGCCAGGCCCAGCTCCCGCACCGCCTGGCCGGCGCCGGCCAGGTTGTCCAGGCGCATCTCCGAGTACTTCCGGGACAGCACCACTCCCTTGGCCCCCCCGGCAAAGGCCCCTTTGACCGCGTCCCGCACCCCCTGCGGCGTGCACTTGCTTTCCCCGGCCTCGGTAGGGATGTCAATGTCGATCCCGGGGTAGATGGGGATCTCGTCGTTCACGCCGCGCACCGCCCGCTCCGTCTCCCGGCGCACGTAGTCGGCCGAGAAACCGGCGGTGGGGAGCGCCTCGTAGGGGGCCTCCTCCAGATTGAGCAGACGCAGCATCAGCGGGTACACCTCGGCCGGCGAGGCATCGGCGAACAGCGCCCGGCAGAGATTGCCGACAAAGCCGTGGAAGCGTGGCCCGGCGCAGTTGTTGTAGATCACGATCTTGAGCCAGTCGTGGTACTTCTTGAGATCGGCGTAGTCTTCCTCCGCCCGGTACCAGGGGCTAAAGGAGATCTCGTGGTAGACGTGGACGCCCACTTCTTTCTTGGGGTCGGCGTCCTTGATCACGCCGTAGATCTCGCGCGAGAGCTGGTGCTGGCTGTCCGACCACAACTGCTCCCAGGCCAGGATCTCCGGGTAGCGCAGGAGCGTGCGCCAGAAGGTGACGAAGTAGCCGTCTGCGGGGCGGTTTTCCCGGGACCCCGGTTGCCCTGCGCCGTACATCGCCCGCTCGTACCACTCGTAGAGGGCTCGGTAGCCCTCGATCGCCCGCGCCGGGTCGTAGCCCCGCGCCCGTCCCTTGGTCTGGCAGTGCTCGCAGAAGCAGGCGATGTCCCGCGCCCGGTAGCGCCCCCGGTTACCGATCAGGTGATTCAGGGGGCCCGTGCGCTCCGAGCACCACACGATCCCGGCCAGGGGCCAGGAGCGGGCGTAGTCCTCCATGCGCCCCAGAATCCAGTAGCGATAGTCAGGGTTGTTGAAGCAGGGCTTGTTACTTGGCCGGCCCCACACGTCCACCTCCAGGGCCTTGCGGAAGTTGGGGACGTCATGGAGATACCGGGAGTTGGAGCTCTCCTCCATCCAGGCGTAGCTGCGCATGCCCCGCCGCTCTGCCTCTGGGAGCACGGCCTCGAACAGGTCAAAGGACGCCGGGATCTCCGGGTCGGTGTGGCCGTACGCGGCGGAGATGGCCGTCTTCCCGTAGTACTGCGGGTGGAGGCGGTTGTAGGCCCCGCCGTGGAAGTCGTCTGGCTCCCTTTTCCCGTGGTCGGGGAACGGCTGGCCGGGGACCTGGCGCCCCCCGGTGCCTCGCGTCCAGGTGGGATTGGCCAGCAGCAGGGCATTGACCGCGCCCCGCTCCTGGAGGACGTCCAGCACTTGCGGCACCCCTTCGTCTACGAAGGAGATGGCCCCGATCTGAATAGAGATGAACGGCTTGGCGTTGGTCATCCGCGTGATTGCCCCCCTCCTTGCCCCGTTGGTGCCCTGCCCCCGCAGCTGCCGGGGCATTCCAGGGACGCAGAATAGCACGCGGTGGCGCCGCCCGGTGAGATCACTCAGCGACGGGACGTACGCGGTCAAGTCTGGATGCGGGGGCACCCCCCAGTCTGGGGCTGCGTAACTCCCCTCGGTGAAGCAGAGGACCTGAACGCAGATCAGCTACGGGAGAGCGCCCGGGTGGCGCCGGGTCAGGATGCGCCGGCCTGGGTGGCGACGGGGACAGCCGGATCGGCGGGGGTGCCCTCCAGGGTGCGCTGCCACTCCACCTGCGCCCGGAGACCCTCGCGCAAGGGGGTGCGGGGCATGAAACCGAGGCGCTCGCGGGCCAGGGTGGTGTCCGCCAGGGCGCGTCGCTGCTCCCCCGGGCGGTGGGGACCGTACTCCACGCGAGCGCGCCGCCCGGTGAGCTCCTCCAGCAGGGCCAGCACCTCGTTGGCACTGACCTCCTCGGCCCCCCCCACGTTGTAGACCGCGCCGCGCTCGAACCGCTCGTCGGCCAGCAAAAAGGCGCGCACGATATCCCCGACGTAGGTGTTGCCCCGGCGCTGCGTCCCGTCGCCGTAGACGGTGATCAGGCGATCCGTCAGCAGGCGGTCGATGAACTGGTAGTAGCCCATATCCGGGCGCTGGTGGGGGCCGTATACCGAGAACAGGCGCAGCACCGTGGCCGGGACGTCGAACTGGCGGTCGTAGGTCTGCACCAGGTGCTCCGCCGCCAGCTTGGTGATGCCGTAGGGGGAGACGGGGCAGGGAGTGGTCGTCTCCGGGCCGGTGACGTAGTCGCCGTAGACGCTGGAGGTGCTGGCGTGGACGAGCCGGCGCACCCCGCCGGCCCGGCGGACGGCCTCGAGCAGACGCTGGGTGGCCTGGACGTTGCAGGTCAGGTAGCCGTCAAAGGCCGTCCAGCTGGCCAGCAGGCCCCCCATGGCTGCCAGGTGGAAGACAGCCTCTGCCCCCGCCAAGAGCGACGTCAACGGGTCCAGGTCGTCCGCCCGCAAGTCGAGCTCGTGGAAGGCGAAGTGGGACTGCCGCCGGAGGTGGGTCAGGTTGCGCTCCTTGACCGCTCGGGGATAGTAGGGGACGAAGGCGTCCACCCCCGCCACCTGGTGTCCCGCCGCCAGCAGGGCCGCGCACAGGTGCGACCCAATGAACCCCGCCGCCCCTGTGACCACGCAGCGCACGGCTCATTCCCCTTCGTCGTTTCGGCTTCTGCAACCGGCTCGGTGCATTTCTGAACGCCCCACGGCACTGCCCCGGCGCCGCGCCTCGTCCGCGCCTCTGAGAGCCATTGGGCGTAGTCCAAGGCTATGGTCTAGGGGCGGATGACGCCCCCGGCGAGGGCAACGGCTCGTCCAGTTCCGCGGCCATCCTTCGGCAGCTGCCCAACGCGGGAGACCTACCGAGCGACGTCAGCCCAGGTGGACTAGCGATTCATCAAGAACGTGGCCGCCCGCTCGAAGTAGTCCAGGAGCATCTCAGCCACCGGGGCCGGCAAGGCCTCCTCCTCCACGGCGGCGCGCATGTGGCGCATCCAGGCGTCCCGCTCCCCCTGGCCCACAGGGAAGGGGAGGTGCCGCATGCGCAGCCGGGGGTGCCCGCGCTCCGCCGAGTACGTCGATGGGCCGCCGAAGTACTGGATCAGGAACAAGGCCAGGTGGCGCTTGCTGTCCGTCAGGTCTTCCGGGTACAGCGGGCGTAGCACCGGGTCGCCGGCGACTCCGGCATAGAAGCGCTCCACGATGCGGTGGAACGTCGCCTCCCCCCCGGCCGCTCCATAGATCGTGCGCGCGTCGAGCTCGGCCCCTTGTGGCTGCTGGATCATATCGGGAATCTTATCCGGTCTTGGGGAGCACGTCCGGCTCGCCGGCCAGGGTATTCATCGGGGTGTCCCGAGGTATCCGATCAAAACGGCACGGGGCTGCTCAGGCGAACGGCTGGAATAGGGCTTCCATCTCCCGGCGGACGCGGGCGGCGTCACCCCCTTCCCCCGGCTCCACGTCCGTCCAGGCGAGCACCTGGCCGGCGGCCACCGGCCGGGTCAAGCGGACTCCGTGCGCCAGGCCGATCGGTAGCGCGCGGGCACCGAGCGAGTCCGCCGCCGGGATCAGCTTGCCGTACACCTGATAGCCCCCCTCGCCGTCCAGCACCTGGCCCGGGGCCAGGTCCCGCTTCGCCGTCGCCACCACGTCCGCCACGAAGCCCGTCGGCGCCCCGGTAGGCTCGTGCCGCAGGGCGGCCGAGGCCACGCTGACCCCCACCTCCAACCCGATCAGGTGGTACGGCCGATAGAGCGCCGTGTAGGCGCCGGTGGAGTCCGTGACCATCCCGTATTGCCGGAAGCAGTCCGCGACGTACTCGCCGCCGGCGCGGAAGACGACGTACACCCCCCAGCGCAGGTCACGCGCTACCTGCGTCCCGTCCCGCTCCAGGCTGGAGACCACCTCGACGCTGCCGCCACGCTCCAGCACGCCACCCGCCGATCGTGGTCGGAGCACCTCGGCCAGGGACTCGCTGCCGGCCGGGGGGAAGGTCAGGCCGGCCTTCGGCGGGAGGAGCCCGGTGGCGTTGGCTACGGCCGCCATCTCGATGGCCGACTTGGTGCCGTCCACGAAGGAGTTGAACATCTTGGCATTGAGGGCCCCGCGGGCCACTTCCTCTGTCGTGAAGCCAAAGTGCTCCCACACCGTCTCGGGGGTGGACTGGTGGTAGCTGGGCAGGTACTTGGTGCCCTTGCCGGCGCAGACCACTTCGAAGCCGCAGGTGCGCGCCCAGTCCACCAGCTCGCAGATCAGGGCCGGCTGGTCGCCGTAAGCCAACGAGTAGACCAACCCCGCCTGGCGCGCCCGCCGCGCCAGCAACGGACCAGCCAGGGCGTCTGCCTCCACGTTTACCAGCACGGCGTGCTTCCCGGAGCGGAAGCAGGCCAGGGCGTGTCGGACTCCCGCGTCCGGGATGCCCGTTGCCTCCACCACCACATCCAGCCCGTCCGTGTCAATCAGGGCCAGGGCGTCCTCCACAACGCACGTCGTGCCACGGGCAAACGCTTCCTGCGGCGAGCCGGCGCTCACCCGTTCCGGCTCCCAGCCGGTGCGGGCCAGCGCCGCCCGCGCCCGTTCCCGGGAGATGTCCGCCACCGCCACCAGGTGCATCCCGGGCGTGCGGCGCACCTGGGCCAGGAACATGGAGCCGAACTTACCCGCGCCGATCAAGCCGACCCGCACCGGCCGGCCTTCCTCGGCGCGAGCGTGGAGGAAGCGAGAAAGGTTCATAACATACCTCCATCCAATCGGCTCCAGGGGCGCACTCACCGCACGAACGTACACGCTCGTACAGAGCGGATGATATCTGCGGCCGGGCCTACAGTGGCCCCGGGTCTTTGATGCCGGAGCCGGTCACCGCCACCACCACGATCTCGTGCGCCTGGATCACCCCGCGGGTGGAGAGCTGGCCGAGGGCGGCGAGGGCAGCGGCCGACGTGGGCTCGGCGTAGATCCCCTCCAGCCGGGCCAGTCGGTCCCGCTCGGCCAGGATGGCCCCCTCCTCCGAAGCGACGGCCGAGCCGCCGCTCTCGCGGATGGCCTGCAGCAGCGCCCGCCCCCGCGGCGGGCGCTCGATCACGATTCCCCCGCACACCGACGGGTGGCGCGTCACCGGCACAGGCTCGTCGAGCTGCCCCTCCCAGGCCGCCACAAGGGGGGCACAGGCCACGGTCTGGGCCGCATGGAGGCGCGGCCGTTGGGCAGCGCCAGGCCGCCCGGCGGATCGCTCCTCCAGAAAGCCCTGCCAGGCGCCGAGCAGCAGCGCGCCACCCCCCGTTGGAAAGACCACGTGCCACGTCTCGGCCATGCCTCCGGTCTGCGTGTGACCATGGGCCTGCAACTCCCCATCGCTCCAAGACTCGACCAGCTCGTAGGCGAAGGTCTTGTTGCCAGGCAAGAACAGGGGGTTGTCGTTGTGCGAGACGTGGTACACCCCGGGCGCGCTTCCCGCCCGGCGCGCGGCGGCCGTGACGGCGCTACGTGACCCCGGGACTTCAACCAGCTCCGCCCCGTAGGCCCGGATCTGACGCAGCTTCGCCGCCGGGGCATCGGCCGGGGCGTACACCGTGCAGGCCAGGCCGGCGCGCGCCGCGTAGGCGGCGGCCGAGGCGCCGGCGTTGCCGGACGAGTCCTCTACCAGGTGCCGCGCCCCCCCTTCCACGGCCGCGGTCACCAGCACCGCCATGCCCCGGTCCTTGAACGAGCCGGTGGGGTTGGTGTACTCCAGCTTGGCGTAGACGCGCTCCAGGCCGTGGGCGGCCCCCCAGCGGGGCAAGTGCACCAGCGGCGAATCCCCTTCGCCCAGGCTGACCGCCCGCGCCGGGTCCTGGATTGGGAAGCGTCCCACGTGGCGCCACAGACCGGTCATCCCCTTCCTCCTCCTCCTGTCCGTAGCGCCGTCGGTAGCACCATCCTGCCGGTAGCGCCTCTGGACGAGCGCCGCACCGCGGCCTCTATGTCTGCGGCGGCGCGTTCCTGCAGCGTGGAGCCGCGACCCATGGAACACGGCGCCGTATAAACAGGCCGGCGCAACCTTAGCCCGACTCGCCTCTCGGCTGACGGTCGAGCGCGGCTCTCACGCCAGGGGCGCGGCGCCGACGTCTGATTCAAGCATTATCTGGACAGAAGCGGTGGATGAAGCGTTGTGTCTTGGCTGGATAGATGGCCAGCGTAGAAGTTAGGTATAGGACCTACGCCGTCCCATCTGGCGGCGGGAACAGGCCCCCATCTGGCACCACGTTGCTCCAGTCATCTGCTGGACGGGGCGCCTGCGAGGCTGCATGGTGAGATCGAAAGAAGGGAGCACACGGGCATGGCCGGAGGGGCTACGGACGGGACGGCAGACGTCGTCGTCGTGGGCGGCGGGGTCATGGGGGGCGCGACGGCGTTCTATCTCGCTGGAAAGGGGGCCCGTGTCCTCCTCGTGGAGCAGCACCGCATCGGGGGTCCGCCCTCGGCGTCGGGGGCCTCGGCCGCTATCGTGGAGGCGCTGGCCGGGAGCCCGGCGCCGCTCGCACAGCAGGCCCAGCTCGCCCGCCGGTTGCTGGCCGACCTGGCCCCTCGTCTCCTGGAGCTGACCGGCATCGACGTCGAGCTCCAGCGCCTGGGGACGGTGCGCCTGGCGTTCTCCGAACGCCAGGTCGCTGTATTACGTCAATACGTCGCCGGGCTGTACGCCGAGCTGGGGGAGGCCAGCGAGTGGCTCGACGCCATCGCCCTGCATGATGCCGAGCCGGCGACCCGCGTGGGGCTGCTCGGCGGGCTGTACGTCCCATCCAGCAACGGCCTCTACGCCCCGAAATACGTCCGCGCCCTCGCCGCCGGGGCGGCGGCCCTGGGGGCCACCGTGCTGCAGGGGGTGACGGTCACGGGATTCGACGTCCACGGTGATCGGGTGGTGGCGGTACAGACCTCGGAAGGACAGATCAGCGCCGGACAAGTCGTCCTGGCCAGCGGGGCGTGGACGGGCGTGGTGTCGCGCTGGCTGGGACGGTCCCTGCCGGTAGGGCCACAGCGGGGGCAGATCATGGCCCTGGCGCCGGCGCCGGGGCAGCCTCGCGTCCGCCACGTCCTGCACGGGCCCGGTGGGTACGTTATCCCCAAGGCGAACGGGACGGCCTGCGTCGGGGCAACGCACGAGCACGTCGGCTTCGACGCCCGCGTGACGACGTATGGTATGAAGTTTCTCGCCGACCTGGCCTTGCGCCTCGCCCCGGGCCTGGAGACGGCGACGCTGAAGCACGTCTGGATGGGCTTCCGCCCCGTTCTGCTGCAGGACGACCTCCCGGCGGTGGGCCGGCTCCCCGGACTGGAAAACACCTACGTCGTCGCCGGGCACGGGGCCATCGGCGTCACGGTGAGCGCCGCCGTCGGCCACACTCTGGCCCAGCTGATTCTCGGCCAGACGCCCGACGCGTCGCTGGCGCCCTTCGATCCGGGGCGCCTGACCGGCCCGCTGCCCTGTCAAATCTAGAACGGCCTGCCCGGATGGGCCAATCGCTGGAGAGAGCACTGGGCGGTGAGATACTACGTGGCCGCAGGAAGGAAGAGGGAGAGGCGGCCCTATGACTGGAGAACTCGCCAGTTTCGACCGCAAAGACTCCCCGCAGATCGCCCGGCTGGCCTGGGAAGTTCGGTCCTCCAAGCGGCCGGTGCGCCTCACCGATGGGGGAGAGACGGTGGCCGTACTGGTCCCCAATCCGAAGCCGAGGCGGCTCGGCTCTACGACCAGTCAGCCTTGCGCCCCCCAACCCCCGCGCCCTTCGCCCCGTGCCCCGGCGAACGCCTGCGCAAACTCCGCGCTCCCGTCGTCGTCTCGCTGGGCCAGGACGGCGCCGGTGGCGAAGCGGGGCAGGTTGCCGTGATCGTACTCGCGGAAAAGGTCGTGCTCGAACCCGGCGACGGCGACGCTGCCGGAGGCCACCTGAGAGGCCTTGCCGGAGGGCCCGGCGGGGCCTGCCTTTGGCTGGGCCGCCGGCCAGGAAACGGTGTAGAGACGGCGGGGCCGGGTAGGGAGGGTCTGCTGGTCCGGCAGGCGCAGGCGCTCGACGGCTGCTTCGTCCAGGGTGACGCCCAGCCCCGGGCCGGCGGGGACGGTGGCGTAGCCCCCGGCGATCTCGATCGGCTCCGTGATCAGGTCGTCCTGCCAGATGTGCATGCAGGTCACCGCCGGCCACTGGGCGTGAGTCGCCACCGCCCCGACCTGGAGCGTCCAGGCCGTGGTCAGTCCAGTGCCGACGAGCTGGAGCCAGAAGGGCTTGTTGGCCCCTGCCGAGAGGGTGGTCTGGCGCGCCAGGGCAGCCGCCCCGCCGCCGATGACAAAGCCGTCGCAGACATCCTCCTGGAGGGCGGTCATGATCGGCGGCGAGCCGAAGTGCATGGCGATGGGCAGCGTGGTCTGCGCCCGGATCTGCCTGTTCCCGGCCACGTCTCCCTGTGGGATGGGCGACTCCACGATGGCCACGTTCGGGTAGCGCTCCAGCTGGCGCAGGAAGAGCACGGCCGTGGCTGCGTTGGCCAGGGCGCCGTTGAAGTCCAGGTCGATCATCACCGAAGGTGGCACGGCGGTGGCCACGGCCTCCACCTGGGCAAAGACGTCACGCCAGGGCCGACCCTTGAGCTTGAGGGAGGTGTAACCGAGCTGCACCGCCAGCTGGGCCTCCGCCACCCACTCCTCGGGCGAGAAGTCCAGGCACCACCAGGAGATGGGGGCGGCCTGGCGCACTGGGCGTCCAAAGAGGGCGTGACAGGGCACGCCGGCCTGCTTGCCGGCGGCGTCCCACAGGGCCATCTGCAGGCCGCACCCCAGGCCGTCGTCCCAGAGGCACTGGAAGACGTTCTGGCCCTGCACGCGGTCGGCGGCCCCGGCCGGGACGCGCCCCCAGGTGTACTGCAGGATCGTCTCTCCCACGCCGACGACCCCGCTCTCCAGCGTTACACGGCAGATCTCCACCAGCGTCCAGTCGCCGCTCAGGCGGGGCATGTGGTCCTCGTGCCGGGCGGTGAAGGGGTCACGCAGGATGGTGAAGCTGACCTCTCGGATGCGCGCCTCCCCGTCCTGGATTGGCGCCGGCGCCCCCTGCGGCGCCGCCTGCCCGTTCGTCTTCGATGCCCTCGCCCGCGTCCTGGTGGCCATCATTCCGCTCCCTCTCATCCCACGCCGGTACGGCACCGGCACTCTGCAGCGGCGCCCCGCAGGGGCATGGTACCTCCCGTAGCCGTGGGCGCAACTCCCTGGATAGGCTTGCATGCGCGAAACACCCTGGGGGAGGGACGAGCGCGTCCCTCAGCTGCTCCCGCCGCGGTGGTCGAGGGAGAGAGTACGTTATGGAGAGCCGATGGCTAGAGATGCGGCGCCGGCGCACCTGCCGGGGCCGGATGTGATCCAGCGCTACGGGCACGATGGCGGTGGTCGCTAGCGCTTCCTCTCTAAGCCCGGCAGCTGCACCTGATCGGCCTCGGTCAGGCGCAGCTGCAGGAAGGCCAGCATCCCCAGCGCGGCCGACAGGCCAAGGGTAGCGGCCCGAAAGACGAGGATAGTGGCCAGGGCCTGGGACGGCTCAACGCCCAGGTAGCTGAGCAGGGCCGTCCCGGTGCCTTCCGCCACGCCTAGCCCCTGGGGTAGGGGCGAGAGCCCGCCCAGAAGCTGCATCATGGCGTACACGCCGCTGGCGCGGAACGCGCTGCGCCCGGGGATGCCGATGGCCAAGCCGGCGAAGTAGAGCGAGGTAGCGCCGACGAGGACGGCGAGCAGGCCCAGCAACAGCCCCACGGCCATAGGCCCCGGTCAGAGCAGGCGCACCGCCTCGTTGAGGGCCGGGTGGCGCCTGCCGGACGCCAGTCATCGAACGAGTCCCCAGGTGGCGGCGTACCGTCGCAGGGGCGGTGTGGCCACCATTGCCGCCGTGAGCAGCAGGGGGGTGGTTACCGGCAGGACCACGGAAGCAAGGGCCGGGTAGAAGGGGACCATCAGTGTCGCCAGCAGGGCCAACGACACGAAGTCCGTCACCACCTGCACCACCACGGTCGCGGCCACCCGTGAGAACTCCGTCCCTGCGCCGAGCAGGTAGGCACGCATCAGCTCGCCGGCCGGCGTGAACGTGAACCACTGGCCGGCCAGGTAGGCGGCTAGGGAGCGGCGCAACGTCACCTCCACGTCCACGACCCGCAGGTAGTAGTGCCAGCGTAGGCCCTTCAAGACGTAGTACAGCAGCACCGATGCCGTGATTGGCAGCACGAACGCTCAGTCGAAGTGGGTTAGGGAGGCGAACGATTGCCGGAGATCGAGAAACCGGCGGCCCATGAAGGCCACGGCACAGAATATGAGCAGGCTCACGGCGAGCCGCACGGTGGTCTTGTAGGAAGGGATGGCCCGCCGGGCGCTGGCGAGTCGGGGCGTGGCCACGGCCGGGCTTCAGGCCGCGCCGGGCCGCCGGGCCCCGCCGGACGCCTGAGTCGCTTCCCGCCCCGGCGCGGCGGTGGCCGTGGCGGGCGCCTCAGACGCCCAGACCTGCGCCACGGCGTAGCGGGCGACGATCGCCGCCGCGTTGCCGACGACGTACCCCGCCAGGGCGTCCGCCACCCAGGCCGCCCCGAAATACAGAGCCACGACAGCTGCGCCCAGGGCCAGCGCCTGCCCCGCCACGACCAAGTGCCGCCCAAAGACGCCTAGTACCCCGGCCAGCGTGGCCGCGAGCAGGACGTGCCGGTTCGGGAAGGTGCTCGCAGCCGCCCAGAGCGCCCGCCATTCCGGGCCGACGGGGGCATCTGGGGTCTGTACGAACGGCTGCGGACGCGAAAAGAGACGCGTGCCCACCCAGTGCAGCTCCAAGGCCAGGGCCACGCCGAGGGCCAGTGTGGCCAGCGCCGCCACGAGGCTGCGCCGGCCGCGGCGCAGGGCCAGGGCCAGCGCCGCCAGCGCCAGGACGGCGTACAGCAGCCCGGCCGGGCCGAGTCCGGTGTAAAGGGGCCGGGCCAGCGCCGGATCGAAACGGCCGGTGAGCTGGCCAAAAACCCGCTCGTCGACCCCTTGAAGCACGCTGTAGATGTGGCTGGCGCGCGGGCTGTTGGAGGCAAAGCCCAGTCCCCAGAGCGTGATGTGTACGACGCCCACCAGCGCGGCCACCCGTATTAGGCGCGCCGGCCAGGGATCGAGATGGGGCTGGCCGGCCACCCGCGACCGGTAGACCCAATCCCAGAGACGAGCTACCGAAGGTACGCGGTAGAGGACGACGGCGAGGTGTCGCAGCAGGTCGAGCCCGACCACCGTGACCAGGCCGCTCCCCAGGCCCACAACGGCGCCGCCGAGCACGTCGGTGGGGTAGTGCGCCCCGAGGTGGACGCGGCTGAACCCCAACACGGCGAGTGCTGCCAGCGCGAAAGGCCAAGACGCCCGCCAGAACGCCATCAGCAGGACGCACAAGGCCGCCGTCTCGCGCATGTGGCCACTGGGGAAGCTGGGAAACTGTGTCCAGATGTCCCGCCAGTCCACTCCCTGCGTTGCGCCCGTCGCCGGTTCTGCAGCCCCAGCCGTCCCGTCGCCGCAGGAGGCGACCGGCTCGTCGGCGCGACGCATGGCCACCAGCGCCACCCCCTGGCAGCTCATTACCGGGGTGCGGGCCTCGGCGATGTGCGCGAAAGGGCGGGGACGCACGCCGGCGTGGTGGATCTCCTCCGTCACCCGGGCGTTCAGCGCCAGGGCCACCCCCACTGCCAGGGCGGCCGTGGGGACGTAGGCCGGCTTACGCCAGGCGCAGTAGGCCAGCAGCACCACGATCAGGGCGAAGTAGTCCAACCCTGGATCGTTGAGCATGACGAACAGCGCCGCCGACAGCGGGACGAGCGCGATGCCGTTCAAGGCCCGATACCACAGCTCGTCGGTGGCCAGCCACGGGCCCGGCGCCAGCACGGCGCGCCCGGCCCACTCGCCGAACGCCGGCAGGCCCGCCACCAGGCAGGCCAGCGCCGCGGCTCGGGCGGCGAGACCGACGAGGGGCGCGCCCGGCCGGCCCGCCGATCCCTGAGCGGTGTCAGCGCTGTAGCTTCTAGCGGCTGGCGGCCTGGTGGTGGTGGATCTGGCCATAGGCGGCGACTGCCCCGGGGGCATTACTATCCGGTGGCGTTAACATTCATGTTACATGCCGTTCCGTTTTGGGCTACTGCAGCCTGGGGGTAGCGGCGTCTCTCGGGAGGCGCGGTGGGTAGGTATGATTCGGCCGCAGGGGTAGGCAGCGTGCAAGGCGTGCGACGCCTGCGCCGTGGCGGGGTACGGAGAGACCGATGGGCCTAGCGGCGGCCGGCTCGGACGCCGGCCAGGACGGTATAGATCAGCGCGCCCGACAGGGGCCTCGCCCCCGGCACACAGCGGGCCGGCCGGTACGCCGGCGCCGGGTGCCGGCGCTCCTGGCCGTGCCTCTGGCCACGGGGGCCGCGATGGCGGCGCCGGCACCGGCGCGGGCCAGGGCGCAGCTCACACGAGGTCCCTACCTGCAGGACGCCTCGGACACGCGGATGACGCTCTTGTGGCGCAGCGATGCGCCCGTGCCGGCGATGGTTGAGTACCGGCCGGCGGGCGCCCCGGCGGCGCCCTGGAGCATGGTGGGGATCGCAGGGGCCTCCCGCGCCCCTGCGATCACCCTGACCGGGCTGCAGCCAGGGACGGCGTATGAGTACCGCATCCGGGGGGAGGTGGCGGAGGGGGCATGGCTCTATGAGGGGGGGGCCTTTCGCACCCTCTCCCCGCCGGACGCGGACACGCTACGCTTCGTGCATATCGCAGACAACCAGACCGGCCACGTCCCCCACGGTGACCTTGTCCGGCGCCTCCTGCGGGAGGACTCGCCTCCGGAGCTTCTGATCCACTCCGGGGACCTGTGCGAGAACGGCCTGCGGGCGGAGGAGTGGGAGCGGTGGTTCCAGACCGAGCGCGAGCTTTTGGCGCGGGTGCCGATCTTTCCTGCCCTGGGCAACCACGAGTTCAATAGCCCGCTGTACTTCGAGAACTTCCGGCTCCCGAGCAACGGCACCGGCCAGGGGGCCGGCCGCTGGTACAGCTTCGACGCTGGCCCGGCGCACTTCGTGGCCTTGGACGTCGTGTACTCGGACGTGGCGCCGGGCTCGCCGCAACACCGTTGGCTGGATGCCGACCTGGCCCGCACCGACCGGCCGTGGAAGTTCGTCTACTTCCACTACCCATGCTACAACGCCTCGCCGCATCACGGCAGCAATTTACGGATCCGAGCATCGCTGGAGCGCCTGTTTCTCGACCGCCGCGTGAGCGCCGTGTTCAGCGGCCACGGACACCTGTACGAGCGGGCCCACGGCGCCGCCGCCAGGCCGGGCGCGCCCCCCCTGTTGTGGTTCGTCAGCGGGGGCGGCGGCGGCGTGCCGCAGCCGGCGGGCCGGGAGGCCTGGACGCAGTACACGGAGGTGACCCATCACTTCCTGCGCGTCACCATCCGCAGCGACCGGCTTTCCACGGTGGGCGTGCGCCCGGACGGCTCGGAGTTCGACCGCTTCGAGGGGCAGTTGGACGCCGACGGCCGGGTGCAGCCTCTGGCGGCCCTGGGCCCGCCGGTGGTGGTGACCGACCCGTCCGTGGCCGAGTTCCTCCGCTCCCCTCGCGGCGGCCTGCTCCTGGGTTACCAGGCCCTGGCGACGCTAGTGGCGCCGCTCGGCGCCAGCCTGGGCGTGCGCAGCCGCCGGGCGCGAGTGATCCCGATACCCTCCGGTGAGGTGCACGTCCCAGCGGCCCGCCCGCTCGATCCCTACGCCGGCTGGCGAGGCCTCCCTGTCCTGGCCGTGGCCGGCCTGGTGGTGGCGGCCGTCCTCCTGGCGCTCCTCCCCGCGGCGCCGCTGCAGTGGCTGGTGGGTTTCGACTTCTATAGCGCCACTCTCACGCTCCACGGCCTGGCGGCCGTGGCCATCCTCGGCGTCGCCGGAGTGGCGGGGCAGATGGGCTACCGTCTGGCCGTCCGCCGGGCGCCCTCGCTGCCCTGGCTGGCGGCCTGCAGCTGGGCGACGGCCGGGCTGGCCGGGCTGACAGCCGTCCTGGGTAACCTTCTCTACGCCAGCTACGTCGCCTCCGGCGGCCCAATGGAAGAGCTGCTCAAGAAGGCGCCGGAGGCGCACGCCTACCTGTTTGAATTCAAAGCCCGCGCCGGGCTCGTCCCCCTTCCCCTGGCTGTGGCGGCGGCTTTTGTTGTCCGGCGCTATGGAGACGACCTGCGGCGCGACCGCCATCTAGCGGAGATGGTCGCCCTGGCGCTCCTGCTGGTGGTGTTCTATGCTCTCCTCCCGTTCGTTGTCGGCGCCGCCATCACGCGCCTGCGGGGCCTCCTGTGACAGGGTCGGGGCCCACCGCTCCCGGCCCAGACAGGGACGGGCACCGCCCCGGTGGCGGGGTCCACCAGGAGGTGTTCGCCGCCCGGCCAGGTGTAGCTGGCCGCCCCGTGCGGGCCAATGGTGAGGCGGCGGCGGCCCTCCTGGCGGCCGGAATCGGCGTGCTGGCGTTGGGAGGGGCGAGCCTCCTGGCGGCGTACCAGCCGTTCGAGCGGGCGCTGGTGGACGCCAGCCGCCTGTTCGTGCCGGGCGGGACGCGGCTGGGGCGCTATGGGGGGCAGGAGCTCCTGGCACTGATCGCCTGGCTGGGGAGCTGGGCCGTCCTCCACCAGCGCTTCCGACTACGCCAGGTGGGGCTCACCGGCGTCGCCGCTTTGCTCGCCGTCTGCTTGGTGTTGGGCACCGTGCTCTTCTGGCCCCCGATCGTGCGCTTCCTGGCAACCCTGGGTAGGTGATCCAGTCGTCCTGGGACCCGCGCTCGGCAGCCTCCACCATGCCAGTGAGAGCGCGCCGTGACGGGGAGCCGGCGCGCCAGCCGCGGCGGGCAACCTACCGGCCTGATGGCGTCGAGGACCTCACCTACAACAACCCCTACGATCTAGCGATCGAGCGCGTCTGATTCGACGGCAAGATCGTCTATGCCGTGGAACCAGACGCGCTCGACCTCGACCTCGACAGGGTCAAGGTGGCCCAGGAGTACCAGATCGTCTACGCCGTCGAGCTGGACGCCCGTGGGAAGCTCAGGGAGGGCCGAGAGCCGGAGCGCGTGCCCGGACAGTACAACATCTACGACTCCGTGCCCGGGATGGCCAGGTACTCCCCGCTCTGGCAGTTCAACTACGTCGTCGTCCCGCGGGACTACCGACCCAACACGCTCCGGTCGGAGGCCGACTGCCTCCCCAGCGGCTACCCGATCAAGAAAAGCAGGATCGTCGAGAACTGACCGGTTCTCTAAGCGCCGCCGTGCGCGGCAGCACCTCGCCTGTCCTCAGCATGGCCTGGCGCCCGGTCGGCGAGGGGAGTGCTGCTCCCTCACCGTACCGGTGCCGGCCCTACCCGTAAGTCAACGGCATGGCAGCTAGGAAGCAGCCAGCCTGCACGGCGGGCAACTCCGTGGCCCCCGGCTACCCTCTCAGGAATGCCCTTTCCACCTTCTCCACGGCGGCGATCGTGTCCGCCACCTCCGCCTCCCCCCAGCGCTCGTGGATCGAGACGTTGAAGTCCGAGGCCAGCACGGCCATGGCATTGGGGCAGGGGTACTCTGCGACGGGATCGCCCCCACGAGCGGCATACTCCGGCGCCGTCCAGGGGGAGTGGCCGGCGCCAAAGGCCCGGCGCTCGACCAGCCAGGGGGCCTGGGACTGCAGGGCGCCGCGGTAGGCCACGGCTACCGGAATCCCTTCCGCGCCGAGGGCCCCGGCAAAGGTGTCCCCATCTACCGTGAGATGTCTGACGTCCACGTGCAGGCGCATGAACCAGTAAGAGCCCTCGGCCCCAGCCGGGAGCCAGCCGGGCGAGACGGCACGGGAGCGCGCTGGGAGCCCGGCGGCGATGGCCCCGGCCAGGCGGCGCCGGGCAGCGACGATCTCGTCCAGCTTCCCGAGCTGCACCCGTCCGATAGCCGCCGCCAGGTCGTTCAGGTTGAGGTTGAGCGAGGCCTGCACCGGGCCGGCCACTCCCTGCAAGCCGAACGGCTTACCTCGATCAGACGCCCGCCGCGCCGCCCAGTACAGTCCCTCGTCCTTGGTGAACACGATGCCCCCCTGGGCGCCGGTGGCGTGGTGCTTGCCGGACATGGTGGAAAAGGCGGCTATGTCTCCCAGGGTGCCCACCGGGCGGCCCCGGTACATCGCCCCGTGGGCCTGGGCGCAGTCCTCCACCACGGGGATGCCCCTCGCTTGGGCCAGATCCAGAATCGGATCCATGTCCACCGGCTCGCCGGCGATGTGGGCGACCAGGATGGCGCTGGTGCGGTCGGTGAGACGAGCCGCGACCTCGTCCGGTCCCACGTTGTACGAGCCTGGGCGGGCGTCGGCGACGATAGGGATGCAGTTGATCAGGGGGACGGGCATGATCCCCCCGGGGTCGGTGATGGCAGGGCAGATGACCTCGGTGAAGGGCTCCAGCTGCAACGCCCGGAGGGCGACGTAGACGGCGCTCGATCCGGAGTTCACCGCGTCGGCGTACCCGCCGCCCAGGGCGGCGGCGAACTCCTGACAGTATGCCTCCTCTTCCGGTCCGTTGTAGCCAAAGGCCTCGCCGGTGCGGATGGATGTGTCGAACAGGGCCACGACGGCGGCCTTTTCCTCCTCGCCGAAGAGCCCTCGCGCGGGCATCGGCCGGGTGCGGGTCCTGGGCCCACCGTGAATCGCCAGCTGGCCCGTGACCGGGTGCTCGAGTCGGACGGTCATCCCTCCAGATTCTCCCACCGCTCTCCGGCGCCCCGGCACGGCGCCGTCTCCGTCACCCAGGCGCACTCGCTGGTCGGGCTTCGCGCACCGTTCGTTCACCATGCCTGACGCCCAGGCCGTTTCCACCAGGCAGACGCACCGCGAGAGGGAGACTGTACCGTCTAGCCTGAAAGCACCGCGTGACCGCGTGGCGCGCCCAGTTTTCCTGCCCCCGTGGCGCCCCCACGGGCATAGAACACTAGAGTGACCGCAGCCGCTGGGCGATGGCCCGCACGTCCGCGAACAAGCTCTCACGCCAGCGGTCGTAGCTTTCCGGGGGTTGAATCAGCACGAACGACGGGTGCACGGTGGCCAGGACGTGCGGGGCGTAGTCCGCCGGCAGGGTGATCGGCGTGGCCGGGACAGCCTCCTGGACCATTCCCCTTCGTGCCCGCGGTGGGGCGCTGCCAAGGAGTCGCGCGTCGGCCGTCAGCCACTGGCCCCGTTGCTGCGTCAGCTTGAACTCCGGACCTAAGAACCACTTCGCGGCCAGGGCGCCGAGGCACCCAACCAGTAGCGGGCGAAGGGCGGCGAGCTCCTGCGCCAGCCACGGGCGGCAGGCGTTGATCTCACTTTGCTTGGGTGCGCGGTTCTTGCCCTGCCGGCCTCCCTTTATCCAGGGCCGGTGCTTGACCACGTTGGTGACGTAGACCTCGTCGCGCGCCAGGCCGGCCTGTTCCAGCGCCTCGTTGAACAGGCGCCCGGCCGGACCGACAAAGGGCAGACCCTGCTTGTCTTCGTTATACCCGGGGGCCTCGCCGACGAACATCACCCGCGCCCCGTCGGGACCGCTGCCGAAGACCGTCTGCGTCCCCATCTCCCACAAGGGGCAGGCCTGACACCCGGCGGCCTGGCCGCGTAGGGCTTGCAGCCCGCAGGGGGCGGTTCCGCCGTCCGATAAGGCCCTACCACCAGAGGCTGCTGCGTCCGGAGGGGCAGCGGCGTCCCCAGGTGCCGGTTCTTCTTCGGGCAGCGCCGCCGTCTCCCCTAGCGTCATGGACTTCTCCACCCCTGTAGCAACCTGCATGCCCGCCGACCGTTGGCCGGCGGGGAGCCCGCTCGCGCGTGCGCGCACGCGTGTCGGGAGTGGCACACGTTCTGCTTTAGCATAGAACGCTGGGAGGTAGGTACAACCGGCCCGGCGGTAAGGCGAATTCCATGCGCGATGCCGGTCCTGCCAACGTTCGCTTTCTGGCCTTGCTGATCGGGGCTTTCTTACTGGGGCTGCTGGGCACGCTGGCGTCAGCGCCGGGCCTGGCGTACGTCCGCTAGCCTATCTCCCCCGCAGGAGGCTATGCCCTCTACATTGGCGCTGTCCCCAGGCTGAGGGCGCCGCACCCGGAGGGCCGGCGGACTTCGCAGGCAACGTGGCCCGTATCGGGAGTCTACGGGCCAAGGGCAATCGGGACACGCCTGCCCTCTTTGTTGCTAGACTCCCGTGGTCGATGGCCCCTTGGCCGGCATTGGGCCTGCGGGGCGGGAGGGGCGCCGGCGGGCCTCTTGTATCCCGGCGCCGGGCAGGGCAATGCCGGGCAGGGGAGAAATGGTGGCCGGGAATGGCCCCGAGGTATTCCCCGGCCACGGCTGACACACAGCGCGGGACAGCGCAGGGAGGACGAAAATGGCCACGACGATGGAGCGCCCGGCCGCCGGGCAGGCCGGTACGGTGGCGGAACACCACCTGTTCATCGATGGCGCCTGGCGTGCCGCCGGCAGCGGGAAGACGTTCGAGGTGCGCAACCCCGCCACCGGCGCAGTGCTGGCCCGCTGCGCCGACGGCGGACGGGATGAGGTGCGACAGGCGATCCAAGCGGCCGATGCCGCATTCGCCGGCTGGAGCAAGACCCCGGCGCTCGCGCGCGCCCAGCTGCTGAGCAAGGCGGCGGCGTTGATGAACGAGCGCGTGGACGAGTTGGCCCGCATCCTGACCCAGGAGAACGGCAAGCCCTTGTCTGAGAGCGTGGCGGAGACGCAGGTGGCGGCCGCCTTTTTGCAGTGGAACGCCGAGGAGGCCCGGCGCATCTACGGTGAAGTGGTGCCGGGAGCCGCCGCGGATAGGCGGGTGCTGACCATCAAGCAGCCGGTCGGCGTCGTAGCGGCCATCACCCCCTGGAATTTCCCCACCAGCATGGTCACGCGCAAGGTGGGCCCGGCGCTCGCCGCCGGGTGCACCATCGTCTTTCGTCCGGCACGGGCAACGCCCCTCGTCGCCGTGGCCATCTTCAAGATCTTCGAGGAGGCCGGCTTCCCCAAGGGCGTGGTCAACCTCATCACCGGCACCAACTCGGCCGAGATGGGCGATGAGATGGCCACCAACCCTCTCGTGCGTAAGCTGACCTTTACCGGCTCCACCGAGGTGGGCAAGGAGCTCCTGGCCAAATGCGCCGGGACAGTCAAGCGCGTCTCCCTGGAGCTGGGCGGCCACGCCCCGTTCATCGTCTTCGAAGACGCCGATCTGGAAAAGGCGGCCCAGGCGGTGGTGACGAGCCGCTTCCGTAACGCCGGCCAGACCTGCATTTGTACTAACCGCCTCTACGCCCAGCGCTCCATCGCCCAGCAACTGGCGCACAAGGTGGCCGAGCTCACCGGGAAGCTGAAGGTCGGCAACGGCCTGGAGGGGGATACCCAGGTGGGCCCGCTGATCGACGAGCGGGGCTTCAAGAAGGTAGAGGAGCACGTCAAGGACGCCGTGGCCAAGGGGGGCACCGTCCTCGCCGGGGGCCAGCCCTTCCTCACCCCCGAAGGGCAGAACGGCACCAGCGGGCAGAACGGCCTAAACGGCTGGTTCTACCAGCCCACCGTGATTGGCAACGCCACGCCGGACATGCTGGTGATGCACGAGGAGACCTTTGGGCCCGTCTTGCCGATCATGGAGTTCGAGACGGAAGAAGAGGTTATCCGTATGGCCAACGATACCCCGTTCGGCCTGGCGGCCTACTTCTTTTCCCGTGACGTGGGGCGCGTCTTCCGCGTGGCCGAAGGCCTGGAGTACGGGATCGTCGGCGCCAATGACCCGCTGCCCACCGGGCCTCACATCCCCTTCGGGGGCCTCAAGGAGTCTGGACTGGGCCGGGAGAACGGCTCCCATGGCATCGACGACTTCGTGGAGGTCAAGGCCATCTCTATCGGCATCTAAGACGGGGCAGCGCCGTGGTGCCGGCGTGGAAACTCGCCGGCGCCGCCCCATGGGCCTCCAAGACGGGGTAGTACCCTTGCACCCCATTGTAGCCATCAAGGCAGCGATCTGTAGGCAGATGTCCTGTCAGGAAGTGAGCAGGGCATTGGCCTGGGGGATGAACTCGGCCAGGAGCTCCTTGACCGGCCGGCGTCCGTCTCGCGCCTGGGGCCAGAGGCGAAGCCACATGTCGTCTACCTCGGTGTGCCTGGAGGGGGTGGCCATGATCCGTACGTCGCGCAGGGCGGCCCGTTCCACTTCAAGATCTTCCCACGGCAGGAGGGCCCCCCTGAAGGCCGGGTGGTCAAACTGAGACTGGCGGCAGGGGAAGCAGTTGCGGCTGGCGTAGACGAACCGCAGCACCGGGTCGGCGTGCCAGGCGGTGACCGCCTTCCAGGCGGCGTCCAGGGCCGCGCTGTTCCGCCAGATGCCCCAGCTGTTGGCCGCGCCGCGGGGCGCCCCCCCGGCGGGGCCCCGCGGCACGGGGGCTACACCCAGCTTGGCCCCCTCCTCGGCCATCTGGCGGTAGAGGTGCAGCTCGGTGGTGGCGCGGAAGCGCAAGCCCACGCGGCCGGTAGGGAAGCCCTCCTGCGCGTTCCCCCCAAACTCGCTGCGCTCGTCCGGCTGGATAGCCACCTGGTCTTTGTGGTGTAGCTGGGCCAGGAAGTCCAGGGCCGCCGTCGCTTCCCGGGAGTCGAGCAGGCAGGTCTTCATGTCCCTAGACCACACCTGGCCCCCGCCGGCAAAGATCCACTGGGAGATGTACTGCAGGCCGCTGAAGTGTTGGGGCATGCCCACTTCCGCCGGCTGGTCGGGCGCCCGGACGGTCAGCTTGAGCAGGCTCTCCCGGAAGCCCTCCCATGTCCAGCGCCCGGCGCGGGCCTGCTCGTTGGGTAAGGGGACGCCCCGCCTCTGGAATTGCCCGGCGTTGAAGACCACGATATTAGCCGCGCCGCTGTAGGGCAGGGCGTAGAGAGTGCCATTCCAGCGCACGGAGTCCAGGAGCTCCGGCTGGATGCCCTGGAGGTCGAACTTTGTCCGCGGGGCCAGCTTTCCGATGTCCGCCAGGACGTTGATCGACGCCAGGCTGGAGAAGAAGTTGGGGTGGGTGTAGATCACGTCGGGGGCGGAGTCGGCCGCCGCCAGGGCCAGGATCTTGGCCCCATACCCCCTGGTGGTGTCCGGGCCGGGCTCGAAGTCCACCTGCACGTCAGTCGCCGACTGGTTGAAGGTCGTCCAGGCCGGTGCGTCATAGTCCGTGCGGGTCAGGACGCGTACGCGCGCCGGACGGCCTTGGGGCGCGCCGCCGGGAGCAGGATCACGGCCGCAACCGGCCAGGGCCGCCGCTATCCCTACAGCCGGCGCGCCGGTGGCGAGGAGGCGTCGGCGGCCCAGGGGAGACCACGCCGCTACGTCGGGCACACTGGTTCCAGGCATACCGGTATTATGACAGCGGCATGGCCAACCCGTTGGAGGGCAACACCACCCGCGGCCCCGAGGACACCCTGTTCCCGCAGCCGGACAGCCCTGCCGGCCGCTTGCTGGGGCACCTGGTGGCCTTACAGGTGCCGGGGACGCCGATGGAGGTCGCCCTTTCCGGCCTCGCCGGGGCCGTCCGCCTCGCCCCGGACGTGGCCGCCGGTGCCCTTTCCCGCCTGGCCAGCGATGGCCTGATCTCCCTCGATCCCGAGCCTGAGTCGGAGCACATGAGCGTGACCGTGATGCTGTCCCCTCCGCTGGACGAGTACGGCATCCAGCCCCAGTGGGGAGAGTCTACCGATGGGAGGCACCCGCCCGATGATGGGCAAGCGTCGGGTGAGAGCGGAGCGAGAGGGGCAGGTGGTGGACCGGAGACGATGAGCGCGAGGTCAGGGGCCGCACCGGGGCCGGAGGCAACGCCAGATGATCTTTCCGCGCCTGTGACGCCGCCCCGCCCGCCCCTGGGCCGGCCGCGACGTGGGGCCCCGGCGCGGGCGAGCGCCAGCCCAGGGGCGACGAGCCCAGGGGCGACGAGCCCAGGGGCGACGAGCCCAGAGGCGACGAGCCCAGAGGCGACAAGCCCCACGCCTGGGGCTACCATCTCCGTCAGGACGCCCCGCTCCACTGCAGGCGCGGGAGCGCCGGTTGAGGCCTCCGGCCGGCGGGCCAGCCAGCGGGTGCGGGGAGATGAGCCGGCAGAAGGGCCTGCCGAGAGTCGGCCTGTCGAGAGTCGGCCCGCCGAGAGCCAGCAGTCGACAGGCCGTGCGGCGAGCCCGGCGGTGGCCGGGTCGTCGGACGAGACCACGCTCGTCCGGGGCTTCGTCGAGCGGTTTGAAAAGCTGCTGGCAGAGTGCGAGGAGTGGCGCCGGCGCGCCCAGGTGGCCGAAGAGCGTGCCAAGACGACGGAGCGGCTGCTCCGCGCGGCCGAGCGCCGGGCCTCGTCCGCCGAGGCCCGGCTGGCGACGGCGCAGGAGCGTCTACGAGCCTGGTCAGACCTGACCCAGCGGATGCAGCAGCTCACCCGCCAGGCGGACACCGCCGGACGCAACCGAGCGCCACGGTCGAGGACGGCAAGCGCAGAACCTGCCGGGACAGCCTCAGGTGAAGGGGGTTGACCCGGGAGACAGCACCATCTCGCCGTGGCGTCTGCCAGTCACAGTGGCGGGCTCGATGACGCCTGATCACCGCTCCGATGGGACCCCCACTGCAAGGATGCCCTGGTGCCCAAAGAAGAGGCCGGAGCAGACGCCGGAGAAGAGGGAGGAAACGTTATGCAGTACCGCGAGCTAGGGCGCACTGGCCAGCGCCTCTCTGTGATCGGCTTTGGCGGGATCGTCGTGCGGGACGTCCCCCAGGAAGAGGGCAATCGCCTGGTCGCTTATGCCGTCGACCATGGGGTGACGTACTTCGACGTCGCCCCCAGCTACGGGAACGCCGAGGAACGCCTGGGCCCGGCGCTGGAGCCACACCGACAGCGCGTCTTCCTCGCCTGTAAGACCAAGCGGCGTGACGCCGCCGGGGCGCAGGAAGAGCTGGATCGTTCCCTTCAGCGTATGCGCACCGACCACTTCGACCTCTACCAGCTCCACGCCATGACGGAGATGGAGGACGTAGAGGCCGTGCTCGCCCCGGGTGGGGCCATGGAGACGTTCCAGCGGGCACGGAGCCAGGGGAAGGTGCGCTTCCTCGGCTTTAGCGCCCACTCCGCTGAGGCGGCCGTCGCCCTGCTGGAGCGCTTCCCATTCGACTCCGTCCTCTTCCCGTTCAACTTCAGCACCTACCTGGCCGGCAACTTCGGCCCGCAGGTGGTGCAGGCGGCGCAGGCCGCCGGGGCGGGGTTGCTGGCCCTCAAGGGCATGGCTCGCACTCGCTGGCCAGAAGGCACCAGCCGCGAGGAGCGCGCCTGGCCAAAGGCCTGGTATGAGCCGATCGAGGACGAGGCCATGGCCGAGCTGGCCCTGCGTTTCACCCTCTCGCTGCCGGTGACGGCCGCCGTCCCGCCGGGACACGCCGAGCTGTGGGAGCTGGCTCTGCGCGTTGCCCAGGACCCACACCCCCTCTCGGCTGACGAAGAGCGCCGCGTCCGCGCCTTGGCCGAGCACACCGAGCCTCTCTTCCGTGCCGCTTGACGCCCCGGTCTCGCCGGCCGGCGGGGCTGGCACGACTCCTGCATTGCATCTTTGGTGCGGCAGCGTGGCAGCAGGAAAGATATGATGCGAACACCACGGCACAGCACGGCGGTACCTTCCACTCCTATTGCGCAGCAGATGGTGGCCGCCGAAGTCTCTCTGGCCCTGGCCAGCCGGCGCCTGGAGGCGCTGCGCCTCGGCGCTCTCCTCGGAGAGGACTACGATCCGGATGCCTTCGATGCGGCCGTAGTGGCGCACCGTAAGGCTTGCGCGGCCGTAGCCGCGACGCTGCAGCTGTCGGGCGCGCCAGCGGCACAGCTTAGCCACCTCTCCTGACCAGGAGCGGGTGTGAGACGGCTGCCTGGAGCCGGCGGTCAGTGCCGGGAATTATCCCTCCCGCTCCAGACGCCTATCTATTAGCCACCTGTCTACCCACCGCCTGTCTACTGACCGTATCGACCCAGGTATGGTATGAAGGGTGTATGGTCAGGCGACCTTGCGGAGACGGCAGAACGCTTTACGTCAGGAGAGGTCAGGGGCGATGACGGCCTGGCGCCCCACGCTCGCGGCATCACACGGGCGGCCGGAGCTCCCGGAGGACGGCTGGCCAGGCCGGCCGCGGGAGACGGAGCGGCCGTGGGTGCCCGACGATCCTGAGGGGCAGGCGGTACACGCCGGGGGCTACTCAACCCGGGACGTCGCTGGCCCAGCTCAGTCCCGTCCCGGCACCCCCCCGGCGGCCGGACCGATGCCCGTCGTCGTCAGCGAGTGGGAGCTTGCCGACGCGGGCGACGGCACAGCGAAGGCCCGCCCTCGTCTCCTGGCCGTCCCTCGCGCCGCCGTCACAGTAAAGGACGACGACGCCTCCGGACGCGAGCGAGTGCGCCGCTTCATGGAGGCCTGGCGCTGGCTGATCGCCGCCCGATCGCAGGTGCAGTCGGTAGGGCTCTCCGCCGACGAGAGCGATCGTTACCTGGCCGGCGCCGGCGTGCTCGTCCGCCTCGTGCCTCCAGCGGGCCAGCGCCGGGCACGAGCCGCCCGTCCGCGACCGGCGACGCCCCCGTAGAGGGCCCAGCTACGCCGGCGGCGTTGGTGGCACGTCCGTCACAGGGGGGTGCCAGCGCCACGCTAACGTTAAGCACCGGCAAGTGAGCTCGCGCACTCTCCAGTTAGGGGGTCTGGTGTGTCACGCTGCACGAATAGCCCGGCCAGTACGTAGACGCTGAGCATGCCGCCTCGTCGCCTGCTTCCTGGCAGTGGCGGCGCCTCAGCGCCGGTCGGGGTCGTGCGGCACGACGTCACAGGTCTCCTGGTACCAGGTGAGCAGGCGGTCCTTGAGGCGGGAGAGCTCCTCTGCCAGGGCAGGATCGTCGATGCGGTTGTGGCGCTCGAACGGATCGGCGCGCAGATCGTACAGCTCGTCTCTCTCGTAGAGGCGGCGCACGAATTTGAAGTCATGCGTGCGGCACATCGCCGCCTTGGTGTGCTCGGGACCCTCGCCGGCCTGTAATCCCGAGCGCGGCCAGTACAGCCCGCTGGGGTCGTTCGAGGAGGCGCTCTCCAGCTCCATCGCCTGTCGCTCACCCCGGAGGCGCCCGCCCTCGCAGAAGACGGCGTCGCGGTGCTCGTCTGTTTCACCCGCGAGCACGGGCAGGAGCGACCGGCCGAAGTGGGTGTGGCCGGGGGCGATCCCCGTCAGCGCCTCTACCGTGGCCGGGAAGTCGACCAGCTCCACCAGCGCCTCGGAGACCCGCGGCCGCACCGGCTCCCCCGCCGGGGGCTTGATGAGGAACGGGGTGCGGGTCAGGCAATCCTCGAACGTATTCTGCGTCTTCTCCACCAGCCCAAAGTCGCCGGTGAAGTCACCATGGTCAGAAAAGAGGAACAACGCGGTGCCGTCGTACATGCCCGCTTCCTGGAGCGCAGCGACGAGCAGGCCGAACTGGTGGTCGACGCGGGCGCACATGGCGTAGTAGGTGGCGCGCAGCTCGGTCCAGCGCTCTTCGGACCACGTGGACAGGCGCTGGCGCTCACGGATGCCCCGCTCGATACTCGGCTTGCCGGCGGCATCCTCCGCCTCCAGGACGCGCGGCGGTACCTTGGCCCGGTCGATCATCCCGTACCAGGGATCCTCCACGGCATAGGGGGGGTGTGGGTACGTCAGCGGGAGGTAGAGGCACAGGGGCCGGTTGGTGGGACCCTCGCCCCGACCGTAGCGACGGATGAGGTCGATAGCCCCCTGCACGTTGGCCCAGTCGCGGTCGTAGAAGACCGGCTCCCCGGCGGGAACCTCCAGCCGGCCGACGTAGAAGGAGTAGTATGTGTCGGAGTCGGGCGTGCCCCGCCACTCAGACTGCCGGTCCATGGCGAACATGGGCCGGACCTGGCGCTCGGGAGGGGGCTGGTACTTCACGTCGCAGTAGGGGGCAAAGCCGTGCTGCGCGGGCACCAGGTCGTTCTTGCCTCCCCACCAGACGAAGTAGCCGCTGTCCTTGAGCGTCTTCAGGAGCACGGGTTCGTCGGGGCGCATCATGTGGTGCATGGTGCGATGCCCGCGCACGTGGGGATACCAGCCGCTCATGAACGAGCAGCGGCTGGGTGTGCACACCGGGTTTTGCACGAACGCGCTGCGAAAGCTGACGGAGTCGGTGCGCACCCGCTCGTCGAGATTGGGCGTCACGGCGGCGGGATGGCCGAGGTGCCCCAGCACGTCACCACGCCAGGAGTCCGGATTGACGATAACGATGTGCGGGCGCTTCGTAACTGCCACGTTCCCCTTCCCTGCCCATGGTAGCGGCGCACGGCCGTGACGTGGTAGGCGGTGCCCCGTCACCATCTGGTACGCCGTCTTGTACGCTCACACGAAGAGCTACGCCGTATGGCAACACACCGAGGCCAGGAACGGGAGACAAGTGCATGAACATAGCGCACCCAACGCCAGGAGACACCCGGCGCTCGTTCGTCACCCGTCCCGCGGCCGCAGACGCCGGCGTGGCCAGAGACCACGACGGCCATCGGCAAGATGCAGAGCAGCGCGCTCTCGGTGGCCGCCTCCCCGCGCGACAACGTGGCCGGGGCCGACCGCGCGGGCCAGGTGAGGTTAGACGAGCACAAGCGCTGACGGGAGCGTTGGGGGGGATGCAGCAATGACCACGCGCCACGCGCAGTCCCCCCTGATCACGGAGCGCCCTACGGGCACGGCCGCTGCCCTCTGCGCCCGCACTGGACGCACGCCGCGCCAGCTCGCCGCCGACAGGCGATCGGTGGAAGCGCTGCAGCAAACGCTGCTCAGGGACGATTGCTATCTCCTCGGCACCAAGAACCAAGATCCCCTCGACCTCGCCCGGCGGGCCGGCATCACCGTATCCGGCGAGCTAGAGTGCCACGGTGGGAGCAAGGTGCTCTCCGGCGTGACGCGCCAGGTGGCAGGTGAGAGTCACCAGTGGGCGGCGCCCCTGGGCTCCGATGGCCAGGACGGCGCCTGGCTGCAGCTGGCCTGGCCTCAGGCCGTGACCCTCAGCGAGGTGCGGCTGACGTTCGACACCGGCTTCGCCCGACCCCTGACTCTGACGATGAGCGACCACCACACGGCCAGGACCATCCGGGGCCCGCAGCCCGAGACGGTGCGCGACTACGCCCTGGAAGCGCTCATTGCCGGCCGGTGGCAGGAGATCGCATGCCAGACCGGCAACTACCAGCGCCTTTGCGTCCACCGATTTCCGGTGATAGTGACCACCGCGCTGCGTCTGCGCGTGGACGCCACCAACGGCGACCCACACGCCCGGGTGTTCGAGATCCGCTGCAACTGAGGACGTGAAGAGCGAGGAAGCGAAGCGCGGTCCCGGCGCCATGCCCCGGCGGGCGCGCAAGCGCCAGATCTCCACCCATCGGCAGAGGATGATTACGTAATGAACGCAGGCGACTATCTGGCCAGACGAGAAGAGCCACCTGGGGGCGCGGCGGCGGCTTGGCGCCGCCGCCGGTTTGTTATCGCCGTGGCGATAATGCCAGGGCTGGCGGCCTGCGCGGCGGACGGCCCGGGAAACAGGGCGGCCGAGACGGCGACCGGCGCGGGAAGCGCTCCCGCGGCGGCCCGACCAGTCGGTTGCCAACATGTTCCCGCTCCAGAAAGCGGCCGCTCGATGCGACGGTGCGTTCGCCATCGCCGTCCTCCAGCGGAACATTGCCGGCAGCTTCAAGTGGCGTGCCTACCCCATGCCCAAGGGACCGGCCGGGCGCGGCGCGTTCCTCGGCGCGGACGCAGTCTGCCAGTCGGCCTCGTCCAAGTCGACCGATGCGGCCTGGAAATGGCTGCGCTTCCTCGTCTCCAAGGAGTGCGGGCTAATCGTCTACCGAGATCGCGGTTCCCCGGGAGGCAGGCCGGACGTGTGGGATGATCCGTCACTTGCGTCTGACGTGAACCACCAGGTGTTCCGTGAGTGGATCAAGCTGGTGAAGCCACTCCCCATGCCGGCCAACGCGCGCGTCGTAGAGATGTTCGAAACCGTGAACGCCGGACTGCGCGAGCTGTACCTCGGCAAGCAGGCGCCCCGGCAGGCCATCAGCGATCTGCACCTGCAGCTGCAGCGGGTGCTGGATCAGTGAGCGTGCCTCAGTGGGGCGGGAGGACCGGTTGCGCGGCGCGCGGCGGCGCTGAGCCACGCCAGGCGCCGGAAGAACCCCGCATGACCCCACACGGCCCCTGAACGAACGCCTGGAGGCCATTGATGAGCGCTACTCGGACGTCTAGCCCGCCCCCTGCCGGCGGGATGGGCGGGGAGAGACGGCCAAACATCATCTTCGTACTCCTGGATGACATGGGTTATGGGGACATGGGCTGCTTCGGCAGCGCGACCATCCGGACGCCGGTGATGGACGGCATTGCGGCGCGGGGGGCGCGCTTCACGCAGATGTACGCGATGGCGCCCATCTGCACGCCCTCGCGCGCGGCGCTCCTGACTGGGATGTACCCGCAGCGAGTGGGCCTGCCGCGGGTGCTGTTCCCCGGCGAGGCGGCCGGGTTGGAGGCGCGCTTCCCCACGGTGGCCCAGGCCCTGCGCGAGCAGGGCTACGCCACGCAGGCGGTGGGCAAGTGGCACCTGGGGTGCCGAGAGGAGCACCGCCCCACCAGGCACGGCTTTGACACGTTCTTTGGCTTGCCGTACAGCAACGACATGGCGCCGCTGCACCTGTACCGTGACGAAGAGGTGATTGAGACCGAAGTGGACCAGGCGCAGCTGACCGAGCGCTACACCCGCGAGGTGATTCGCTTTGTGGAGGGGCACACCGCGCGCGAGCCCGGGCGACCCTTCTTCTCCTACCTGGCGCACACCATGCCGCACATCCCGCTGCACGTCCCGCCGGAGTTCCGCGGTCGCTCGGCAGCGGGCACTTACGGCGATACCATCGAGTGCATCGACCACTTCCTGGGGGTGTTGCTGGAGCGGCTGCACGCGCTGGGGGTGGAGGAGGACACCCTGCTGATCGTCACCAGCGATAACGGCCCCTGGTACGAGGGCAGCACGGCCGGCCTCCGCGGGCGCAAGTTCGACTGCTACGAGGGGGGCGTGCGCATGCCGTTTGTGGCGCAGCTGCCGGACGTCATCCCCGCCGGCACGGTCTGCCGCGAGGTAGTCAGCTTCATGGATATGCTGCCCACGTTTGTGGGATTGGCGGGCGGGACGGCGCCGCCGGACATAGACGGCAAGGATGCCTGGCCACTCTTTCTGGGGCAGGGGACATCGCCGCACGAGCAACTCTTCTACTACCTGGTGGATAGCCCCAACGCGGTGCGCGCCGGCAAGTGGAAGCTGCACCTCGGCGCGGGCACGGGGCAGCGCCGCGTCATGAAGGAGATGCCCCAGCTCTTCGATCTGGATCTGGACCCCGGCGAATCGTACAACCTGGCCGGCAACCACCCGGACGTGGTGGCGCGGCTGCGCGCCGCGCTGGAGGCGTTCGACGCCACCGTGCAGCCTGTGCCCAACTCGGTCCGGCCGGCGCCCGGCGCGGCACACTAGGGGCGGAGCGAGGTCCGAGGTGGCCCGACGCCGGACCTGCGCACGCTCCCGTCCGGCTGGACGTAGACCTCCAAGCAAGCGTCACCTGGGGCAGGCAGGTGTCGGCGCACGTACCGAGGGTCTCCAACGTCACCGCTATCTATGGACGGCGGCCCTTTCAGCCGCCGATGTCCTGCCCCGCGCCCGCGGCCAGTCCAGCCCCCTGTTCAACGCCATCGGGACGCCGCCGTCTCTTGCCGTCCTACTCGGCGTAACCTCCAGGGCTCAACCCCTGGCCTTCACCCCAGCGGCTGGCATCCTGGTCGGCAGGCGGGAGTGCCGGTACCAACTGGGCGGTGATGACGCCTGCAACCGGGCGCGCCATGCGTACCCGCTCCCGCAAGCCGAAGACCCGTGTCAGCCAGGCGATTGCAGTGGCCGGATCTTCGTACCTGATGTGTGGGTACACCGGCGCCCACGAGTCAACGCGCTCAGACGTCACGCGCCCCTCCGTTCTCTGGACTCGCCTTCCAAGCTTGACCTGGACGACCCCTGTCCCGGCAACGCACGCTGCGGCGCCTGCTGCCTACTTCGGCGCCTGCGCTGCCAGGTTGCCGAGGGTGCGTTGCAGCTCGTCCATGGTGGCCTTGACGTTCTTGCCTTCGATCATCACCGCGCGGATGGCATCCTCGATAGCGGTGGTGGAACCGTTGATCTCGGCAATAGAGTCCTGGGTGCGGACGAACTGCATCTGGTCAAAGGTGACCTTGGCGTTGGGGGTCTGCTGGAGGTACTGCTGGTACTCAGGGTTCTTTTCGGCGTCGGTGCGCACCACCATATAGCCGGTGGCCTTGGAAAAGTAGACGGTGTTGGGAGTAGTCGTGATGGACTTCATGAACTCCCAGCTGGCCTCCTTTTTCTCTACGGGGATGCTGTTGATGATGGAGAGGCCGGAGCCGCCGCCGGGGACGGCGCGCTGCTTTTGCTGGGGCATGAAAGCGGCGCCGACGCGTGAGGCGGTGCCCTCTTCGGTCTGGGTGAGCACGGCGGTGGATTCCACCAGGAAGGAGAGCTGCCCGGCACGGAAGGCGGTGCCGGATGCCCCGACGGTCCTGTAGGCGCGGGCGACCTTGCTGCGCTGCACCATGTCCGCCAGGAACTGCATGGCCTGCACCGTCTCCGGCTGGGTGACGGTGGGGGTGAACTTCTCGTCCGAGAGCTTGCCCCCAAAGGCCCAGGCGATGGACTGGAAGGTCCACCAGTAGCCGGCCACGGGGAAGGCCAGCTGGGCGTTGTCGGTAGTGTCGGCCTGGATGACGCCGGAGCGGGTCAGCTTCTGGGCAGCAGCGAGCACGTCGTCCCACGAGCTGGGAGCAGTCTCGGGAAGGCCGGTGGCTTTGAAGTGGTCCTTGTTGTAGTAGAGGACGGGGGTGCTGCGAGCCAGGGGGAGCTGCCAGAGCTTGCCGTTGATGGTGGCATTCTTGATGAAGCCGGGGACGTACGTCTCGAACTTCGCGCTCTTGTCGCTCCTGGTGAACTCGTCTAGCTGGTGCAGCGCTCCCAGGCGGACGAAGACGGGCATGAAGGTGTCTACCGTGAGCATCATCACGTCCGGCGGGGTGTTGGCGGCGAGCACAGTGGTCAGCTTCTGGGCGGCTTCAGCGTAGGTGCCGACGTGCTCCAGGTTGACCTTCACGTCCGAGCGGGAGGCGTTGAAGTCGTTGGTTAGCTTGACCTGCGCCTCGTGGCGCGGCCCCTCCAGCGACTTCCAGTACGTCAACTCCACCGGCTGCTTGAAGGTGAAGCCGTTCGGGCCGAGCCGGGCGGACGGCGAGGCGCCGCCCCTGCCGGCGCCCGGCGCTCCCTGGGTACCGCACGCCGCCAGGAAGGTCGCGGCCGTCACGCCCGTGCCGGCGGTGAGGGCGCGCACCACGCCGCGCCGGGTAGTGGGTGCAGGGAGCAGTGTGGGTGTCCAGGATGAGTTCGTCACGGGGAGACTCCTTCTTGCGCCGGAACACGATCACGCCCGTCTCCTTTCAGGAGCGCTTCTCCTTATCAGGAGCGCTATGCCCTCCGCCGGCCGTGTGCGCTCCACGGGCGCTATGCCCTCCCCTGGTTCCGCCCCCGGGCAGCTCCCAGCCCTGGCGCCGCCACACCGACGCCGGCAGGAGCTCGTCCACCCGCTCCAGCACGTACTCCGGGCCGTCCGGGGCGGGCTGGGCCAGGAGCTCCGTGACGGTCGTCTCGCCCGTCAGCACCAGGGCTGATGCCATCCCGGCGTCGCGCGCCATGCGGATGTCGGTGTACAGCCGGTCGCCGGTCATCACGCACGCGGCTCGGGGCAGGTCGAGTCGCTCCAGCGCCGCGTCGAGCATGAACGGGTCGGGCTTTCCCACATGCCGCTCGCACCGCACGCCCGTGCACGCCTCGATCGCGGCGATGATCGCAGCCGCGTCAGGCTGGCCGTGACCGCCTGGAAAGGGGCAGTAGCGATCGGGATTGGTCGCCACCAGCCGCGCCCGCTTGTGGTACCAGAGGGCGTCGAATGCGATCTGCAGCTTGCGGTAGTCAAAGCTGCGGTCATAGCTGGCCACCACGATGTCGATCTCGGATGGGTCCTCGGAAAGCCGAATGCCGGCGGCGCCCAGCGCACGCTGCAGCGGCTCCTCGGCAATGGCAAAGACCGTAGCCTGGGGGTGGTACCGCACCAGCCACCGCGTCATCGTCGTGACCGTGCTCAGGATCTCCGCCGGCGTGGCCGGAATACCCAGCGCCGACAGCTTCTCGGCATACGCATCTGGGTCCCTGGTGGGGTTGTTGGTGAGAAAGAGAACGCCCCTGCCTAGCCCTCGCAGCGCCGCGATGAGGCGAGCCGCCCCCGGGAGCAGCTCGTCACCCAGATAGAGCGTGCCGTCCAGGTCAAAGATGTAGCCGTCGTACAGGCGCTCTGGCCGCCGGGAGACGCCGTTCACACTGTCCGGCGCGCCCGCGGAATCCGGCCGACACGCCTCAGCCACGGCACGTATTGCAGGGCCCCGCACAAGCATTCACGCACAGAAGTGTAGCCGCCCGGCACGCGGAAGCTCGGTGCCCCAGCGCCCCACCGGGGGCCTACCTGAGCGTCTCCAAGAGCCCCAATCGGGCGCAGGACGCGCCTTGGCGCACATCCCTCCCCGCCCGCCGCGCACAGACGATTCATCCCGTGCGTCCCACGGGACATTCGCCCGCGCTGCCCTCTTGTGCTATGACAAGGCTCGTGGCCAGGCCGATGTGCTTTGGCCGGCCACGCTGCAATTGGGCACGGGGCAGGCATGATGGGGTACTTGGAGAGAGGGGACGCGCGACGCGGCTCGCGAGATAGGCAGGCATGTTCGGGGACGAAAGCCAGCCTGTGGAGGGGGCACGTCCTAAGCGGGGCGTTAGCACGTGCCCGCGCCACGCGCTCGCCTGCGAGCGGACGGAGAGGGAGCCATGCCGACGGCAGAACGATTCGGGTTCAATGCCCCGCGGCTACGGCCGCTGGAGGCCACGCTGGAGTGGGCAGCCGCCAACCGCTTCTCTTATGTGGACTTCAACGCCGATGCGGCACCCAACGGGGTGCATGATTTCGACGACGCCCGCGCGCGTCACGTCCGCGACCTCAGCCAGAGGCATGGCCTTCACATCGGCATCCACACCAGCTCGGCGGTGAACAATGCGGAGGTCGCCCCGTTCGTCGCCGATGCGGTGGACGAGTACCTGCGTGCGAACGTGGAGCTGGCTGAGCGCCTGGGCTGCGAGTGGGTGATTGTCCATGGGGGCTACCACTTCGGCGATGTCCAGCGCCGGCGGGACGTCGCCGTGAGCCGGTTGCAACGGCTCCACGAGTTCGCCGTCGCCCGACAAGTCCCGCTGTGGTTCGAGAACCACAATAAGGAGCCGGACCGCGCCGAGATCCACTATATCCCCGACAACGTCGAGGAGCTGCGCTGGTTCCTGGAAGCGCCGGGGCTGGCCGACTCCCCGTGGTTTCGCTGGAGCTTCAACGCCGCTCACGCCCACCTCGTGCCGGAGGGCGTGGCAGGCTTCCTGGACGCCTTCGGGGTGGAGCGCATCGCCCAGGTGCGCCTGACGGATAACACCGGGGAGTACGAGGTGCACCTCGTCCCCGGCCAGGGTACCATCGACTTCCCGGACATCTTCCGGCGCCTGGATCGGGCCGGCTATGGAGGCCCCTTCTCCCTGGACTTCGGTGCCGACGAGGACAAAGTGCGCGTCCGGGACGGCTGGCTCGGACTCTAAGCCGCTGGGGGCTGCCGGTGGGGCCGTACCGGCGCCCCGGCGGATACGTGATCTCTCGTCCGGGGCGACCTCTAACCCCGTTCCGCGGGGGAGCTGTGGTCACCCGCAGGTGGTGAGGCGGGTGCCACTTCCGCGTCCGGCAATCCGGTGCTACGCTGGCGGCGAGGAGCGCCCGTGATGCGTGCAACACCCGCGTCGCCCGCACCGCGCCCGCCGGCCGGTGCTACCGAACCGCTCTCCCCGGTGCGCCCGGTGGATGCCCCGAAGCCGGAGCAAGACGTCTCGAGCGCCGAGGTGGACGCTCGGGCCCTGCTGGCCCTGCTGGGCAGCCCGCTCTTCCGACGCATGCTGGCCATGACGCTCGCCCCCGCAAGCATCGTGGCCGGCGTTCTCATCCTCCTGCGCCTGCTCGGTGTGCTGTAGCTCGGTCGAGGGCTGTCCGCGCCCCCCGGAGTGGCCCGACGGGGCGCCGGGGAGATCCAGGGGTGGCCTGGCGGCGCTCGCCGGTGGACGCGTCTGCGTCGCCGCCCGCTGTCAGGTCGGTTGCATGATGTAGCAGAGATCGTCCACGTCGACCAAGGCGAGCAGGGCAGCGCGGCACCGGTGGTGGGAATCTGCACCGCTGCCCGTGAGCCGGGGGCAAACAGAGGGCCCGCCTCGCTAAGCCTGACGGTTGGTGGCAATGGCCTGGGGATTCCAGAGATCGGCGAAGCGGAAGGAGCGTGGGCAGTGGCCATAGGCCTCCTCCACCTCCACCACGAGCCCTTGCAGCAGGACGGCGTTGTCGTCCGGGTTATGGATCGAGAGGCCGGCGATATGGCGTAGCACTTCCTCCTGGGTCACGATCTGTGCCCGCCCGTTGACCCGCACCGTACGTTCGCTCCCCGGGATCATGAACAGCAGCCCCACGTGCGGGTTCTGTTCTATGTTCAAGTAGGACTGGAAGAGGCGGTTGCCCGCCACATCCGGCAACAGGAGGTGCCGGTCGTCCAGGATGGTCACGAACCCCGGCCGGCCACCACGGGGCGAGGCGTCGCACCGGCCGGTCCCATCTGACGTGGCCATGACCAGGAACGGGGAGCGGGCAATAAAGGCCTTGACGTCTTCGTTGAGGTGGTCGGCTACCTTCCGGCGCACCCGATCGCTGGGCCTCCCGAAGCGGCGGGAGAACCGGTTGTCCGTCGCGGCGACCTCGCCCCGGACGATGGTGTCAGTGGCCAAGGCGCGCTCCCTTCTCACAGAGGACTGCTGGCAGGACTACTGATCGGTCAAGGCCCTGCTCTAGCAGGCTGCCGGCCGGCTGCACATGACCCTGGCCACCAGACTATACCGTCCGCCCCCGGCCCCTGTGCCTTTTTCACTGCCCCGGAGATCAGGGAGGGCTATGTTTCAGCTAGCGGGCTAGCTGAAATGAAGGGGGATCGCATGGCAGCAATCGATGCATTGCCTGGGAACGGCGCACCGGACTGGGGGACGGCGAGCGCCAGGGGATTACCCGCCGTAGCCCCCGGCGCTCTCCCCAGGCTGGAACGGGGGAGCCGCCCGGCGCGAGAGGACGTCGTGGCGCGGCCACCCGGACTGGCCCAAGCCCCGGCTGAGTTCCTGGGGACGGTGTGTCACGAGCTGCGCACACCCTTGACGGTCGTCTGCGGCTACTCCGAGCTCCTGCGCACGCAAGGGCTGGCGCTCCAGCCGGCAGCGGCCCGCATGGTCGAGCGCATCGAGGCGGCCTCCGGCCAGCTTGCCCGGCTGGTAGACGACCTGCTGGACTTCTCACGCATCGAGCGCGGCGAGCTGGTGGTGCTATCCGAGGACCTCGACGTGGTGCCGGTGCTCCAGGAGGTGGTAGCCGGGTTCCGCCACCGGCCGGACACGGTCCGGGTGCGCCTCGACCTGCCGGAGTCCCTGCCGGCGCACGCCGATCCCGTCCGCCTGGCCCAGGGGGCGGCTAACTTCCTGGCCAACGCCCTCACGTACGCCCCCCGGGGCTCGATCACCCTGCGGGCGCTGGACGCCGGCAAGGACCTGGTACGGGTAGAGGTGGAGGATTGCGGGCCGGGTATCCCGCTGGACGAGCAAGGGTACGTCTGGGACACCTTCTACCGCAGCGCCGCCGTGGCCACCGCGGGCGCGCCGCGCGGTACGGGCATCGGTCTGGCAGTGGTCAAGGCCCTCGTCGCGGCACAGGGCGGGCGGGTCGGCCTGGAGAGCGCCCTGGGCCAGGGCAGTCGCTTCTGGTTCGAGCTTCCCGCAACCGCCCCGTCTGGTGCCCCTGCACCGCTGTAGACGCACTTGCCCATCGGTCCCGTGCGATGCCCGCCCCTCGTGCGGTGCGCCCCCGCCCTGTCTGCCGGTATCCTCCCCGCGCCGGCGCCCGCCACTGCCTCCGCCTAAGGGTCTGCAGGGGCCTCCTGGCCGGTGAAAGGCAGGCTGCGCCATGTTGACCTTCGACCTGCACCTCGACCTGGCGATGAACGCCATGCAGTACAACCGTGACCTGACGCTCCCGCTGTCCGCCTGCCGGGCGTCCGAAGCAGGGATAGAAGGCAAGAGCCGGGGCCACAATACGGTGACTTTCCCGGAGATGCGCCGTGGACACGTCGGCCTGTGCATCGCCACGGTGCTGGCGCGCGTGCAGCGGAGTGGGAGCCCCGGCGCCACTACCGGCTTTCGCACGCACGAGATCGCCTACGCCGTTGCCCAAGGGATGCTGGCGTACTACCGGCAGCTGGAGCGCATGGGGATCTCCCGTTTGATCCATACCGCCGCCGACCTGGCGGGGGCCGTTGGCACCTGGGAGACGGCCCTGGCCCCCAGCCCCACCCCCCAGGCTTCTGGGCCGGCGCCAGGCGCCGGCGAAGACCGCCTCTCTCCTGGGACCCCGGAGCCGGACGTGCCCTTCGGCTTCATCCTGGGCACGGAAGGGGCGGACTGCATCGTCTCCCCCTCGCAGCTCTCCCTGTGGTGGGAGGACGGGCTACGCGTCGTCAGCCTGGTGCACTACGGCATCTCCAAGTACGCCCACGGCACGGGGGCGGACGGGCCGCTGACGGCGGACGGGCGCGATCTCTTACAGGCGATGGACGAGCTGGGGGCGGTGCTCGATATCACCCACCAGTCTGACGTCTCCTTCTGGGAATCCCTAGAACGCTTCAAGGGGCCGGTACTGGCGTCGCACCAGAACTGTCGCGCCCTGGTGCCGGGTGGCCGGCAGATGGACGACGACCAGCTGCGGGCGCTCATCCAACGGGGCGCCGTCATCGGCGCCGCCCTGGACAACTGGATGCTCTACCCGGAGTACGTGCGCGGCGAGACGCCCAACACCGCCATCGCCCTGGAGACGTACGTCGACCACATCGACCACGTCTGTCAGCTCGCCGGCAACGCCCGCCACGCCGCCGTGGGGTCTGACCTGGACGGGGGGTATGGCTACGAGCAGACGCCCCACGACCTGAACAGCATCGCCGACCTCCAAAAGGTACCGGCAATGCTCGCCGCCCGGGGCTACTCAGACGCGGACGTCGCGGACGTCATGTCCGGCAACGTCGTCCGGTTTTTCCAGGGGGCGCTGGCCGGCTGAGTCTCAGCGCTGGGGGTCTCAGGTCAAACCGGCGCCTGGTCGACCGGCCAATCCATGCCCTGAGACTACACGACTACAACGCGGGTGCCGAAGTTGGCCCAGTCCCAGAGCCACTTGGCCGTGTTGAGGCGCAGGTTGATGCAGCCAAATGACATGGGCTGGCCAAAGTTGTTGTGCCACCAGGCATAGTGCAGGGCCTCGCCCCCATTGTAGTACTGGGTATAAAGGACGTTCTCCAGGCGGTAGTACTTGGGGTGCCCCTTGGGATAGCCAATGGTGGTGGAGTCCATCACCTCGTTCGGCACGCGCCGGTCGATGGCGAAGATGCCTTTGCTGGAGAGACCCTTATAGGCTGCCCCGGTGGAGCAGGCATCGCTCAGGACGGAATTGGTGCCCTCGTGGGCGATCACGCGCTGCTGCCCGATGCTCACCAGCACCCAGCGCTCGTTGGCGCCGGGCACGAAGCCGGCATTTCCGGCGATACGAACGCCAAAGGCCCGCCGGTCCTCCTCGTCTGCCACGAGCGCGGCGACGTAGTTACCCCAGGTGACCGCCCCCGCCGGCTGGGCCACCGCCTTGGTGTCCAGGCCCCGCTGCGCCGCCAGCTCACTCCCGAGCAGGCCGAGGCGTGTCCCACCGGCGGGGTCCCACTCCAGGCGTGCGTTGGCGAAGTACTGGATGTACCCCCCGGGCACCGCCTGCTCTGGTCCCACCGGCAGACCCAGGACAGCCTGCCAGCGGTTGAAGGCCGGCAGGAAGGCCCCCGTCACGGTGTGGCCTGTCTCAGGGATGAAGCGGACGTCCGGGTTGTTGGCCGGAGGCGGGGTCGTCCCCGGCGGTGGGGGCTGCGCCCCACCGGCCTCGATCCCCAGCAGGCCCAGCCGCACCCCACCTCCGGGAGGGAGCTCGAAGCGCACCCGCTGGAAGTACTGGTTCCGGACGCCCCCGTCCTCGTAGGGCTCGCTGATTGGGAAGCCGAAAGCGTCTAGTCCGTAGGTGCGCCAGAACCGCCAGAATTCGCCGGACACGGTGTGACCCGTCTCCGGAAAGTAGACGGCGTCCGCCCCCAGAGCCGTCGGCGTGGTCTGCCCTGGGGGCGCCGCGCCGGCGCGGCCGGGAAGGGCAAGCATCCCCGCTACCGCCCCGCCGGCGGCCAGCAGCCGGCGGCGCTGCATGCCGGCCAAGCCCCTTTGACTTGCGGCGCCACCCTCGAGTATGCCTCTCCGTCTATGCCTATGCCCCTCGGCCGGGGCGTTGAGCAGTGGGCCTCGGGGCGTCACCAAGCGTGGCACAAACGACATCAGTAGCTCCGTCTCCCTCACTGCCTCGGATAGCCGATTCCCGACAGCCAAGTCTACCACTCCAAACGGCCCAACCGGTGCGAGGTGTACGCTTGTTCTCGAAGGGACAACAAAATTGAGACCGCAGACGTGAGCCTTCCCCTTGGCGCGCCGGCCCCTGACTTCCGCCTCCCGGCCTTTGCCCCGCTCACCGGTGCGCCGCAGGGCGAGGTGACCCTCCAAGATCTCCGGGGCCGGCCCCTGCTCCTGGTCTTTCTGCGGTGGCTGGGCTGACTCCCTTGCCTGGAGCACCTGACGCAGTTGCGTCAGCGACAGGCTGAGCTGGACGCCACCGGCGTCCGGGTCTACGCCGTTTCGTTCGAGACCCCCGCCCGCCTGAGGGCCTACGTTCGCCGGCACCATGTCCCTTTTCCGGTCTTGGCCGATCCCCGGCGCGTCGCGTACTCCCGTTATGGGATGCTGCGTGGCCCGTGGTGGCGGATCTATAGTCCTCGGGTGTTGTGGCGCTACGCTCAGGCCTACGCCCGCGGGGAGCGCGTCCACATCCAGGGCGATACCCTGCAACGCGGAGGTGACTTCCTCATCGACGGGGCGGGCAGGCTCCGCTTCGCCCACGTCGGCGCGGACTCGTTCGATCGCCCGCCGCTGGACGACCTTATCGCTGGAGTGCAAGCCCTCCGCTGACGCGCCCTTCCCTCGGTGGTGCCTTGCGGTAGAGCGGTAGGAAGAGGCGTACGCCCAAACGGCAGCCAGAGGCGTATACGTAGTGGCGCCCAGACGGGGAGTTGCGCCGGGGGCGCCCGAGGCGTTGACGCTGGATCTTCAAGGAAGGCTGGGGCATCCCGCACATCTCCTCACCGATGACCCTGGCGTGGGACAAAGAGACCTTCCCCGGCGGGTTGCGGGACCGGGGTGACCTGCTGGAGGCGCCGGCACGAGGGGCCTTTACCTCCTATGGCTCGTACTACATGGGTCTGTTCACCTTCGCCGCCATCAAGGCGGCGCGGGAAGGAAAGGCCGGCCAGGCCCGCCAGATGCTGGAGAACGACCTGGATGGGGTTTTGAACTACGCCAAGGAGAACCGCGACGCCGTCAAGTACTGGTGGTCGGCGACGACCGACGCGGTGCAGGCCTTCCTGGGCAAGAACGTGGTCGCCGGCTCACTGCACGGCAACGGCCTGCTGGCCCCGGTGCGGGACAAGAAGCCCTTGGAGTTCATCATCCCAGAAAGAGACCGCGCCTGCGTGCAGCTCTTCTTCCTGGTGCCCAAGGGCTCCAAGAACAAGGACGTTGCCGAGGCCGCGCTCGACCACATCACCGGCAGCACCTTTCAATAGAACCTGGCCAGCAAGAGCGGTGAGCTGGCGACGCATATCCCTGAAGTGGCCGAGCAGATAGGTGGGCAGGACAAGCTCTGGGGGCGGGTGTACCCTGCTACCGAAGCCGACTGGGCGGCCATGACTTACTATCCATACGACCTCTACGACAAGAAGATCGCCGACTTCTGGAACCGCGAAGTGCTCCGCAAGTCTTGAGGCCAGGTTGTAGACCCTGGCTCCCTGGCTCGGCGCCCGGACGCGGTAGCTGAGGGACGTCGGACGCTCCACCAGCCAAAGTCCCCACATGGGTAGCGCCGTTCAGCTCGCCGGGGTGTGCAAACGGTTCGCGCCGGGGGCCCCTCAGGCGCTCGATCATCTGACGCTAGAGGTAGCCGAAGGGGAGTTCCTCTTCCTGCTGGGCCCTAGTGGTTGCGGGAAGACCACCGCGTTGCGCCTCATCGGTGGCTACGAGCGCCCTGATGCTGGGGTCGTTGCCCTGGGCGGCGCCGTCGTCAACGACGTCCCGGCCCACCAGCGCAACGTGGGGATGGTGTTCCAGCACTACGCCCTCTTCCCCCACATGACGGTGGCCCAGAACGTCGCCTTCGGGCTACGGATGCGGCGCGTCCCCTCCGATGAACGCAGCCGCGCGGTGGACTGGGCCCTGAACCTGGTACGCCTCGCCGGCATGGGGGGGCGCTACCCGCGTGAGCTGTCCGGCGGCCAGCAGCAGCGCGTCGCCCTGGCCCGGGCGATCGCCTTTCGGCCGGCCCTGCTCCTCCTGGATGAGCCCTTTGCCAACCTCGACCGCCACCTACGTGACGAGATGCGCCTGGAGCTCAAGGTCTTGCAGCGCCGCTTGGGATTGACCACGGTGTTCGTCACCCACGACCAAGAAGAGGCCCTGGCCATGGCCGACCGCGTCGCCGTGCTTGATCGTGGCCGGCTGCAGCAGGCCGGCGCCCCCAGCGCCCTGTACAACCGCCCGCAGACCGGCTTCGTGGCCCGCTTCATGGGGGAGATGAACCTCCTCGACGGCATCCTGGGCGGCCCGACACCGGGCGAGGATGGTCTCACCAGCGCGGCGGACGCCGCAGGGCTTCCAGCGGGAGGGCTTCCAGCAGCGCCGGGCCTCTCGCCGGCCGGGGCCACGGGTCGCGCCTCCCATCCCGCAAGCGTAACCGGCCTGCGCCTGGCCACCATTGCCGGGGTCAGGCTCCCCGTCTACCCCCCGGCGGAGGCGCACCGCGGCGACGCCGTGGAGGTCTGTCTGCGGGCCGAGCGTCTTTGCCTCCAGCCGCTCTACCGCTCCCTAGAAGGTGGCCGGCAGACCGCTGGCCCATCGTCCGCCGCGGTCGAGGCCGGGACGTCCGGGTGGCCGGGCACGGTGCGCCTCGTCACGTACCTGGGGGCGTCTACTCACTACGTCGTCGAGCTGGACGCCGGCCCCACGCTGCGCGTCGTTGCGCCGAACGCAGACGATGCCCCGGCCTGGCAGGCGGACGACCGGGCGCGGGTGGTGTGGACCGGCGGCGTGGCCCACTGCCTTCGGGAGACGGCGTCCCTCTGATGAGGGCCGAGGGTGCCGTCGCGGGGGCAGCTGCCTCGGAGCGGGCGGGTTGGCGCAGCGCCCGGCCGCTTTTCCCCACTCCGCGCCTCCCGCCTGCTGCCGGGACGTGGCTGCTCCTCGCCCCGGCGCTCCTCTTGGTGGGTCTGCTCATGCTCCTGCCAACCGTGTGGCTGGTGCGGCTCAGCCTCTTCGACTCCGGGGCCGGCGAGAGCACAGCCCGCTTCTATCTCCCCGGCACCTTGACCTGGGAGAACTACCGCCATGTGCTGAGCGACCGCTACGTCCACGCCGTGGCCTACAGCACCCTGCAGCTCTGTGCCCTGACCGCCGCCAGTTGCTCATTGCTGGCGTACCCCCTGGCGGTGTGGATCGATCGCGCCCGGCGCCCCGTGGGCGCGCTGGCGGTCTGGGCCGTGGCCTTGCCCAAGTTGACCAACACCCTCGTCCTCCTCTACGGCGTACTGCTCTTCCTGGGTAACGCCGGGCTGCTCAACCGCTTCCTGCTGGCCACCGGGATCATCCGCGCCCCCCTGCCGCTATTCGCCAATCTCTTCGCCGTCCTGGTGGGGGAGATCCTCCTCGTCCTGCCTTACCCGGTCTTGATGTTGGTAGGGGTGTTGCGCGCCAGCGGGCGCGATCTGGAAGAGGCCGCCGGCGGACTGGGGGCGGCGCCGGCGAGGGCCTTTTTTGAGACCACCTTTCGTCTGACTCTCCCCGGCGCCGCCCTGGCCATGTTGGTGTCCCTCGTCTGGGGCGCCGGCGCTTTCGTCGCCCCACTGGTGCTCGGCAACCCCTCGCTGTACACCGTCTCGGTCGAGATTCACACCCAGACCTTTGAACGCGTCAACTGGCCCTTAGCGGCCACCCTGGCCGTCTTCCAGCTCACCGGGGTGCTGGCGCTAGCCGGCCTGGCCCTCGTCGCCCACAGGTTCACGCCCCAGCACTCCGGGCTCAGCACTCCGGGCCCAGGTCGTAGGTCGTCCGCCGCCGGGCTGCCCCCACCGGGCTCGCCGGCCGGGGACCCCTGGCTGCAGGCGTCGTCCCTGGGCTCGGGCATTGCCGGACCAGCGGGCACAGGAGGCAGTGCGGAGCAACGGGGCGCCGCCGGTGGTCAGGAGCTAGCTGCTTCCACCGAGTTGTTGCGAGCGAATCCGGCTTCCCCGATCTGGGTCGGACCTGCAGGTACCCCAAGGGGCCTGTTGCCAAAGTCGGGTATGGTGGTCAGGAGGAGCACGGTGCGGGGTACGCGCGCCCCGTGCACGCGACGGGAACGGCCGCTGGCCGGGACCGGAGCTCGAACCGGGGACAGGCCCGCTTGAGAAGGGGGGAGGGGCCCAACGCCCACCCCCCATGGCCGGGCTGGGGCGCGCCGTTGGGCCAGCTTCTTGACGTCGTACGCGATGGCGCGCCCAGCGCCTGGATCAGCACCTTGTCTCGCCCCCGACACTGCGCCCGCCGCAGCCCGTGACGGTCCTTCAGTTCGGCGTTGGCCGTCTCGACCCAGTACGCGCGGCGGCGCCGGCTGCGCTTGGCGGGTGGCGTGCGGAGATAGGCGACGACTCGGTCGCGCAGTCCCCCATCGTCCGGGCGCACGAGGGTGCGGCGGGCCGCCGGGGCCGCAGCACTGCGCCTTGACCGGGCACGCCCCGCAGACCTTCGGCCGCCCGCGGTAGATCAGGCCACCGGCCGCCCCGGCAGTGCGCGAGGAGCCCTGGCGGGTGAGGAGCCTGCCCGGTGGGACACCGATAGCGATTAGCGATCGGCGGCGAACTCGTACACGAAGCGGTCGGCAGAGTAGTCACCCCGGTCGCTCATGGTGCTGTGGGGCGGGATGCTCGCCCGGATGCCCTGCTGCTCCAGCGCCACGTAGTTGGCGTAGTCCCGTACTTGGTATCCGCCACCACTTCGGCCACCGTACGCCCGGTCGTGCCTCGATGCTCCTTGAGCAGCCGGTCCAGCAGGTGCTCGTCGGCAACCTCGCCCGGGAGGTCACGTCCAGCGCGGTGATGAGACGCGCCCGCCCGCCGTCCACGCCGACGTGCGCCTTGTAATAGAAGGCGTAGGGGACCCCTCGCGCTTGACCAGCCCCGCGTCGGGATCGGTGCGACTGGTCACCAAGGCGTTCACCGGCCCCTGGTCCCCGTTGGGCACGTCCTCCGGACCGGCCACGTGCAGCGACGGGCGCGCCGCCGCGCCCGCCGTGAGGCCACCGGCCGAGTCCGGCGCCGGCTGCTCCCCCTCGCCGGGAGGGGCCGCTGGCGGGGATCGGATCGAGACGGGATCTCCTGCCACACCGTCGCGACGTACCCGGCCGCGCTCGGCAGCTGAGTGAGCAGCGCCCGCGCGCCGGCCGACCCAAGACTGGCATTGGCCTTGACCAGCGTGCTGTCCACGTAGAGGACGTCGCCCCGCACCAGGCCGGCCCGCTCGCACTGCCGCACCACCTCGGTGAAAGCCGCCTGGTACACGGGCAGGCCGAAGCGCGCCCGCGCCTTGGACAGCATCGAGTGGTCCGGCGGCGTCTCGTCGAGGTCGTACCCCAAGAACCAGCGGAAGGCCAGGTGCAGGCGCGCCTCCTCGGCCAGCCGCCGCCCGACGTGATGCCGTAGAGGTACCCGAGCAGCATCAGCTTGAACAGCACCACCGGATCGACCCCCGGCCGGCCGGTGTGGCTGTAGAACCGCGCCGTCAGCCGCCGCACAAAGCTGAGGTCGAGCGCGCCCCGATGCGCCGCAGCAAGTGGTCGCTCGGGACCTGCGCTTCTAGCGAGAACTCGTAGAAGCGCTTCGGCGTGAATTCCTTACGGCCCAACATCGTGCCCCACCTCGAACAGGGAGCCACCATCCTACTCAGACCTCGGCCGGTCCGGCCAGAGTTTGGCAACAGGCCCCAAGGAAGCACTTAGGGCAGGGCCGAGGTGAGACCGGCATACGAGGCACGGAGCACCCATGTGAGTCTCACCATGGCTTAGCTATAGACCCGCCCGCTCAGCCCGCTGATGACTGCGAGCGCCCCTTCTGGTCAGGGCATTCGCCGCGGTCTGGCCCCGGGCAGCCCCAGCGTTACAGCAGTCGCGAGGTGAGCGGTGAGACCTGGACCTCGAGGCTGGGGGCGTTCGTGGCCCGCTGGGGCTTTCACAGCTACGCCCTCGCCGCCCTGCTGTTCCTCTTGGGGCCGCTCCTGTTCAGCGTCCTGGTGTCGCTCACGCCGGCGCAGACGATCGCCCTCCCCACGCCGGCTACGGGGCTCTCCGTGCGCTGGTACGATGCCCTCCTCGGCGACCCGCTGTGGCGGGCGGCCCTGTGGCAGAGTCTCTTCACTGCCGCCGTCGCCACCGGCATCGCCGTGCCCTCCGGAACGCTGGCGGCCCTGGCGCTTGACCGCCTGCCGGCGCGTTACGGGCGCCCCCTGACCCTCCTCCTCATCGCCCCCCTGTTTGCCCCCGGTGTGGTGTTGGGTCTGCAGGCCCTGGCCACGTTCCACCGGCTGGGACTGTGGGGAAAGCCGTACAGCGTGGGGCTGGCCCACGCCATGTGGACAATGCCCCTGGCGTTCCTCGTCGTACGCGCCGCCCTCAGTGCGGTCGACCGGCGCCTAGAGGAGGCGGCGCAGGGGCTGGGGGCGCACCCGGCCACTGCCTTTTGCCTGGTGACCCTGCCGCGCCTGTGGTCGTCCCTGGCCGCGGCCACGTTCTTGTGCGCCGTCATGTCCATCAACGAGCTCCCCATAGCCCTGTTCCTGGCCACCCCGGCGACACGCACGCTGCCAACGCTCATCTGGCCTCAGCTGCGCTACAGCTTCTCCCCAGTGGTGGCCGCTGCTTCGAGCGTCCTGCTGCTCATCACCGTGACCGGCCTGCTCCTCACCGCCTTCTTGGCCTCGCCCCGCTTCCGAGCCGCCGGGGCGCGCCGCCGGCCGGGCCCTGCTTCAGCCGTTGGTGGACTGCCGGAGCCGCCGTCGGGCATCGCCGCTGGGCCCACCCTTGGCCGACCGGACCCCCGGCACTAACGGCGTTCCGCCGCCCAGGGTACTACAAGCAGCCGGAGGCCACCGCCCACGCTCTTGCCGGTGGTTGGTACCACACCGGTGACCGCCTGCAGCGCGACCCCGACGGTTATTACGTCTACCTCGGCCGGCTCAAGGACTTTATCCGCCACTACGGCGAGAACGTCTCCGCCTTCGAAGTGGAACGGGCGGTGAATACCCATCCGGACATCCTGGAAAGCGCCGCCCTCGGCGTGCCGTCCGACCTGGGCGAGGAAGACGTGCACCTGCAAGGCAAACTTTCGTCGCTGCTCCAGACGAGGCACCGGCACAGATGCCCCCCGAACCCCCTTAGCCGGGCCGGCGCTCCAGCAAGCGTGCCGGCGCCGTACAGTGCCGTACAGTAGTGTAGGATCGAGACGCTGGCCATCAAGACGGTCTTCGGCGAGCACGCCTACCACCTGGCCGTCAGCTCTACCAAGTCCATGGCCGCCTGTTTTCCCCATCGGGACATACAGCACGTCGGGATACAGACGGAGGTGCTGCGGACCGAGCTGTGCGCCCCGCTCCTCCGCGCTGCTCCGGCGCCGGGCGGGTCAGGGAGATGAAAGCTCCGGTAGCCGTCGTGGGGCCCGGCCCAGCGCAAGCCATTCCCCCGCCGCCCAACGCCACGGCGCCGGCCGGCGGGCGCGCCAACGTCGCCTTCGGCCTGGCAGCGAATCTCTTGCTGCGGGTGGCCGCGGCGGCCGCCGGCGTGGCCCTAACCCTGCGCCTGACCGGCATGCCGGAGATGGTCGGCCCGGCCGCAATCGGACTCTTAGGCGGGCTGGACAGCGCCGTGGAGCTGCTGGTGGCCGTTCCCGCCGGTCGGCTCAGCGACCGCTGGGGGCGCCGGCCCCTCCTGCTGGGCGGTGCGGTGGCCGCGGCCGTGGGGCTGCTCATCGCCGGCTTGGGGAACACCCTGGCGCTCCTGACACTGGGGCGGGCCGTGCAGGGGCTGGGGACCGGGCTGACCGTGCCCCCCTTGTTGGGCTGGTTCTCGGATGAGGCCGCCGCCCGGCCTGGCGGGCGGCGCGGCCGGGTGATGGCGGGAGTCGAGGCAGGCACCGCGGCCGGCCTGCTGATTGGCACCGTGTTGGGCAGCGTTATCTGGAGCGCTGCCCGAGCCTCAGGCTTTCCCCTCCTGGCCGCGCTCTTTGTTGGGGCGGCCGCCTTGTTTACCCGGGCGCCCGGCCTGGCGCTGCCTACATCCCATGGCGCCCCTCCCCTCGGCCACCCCCAGCCCGCTGGTGGCCTGCCGGTCCCGGCCGGGGGCTGGCTGGGGGACGTACGCGCCGTGCTGCGCACGCCGGGGCTATCTCGACTCCTGGCGGCCTGGGTGCTCCTGAACGGGGTTGTGGGGCTGTGGTTGACTCATGCCGTCTACCAGATGAACGCCGGGGCGCGGGATGCGCAGCAGTTCCTGGTCGGCATCGGGCGGGAAGATCTCCGCCTGGGCCCGGTTCAGACAGAAGCCCTACCCGTCATCCTGGCCCTCTGGATGCTGCTCTTTATCGCCGGGTCGCTCGCCTGGGGGCCGCTGCTGGCCCGGATAGAGGCCTGGCTGGCGATGCGCGTCGCCCTCGTGGGCATGCTGCTTGTCTGCCTGGCGCTCGCGTTCATCAACGCCGCCGACGTCGCACCGGCCGCGCGCTGGGTGGCCGTGGCCGTCTTCTGCGCCGGCGTCGTCCTGGAGGCTGGCTTTGCCCCGGCGGCCTTGACCCGGCTGGCCACCGACGCCGCTGCGGCGCGCCGGGGCATGACGATGGGCCTCTACTCCGTGGCCTTCGGCTTAGGGAGCGTTGGCGGCAGCTGGCTGGGCGGGCCCTTCTCGGCGCTGGGAGGGATGAACGGCATCATTGTCGCCACCGCCATCCTCGCCGCCTCCGCCCTGGCCACGCTCACTATCGGCCACCGGCCGGCCCCAGGACACCTACAGATCGCGAGCGTGAGCCTCGAGCCCTGAGCGTCGCGTAGTGGGCCCTGAGCACCGAGGACGACTGGCAAGGGAGAGCGGCATGCCGGAATTCGACGTCATCGTTGTCGGTGGTGGGGCGGCCGGGCTAACGGTCGCCGTCGGTGGGGCCGGGCTGGGCCTCCGCGTGGCCCTGGTGGAGCGGGGCCGTCTGGGCGGGGAGTGCACCTGGACGGGGTGTGTCCCAAGCAAAGCGCTACTCCACGTCGCCGGGGTCGCCGCCGCCGCTCGCCGCGGGGCTGCCTGGTCGGTCGAGGGACACTCCGCCCCTACCGTAGACTTCGCCAAGGCCATGGCCCACGTCCGTGGGGCGCGCCGGGAGATCGCCGCGGCCGAATCTCCCGGCGCCCTGCGCCGCCACGGCGTTGCCGTGTACGAGGGCACCGCCCATCTACCGGCGGGGATCGAGGGGGGGCGGCGAAGAGTCCGCGCCGGCAGGGGCGGGGGCGTCGTCGAGGTCGACGGCCGCTCCCTCTCGTCGCGCCACGTCGTCCTCGCCACCGGTTCCGAGGCGGCGGTGCCCCCCATCCCAGGATTGGCCGAGACTCGCTACCTGACCAACGAGACCCTCTTCGACGAGCTGGACACGCTCCCGTCGCGCCTGGCCATCGTCGGGGGCGGACCAATCGGCGTCGAGATGGCCCAGGCCTTTGCCCGTCTGGGGAGCTCGGTCACCCTGTTTCAGTCGGGGCCCCGCCTCCTCCCGCGCGACGACCCGGCCGCTTCGGCGACGGTCAGGGCCGCGCTCGAGCGTGACGGCGTCACGGTGCGTACGGGGGTACGGCTTACCCGCGCCATCCCCGCGCCGGCCGGGGGGCGAGGGGCGACGCTCTCCGCGGAGGGTCTTGACGACGTCGTGGCCGACGCCCTTCTCGTCGCCGCCGGTCGTCGCCCGCGTACCGCGGGCATGGGCTTGGAGGCGGCGGGTATCACCGTGGGCAAGGACGGCATCCAGGTGGACGAGTACCTCCAGACCGGCGTTCCCGGTATCTGGGCCGTCGGCGATGTGATCGGTCCCTATCGCTTTACCCACATGGCAGACGTCCAGGGGCGCGCCGTGCTGCGCAACATCATGTTCCCTTGGCGCAAGCGCAAGATCGACTATCGCGTCGTCCCCTGGGCGACCTTTACCGATCCCGAAGTTGGCCACGTCGGGCTGACCGAGGCGGAGGCCCGTAAGGGGCAGCGAGCCAACGTGAGCGCGGTGCATCTGCCCCTCTCCCGTGTCGATCGGGCCGTCGCCGACGGCGCGACGGAAGGGTTTATCAAGCTGGTGCTGCGGGGGCAGACCATTCTGGGGGCGCAGGTGGTCGCCCCCCGAGCGGCGGAGCTGGTGCAAGAGGTGGCCCTGGCGATGCAGCACCGCCTGCCGCTGAGCGCCCTCTCCATGGTGCACATCTATCCCGCCTACGTCTATGGGTTGCACCAGGCCGGCGACGAGGCCTGGCGCCGGCGCGCCAAGGACGGCCTGCTCGGCAACGTTGCCTTGCCCCTCCTGCGCCGCCTCGCCTTACGCTGATCAGGGACAAGACGGCGGCGGCAGCGCCCCGGCCACGAAGCGATTATCGGTACTTTGTTAAGGACGGAGATAGAGGTGCAGAGAGTAGCCGTCGGCGAGGAGGTCGAGGAGCCTGCTGGAGTTCGGGGGGCGGGGTGAACTTGGCCCAGGCGCGCCAGATGCGCCACAGACTGGTCCAGGGCACGAGCCAACTGCGCACTTGGCGGAGCGCGACCGGCCAGGAGGGCCAGACCCGGGGGCGGGCGGCGGCGCCGCGTCCCCGGTGGGGGGGCGGCCCCCGCGGCCGCCCGCGTCTTTTCCCCCCGACCGCCGGGGTGGCGGGGGGCTCTCGGTGGCTCCCGGGTGGCCGGTGGCCGTGCGGGCCAGGTTGCCTCAAGGGTAGTGAACCAGACCCGCCAACAGAAGGAGAAGGCGCAGCCAACGAGGGCCCAGTGGCGGCGGATGGCGCGGTCCGTGCGGACCCGGAAGTCGCCCCAGCCGAGCCTCGCGCTTGACCTGCTTGTAGCCTTGCTCGACCCAGTTCCTGAGGCCGTACAGGCGCACGATGGCCCGCCAGGTCGGCGGGGCGAAGGGCGCCGCCGCGCCGGGCGCGCCGTCCGGGCGTGGCAGGTTCGTCGCCAGGTACCAGGTGGTCAGGTGGGGCAGGGTGGTCGGGTCGGTCGTGGCCACCACCAGCCGCACCGGGCCCTCCGGCTGGTAGCCCGCGAACCGCGGCTCGGTCGCCCACCACACCTCCCGGTGCCCGTCGCGATACCGGCGCACGACGCGCGCCCAGTCGCCCGAACGCTCCCCGGAGCGGGTCGGCCCCTCCCACCGCTGGCGCCGGGCGACCTCCTCCGGCGTGGCGGGGCGGCGCCCTCGCGCACCCACGCCCCCTTCGAGGGCTTGAGGCCGAGCACGTAGGGCACTCGGGCCTGGTGCAACGCCCCTGGAACGCGTCGTTGTCGCCGTAGAAGCAGTCGGCCACCGCCGCCCGGAAGGGCACGCCGGCCCGCCCGCGCGGCCACCAACTCGACCGCGATGCGGGGCTTGGTGCGGAAGGCCGGGTCGTGCTTGCCTTTGGGCAGGCGTGGCGCCGGGGTGTACGGCTCGACGTGGAGCGGGTAGTACACCCGCTCGTCGGCCCATAGGCTGGTCACGGCCACGATGCCGTTGTCCACCTTGCCGAGGACCCCCAGGTACTGCCGGGCGACGTGGGCGGTCTTGGTGCCGTCCTTCCGGTCCCCCGTGTCGTCCACGACGAGCACCCCATCGGCGTGGGGCCGGGTGGCGGGGTCGGCCAGGAGCCCCGCCAGGCGCGCGCGTTGAGCGCCGCCCGCGTCCCAGGTGGCCTCCGACAGGAAGTACTGCAATTGCTGGGCGGCTGGGTGCTGCGCCCCCACGACCGGCTCCGTCTCGGCGAGCGCCGTCAGGGTCTTGTTCCGGTCGCGGGGCAACAGCAGCCCCTGCAGGTACGCCCGGAAAGCCCGGCGCTGGGCCAGCGTCGAAGCCGTCGTCGAAGCGCTGGGCATAGGCTTCCAGCGGCCCGGGCGCCTCCGGGCATGGATGACGCACGGTCATGGCCACCTCCTCACCCGCCTGTTCTTACCACAGCCCTCCCATCGTTAACAAACTACCGTTATGTGGTCTGGAACCCCTCGTTGCGGCCAGGGCCCCGATGGCAAGGGCGCGTCACCTCATTGGGCATCAGGGAGGCAAGAGCGGGCGTATACTGGCCGCCTGACGTCCGCGCCGCGCCGTCACGCGGCGCACGATGATAGGTGCTGTAGGTGGTAAGGGAGGGAGCATGACCGTAGAGACTGGGCGCGGGGCACCCTGGCGCGAGGCACCCGGCGCCGGGGTGGAGAGAGTGCCGGCACGACCGGAATCTGACGACCCCGGCGGCGAGAGGGGCGTGCGCCGCCGGCACTTGGCACGGGGGGCGTCCTGGCTGGCCTTGCCGGGCGTGCTGGCGGTCGCCGCTTGCGGCGCGCCGGCGGCGGAGGCGCCACCCGCCGCTGGGAAGCTGCCCCCGGCCAAGGTGCGCTATCTCCATTGGGACCGGCTGCGCGACGAGGTATATGCCGGCGTCTGGGAGCAGTTCTCGCAGCAACACCCCGGCGTACAGGTGGAGCTGAACACCGTTACCGGCGTCTATACCGAGAAGCTGCTGGCGATGCTCGTCGCCGGCGACGCCCCGGACATCTTCGCCCTCGACCGCGCTCAGCTTGACCCGTTCGTCCGGCAGGGGGGCATCACCGAGCTGTCACCCTTGGTCAAGCGCGACGGGGCCAAGGCCCGCTGGAGCGACCTCCTGCCCACGCTCCAGGCTGAATACACGTATCAGGGCAAGATTATGGAGTTCCCCAGCGGCCCGGTGGACGTCGGCATCTACTACAACAAGGACGAGCTGACCAAGCAGGGGCAGCCACTGCCCAAAGAAGGGTGGACGTGGGACGATCTCCTGCGCACGGCGCAGCGCCTGACCCAGCGCGATGGGGCGGCCACGACGCAATGGGGCCTCGGCTGGGTCAACTCGTTCTATGAGCCCTGGGTTTGGGGCAATGGCGGTGAGGTCTTCGACAAGCCCTTCGAGGCCACCAGGTGCTTGCTCGAGGAGGCCAAGGCGACGGCCGGGCTGCAGTGGTACGCGGACCTGGTGAACAAACATCGCGTCGCCCCCCGGCCGTCGGAGTACCAGGGATTTAGCGTGTGGGAGATGTTCTACAAGGCACCGGCGCGCTTTCCCCTGGTGATGTCCGGGAGCTGGCGCGCTTTCCCCTCCATGAAGGAGGCCACCTTTGCCTGGGATGTGGCCCCGCTCCCCCGCGGGCCGGCCGGCAAAGACGTCAACATCACCTGGTCGGGGGGCTTTTGCATCAACAAGGCCAGCAAGGCCATCGAGCCGGCCTGGGCGCTCCTCCTGTACATGTGGGGACCGGAGCGCGAGCGGGAGACGGTGATGCAGACGGGGGCCAACCTGCGGGCCAATCTTCCAAACTACACCACCACCATCAAGGACGCCGAGGTGGACAAGGCCCTGGCCAAGCTGGCCCAGGCCGGCATTGTGCCACCGGGTTACGGCAAGGTGTTCTTCCACGCCCTCCAGACGTCCAAGCAGCGCCCCGTCGTCCCGGCCGGGGCGGCCGAGCCGAACAAGGTCCTCAACGCCGCCCTGACGGAGGTCTTCGAGGGGCAGCGCAACGCCGCCGAGGCGATGCGGTCGGTCGTCCCAGCCCTCAACGCCGCCCTGGGCCCGGCCAAGTAATCGTCGCGCGCGAGCCGCTACGGGCAACCGGGCAGCCTGACTGGCTGCCCGGTGCACAAGGCGTCAGGCGGACGGGGTGGAAAAGGGGGGATGACCGAGAGCAACGCGCCGCCCCTGGACAGGCAATGATTTCAGCTCCTCCCGTGTCTATTGGTCCACTGGGCCTGCACCGCGCCGGTCGTCTCAACCATACGCGCTAACGTTTACTACCGCAGCCGCGGCCAGTCGTGGCTTGAGCGGGGCAAGATCACAGCCGGCGGGTGGGGGAGAGGGCGACGCCGACGGCGATCAGGGCGATCCCCGCAGCTAAGAGCAAGAGGACGGGACGGGCACCGAGGGTGGCTAGCAGGACGCCGCCGGCGGCCGTGCCGAACGTGACGGCCCCGAACGAAAGGAGCCGGTAGCTGCTGTTGACACGCCCCTGAAGATCGTCCGGGATCACCGCCAGGCGGTAAGAAACCTGCACGATCCCAGTCATCGTCTCCATACCCCCGGCGAGGAACAGGCCGGCGGCGGCGATGGCGGGAGACTGCGCCAGGGCAACCACGGCCAAGCCCACGGCGTGACCGGCGGTGAGACCGAGCATGCTATGGCCGACCGACACCCGATCGCGGAGCCAAGGGGTGACGACCGAGGCCACCAGGCCCCCTGCCCCGGCGGCGGTGAACAAGAGGCCGATGGTGCCGGCTGGGGCCTGAAACTGGTCGCGGGCCAGGACGACGGTGGCCAGCTGCACCGGTGCAAAGCACATCCGGTGCAGCATGTTCACCACCGCCAGTCGGCGCAGGGGCGCTCGTGTCCACAAGTAGCGCAGCCCGGCGGTGATCTGGTGCCGCAGACGGCCGGCGGGCGCAGCCGCGCGGTCGGCCTGGAAGGGGGTGCGGATAGCGCCCAAGGTGACGGCGGAGACCAGATAGGAAACGCTGTCCGCCAGGTAGGCCAGGGCGGCGCCGGCGGTAACCGTGGGGGCCAGACCGATCAGGAGCCCGCCGATGCCCGGGCTGACCAGTGAAGCGATCCCCTCAGAGGCGGTATTGAGGGCGTGAGCACGCCCCAGCTGCGGGAGGGGCACGACGCGCGGCAGGGCGGCCAGCTGGGCGATGTTGAAAAAGGCTTGGGTGCTGCCGTGGACGAGGGCGACGGCATACAGGTGGGGGATGGTGAGGTGGTCCAGAGCCCAGGCCAGCGGGATGGAGCCAAAGGCCAGACAGCGCGCCCCGTCGCAGACAATCATCACCCGCTGTCGATTCCAGCGGTCGAGGAGCGCCCCCGCGGGTAGGCCCAGGATGACGAACGGGGCGGTTTGAGCCGCCCCGATCAGCCCTGCCTGCACCGGCGATGCGGTAAGGGTCAGGACGAGAAGGGGTAGCGCCAGCCGGGACACGCCACTCCCGATCGTGGAGATCACCTGGCCATACCACAGCCGCAGGAAGTCCCCGTTGCGCCACAACGGACGGAGCGGGGCGTCAGGGACGGCGGGGGGAGCAGCTGCCAAGGGGGGAGCAGTATCCGCCCTCGCCGCCCCCGGCGGCCACCACCCCGGCGGGGCGCCTGCGGGCGCCCAGGCCCGGCCGCCGTGGCGGCGACGGGGGAGACGGGCAGGGGGAGACAGACGGGGCTAGATGCCGGCCCTTATCTTGTGGCATCCTCTCCAAGCGCCGGGGCGCCGGGCGTACCAGCCAGGACGGTCGCGCCGGATGCTGCGCCGTCACCCGCAAGGTCCGGCGGGACGCACCACCGGACACGATGACAAGAGGGGGGTTACCTATGGCTGACATCGCGAAATACGTGGACAAGGCCCACGAGCAAAAGGACTTCTCTGAACTGGCCGAGCTGCCCATCGACGCCTTGCAGGGGGTGAGCACCGCCGACGCCGAGGCGATCAGAAAGGCCTTTGGCGTGCGGACGATCCGGCAGCTCGCCGAGCACAAGTTCGTCCGTGCCGCTCAGGCTATCACCCTGCTGGCCGGGTAGCCGGGCGCGCCAAGCGGCGATCACGAGCACTCCCCCTGGGGATTCCGGCAGCCCCTCCATACTCAGGCCATCGAGAGCACCGGGGCAGCGTCCTCTATGACCGCGCGGGCGCCCCGGTGCAGCTGGCCCCTTCCGCAGCACCGCGCCTCCCAAGGCGCTGGATGCCTACCACGCCTCCTTGGTCGCCCAGTGACGTAGGGCGTGACCCGCGAGCAGGCCATCTATCTTTGCCATCGTCTCCAAGTACTCCTCCAGCGTGCCTTTTCGTAGGAGACCACACGTAGACATGACCACCGTAAAGACGTTCACTAGTACTACTTCGTTAGCAGGCAGGGTAGACTTGGGCATGGTGCTGCAACCTGTGCAGGTCCTGCGGGCAGGACCGGAGCCGCTGCCGGAACTGGAGTCGTACCTGCGGCCGTTTGCGTCGCTCTTCCGGCACCCGCAGAGCCGACCGACCTGGGAGAGCCTGGAGCGGTACGTGACGGGGCTGCTGACCGACTTGCCCCGCAAGAACTGCGACACCATCGCCGCGGGCGGTGGCCGGCACCTCGACCGAACGCTTGCAGCACCTGCTGACCGACGCGGATTGGGACCGCTGGCGCTGGACGAGGCGCGGGTGCGCCGGCTGGTGGCCCTGGGCCGCCGGGGGGCTGCTGGTGCTGGACGACACCGGGCTGCCGAAGAAGGGCACTGGGTCGGTGGGGGTGGCCCCGCAGTACTGCGGCGCGTTGGGCAAGGTGGCCAACTGCCAGGTGGTGGTCAGCGCCGAGTACGTCGCGGACGTGCCGGAGACCAGCACCCCCTGCACTGGCCGGTCAGCGCCCGGCTGTTCCTGCCCGCGGAGTGGGTGGCCCGCGACCCGCCGGCGGCGGGCGCACGTCCCGAGGCGGTGCACGGGCAGACCAAGCCCGAGCCTGGGGCTGACCCTGGTCGACCGGGCGCGGACCTGGGCGTGCCCTTCGCCTTCGTCGTCGCCGACGCCGGCTACGGGCAGGCCCCGCTTCCTGGCCGGGCTGGAGACCCGCGGCCTGCCCTACGCCTGCGGGGTCAAGCGCACCTTCGGCCTGCGGTTGCCCGACGAGGTCGCGGCGGCCCCGCGGCGCCCCCGTCGCCGTACCGGGGCCGCGGCCGGCCCCGGGTGCCCGGCCGGCGCCCCTGTGGGACGCGGAGACCCTGCTGGCGCCGTCCCCGACGAGGCGTGGGAGGCGGTCACCTGGCGGGAGGGGACGAAGGGCGCGCTGACCAAGGAGTTCGTCGCCGTGCGCGTCACCGCGCCACCGGCAACCCGGACGTCGGGACGAACGGGCGCAGCGTCGCCCACGGGCGGGTCACCACCGGCCCGGCGGGCTGGCTGCTGGGCGAGCGCCCCCTGCCCGGCCAGGAGGGCGACCCCAAGTGGTACTTCTTGTGGCTGCCGGGGTGGCCCCTGGAGACGCCCCTGGCGCGCCTGGTCACCTTGGCCCACGGCCGCTGGGTGGTCGAGCAGTTCTACGAGGACGCCAAGGGGGCGTGCGGGCTGGCCGACTACCAGGGCCGGCGCTGGGACGGGCTGCACCGCCACCTGGCCCTGGTCCTGCTCACCTACAGCTTCCTGGCCACCCAGCGCCACTTCGCCGCCCGGCCCACCCCCACCCGCCCGGCGCCCGCCGGCCTCCCCCCCTCCGCGCCGCCGCGCGCCCGCGGGGGCCCGCCCCCGCCCCGGCTGCCGACGTTTCCGGCCATGCACCGCCGCGTCCTCCTCTGGCTCTTCGAAGACCTCGTCCGCTGGATCAAGGCTACCGATCCCATCCTCCCGTTTCCCACGCCGTACTATCGCGCTGCTAACGAAGTAGTACTAGAGCGCCGGTCAGGTAATCAGTTGGCATAGACGGAGACGGCGGGGTGGGCGGGTGCCCGCGCGATGACGTGCAGGTTGTTGACGACGGCGCAGCGGCGCAGGTCGAAGAGGTTCTTGCGCTCGCCCAGGTAGCGGGCGCGGTCGCCTTGCCAGTGGCCGAGATGGGCCAGGTCGTGCTCGACGGCGACGCGCTCCCGCAGTTGCGCTCGGCCGGCCGCGGTGTGCTGGCGCTCCCGCAGCTCGGCCAGGAAGCGCTCGTCGGGGTGGATGGCGACGCTGCGGCCGCGGGCGCTGGTGGTGCAGCGGGCGCGTAGCGGGCAGGCGGCGCACGTTTCGGCGGGGAAGTGGACGGTGCCGCCGGGGGCGAATGGCAGGACGACCTCATTGGGGCAGCGGAGGGTCTGCCGGTCCCAGTCAAGGACGAAGGCCGTTTTCGGGAAGCGGCCGCCAGCGGCGCGCACCGGCCACGCCTTGCAGAAGATGGCCAGCTCGGGAGACCGCTCCCGGACCAGCGGGCTGCTCAGGTAGGCGCGGTCGATGTGGAGCTCGGTCAGCGTCACGTCCTGGCGGGCGAGGTCGGCCAGCAGCGCGTCGGTGGCCTGCGCCTCCGGCACGTTGGCCGGCGTGACGGCGACGGCGCGCACCACCGCCCGGTCGAGGTCGCGCAGCGCGTGGCGCTTGTAGCCGTCCACGCGCTGCGCCTTGCTCTTGCGCCCGTGCCGCATCGCCGCGTCCTCGATGGAGATGCGCCGGTCCCGCGCGACCCCCTGGCGCACCGCTGGGGCCGCCGCGCCCGCCGACGGGTCCACCCGCTCCGCCAGTTCGACATCTTGGGCGCGGACCTGCTGCGCGGCGTCCAGACTGGCGCGGACCTGCGCCTGCACCGGCAGGGGCGCCGCCTCGAGGGGCTGAGTCGCCAGGTACCGCTCCACCCCCGCCAGCGTGGCGAGCACCCGGCCCAGCGCCCGCTCGCGCGCGGCCGGGTCGTCCCAGTCCAGGTCCAGGGCCGCCTTGAGACTGGTCCCGCCGAGCACCGGTGTCCCCGCGGCCGCCGCCATCTCACTCAGCGCGCTGGCGCTCTGGCGCGCCACGAGCGCCAGCGCCTTGCGCCGCGCGTGCCCTAGCAGGTTGGAGGTGTCCTCCACTCGCCCCGCGCAGCCTCGGGCGCAGCCCGACCACGGGCTGCTGTCCAGCGCCGCCCGCAGCGCCCGCGGGCTGAACCCGGTCCCGCCGCCCCCGCCGGCGCCGGGGCCCACCCGCTCCGCCAGCGCGACCGTGCGCTCGACGAGCCGCCGGTCCAGGTCGTGCTCGATGAGCCGCCGCCGGAAGGCAACCAGCGTGCCCTTACTGAACGGCGCCGTCTCACCCTCCAGGCAGTCCAGCACCAGCTGCCAGCGCCGGTCCATCAGCGTCGCCTCGATGACCTCGTCGTCCGAGGCCCCGGTGTACGCCTGCAGCACCGTCGCCAGGGCCAGCTGCGCCGGCGGCAGGGGCGGCCGCCCCTGCGGCGCAGCGGCGTAGGCCGCCGCCAGTTCCTCCTGAAAGGCCACGTCAAATAGCTCGTGCCGCCACAGCCGTAGAAAGACAAACAGCGTCGCCCGCTTGATCCGCGTCACGATCGCTCGCTCGGCCGCTGACAGCCCCACCGGCGGTTGCCACAGTCCCGGTCGCATGTCCCTGCCCGCTCCTCCCGCCTGCGTTCTCCGCACGAGCAGACCAGGCGCGACCCCTCCCCGTCAACGGTTATGACTACTTGACCGGCGCTCTAGCGGGCCCCTGGCCTCAACTCGCGACGTCTTCCCTTGCAGAGTGTCCGACCAGTGAGACCTGAAGCCGCCGTCTCGTGTTCCGCTCTTGCCCGGCAACTCGCTGCTCTTGCCCTAAGCTGGCCCTGTTATCAGCTTGTCTCCCCACCGCAAGGGTGCCGCACCCGACGCGAGATGACGGGCGGCGACGTCGCCGTGGGAGGATGTGGCTAACTTTCTGGCCCCTGCGGGAATGAACCTCTAGTGGTGGCCATGATGGAGCCAGCAGGGAGAGCGCAACCCGATATGGTGGCTGAGCCGGACACGGTTCCGCTGGTCAGGCGGGCCCAGGCCGGGGACGTCGCGGCTTTTGCCTACCTCGCCGCCAGGTACCACGCCTCACTCACCCGCTTCGCCCGGCGTCTGATGGGCGACGTGAGCAGCGGCGAAGACCTCGTCCAGGAAACAGTCCTGCGCGCGCAGCAATCCATCGGCCGACTGGGGGAACCATACCGCTTCGGTCCCTGGCTCTTCGGCATCGCCGCCAACCTGGCAAAGAAGGCCTGGCGCGCCGAGCGGCGGCGCCCGCTGTCGTTGGAGAGCCTGGTCAGCGCCTACCCCCACGTCGCCTGGGACGAATCCTATGCCTCTGGCCCCTCCCCCGAGCAGATCTGTGAGGCGGCCGAGGAGACGCGCCTGCTGATAGAGGCCATCAAAGCCCTCCCGGCGTCGCTGAGCCGGGTGGTGGAGCTGCACTACCTCAACGGTCTCGCCTACGCCGAAGTGGCCAGCGCTCTGGCCCTACCGGTCAGCACCGTCAAGGGCCGGCTCTTCGAGTCCCGCGCCCGGCTGCGGCGCGCCCTCTGCTCGCCGGCCGGGGCGCCGGCCCACCAGCCAGCCCCCTCGGGGTCGCCCCTGCCCCCTCCCACCGGCGCCCTCCCCCATACCGCCCTCTCCGCCCGTGGCGTACCGATCCCAGCGCCTACCCGGCCCGCCCACGGGCACAAGAGCCGGCACATGAAAGGAGACGTTACGTCCATGGATAATCAGGAAGCAAGACCCATCCGCGTCGAGGTGCACCTCAATTCGGTGGTATCTGAGGCTCACCGCTTCGTCACCATGCCCTGGCCCCGTCCTCAGCCCACGGACACCCTGCAGGATCTGGCCTCTCGGCGCAACTGCTTTGTCCCCCTCGTGGTGTTGGAGCAGATGGTGCTAGACGGCGTGACCCGGCGCCAGGATGTGGCCGACCTTATCGCCGCCGCCTTCGATCCCCAGCACTTCGACGTGCGTTGATCGATCCCTTGCCGGCGGTGCTGTATTGAATGGGCGCCGGATCAGAAGTATCGGGAGCGGGATCGGCTGGGGAGCCCCCACAACCCCTGTTACGGCTTGGGGGGCGGGGTCACGCCGGGAGGCAGCTTTTCGATGAACTCCAGCCGGTTGTTCCAAGGATCGACGATGTAGATGCGCCAGCAGCCGCTGTAGCTGTAGTCCAGCTTCGTCTCGATCCCATGGCTGCGCAGGCGCTCACGGTAGGCCGGGAGGTCCTTGATCCCGATGGCCACGTGGGGCCGGACGTTGGCACGGTAGTCCGGGACGAGGGCGATGTGGAACTCCGAAGCGCCGCAGCTGTACCACCAGAGGTTGCCGTCCCCGGCGCTTTCCAGCGGTGAGTCCACCGGGACGAAGCCCAGCACCCCCTCGTAGAATCGTTGGGCGGCTTCCTTCTCGTCCGGTGGAACCCCCACCATGACGTGATGCAGGCCCAGGAACTCCGGTCGCCCCCCGGTCCCGCCCGGCGACGTCTCTGCTGTTGCCATCGGCTCCTCCCTGTGGCTGCGTTCCCGCGCTCACCTGGCCCTGCTTTGCCTGGAGCGCGAGGCGAGCGCGGCGGGCGTCCCCCCGCGCCACCCGTCAGACGCATCTAGCGCGACACGATCTCGCGGGGGACGCGGGCCAGGATCTGGCAGACTACCTCGTAGTTGATCGTCCCCAGGCGAGCGCCCACCTCCTCGGCGGTGATCCGTTGCCCCCCTTGCTCGCCGATCAGGACAACTTCGTCGCCGGCCCGCACGCCGGGGACCTCGGTGACGTCCACCATACACATATCCATGCACACGCGCCCGACGAGGGGCGCCCTTCGTCCCCGTACCAGCACGTCGCCCCAGGTGGCCGGGGCGCGCCGCACGCCATCGGCGTAGCCCAGGGGGAGCACGCCGATGCGCGACGGCCGGGGGGTGACCCATGTCCCGGCGTAGGAGACCGGTTCCCCGGCGGGGAGGTCATGCACCTGCGCCAGCTGCGTCTTCAAGGCCAGGGCGGGGCTAAATCCTTCCGGCAAGGGAGCGTCTTCGCTCGGGTGCAGGCCGTAGAGGGCGATCCCGGGCCGCACGAGATCGAAGCGCGCCTCCGGCAGGCGTAGAGCCGCCGCGCTGTTTGCCGCGTGGACGTAGCGCGGGCGGGGTAACCCGGCCCCCTCCCAGGCGTCCAGCACCTCTCGAAACCGACGCAGCTGCTCGCCGGCGTATGCCGCATCGGCCCTGTCTGCCGTGGCGAGGTGGGTAAACAGCCCCTCGATGTGCACCCCCGGCAGGGTCGCCACCTGCCGGGCAAAGGCCACCACTTGATCCGGACGCAAGCCCAGCCGGTGCATCCCCGTGTCCACCTTGAGGTGCACCGCCACCGGCGGGCGTTGCAGGGCCAGGGTTGCCCGGGACAGGCTCGTGGCCAGGTCGAGGGAGTAGAGACAGACGGCCACGCCCAGGCGGGCGACGTCGCGTGCCTGCCAGGCCGGGGTGTAGCCCATGACCAGGATGGGGGCGGTGATCCCGTGGGCGCGCAGGGTGGCCGCCTCGCTCAGCACCGCCGTGCCCAGCATGACCGCGCCGTGCTGGACGGCGGTGCGGGCCACCCGGATGGCCCCGTGGCCGTAGGCGTCGGCCTTGAGCACGGCCATCACCGCCGCCGGGGAGACGATCTCCCGCAGCCGCGAGAGGTTGCCGGCAATAGCCCCCAGGTCAACCTCCATCCACGTCGCCCGGTCTTGATGCAAGGGGACGACCTGCTTTGCCCCGGGGGCCTGGCGCACGAGTGAGCCGGTCTGCGCCTCCGGCCGGTCGAGCAGGCCCTCGACGACGCGTTCCAGGCGCGCCCCTTCCGCGCCCTTGACCAGGACGTGAGGCCGGTTGACAGGCCAAGGGGGCCCACAGCTGGATGCCATGCGAGTCATGACGTAGGCCACCGTGTCCTCCACGGTGTGCAACACAGCCAGGTGCTCCGGCGGGCGGCCGGCCTCCCCGGCCGCCCGGGCCGCCTCGGCCGGGCCGTCGCCCACGGCCACCAGGTGGTCGACTACGCCGGCCGCGACGCGCCCGATCTGCCGGTACCCCTCGACGCCGGCGCCGCTGACCTCGCCCAGGATGAAGACACGGGGCCGGGGGCAGTCGGCCATGACGTCCACCGCCGCCAGGGTGGACGGGACGCTGGCGGAAAAGGTGTCGTCCAGGAGCGCCGTCCCGCCGCGTCCGTCGAGGGGGCGCAGGCGTCCCGGCAAGGGCTCGAGCGCGGAGAGGGCGGCCGCCACCTCTTGAAGGTCGAGCCCCTGACTGAGGGCGGCCCCGGCGGCGGCCAGGGCCGTGGCGACGTTGTGCCGGCCTACCAGCCGGAGACGCACGCCGGCTACAGCCCCGCGCCAGTGCAGTCGGAATGCCAGCGTCCAGCGACCCACCTCGCCGGCGGCGCCGGGATCGCTGCGGACGTCCGTGGCCCGCACGTCGGCCCCTCCGCCGAGACCGTAGGTGATCACTTCCGGGAGGGCGCCGCCATGCCTCCCGATGCGCCCGGCCATGCCCGCCACCAGGGGGTCGTCGGCGTGGAGGATGAGTCGCTCTGACACGGCCTCGGCCAGGCAGCCGTATTCGCCGGCCAGACGCTCCAACGTCTCAAAGTGTTGGAGATGCGCCGGGGCGACATTGGTGATGACGCCCCACTGAGGGGCCACCAGCCGGCAAAGGGCGGCGATCTCCCCGGCGCTGTCGCTGGCCAGCTCCAGCACCGCCGTCTGGTGAGCCGGGGCCAGGCGGCCAAGACTGATGGGCAGGCCGAACAGGTCGTTGAAGTTGTCGTTATCGAAGACGGCGCGAGGGTCGCCCTGGAGGTGACGCAGCAGGGTGGCCACGGCCTTTGCCGTCCCGGTCTTGCCTACGCTCCCGGTGACACCGATCACTAGGGGGGCCTGGCGCCGCAGGACGTACCCCGCCCAGGCTCGCAGCGCGGCCCGTGTGTCCCGCACGGCGACGCAGGTCACCCCGGCCTCGAGCCGGCCGGCTGAGGCCGGCCGGCGCTCGAGGAGTACGCCGGCCGCCCCGCACCGGCAGGCGTCGGCGATAAAGTCATGCCCGTCGGCGCGCTCGGTACGCACGGCGACGAACATCTCGCCCCCTTGCACGTTGCGGGAGTCGTAGGCGAACCCCTGGAACTCGCGGCTACGTACCTCCCCCAGCACCTGCGCCCCCTCGCCGGCCGCCCCATCCAGGAGGTCTTCCAGCAGGATCACGGGATGTCCACCGGCGGCCGGCCCAGCTTCAGTAGCAGCTCCGTGTGACGCTGCAGGTCGCCGCCGACCTGTAACGCGCTGCGCTCCCCACGGAAGAGCGGGGCCAGGAGGGCATCCCACATTCGTCCCCACTCCCACTTGTAGCCCCCCCAGTACGACCCGGCCCGGTCCCCGGTGACGCGCAGGGTGCCGGCCTTGAGCTCGTCGGCAAAGACCTGGCGATAGGGGAGCGCCGGGGGAGTCTCCGCCTCGACGAAGCGGGCCTCCAGGGACTTGCGCGTCGGTTGCATCTGGCCGGCGTCTACCAGGAGACGCTGTCCGCGCTCGGAGAGGCAGGCAAAGGACAGCCAGTCCCAGGCGGCGTCTTTCTGGCGCCCTGCCCTGGCCATCACCAGGGGGGAGTAGTGCCCGCCGGAGACGGCGACCTTGCGCATCGGCGCCGGTGCCGCCCCCCAGCGTAGCCCGGCGGCGTTGTAACGCCCCAGCTGCCACACCCCGTCGTAGATCATGGCCAGCTTGCCGCGCTCGAAATCCGCCGACGGCGACGTGGCCACCCCCGCCGCGGGCCAGACGTGGTGCTTCGCGCGCAGATCGTAGACGAACTGCAGGGCCTCCACCGCGTCCGGGCTATCCACGGGCACCTTGCCCTCCGGGGTCAGGAGCTCACCGCCACTGCTCATGATGAAGGTAGCCAGGCCCCAGCCGGTGTTCGTCGCAAACCCGTGCACCTTGACGGCGTGGGGGTCGAAGCCCGGGTCGGTAGGGTGCCTGCCGGTCGCGTCGACGGTCAGCCGGCGGGCGATGCCTAGCAGGTCATCCCAGGTCATGCGCTTCTTCGGGTCGGGCAGGGGGACGTTCGCCCCCTGCAACAGGTCGACGTTGAAGATCAGGGCGTAGGCCCCACCACTCCAGGGCAGGCCCCAGCGCTGGCCGTCGTACTGGGTGGCATACCAGGCCCCCTTCTCGAAGTCGCCCTCTCGAAAGCTACGCTGCCGGGCTAAGTAGGGCTCCAGATTCTCCACCACGCCCTGGCGCACGGCGGCGCCGGTCTCGACATGCGAGTGGAATAGGGCATCCACCGCTGTCCCGCTGGGGACGAGGGCGTGAAGCCTGTCCCGCCAGTCGGCGGTGTGCTCGATCTCCACCTGGATCTGTGGCCCTTCCTCGGCCCACGCCCGCGCTTGCCGGCGGAAGAGCTGGTGAGTCGCTTCGTCGCCATGGCTGACGAAATGCACCTGCGCCGGGGGCTTTCCCCGCCCGGCCGGCTCTACCCGAGTGGCCGTGCCGGCGCCGCAACCGGACAAGACGGGCAGGGCCGCCAGGGCGGGGAGCGCGGCCAGCAGAGTGCGCCGGGATCTACCCCCGCTGCGTCCCGGTGGGCTTAGAGTTGGGCGGCCCGAGGCGCTGCTGTCCACACTGCTCCCACAAACGGCGTCGTCAGCACAGTAGTCTCCCACAATCGCCGTCCTGGGCGCTGCGGCGCAGGCGCTGAACCGGGGGGTTAGGGTAGGCCGGCTATACTGCCCCCCAGTGAACCGGCCGTTGCTGGCGTTGCTGGCGGCCCTCTTCGCCGGCGGCATGGCGGCAGCCCCGGCGCGGGCCCTGCTCCCCGCCTACGTCGAGTCCGTGCTCCGACAGCCGCCGGTGCTTACCTCCACCCTGCTCTCGGTGCAGCTGGCCTGCGGCGGTCTCTTCGCCCTTGCCGGCGGGGCGGTGAGCGACCTGGTCAGCCGCCGGGCGGCGGTGCTGGTAGGCCTGACCACGTCCCTGGCAGGTGCGGCCCTGTTCGCCGTGCAGGCCCCATCTCTCCTGGTGGCCATTGCCGTGCTGTGGGGACTCGGCTTCGGCTTTCAATCTACCGGCGGGCAGAGCTTTCTTATCACCGCTGTATCCCAGGCCCGCCTCGGCTCGGCGACGGCGCTGTACTTCGTCTCCGGTACGGCGAGCAACGCCCTCGGGGCATCCATCTCCGGGATTGCCGCCGACCGTTTCGGGTTCCACGTCGTCGCCGCCGGCGCCGCCCTGCTGGGGTTGACGGCCTTAGTCCTAGCGGCCCTTTTTCTCCCCCCGCTCGGCGAGGACACCCCGGCGGCGGGCGGGGGGACCATTGCCCGGCCCAGGGGGCGGGGTGTCGGCGCCTGGACATGGCGCAGCTACGCCGACCTGCTTCGCCAGCCAGACGTGCTGGCCCTCGGTGCCCTGCGCTACTTCCCCACCGTTGCCTGGGGGGCGGCTACCCTGTCCATCCCCTTGCTGGTCTTCCGGCTTAGCCAGACAGCCACCGCCGTGGGCCTGTACGGCATGGTCAGCCTGCTGGCTGCATCCGTGGCTCAGCTCGTCACCGGCCGCCAGATCGACCGCCTGACAGGGGGGCTGGGAAAGGGCGGCGCCGGTCCCGGGAGAGGGGGACATTCCGGGTCGCGAAGCCTCGTCGTCCCCCTCACCGGAGCTATCCTCCTCTCTGCCACCGGCGCCGCCCTCTTGAGCGGCAATCTCCCCGGTCTCTTCATCGCCGGCACCTGCTGGGCGATGAGCGCCTGGGCCCTCTCGACGACGATGCCACCCCTGATCCACGAGCTGGGGAGAGGGCGCGACGACGGCCGCCTGGTGGCGTTCACGCACCTCTTGTGGAGCGCCGGTATGCTGTCCGGGACGCTGGCCGCCGGCGTCTTGATCGACCGGCATCCGGCCGCCCCCTTCGCCCTGGCCCTCGTTTGCCTGGTCATCACCCTGGCCGTCGGCTTCCGCTTCAGCCACTCCAGCGCGGGAGGTGAGGTTGGGGCCCTACCGAACAAGGAGTCCCCCCATGCCGCAGGTTGACCTCCCTCTGGCTCAGCTCCAAGAGTACCGGCCCTCGCTAACCCGGGAACCGGGCTTCGACGGCTTCTGGGAGGCCACGCTCCAGGAAGCGGCCCCTATCCCACTCGACCCAGAGGTCGTTCCGGTGGCCGGCTACCCAGTACCCGGGCTGAGCCTGGCCCGGGTCTACTACACCGGTTGGGCCGGGGCGCGCATCTGCGGCTGGTGGCTCGTCCCACCCGACGGCGCACCCTGGGATCGGCAACAGCAGGGAGGGGCCGGGGGACAACCCCCAGTAGGACGGCGCCCGACGATGGTCTTCTACCACGGCTACGGCGGGAGCAAGGGGCCGGCCGATCTCTACCTGGCCTGGGCCCTGCAAGGCTACTGCGTTCTGGCCGTGGATACCCGCGGGCAGTCGGGCGAGAGTACCGACCCCAAGCCCTACCCCGGGGGCCACGCCACTGGGTTCATGACCCAGGGCGTCCTCGACCCCGCGGAGTACTACTACCGCGGGGCGTACATCGATTGCCTGCGGGCCCTGGACTTTGTCTGCGCCCAGCCGGAGGTCGACCCGGCGCGTATCGGGCTGACCGGAGGCAGTCAAGGGGGTGGGTTGACGCTGGCGGTGGCCGCTCTCGACCCCCAACGGCGGGCCAGGGTGGCCATGGCCGACGTCCCCTTCCTTTGCCACTTCCGGCGCGCCGTGGACATCGCCGCCCAACCCCCATACACCGAGATCGCCGCCTACTGCCGTACCTGGCCGGGACGGGAGGCCGAGATCTACCGCACCCTCTCCTACTTTGATGGCATGAACCTGGCCGGGCGGATTACCTGCCCGGTGCTGATGAACGTCGGCTTACAAGATGTTGTCTGCCCGCCCTCTACCATCTATGCCACCTTTAACCACCTGGCCAGCACAGAAAAGGAGATGAAGGTGTTTCCCTACAACGGGCACGAGGGCAACCCTAACCACCTCTTGCATAAACTCCACTGGGCCCGCCGCCTGGTCTTCGATGCCCCGGCGTCCACGTAGTGATGCCCGGCTACCAGGCGGCGCCCCGCCCACGTACCGTCGAGCACAGACCTCCTGGCGGAGTGACCGGATTACACCCTTGTTCGAGCTGAGAAAGACAAGACGTGACACTGCCACTCACCCGGCCGGCGACCGAACAGGACGTGCCGGCGATCGTCGAGATCTACATCCGCGCCTACGCCCAGCCACCCTGGAACGAGCGCCACGAGCCAATTAGCAGCGAAGGCTATCTCCGCTGGGTGATGGGTGTCCCAGCGACCCACTGCCTCGTCTCCCTGGACGGGATGCCAGCCGGCTCCGGCGCAACGGCGCCCTCGCCCCCTCCCGCCCCGGCCGGGTTCATCCTCGCCGGCGCACGCGACTATGACCAGTTCGTGCAGGACTGGGAGCGCCTCGCCGACCGGCTCCCGGAGGGCTGGCCGGAGATCACGGGGAAGCTGGGGTACGTCTGGGAGATCGCCGTCGATCCCGCCGCCCAGCGCCGGCGTCACGGCACGGCATTGCTGGCCGCTGCCATCGAGCGCCTCAAGGCGGAGGCAGTGGACGTCCTGCTCTTACGCTCCAGCGAGCGAGCCACGGCGGCGATCGGCCTCTACCGGCGCTTCGGGTTCCAGCGTTTGCCGGTGCGGGAGCGAATCGATCCCCTCTCCGGGCCCTGGATCCTGCCCCTAAGGGCTGTGCCGGGAACAACCTTTCACTCCCCCTGGGCCAGGTTCGAGGGAAGGTGAAACGGTACCCTTGCTGCAGCCCCAAGGGCGTGACTCACCGTCACTCCAGGGGGACGCTGCTTCTTGCTTGTGTAGCTGCTCCGCACCTCCCGCCGCTCTCCGCGGCCACGCGGTAGCGAGTCCTGGCGGGGGCGCCGGCGGCGCCCCCCCAAGGCTCGCCGGGCCGGACATGAGCCGCGCGTTTGCTATTCTCTTCCGGATGGTCGAGCGTTCGGCGAACCGGCGGCGGGCATCCGAGCCATGTATCGGGTCCGCCGGTACCGTGATATCCACGCCCACAGGGGCGGGAGTCTCGCACTCCCCGGTGAGACGTGGCGACGGCCGTACTTGATCTCGACGTCCGGCATCTGCCGGCGGGGCTGCATGGATTACAGGGCCGCGATCGCGCCCTCGCTCTCTTGCGCCTGGGCGGCGTCCCCGCCGGCGAGGTCTACCTGCCGGTTGTGGACGGTACGATTGACGGTGCCCAGCTTCGTGCTGCGGTGGCCAGTGTGATGGCGGCGGCCGGGAGTGAGCCTTGGCTGGCTGGATACCTGGCCTCGGATGCTGCGCGCCACACCGGCGCCTCCCTCCCTTCAGCCACGGTCGCCGTCTGTACAAGGGACCGGCCGGAGTATCTGCAACGCTGCCTCCAGGCGCTGATGCGCCTGGAGGATGATGGGCAGGAAATCCTGATTGTCGATAACTGTCCCTCGTCAGACGCAACCCGGCAGCTGGCGCTGGCCGCCGCCGAGCAACGGTCGGTGCGCTACCTGCGAGAAGATCGTCCCGGTCTGAATGCGGCGCGCAATCGGGCGCTGCAGGAGGCACGCACCGAGGTCGTAGCCTTCTCTGATGACGACGCCGTACCGGATCCTGGCTGGCTCCGAGCCCTGCTTCGCAACTTCGATCACCCGCTCGTCCTGGCAGTCACGGGGCTGACCATGCCCCTGGAGTTGGAGACCGAGGCCCAAGAGTGGTTCGAGCGGGTCAGCCGTTTCGGGCGCGGCTTCTCCCGCATCGTCTTCGACAGCGCGACTCACAACCCGGCTCACGCCGGCTTGATCGGCACCGGGGCCAACATGGCGTTTCGGCGCAGCGCCCTCGACTTCATCGGCCCGTTTGACGACGCCCTCGACTCCGGGACGCCTACCCGAGCCGGTGGCGACTACGAGATGTTCAGCCGCGTCCTGGCCTCGGGGTACCGGGCGGTCTATGACCCGGCGGCGCTGAGCTGGCATTGCCACCGACGCACGTGGGACGAGCTACGGCAGGCCATGTATGGCTACGGCGTGGGTATCTTCGCCGCTTGGACGCGCAGCCTGCTCGATGGCGAGCTCAGCGTGCTGAGAGCCGCCTGCGGCTGGATGTGGTACCGTCAGTTTCCGGCGCTGCCACTGGCGCTCCTCGGTCATTCTGGCATTACCCCCCGCGACCTCCTCCTAGCCGAGCTGCGCGGCTGCATGGCCGGTCCGTGGGCCTACTTTGCCTCCCGGCGCCAGCGCCGGTTGACGCGCGCCTGCCGGCTGTGAGCCAGGCCGCCACATACCGGGCTGACAACCGGATGGACACTCCTCCTGTCAGCGTTATCCTGTTGGCGAATCCGCATGCCCCGCGCCGCGGGCGCCGTGGCGCCCGCGGCGCCCGCGGCGGGGAGGCAGTCGAGGGCCTGCGCCGGCAACGCTACTCCCTGGGGGGCATCCAGGTGCTAACACCGCTCCCAAGCGAGTCGCTCCCCGTCAGCACCACCGGCGAGCTGCTGGTATTCCTCGACGGCGATCTAGACCCGATGCCAACGTTCGTCGCCGCCCATGTGGGGGCCCACTCGCCCGGTGCCGGCCAGGTGGTGATCGGGTACAGTGTCCCCCGCCGCCCCGGGCCCACGGACTTCGTCAGCCTTGAGCGGCGAGCCTGGTGGGAGGATCACTTCTACGCCATGCGCCAGCGCGGGCACCGTTTCGCTTACGACGATCTGGCCGGCTCCAACTTCTCCGTACCTACGGTCCTCTTTCGCCGGCTCGGGGGCTTCGACCCGACGCTGGCCGATCCCCTGGCTCAAGTGCTGGATTTTGGCGTCCGTGCCCTGGCCGCGGGCGTGCCCTTCGTGCACGCGGCGCGCGCCGCGGCCTACCGGCGGGCGGCGTGGCAGTTGCCGGACGTCCTGGCGCAGGATCGCCGGCGCGGCCGTGTCGACGTCGTGCTCGCTCAGCGCCACGGCGCCCTCCGCGGCCGGCCCTTGATCGCCGGCGCGTCTGGGTGTGGAGGGGAGTCCACCATATCCACTGAATGGCCTCTGGCGACGGACACGCTCGCGCTCGGGCTTCGACCGCTTCTCGCCTGCCTGGAGCGTCTGCGTCTGCGTGGTGCCTGGCAGCGACTCTACGCCGCCTTGCGGTGCCACGCCTATTGGCGCGGCTGGCGTAGCGGCGGCGATCCTCCTGGCATTGCCCACCGGCAGGTGCCGGCACTCTCCGGCACCACTGGAGGCGCCTTTGCCCCGCGGACGATCGAGATCAGCCTGCACCACGGCCTGGCGGCGGCCGAGCGCCGCCTGGATGAGGAGCGTCCGGCGGGTGTCCGATTGCGCCTGGGCCAGCAGCTCATCGGCGAGATCCCCGCCCGGCCCGGCGCCGAGCCGCTGCGGGGAGTGCACCTGCGATCTGCCCTGGCCACCGAGCTCGCTGGGCCGCTGGCGCAGGCCCTGCAGCGCCATAGCCTCGATGGCCCGGCGGGACAGCTCCAGCTGCACTCCCCTCTCTTATCCCTCCTCCAGGACCTGGCGCCGTGACCGCCCGCCTGCGTGTCCTCGACGTCGACCTGGACGCCTTTCCCGCTGCCCTTGAAGGGCTGGAGGGGTATGCCGCCATACAAGCGCTCGTGCGGCTGCATGGGGCGCCCCTGGGAATGGTGAGGCTCCCGGTGCAAGGGGGGCGTTGCTCCGGAGACGCGCTTCGTGATGCCGTGCTGCGTGAGCTCTGGTGGCCGATCACCCACCACCTGCTGGCCGATGCGCTGGCCGGCGCGCCCGCGTCCACTGCCCCTGACGTCGACGCGGTCGTCCGCGCCCCTCACCCCGCGGGGCACGGCCGGCAACCGGCGGTGACCGTCGCCGTCTGCACGCGCGACCGCACCGCCGACCTGGCGATCTGCCTTGAAGGGCTCTCCCGGCTGCAGTACCCCCACCTCGACCTGCTCGTGGTGGATAACGCCCCCACCAGCGACGACACCGAACGCCTGGTGCGCACGCACTTTCCCCAGGTGCGCTACGTCCGCGAGCCGCGCCGGGCCTGGACTGGGCGCGCAACCGTGCGGTCATCGAGGCCCGCGGGGAGATCATCGCCTACACCGACGACGACGTGGTGGTCGATCCCCGGTGGGTCGCCGCCCTGGCTGCCGTCTTCGCCGGCCATCCCGAGGTCATGGCCATCACCGGCCTGGTGGTGCCATACGAGCCTGGAGACACAGGCGCAGCAGCTTTTCGAGCAGTATGGAGGCTTCGGGCGGGGCTACGTCGAGCAGTGGTTCTCGATCGACCGCAACGGCGAGTCGACGCGAGGCTTCCACGGCGCCGGACGGTTCGGCACCGGGGCGAACATGGCCTACCGGCGGTCTGTCTTCGACCGCGTGGGCCTCTTCGATCCCGCCCTGGATGTGGGCACGGTCACCAACGGGGGTGGCGACCTGGAGATGTTCTTCCGGGTTCTGAAAGAAGGCCACACCCTGGTCTACGTCCCTTCGGCCATCGTGCGCCACCGACACCGGAGGGAGTACGCCAGGCTGCGCACGCAGCTGGCCAACAACGGCATCGGCTTGTACTCGCATTTCGTGCGTACGGGGCTGGTCTACCCAGAGGAGAGCCAGGAGCCTGCTCCGCTTCGGCCTGTGGTGGTTCTGGCGCTGGAACCTGCGTCGGCTGCTCGCCTCGCTCCCCCGGCCGGCCGGCTTCCCGCGAGACTTGATATGGGCCGAACTCCACGGCGCCATCGTCGGATTGGGGAGCTACCCGCGGGCCCGGCGACGGGCGGCGGCGCTCGCCGACGGCTTTGAGGAATCCCTGCGCACGACGGCATCGCGACCTACCCCCGTCCTCCGGCCGTCTGCGCCCGCCCCGCCAGCGTAGCCGTGCGCCAGATCGACCTGGCTCGCCCGCTGGCCCCCTCAGCGACGTCGCCGCGCATTCCAGCGTGCGCTGCGTCATCTCTCGCGGCGATGAACTCCTCGCCACTGTCGACATCCACAACCAGCGCCGCCCGGCCACGCTCGAGCGGTGGCGAGACCCCATCGCCGGGGGGCACGGCCACAATCCCCTGCGCCCGACTGGATCGCCTGCCACACCCGACCTGTGGGCGGAAGCCACCCCCGCCCCCCCCCGCCGGCAGGCCGCGCTCGGCCAGCCGGCGGGCCAGGCACCGGCGAAGACCGCCGTCGCCTTGCCGGAGGAGATGGCCGTCTCCGTTGTGGTGGCCACGCTCGATCGGCCGGATGATTTGCGCGTCTGTCTCGCCTCACTCGCGGGGCAAGAGACGCGCCGGCCGGTAGAGGTCATCGTCGTCGATAACCATCCGGCTTCCGGCCTGACGCCGCCCGTGGTGGCGAAGTTTCCCGGGGTGCAGCTGGTGAGCGAGTCCCGGCGGGGGCTCTCCTACGCCCGTAACGCCGGCATCGTCCACAGCACAGGCGCCGTCGTCGTCATGACCGACGACGACGTAACTGCCCCTCCAGGCTGGCTGGAGCGCCTCATCGCCCCGTTCAGCCGCCCGGACGTCATGGCCGTGACCGGCAATGTCCTGCCACGCTCCCTGGAGACCCAGGCCGAACGGCTGTTCGAGGTCTATGGTGGTCTCGGACGGGGCTTCCAGGAGCGGGAGGTGAACGGACGCTGGTTCGACTCCTTCCGCCGCCAGGCAGTGCCTACCTGGACTCTCGGTGCCACGGCAAACGCCGCCTTCCGGGCCACGATCTTCGACGACCCGGCGATCGGCCTGCTCGACGAGGTCCTCGGCCCCGGCACGCCGACGGGCGTCGGCGAGGACACCTACCTCTTCTACCGCGTGCTCAAGGCCGGCCACACCTTCGTCTACGAGCCGTCGGCCTACGTCTGGCACAAGCACCGGGCCGACGCGCGGGCCCTACGGCGCCAACTCTACAACTACAGCAAGGGCCACGTGGCCTATCACCTGACCACGCTGCTGCGCGATGGTGACTTGCGGGCCCTCATTCAGCTACTCGTCCGGCTCCCGCGGATCAGGTTGGGCCAAATTAGAGGTCGGCTGACCGGGCGGAGCACCTATCCGCTGCCCCTCACGCTTCTCGAGATCGCCGGCAACCTGGCCGGACCATGGGGCTTGCTGCAGTCACGGCGCCGCGTCGCCCGCGAGGGCCGCAGCGCGCCCTATATCCCAGTGGCCCGCCGATCGCTCCTGCCGGCGGCGACTGAGGTAGGGGTCCTCGGCGTCCCCGAGGAGGGGGCACTATGATCTTCCCTGCCATACCCGGCGCCAGCTATCGCCGGCGGCTCTTCTACCTCCGCGACCTGGTGCACGAGCTGGTCGCCCGGGACATCAAGGTACGCTACAAGCGCTCGGTGCTGGGTGTTGCCTGGGCGCTGGTCACGCCCTTGGCCCAGCTCCTGGTCTTCAGCTTTATCTTCCGATTGGTGCTGCCTACCAGAGTGCCGAACTACGCCCCGTTTACCTTCTGTGGCCTCTTGGTCTGGACCTGGTTCCAGACGTCGGTGCTGCTCTCGGCCGTGGCCATCGTGGACAACCGCGAGCTGATCCGGCGCCCCGGCTTTCCGGCGGCGATCCTCCCCCTGGTAACCGTCAGCACAAACTTCGTGTACTTCCTGGTGGCCCTGCCGGTCCTGCTGGTCGTGGTGCTGGCGAGCGGTATTCAGGTTACCCCCGCCATCCTGGCCATGCCGCTGGTGATGGCCCTGCAGTTCTTGTTCACCCTCTGCCTGGCCTATCTCGTGGCCACGCTCCATGTCACCTTTCGAGATACGCAGCACGTGCTCGGTCTGTTCTTGATGCTGCTCTTCTATCTTACGCCGGTGTTCTACGACGCTGCCTCGGTGCCGGAGCGTTTCCGGCTGCTCTACAGCCTCAACCCCATGGTGCACCTCGTCGGCGCCTATCGGACCATTCTGCTCCAGGGCAGCCTCCCCGCCCTCCTCCCCATCCTGGTGCTCGGTATCGTGGGGACGGTGGGGCTCCGTCTGGCGCTGGCCATCTTCTCTCGGGCGAGCGACCAGTTCGTCGAGGAGATCTAAGAGGTGGGGGACGCTATCGTCGCAAATAGCCTGGGCAAGCGGTTCCGGCGCTACCATCCCGACCGGCCCCGGACATTCAAGCAGGCCCTTGTCTCCGGCGTGCGCCACCTCCGACCGGCCGAGCAAGTCACCGTCCTCGAGGACGTCAGCTTCAGCGTCGCCCCGGGTCGGATGTTGGGGGTCATCGGACGCAACGGCGCCGGCAAGTCCACACTCCTGCGCCTGGTGGGGGGCATCGGCCGACCGGACACCGGCAGCGTCAGGACACACGGGCGGATTGGGGCCCTCCTGGACCTCGGCGCCGGCTTTCACCCCGACCTGACCGGTCGCGAGAACGTGTTCGTCATCGGCGTGATCGCCGGCCTGACCCGGCGTGACGTCGCCGCGCGGTTCGACGCCATCGTGGCCTTCGCCGAGCTGGAGCAGGCCATCGATAGCCCGCTACGGACGTACAGCTCAGGAATGCAGATGCGCCTCGCTTTCGCCGTGGCCGCGTATACCGATCCGGAGATCTTGCTCATCGACGAAGTCCTCGCCGTCGGCGATCTGGCCTTTCAGAAGAAGTGCCTGGAGCGAATCGCCACCTTCCGATCCCTTGGGTGCGCCATCATGCTGGTGTCACACGACCCCGCCCAGGTGCGCCAGCTGTGCGATGACGTCCTCTGGCTGCGCAACGGCAGGGTCGCCGCCCACGGGGCCGCCGAGGTGGTCGTGGGCCAGTACGTCGCCGAAGTAGGCCAGGAGACGCGTCACCGCACCCCCGCCGATCTCCCAGTTCAGCTCACGGCCAGTGGCGCCGAGCTACGCATGAACGAAACCCGCTTCGGCTCCCTCGAGCTGGAGATCACCGGCCTGCGCCTGCTAGATGCCCACGGGCGGTCCACAGACACCATCCCCAGCGGCGCCGCTCTCAGTGTCCAGATCGACTTCGTCGCCCAGCAATCGATCCCCGCGCCGATCGCCGGCGTGACCATCCGCAACGACGCCGGCGTGACCTGCCTGGACATGAGCACGGCCGCCACGGGCCACGTCCTTCCCACCGTGGAGGGGCGTGTCCGGGCAGTGCTCCACATAGAGCGCCTCGACCTCGCCCGTGGTCACTACTTCGTCGATATTGGCATCTACGAGCAGCACTGGGCCTACGCCTACGACTACCATTGGCACGTCTACCCACTGGAGATCAGCGCCCCGTTTCAGGACAATGGCATTCTCAGTCCCCCCCACTCCTGGGAGGTATACCGACCGCACGGGCCAGAGGGATCTGGCCCGGCGGAAGCGGTCGTCCTGGACGCCGGCAGCGGACATACCGCCTGAACACCCGGTCAGAACACCCGGTCAGGCCGGTTGCCACCGGCGCCACCAGCGATGTACATCCACGCAAGTGGGGCCAGAACTGGCGGCCAGGGCATCAGCCGCGCGGAAAGCGTGATGGGGAGGTCGAGGACGGCGCTATGAAACAGATGGAGCGTATGCGGCAGACGCTGCTCTCACCAGGGCCTTTTCATCAGGGGTGGGCGGTGGGTCCGGGTCATCCCGAGCGCAGCGAGGGAGCAGCGAGTCGTCCCACCGTCCGTGGACCGGGGGCCCGGATGCCTCGCCGGGCTCGGCATGACCGCGCCGCGGGCGGTGCCCCAGGAGCGACTCTGATGCAAAGGCCCTGTGCTCTCACGGTGGACGTGGTATTTTGCGCCAGGGTGCTGTACCACCATCCAAGCCCATTTGACCTGTTGGTGGCCCTGCGCCGGATGTGCCGGCAGACGCTGATCCTACGGACTTCGACGATTCCAGAGGTGGAGGGGCTGCCCAACGCGGCGGTGTACTTCCCCATGCTAAGCGAGCGGGATCGACGTTTCTGGGACCTACGCCCCCTGGGCCTGCTGCAACAGGTGGGGATCACGGACGGATTCGAGCCCCAGCAGGGCTACGGCAACTGGTTCTGGGGGCTGACGCCGAGCTGCCTGGCGGCACTGTTGAAGACGGCTGGATTTCGCCTTGACCGCCGGATGAACGAGACGTTTGTGCAGACGATCGTCTGCACGCCGGTGGAGGTGCCGTTCGCCCATCGCCTGCCGGATGAGGGAGAGGCGCGCTCGATGGCGCAAGCGATCTCTGACGCCGGCATCGCCAGGCCGGCATAGCCCCCGATGGCGACGGCTAACGCAGACGCCGCGCTGCGCCGGCGGAGCGCCTTCAGGGTGCTCCTGCCGGCCCTGCTGTTTGGACTCGTCCTGTTCCTTTCCACCGGCATGCGGGTGTACGCCGGCGATTTGGCGGTGAGCGCGCTAGTGCTCCGCGGCGGAGTTGGTCTGATCGCCCTGTGGGCCGTCGTAGACGGCCTGCGACGTGGCCTTGGCCACTCGGCCTATCTGGGCACCGGGCGCGGTCTTGACCGCCTCTTCGGCTTCGCCCAGGTAGTCGCCTCCGTCGGCGTGGCCATTGCCCTCCTGCCGAACACCATTGACTTCCTCAATTACGTCGCCCGCCTGGCTAACAGCGTGGGGCACTCTTCTGCCCGTTGAGCTCTCGTCACCCTCCCCTCGTCCGTTCTCGCCCGACCGGGAGGAGGCATCCTCAAAGCCAGCGCTCGATATACACCTTCTTATCTGTAAAGAACTCTACGGCGTCCCGCCCCTGGCCGTGCAGGGTGCCGTAGAAGCTCCCCTTCATCCCGGCAAAGGGGAAGTAGGCCATCGGGGCGGCGACCCCCACGTTGACGCCAATATTCCCGGCGACGACGTTGTAGCGGAACTCCCGCGCCGCTTTGCCGCTCTGGGTGTAGATGCTGGCGGCGTTGCCATAGGGGCTGGCGTTGATGCGGTCGATGGCGTCCTGCAGGGTGCTGACGTCCGACACGCCTAATACCGGGCCAAAGATCTCATCACGGGCGATCTGCATCTGTGGGTTGACGCCGTCGAAGATCGTCGGTCCCACAAAGAAGCCTGCCTCGTAGCCTTCCACGCGCGCCCCGCGTCCGTCCAGGACAAGCTGCGCCCCGCTCCGCTGGCCCTCGTCTGTCGCCTTGACGATGCGCTCCTTGGCCGCGCCGGAGATGACCGGGCCCAGCTCAACGCCGGGATCGAGCCCGTAGCCCATCTTGATGTGGCGGGCGGCGTCCGTGATCCGCCCTAGGGCCGGCTTGTGGGCGGCGCCTACCCCCAGGAGCACTGATCCGGCGAGGCAGCGCTGACCGGCGGCGCCGAAGGCAGAGCCGAGGATGTTGGAGACGGCCGCGTCCAGGAGGGGGACGGCGTCTGGCATGACCACCAGAAAGTTCTTCGCCCCGCCCTGGGCCTGGACGCGCTTGCCGCTGGCCGACGCTCGTTGGTAGACGTACTTGGCCACCGGGGAAGAGCCGACAAAGGAGATCCCCTGGATGCGCGGGTCGTCCAGGAGCGCTTCTACAGTCTCCCGTGCCCCCTGCACCAGGTTGATCACCCCCGGGGGCAGGCCGATCTGGTCGATCAGCTCGAAGATGCGGGTCATCGCCAGGGGCACCTGCTCCGAGGGTTTGACGATATAGGTGTTGCCGCAGGCGATGGCGTAGGGCCAGAACCAGAAGGGCACCATAGCCGGGAAGTTGAAGGGGCAGACGGCGGCGAACACCCCCAGGGGCTGCCGGATGACCTGCTCGTCGATGGCTCGCGCCGCCCCGTCCTCCAGGCCGTAGCCCATCATCAGGGTGGGGATACCGCAGGCTACTTCCACGTTCTCGATCGCCCGGCTCACCTCACCGCGGGCGTCGTCCAGGGTCTTCCCGTGGTCCTGGGTGATGATCCGGGCCAGCTCCTCTGAGCTTGCCTCCATGAGCTCTTTCAGCCGAAACAGGTAGCGTGCCCGTTCCACCGGCGGCGTGGCCCTCCAGGATGGGTAGGCCCCCTGGGCCACCCCGATCGCCCGGTCCACCTCCGCCGTGTCCGAGAGCACCACCCGGGCGATGGGCCGGGCCATGGCCGGGTTGAGCACGTCCGCCAGGGGCGCCCCGGCCGGCTCTACCCATTCCCCACCAACGTAGTTGCGGGCGGTGCCGAACTCTAGCTCCTCTGCGGTGCGCCCGCCCTGCGCCGCGCTCGTCGTGGCCATTTGCTGCTCCTGCTCCTCTTCACCGATCGCTGCCTTGATTGCTAGATACGGCCCAGGAGTCATGCGCACCGGAGTCATGCGCACCCAGGGGTGTAGTGGTCTACGCCGCGGCCGGTACGTGCCCCCAGCCCCTGCCGTGCGTAAAGGGCTGTAGGGGCATGCCCGTGCCCGGCCCAGGCAAGACCAACCCTAGCGCATCTCTCTCCCACCGTCTATGACGGTGACCTCCCCGGTCAGGAACGTCCCGTGCGTGGCAAAGGAGACCACCACCCGGGCGCAGTCCTCGGCGGTGGCGGCCCGCCCCATCGGCGTGTCCCTGGCGTAGCGCTCGACGTGCTCCTCCCGGCCGGCCACCCAGCGCGTCGTCACGATCCCGGGGGCGATGGCGTTGACCCGGATCTGCGGGGCCAGGGCCTTGGCGAGCGACTTAGTCAGGGTGATCATCGCCCCCTTGGAGACGGCGTAGGGGATCGAGCTCCCCGCCCCGGTGTGGCCGGCGACGGAGGCGACGTTGACGACCAACCCTTCCCCGCGCCGGCGCATCGCCGGGACGCAGGCCCGCGTGGCGTAAAAGGCCCCTTTGACGTTGAGCTGGAAGATAGTGTCCCAGTCCGCGTCGTGGAGCTCTTCGATGTTCGGCAGAGGCACAAAGCGCGTCGTCCCGGCGTTATTGACCAGGATGTCTACCCCGCCTAGCTCCTGCTCGGCGCGGGCGACCATCCCCTTGACGTCCTCCTCGCGGGCGCAGTCCGCTCGGATCAAGAGGGCGCGCACGCCCAGGTCAGCGCAATCGTCTCTCGTCTTCTGGGCCTCCGCCTCGGAGCGGGAGTAGTTGATCACCACGTCCGCCCCTTCGCCGGCCAGCTCAATGGCCGAGGCCCGACCGATCCCGGTGGCCGATCCCGTGACGATCGCCACCTTGCCACGTAAGCGTCCCGTTTGCGCCATGGAGCAGTCCCCTTCGCTTCAGCTCTTCAGCCTGACATTGTACGCCGGGGGCCCGCGGAGAAGCCGGGCCCGGTCACGTCCCCCCGTCAAGCGCCCCCCGTCAGGGGACCGCGGCGCGAGCTCCCCGCAGGGGGGAGACCCACAGGATGAGACTCTCGTCCTGAGCAGAGCGGGGTGCCACTCTCGACCCTCACGCAACCGCTTCGGCGCCGTAGCGCAACCCACTTCCAGATCCCTCCCCCTACTCTCTGCGCGGAGGACTCGGAACATGAACAGACAACTGCGGGCCCGCATCGTCGCCGGCGGCGCCGGCCTTGTCGTGATCGCCGGGCTAGGGGCGTGCGCCATCCGCGCCGGTGGCCCGCCGGGTGAATTCACCTACGTGGTGGGCTCAATGCGCCAGAACGGGGCGGCCGCACTCGGTATCGGGAGCGCCCAGACGGCCCCCGCCCAGACGGCCCCCACCCAGTCGGCTGCAGATAGCCTCGCGCCGGCTGGGCCCGGCGAGGGGCAAGTCGGCGGGCCAACCCCCGGCGCGAGGAACAGCTCGAACCAGCTGACCTGGGCCAAAGGGGCCACAGGGGCGACCGACGGGGGCATGATCGAGCCCACGGGGACCGGCGACGCCCCAGGCTCGCCGGGCATTCCGTCCCTGGCGCCCGGCGTCACCACCTCTCATCTTGCCCCCAGCGGGGCTGAGGCCCCTGCGACCGACGTCGAGCCCTCGAGTGTCTCGGGCGAGCCCCAGAACCCTACCCTCGATGACCCTGCGGCGGCCGCGCCGGCCACGATAGTCACCGGTGGCGGCGAGCCAACTACGTCCAGGACCACGGTCAGCGCCCCGACGAGCTGGAACGGGATCGGTAGCGGCGGTGGGACGGCGGATAGGGGGGGCGGGAGCCCGGCCAATGCGCCGGCGACCACGGTGACAAACCCCAGCGCAGATTCCGCCCCGGTCACAAGCAAGACGCCTGCCAGTGGGCCAGGCCTACGGAACCCCGCCCCGGTCGGCGGCCCTGGTGTCCCACCCCTGGGCAACCCACCCCTGGGCAACACCGGCGGGAGCGGCAACGGTAAGGAAGCAGCGCTGGCCGCGCCGTCCTCGACTCTGCCGACTGACCCGCCGGCGGAGCCGTTCTTTTCTGGCCTGACGGGCAAGAATGACGTGAGTGACCTGGGCGCCAGCGGCTACGACCCGGCGGCCACGCCCGAGCTCAGCAGCATCGCCCTCTTCGGCAGTGGTGCGGCCGGCATGGGGAGCTACCTCCTGGCCCGGCTACGTCGGCGGCGCTAAGCGGACCGGCTTCAATATAGGAGCCGCCTCTCCGGTGAGCCCCGGCAGGAGCGGCTGACCAGCCACGCCGCCCGTGAATGCTGCAAGCTACAATCGCCGCCCAGGGTGATGCGGGCGTGACCGCCCTCGGCCGTGTCGTGGCCACGACACGGCCGAGGGCGCAACCTGTCTGCCGGATGGGGCGGTGGCCGCTCCAAGGAGTAGGTGTAGGTGGCAATCAAGACTGCAGTCGTGGGCATGGGCAATATCGGCCGTAACCACTGCCGGACGTACAAAGCCAACTCGCAGGCCGAGCTGGTCGCCGTCTGCGACATGGATCGCGCCCGCGCCGAAGCCGCGGGCGCGGAGCTCGGCGTGCGGCCCTACTATGACCTGGAGGAGCTGCTCCGCTCAGAGGTGGTGGACATGGTCTCGGTCGCCACGGCGGGGACGGAGAACGGCTCCCACCACTACCAACCCACGATGCAGGCCCTCGCGGCCGGCAAGCACGTCCTGTGCGAGAAGCCCCTCTCCAACAACCTCGCCGAGGCCAAGGAGATGGTGTCCGAGGCCCAACGGCGCGGCCTCTGCTTGGCTGTAGACCTGAATCACCGCTTCACCCCGGCGACGGCGCTGGCCAAAGAGAAGATCACCTCGGGGGAGATCGGCGAGCTCCTGTTCATCAATATGAACCTCTGGATCGCCAACCGCCGCGACGAGCCGGAGTACTTCCATCTCCGCGCCCTCCACTCCCATTCGGTGGACGTCATGCGCCACCTGGCCGGAGACGTCGCCCGCGTCCAGGCCTTCTTCTCCAAGGGCCCAGGGCGTCAGAGCTGGAGCAACGCCTCCATCAACATGCAGTTTGCCGCCGGCGCCGTCGGCCACCTGACCGGCAGCTACGACATGTCCATGAACCACGCCTTTGAGCGCACCGAGGTCGCCGGGCACAAGGGGCGGGTGGTGATCGACAACAGCACCGTCGACTTCCACTGGTACCCCCACGGCAGCAAGGAAGAGGTGCACGTCCAGAACGCCGGGGGCATGACCTCCTTCGCCGAGACCCTGCCGGCGCGCCTCAATCGCTGGATCGAGCAGCTGGTGGCCGGGGCCAAGCCCCAGGAGATCGAAGGGAACGGGGAAGATGGCCTGCGGGCCCAGGCCGTGGTAGAGGCGGCCATCCGCTCCCACGAGACGGGTGCCATCGTGGAGGTCGCCCAGATCCTCAGCCCCTAAGCCCGGGATTGGGCACGGTCACTCGCAGTGGAGCGCACTCAGGCGCTGCCCTACACGACCAGTCCGCTTAGGTGAGGCGCTCGCGCAGATCAGTGGCCGCATCGGCCGCCTGTTCCACGAGGTCCCCGGCCTGCTCGGACAGGTCTTCCGCGAGGTCGCCGGCCGCCTCGAAGACCTGTTGGGCCGTCTGCCGGCCACGGGTGGTGAATATCAGCCACATGGCCACCAGGCCGAGCATCAACCCGAGGGTGAAGATGATGCCGCGCTCTGCGTCGTCGTCCATGCCTTCCATCCTACCTGATGGCCGCCTCCGTGATGGCCGCCTTCGTGATGGCCGCCTCCGTGATGGCCGGCGGGTGAGAACACGCTCCAACATTCCATCGGCCGGGCGGTACGGCGCTCTGATTTCCTTCGTTGCTGGGGCCCCGCCGGGTACGAAAGACTGGTGAGAGAATGGCCAGTTTGCCTGCCCCATGACCGCGGCCGGCCGCAGGGCGCAACCAGTCAGATAATGGCGCGCGCCGCGCCGGCACAGCGCTCTGGTGGGGCGTGATGCTCCGGGCGGGTACTGTTCCAAGGAGCACCCTGGACCGGCTGAGGTCATGCTGAGGGCAGCGAAGCATTCGGCTACGGGCCGGGGAGGTCACGACGGCCGGGCCGCGGGCATGGCCACTCCCGCGCCACTTGCCACCTGAGCGATGGCCTCCCAGGTGTCGTCCGGGAGGGCGATGCCTTCCCGCTGGCGCTGCACGCGGGTGCGCGCCTCCGGCTCACCCGGCAGGAGAACCTCCGGCACCCCGGGGGCCGTAGGCACGCGCTTGAGAGACGCCGTGACGCGAGCGACGGCGGCCGTGTACGCCTCCCGGTCGCCGAAGGCCCCCGGATCGACGACGAGCATGAACACCCCGGCGATACGATCCCCTTCCCCCTTGTCTGTTGGTGGGGCGGCCGCTCCAGCCATGCTCGGATCGCTCTCGCCGATGGCCGCCAGGCCGCCGAAGAGGGCCGCCGCCAGGGCCAGGCCGTACCCCTTGTGCCCGCCAAAGGGGAGGAGCATCCCCCCGGCATAGAAGTCTTCCGGGTCGGTGCTCGCCTGCCCCGCCTTGTCCACGATGCACCCCGGGGGCAAGGGCTCCCGCTTGGCCCGGGCGACGCGCACCTTGCCTTCGGCCACTACGGTGGTAGCGAAGTCCACCACCACCGGCTCGCCACCGGTGGGCACGCCGAGTGACCAGGGATTCGTCCCTAGGAAGCGCGCTGCCCCGCCGAAGGGGGCTGCCCCACCGATCCCCGGTCCGGCGGCCCCCACAGTGACCTCCGCGACGTACCCGCGACGGGCGGCCTTTTCCGTGTAGTCGCCCACGCGCCCGATGTGGTTCGCCCGCCGTAGGGTCACCACCGCCGCCCCCAGATCGGCAGCGCGCTCCATCCCCCGCTCCAGGGCAAAAGCCGTGGCAAACTGTCCGAACCCATCGCCGGCGTCCACGAGCATGGCCGCTCCGCGCTCCCGGGTGATTGTCGGGCGGGAGGCCGGCCGGATCGTCCCCTGGGCGATCATGGTGGCGTACTGCGGGATGCGGATGGCCCCATGGCTGTCATGTCCTGCCAGGTTGGCCCGCACCAAGTGGGCCGCCACTTCCCTACCCACGTCTCCAGGCGTGCCTAACGCCACGAAGACTTCTGTGCCCAGGACCTCCAGCGCCTCCGGTTCTACGATGCGGTAGCCAGCCATCTCTCGTCCAGTGCCCTGCGTTCCTCGTGCCCGGTGCCGCGGCGCTGCGTCTGAGGCGCTAGCTGATAATACTCGCTCCGCTCCCAGACGGACGGCAGCCCCCATGACGTGACAGGCGGTCTCAAGGCCATGCCTCGTTGATCCAGGGGCCACGGATCACAGGTCGTCAATCGTCTCGATTGGCTCCTCGTCGGGACCGGCGTGGGGGTCAGCGTCCCGTTGCGGGCGATCGGCGCCGGTCAGCTCACCTATCGCCCGGGTGAACGCCGTGGCCAGTACGTCCGGGGAAACGGAGGCCCGCCGGGCCTCTTCCATCAGGCGCAGCCCGATCAGCTGCTGCAGCCCCTCTGGGGCCATGGTGGCAAACTCCCCGCCTGGCCGGCAGAGATCGGAGAGCACCCGCCAGGCGATCTCATCGACATCTGTGGTGTTGGCGCCGTCTTGGATCATCCCTGCCCCGTAGGTCTGACTGTGGGTCTGACTGAGCGGTTGCCGGCCGGCACTTCGGGAGCGCCGAAATGGCCCCGGAGAGAATAGGATTCCCGGCGCCAGATGGGTCTTAACCGCCGGCGAGCTTGACGCGAAAGCCCAGCTCGACCAGGCGCGACTGCAGGCGCTCTCGATGGTCGCCTTGAATCTCGATAGCACCCTGGCGCACGCCGCCCCCGGCGCCGACGGCCCGGCGCAGCTCCACAGCCAGGCTCTCGACCTCCGTGGGGGATCCCGGCACCCCGGTGATTACGGTCGCCGTCTTGCCACCGCGTCCGCCTTTGACTCGCCACAGGCGCACCCACCCGTCGTCCGGAGCCTGGGGAACGCCCGGTCCGGCGTCTGGCTTGCCCCGCGCCCGGCCCGATCCCGACTTCCCGGCCGCCTTTTCTGTCTGAGGACGTTGTACCGTCCCGCCGTCTGTAGAGTAGACCAGCCTGGACCCGCTCATGCACCCAGTGTACCCGCTGACCCGTGGGGCAGAATCACCCACGCCGGGGCGATGGACTAATTGCCCTCATCTCCTCGCCCCTCGCCCGCGCCCCCCTGCGCCAAGACTCGGCTGCGGGGCCTCTTTTTGGAGGGGTAAACACGGAGCGGCGGGATTGGGAGAGTGCAGGCCAGATCGCCCCCGCTGGGAGAATGGGCCAGGGACCATCCGGCACCAGAAAGCTGGTGGCACTACTCCAGGCTGGAGCTACTTCTTGGCCCGGCTGGCCGACGCGCCCCCCGCTTTGGTTCCAGTACCGGCTTTGCTCGTTGCCGCCGCCGTGGACTTTGTGGCGGACTTGCTGCCCGCCGCCGGGGCAGGGGCCTCGCCGCGCTTCAAGAACGGTAGCCCGGTACGGGGATTCTCCACCACGCTGTGGCCGTCAGGCAGGTCGTTCAAGGCCTCCCCAGGCTTGGCCTCGCGGGCGAAATAGTGAATCCGTTGCTGCCGCCCCCCCTGCAGGGTCACGTCCTTACCGTGGAGGTAATACGTCTGTCCCTTGCTGTTCTGGTAGCTATAGGCCATCGATCCCACTCCTGCCTGTCTGCTTCGCCGGTAAGGACGGCTGTGCCCCGCACTGGATTCGCCCCCTGCCGGCAAGGTGTCCGGGAACGCGTTCGGAACGCGGCTATCTTACATCCCCCGTCCCAGGTTAGCGTATCAGGGAGGCGCGGCCGCCGTCTGGAACGCAGCGACGGCCGCCGTGGCCCAGCGATCGATCTCGGCGGTGACGGGGAGGCTTCGCCACTCCGAGGGCCTAAACCATCCCGGACGGCCGTGCGGGTTGCCCGCCTCGGCGCGCAACTCGCCACCGGGCGCGCTCTCCCTGCGGGGACGGGCCAGGTAAAGGAGGTCGATATGCTGGTGGCCGGGGGCAATGTCTTCTAGCTGAATCCCCAGGGGCTGAGTCAAGCGCCGGGGGCCGTCCACCGGCAAGTCGAGGTCGGGCCTGCCCCAGGACACGTCGAGGAGCTCCACCTCCAGTCCCGTCTCCTCCAGCGTTTCTCGTACCGCCGCCTCGTCCGGTAGCTCCCCCGGGTCCACATGCCCCCCTGGCGGAAGCCAGCGTTGCAGCCGGCGGTGCCAGTGAAGGAGCACGCTGCCCTCGTGAACGACGAACACGGCCACGGTGAACTCGCGCTCCACGGGAGTCGTGTGCTCAGACTGCTCAGACCCGCCGCAGCAGGATCAGCGCCAGGGCAAGTGAGACGCCGGACATCACCAGCCAGGCCGGCTCGCCGGAAAAGCGCCAAAAGGCGGCCCCGGCCACGACGCCGATGCTCTCCCCGGCGACGCCGAGCAGCGCCAGGCGCCGCCCCTGTCGACCGCGCGGGCGCCTGGGGCCACCCGTTTCACGTCCCTGACTGCCGGGCGGCGGTGCTCCGTGAGGTGGTTTCGTAGGCATAACTTCCTGGCGTGGGCGTACCTTCCGAGTTCCCAGTACAGAGGGCCGCCCGCTACGGACGGCTCAGCAGCCCGAGCATGACCCAGGCGCAGGCGGCCACCATGCCGGCGGTAGAGAGGAGGGTGATCACGGTGGCCCCCAGCCAGCCACCGCCGGTGATAAGCCAGAAGGCACCAAAGTGCGTTGCCATGCTAAAGGCCCCTACGAGGGTGGCGATGATCCACCCGGCGTGACCGCCGCGCCAGACGAGCTGCATCTTACGCCACCAGGCGCGTAGACCGGTGGGCTCCCCGGCCATGAGGCGGGCGCGAGGGCGGAAGGCGTTGAGCCTGGCCCGTTCGGCGGCGGAGAGATGTCCGGCGCCGGCCTGCCCCTGGAGCACCTCCTGACGGCGATAACCGGCGGCCACGGCCTGCTCGCGGGCCACCTCGCGGCGCTTGCGCTCAGCCGACGCCGCGGCCTTGTGCAGCCGGCGCTGGCGCCGCGCTTCCTGGCCAAACTCCATCTTGGATAGGGCCATCGCCAGCACGCTCAGGAGGACCCCCAGCAGAGCCCCAGCCTGGATGAGGGGAGCCGTAGCCGCGCCGTCCAGGACGCCTTGCACAGGGGGACTCTATCACGCCGCCACGCCCCTCAACCGCCCCCCCCTGAGCGGATCACCCCCAGCGTCAAGGGCTGCTGCTCCCTGCGGTAGCCTCTGCACTCAGACGATGCGCGCCACAGCTCAGGTGCGTCCCCTGCGCGTCGCCGGTGCCCCCGGAGCCAAGCCGCTGGCCGTCCGCCCTCGACCGGCGGGCATCTTCGCCCTGGCCTGGCCGAGCCTGCTAGAGAATCTCCTGCTCCTGGCCATGAACATGGCCTCGCTGATGATGGTCGGGCGCCTGGGTTCGGCGGCCATGGCCGGGATCGGCATCGCCAACCAGGTCGCGATGCTCCTCCAGGTGGTGTTTATGGGTCTCTCGGTTCGGCAACGCCTCCCTGGTGGCCCGCTCGGTAGGGGCGGGAAGCGTATCGACAGCCCCTAGCGTCGGCCGGGCGCAACTTTCTGGTCGGCCGCGAGTTCAGAGTGTGCGGTGGATGCCTTGCCGTGGCCGCCGCCCATTCCTCGACGAATCGCGGGCGGGCGCAGACCATTGTCTCGCGCTCGGCGGCCACGGCGGGGCGTCGCCCCGTTCTTCCCCTGCTGAATGCCGGGCATTCCCCCGTCCGCGCCCGCGGCATTTCGTCCCCACAACAGCGGCGTCGGCCCTGTCGCTTGCCTGTGGGCTAAAGCCCCCTGGCGTAGGGCCCTCCCCCGGCGTCCACAACCGCCGGCCACAACCGCACTGCGACCGGCCGGAGTGCCGAGCCTCTACGCCGCACGCCTACGATCCCTTCGGATCGCCGGGAGAGCGCCCCTAAGTCGGTAAACACTCGGGCGAGGTAGGGCGCACATCTGTGGGCCCGCCTCACCGAGCTGACTACCTATAGGGTGCAGGCCGGCTGGGGCACCCATTGAGGGGCGACGCCGGAGAGGCAAGGCTATGAACGCGAGCATGGGGGACGTTAGCGGGACAGGGGCAGAGCCCATCAGCGCCAGCACGGGAGACGAATGGCGTCCGGCACCGCTCGGCTACGCCGTCTGGTATACGACGGCACCGGCACGATGGGACATGCGCGGCGCGCTCACCCTGGACTGTGGGGAGACGTACGACGGGCGCCCCCTGCGCCGCGTGGGCGTCCCCGCCATGGCGGCCTTCCGGCAGACGCTGGCCTGGCGCTGCCAGGGGCCGTACGTCGTATTCGGTGAAGTTCGCGCCGGGTCACTGCGCGCGGCCGGCCGAGTGGCCCGCGTGGCCCCCCAGCAAGGGCCGGCTGGCGCGGCGGCCGTCGCCGCCCAGTCTGCAAACGACGTTGCGGCCGCGGCCGCCCGTCTGCTGGTGCGCGTGCGCCTGGCGCGCCTCGGCCTCGCCGGTGGGGGACTGGTTCCAGCGGCGCGCCTGTGGCCTCACTATGCCCGCCTGTCTCCGGTGGCCCGCCGCTGGCTCCTGGATGACGGGGTGGCCACGCCGGTACCCTGACATCGGGGTCCCTGGGGGCTAGACTTGCGGTCATCACTGATCGCTGCGTGACTTGCTCAAGGACTGCCAGGACTCCGTCGCCGGGCGGGACGTCAAGGGATCCGCGCCGGGGCCACAACGTCCCCGATGCCCGGGCGCTACGATGCGCCATGAGCGGGCGTCTCTAGCACAGGAGGGAGAGGCATGCAGTACCGTCGTATGGGCGACTCAGACCTGGAAGTCTCGGTCGTCGGCTTCGGCTGCTGGGAGACGGGCGGCGCCTATGGCGCCTTTGACGAAGGTGAGGTGATCCGCGCTGTCGGGCGCGCCCTTGACTTAGGGGTGACCCTCTTTGACACTGCCCTGGGGTACGGGGCGGGGCGCTCGGAAGCCTTGCTCGGCCGGGCGCTCGGTGCCCGGCGCCGTGAGGCCATCGTGGTCACCAAGTGCGGCCTCCCCACCCGCCCGGGTCAGAAGGAGCGCCGGGACGGCCGTTACGCCTCCCTGATGCAGGACATCGACGACAGCCTCCGGTCACTGCAGATGGACGCCGTCGACCTCTTGCTCCACCACTGGCCCGACCCGGAGACGCCGATCGAGGAGTCGATGCGCGCCCTGGCGGACATCCAGCGGGCCGGTAAGGCGCGCTACGTCGGCGTCTCCAACTATCACCCGTCCATGCTGCGAGAGGCCAAGCGCCACGCCCCCATCATCACCAACCAGGTAGGCTACAACCTGTTTGACCGGCGCTGGGAGCGCCAGATGTTCCCAACGGCGCGCGAGCTGGGCCTGGGCGTGATGGCCTATGGCCCCATGGCCCACGGCCTCCTTACCGGGGCCTTCACGGCAGACACCGCATTCGACGAGAAGGACTGGCGTCGCCGTGGGGTGATCTTCGGCCAGGAGCTTTTTACCCCCGAGCACCTCCCGCGCAACGTGGCCGTCGTCTCGCAGCTCGCGGAGGTGGCGCGCGAGCTCGGCACGCCCCTGGCCCCCCTGGCCATCGCCTGGGTGCTGCGCGACCCGATTGTTTCCGTCGCCCTCTCCGGCACACGCCGCTCGGAGGAGATCGAGGAGAACGTCAAGGCCCTGGACGTCAACCTTACACCTGATGTCCTGGCCCGCATCGACGGGATCATCGCCGCCGCCGCCGGGCAAACGGACGCGCTCCCTGTCTGACTCCTAGCCCGGCCCGGCTATACTCTCGCCGTGTCCCCTGCACGCCTGGCCAGGGAGGCGCCGTCCCCCACAATCCCCCTCCTCCCCGCCGGCAAGGTGCGGGCCGTCCAGAGCGCCATCCTGGCCTGGTACCGGCGGGGGCACCGTGATCTCCCCTGGCGGCGGACGCGCGATCCCTACGCCATCCTGGTCTCGGAGATCATGCTCCAGCAGACCCAGGTCGACCGGGTGATCCCAAAGTACCACCAGTTCTTGGAGCGCTATCCTACCCTGGCCGCCCTGGCAGGAGCGCCCCGCGCCGAGGTGATCCGCAGCTGGGCTCCCTTGGGCTACAACCTGCGAGCCGTGCGTCTGCACGAGATCGCCCGGCAGGTGGTAGAGCGCTATGATGGGCGCCTGCCGGACACGGTGGAGGGCCTCCTGACCTTGAAAGGGGTGGGGCGCTACACCGCCGGGGCCATTGCCTGCTTTGCCTCCGGCCGGGCCGCGGCGGCCTTGGACACCAACGTGCGACGCGTCCTGGGACGCATCTTCGCCGCCGACGTCCCGGGCGCCGGAGACGACGACCGCCTGGCCTGGCCCCTGGCCGAGGCTGTGCTCCCGCCGCAAGACGCCTACGACTGGAACCAGGCCCTGATGGACCTGGGCGCCACCATCTGCGTCTCCCGCACGCCACGCTGTCTGCTCTGCCCGGCGCAGGCCTCTTGCTCAGCCCGTGCCGCCTGGCTCCTCCCCGGGGAGCTGTCGGCGTCCGGCACCAAGGCCACGCTCCCCCTGGTAGCGGAGCGCCGCGGGGCGTACGTCATCGGCGAGAGGGGGGCCTCGCCGGGAGCGACCCGCCGAGCGAAGGCTAGCGGGCGCCGGCCGCTCTCGGCCCCGGAACGCTTCCAAGGCTCCCGGCGCTGGTACCGTGGCCGGATCGTCGATGCCTTGCGCGCCCTGCCCCCCGGTGGTGTCCTTTCTCTGGACGCCCTGGGCCAGCAGCTCAAGACGGACTTCTCACCCGAAGACCAGGCCTGGCTGCTCGACCTGGCCAGCGCACTGGCCCGTGACGGGCTGGCCGACCTCGCCGAGCGCGACGGCGCCTATGTCCTCACCCTGCCGGTGTAGGGCCCCCGATTTACCCGCCCGGCGATGCCCCTTCGCCGGGCGAGCCCATGGCACGGCTCCTGCATCATCTACCCCCGTCCCCGGCCAGGGCGGTGAGGCGTGACGCCACAGATCATCCTTCCCGGCGGCGGCGCCTTTACGCCTGACGCACGTTAGGAAAGCCGGCTGCACTCTGCTACAGCTACAGCGGTCATTGGGGCGCCGTCCGCCGGGCGCGCCCTGCTCAGGAGCCGGCTTCCGGTGAAAGTGAGACCACATGACTGTGGCGCGGCGGCAATGACGGACAGGATACGCGTGATGCTGGTTGCAGACGCCGTGGGTGGCGTCTGGGACTACGCACTCTCGCTGGCCGGCGGACTGATCGACCTTGCCGCGGCAGACGTCCTGTTGGTCGCCGTCGGGCCCCCACCGGATGAGGCACGCTTGACCAGCGCCCGTGCCATCCCCGGGCTGGTGTGTCATGTGCTGAGCGGCCGCCTGGAATGGATGGAAGGGGGGCATGACTGGCTGAGCGCCTGGCGACAAGCGGTGGCGTCCCTGGCTGCCGACTGGGACGCGGACGTCGTCCACGTCAACCAGCTTGGACTCGCCGGGGTCGGCGGCGAGGCCTCGCGGCCCCGGCCGGCGGTCGTTCTTGGTGTGCACAGCGATGTCACCACGTGGTGGCTGTGGGTCAAGGACGGGGGCCATGGCCCGTGCACACTCCCCACGTACCTTTCCTGGCAGCGCGATCTAGCACGCCAGGCCTTGCAGCAGGCCGACGTCGTCGTCTGCCCTTCGTCCTTTCTGGCCCGGGAGCTCGTCTCCTGTCACAGTCTGGCGCGGACGCCGGTGGTCATCCACAACGCCGTCCCCGAGCCCACTGGCTCCGGTGTCGACCAGGCATCGGTGCAACGGGAGCGCGGAGTGGCCGTGGTTGTCGGGCGAGCCTGGGATGAGGCCAAGAACCTGGCCGTCGTGGCCGCCGCCCTGCAGCGCTGCCGCGAGCCCTGGCAGGTGGAAGTCGCCGGTGACGTGGTTGAGCCGGGGCGGGGTGGTGCCTACGCCCCCCCGGCCGCCCCAGGGTTGTACTATCACGGCTTCCTGAATAAAGATCGCCTGGCCGGCCTGTATCAGCGGGCTGCCGTGTGCCTCGCGCCGTCTAGTTATGAGCCGTTCGGGCTGGCCCCGGCCGAGGCCGCCCTGGCCGGCTGTGCCGTGGTGGCCAATGACCTGCCCTCCTACCGTGAGGTCTGGGGCGACGCGGCCTGCTATTTCGCGCGCAACGATCCAGACGCCCTGGCCCAGCGGCTGGATCAACTTTACGCAGACGATGCCGCCGTCGCCCGCCTGGCTCGAGCCGCTGGGGAGCGAGTCGCCCGGCGCTATACCCTGCGCCGGATGGTCGACGGCTACCTGGCCGTCTACACCGCAGCAATGGGCGGCGCCACGCCGGCCCCGCGGGGGGCGAAAAACCGGCCCCCGCGGCGCGGGGCTCGGCGACGCACCAGGCGTGACAGGGCGGCATGAGCCGCCGGCAGCTCTAACGCGATCACTCGGGAGGATGCCGTTGCGCTTCGCCCTGTTCTCTCACTCCGTCCGGTCTGATTGGAACAACGGACACGCCCACTTCTTGCGTGGGCTCGTGCGCGCCCTGCTTAGTAAGGGACACGAGGTGGCGTGCTACGAGGAGGCCGGGAACTGGTCGGTCAGCAACCTGGTTGCCGCCCGTGGCTGGCGCCCCTTGGTGGAGTCCCGGCGCTGTTTCCCGTTCCTCCGCCCGCGGCTCTATAATGCCGACCTGCCTGCCCCGTCCGGTTCGGCCAGCCGGTACGCCCCTCCGCGGCTGGCCGGGGAGCGACTCTCGGCCAGCCCCTCTGACCCCACCACCCGGCTGGACACCTCCCCCCACACCACCTCCCCTCTGGAGCGCCGGCTGCACCGCGAGCTGGCCGAGGTGGACGTGGTGATCATCCACGAGTGGACGGCCATCGAGAACCCGGCCCTGCTGGACTTGTTGCTGCGGCTCAAGCGCGCCTACGGATTCGTCCTCTTCTTCCACGACAATCACTACCGCATCCTCACCCAACCGGTGCGCATGGCTCGCCTGGGGCTGGATCGCTGCGACGCGGTGCTGGCCTTCAGCCCCTCTATCGCGGCGGCTTACCGGCAGGTGCTGGGGCTCGATCCCAAGGCGGTGCACGTCGTCCACGAAGCGGCCGACACGGCCCTGTTCCACCCGCTGCCCCCCGACCCGAGGCAGCCGATGGACGATGCCTTGTTCGTCGGCAACTGGGGCGGGCGAGACCGAGCGGCCGAGCTTCGAGCCTTTCTTTTCCGGCCGGCGCGTCACGTGCGGCCCCAACGGCGCTTCGCCCTCTACGGCGTGCGCTATCCCCCGGAGGTGTTGCGCGTCATCCAGCGCTTCTACGGCGTGGACTACCGCGGCTGGCTGCCGAACCACCACGTCCCGGCGGCCCTCGCCCGCGCACGGGTGGTGCTGCACGTCCCCCGGCGCCAGTACGTCAAGGTGCTCTATGGCACGCCGACGATTCGCGTCTTCGAGGCCCTGGCCTGCGGCTCGGCCCTGGTCAGCACTCCCTGGCCGGACACCGACGGGCTCTTCCGCGCCGGGGAAGACTACGTCGTGGCCGAGACTCCGGCTCAGCTCGAAGAAGCCTTACAGTGGCTATGGAGCGATGAGACCGCCCGCCTGCGGCTGGGGCGCAGTGGCCTGCAGCGGATCCTCGCCGCCCACACCTGCAATCACCGCGCCGAGCAGATCCTGGGGATCGTCGCCCGCCTGCGTGGCGACGCCCCGGCCCCCCTGGCCCGCGAAAGCGTGCGGAACGGGGACCGCCCGCCCGCCGGACTGGTGACTCCCCATCGCGCGGCCGTGGGCACGCCGGTAGGGATGCCGGCCGAGCTGGGCGTCTCCGGGGATTAACGGCATGCCCCCCGCCGCCCTGTGAGCGCCGGATGTACCTGATCATCTTCGGGTCGAGCATCGTCTCGGCCTACTGGAATGGGGCCGCCACCTACTACCGGGGGATGTGCCGGGCGCTGCACGACCGCGGTCACCGCATCCGCTTTGTGGAGCAGGACATCTACCAGCGCCAGCAGCACCGTGACCTCCCCACCGACCCTTCCTACTGCGAGGTGCGGGTCGTCTCCGGCTGGGCCTCCTTGGAGCGGGAGCTGGAAGACGCCCGCGCCCACGCCGACCTGATCGTGAAATGCAACGATACGGGGGCGTTCGACCGGGAGATGGAAGAGTGGCTGGTGGGGGACTGGCCCGCGCGCGGGGGTGCTACGGCTCCGCCGGCCCGTGGGGCGCTCCCCTCGGGCCCACCGGTGGCGTTCTGGGACGTGGACGCCCCAGCCACCCTGGCCGAGTGCGCCGCCCCGGATTCGTACCTGCGCCCGCTGATCCCGCGCTTCGCCTGCATCTTCACCTACGGCGGAGGCGACCCCGTGGTAATGGGCTACCGAGCCCTGGGGGGACAGCACGTCGTGCCGGTGTACAACGCCGTTGATCCGGAGGCCTACCATCCGGTGGCGCCATCCCAGACGTACGCCTGTGATCTCTTCTTCATGGGCAATCGCCTGCCCGACCGCGAGTCCCGCTTCCGCCACTTTTTTCTCGGGGCGGCCGAACGCCTCCCCACAGCCCGTTTCCTCCTTGGCGGGGCCGGCTGGGATGACCTCCCTTTACCCCCCAATGTGCGCTACATCGGCCACTGCCCCACGCCATTGCACCCGCAGATGAACTGCAGCGCCCGCCTGGTGCTGAACCTCAACCGCGAGGCCATGGCGGCCACTGGCTTCTCGCCCCCCACCCGGGTCTTCGAGGCCACCGCCTGTGGGGCCTGCCTGGTGACGGATGCCTGGAGCGGCGTCGAGCAGTTCTTCGCCCCCGGAGACGAGATCCTGGTCGCCCATGGCCCGGATGACCTGGCCCGCTACGTGGCCGAGCTCCCCGTCGACGTGGCCCAGGGGATCGGCAGGCAGGCCCGGCTGCGGGTGCTGCGTGACCACACGTACGCCTCCCGCGTCGCCGTTTTTGAGCGCGCCGCCAGAGAGCACCTGTAGCCCCACTTTGTATCGCCCCCTCACCTAACCGTGCTATGATGCCGGTGGCGTGGAGACTGGGAACGGGAGTGTGACACCCGGCGGCGGGCTAGATAGCCTACGCCGGTTCTGTGAACGTCTGGCCGGCAACGTCGAGCAAGTCCTGATCGGCAAGCGCGACGTCATCGACCTGGTCATCGTCGCCTTATTGGTGGAGGGGCACATCCTTTTTGAGGACGTCCCGGGCACAGGCAAGACCATGCTCGCCCGTGCCTTCGCCACCTCCCTGGGGGGCGACTTCAAGCGCATCCAGTTCACCCCGGATCTCCTGCCCAACGACGTCACCGGCGTCTCCGTTTACAACCAGAAGACCCAGGAGTTCGAGTTTCGACCGGGCCCGGCCTTCACCAACGTCCTCCTGGCGGATGAGGTCAACCGGGCGACGCCGCGCACGCAATCGGCCCTACTGGAGAGCATGGCCGAGCGCCAGGTCACAGTGGACGGGGAAACGCGCGTCCTGCCCCGTCCTTTCGTGGTCATGGCCACCCAGAACCCCATCGAGTACGAGGGGACTTTCCCCTTGCCCGAGGCCCAGCTCGACCGTTTTTTGATGCGCCTCCAGCTGGGGTACGCCGCCCTCGATGACGAGCGACGCATCCTGGACACCCTCCGCGGAGAGCACCCCATAGACCAGCTGCGGCAGGTGGCAGACCCGCAAGAGCTCCTGATCCACCAGCACCGCGTGTGGGCCATCCACGTCGAGGCCAGCGTGCGGGATTACATCCTGGCCATCGCGCGTGCCACCCGCGAACACCCGGAGCTGACCCTGGGGGCCTCGACGCGCGGTGCCCTGGCCCTCTACAAGGCGGCCCAGGCCCTGGCCGCGATGCAGGGGCGGGAGTACGTCCTCCCGGACGACGTCAAGCGCCTGGCTGCCCCGACATTGGGCCACCGGCTGATCCTCCGTCCGGAGAGCACCCTGCGTGGGCGCACCCCGGAAGCCATCCTGGCCGGCGTGCTGGAGACCACCGGCCTGGCCCTCACCCCGGCGCCCGCGTAGGACTGGTGCAGGAATAACACGACAACGAGACTTCCACCTGGTACGGGGTGATGGCCGGCGATCGGGAAACCCTCTTGCAGTAATAACCGCTACACCTTGGGGGCGTTCATCTCTGGCACCGGGGAGCGGTTATGGGGTCACCGACACGTAGGTCTCCAGCGGCGAGCGCCGGCGTGAGCCCTGAGACCTTGGAGTTCTGACTTCGGCGATGCCTAACCTCTGGCTGATCGGCGCCCTGCTGATCTTTTTCGCGGCCTCATTTCGGGTCGCGTTCTTCTACTACGTCTTGTACTTTTTCCTCCTGGTAGCCCTGTTGGCCCGGCTGTGGATCTGGCGGGCGTGGCGCAAGCTGGAGATCCAGCGGGACTTCGACGACCACGTGTTCCTGGACGAAGCGGTAACGCTCCGCCTGCGCGTATCCAACACCGGGCGCCTGCCCCTCCCCTGGGTGCGGGTGGAAGACAAGCTCCCCAACCGGCTCACTTGGTGGAGTAATGGCCCCTCGGACCCGGCGGACGACGCGGCAGAGGTCGGGGGGCATGGTGGAGCGGTGCGGCCAGGCAGTGCCGCACAAGAAGCTAGCCGGGGAGCGAATGGTGCGCCGCCGGCCGGCCAGAGGCCAACGACCCAAAGAGGCGGCGAGGGGGCGAGCGCGGCCGGCCGGGCGCAAGGGATGTTGAACCGGCTGGCCGGGAGGGACTCCTATCGGGCGGTGGTCTCGCTCCTGGCCGGCGAGACGCGCCTGCTGGAGTACACTGTGCACGCCTCCCGGCGAGGCTACTACCCCATCGGTCCGTTGGAGATTGACCTCGGCGATGTCTTCGGCTTCTACACCCGTAGCCTGCGCACTGCGGAGCCGAGCTACCTGACCGTCTACCCCAAGATCCTCCCCCTGGAGCAGCTCGGGCTGCCGTCCAAGAGCCCCTTTGGCTCGCTGCGGACGCATCAGATTATCTACGAGGACCCGTCACGCGTCGTCGGGGTGCGCGACTACTTGCGTGGCGATAGCCTGCGCAACGTCAACTGGAAGGTCAGCGCCGCCCTGGGCCGGCTGCAGGTGAAGAAGTTCGAGCTGGCGATTACCCTGGATACGGTGATTGTCCTGAACCTTAATCTAGAAGAGTACGACCTGTCCTATGCCGACGGGGCGACAGAGCTGGCCATCACCGTGGCGGCCAGCCTGGCCAACCACCTCGCCGAGCTGCGCCAGCCGATCGGCTTGATCAGCAATGGGCGCGACGTCTCCGTCCGTCCCCCGGGGGCGAGGGCCGCCACCCCCGCCGGGGGCAACGAGACTGGACCCTCAGGGTCGGGCACCGGCGACGCCGAAACCGAGGACGAGGACGTGCCGGAACGTCCTAGGGGGTTGAGCGCACCACAGCCCTGGGAGATCGACCGGCGGGGGATGGACGAGCTGGGTTTCGCCCTCCCTGGGAGCCTGCCGGCGCGCACCCGACCGTCCATTGCCGTCCTCCCGGGCAAGGGCCGGGCTCATCTCATGAGAGTGATGGAGGCCCTGGCCCGAGCCCAGGCGCGCAACGGCTATCCCCTGGCCTCCCTCCTGCGCCAGCAGTCGGTACGCCTCCCCTGGGGCAGCACCATCGTGGTCATCACCTGGGGCAGGGCCATGGGCCTGGTGGAGGCCCTGGTAGCCTTACGTAAAGCCGGCTGTACCGTCGTGATCGTCCTGGTGCGCTTCGGGATGCGGGACACATTCCCGGCGGAGATGGCCGCGCTGGGGTTCCAGGTGCACGAGGTACGCAGCGAGCAGGACGCGACGCTCTTCGACCAGCGACGCGTCGCCGTATGAGCGTCGCCGGTGGAAGGGAGAGCCCGGGCGCCCGGTGCCCCTCGGCGCGGCGCCAGCGCGCCGTGCGAGTGTCCCTGGCAGATAGGTAACGATGACCGAGAACACGGCCGCCCCGCGTCAAGATGGCCGGCCGGGCCTCCCGGCCGGCCCGACTGCTGGGCGCCCCCAGGGCGCGGATGCCGGCGAGCTCGACGAAGGGCTCGATCCCCGGGCGGGAAATGGCCAGACGGAGGTCGGCCCTCGAGGCAGCTCTCAGCGGGACACACGGTTGACCTGGATGGCCAATCTGCGCATCGAGCGTCTGCTGGCCACGGGTATGTTCGGCTGCATCGCCTGGGCGCTGTCCCAGATGCTCCACGCCGCCGGGGCTCGCCCGTCCCTTGCCCTGGCCATCTTCCTGGTGGCCACCGTCGCTTTCGGCGTCGGCGTGGCCGCCGGTGGACGGCCGGGGGGGCGGAACTATCGCAAGTACACCGACTACGGCGTGACCGACTGGCTGCTCCTGCTCGTCCCCATCCTGCTCTTCATGCGCCTCCTCCCCTCGATCCTGGAAGGCCCGACGGCCCTGGCGCAGGACGTGGCCAGCTGGATGGACAATCCCTGGCGCTTCTGGAACGCCAGCGTGGCCTGGAGCCTGATCCTGGTCTTCTTTATCTGGGACACCGCCCTGTCGGTAGCGGAGAACCTTGGTGCCCTGGCCTTCCAGCCGGGTGAAAAGGCCCCCGCCGCGGCCTCGCCGGCCTTCCACGAATGGCTGACCACGCCCTATCGCTTCGCCGATCACACCGGGGCCTGGCGCGCCCTGATGCGCCTCTTCATCGCCGGGGGGGGCCTCGTCCTGTTGCTCACCGGTCTGTCGCTGGTCAGTCCGGAAGACATCGGCAACCCCAATCGGCCGGAGGTGACAGGGGCGCTGCCCGTCGTCCTGCTCTACTTCCTCCTGGGATTGATCTTCGCCAGCCAGACCAGTCTCGACCGTCTGCGGGCGGCCTGGCTACGTGGGGGGGTGGCCGTCCAGCCCGGGCTGGCGCGGCGCTGGCTGGGCTATAGCCTGGCCCTGATGGTCCTGGGCCTCCTCCTGGCCTTGCTCCTCCCCACCACCTTCTCCGAGCAGGCAGCCGATCAGCTCCCCTTCCTCTGGCGCTGGCTGTGGTTCCTGGGCGCCCCGCTGGGGATCGTGTTGCGGGGCATGGAGTGGGTGCTCGCCGGTCTGGCCGCCCTCCTGTTCGCCCCCTTCTCCCTGCTCTTCCCGCGCGGGACTCAGGACGCCCGCCAGGCGCTCCCCCCCACCCCCGGCCCCATCCCCACCCCCTCCCCGGTGGAGCCCATGGGGGGCGGGTTTCCCTCGCTCGCCAGCCGGCTGGTGTGGGTCATCCTGTTGTACGTCGTCCCGGGCGCCCTGGCCCTATACGCCATCTGGAATACCTGGCACAAGCGGCGGGTGATCTGGCACGAGCTTCGGGCGTTCTGGCGTGACGTGTTCCGCCTCCTGCGGGAAGCCATCATTGACCTGGGGGCCACCTTGTGGCGCCTGTTCTCCTTCGGCTCGCCCCGGCTCCTACGCTTCGCCCCGCAGGCGATCCAGGCCCGCCTCCGCCGGCGGCGCACGCCGCGCGGCGCGGGAGGCGAGCGGCAGGGCTGGCTGCGTCTGCGGGGCCTTGGTCCCCGGGAGCTGATCCTCTACTTCTACGTCTCGCTCGTCCAAAGGGCGGAGGGCGTTGGCTGGACGCGGGGCAAGGGCCAGACCCCGTACGAGTACAGCCGCGACCTGGCCGAGCGCCTCCCAGATCGACGCGAGGAGGTTCAGGCCCTGACCGAGGCCTTTGTCCGGGCCAGGTACAGCCCCGCAGCGGTCAGCGATTCGGACGCCAAGGAGGTGCGCGGCCCCTGGGAGCGCCTCCGCGGTGCCCTGCAGACGCGCCGGCGAGCCGGGCAGATCGCCTCCTGGATCTTCGGACGGGAGTGAGTGCTACCTCACCCTCTACCGGGACGGTTTTCTCCAGCTGGGCTGGAGGGGGCGCCGAGGTCTGTGAGGGGGACGCATGGGCGTGGCACGCAGCGCATTCCAGGACGGCCACTGGGGCTACTATATGCGCGTGGCCTTATGCCCGATGCCCGTAGCATTACTCCATGAAGACTTCTAGCGGCCACCAGGCGCAGCCGCGCCAGGAATCGTTCCTGGCGCCCGAGGCGCCGGACCAGCCATCAGCGGATCCGGCCGGCCACCGCGCCGCGCCCCCTGCCGGTCCATCGAGCGCTAGGGACACCCCGCTGAGCGTGCCGGGCTCACCCCTGGCGGTGCGCATGCGACCGCGCAGCTTAGACGAGTTCGTCGGGCAGGAGCACCTTGTCGGGCCGGGCAAGGCCCTCCGCCGGGCGATCGAGCAAGATCGCCTGGGATCGCTTATTCTGTGGGGGCCACCGGGGACGGGTAAGACCACCCTGGCCTGGCTGATCGCCGGCACGACGCAGGCGCACTTCGCCTCCCTCAGCGCCGTGACCGACGGCATGGCCGACTTGCGCCGGGTCATCGACGAGGCCAAGCGGCGCCGCCAAGGATGGGCAGCGGAGCGAGTCGGACGCGGCCACGGGGAGGCCCCGCCGGAGGCAGGCCCCCGGCGGGGGACGGGGCAGCGGACGGTGCTCCTGGTAGACGAGGTGCATCGCTGGTCCAAGGCGCAGCAAGATGCCCTCCTACCCTGCGTCGAGGACGGGACGGTCGTCCTCGTGGGGGCCACGACGGAGAATCCCTACTTTGACATCATCGCCCCGCTGCGTTCCCGTCTACGCATCTTCCACCTGGAACCCTTACGTGATTCCGACGTTCGCGCCCTGCTGCGGCGCGCCCTCTCCGATCCCGACCGAGGGCTGGGTGACCTGGGGCTCACATGCGATCAAGCCGCGCTAGAGCAGATCGTCGCTCTAAGCGGGGGCGATGCTCGGATGGCCTTGAACGCCCTGGAGGCCGCTGCCCTGGCCCTGCCCCCTGAGAGTCAAGGCGTCATCACGCCGGAGGTCGTCGCCGAGGCGATGCAGCGCCGCCAGGTGCGCTACGATCGGGCCGGCGACGACCACTACCAGACCGTCTCGGCGTTCATCAAGAGCCTGCGTGGCTCCGACCCGGACGCCGCCGTCTTTTACCTGGCCAAGATGCTCGCCGCCGGCGAGGAGCCACGCTTCATCGCCCGGCGCATGGTCATTCTGGCCTCAGAAGACGTCGGCAACGCCGATCCCCAGGGGCTGCTCGTGGCCACGGCGGCGGCCGAGGCGGTGGAGCGCATCGGCCTGCCGGAGGCCGGCCTCAACCTGGCCCAGGCGGCCACCTACCTGGCCACCGCTCCCAAGAGCAACCGCGCCGCCCAGGCCCTATGGCGGGCCCAGGCGGCGATCGAGGCCGGGGCCAACACGGAAGTCCCACTGCACTTGCGCAACGCCTCCTTCGGCGGGGCGCGGTCGCTAGGCTATGGCCAAGGCTACAAGTACGCCCACGACTTCCAGGGGGCCCACCTTGCACAACGCCACCTCCCTGACGGCGTGGACGAGCGCTTCTACCAGCCCGGCGACCAGGGGTACGAGCAAGAGATCGCCGCCCGTCTGGGGCGCTGGGCCGCTCAGTCCGCCGGGGATGGCCGCCCGGTCCGAGAGAGAGCGGGATAAGGGAGCACAAGACCATGCTGTATCTCAGCACGACTCAGGGCGTCTTTCGCGTCCATCCCCTCACCGGGGCCGTTGCCCCCTTGGGCCCGACGGATACCAGCGTCGAGTCCATCGCCGTGGACGGCGATGTCCTGGTGGCCGCCGTGACGCCGGACTATGGACTGCCGATGCGGAACCCCCTCCATCCGGGTGCTCGGCGGGGCGCCATGCGCTCCGCAGACGGTGGCCAGACCTGGCGGCCGTTGGGGGATTGTCTGGTGGGGCAGCAGGTGACGGCCCTGGCCACCCTCACCACCGGGCGAGCCGGCGGGACTGCCCCCACCACGTTCGTCGCCGGCACCGATCCCGCCGAGCTGCTCATCAGCCGGGACGGTGGGGAGACGTGGGCGCGGGGGCAGTCCCTCAAGGAGATGCCCGGCTACGGGGAGTGGAGCTACCCGCTCCCGCCCCACACCCCCCACGTCATGGTCATCGTCGGCCATCCAACGGAAGCGGACACGATCTACGCCGGCATTGAGGTAGGGGGGATCGTCCGCTCGCGAGACGGAGGGGCCACCTGGCAGGTCATCGGCGGCGGCCGGAACGAGGACGTCCACCCGGACATCCACGGCCTGGCGGTGTCCCCGGCCGAGCCGTCGGTCGTTTACGCCGCCACACCCCAGGGGGTGTTCGTCTCCACGGACGGCGGGGAACGCTGGCAGCGGCGCATCAATGGGATCGATCCCCTCTACTGCCGCCCCATCGTCGTCCTCCCGGAGAGTCCCGACGTCGCCATCGTCGTCGCTACCAACGGGGCCAGCGGCTTCTTTGGTATCCCGGCCGAGCGCACCGGTGGTCGCGTCTTCCGCACCACCGACCGCGGCCAGACCTGGCAGCGGGTCACCGCCGGCCTCCCGGAGTCGCTCGCCCCCACCCCCACCCTGGCGGTCGAAGCAGGCGTCGGCGACTCCGGCGCCGGCCGCGTCTACCTCCCTCTCTTTTCCGGTGAGGTCTACGTCAGCGAGAACGGTGGGGCCGAGTGGCGGGAGCTGGCGAGGGGCCTGCCCCCCATCCTTCGTGCCGTGGTGGCGTGACGGGCGACGGCTACTGCCGGTGCCGGCCGCGCCCCTGCCGTACGGCAGGGGCGTCTGAGGCGCAGGGCTGATGCGCGTGCGCTTCCTGGGTACCGGGACGAGTCACGGCGTCCCGGTGATCGGTTGTCCCTGCCCCGTGTGCACCTCCGGCTCCCCCCGCAACCAGCGCACCCGCTCTTCTATCTTGATCGAGTCCGGGGAGCGACGCGTCGTGGTAGACACCGCCCCGGAGTTCCGTCTCCAGGCCCTGGCGGCCGGCCTCACCGCCCTCGACGCCATCCTGTTCACCCACGCTCACGCCGACCACATCTTCGGCCTGGACGACGTGCGCATCTTCAACTGGCGCACAAAGCTCCCCATGCCCATTTACGGCACGGCGGAGACCCTGGCCACGGTGCGCCAGCGCTTCATCTACGCCTTCGAAGTGGGCCAGGAAGGCGGGGGCAAGCCCAAGCTGAATCTCCTCCCCATCGACGGCCCGTTCGAAGTGGCCGGCCTCCACGTCACCCCCCTGGAAGTGCGACACGGGGAGCTGGCCGTCACCGCGTTCCGCGTCCGGGAGCGGGAGGCCGGGCCGGAGTTCGCCTACGCCACCGACTGCAACGCCATTGCCCCGGCCACCCTGGCCGCCCTCCACGGGCTCGACCTCCTCATCCTGGATGCCCTGGGGAAAAATCGCCACCCGACGCACTTCTCGCTCGACCAGGCCATCGCCGTAGCCCAGGAGCTGGCCCCCCGGCGCACCCTCTTCACCCACATCTCTCACTCGCTCGACCACGAGCTGACGAACGCCGGCCTGCCCCCGGGCATGGCCCTGGCCTACGATGGCCAGGTCGTTGACGTCTGACTCCCTTGATGGGACGTACGCAGTGCCGGTAAGGACGGCGTAGGTGCTATTACTTGAGCTGGCGCTTGAGCAGCCGAGACACCGCCGGGGCGGCCGTGGTAGGGATAAACAGCAGGAACGAGGGAGTGGTGCCCCGGCCTTGCTTTCGTCCCTGTAGCGTGACGGTGGTGTTGCTCGCCAGGAGCCCCCGACCGGGGCGCATGACAAAGCGCCGGAAGGCCCGATAGGGACGCGGCACCCCGTTGTTCAGGCGCACACCCTGGTCGGTGAAGACGTAGCGTAGCGGCAACATCATGATGATGGCCAGGGCCACGATGGCGGTCGGCTGCGTCCCCGGGAGGAACCATCGCTCCTCGAAGATCGGCAGGCTGCCGACGAGGATGTAGAGGAGCACCAGGATGGCCTGGGTACGGTGGACGAGCAGGCGCTGTACTAAGGTCAGGGGTACCTCGAGCAGCACCTCACCCGGGCGGCTGCGGGCGAAAGGGAGCCACGACTTCATCAGCATATAGCTGAGCATGAAGCTGATGAAGCTACTGCCCAGGAGGCGCTGGAAGTCTACGGTCATGCCGGTAAGTCAGAAATAGGGATTAAGGCGCAAGGGCGCGCCGTGTGGCCGGACCCGCGCCAGCGAGCAACCGGGAGCAGCCGGGAACGGGGGCAACCGCACGGATCGGCCGGATTATAATGGGTAGTGATGGCCCCATTTTCGGTCCGCGGCCTGATCCGCTGGACCGGTGTCCTGGCCGGCCTGGCCGTTGGGCATCGTGGCGGGGCTGATAACGGGAGCACGAGGGATGTCTGGCCACAGCAAGTGGGCGCAGATCAAGCGACAAAAGGGTGCCAACGACGCCAAGCGCGGTCAGATATTCACCAAGCTGGCGCGGGAGATTACGGTCGCCGCCCGTCAGGGGGGCGGTGACCCGGAAACGAACTTTCGCCTCCGGCTGGCGATGCAGCGGGCGCGGAGTGAGAACATGCCGCAGGAAAACATCCAGCGCGCCATCGCCCGGGCGACGGGCTCCGGAGATGGCGCCGCGCAGCTGGAAGAAGTCACCTACGAGGGCTACGGTCCCGGTGGTGTGGCCATCTTCGTCGAGGCTCTCACAGATAACCGCCACCGCACCGTGGCCGAGGTGCGTAACGTCTTTACGCGCAACGGCGGGAGCCTGGGGGAGAACGGCTCGGTGGCCTGGCAGTTCGAGCCCCGCGGCATCGTGGCCGTCAACCTGAACAGCCACGACCCGGACGACGTGACGCTGCAGGCCATCGACGCCGGGGCTACCGACGTCAACCAGGACGGCAAGGTGCTGGAGATCTACACCAATCTGGAAGAGCTGGAGCAGGTGCGCCGCAAGATGGAAGACGCCGGCCTGGAGGTGGAGACGGCGGAGCGGACGATCGTCCCCAAGACGATGGTCACGCTGGACGACCAGCGGTCTACTCAGGTGGTGCGCCTCCTGGAGCGACTGGAAGACCTGGACGACGTGCAGAACGTGAATACCAACCTCGACCTGTCAGAGGAGCTGGTAGCCGAGCTGGCCTCATAGGCTTCGGGGTGCCTGACTCGTCCCGCCTCGACGAGATGACGGCGCGCGCCCGGCGCGTCATCGCCTCGCGCGGCGGGGTGGGGGAGTCCGCCGGCTGGTCCCTTCCCGTGGAGGGGGATGGCCCCCAGGACGCCCCCAACGATGATCCCAACCGCCGGGCCGCCATGGATAGGCCACCGGCCGCTCCCGGGCTTGCACTCCTGCCGGGCGCGGTCATCATGGGGATCGATCCGGGCACGGCGACGACGGGGTACGGCTTCGTGCGTGGGTACGAGGCCTCCGGTGGGGCAGACGAGCGCTGCGTCGCCCTGGCCTATGGCGTCGTCGAGACCCGTGCCGAAGATCCTATGCCCCGGCGGCTCCTCACCCTGTTCCTGGCCCTCCGTGGCCTTATTGCCGAGCACCGGCCCTCCGAAGCGGCCGTGGAGAAGCTCTTTTTCGGGCGCAACACCACCACCGCAATCAGCGTCGGCCAGGCCCGGGGGGTCATCCTCTTGGCCCTGGCCGAGGCCGGCGTCCCGGTGTCCGAGTACACCCCGGCGGAGGTCAAGCAGGGTATGGCCGGCTCCGGCCGGGCGGAGAAAGGCCAGATGCAGCGCATGACCCAGGCCTTTCTCGACCTCCCCGAGATCCCGGCCCCGGACGACGCGGCCGACGCATTGGCCATCGCCCTCTGCCACACCCGCCTCAGCCGGCTCCGCTCCTTCGGCGTGCGCCACTGATCGTTGCCCGGCACTCCCCTACACAATCTTCGATTCCGGCCCTGCAGTTGAGCGATCCACGTGCCGGCCGAGATTCGTTCCGGTAAGGGATGAAGGGATGATCGTTTCGCTGCGGGGGACCCTGGAGGTCGCCGGCCAGGGGTTCGCCGTGGTCGACGTCGGCGGGGTGGGGCTGCGTGCCCTCGTCCCAGCCTCCACGGCGGCGCGCCTGCCGGCGGCGGGGGAGCAGGTCAAGCTGTTCACCTTCCTGCACGTGCAGGAAGACGCCCTGACGCTGTACGGCTTTGCCACCGCCCCTGAGCTGCAGCTGTTCGAGCTGCTCCTGGCGGTGCGCGGCCTCGGTCCGTCCAAGGCCCTGGCCCTCCTTTCCGGTTCGTCGGTAGACGCCCTGCGAGGCGACATCGGCCGGGAGAACGTCAACGCCCTGCGGCGCATCCCCGGGGTCGGCGCGAAGCTCGCGGCGCAGATCGTCCTCGACCTGAAGGACAAGATCGGGCCGGTGACGGGGGCCGGCGCCGACGACGGCGAGCTGCTGGCTTGGCTGACGACCATGGGCTTTGCCCCGGCCGAGGCGCAGGGCGCCGTGGCCAAGCTCCCCCGTGATGGCTCCGTCCCGGTGGAGGAGCGCCTGCGCCAGGCCCTGCAGATCCTGCGTCCAGAATGAGTACACTGGAATCGCCCGTGGACATGGCAACTGAGCGCCTGATGAGCCCCCTCGGGGAGGACGACGACGAGTCCCTGCGCCCGCGCCGGCTGGCGGAGTACGTCGGTCAGGCGCCGGTAAAGGAGCAGCTGGCCATCGCCATCGCCGCCGCCCGCGCGCGCGGCGAGGCTCTAGAGCACGTCCTGCTGCACGGGCCGCCGGGGCTGGGGAAGACCACCCTGTCCCGGATCATCGCCCACGAGCTGGGGGCGCAGATCAGGACCACCTCCGGCCCGGCGATCGAGCACCAGGGCGCCCTGGCCAGCATACTGATGAACCTGGGCACACGGGACGTCCTGTTTGTAGACGAGGTCCACCGCCTCAATCGCGTGGTCGAAGAGTCGCTCTACCCGGCCATGGAAGACTTTATGCTGGACATCGTCTCCGGCCGGGGGACGGGGGCCCAGGTGCTGCGCCTCCCACTCAAGCGCTTCACCCTCATCGGGGCGACGACGCGCGCCGCCTTGCTCACCGCTCCGCTGCGGGATCGGTTCGGCCTGGTATACCGGCTGGAGTTCTACGACCTCCCGGCGATGCAGCAGCTCCTGGAGCGCGCCGCGCGTGTCTACAAGGTAGAGCTGGAAGACCTGGGGGGGACGGAGATCGCCCGCCGCTCCCGGCGCACCCCCCGGGTCGCCTTGCGCCTCCTGCGCCGCGTGCGGGACTACGCCCAGGTGATGGCCGAAGGGATCATCACCCTGGAGGTGGCTCAGGACGCCCTCAACGCCCTGGGGATCGACGACCTGGGGCTGGACGAGATGGACCGGCGCATCCTGGACCTGATTCTGACCCGCTTCAAGGGCGGTCCGGTGGGTCTGGGCACCATCGCCGCCTCCGTGGGCGAGGAAGCCGATACCATCGAGGACGTCTACGAGCCCTATCTCCTCCAGATCGGCTTTCTCCAGAAGACGCGCAGCGGGCGCATGGCCACCGAGGAGGCCGCCCAGCACCTCAACCTCCCGCCTCCCGGGCTGGGCAACCCGCAGCCCCGGTTACTCTAACGCGCCCCGGGCGCTCCGTCCTCACCCTTGGGGAGGACATCGCCAGAGCGTACGCTGTGGCCGCAAGGCGGCGAGCCCCTGAGACCGGCGAACACCTGAGACCAACGACTGTGGATCTTCACACCGCCGATTTCGACTACCATCTGCCACCGGAACGCATCGCCCAGACCCCTGTCGAGCCACGCGACGCCTCACGCCTGCTGGTGCTCCGCCGCGCCACCGGCGAGCTGGAGCACCGCCTCTTCCGTGACATCGGGACGTATCTGCGGCCCGGTGACCTCCTCGTCGCCAACGACAGCCGCGTCCTCCCCGGGCGGCTGTGGGCCCGCAAGTCCACCGGGGGTCGGGTAGAGCTTCTCCTCCTGCGCGAGCTGCCGGATGGCTGGTGGGAAGCCCTGGTACGCCCCATCAACCGGCTGCGCCCCGGCCAGCGCCTGACCCTCGTGGAGGCGCCGGGCGTGGACGAGGCAGTGGACGAGGCAGTGGACGAGGCAGTGGACGAGGCAGCCGGCTCCCGCACCGCGGCCGCCGCGGCCAGTCCGGCGCCCGCTCCTCGGCGCCTGGCCGCCGGCGGTGATGAGAATCCGGCGGCCGTGGCTTCGGCCGGCAGTTCGGAGATGGCCAGCCAGATCGAGGTGCAGATCGGCGAGCGCACGCCCATGGGGGCAATGCAGGTCCGCTTCGGCGCGCCCCTGCAGGAGGTAGTCGCCCGCTACGGGCACGTTCCCCTGCCCCCATACATCCGGGCGCCGCTGGCCGACCCGGAGCGTTACCAGACGGTGTACGCCCGCCTGGCCGGATCGGCGGCCGCCCCCACCGCCGGGCTGCACTTCACGCCGGCCCTGCTGGAGGCCCTCGCCGCCGGGGGCGTGAGGCTGGCCTTCGTCACCCTGCACGTGGGACCGGATACGTTCCGTCCAGTGCGGGCGGATCGGGTAGTTGACCATGAGATGCACGCCGAGCTCGCCGCCGTCCCGGGTGCCACGGCCGCGGCTATTGCCGCCACCAAGGATGCCGGCGGGCGAGTCATCGCCGTCGGTACCACCGCCGTCCGCACCCTGGAGTCCTGGGCCGCCTCAGGGGACCGACCCTGGGAAGGGGGCACCGGCAGCGCAGCCACCAATCCCTCGTTCCCTGATTGGAGTGGCTGGACGCGCCTCTTCATCTATCCTGGCTACCATTTCCGGGTCGTCGATGCCATGATTACCAACTTCCATCTCCCCCGCTCGACTCTGCTGATGCTGGTCAGCGCCTTCGCCGGGCGTGACTTTATCCGCCGCGCCTACGATACCGCCATCGCCCAAGGCTACCGTTTCTACTCCTTTGGCGATGCCTGCCTCATCCTCTAAGTACTACCGTGGCCGCCCCCCCTCGTGCTCGCCCCACCCCTGTTGCTCGCCCCATGCAGCGCCGGACACGCCTGCTCCTGGCGCTGGCCACACTCCTGGTGCCCCTGATCGCCGGCTTTCTGATCTGGGCATCCACTCCTTTAGGCCCCTTGCCGGAGGCCCGGCAGGCCTTGCAGTCTACAGCCGAGGTGCAAGTGGAGACGGGACGCTGGCTGGTCTTCAGGCCGGTGGGCCGGCAGCCCACCGGCGGGCTGATCGTCTACCCCGGCGGGCGCGTCAGCCCGGCCGCTTACGCCCCCATCGCCCGCGGCGTCGCCGCCGCGGGCTACCTGGCCGTGATCGTCCCCATGCCCTTGAACCTGGCCATCCTAGGCATCGACCGAGCGGCCGAGGTCACCCACGCCTTTCCCGCGGTAACGCGCTGGGCGGTGGGCGGGCACTCCCTGGGCGGGGCGATGGCCGCACGCTTCGCCAATCGCCGGCCCCAGCTGATCGAGGGCCTCGTCCTGTGGGGGGCGTACCCGGCGTCGAGCGACGACCTCTCCGGACGCGCCCTGTCCGTCGTCGTCGTCTACGGCACGCTGGACGGACTCTCCACCACAGACGAGGTGGAGGCCTCCCGCCGCCTCCTGCCTCCAGGGACTACCTACGTCCGCATCGAGGGCGGAAACCACGCTCAGTTCGGGTGGTACGGCCCGCAACCGGGCGACAAAGGGGCGACGATCAGCCGCGAGGCGCAACAAGAACAAACGCTCGCCGCCACCCTTGACCTCCTGCGAGGTCTCAGCGCCCCTGCCCCGTAGTACGACCACGAGTTGTTGTCACCCCTTCGCTCCAGGGCAGGATCTGCGCGCCGCGAACAATCCGTCACCATCCCCAAGGAGGAGGAAATCCCGAGCTTTCTCGAATTTAGCAGTCGTCGCTCGCGCAGTGCTGGCGGTGCGCGGAGCGTCGCGGCGGGCCTACCACTTCGAGAGCGCCGCGCCGCCCGGGTACTTCGACCCGCCGAGAGCGCCGGTTGAGCCCGCCAGGCAGTACCGCAACCCGATCGCCGTGGCGCAAGAATGGCAGCGGATGCCGAGCGCGGGGGAGTGCGCGTATCGGGCTGATCTGGCCCGCCAACCCGGAGTGACCCGCGCCGGCGTGACCCAGGTCCTGGGCCTGCTCAAGCTCGCACTGGAGGTTCTCGAGGCGCTGGCCGCGCTCGGTCACCCGCTACCAACGCCGATCGTGACCGAGCGGGGCCTGCGCTCCCTCCTCAAAGTACCCGCCAAACAGCAGAAGCAGCGCTTGCGGAGCATTACCGACAAAGCGGCAGCCGGTTGACATGCCGTCCATCCAGGCGCGACATAGGCTACGCCCCGAGAGCGCAGTTTCCCATCCGGTTACCCCCTCCGCATCATCCTTGGGACAAGAGTCGTAGCTCGTGGGCCTTGTGCGTCGCCTCGGTTCGCGAGGCGCAGTTCAGCTTGGCGAGGATGTTGCCGACGTACATCTCGACCGTGCGTGGGCTCAGAAAGAGATCGCGGGCGGTCTCCCGGTTCGTCCGGCCCGCGGCGATCAGGCGCAAGACCTCGGTAGTTCAAGAACACGAGCTTGTCGCGGTCCCCGGCTGCGCCGTTGAAGTCCAGTATGGTGGTGCCGCTGGAAAACCCCTTGAAGAAGGTGAAAACGTCCGCGCCGTGGCCCCCGTGGAGCGTG
>JAUJOR010000006.1:0-7320 GCA_030447525.1 Chloroflexota bacterium | reverse complement strand
CCCCGAGATCAACACATCTCGACACTCTCTTCCCCTACCCGACGCTCTCCCTATCTCGGGCGGTCTCCCGGTTGGTCCGGCCCGCGGCGAACAGGCGAAACACCGCGAGCTCGCGCGTTGCGTGGCTGGCGCGCTCGTGTTACCCCCCGGCCCGCCGCCCCAATCCCGGCGCCTTCGAGTACCAGGGCCAGAAGTGCTCCGCGGCCGCGCGCGTGGCCAGTGGCCGGGCGCCCAACTTGCGGGCGATGCGGTAGGCGTCGATCAGTCGTTCCACCGCCACGTCACGCGCTCCCGCCGCGGCCAGGGCGATACCGGCCCGGACCAGTGTCTGGGCGCGCCCGAACGGCACGTCCAACCGGTTCATGAGCTCGAGCGCCTGGTCGAAATGGCGGGCGGCCTGCAGGGCGTCGCCGTCGAGCAGGGCACACTCGCCCAGCGCGTGCGCTAGCCCGGCGAGCGCCTCCGGGCTCCGGGTGCCGGCCGCGATCTGCGCCAGGGCGTGCGCGCAGGCGCGTATGTCGGATTCCGCGCCGCGCGCGGCGAAAAAGGTCGTCGCCCACACTAACGGCGGGACGGCGAAATGGCGGTCCTCGGTCTGCTCCCAGCGCCGGCGTACGAGGCGGCACCGCTCGGCAGCCGATTCGTAGGCGCCTTCGAGTTCGTCGGCCATGGCCAGGCTCCAGTTGCTGTCCATCTCCAGGGGAGCGATCCCTAGTTGCCGGGCCTGGGCATTGGCTTCGAGCAGCAGCCCCCGGGCTCGGGCACGCTCTCCGCGCAAGGTCTGAATCGAGCCGACCATCGCGGCGGCCACGGCCCGGGCGGGGGCTGGCGCCTCTTCCTCAGCAAGGATGCCGCGACACAGTTGGATGGCGCGGTCCCACTCTCCGGTCTGTCGGAGGACCACGGCCAGGCAGGCCAGGCATACGTGCGCCACTGGTGCAAGACCCCGAGACTGGCAGAAATCGACGGCCGTCAGGTACGCGTCGCGCGAGGCGGGATAATCGCTGGTCACGTAGAGCGCGGTGGCCAGCCGATAGTATGCCTCCGCCGCCGGCCCAGTCAGGTCGTGGTCGAGGGCCAGGGCCAGACCTGCTCGAATCGCCTCAAGGCCGGCATCGGGCTGGCCAAGGTCGACGCGGATCTCTCCTTCCAGGGCGAGCGCCTGCGCCTGGAGATCGACACGACCGGCACGCAGGGCGTCCACCCGCGCGGCCACGGCCAACTCCAGCGCGGCGGTGAAGCGGCTTGCGTTCTCCAGGTGATCCGCCATCGCGAGCCGCTCCGCCGCCGCCTCATCGGGCAGCCCGCTGGCGCCGAAGGCATCCGCCGCCGCCTGCCGGGCCACCAGCGCGAGCTCTCCAGTGCCCTGGACTTCGTAGACAGATGCCAGGCGCCGTTGCACCTCGGCGAGCTTCCGCGTGGAGCCGGCGGCATGGTAGCCCGCGGCGGCTTCCTGCCAGACCCGGGCGGCCTCGGCAAACTCGCCGCAGAGCTCGGCACACTGGCCAAGCTGATCGAGCACGCCCAGACGAACAGCTTCGTCCTCGCCCTCTGGCCACAGCTCCAGCGCGCGACGAGCAGCGCGCGCGGCGTCGCGGTACGCGTGGACGTGGCACGAGGCTTCGGCAATAGCGAGCAAGGCGCGGCGGCCGCGCTCGACCTCCCGCGCCGCCAGCCAGTGCTCGGCGACCTCGCCGGCCGGCATCCCCCGCCCTTCGAGGCCCGCGGCGAGCTGGCGATGGAGCGCCCGCCGGCGCGGCCACGGGAGTACGCCATAGAGCGCCTCGCGCGCCAGGGCGTGGCGGAAAGCGGCGCAGCCAGGGCCGATCTCAACGACCAGACCGCGCTCGATCGGCTCGGTGAGCCCCTCGTCGCCGCCCGCGAGTTCGCTGACGAGGTCAAGATCGAACTGGAGGCCGGCCACGGCAGCGATCTCGAGCGCCCTTCGGCCCGGCTCGGAGAGCCCCTCTGCCCGCAGGAGCACGGTATCCCGCACTGTGGACGGAATTGGCACGTCCTCGCCGTCGGCGAGCTCGACTCCGGCGCTGCCCGTCCGCAGCCGGCCGCTCGCGGCGAGCGCGGCCGCCAGTTCCTCGACGAAGAACGCCACGCCCTGGGACCGGTCGTAGAGGGCAGCGGCGAGCGCCGGGCTGGGCGCTTGGCCCAGCACGTGCGTTGCCAGGTCCACTGTCTCTTCTGAGGTGAGCGGCTCGACCGCGACCTCCTGGAGCCGCCCCGCCCGCCGGAGGTCGGTGCGCAGGCGCCGCAGGGGATGGCCACGTGGGATCTCGTCGCTGCGGTACGCGCCGACGAGCAGCAGCGGCTCGTGTTCGATCCCACTGGCCAGCGCCGGCAGCAGCTCGAGGGTCGTCGCGTCGGCCCACTGGAGGTCGTCCAGGAACACCGCACTCGGCCGGCGCCGGGCGATCACCGCGAGCGCGTCGCGGATGGCCTCGAAGAGCGTCGCCCTATCACTCTGATCGGGTGGCGGACCGAGCTCGGGAAGCAGGAGCGCGAGATGGTTCACGAGTGGCCCGCAGTCGGCGAGGCCACCCGGCACTGCGCGCAGATAGGAGCGGAGCGCCGTGACCACCGGCCCGTACGGCGGCGTCGCCTCCTGGCTTGCGGCGCCGCGGAGGGCGAGCAGCGCGGCCCCCGCCAGCGCCTGCTCGGCGAGGCGGGTCTTGCCGACGCCGGCCTCCCCGGCGAGCAGCACGAGGGCGCCACGTCCCTCCTTGGCGCGGGCAAGGGCACGGGCCAGTTCAGCGCACTCACGCTCGCGCCCGATCAGCACCTGATTCCACACCATGTCTCGCCTCGAGGGAGTCGCGAGCTGGTCTCCAACACGCGGAACGGCCAGACGGGCCGAGCTTACGCCTGCCAGACGAAAAGCTCAAGTCCATCCGGCCGTGGCGTCCCTCACAAGGTTGCGCGATTGCTCAATCCCACTCCCTTCAGCCCGACCGGCCTGGCCGGCCCGCCTCCTCCCGGGCCATCGGTCGAGGATTATGGGCGGAGCGCCGCGAGGGCGGCGTTGCGCTCCTGGACCCAGCGGGCGGGCGCCTGATCGCCCCACACGGAGAAGAACGGATTGGTGACTTCGAAGGTCACGCGGTGCCGCGTTGTGGGCCCCGGCGGGATGTCCTGCCCCAAGACCGCGCCGGCGCTCAGGAGGAGGAGCAGCGCGGTAGACATGGACGTGAACGCAACTCGCCGTCTCATGGAGAGCTCCCTCGCATCGCCTTGTCGGCGCAGGCCGCTGACCTGCGCCGACGGGGACTCTCGGCCAGAGGCGGCCGGCTTCAGGCGCGCTGGATCTCGAGCGCTGTGCCGACCTGCTGCGCGTTCGTCAGCGCCAGATAGATCGGGCAGCGCTCCCGCCACACCTGGTACAGGCGCTGCACGTGCTCGTCCGGATCCGGCGTCTGAACGGTGATGGTCACCTGGATGTTCTGGAGGTCGGGCACGGCGCCGTCGATGCCGAGCAGACCCCGGCTGTCGGCCTCACATTGGACAACGGCATGCACGCCGTCGACCCGCACACCCAGCTGCGGCGCCAGGGTGTCGCGGATGAACACGACTGCGCATCCCGCCAGCGCGCTCAACAGCAGCGCTGTGGGGCTGGGCGCGGCGTTCGTCCCGCCCAGTGGCTGCGGGAGGTCGCAGCGCCAGGAGAAGGAACCTGCCTCCAGGACCGCCTGGGCGCCGTCGCTGTGCGCCTTGACGGCCGGCTTGCCCTTGGCCTTGTCCGGCTCCGCTTGCCATAGGCGAACCGTGTCCTCGATGGTGGTCGCGCTCATCTGCCAACTCCTTTGTGGGATTCGGTGTAAACCCATCGTAGGTGCCTGGGAGGAGCCGAACATCCGTAGGACTACGGTAATTTTCCGCCAGGCGCTACGGTAATGATGCGAGGCTGATGTGGCCGAGGTATCGACCTGCGCGATAGCTTGCAAGAGGACTGGTCCGGGTGGAGGCCGGTATCGCCTGGGGAGGACTCCTTTCTTGGGGAGCACGTCTCTTGAGGAGCACGTCGTAGACGAGGGCCTCATTCGCCCCGTAGCCGAGGCGGCCGACCTCCTCATGATCTAAGGCATGAGCGCCAGCGCCGGGCGATCCGCTGCCTGCGTCCACTCGCGTCGGGAGTAGCTGGGCGAGGCGCGGAGAGCGATGGCGAAGCTTCCCGCGCAGAAGCAGGCCGCGCTCTTGGTTCGGGCCGCCGCACGCAGGCAACAAGAAAGCCGCCTGACCGAGCAGAGCCGGTCAGGCGGCCTCGACGGGTACAGAGTACCCGTTCTATTGCTCTCCGGGAGGGCTTTGAACCTGCTCTAGGCCGAGGCCCCGGCGTAGCGCCGCACCCCTACGCCCCAGAACCAGCGCGACCCGACGAGCATCACGCCGGCCAGGGCGACTGCGGTGACCAGCGACTGCCAGGTCAGCCTGCCGGCGAGGGCCTCAGCGGGGACGGTGGTGGCGAACGTCACCGGGACGACAAACGTCAGGGCCGAGCGCAGCCACCAGGGATAGATCCCCACCGGCCAGCGCCCGGCCTGGTACATGCTCTGGAAGATGACCAGGATGTTCTCCACCCGCACGAACCAGAACGAGGTGGTGGCCAGGATGAGGTAAAAGCTGTAGACGATGGCCCCACCGGCCAGCATGGTGACGCCAAAGGCCAGGGCCTGCCCCGGGCCGACGCTCGTCTCCAGCCGACTCAAGGCAATCACCAGGACGATCGTCCCCAGGGCGATGTCCACCAGCTTCCAGATCTGCACCTGCCTGACGCTGACCAGCACCTGGGCATCCTCGGGCTTGGTCAGCGTGAAATCCAGCGTCCCCTGGCGCACGTCCTCCATGAAGCGCTGCATGCTGGGTGCGATGATCAGGTTGATCGCCCCGCTGACGAGGAAAAAAACACCCAGCAGGGCCAGCAGCTCCGCCGGGCGCCAGCCCCCCAGGGTGTCGGTGTGGGAGAACACCACCCCCAGACCGGCCAGCCCCGTGCCCAGGCCGATCACCGACCGCAGCATCTGGACGTAGAAGTTCACGCGGTACTCCAGCTCGTTCATCATCCCCAGCCGGAGAAATACCCCCAACAGGCGCGCGTAGGCCATCATCGTACGGCTCCCCCTTCACCTCCCGGCCCCGCAACGCCCTCAGCGCTCAACCCCAGGCCGTCCGTCCGGAGTGGATCGTCGGTTCCACTGCGTCGCCTCGGGCAGCCCGCCGTCCGCCCCAGAACTGAGGACGTAGCACCAGCCGGTACGTTGGCGCAGCGAAGCGCCGTGGCGTATCCCAGGCGTCACTGCACAAACCTGCCGGCGCATACGCAGAACGTTGTGCTAGGCCCCCACCGCCGAGTAGCGCTTCAGCCCCGCCCGCCAGATGACCATGGCCAGCGCCACGCTGACGCTGAGCCAGAACGCCTGGGCGGCGAAGCCGGCCAGGGCCTCTTCCGGTGAGACACGCCCTAGCAGGAGCTCCACCGGGAAGGAGACCATCCACCGAAAAGGGAGGGCGGCCGCCAGGGACTGGATGGGGGCGGGGAGGAGCGAGAGGGGCACCATCTGTCCGGAGAGAAACAGCATAGCCACGAAGTACATCTCGTTGATGGCGAACACCCGCGTCGTCCAAAATCCGGCCAGGGCCAGCGTCCAGCCGGACAGGAAGCGGAGCAGAAAGGCCAGCAGCAGGGCCGGCAGGAAGGCCACGACGGCCCATGGTTCCGGGTGCAGCGCCGGCCGGAAGGCCAGCACGAGGGGCACCAAAGATGGGGCCAGGACGATCGCCGTCAGACCCTTGTAGGTAACGTTCTCGGCGATGTCTCCATGTATCGGATGCAAGGGCTTGAGCAACAAAGGGGAGAGCTGCCCCTGTCGGATGCGGTATTCAAACTCGTGCATGATCCAGGTAAAGGTCAGGTGGTTGACCACCATGGTCACCAGAAAGTAGGCCGCGAAGTCCTGGGTATCGAAGCCGCCGACACGCCCGCCGCTGGAGCGAGCCACGGTTGTCCACACGACCAGGTAGATCACCGACTCCATGATCGTCCAGGTCAGCCAGATGATCAGGGAGGCGCGGTACTGGAACTGCACCCCCAGGGCGACCTTGAATCGAGCAACGTAGGCCTCCAGCAGACCGGCAAGCATGCTCATCGCTCGTCGCTCGCTTGCCTGTGGCTCACGGGGCCTCTTGGGCGAAGACCTGCTCGATCACCTCGTCTATCGGGGGATCGGCGACGGTCAGGTCGGCGATGGGGACGCTGGCCAGGAGCCGACCGGTGACCTGGGCCGTCTCCGTCTTGGGGACGCGCAGGGTGACTCGCCCGTCCTCCGCCGAGACGACCTCGCCAAAGGCACGCAGGTCGCTCGCGCCGTCGCCGGTGTAGCCATCGGCCAGCTCGACGACGATCGTCTTGAGCGGGGAGAAGCGCTCTACGAGCGCCGATAGGTTGCCGTCGAAGAGCAGCTTGCCGTGGTGGATGACGACGACCCGCTTGCACAGGGCTTCCACGTCGGCCATGTAGTGGCTGGTGAGGAGCACCGTCGCCTCGTGGCGCTGGTTGTAATCACGGATAAAGCTGCGGATGCGCCGCTGCATGGTGATGTCCAGGCCGATGGTAGGCTCGTCCAGGAACAGGACGCGAGGCCGGTGGAGCAAGGCGGCGGCCACCTCACACTTCATCCGCTCCCCCAGAGACAGGCTACGCACCGGCTTATGCACCAGGGCGCCAAGGTCGAGCAGGTCGGTGAGCTCGGCCAGCGTCTGGCGGAACTCCCCTTGCGGGAGGCGGTAGATGGCCCGGTTGAGCTCGAAGGAGTCCATCGCCGGGATGTCCCAGACCAGCTGGTTGCGGTTGCCCATTACCAGCGTGATCTGGCGTAGGTAGGCCCTCTCCCGCTTCCAGGGGATGTGCCCCAGCACGCTGACCTCGCCTGACGTGGGATAGAGGAGACCGGAGAGCATCTTCAACGTCGTCGTCTTTCCGGCCCCGTTCGGCCCCAGAAAGCCCACGATCTCCCCCGGCTGGACGTCGAAGGAGACGCCGTCCACGGCGGCCACGGTCTTGGAGCGCCGCCGCACCAGGCTGCGCAAGGAAGCCACCACCCCGGCCTCCCGCTCGTGGACGGTGTACTGCTTGCGCAGGTCGCGCAGGTGGATGGCCGCCCCGGCGGGGGGGGGGGGGGGGGGGGGGCGCCGCCCCCCCCCCCGCCCCGGCGGGGGGGGGCGCGGGCGCCCGCGGGGGGGGGCGGGGGGGGGCCCGCCCCGGGGGGGGGCGGGGGGCGCGGGGGTGGGGGGGGGCCGGGGGGGGGGGGCGCGGGG
>JAUJOR010000026.1 GCA_030447525.1 Chloroflexota bacterium | reverse complement strand
CAGCGTGTGTGGGTCGGCGCGGCGGCCAGGGTGCCCCACTGCGGCACAGTTCGGGCCCTGGTGCGCGCGCTTCTGCCCCCCGGGCAGCTCCGGTGGCCGCGGCTGTTTGGCCACCTTCACCACAGCCCCCGGCCCCGGCCCGCAAACCCCGTTTAGCGCGCGGCCCCGGGGGCCCTGGGCCACGTCCGGCTCCTCGTCGAGAAACTGGAAGATGCGCTCCGCGGCGGACAGGGCCTGCTGAGTGGTGTTGTTGACCCGGATCAAGTCCTCCACCGGCTGGTAGAACTGGATCAGGTAGCTGACGAAGGCCACCAGTGTCCCCACCGTCATCCGGCCATCGACGATACCCCACGTGCCGGCGCCGAGGACGAGGGCCATGCCCAACGAGGTGATCATCTGGATGGCCGGGGTGGCCACCGCCTGTACACCGGCGGTGGACATGTTGGCCTGCAGGTTTCCGCGGTTCTCCCCCTGGAAGCGGCGCCCCTGGGCCCCCTCCTGGGCGAAGGCCCGGCTGACCCGCACGCCGCTGATGTTCTCCTGAAGGACGTTGTTCACGCCGGCCACCCGCTCCTGCACGGCGCGGTAGCGCACGCGCAGCATGCCCGCCGAAAAGGTACTGGCGACCAGGAGCACGGGGACGGTGCAGAAGGTGAGCAGCGCCAGTTGCCAGTTGAGCAAGAGCATGATCACGGCGAAGCCCACCATGTTCACCACGCTGATCGCGGCGCGGATCGTCCCGCCGCTCACAGCCTGCTGGAGCACGCCGATGTCGTTGGTGGTGCGGGAGATGATCTCCCCCGTGCCCCATCGCTCGAAGAAGCGCAGCGAGAGACGCTGGGTGTGCTCGAAGAGGTCTTTGGCCAGCTGATAGACCAGCTGCTGCGAGACCAGGGCCACCAGGTAGCGCTCGTAATAGCTCAGGCCGTGGCGCACCCCCTGGAGCGCCATCAGGCCCACCCCGATCCCCAGCAGCTGTCGTACGTCCCGTTCGGGGATGGTGACGTCGATGACGTGCTTGAACGCCCAGGGCATCAGCATGTGCAGGCCCGAGGTGAGCAGCACACAGATCAGGGCCAGGAGCAGCTGCCGGCGGTAAGGTGAGACGACGCCCCCCAGGCGGCAAAGGAGCTTCCACGGGCTGGTCTTGAGCACCGGCTTCTCGCGCATGGAGAGGCGCGAGCCCCCACCCATCGTCGAGCCGAGCCCACGGCTGCCCCCGATCACCCCCGCACTTCCATCTTCCCTGGCGCCCCCGAAAGGGTCGGGAGCAGGGCGGCGCCGTTCGTCAACGACCCCTCGTCCCCCTCCCGGTGGAGGCGGAACTGGATCTCGTGTAGGTGCTGGTAGAGAGGGCTGGAGCGGAGCAGCTCCTGGTGCGTGCCCCGGGCGGTGATGGCCCCCTGTTCCATCACCAGGATCTGGTGCGCCCGCTGCACGGTAGACAACCGGTGGGCAATGACGATAGTCGTACGTCCGTTCATCAACCCGTCCAGGGCCTGCCGGATGAGGTAGTCGGTCTGGTTGTCCACGCTACTGGTGGCCTCATCCAGGATCAGGATGCGGGGATCTACCAGGATGGCGCGGGCGATGGCGATACGCTGGCGCTGCCCCCCCGAGAGGCGCACGCCGCGCTCGCCGACCAGCGTCTCGTAGCCCTGCTCAAGCTCGCTGATGAAGCCGTGGGCGTTCGCCGCCCTGGCGGCGGCCACCACCTCCTCCATGGGAGCCCCCTCCCGGCCATAGGAGATGTTCTCTCGGATGGTGAGATTAAAAAGGAACGTCTCCTGCATTACCAGTCCCATCTGGCTGCGCAGGCTCTGCAGGGTCACATCCCGCACGTCATGCCCGTCGATACGCACCGCGCCGCCGGAGACGTCGTAAAAGCGGGGGATGAGGTTGATCAACGTCGTCTTGCCCGAGCCACTGGGCCCCACCAGGGCCAGCGTGTGGCCCGGCTCCACCATGGCGCTGACGTGCTGGAGTAACGGCGGGTTCTTGCCATAGGCGAAGGAGACGTCGTCCAGCTCGATCCGTCCCTCCAGGCGGCCCAACACCACGGCGCCCGGCTTCTCCGTCACCCCCAGGGGCGTATCCAGGATCTCGAAGACGCGCTCCCCGGCGGCGACGGCCTGCTGGGCCATCTGGTTCATGAAGGTCATCCAGCGCACGGGGGCCCACATGGACAGTACATAAGAATAGAAGGCCGTGACGGAGCCGATCGTGAGGGCCCCCTCCATCACCCGCCAGGCCCCGAAGACGATGATGATAATGGCGGAGACGTAGGTAGCGTACTCCTGGCCGACGCCGGCTAGGGTACGGTTCATCGTCGCCTTCATTCGTCCTTCACGGATGGCCCGGTTCACATGGTTGAACCGCGCCGCTTCGTAGGGCTCTCGGTCAAAGGCCTTGACCAGCTTGATGCCGGTGACGTTCTCCTGCAGCACTACGTTCAGCTCAGCGGACTTCCGCGCCACGACGCGGTAGAGATCCATGACCGTGGCCATGCGCATCTGGAAGTACACGACCACCGGCGTGACGGACATGGCCACCAGCGTCAGGAGCGGGTCCAGATAGAGCATGATGGCCAAGTTTACGGCCAGGGTGACGACGGTGTTCGCCAGGCGAGTCAGCCCTTGGGTCAGGAACGACTGCACCTGATTGACGTCATTGGTGACGCGGGACATCAGCTGCCCCGTCTGATTGGCGTCGTAGAAGGACATGCTCTGCTGCTGCAGGTGAGCGTAGAGCTGCGCACGGAGGTCATAGACCACGTGCTGGCCGACCCACTGCTGGAGGTACAGCTCCGCCCCATTCAGGGCATTGGTCAGGGCGGCGACGCCCAGCAGGGCGGCGATGATAAAGGCGGCCAGGCGCAGGTCCTGCGCCGGAATGGCCTGGTCAATGATCAGCTTGGTGAACCAGGCCGGGCCCAGGCGGAAGATGCTGAGCACGACGATGAGCGCGACCGAGGCGACAGAGCCCCACCAGTACGGGCGCAGGTAGCGCAGCAGCCGCCCTAGGATGTTCAGATCCGCTTCTCCACCGCCGTCCCCCTACTCTATCGAACGGCCAGTGTAGCGCACTGCGCCTGCAGCCTCCGATGAGTCGGCGTGCACTATTGGATGAGGACATCTCCTTTGAATGGCGTCCCCTGGAGGGCGTCGCCCCTGCTGATCGGCTCAGTCCAGCTCGATCCTGAGACCCCCCACCCAACCAGCCACCAGATTGTACAGCCACGCATACAGGGCCATGAAGACCCCGCCATGTCTCCCCCCGCCTTCTAGGCTCCCCATGAGCCACCAAGCCCCTCGGTCTGACCTCGCGGACGGCTGGTCCTCTCTTCTCGTTGCCGCGCACGGCGGCTCCTAGAGCACCGGTCAGTTCTCAACGATCGTGCTCTTCTTGATCGGATAGCCACTGGCGAGGCAGTCGCCTTCCGAGCGTAGCGTGTTCGGCTGGTAGTCTCGCGGAACGACGACGTAGTTGAATTGCCACAGCGGGGAGTACTTGTCCATCCCAGGGACGGAGTCGTAGATGTTGTACTGCCCCGGGACGCGCTCCGGCTCCCGATCCTCGGCGAGCTTGCCGCGCTCGTCCAGGTCGACGGCGTAGACGATCTGGTACTCCTGGGCCACTTTGACGGTGTTCAGGTCGACTTCTAGCTCCCCCTGCTCCACGGCGTAGACGACCTTCCCGTCGAACCAGACCCGCTCGACCTCGAGGTTGTAGGGGTTGTTGTAGGTAAGGTTCTCGACGCCGTCCGGCCGGTAGGTCTCGCCGCGCGGGTGGCGCGCCGGCTCACCTTCCCGAATGCGCCAGACTCCCTCTTCCTCGGCCGGGGGCACCGCCTGCGGGTCGTTCGTCACTGCCTCATCCCTCCCTTGGACGTCCTCTCGCCGCCTTTTGGCCGCCGGCGGCCACCACCCATCCAACCAAACACCGCCCTTCAGCCGCCGGCGTCCGACGACCAGCGCACGACGCCGGCGACGTTGGCGGTCAAGCCGCCGGGGAAGTTCCCCCAGCTGCTGTACTTCGGCGCCAGCGCCGTGCGCACGGCGGCGACCATCGCTTCCGAGTTATCCGCATGCCCGGCGGCCCGCGCCGCCCGCACGGCGTCCACCAGATCCAGGTAGTACTGCCGGTGATCTAGGAGGTCTTGCTTCGTCCCGGTCAAGATCGGCCCGGCGCCGTGACCCCACAGGAGGACGTCGAAATCGAAGTTGTCGGCCACGTACTGCAAATGTTCGGCCATGCGCTCCGGGGACGCGCCCTGCAGATCGCCGAACGGCAGCGTCTTCACCCGCACCTGATCGACCATCATCAGCACCTTCTGCGCCGGGTACCAAACCAGGAAGTAATCGTCGGCTGGGGACAGGGCGGTGCTCTGTAGGATCAGTGTCTTGCCGCCGAACTCGAGCGTCGTCCCGCCGTCGAACGTCACGTCGGGCACCGGCGACGTGGGGTCGTTCGCCGCGGCGATCTTGGGCGCCGCATTGCGGTGACTGAGGAACGTCGCCGTGTCGCGGAACACGATCCCGCCGGTGCCATGGTCGGCGCCCCAGTGCGAGTACAACATCCAGCGCACCGGCCGGTCCGTGACCGACCTGATCGCCTCCTTATACACCGACGGCGCCTGACGATTGCTCTGGCCAATGGGATCGACGACGATGGCCCCCTCATCCGTAGGGATGAACATGGACACATGATTCTGAAAGCGAAAGGCGTACACGTCCTCCTTAAGGCGTACGAACTCCGAGAGGGATTGGGGCAAGGGCGCCGGCTGCTGAGCGACCACCGGTGCCATGGGGAGCGCTGACCCAAGCGCTCCGGCCATCAGAATGGCGAGGAACCCCAGCGGTCGCCGAGCCGTGGGAGCCGTGGGGGTGACAAACGGGAAATGACCGGACCAACGCATTGAGAGCCCTCCCAACGTGAATTCCTTTAGCCCCGGCGTCAGCCTAGCACGTCAGGCCGCCGCCCGTCTCCCCATCTCCACCCAGCCCCAGCTGGGGGCGCACATCTCCGTCTCGGGCGAGAATGGCGCCACCATGCGCCTGCCTCTCTCGGGCTGAGCGCTCGTGGGGGGACATGCTCGATAGGAGTGGCCCCCGAGCGGCCGACCGCATCCGTGCCCAGCCGGGCCAACGGCCTCCGGTGGTACGATGCAGGCACAACTTCAACTCCGATACCTGCGATGGGAGATGCAATGATGCCCCTGCCATACTCGCCGCTGTCTGCCGGGCGCCCGACGCGTCGCGCCGTGCTCGGCTTCACCGCCCTGACCGGCGGCGCTTTCGCCGCTGCCTGCAGCATCGGCGGCGCCCCGGCCGCGACGGACGGCGCTCAAGGCAGCGCCAAGGCCCCGGCGACGATCGTCTACTGGTGCAACGTGGGGCAGGCCGACTGGGACAAGGTGCAGGCCGCCGCCACGGAATATCAGAAGCGAGTGCCCGGCCACAAGATCGAGGCGTCGAACGACGCCGGGAGCGAGGCGGACTACGGGGCGAAGCTCATCACCGCCTTTGCCGGTGGGGCCGCGCCAGATGTGATCTGGACAACGACGCGACGCATCATCCCCTTTCAGTCGGCCGGCGGGCTCACCGACCTGACGCCACTCTACAGCCGCTCCAAGATCCGCACCGACCAGTACTATCCCCTGGCCATTGAGGAGCAATCCGTCAACGGAAAGCTTTACGGGATCAACCAGGGCTGGGGGGTCGGCGTCCTGGGGATCAACCGCACCCTGTTCGAAAAGGCTGGCGTGGCGCTCAAGCCGGACTTTGACAAGACCTGGACCCACGGGGAATTCCTGGATATGCTCAAGCGGGTGGCCAAGCTGGACCCTCAGGGCAATCTGGAGACCTGGGGCGTGGACTACAGCGAGACGTGGCCCCTGTGGTGGGACTTCGGCACCGACTTCCTAGACAAAGAGAAAAAGCGCTGCATCATCAACCAGACCCCGGCCGGCTCGCAAGCCCTGCAGTTCTGGCACGACCTGACCCACGTGCATCGCGTGCAACCCCGGCGCACCGGCGGCGATCGACCGGGGGGGGTCAACATGTTCAACACCGGGCGGCAGGCCCTCAGCGGCAATGCCGGGCCGTTCGTGCTGGCGCAGTGGTCGGCGCTGGACTTCCCGGCGGACATCGTCCTACGCCCCATCGGTCCCAAGCCCCGCTTCCACCGCTGGTACACCGACGCCTACACCATGTGGTCGGCCAGCAAGGTGAAAGATGCCGCCTGGGAGTTCATGGCATTTGCCGGCACGGAGGGGATGAAGGCGGTGGAGGAGGCCGGCGGGCGCTCCATCCCCGGCTACCGGCCGGTGGCCGAGACGGTGTTCCTCGAGCGCAAGACGCTGAACATCAACAAGCAGCGCTGGCTGGACGCCGCCAGGGAGGCCAAGCAGCAGCCCCTGGTAAAGCCCTGGGACGAGATGAACACCATTGTTAGCCGGCAGCGTAACGACCTGCTAGACCAGAAGATCTCACCCCGGGATGCGGCGGGTAACATCGAGCGGGAGGTCAACGCCCTGCTCGCCTTGAGCTAGAGCGCCGTCGATGGCCTCGGCCGGCCATCGCGAGCCAGATAGATGACCGTGCCGGCCGCTCAAATCGGTCAGGCGTCGGTGCCGACGCGCCCGTTGCTCCCAGGTTCGATCAGCAGGCGACGGACGTCCGCGGCGTAGCGCGTCTCCGAGTCGTCCTCCGGGTCATAGCCGATCACATGGCGGGCGTTGGTGATGTTCCAGAAGGCGCGGGTGTTGTTGGAGACGCCGTAGAAGATCTGGAAGGGGACGCCCCACGGGTCGGCGATGTCGTCCGTTTCTATCGATCTCACGAACAGCTGTTGAATGTCCCGGGCGCTGATGTAAGCCCCCAGATTGCGCTTGTACTGCTGCGCCCGGCCTTCGTGGGTCGCGGCGTCGAGTTCCCGCGGGGCGCCGATACGCACCTGGACGACCTCCAGCTTGCGCCCGAAGGCCCCGCTGGCATAGACGAAGCCCAGGGCTTCGTAGGCGATCTTGGCCCAGCCGTAGTAGTTGTCGGACTTAGGGAGATCGGACGGGCTCAGGTTTTCCATCTTCCGGGCGTGGATCAGGGACTCGTACCAATCGGCCGCGTGATTGGAGCTGGCGACGACGACGCGGCGCACCCCCTCTTCAAGGGCCAGGCGGTAGACGTGCTCTGCCATGTCCACGTTAGGTCGCTCGTCCAGGTAAGACTTCCCGGAGCCAGAGACCCCCTTCTGTGGCGGGCGGTAGTATCCCAGGTGCACGACGGCATCCGCGCCCCGGAAATGCCCCCGCTGGCGCTCCCAGTCCTCCGCTAGCAAGTCGGCGACTTGCGCCCCTTTCACCGGCTGCCCATCTCGCCCCGTGGTGCGGACGTCCAGGAGCACGAGATCATAGCGCTGCCGGAACGCCGGGAGGAGCTGTGCGGCGATGTAGCCGGTGGCGCCCGTCACCACTACCCGCGGGCGTCGGGCGGGGGGCGCCGGGAGCCGGGAAGAGATGAGTGCGTTTGGCCCAGATGCAGTCACATCGTACCCCTATTGATCTAATCCAGGAGGCGCCGGGAGGCGCCCATTCTAGCAGCGCGGATGGGGCTACCGTTACGCGGCGCCCTGTCGGGGGCGCCCAGGGTGCATAATCACCCCACGCCCGTCGCACGACGAGCGCCGGCACCTACTCTCGCTACTGTGCCCAAGAAGGTACTCAAGGAGGCCACGCATGCCCCTCGAAGCAGGCGATCCCGCACCCGACTTCAGCGCAACGACGGATGCCGGCAGCGCCCTCTCCCTGGCAGACCTGCGCAACCAGCGTGTCATGTTGTACTTCTACCCCCGCGCCGATACCCCTGGCTGAACAACGGAAGCCATCGAAATCCGTGATGATTTCGCAGAGTTCCAGCGCAAGGGCGTCGTCATCCTTGGTTGCAGCCCGGACACAGTAGAGGCCCAGGCCGCCTTCAAGGCCAAGAACAACCTCCCTTTTACGCTCCTGGCGGACACCGACCATCGGGTCGCTGAGGCCTACGGGGCATGGGGCCCGCGGGTGCGGGATGGCCAGACGACCATGGGCATACTCCGCAGCACCGTCATCATCGGGCCCGATGGCCGGGTGGAGCGGGTGTTCCCCCAGGTGAGCCCTGCGGGCCATGCCAAAGAGCTGCTCATGGCGCTGCCGTAAGACGTACTCCCGGCGGGTGGCGCACCGGCTTCCTGCGGCGCTGCCCGGGTGCGCCGCCCCTCGTGGGTCACGCTGCAATAGACTGGCGATGACCTGATCTGGTGTGAGCACCATTTCTATGCGGTTTGACCCACTAGCTGAAGTCTTGGGGGTTTGACGGCGGCCGGAAAGTTATAATCAGCGCTCGAACGAATGAGCGCGACCCTACCGGCGATGGCGGCGCGATTTGATCATATCGTCGTCGCCGTCAAAGACCTGCACAAGGCCGTCGAAACGTATCGCACCGGGCTCGGCTTGACCGTCGTCCCCGGCGGAGAGCATCCCGCCGGAACGCACAACGCCCTCGTCCACTTCGGCATTCACTATGTGGAGCTCCTGGCGGTGCGCGACCCATCCGTTCCCCAGGTCAGCTGGCTCAAGGAGTGGATCTCCACCGCCGGGGAGAACCCGCCGACCTACGCCGTTGCCGTCGACGACCTGGAGGCGGCCATTGACCACCTCGACCGCGCCGACGTGCCACACGGGGAGATCGAGTCCGGAGAGCGCATCACGCCCCACGGTGTCACCCTCCGCTGGCGCTCGGTAGTGGTGGCCCCGGATTCCACGCCTAGGACGCAGTCCCCGGCGGTCATCGCCGCCTCTGGCCGGCCGCCCCCGTTGCCTCACCGCGGTCAACCGGTGCCGAAGCCGATCTGGCCCCCCATGCCGTTCCTCATCGAGTGGGAGGGGGGGGATGCCGGGCGCAGCGCCGAAGTGGAGAGGATCGGGGCCCTGGCCCCACACCCGGCGGGCTGGCAGGAGCTCCTGAGCGTCTCGGTGCTCGTGGCCGACCCCGAGTTCGCCGCCAAGTGCTACCAGCAGGCCTTCGGCTGGCCCCGTATCCCGGACGGCCTTGCCGGTCGGGGCGTTGTGCTCGACCTCGCCGGCATCCGCCTGGAGCTGATCGCCCCGCCCAGCGGCGGGCGCGTCCTGCCCCCCGGCCCGCGCCCCACGGCCATCGCCCTGCAGGCTCGCAACCGCCAGGAGACGCTGGACTACCTCCGAGAGCGCGGCACGGCCGACGGCGCCGGGAGGGGGGTCACTCCTGCCCGCGCCCACGGCCTGCGCATCGCCCTCCCCTAATGGCTCACGCTGCATTTAACTGGCCATGATCTGATCTGGTGCGAGCACCAGCTATATGCGGGTTGGCCCGCTAGCGAAGTCGCCTGCGGGAGACCTTCGATGTGGTGCGGTCTCCACCACCTACTCGGCACGTCTGCAGCGCAGGCAGGGACAGATCCGCTTGCCCGACGCCCTCCGCTGGCACTGCGCTGCGCCCTCGGGCCCCGGGCGTGGGACTTGCGACTTCAGACTTCTCGCAGCTGGGGGCGCAAGAGGAGCATGCCCACGGCGAAGAGGAGGCAGATCGCCCCACCGACGAATACCGTCAGCGGCGCCCCGTAGACTTCCGCCAGGGCGCCGGCCGGCACGGCCCCCAGGGGCATCATCCCCCAGGTGACCATGTACACGCTGCTCACCCGGCCGCGGTACTCGTCCGGACAGATCTCCTGCAAGATCGTCCCGTTCAAGGTCATGTAGATCGAGCTGCTCGCCCCAGCAAGGGCAAGAAAGACGAGGGCCAGGGGCAGCCACGGCGCGAGGGCGAAGAGACAGAGGAAGAGCCCGAATAAGGCAGCGCAGATCACCGTCACCAGGCTCTTGCGCCGGATCTGCCGGCGTGAGGCCAGGCCGAACGAGCCGGCCAGGGCGCCGAGACCCATGCCGGTCATGAGCAGCCCCAGACCCTCCGGCCCGATGCGGTAGTAGTCACGCGCGAACGACGGCAGGAAGTTGATGTAGGGGTAGGCAAAGATCGTCGGCACGGCGGCGATCAAGAGCTGCGTGAAGATGGCCTTGGTGTGGTAACAGTAGCGGAACCCGGCGATGAGATTCTGCAGCACGGTTGAGCCCGCCCGTCGTGACGACTGCCGGTCGCCGTAGTGGATCTGCAGCACGTTGGCCACAGCCCAGGCATAGCCGGCGCTTTGCAAGGCCAGGCAGCCCGCCACTCCTGCCCAGCCCATCACCGCACCGGCCATCGAGGGGCCAATGATCCGGCTGGCGTTCAGGCTCATAGAGTACAGGGCCAGGGCGTTGCCCAGACGCTGCCGTCCGACGAGGGCCGGGATCAGCGCCTGACGGGCGGGGACGTGGACGGACATGGCTACGCCCATCAGGAGCGACGCGATCAGGACGTGTCCGATAGTGACGACGCCGGTGAACACCAGGACCGCCAAGATGGCAGTGAGGATAAGCTGGCTGACCTGCGTGGAGAGGATCAGGAAGCGCCGGTTGAGGCGGTCGGCCAGCACCCCACCGAACGGCGAGACCACCAGCATGGGGAATGACCGTGCGAATGAAGCCAGGCCCAGGTAGAAGGGAGAGTTCGTCAGGTCGAGTACCAGCCAGCCCAGGGCCACCTGCTGCATCCAGAAACCGATCGAGGTCACGGTGCTGCCCTGAAACAGCAGCCGGTAGTCTCGCACCCTGAGGGATTCGAACGTCCCCTGCCGGGGCGTCGGGGCCGATGCCTCCGATTCGGCCCTCGCATCGCCGGGGGCACCCGCCCCGCGGTCCACCGCCTCCTCGCCGGGTACCCTGCGGGCCTGGCTGGCGGCGACGTCGGCGGCGGACGGCGTCAAGCTCACATCCCCGCCATTGTAGGACCCGTTGGACCATGACTACAATCGTCTGCCGTCGGCGTCCCAGCGCTGACCCGATGCACGTGGGACATCGACGCCGGGCGGGGATGCCTGGCCCCAACAGCGCCCTGCTCCAGACGCCATGGCCGCCCGGCGGGGGCGCTGGAGTGGGGACGGGCGCGGTACAACAAGGGGCAGCAGGGCGGTGTCGGCCGGCGCCTGGGGGGGTGTCCCGCCGTGAAGCGCCCCCCCAGCCGAGCGGTGACCGTGCTTCAGCCCAGGATGGAAGGTTTCGAGAGAGAAGATGAGCCGATACGCGGTGGCCCCTGAGACGCGTGAGGGCGAGACCCTGATGGTGCTGCGGGACAGCGCCGGGCCGGCCAGCGCGCGCGTCTGGCCGGCAGGGGGTAACAACTGCCTGGCCGCGCGCCTGGCCGCCCCAGATGGACGGGGCGTGGAGGTGATCCTGGCCCCGGAGGCGCTGGAGCAGGTGCGGCAGCAGCCATCCTGGTGGGGCGTTCCGCTCCTCTTCCCCTGGCCGGGGCGCATCCCGGCCGGGGAGTACATCTTCGCCGGGCGGCGCTACCGCCTCCCCGTGCAGGACATGAACGGCAACGCCGGGCACGGCTTCGTCAAGACGCGTCCCTTTCACGTCGCCGCCAGCGAGGCCACCGACGCCCATGCACTGCTGCAGTGCACTATCTCCTCCGACGACCACCCGGAGACGTTAGAGGGCTACCCGTTCCCCTACCGTCTCACTGCCACCTACCGCCTGGATGCCCGGGGGCTCACCCTGGACGTTGCCGTCCAGAACACGGGAGAGGGGCCGCTGCCGTTTGGCTTCGGGGCCCATCCCTACTTCCGTATCCCTATCGCTCCTGGTGGGAGGCGAGAGGACTGTCGCGTCACCGTGCCCGCCGCCCGGCGCTGGAACCTGGGCCGTATTGGCGCCCTGACCCTTGATGCCCCCTTGACGCGAGACGACGTGACCGAGCCGGTCGGCGATGCGGAGGACCTCCGCCGGCCACGACCGCTGGAGCGGCGCCGGTACGATGGGGGCTTCACCGACCTGGTGGCCAGCGGGGGCTGGGTGGAATGCGCCGTGCTCGATCCGGCCGCCGGCCTGGCCCTGGTAATGGAGTGCAGCGACTCCTTCGGCACGGTGGTCGTGTACACCCCGGCCGGACGTCCCGGGGTGTGCTTCGAGCCCTGGACCTGCCCGCCAAACGCCTTCAACCTCTTGGCCGCCGGCGTCGAAGACAGTGGCGTCGTCGTCCTGCCCCCGGGCGAGAGCTGGCGGGGAACGATGCGCCTTTCTGTTCGCGCCATGGGTCAAGAGTCACCGGCTCCGGAGTGACCGGCGCCAACTTGACTGACTCTAGCGTCACCGGCGCCAGCGATGAGAGAGCAGTTATGCTCGACCACGCCGCCGCTCGCTCCAGGGCAAGGGTGTGGTGACAGGCCGTCGCGATCTACCGGGAAGCGTCCACTGGGGTCAAAGGAGCGCTGATGGCGGAGCTGGAAGCATGGATGCGCATTGGACAGCCCCTGGAGCCGGTGCTCTCCGACCCTGAACGCATCCTCGACGCCTGGCAGTCAGGGGGCGTGCGCGGGCTCGTGGTCGGCCGGCTGGCCTTTCTCCCGGACTATCCGGATGCCCCCCCGCCGGCGGACGGCGGGAGCGGCCCAACGGAGGGGCCGGCGGCCCTCAGCTCCCCGTTGGGGCCAGCCGTGGGGAGCTGGGGTGGGGAGCGCGCGGACGCGGCGTGGGCTTTTGCCCCCAATCACACGGTGTACCGGCGCTGGGGAGTGGAGCCCCCGCCGGACCCCGTGCAGCTGTTGCCGCAGCGCCGCGAGCGCCTGGTGCAGCTCCTGGAAAGCGCGCGGCGCCGGGGCTGGACGATCTACCTCTTCGAGCCGGGGGCCGGCGCCGGCCCGCCGGCGCCGGGCGCCCCGGGCGCCGGCGGCCCCCTGATCACCGATGAGGGGCGGCGGCGCGCCTATCTCGCCCGCCTGGAAGATACCATCAGTCAGTTCCCACAGGCCGATGGGGTACTCCTCGACGGCCCGGAATGGGGCTATGAGATCGCCCCCGGCCATCGCTCCAATCTCTTCGAGGACCTCCCACCCCCGGTCGAGCCGGCCGCGCAGGCTCTCGGCTTCGACTACGGCCGACTCGTCGCCGCCAAGGACCGGCTCTCGCAGCGCCTGCACAAGCTGTCACGGGAGGTGGCCACGCTCAACGCCGGCGGCGGGCTCTTCGCCGGCCTCTCCCTGATTGGGCACGATCCCGGGATCGTCTCCTGGTTCACCTTTCGTACCCGCGCCCTGACCGCTTTCTACAAGCACGTCTACAGCCTCACGGAGGCCCTCACTCGGGCGCGCGGGCGGCAAGTCAGGCTGGCCATCGGCCCCCGCGCACCGGCCTTTGCCCCGCTGTGTGGCTATGACTTTCCGGCCACCGCCCCCATGTTCGACCTCATCCTCCCCAAGCTGTACATCTGGCACCGGGGCGTCGACGGCTTCTACGGTACCGTGGCGCGGTACGTGGAAACGCTGATGGACTGGAATCCGGGGCTGTGGGAGCCGGAGGCCTTTGTCGCCGTACGGGCCCTGTTGGGGATCGCGCTCCCCAGCGCCGAGCCTAACGCCGCGCCGGGACAGACGGTGACCACCCTGCGCGAGCTCGAACGGGGCTTTCCGGACGCCTTTTTCCGCGACCTGCTGAGCACCGAGGTGCGCCGCGCGATCGCCGCCGCGGACGGCTATCCTTGGAAGGTGCTCCCCTGGGTGGACAGCGGGCGGCGCCCCCATGGGGGCGACCCGGTGACAGCGGGCGATCTACGAAGGCTGCTCCTGGCGGCCAAGGAGGGTGGGGCGCGCCACTTCCTCTACCATAATCACGGCCACCTGACCAGCGCCGAATGGTCGGTGATCAGTGACTACTGCGGCTCCTCCTGGCGGGCGGGTCAGGGCCTGTATGGACGCTACATCCTCCCGGATGGCTAACCTGCCCCCCGGCGTTGACCCGCACTTGGCCGCGCGGGTGCGGGAGTGGTTCTTCTGGCTGCACCGGCACCCCGAGCTGAGCTTCCAGGAGCGGAAGACGGCCGGGTTCGTTGCCGCCACCTTGCGCTCCCTGGGGTACTCACCACGAGAAGGGATAGGCGTGGGTCCATCGGGTGAGCCCCTACACGGCGTCGTCGCCGTCTTAGGACGGGACCGGTCCGGCGCGGCCCTGGCCTTGCGCGCCGACCTCGATGCATTGCCCCTTACCGAGGCCAACGGTCTCCCCTACACCAGCGAGCGTCCGGGGGTGATGCACGCCTGTGGCCATGACGCCCACACGGCCATGCTCCTTGGGGCCGCCGCCGCCTTGAAGGCGGAGGACGAGCGCCGGGCATTTCCCGGGCCGGTGGTGCTCATCTTTCAACCGGCCGAGGAGGTGCCGCCCGGTGGGGCGCAGGGGATGATCGAGGCCGGCGTGCTGGATGATCCCCCGGTGGGGGCCATCTTCGGCCTGCACCAGGGCACGCGTGACGCGGGGACGTTCAGCATCGCCGCCGGGCCACGCAACGCCGCCTCGGACGGCTTTCGCATCACCATCGGCGGGAGAGGGGGCCACGCCGCCTGGCCCCACCGCACGGTGGATCCTATCCTCGTGGCCGCCCACGTGGTCGTGGCCCTGCAGGGGATCGTCAGCCGGCAGATCGCCCCGCGCCAGGCGGCCGTCCTCACGGTGGGAGTGATCGAAGGCGGTACAAAGGAGAACGTCATCCCGGAAGAGGTCACCCTGCGGGGCACCGTGCGGACGCTGGACGAAGACGTCCGTGAGCAGATGCCGGGGCGTATCCAGACCATCGCCGCTGGGATCTGCGCCGCGTTCGGCGCGTCGGCAGACGTGGTCTACCGCCGCGGGTACGACGTCCTGGTCAACGACCCGCAGATGTCCGCCCTGGCCACCCAGGCGGCGGCCGACGTGGTCGGCGAGGGCCGCATTCAGCCGGCCGAGGCCGGGATGGGCGGTGAGGACTTTGGGCGCTATCTGCAGCGGGTGCCGGGCTGCTTCGCCACCATCGGCGCCGGCACCCCGGAGGTGCCCCCGGACGAGCGGGTGGGCGGGCACAGCCCCCGGTTTGTGCTCGACCCCGCCTGCCTGACCTACGGCGTGGCCTGGTACGTCGCCGTCGCCCGGCGCTACTTTGCTTTACCGACCCGCGCCCCGCAGGGAGGCGCGAGAGCCGCATCCTCGTAGCCGGGGAGCCTGCGGGCGCCTGGCAACGCCTGAGCGTTGGGCGCACGTAAGACCCGTCAGAACCCGTATGCCGTCCAGGTCGCCTCGTCCGGCTCGCCCCAGCATACTTCCAGGCGCCGGGCAGCCGTGTCGGCGACAAACGCCCCGATGGTGCGTTCGCGGCAAATGCTGTCTGGGAATCCTTGACGATCGCCCAGGAGGCGTTTCATCTGCGCCAGCCCCATGCCCGGTGCCACCAGCTCCAGGGCGCGCGTCAGCCGAGCGAGGGAGTTAGGGCGGGGCTCTCCAGCGGCCTCAGCCAGCTGGGGATCGACGTAATGGTTGCTGTGGGCATAGGTCCCTGGCACCCCGGCCTCCTGGATCGCCAGGCGCGTCGCCGTGGCCTCCACGTCGACGATGCGCTGGCCTTGCACCAGCAGGTAGTTCCAGCCTCCGCCTCGCTCCGTCTGGCGCAGGTGGTCGATCGCGGCGTCGATGGTAGGGAGATCGAGAAGGGCGCGAGACACGAAGTGGCGGGGGGCGCCGATACGCCGGTCGGGGTCGGGCAAGGCATCGATCAGGATCACCAGCCCCTGCCCGTTCACCCCGGCGGCGCAGCCCGGGAGCGTCTGGGCGTAGTTGAGGCACCAGAAGCGGCTCTGCGCTGCCGGCGTTGGGCTTGCCGCTCCCGTCGCCTCTCCCCCGGCCTGGCCATTGAGGCCTCTGCCCACCTGCCCCGGCGCGCCTTGCTGGCCACCCCGGATCCTCCCTTCCCCCGTAGCCGGAGCGGGCGTCACTATCGTGGCGTCCAGGAGGTAGAGGCCTTCCACCGCCTCAGGCGAGGAGTCCTCGGTATGCCCCAGGACGACGCCGTGCGCCCCGCGGCTGGCCACGCTGGTGCAACCGTCCGCGGCCGCAGCGGGCACGGATTCAGGGTCGTTCGCCTGGGGCAGCACGCCGGGGTCCTTGGCCGGCATGGGCGTGGCCGGGGGCGGTGGGGCGGCCGGCGTCCCCGGCGGACGGGACTCGTAGCAGTTGAGTCGAAACAGAATGTCAAAGGGGACCTCCGCCCCCCGCGCCATCTCCTGTAGCTCCACCAGATACTGCGGGTAGACGCGCCCGGCGGCATCCAGGTACGGCGCGATCTGCTCGTGCAGCTCCGCCTCGCTCGTCCCCTGCTCGCGCAGGGCCTCGGCGGCCGTGGCCACAACACGTTGCAGCTGCGCCGCGCGCGCCTGCCCCATCGCCCAACCAAGGTCGGCGTGCGTCCCGCGTACGGTGACGACGGGCAGCGTTGCCCCTGCCTCGCGCTTGGCCATCGCCGCTCAGTCTGCCGGGGCGCCGGATCGATCGACGACGAGCCGGGTCCGCGTCGAGGTCACGGGCCGGCGAAGACCTGATAGTGCATCACGTTGGGAGTGCCGTCCATGTGCTCCGCCCAGTGGGCCCGCCACTCCGAGAACAGGGGACCGCCGCGGAAGCCCTCGGTGTGGGCCTGCACCGACTCCCACTCGATGCGCAAGACGAACTGTCGTGGATCCTCGATTCCCTGAAGAAAGATGCTGCCCAGGTAGCCCTCGGCGCGGGAAATCACCGTTCGCGCCGCCCGCAGCCCGTCGCGCATGCCGTCCGCGGCCCCTTCTTTGGCTCTCAGGACGGCCACTTCCACGATCATGGACATGAGCATGGCACCTCTCGGCGTCCATCGTCAACCGCACCCAACACCACCCGGCCGAACGGCTATACTCCCCATCCGGTCGCCGGGGGTCGTGGTCGATGCCCGGCCGGGGGAGGGGTAGCGCCCCCGGGGTGAAGGGAGCGAGAGCTGGGATGCCGGGACGGGTGCTGGCGACGGCGCGTAACGTGGCCATGGTTGTTGAGGAATACCGTCCGCGCCTGGACGAGGCGGGGATCGAGGTGGTGTTCCCCGACGTGCCCGACCCGACCCTGTCCGAAGCCGAGCTGCTGCGCCTCCTGCCGGGCAGTGTCGCGGCCGTGGCCATGCCGGACGCCTACACGGCGCGGGTCATCGAGGCCTGCTCCCCTGACCTCAAGCTTATCGCTCGCTCCGGCGTGGGCTACGACTCGATCGACGTGGCCGACTTCACACTGGGCCTGATCCTCGACCTGGCCCGCTCCATCTCCCGCATCAACGACCAGACCAAGGCGGGAAAGTGGGGGCGCATCGCCGGTATCGAGCTGCGGGGCAAGACCCTGGGGATCGTCGGCACCGGCCGCGTCGGGCGCGAGGTCGCCGCCCGCGCCACGCCCTTTGGCCTGCGACTGGTGGCCTACGATCTCTTTCCCAACGATGAATGGGCCCGCCGCGCCGGGCTGACCTACCTCCCGCTCGAGGGATTGCTGGCGGAGGCGGATGTGGTTACCCTCCACGCCCCCTCTACGCCGGAGACGAGGCATCTCTTGAGCGCCAAGACGCTGGCCGCCTGCAAACAGGGGGCCTTGGTGGTGAATACGGCGCGTGGTGAGCTGATCGATGAAGGCGCCCTGCTGGCAGCCCTGGAATCCGGCCACATTGCCGGGGCGGCCCTGGACGTCTTCGAGGCAGAGCCGCCCGCCGAAAGGCAGCGCCCGCTGATCGCCCACCCCAAGGTGATCGCCACCTCCCACTGCGCCGGGGCGGCCGTGGAAGCCCAGCGCCGCGCCGCCGGCATGGCCCTGGACGAGGTGCTCCGCGTGGTGCAGGGACAGCCCCCGCGGTTCCCGGTGCCTGAGCTGACCTGAGCCGTTCCACAAGAGACATGGCTGGTCCGACGGCCGGCGCTACCCCTGGACGAGAGCTTGCCGGCGGGCAGCCGTCCGGCCTCCTAACGGTGGGGCGTCAGGAGCGCTACCCTGGGCATGGCCCGCCGGCCGGCGACGGCCTGGACCACGCGCCGGCCGGCGCCGTCTCCGGGCGCCTCTTTCTCCCCGCTCTCCTCTGCCTCTTCACCCTATCCGGCATCAGCGGCCTGGTCTATGAGGTAGTCTGGCTGCGCTACTTGACGCTGGTGTTCGGCGTCACCATCTACGCCGTTTCCACCGTCCTGACGGTGTTTATGGGGGGCCTGGCCCTCGGGGGCTACCTGGCCGGGCGCGCTGCCGACCGCCTGCCCCGCCCCCTACAGGCGTACGGCATCATCGAGCTGGCCCTCGCCGGCGCCGCCCTGCTCACCCCCCCGGCCTTCGCCCTGCTGAACGCCGTCTATCGAGGGATCTACCCCGCCCTTCCATCCGATCTGACGCTGGTCTCCCTCGTCCGTTTTGTCCTCGCCTGCGCCATCCTGCTCGTCCCCACTACCTTGATGGGCATGACGCTGCCGGTCGTGGTGCGCTCTTCCCTTGGGCGAAGCCCATCCGTAGGCACCAGCGTGAGTCTTCTCTACGCCTGCAACACCGCCGGCGGGATCGCCGGGGCCTACCTGGCCGCCTTTGTCCTTATCGGCGCCGTGGGGGTGCAGGCAACGACCCAGGCGGCCGCTGCTCTCAATGCCCTCGTCGGGCTCAGCGCCCTGGCCCTGGACCGATGGGCGCCATCGCGCCAGGGGCGGTATCACCAGGGCGAGCAAGCGTCAGCCTGGTCTGCAGCTCAGAATGGGGAGACCAGGAAGGAGACGACGCAGGGGGCCACGAACAAGACCAAGAAGAAGGATGCGCTGCTGCCCGTCTCCGGACCGGCTGGGCCCCCCCCGAGCAGGCTAGGGGACGGGGAAGGCCTCGCCGCGCGTCCCCCGGAGGCGTCCCGGCCGGACGCCGATCGAGGCGTCATGCGCTGGCTGCTGGGCGCCTTTTTCGTCTCCGGTCTGGCTTCGCTGGCGTACCAGGTGATCTGGACACGCATCCTGGCCATGTTCTTTGAGGCCACCACCTATGCCTTCAACCTTATCTTGTGCACCTTCCTGCTGGGTCTGGCGGTGGGCTCCTACGCCATCGCCCCGCTGATCAACCGGCGCGTCAACTGGCTCCTGGTGGCGGCCATTCTGGAGTGGGCCATCGCCCTCACCGCCCTGCTCTCGATCGCCGCCGTCGGGCGCCTGCATGACGTAGTCGATGGCCTGCGGGGCGTCCCCGTGGCCGAGCATCTGGTGTCCGGGGAGCAGCGCGCCACTGCTTTGATGGCCTTTATCACCATGTTTCCCACCACCGTGCTCCTGGGCGCCGCCTTCCCCATCATCATGAAGCTCTACGCCGCCGGGGGAGGCTCGCGGGCTGCAGCCGCTGGGGGTGTGGGGCGCCGGCTCGGCCGGGCTTATGCGGCGAACGTGTGCGGGGCCATCGCCGGCTCGTGGGCGGCCGGATTCGTCCTCATCCCCCTCCTCGGCACGCAGCGCAGCCTCATCCTCCTGGCCATGGGTAGCGCCGTCGTCGCGGCCGGGCTCCTCCGGGCAGCCGCCCCTGCCCGCTTCCGTGTCCTCGCACCCGCCGGCGCCGGGCTGACCCTGCTCCTCGCCCTCCTGACCCCGAACATGTACGGAGCCATCTTTGCCCGCTTCGGCGATCCGGTGCTGTGGTACGAAGAGGGCCTGGAGCAGACGGTCACCATCCTCCAGAGCCCCACCGAGAGGCGCATGTTCCTGAACGGCTGGCACCAAGCCAACGATTCCCCGGGCATGGTGCAGTTCCACAGCCTGCTGGGGGAGCTGCCGATGCTCGTCCAGCCCGCCCGCGCCGGGGCCATACCCAAACGAGACGTCCTGGTCATCGGCCTCGGTGGGGGCGCCACCGCCGGTGCGGCCGCTGCCTTTCCCGGGGCCTCGCTGGACGTGGTAGAGCTTTCCGGGAGCGTCCTGCGGGGCGCCCGGTATTTCGACCACGTCAACGGGGGCGTCGTGGGTGCGCCCAACGTGCGCCTGCGCACCGACGACGGGCGCAACTTCTTGCTCCTCACCGAGCGCACCTACGACGTGGTCATGGCCGACGTCATCCGCCCGCAGCACGCCGGCAGCGCCGCCCTCTACTCCCTGGAGTACTACACCCTGGCGCGGCGGGCACTGCGGGAAGACGGAGTGATGATCCAGTGGATCGACCAGCGTCTGCCGGAGAATCAGTATAAGATGCTCCTGCGGACGTTCCTGGAGGCCTTTCCCTACGCTACCGGCTGGGCCGATGGGGCCTTCATCATCGGCGGGTCACGGCCCTATGCCCTCGACCGCCGCCTGCTGGCCGAGCGCCTCGCCGGGCGCGCCCCCGGCGCCGCCGCCCGCAGCGGCCTGGCCGAGCCCGAGGATGTCCTGCGCCTCTTCGCCGCCACGGATGCCGAGCTGCGGGCCTATGCCGGCGCGGGCCCCATCGTTACCGACGACCATCCCTACATCGAGTTCTTCCGCTCGCTCCCGGCCGACCCCCACCCGCCGGACGTCTCCCAGTTTCGCCGAGATCCCTCCGGCCTGCTGCGCTAAGCCCCCTGTCCCCTGTCCCTGGCCTTCTATGTAGTACGACAACGAGACATTCCTGTTCTGGCCGGTGCGGTAGGGATGTCCGACTGAGGGCAGCGCACCAGCCGGACCTTCCAGGAGACGGCAACGGATTCTTCGCTGCGCCCAGAATGACATCGTCTCGTTGTCGTCGTAGCCGGTAGCGCCTCAGCTCCAGGTGACCTGGAACTCCGCCGGGACGATGTGCACCCACACTTTCCCCGGGCGAAAGGGGAGGGGGCTACCGTCCGGGAGGCGGTACTGCGTCTTGGCCCGGTCATGCTCCTTAGACCACGTCCCCTCGAACACCTGGCCAGAGTGGAACAGGCGCACGGCGTTCTCCCCGCGTAAGACTGTGTCCAGGACCGGGTTGCCGGCCGAGTCCGGCTCCACATTGCGGGCGGTAAAGATCTGGGCGTACTGCACGACGACGTTCTCCACCTGGATCTGCCGCCCGTTCAGGGCGTCCACGTGGGGTGCGCCGGCCATGACGCGCTTCCAGACGCCGGCCTCGGCGTCGTAGCGCCAGGTGACGGCCGCTGCCGGGACGTAGGGGAGGCTGACGTTGCGCAGCGGGCCGGTCTCGGGCGGGGGATCGCGGAAAGGGAAGGGGTGGATCTCTACCTCGGGGGGGATGCCCGGCTCGCGCCGGGCGGCGTCGCGCACGGCGGCGATGCGGACGAACAGGTTATGGGGCGCCACGCCTCGGGTGTCACGCAGGTAGGGTGTCCCTTCCAGGCGCTCCCCCAACTCGGGGGCCTTGAAGAGGGGGATCAGGGCCTCCCCGAGCAGGCGGCTGGTCGTCGCCCCGGCGCCGGCATAGGCGAGCAGGAAGTCCCACTCCTGCCCCAGGTAGATGTCTGTCAGGCGGGCGCTGCGCACGGGACCGACGCGCTCCGGCTCTTGCTCCAGGAAAAAGGCCAGGAATCGGGTCAGGTTGCCCTCCGCCAGCTGCTCGTAGACGAGATCTGCCGCGCTCAGGCCGAACTGGGGGCGCGCCTGCGGGGCGTTGTCGATCTTCACCGCCACGATGCGCCGGTGGATGCGGTCGGCACTGTCCACCTCTCGGCCGGTGAAGGGAGAGCGAGGGGCCGGGATGGGAGTGGGCGTGGGGGACGGGGACGTCGGCGCTGGGGGCGCTGAGGTCGCCGGCGCCACGCTGGGGGCTTCTGAGGGGCGGGAAGACGAAGTCGCCGAGGCGCTCACCGGCGCCTGTCCGGCGCAGGCCGTGGCCAGGGCGGGGACGAGGGCGGCCATCCACTGGCCGAACCGTCTTCGGCGCAGCCGGGCGCCGGGGGCTCCGGGGACATCAGGCAGCGTTGGGGAAGGTGCTGTGTCCATCATTGCTCTACCGGAAGGCATCTTTGGGTCTGAGGGATCTCGGGATCTAAGGCGTCTGTGTCGCCGCACGCATCTCTGTGAACGGACGGCCCCCCTATTCGGATGGTGGGGTGATACGACCTCGCCGGCCGCGGGTGAGCGCGAGTGAGCGCGGGGGGAGATGCTATCCTGCGCCTTATCCCGCCGCAGAGGGGACAGGTTGAGGTGGCCAAGGTCAGGCTGGGACTGGTGGGGTTGGGCTCCATCGCCATCGGGCAGTACCTCCCACAGATCGCCGAAATGGCCAGCGCCGAAGTGGTGGCCGTGTGTGACGTGCGGGAGGCGTGGGCCCGGGAGCAAGCGGCGCGTTTTGGCATCCCTGGCGTGTTCAACGATTTCGACCGCATGCTGGAGGACGCGCCGTTCGACGCCCTGGTCAACACGGCCTCCATCCCGGCCCACTTCCCACTCAACCTCAAGGCGCTACAGGCGGGCAAGCACGTCTATTCCCAGAAGCCCTTCGCCAGCACGGTGGAAGAGGCCACCATCTTGATCGAAGAGGCCGCCCGGCGGGGCTTGAAGATGAGCGTCTCGCCCATACACATGCTGCGGCCGGAGATCCAGGAGATGCGCCGCCTGATCCAGGGTGGGGCCCTGGGTAAGGTCTCCCTCGTCCGCTGCCGCTCCTCGCACGGGGGCCCGGAGTACTTCCAGTACCGCGACGCCGACCCGACCTGGTTCTTCCAGCCCGGCGGTGGGCCGCTCCTGGACATGGGCGTGCACGGGCTCCACCAGGTGACCGGCCTCCTGGGGCCGGCCAAGAGCGTCACCTGCCTCTCCGGCGTCTCCGAGGCGGTGCGCACCGTCCGCTCCGGCGCCTTTGACGGTAAGGAGATCCGCACCGAGGTGGACGACAACACTTTGATCATGCTCGACTTTGGCCAGGCCACCTTCGCCGTCATCGACAGTTCGTACTGCGTCAAGGCCACCCAGGGTCCCGGCCTGGAGGTGTATGGCAGCGCCGGGACGATCCTGGGGGCGCGCCGGGCCAGGCCGGACGAGCCTCCCTTCGAGCTTTATCGCGACGACCTCCACCTGGGCCTGCGCGGCTGGGTCTCCCCAATCCTCCGCCTGCCGCGGGTGCGGCAGGCCGTAGGCGTAGAAGACCTTGCCGGGGCCATCCTGGCCGACCGAGACCCGGTGCTCACGCCCCAGCATGCCCGCCACGTGATCGAGATCATGAACAAGTGCCTCCCGGCGGCCCGCCAGGGGTGTACCCTGCCCCTGGAGACAACCTTCTGACGTGGACGCCGGGCAGCCCGGCGCCCCTGCCGCCCGTGGGCGTGACCGGCGGCGAACTCAATGATTCAGTAACTCCACCGGCCTGGCTTACGCCAGGCCCAGGATCCCCAGCGTATCCCGCTCCAGCACCTTGTGCAGCTCGTCGATGGGGACGGGGGGAAGCTTTGTCCCTTCCAGGATGTCGTTGATATGCGGCATGGCCTCGGCGGTCTCCTGGGGCGTAGCCACCGGGAAGTCCGACCCGAACAGGAGCTTGTGCAGCACGCTCCACTCCGTAGCCAGGCGCAAGGAGGTGTAGTAGGACCACGGGCGGTAGTGCAGGGCGGAGATGTCCGCCCAGACGTGGGGGTGCTTGCGAATCACGGCGATACAGTCTGCCTGCCAGGGGTGGGCCAGGTGCGCCAGGACGATGCGCAGCTCCGGAAAGCGCGTCGCCAGGCGGTCGATGTGGCGCGGGTGGGCGTAGTCCAGGTCGGCAAAGCGCACCGGACTCGTCCCCTGGTGGAACAGGATGGGGAGGCCCATCTCCTGGGCCCGAGTGTAGAGGCGGCAGGCCGCTTCTCCCAGGGGATCGAAGTTCTGGTAGTTGGGGCCCAGCTTGATCCCCCGCAGGCCCAGGTCTCGAGCCGCCCACTCCATCTCTTCCAGCACCTGTGGGTCGCGCGGGTGCACGCTCATGAAGCCAATCAGCTTGTCCGGATAAGCCCGTACCAGGGCCGCCGTCTGGTTGTTCACCTCACGCGTCGGGCCGAAGCTGACCGCCCCGGCGGCCGGCCCGCCCGCGTCGCCGGGATCACCCGCCGGTGGGGCGGCGATGTTGAAGACACAGGCCCGGTCGACGTAGGCCATCGTCGCGATGTACTCGTCCCAGGTTACGTTCGCCGGGTCAGGCCGGTCTGGTCGCATGGCCGCTCGGCCGGCCTCCGCGGCCGGAGCGGCCCCAACGGTGGCCCGCCGGAGCCGCGGGGTGTGCGTGTGCACGTCGACGATCATGGGCTGCATTGTAGTTGGTGCGTCGATGGTGCCGTACACTCTAGGCCGACAGCGCGAGTACCAGCGAGTGCGCATCGCCGGAAGCGCCACCTACTTAGTGGATCGGGCGCGCCGCCGCCGGCGGCGCGGCGCGCTGCTCGCTGTCTGCGGCGTGATCTGCACCGTGGGGGGCTTTCTTGCCAGCCAGCAGACAGCGTCTCCCTCAATCATGGCGGCCGGCAACGTGGCCGTGTTCGTCGGATTGGGGAGCCTGCTGCTAGGGGTGCAGCAACTCACGTCCGCCGGGCGTGACCGGGAAGCCAGCCTGGGCGAAGACCCGGTGGTGACCCAGCTCCGCGCCCGCCTGAGCGACGACTACTATTACCTGCGCCGGGTGACCATCCCCGGGCACGGCGTGGAGGCAGACGGCATCCTCCTCGGCCCCAGCGGGGCACTGGTGCTGGCCATCCGCGCCTTACAAGGTCGCTATGCCGTGCGTGGTAACGACTGGTTCGTCGTGGACGGAGAGGGGGCGGAGCGCCTGTGGAACCGCAGCCCTACCTGGGAGGTGGCACGCCCCATGCGGGCTCTGCAGCGGGCGATGCAGGAGCAAGGGCTCCTCCCCGTCCCGGTGCAAGGGGCGGTAGTGCTGGTGGAGGGCCGCCTGCTGGAGGCCGAGCGCCCCGCAGCGGCCGTCGTGCCCGTCGATCGGATCGCCTCATACATCGACTACCTGCGCGTCGGCGAGGGGGTCACGCCGGACGCTTTGGCCGGACTGGCCACCTATCTCGAGCCGCACGTCGGCGGCGGTAGCGCGCGAAGGCCGTCGGGCGGCTTAGGCCATCCGTCGGAGGTAGAGCGCCGCCGCAACGGCGAATAAGAGGGTCACACCCACCAGCAGGGCGCGGCTGACATCCTGCCAGCGCTGACGCCGCTGGCGATGCTTGCCCTTCAAAGAGGGGCTATAGAAGAAGGCATTAGCCCAGTCTTCCCGCGCCCGCTGGAACTGCAGACGGGCGAACATGTATGCCAGCAGGGTCAGCACGGCCAAGGCCAGCGCGATGTGCCAGGCAGCCACGGCCGGCCAGGTGAGTTGGGCCATACGTCTCCCTTGGACCAACGTATAATCGGCCTGCCATGGCTGCGACCAGGGCCCGAGAAGGGCGGCTCCGTCCAGCCGGCTCACCCAGGCGCGGTGCGCCCGCCCGGCCAGCCACCCCCATGCTGGCCGCGCCCGGCGCCCCCGGCCATCGAGGTCGCCTACCGCCGGTTAGCGCACCGTTGCTGATCGGCGCGCTCGCCGGCGCGCTCTACGTTCGAGCTGCCAACCCGGCGGTGGGGGGTGGGAACTCGGGGGAGTTCCAGGTGATGGCCCATCTCCTGGGGATCGCCCATCCCCCTAGCTATCCGCTCTATCTGCTGCTGGCCAAGGGGGCAGCCCTCCTGCCCCTTCCTGGGGACGTGGCCTGGCGGATCAACTTCCTGACGGCCCTCCTCGGCGCCACCGCCGTGGCCCTCAGCGGCTGGCTGGCCCTGTACCTGATGGCCGCCCCCCCAGCCGGGCGTGCCGGCGTAGCGGCCGGCGCGCCCCATGCGCGGGTCCCTACGCCTTCAACCATGGCCGGCGCCACTCTGGCAGCGACGGTGGCGGCCGTGGCCATGGCCGCCATGCCTCGCCTGTGGACGCTCGCCGTTGAAGCCGAGGTCTTCACGCTGCACCTGACGCTCGTCCTGGCATTCTGGATCGCCCTGGCCCGCTGGCAGGACACCGGCGCAGCAAGGCCGGAGGCTGGCGGGGGAGGCGTCGCTTCGGCCCGCTGGCTGGCCGGCGCCGGCCTCCTGACCGGCCTGGGCCTGGCTAACCACCGCACGTTCCTGTTCGTCGCCGCCGGCGGCCTGCTGACGGTGATCATCTCTGTGGCCGGCCCATTCCGCGACCGGCGCGGCCCCTTGTCCTGGCGCCTGATCCTGGCCACGGGGGCTCTGGCGCTGGCCGGCCTGACCCCCTACCTGTACGTCGTCAGGGGATTGGTGACTCCCGTGCCCTACTTCGCCCCGGGTGACGTGCGCCGCCTCACTCGGGGCGAGGTGTGGTACGTCCTACAGGGGAACGCCAGCCAGGAGACGGGAGGCGGGGAGATCGTGCGCCGACTCTTGCTCGATCCACCCCTCCTGGCTGACCGCTCGCGGTGGCTGGGCCGTCACGTGGGGGCGCAGTTTGGCCCCGCCGGTCCCGCCGTGGCCGTGGCCGGGGCGTGTGGACTGGCCCTGCTCCTGCGTCGGCGCCCCTCGTGGACGGCCGGCGCCCTGGCCGGGGCAGGGGGCGCGGCCCTCTTCGGCATGGCCTACGGCAAGTACCCGGATGCCGATCGCTATCTGCTCCCCTTGCACACCCTGCTGGCCATCGGGGCTGGCGTCGCCATTACCGGCGCCGCCGGCGTCCTGGAACGGCTGGGCGCGAGGCGCCCCAGGGTGCACCGCTGGCCACGGGCCGCCCTCGGGCTCCTCCTGGGAGCCTATTGGGTCTACGCCCTGGGCGTCCTCGCCGCCGGCACTCGCTTCACCCGCGGGGGCTACGTCCACCACACCCTGCACAATCTTGAGGCGGTGGCACCCAACGCCGTGGTCTGCAGCTGGTGGGCCAGCGCCTGGGGCTGGTGGTATGCCCAATGGGTGGACGGCCACCGGCCGGACGTGCAGCTGGTGCCCAAGGGGCCGGACGAGTGTGCCCGCGATATCCTGCCCCAGGAGTTTGGCCGCCGTCCGGTCTATCTCCCGGCCCTGACGGAGAACGTGCGCCGTGCCCCGTACGTCTTTTTCCCCTCTCGCGATCTGTGGCTGGCCGTGGCGCAGCGCCCACCACTGGTGGACGGTGCCTTACTGAAGGGCCCGGACGAGCGGATCTACCTTTATCAAGATGGCCGGCGACGCTGGGTGCCCACCCTGGACGTCTTTACCGCCCATGGCTTTACCTGGGAGAGGGTTCGGCTCACGGGGGAAGACGAGCTGCAGGCTATTCCTGAAGGTGTGCCCCTGGAGTAGCGTCTCATGTCCCGCGTCTGGAGTCCCCCGGCGCCTCCGGTCTCTGGGAGCTGCGGGCGATAGGTGGTGCCGGGCACCCGTCACAGAGGTGCCGGCTGCTTGAGCGCTCCGCAGCCGCAGGCTCAGCCGTGTAGCTAGAGTCCAGATCTTGCTTGGTATAGTTGGTAGCCAGATGATCTCTCGCGCCGGCGGGCTACACGCTGGATCGCGCAAGGAGTCGGCGCTAAGTTGGTGGATCCCCATGGCCTTTTCCCTGCTGTGGCGCCTGCCGGTGCTCCTCGTCCTGGCGGTGCTGACGGCCTGGTTCGGGTTCCGGGCCCTGGTGCACATGGCCTTTCTCTTCGACCGCTACCCCTTTGGGACGTTCCTCCTGGCCCCCGTGTTGATGCCCTTCGCCGCGCTGCCCCCGTTGTGCTTCGTCGCCTTGATCGTCTACGTTCCGCGATTGTGGCGCGCCGGGGCGCTCAGCCCTGCCTGGCTGGGGTTCCTGGCCCTGGGCGGCCCCGTCGTCGCCCTGGCGGTGGCCATGATGATCGACCTGCTGCACATCAATCTGCTGCGCCTTTCGGCCGTTCCGCTCCCACGACTCCCCTTCGATCCTATGTGAGCGCCGAGCCACATGGATCGCCGGCGCGCAGGGAGCGACCGCGTACTGTGACGGCCGTACTGCAGGGAGTGGGGGCATGAGCCAGGGCAGCGTGCAAAGGGAGCCCTACTTCGTGGAGTGGGCGGGCCGCCCCCGGCGCGAGCTGGCCCCCGGCGTCCGCATCGCCGTGGTCAGCGGGGAGCGGCTGATGCTCTCTCGCGTTGAGCTGGAGGCGCGCGCCGTGGTTCCAGAGCACCAGCACCCCCACGAGCAGTTCGGCTACGTGATGCAGGGGGACGCCGAGTTCACCATTGGGGGGCAGACGCGCCGGCTCCAGGAGGGGGAATACTACGCCATCCCCGGAGGGATAGCGCACGCCGTTGTCGCCGGGGCACGGGGAGCGATCTGCCTGGACATCTTTAGTCCGCCGCGCGAGGAGTACCGACGGGCTGTCCATGGGTCCGGCGATCATGTCCCAGTTTAGGGTCCTGGTCACCGGGCACACCTTTCGTCGCGTCTCCGGCGACCACGTGCAGCGCCTGACCGGCGCCGGCTGCGAGCTGATCGCCAGTCCCTTCCCCCGCGCGGCAACGGAGACGGAGCTACTGCCTCTCGTCGGCGATGTCGACGCCGTACTGGCCAGCACCGACGCCTTTACCCGGCGCGTCTTCGAAAGCGCCCCACGCCTGAAGGTCGTGTCTCGCTTCGGCGTGGGGTACGACTCCATCGACGTCCAGGCGGCCACCGACTACGGGGTCTGGGTGACCACCACGCCGGGCACCAACGAGCATTCCGTGGCCGACTTGACCGTGGGTCTGCTGCTGGCCCTGGCGCGCCAGATTGTCCCCATGGTGAACCAGACCCGTGCCGGGGCGTGGGAGCGAGCCATCGGAGTGGAGCTGGACGGGGCGACCCTGGGGCTGATTGGCTTCGGGCGCATCGGCCGCCAGGTAGCCATGCGGGCGCGGGCCTTTGGTACCCGGGTGGTGATTTACGACGTCGTTCGGGACCAGGGGGCCGCGGCATCGTGCGGCGCGAGCTACGTGAGCCTGGAACAGCTCCTGGCCACGGCCGACTTCGTCAGCCTGCACGCCCCGGCCACGCCGGAGACGCGTGGGCTGATCAATGCAGGCACGCTGGCCCAGATGAAGCCCAGCGCCTACCTGATCAACACCGCCCGCGGCGAGCTGGTGCAGGAGACCCACCTGGCGGATGCCCTGCGCCAGGGACGCATCGCCGGCGCTGCCCTGGACGTCTTCGCCGCCGAGCCGCCTGAGCCGGCCAACCCGCTGCTCGGCCTGCCCAACGTCCTGCCAACGCCACACATCGCCGGCATCACGGCGCAGTCCGCCCGGCGCATGGCGGAGCTCTCGGCGGAGAATCTCCTGGCCGCGCTGCGCGGCGAGCGCCCGCCCTACCCGGTCAACGAGCCACGGCCCCCATCCTGAAGGCGAGTCCGGGGGCGCATCGGGGCGCGGGGGCTCCGCTCTGACGCCATCTCCTATACTCTGTCTTGGGGCCAGCGACGTTTCTCCGCGCCGGTCGCATTCGGGCAGCGCCCCCGCGGCGTGGCCCCGCCCCCGCCATCCCGTCCAGGAAAGGCATCGTTGTGAGTAGCGCTATGCGGAGCGTGATGAACGACCCGTCATTCGCCTACGGGCCAGTCTACGAGCCGACCGACATCCTCGAGAAGTCCATCACCTTGCTCCAGACACGCCTGGCCAAGGCAGAACCGGCGACGTTGACGATGGAGTACCTGGATACGCAGTACTCCCAGCTGTTCAAGATGCTCGTAGACCATGGCTTCTGCACCGTCACGGCCTACACCATGCCGACGATCTCCAAAGACATCTGGCTACGGCACCAGCTCAGCCGGATCGCCCGCTACCGTGATTAGCCTCCCCAGCGCACCGCGTCCAGGGGAGAGTGGCGGGCCGGGGGCACGTTCCCGCCGGGCTGCGTCTGCCTGCCTGCCGGGACGGGGCGCGTCGCACTCCCTGGTCTTGGTAGTAGGTCCTGTACTTGAGGATGAGCAATGACCGCTGTTGAGCCGGACGTGCACATCTCCCCCCTGACTTCGCCGCCGGAGCGTGTCGTGGGCGTACGGCAGGAGCTAAATCAGCTCTGGTATGGGCCGAGCGAGGTGCTCGTCGCCCGGCGCTCACCGGACGATGAGGCCGTGCTGGGGGCCATCCGGCTAGCCATACGTGATCGCCCGCAGCGCCCCCACGGCCTCCTGGCCGACCTGATCGTCGACGAAGATCTGCGCGAGAGCGGGTTGCCGGAGCGCCTGATCGACGCGGCCGAGGCGCGCCTCAGAGAGCGCGGGGCCCAGAAGGTCGACGCCGTGATCGTCGACGGCAAGGGCTGGGCCTCGTATTTCTATCGCCGAGGCTACTGGTCCTCCCGCCGTACCGTCGTCCTGGCCTGGGACCTCGCCCGCCGTCAGCCGATCTCACGCAGCCCAGACTTCGAGGTGCGCCGGGTGGATTGGCCAGATCCGGAAGAGACCGCCCGTTTCATCATGAACTCCTACCAGCCGTACTTCCGCTGGTGGAAGGAGCCCCGCGAAGACCAGAAGTGGCTCCGCGTGGAGTTGCAGCCCGAGGACCTGGAGGACCAGTTCCAGCGCGCCAGCGCCGAGGTGCGCCAGCGGGTAGTGGACGCCGTACGCCGGTCCGGGGAAGAGGCACCCCAAACCTACTTCCTGGCCTACCGCGACGGCCGGCTGGTGGGCCTGTGCGACGCCAAAGCCACTTCAGAGGGCCAAGACACCTTTGAGTGGTGCGTCCTCGTGGCCCGCGAGTTCGGCGGTCGGCAATTGGGATCGACCCTGCTCGACCACGCCCTGGAGTGGCTCCACCAGCGCGGCCGGACGTCGGCTGAGTACACCTCCACGTCAGGACTGGACGACTACGACCCGCTGATCTATCTCTCCACCGTGGCCGCCGGGGCGCAGATTCGGGGCGAGTTCCTCAACTTGGTGAAGAACCGGCTCTGATCGAGGTGCGGCGCTTGAGCCTGAGTGACAATGCCGGCCGTAGCCGATATCGGCGGCCCTGTGCCCGAGAGACGAGTCGGGGACTCGTGGACGCCGGGCGCGGTTCTCGATAGAGTAGATGGGAGTTCCGGGCCCCGAGCGAAACCGATGCGCTGCCCATACTGCCAGCACGACAAGACCAGCGTCATCGAGACGCGCGAGTCTGACGAAACGATCCGCCGGCGGCGCAAGTGCGCCCACTGTCACTCACGCTTCACCACCTACGAGACGGCGCGTGCCCCAGGTTTGATCGTGCAAGACCCCCTGGGCTCGCGCCGGGACTTCACCCAGGCCTGGCTGGCCGGGGCGCTCGTCGTCGCCGGTGCGAACCTCCCCGGCAGCGCCCTCAAGAAAGTGGCGGCCAATGTGGAGGCTGAGCTCAAGACCCGTGGCAACGGTGTGGTCTCCGTCGTCGAGGTGGCCTCGACCGCCGTGCGCGAGCTAGTGCAGGCGCGTACCCGTAGCGCCGCACGGGCCGCCTTGCCCACGGCGGAGCAGGTAGGGGCGGTGCTGGATGCCGGCTTTACGGCCTCGCGTCAGGCGTCGGAGCAGCTCCCCCTGCCGATCGAGCGCTGAGGCTCGAGCCCGCCGCCCGGAGCGCAACGACGGCTGGTCGCTTCCTCATGAGGGGCCCGTCGCGGCCGGGGCCGGGCCGTCTGCCGGGAAGTGGTGCGCCCGATCGTTCCCCACCCGTTTGCTGGTGGAGCCGGCCGGGGAAGGGAGCGCTGCCCCCGGGGACGTCGAGCTTCTGTCCGGGGCGACGCCGGCCTCGTCCATGTAATCGAAGAGTGCGTCCTCGCTGCGGAACCAGCGGGTGCAGTAGCGGGTGAAGAAGGGGCTGGGGGGCTGGTCCGGGAGCCACAAGGCATAGACGCGCTTTCCCCGGTGGATAGCCTCCTTCATCTCGCAGATCACCCCGGCGGAGAGCGTGGTGGTGGGGTAGTACACCACTACCGTCTCTGACTGGGCCACCAGCTTGTAGTCACGGTCGACGATCTGACCATCGATGTGGTCGAGGTTCTCGGGGTTCTCCGGGCGCACCGCACCATGATCCCCCGCCAGTCGGGCGTCCAGGATAAGCTCCCGCGCCCGGCCGGTCTTGCTGGCCAGGGAGCCGACGGCGCCGAACTGCCCCCCGGGGGGCACGTCCCCCTCCAGCTTAGTGGAGGTCAAGGTCGCCCCGATGTCGCCGGCCTGTACGCTCCCGTCGGAAAAGCCTACCGGGGCATCCACCTCCAGGGTGAAGTCGTCCACGGCCGCCGGATCGAAGACGACGACGCGCTGCTGCAGGCGCTGGCGGAACTGCTCCAGGCGGGAGAAGAGCTCCGCCCCGTGCAGGTGGGACATGGGGTAGCTGAGATAGGTGGTGGTCACCTGGGGCTCGAAGATCAGGCGGTACAGCGTCTCGCAGCCCTGGCGCCGGCCGATAAGGAAGTGGGGCTTGCGCTGCCAGTTGGCCATCAGCTCCGTCGCCGCCCGCTCGACGTCGCGCCACCACAGGAGGTTATTGATGGTCACCCCCTTCCATCGCTCCTCGGTCAAGCGCTGGCGGATGCTGAGGATGCCGTCCGTCACCGTGACGTACACGTCTGGCTGCAAGAGGTTCAGGTAATAGACGTCCAGGCCGGGGACGATGGAGTAGTTCCAGGAGAAGGTGGCGTGAGTCACCAGAATCCAGGAGTCGTCCGCCGGCAGGGCGCGCACTTGGGCCGTGATCCGCTCCAGGGCGGCCGCCCGATAGGCCCCCAGCGCGGTAGGGAAGACGTCCAGGATGGTCTCCTCCTCCAGGACCTCACCACGCTCGCGGGCCAGGTGAAACATGGTGTCCCGGACGTCGAAGACGTGAAGCGTCTGGTCGCGGGCCACGGCCAGCTCGGCGACGCCGCGCACGAAGCTCGTCCGCCCGGTGCCGGACATGCCGGTGCAGAGCACTTTCACAGGCCACCGCTCCTTAACGCTCTCGACCTTGACGCTCTCGACATCGACGGATAGAGTGATGGTACGCTGGCACGCCGGCCAGAGGAAAGGAGCCCATCTATGCCCTTTGCGGTCAAGGACCTGCCATTTGCCAAGGATGCCCTCGATGGCATCTCGTCCAAGACAATCGAGACTCACCATGACAAGCTGTACCCCGGCTACGTCAACAAACGCAACGAGATCGAGGCGGCGCTACCGAACGCCGATCGCAGCAAGTCCGCTCAGACCTACAGCGAGTATCGCGCCCTAAAGCACGAAGAGACTTTCAATGCCGACGGACAGATCCTGCATGAGCTGTACTTTAGCCACCTGGGTGGAGATGGCGCCCCGCCCAGCGGGGCTCTCGCCGAGCAGATCAACAAGGATTACGGCTCGTTCGAGAACTTCATGACCGAGCTCAGCGCCTCCGGCATGGCCGCCCGCGGCTGGGCGAACGTGGCCCTCGACCCCACGGACATGAAGCTCCACATCTTTATTGCCGACGCCCACAATCAGGGTGGCGTCTGGGGTACCATCCCGGTGATGACGCTGGACGTCTACGAGCACGCCTACTTCATCGACTACGGCTCGGCCCGCGCCGACTACATCAAGTCCTTCTTCAAGAACATGGACTGGCAAAAGGTGTCCCAAAACTACGACAAGGCCGTCCAGATGGCCAGGATCGCCGGCAGCGCCAGCTTCGCCTAGGCCAGGCCCGCTACGCTCAGTCCAGGATCGGCCACTGCGCCGGGCCGTTTCCATGTTTCGCTGCCCCGGTCCCGGGGACGAGCGCCCGATACGGCGGCGTCAAGGGGGCTTCGGTCCCCCGGTCGGGCCGGTGCAGCGTCTGGGGGGACCAGATGGCCACCTGGCCGGCGGCGGGACGCGCGGACATAGCCACAGCAGACGCCTGAACACTCCGGCATGGATTACCGACCGCTCCTGGCGCGCCGGGCCGCGGCTGAGGTGCCGGCCTTGTTTCGGGCCGGGGCGGCGACCCCTCCGGGGGTCATCCCCCTGACCTACGGCTTTCCTGATCCCGGCTCCTTCCCAATCCAGGGGCTCATCGAGGCCGCGGGGCGCATGCTGCGCGCCTCCGGCCGAGAGGCCCTGCAGTACGGCCCCATCGCCGGGCCGGCACCCTTCCTCGACCTCCTGGTGGCCAAGCTGCGTCAGGAGGGCATCCGCGTGACCCACGATCACCTCGTGGTTACTGCCGGTGGCTCGCAGGGGATCGATCTGATTACCCATCTCCTGGTCGATCCGGGAGACGCCGTGGTCGTGGAGGCCCCCACGTTCATCGGGGCGTTGCAGACTTTCCGCAACGCCGAGGCCGACGTCCACGAGGTACCTCTGGATGGCAACGGCCTGGACACGGATGTCCTGGCGTCCCTGTTGCAGCGCCTGGTCGACTCCGGGCGGCGCCCCAAGTTCGTCTACACCATCCCCACGTTCCAGAATCCCGCCGGGGTATCTCTCTCCCTGGAGCGCCGGCGGGCGCTGGTCGATCTCGCCCATCGCTTCGGCACATTGCTGATCGAGGACGACGCCTACAGCGAGCTGCGCTACGACGGCACGGCCAGCCCGTCCCTTTTCTCCCTGGATGGGGGAGGCGCCGTCTTTCAGGTGCGGACGTTCTCTAAGATCCTGGCGGCCGGCCTGCGCCTGGGCTACGTCGTCGCACCGCCGGCCCTGTTGCCTCGCCTCCTGCAGCTCAAGGTAGACGTTGGCACCAGCCCCTTCGCGACGCACGTGGCGGCCGCCTTTGCCGGGGACGGGGGGGGGACGCTCGACCGGCTGCAGGGCCACATTGAGACCCTCAAGGGGGTGTACCGGGTGCGCCGCGACGCCATGCTGGCGGCCCTGGCGGAGCACGCCCCGCCGGACGTGGACTGGACGGTGCCCCAGGGGGGCTTTTTCACCTGGCTCACCCTGCCCCCAGGGGGCGATGCCGCTGCCCTGCTCCCTCGGGCGACGGCCGCCGGGGTCAGCTTTATCCCCGGGGCAAGCTACTTCGCCCGCGGTGACGGGCGGCGCCACCTCCGCCTGGCCTTCTCCTTCCTACCCCCGAGCGATCTGGCCGAAGGGGTGCGGCGACTGTGCCGCGTCATCGGCTCCCCCGAGCGCTGAGCCGGAGCCCGGGGCGCCGCTACGCCCCGTCCTCGTCCCGGCGCGTCCGGTCCCTTCCAGGAACTGCGGCCGCGCCACTACGATGGTGACCCCTGCCATCTGCCCCGGGCGACCAATCGATAGGAGTCGGCTCAGTGACAGGCGGGGGGCCGAGCCGGTCGGCGGAGGAAGGTTGGAGGGAGACGCCGGGCGCCTTGACAGCCCCACATTTAGGGCCTAAGATGGTCCAGCACCCCAGATGTAGGGTCGCGGGTGCCGACGGTGGGAAGTGCCCGGAGATCGCCAGCCGGCGCGGGGCGTGTCACTGGAAGGCAGGGGAGCCACGGCCGCCGGGCAGATAGATCGCCGATTGCAACGTAGCACGTCTCGCGGAGGAGAGCATGTCAACCGTTCAGCACGAGGTCAGCCGGCAGCCCAGCGGATCGTCGGACATCCACCTCCCGGCGCCACAGGGGACGGTCCTGGAGGGCATCCGCGGCAAGGTGTTTATCGACCGCTACGCCCTGAAGGACGAGGCGGGCGCGCCGGTTGAGCATTACCCGGAGGACATGTGGGCCCGCGTCGCCCGCGGGATCGCCGCCGTGGAGCCGTCGGAGGAAGCCCGGCGCCACTGGGAAGGGCGCTTCTACGACGTCTTGCGAGACTTCCGCTTCGTCCCCGGGGGGCGGATCCTCTCGGGGGCCGGCACCGGCCATCACGTGACGTACTACAACTGCTTCGTCATCCCCAGCCCGGAGGACAGCCGCGGGGGCATCCTGGACAACCTCAAGGTGATGACCGAGATCATGGCCCGCGCCGGGGGGGTGGGGATCAACCTTTCCTCCCTCCGCCCGCGGGGGAGCTACATCAAGACGGTCAACGGCACGGCCTCGGGGCCCTGCTCATGGGCAGAGCTGTACTCCGTGGCCACGGGGGACGTGATCCAGCAGGGGGGCTCCCGCAGGGGCGCGCTGATGCTGATGCTCAACGACGACCACCCGGACATCGAGGAGTTCGTCACCGTCAAGAAGGACCTCACGCGGATCAATCACGCCAACCTCTCCGTATGCGTCTCTGACCGCTTCATGGAGGCGGTCAAGGCCGACCGGGACTGGCAGCTGGTGTGGAAGGGGGAGGTCTGCAAGACCCTGCCGGCGCGCCAGCTGTGGAACCTGATCTGTGAGAGCGCCTGGACGTCCGGCGAGCCGGGCCTGGTCTTCATCGACCGCTACAACACCGAGAGCAACACCTGGTACTACGAGAAGATCATCTGCGTCAACCCCTGCGGCGAGCAAGGCCTGCCGGAGTGGGGGGTCTGCAACCTGGGGGCCCTGAATCTCTCCTCGTTCGTCCGCGGGGGCGACGCCGACACGCCGGGGACGTTCGACTACGCCGCCCTGGCCGACGCAACGCGGGTGTCCATGCGCTTCCTGGACAACGTGGTGGACGCGACGGAGTACTTTTTTCCGGAGAACGCCGCGGCCCAGCTGGGGACGCGGCGCACCGGCCTGGGGACAATGGGCCTGGCCGACGCCCTGATCAAGCTCCACGTCCCCTATGGCTCGGACGCCGGCATGCCGGTGGTCGACCGCATCTATCGCACCATCCGCGACGCGGCCTATGACGCCGCCTCCGACCTGGCTGCGGAGAAGGGAGCCTTTCCGCGCTTCGACCGGGAGAAGTACCTCCAGGGGCGTTTCATCCGCCGCCTCCCGGAGCCGGTAAAGACCAAAATCGCCGCCCAGGGGATCCGCAACGCCGTGCTCCTTACCCAGGCACCCACCGGCACCACATCCCTGCTGGCCGGCGTCTCCTCCGGGATCGAGCCGGTGTATGACTTCGCCATGGTGCGCCGCGACCGTACCGGGGAGCACGTCCTCTACCACCCTCTGCTCCAGGCCTGGAAGGATGCCCATCCGGACGCCCCGGCGGAGGCCGTCCCTGGATGGTTCGTCTCGGCCAACGACCTGACCCCGGAGGAGCACGTCCGCGTCCAGGCCAAGGTGCAGGAGTACACCGACAGCTCCATTTCCAAGACGGTGAACGCCCCCAACGACCACACCGTGGAGCAGGTCCAGGAGCTGTACATCAAGGCCTACGACTACGGCTGCAAGGGCGTGACGTACTTCCGCGATGGGTGCCGCGAGGGGGTGCTCTCGCACATCGAGGCCCCCAAGGCCCGCCCGGCAGAGAGCGCCGCGGGCCCGGCAAGCGTGGCGGCGGCCCCTCCCGTCGGCTCTGCCGCCACTGACGGGACTACCCCGGGTGGGGAGAGGTCGGACGATGGGGCGGTGAATGGCAACGCCCAGGCGGAGGCGGTACAGCTCGGCCTGACGCTGGGCAGCGCCCCGGAACCGGGACAGCACCTCAAGCCACGGCCCCGCGCCGCCGAAGGGATTACCTACCGCATGCCCACCCCGCTGGGGACAATGTTTACCACTGTGACCAAGAACGGCGGCGGGCAACCCTTCGAGGTCTTCTTGCAAGTTGGCAAGGCCGGCTCGGACACGGCGGCCGTGACCGAAGCCCTGGGCCGGCTGGTCTCCCTCGTCCTGCGCCTCCCCTCCCCGCTCTCCGCTGCCGAGCGCCTCGAGCAAGTGGTCGATCAACTGTCCGGGATCGGGGGCGGACGCCAGCTGGGCTTCGGACGCAACCGGGTGCGCTCGCTGCCGGACGCCATCGCCCAGGTGCTGTCCGAGTTCCTCGGTGGGATGGAGGTGGTGAACGGCGCCGCCCGCGCTCCCTTCCCTGAAGTTCCGGCGGCCGCCCCGCACCGCACCACGGAATCACCGGCAGCGGAAGGGCGTCGGCGCCTGCGGGCCGATCTGTGCCCGGAATGTGGTGACGCCGCCCTGGTCTACGAAGAAGGATGCGCCAAGTGTCACAGCTGCGGCTATTCAGAGTGCTGATCAATTCCAGATCATGCGCCTGGAGGTGAGGCGCGGCGCTCCATCGTTCCACCGGCCGGGCGGGACGGCCTTCCGGCCTCATGCCCGGCCGGCGCTTCGCCGGGCACAAGAGGCGAGTTCTGGATCCCCTGACTTCCAGACCGCCGGCCGGCCGGGGGGCGCTTACTCGACGACGACGATCTTGCCCACCATGCCCGCCTCCTTGTGCGCGGGCTGAATGCAAACCACATTGTAGGTGCCCGGCTTGCTGGCCTGGAAGATCCCGCTGGCCTGCTTGCCGCCGCCGACGTTGGCCAGCTTTACGTTGCGGTCGGCCCCTTCGCTGATGTAGTCGTGGATCAGGAGCCCGGCGTTGCGGAAAGTGATCTTGACCGGCTCGCCGGCCTTGACGCTGATCGTCTCCGGATTGAAACGCATCGTGTCCAGGCCGACCACGATCGTGCCCGGCCCTTCGGCGCTGTCGCCGGCCACCGCGCTGCCCCCGCAGCCACTGACACCGATGGCGCCGGCCAGCAGGGCGCTGAGAAGGACGGCCCTGTACCGCATCGTCTGCTGTCTCCCTCTGCCGGCGCTCGTCTGTCCTCGCGCTCGCCTGTGCCTGCCCCGGCCCAGGCATACTTTGTGAAGCATATCACAAGCTCGACAGGGCTATGGCGGGAGCGCGAGGCGCTGCACGGGAGAGGGGCGAAGCGCGCTGGGTCCTTACCTCAGCACACTCCCAGCGGGAGAGGGTGTCGCCCCTAGGGCATGGTTCGGGAGCCGGACGGCAGGGCCAGGGGCCCGCACGGCGGCGCCCCCGAGTTACTCGTCCTTCTCGATCGTCGCCGTGAGGCCGAAGGAGAGGAGCCGCTGCTGGTACAGCTCGGCCAGCTCCAGGGGACAGCTGATGACTATAGCCCTCCCTGACGTATGGGCCTCCCACATGATGGCCGTAGCGCGGCTGAGACTCATCCCCGGGACCGACTTGCGCAGCGCGGAGACAACGTGCGGCATGGAGTTGTGATCGTCGTTGTGCAAGATCACCTTGTATGGCGGGAGCAGGCGACGCCGGATGTCGACGTCCGGGTCGATCTGGGGAGGGGTCTGCACTGCGGTCGACGGGGCGTCGGTGGCAGGCATGGAGGACATCGTCCTCTCGACGCTATCATCAGCGAGCACCGGGCGTCAATAGCGTCCTCTCTCGGTCTCCCGGCGCCGCGATGGGGCGCACCGCGAGAGGGAGCGCACCGGCAGGGGAACGCACCGCGAGAGGGAGCGCACCGGCAGGGGAACGCACCGCGAGAGGCATAGGGGAATGCGACTGGCTGGAAAAGTGGCCATCATCAGCGGGGGCGGGGGCGCCGGCATTGGACGGGCCATCGCTGAGCTGTACGCTGGGGAGGGCGCCGCCGTGGTGGTGGGGGACGTGGACGAGGCGGGGGCGCAACAGGTCGCCGAGGCCATAGAGGCGGGGGGCGGTAGAGCCGTGGCGCTCAAAGAGGATGCCTCCGTTGCCGGGGACGTGCAGCGCCTGGTGGACACGGCGGTGCGGACCTATGGCAAGCTGACCACAGTGGTGAACGTGGCGGCGGCCGGCGTCACCAAACCCCTCCACCAGGTAGAGGAAGCAGAGTGGGACCGGGCCCTGGGGATCGCCCTCAAGTCTTGCTTTCTCACCGCCAGGTACGCCTTACCGGAGATGATCCGCGCCGGCCGAGCCGCCGGTCCCTCCATCGTCAGCATCTCGTCGGCCAATGGCGTGATCACCAACCCCAACTTTGGGGCCTACTCGGCGGCCAAGGCCGGCATGCTCGGCCTGACGCGGAGCCTGGCCCTGGACTATGGGCCGCAGGGCATCCGCGCCAACGCCATCTGCCCCGGCTTGGTGCTCAACGATCGCACACGCCCTCGCATGCAGGCCGACGCGGCTGAGTGGCGGGGCAACCTGGACTGCTACCCTCTGGGGGAGATCGGGTCGCCGGAGGACATCGCTTACGCCGCCCTCTACCTGGCCTCGGACGAGGCCCGCTGGGTCACCGGTATTACCATGATGGTCGACGGCGGGCTGACGATCCAGTCCGCTGAGGCGCTGGTGCGTCCGTCGTTCCGGCGCCGTTGGAAGCGCAGCACGGTCACCATCTCGGCAGAGGCCGATTGAATCGTGCGTCACCCTTCCCCCCAGGCGGGACTCTCCAGTGCCCGGGCCAGGGCGCTGCCGCCCCCGGACAGCACCGGGGGCCCGTGGCCCGTGAGCACGGTGTCGATGGGGAGATCCAGCAGGGGGCGCAGCGTGGCTCGGAAGTGACGGGCGTACCAGGCCCTTTGCGCCACTGTATCGCCGTACCAGGACTCGGGGCAGACGCATAGGCGCCCCTCCCCGGCCCCCACAAGGGTGTCCCCGGCCACCAGCGTGCGATGAGCCGGAAGATAGAACAGGCTCTCCACCGCACCGGGTGCGACGAGCGAATGGGACCGCACGCCTCCCGGCAAGGGGTCGCCATCGTGGAACGTCCGCTGGCCCGGGACGTCCGGGGCGTCCGGGACGCCGGCGTGAAGCCACGCGGTGATCCCTGGCACCGCTCCATAGCGTTCCAGCACGGCCCCGGTACTACGTACGTGCCAGGGGTTGCAGAGCAGCACGGCCACCGGCCGGGCCAGGCGCGAGATGTCACGGTCGAGCGCCTGCCAGAATCGGTCGGCGCCGGACAGGCCGGGTGGTGGGGCCTGCGGGTCGATCAGCAGGACGGCATCGGGGGCCTCGCAGTAGACGGAGCCCACGGTGCGCTCCCAGCCTCCCGGGCCCCCGCAAGCCGGCGTCCAATCAGGATGGGGCGCCGTCCAGCGCCAGAGGCCGGGACGCACCTGCTGCACCTCCAGTGAGTCGCTAGCCACGCCCCGTCCCCTTCGACGTCTCCCCTCGCCGGCGCCGGAACTGCAGCCCCGGCGAGGGGCTCGATGCCCCCTGCGTACAGCTTACGGCGTGGCGTCTGGGTCCGGCTGCCAGATCCCCAGGGCGTTGCCTTCAGGGTCGAGCGTGATCGCACCGTGGCCCATGCCGGGGACGGAGAAGCGGTGCACCACCTGTCCCCCGTGCCGGGTGATCTTTTCGGCGTGCTCGGAAATGGACTCCACCCCCACGTAGTTGGTCAGCCGCTGCCCCGGGTCATCGCGGGCGAAGATGGCGAAACCGGGGCCATCTTCGCCCTCCGGGGCGGCCATCTTGTACGTCGCCATCCCTGGGGCGTCCTCGAACTCCCAGCCGAAGACACCGGAGTAGAAGGCGCACAGCTTGTCGACGTTGCCCGCCGGCAGTTCCACGTGCACGATGCCGTGCCCCGCCGTGGTGGTCTGGCTGCATGTATCGCTCGTTTCGATAGCCATAGTTGTCTCAGCCTCCCTATGATGTGTCGATCATGTGCCCAGCGGCGCCCCCGCCAGCCGTCTCCACCTTCCGGCCGTAAGGCCGAGCCGGTTGGCGCGCGGACGCCACATCATATAGAACGTATGTACTAGACGGAGGTTGCGCCCGCCGCTCGGGGTGTGACCACCTGCACGTAACGTACACGCTGATCCATCGAGCCCCGGCCCTGTTACGCTTAGGGCACCATGATGCGATTGTTCGGTCAGGCCGGCCACCCCCTGCTGCGGCTCACCGGTACGGTAGGACGGCTACCGCGCTACGTCCGCCTCGCCCGCGCCCTGGTGGCCGACCCGGTCGTTCCGGGAGGGCGTAAGGCAGTGCTTGGCGCCGCGCTGGCCTACACCGTCTCGCCGATCGATCTGGTGCCGGGGATCATCCCCGTGGCCGGTCAGCTGGACGACCTGGCCGTGCTCCTGCTGGGACTGCGCCAGGCCCTGGCCGGCTGCCCGGCAGACGTCGCCGAGAGCCATCTTGCAGCGGCCGGCTTGACGGGGGCGACGCTGGAAGACGATCTCCACACCGTCCAGGGGGCCGCCGGCTGGCTGCTGGGGAAGACGGCTACGGTGGCCCTGCGGGCGGTGTCCGGCTCCTTGCGCGCCCTGGCGGGCGCCGCCCGCAGGGCCGGCAGCGCCCCCTAGCCGGGACTGCGCGCCGCGGGCGCCGAGTAGCAACGCCGCCACGCTCCTCGAGCGGGCCCCTCGTGCGGACAGCGGCGGGATGCCCGCCTTTGCCGGCGCCAACGTATCAGATGTACCAATGGCGAAGCCCTTCGTAGATACATCAGCGAGAAGAGAAGTCTGAAGGGGCGACCCCGACTCCCTCGCAGCTGGAGTCGCTCAGAGTGTGGTACCCGGTCATTGCCGGCCATCGGCGGTGCGGCTGCCTATAATGCGGCCGGCACGAGGAAGGGGAAGAGGGAGCAAACGATGGCCGAAATGCACCACGTCAAGCCGCATCTGCTGCAAGAGATGGCCCAGCGCATCTTTGTGGCCGCCGGGACACCGGAAGACCTGGCCGCGCACGTGGCCCGGCATCTAGTCAAGGCCAACCTCTCAGGGCACGACAGCCACGGGGTGATCCGCATCCCGCGCTACGTGCAGATGATCGAGCAGGGGACGCTGGCGGGGGCCGCCCGGCCGGAAGTGGTGCGGGACTGGCCGGCGACGGCCGTGGTGGACGGGAAGCGGGGCTTTGGCCAGGTGGCGGCTTCGTTGGCCCTGGATGTGGCCATAGACAAGGCCGGCAAGAACGGGGTGGGGGCCGCCTCGGTGCGGCGCTGCAACCACATCGGCCGGCTGGGGGACTACAGCGAGGCGGCGGCTGAGCGTGGGTACATCGCCATTATGACGTATGGGAGCGCCGGCCCCAACAACGGGCACGCCGCCCCGTTCGGTGGGGCGTCCCGCCACCTGGGGACGAATCCCTGGTCGATTGGCATTCCAGGCGCGGACGAGGCGCCGGTGGTCGTGGACTTCGCCACCACCGTCGTCGCCGAGGGCAAGATCCAGGTGGCCCGGGCAAAGCATGCCCCGCTGCCCCCCGGGAGCATCGTGGACAAGGAGGGACAACCCACGACCGAGGCCGAGGACTTCTACGCCGGGGGGATGATCCTGCCCATGGGGGGCCACAAGGGATATGGCCTCTCCCTGGTCGCCGCCCTGCTTGGCGCCGGCCTGACGGCGGAGAGCCCGGCAACGGAGGGCCGCGGTGGCGGGGTTTTCGTCCTGGCCATCAATCCCAGGGCCTTTACCGAGCCAGAGGTCTACGGCGCGACCATCGACAACCTGACCGGGGCGGTCAAGGCGGTCGCCCCCGCGCCCGGCTTTTCGGAGGTGCAGCTCCCCGGCGGTCCAGAGGCCAAGTCCCGCGCCGAGCGCCAGCGTAGCGGTGTTCCGATCCCCGGCGACACCTGGGACGCCCTGGTGGAGACGGCGCAACGGCTCCAGGTGCCGGTGCCGGAAGGGGCCCCCTAGATCAGGCCCGGGGCGGACACGCCATGGCATCCGCCGCCTACCGGGGGCTTCCTGGTATAGCTGGAGGCAGATCCCGCCGGCGCGGGGAGCTCCGCCTAGCCGGCGGCGAGACGTCCCAGGAGGCGCAGCAGGGCCTGGACGTCATCGTCAGAGAACCCCTGCAGGAGGGTCCGTTCTGCCTCGTCCTGGGCGGCCAGGCCCGCCTGCAGCCTGGCCATGCCGGTGGGGGTGATCTCGGCCAGGGTGACCCGCCGATCGTCCGGGTCTGCCAGGCGACGCACCAGCCCCTCCGCCTCCATCCGATCGATGAGCTGGGTGATGTTCGACCGGACGCAGGACTGGCGTTGTGCCAGGGCGCCAAGGGGGAGGGGCTTGCCGGCCAGCTGTCTCAAGATGCCAAGCTTGGCCACGGAGAGCCCGTGGCCCACCAGGACGTCGTCTAACCGCGTGCCGACGGCGTGGTGCGCCCGAAGCAGGGCATCCACCGGCGACGTCCCCGCGGCCACTCCCCGGGACTCAGTTGCGACCACACCTCGCTCCTCTCGCGTAAGGGTAGCCCTGGTAGGAGGGCCGGTCAAGGGCCGCCGGGGGATGTCGCAGGCCGGTCGCCGGGCAGGGGCAACTCCTAACAGAAATCCTACAATGAACCGATAGAAGGGGCCAGCAGGGGAATGCCTCATCCAGATCCAGACCATGATCGGGTGGTTGTCACCGGGCTCGGCGCCGTCACGCCGCTGGGCCTGGATGTACCCACCACCTGGACGGCGCTCCTGGAAGGGCAGTCCGGCGTCGGCCCCATCACCGCCTTCGACGCCGGCCCCTATGCGACACGCATCGCCGCCGAGGTAAAGGGCTTCGACCTGGCGGCCGCCGGCGTGAGCCCGAAAGACGCCCGGCGCATGGACCGCTTCGTCCAGTTCGGGCTTGCCGCCGCCCTGGAGGCGGTACGTGACGCCGGACTGTCCCTGCCCCTGGCGGATGGGGACCGCGCCGGCGTCTACGTCGGGTCGGGCATGGGCGGGCTGGTCACCCTGAGCGAGCAGTTGGAGGTGCTGCGGACGCGCGGCCCGGAGCGAGTCAGCCCTTTCCTGGTACCAATGATGATCTGTGACATGGCTTCCGGTCAGATCTCCATCAGCCTGGGAGCGCGTGGCCCCAACCTGGCCGTGGTCTCGGCCTGCGCCACGGGGGCCCACGCCATAGGGGAAGGGGCGGCCCTGATCAAGCGCGGCGGGGCCGACGTGATGATCGCCGGAGGGACGGAGGCGGTGATCACGCCCATCGCCCTCGCCGGCTTCGCCGCGGCGCGCACACTCAGCACGCGCAACGACGACCCCGCGCGCGCCTCCCGTCCCTTCGACCGCCAGCGTGACGGCTTTGTCATGGGCGAGGGGGCCGGTGTGGTGGTGCTGGAGCGGGCCAGCCTGGCCAGGCGCCGTGGGGCGCGGATCTACGCCGAGCTGGTGGGGTACGGATCGAGCGCAGATGCCCACCACCTTACCGCGCCCCCCGAGGGGGGTGAGGGGGCGGTGCGCTGCATGCACCAGGCCCTCCAGGAGGCCGCCATGCCTCCGGAGGAGCTGGACTACCTGAACGCCCACGGCACCGGGACTCCGCTCAACGACCGGGCAGAGACGGCCGCCGTGCGCCAGGCGCTGGGCCGGCATGCCTACCGCGTGGCCATCAGCTCCACCAAAGGCATGACCGGACACCTCCTGGGCGCCGCCGGGGGCCTGGAAGCCCTCGTGGCCGTCAAGGCCATTGTGGAAGGGATCGTCCCACCGACGATGAACTATGAGCATCCCGATCCCGACTGCGACCTGGATTACACCCCCAATCGAGCTCGCCACCTCCCAGTACGTACGGCCATGAGTAACAGCTTCGGTTTTGGAGGACATAACGCCTGCCTGCTGTTCCGGGCCCATGGCCGGTGACGGCGACGGGCATCCGACGTCCCCGCGTGCAGGGGACGGCTCGCGTGCAGGGGGCCATACGATACCGGCGACGGCATCAGGCCAAGGATAGGTCGGGGAGGAACGGGGCGGCGAGCGATGGACGCTGATCAAGATCGCCGGCGGTTGCTGGCAGCCCTTCCGGGTCTCCTGCGCCAGCTGGCCGGGAGCGGGGTGTGGGAGCTGGAAGTGAGCGCCGGCCAGGCCAGCCTCTACGTCCGCCAGCGCCCAGGCCCACCGATCGCGGAGGATGTGGAGTCGACCGATGTGGGAGCCGGCGCGGAGGGCCTGATCGCCGTCGCGGCGCCCCTAGCCGGTATCTTCTACGATGCCCCCTCCCCGGATCAACCCCCCTACGTCACCAAAGGGGAGGCCGTCGAGGCCGGGCAAGTGGTGGCCCTCGTGGAGGCGATGAAGGTATTCAACGAGATCCACGTCGACGTGAGTGGGGTGATCGAAGACATCCTGGTCGCCGGCGGTCAGGCGGTGCAGGCGGGGCAGACGCTGATGACCCTGCGACCCGACCCGCCGACACCATACGGCGACTCCCCTGCTCCCCTTAGCCCCACTGAATGACAGCGGCGCCCCAGGTCAGCCCCCCGCCGAAGCCGGAGAGAAGGACGGTGTCGCCGGGACCGATGCGCCCGCTCTCCACCGCCTCGCAGAGGGCGATCGGTATGGAGGCCGCCGAGGTGTTCCCGTAGCGGTCTACATTGATGAAGACGCGCTCTAAGGTCAGCCCCAGGCTCGCCGCCGCCGAGTGGATGATGCGGGTGTTGGCCTGGTGGGGAATGAAGAGATCGACGTCCTCCATCGACAGGCCGGCGCGGGCCACCGCCTCCAGGGCCGCCCGGGGGGCGGCCGTGATGGCGAACTTGTATACCTCTTTGCCGTTCATACGGATGAAGTGCTGGGCCCCCTCCACCGACTGCAGCGAAGCCGGATGGCGGCTCCCACCGGCGGGGACGTAGAGGAGCTCTCCCCCCGAGCCATCCGAGCCGAGCACACAGCTCAAGAGGCCGGCCGACTCGGGGCCGGACTGCAGGAGCGTCGCCCCGGCACCGTCGCCGAACAGGACGCAGGTGCTGCGGTCACTCCAGTCCAGGAGGCGGGACATCGTCTCCGCCCCGATCACCAGGACGGTATCGTTCATCCCGGCGTTGATGGTCGCCTGGGCCATGGCCAGGCCGTAGATGAACCCCGAACAGGCCGCGTTCAGGTCAAAAGCCCCCGCTCGCGTGGCCCCCAGGGCGTGCTGTACCAGGCTGGCCGTGCTCGGCATGCCCCCAAACTCTGGGGAAAAGGTGCACACGATGATCAGATCGACGTCCAAGGCCGCCGTGCCGGCGGCCCTCAGGGCCTGCCGTCCAGCCTCTACGGCGAGGGTGAAGGTAGTCTCGTTTGGGCCGGCAATGCGCCGCTCGCGGATACCGGTGCGGCTGTGGATCCAGTCGTCGCTGGTCTCCACCATCTTCTCCAGCTCGGCATTGGTGAGCACCCGCTCAGGTAGCGACTTGCCCCAGCCGGAGATCCGGGCACGTGACCCCAGCATGACTTCTTGTAGGATACAGGACGGCTAGACGCGGACGGCTCGGCTCAGGGAAGGGGGGCAGCTCACGTCTCGCGCCCGGCATCGTCCGCCTCGGCCACCGCCCCTCTCATCCTGGGATCGTCTGGGACAGCCATCAAGCCTGCGCTCGACCGGGCCGAGCCCTGCGTTACCATCATGGATGTGCAGTTCCGATGATCGGGATCAGTCGAAATCACCGGTGGCCCACCCGGGCACGGGAGGGGCACGCCGGGGGCACCCGAGAGGGGACTGGAGGGCGCGTCGCCGGCAAGCGGGAAGTGCCGGACGCCCGCGGCCCCTGCAGAGTCCGAGGAGAGAGAGGATCAGCGATGGGCTATCAGCATCAGCGGTTGACCGGCGAGGCCCTGCAGCCTGCCCCGGCGACCCGGCGGAGGTTCCTGGTGGGGGTGGTCGGCGGGGTGGGCCGGGCGGTGGCGGCCGCCGGCGGCGGGGGCCGCGCCCCCGCCCCCGGCCCCCCCCCCGGGGGGGGCGCGCCCCCGCCCCCCCAGTTACCCGAGCAGCTGTACAACACCACCATCCACAACTTTAAGCAGAACCATAAAGGGTTAATGTCCAACGCCGCGGACTTACGCCCCAAGAACACAGGCAATCTGTCGTTACCCCCCGGGCAAAAGAAGTAGG
>JAUJOR010000025.1 GCA_030447525.1 Chloroflexota bacterium | reverse complement strand
AGACCGAGCGCGCGCGCGGGGGCGTGGCCGTGCCCCTGAGCCGCGACGTGACGGCCACGATGTACCCCCCGGCCCGCCCCCCCTCCGCCCGCCCGGTGGGGGGGAGGGTGCGGTTTTTCGGGTACTCCGCGCGTTTCGGGTGTCCCCCGGTGCGCCGGGGGGACGGGGGGGGCGGCGCCCGGCCCCCCCACCGCACTCCAGGCGAACTCCCGGCACGGGTCCGGGCCATCCGCCTCTGGAGACGTCCTTCGTAAGATACGTCAGATCAGAGCTGCTCGAAGGGGCACCCTGAATCCGCTTAGGGCCTGACGGTGAACTGGCCGGCGGCGTCGCTCCAGTAGTAGAGCTGGCCCCACTTGGTGCCGAAGACCCCTACCTTGACGGTGTACGTCCCGCCGGGAGCGCCGGCCGGCACGCGCCAGGTGGGGGAGTAGCGCCGGGTCTGGTCGGCGCGGAAGGCCTGGTTATCGTAGGTCGTCTGGAAGACCTGCCGTCCGCTGGGGTCGTAGACCTCCACGTCGATCAGCCACTTCCCGGCGGTCTTGCTGGTGACCGGCACAGCCAGGGTCACGCTCTGGCCGCCGGCGACGGTGGAAGGTGAAGCGCTGGCCCTGATGGTAAAGTTCGGCTGCCCCGCGCCGGGTGTCGCCGAAGGCACGCCGGTGGCCGTCGAGATGGGTAGGGGCGTGGCCGTGCGCGTCGGGCTTGGCGTTGGGCTTGGCGTGCTGGTAGCAGTAGCCACCGGCACGGTGGTTGGCCGGACCGTCGCCGTTCCCGCCGGCACAGGCGTCGGCGTCGTTCCAGCACGCGGGCCGAGGTCGCCGTGGCGCTGGGCGAACGTCCTCGCCGCCGCCAGGTCGATGGGCAGCTTGTCGTTGGTGCGGTCGGGGAAGAGCGACCAGGGCCAGGCGCCGGCGTAGCCCTTGGCGTAGAAGTCCTCGAAGCGCTGCAGGGCGTCGGTGTCCGCCCCGGTGTACACCTCGCCGATCACCAGCGGGGCGTCCAGCCCGAAGCGGGCCTGGACCGTGGCGTAGTCGGTGCAGCGGGCGCACCAGCCCCCGCTGGACATGAAGTCGTACCAATGGGCCTGGTAGAAGTCCAGCCCCTGCCCCTTCCACATACTCAACCCGTCCAGGTGCGCCGAGCCGACCGTGACCAGGGCGGTGGAGTTGGCGTGGACGGCGTCGGCGATGGCCTTGACGGTGGCCTGCACCGGCGCCTGGGCGATCTTGCCGTTCCAGATGTCGAACTCCGGCTCGTTGAACACTTCCCACGCCAGCACGCGGGGGTTGCCTCGGTAGCGGGCGAACAGCGGGGCCAGGGCGCCGGCGAGCTTGGTGCGCTGGCTGGCGTCGGTGAGCCACTGGCTGGGGACGCTGGTGGGGCCGGAGAAGAGGACGAACACGTAGTACAGGTCGTGCGCTTCGGCCAGGCGCAAGGCGGCGTCGAAGTCGGCGTAGATGGCCGGGTGGAGGCCGGTTGGGGCCCCGGTGGCGTCGCGCGTGATCTGCCAGGGGTCTCCGGGGAAGACCCACCAGCGGATGGTGTGCATCCCGGCATCCGTCGCCCGGCGAAAGCCGTCGGTCAGGACTCCCTGGCTCTCCGTGGAGCTGGCCCCACCGCCGGCATTGCAGCCGAAGTCGCAGCCCCAGTTGAGCCAGGGCACGTTGGCCCCGTGCAGGTACCACTCGCCTCCCTGCCAGGGGATGCGGCTCCCGGCTCCTAGCGCCGCCGGGGCGGCGTTGGCAGTGGGGGCCATCGTCAAGAGCATGAGCGGTCCAGTCGCCAGCATGGCCACGGCCGCCAGGCGCAGGGCCATGGCGCCGAGGGCGCGGGCCATCGCCCGCAAGAGTGTAACGTCGTGGTACAAGATACCTTCTCCCTAAGTCCTGTGTGGTGCCCCTGTGTGGTGCCCCTGTGTGGTGCCCCTGTGTGGTGCCCCTGTGTGGTGTCGGCCGGGGCGCAGCCGGCTTGATGTGGCCTGGGCCAGGGAGCTCCCCGAGCTATTGGGACACTCATGTCCCTGTGCCGGAAGCAGAAGATGAGTAGCTAAATGATCAGCTAGCTCTATTTGGCTAAGTGAGGCTGCTGGACGCGCCCCGGCCATGGACCCTAACCGGAGTGGGGAGGCAGACGTCGACCGCTAGGTACCTCTGGGCTAGGCCGTGGCCGGCGCCGCAGGTGCAGATCGCCGTCTCGGTTCCTGGGAGTGGCCACGTCTGCGGTCTTTCGAGGGCACGTGGAACGATCCAGGCACAGGTCGATAAAGTGGCTTCTGGCACCGGAATGCCGGAAAATGCGGGGCGGGAGATGAGCGCCACAGGGGCGGGAGGTGATGGGGGCGCGGCGGGGAGTCCGCCCCTGGACGGCGTGCGTGTCCTGGAGCTGGCCAACTTTATGGCCGGGCCCTACTGTGGCCTGGTCCTGGCCGACCTGGGCGCCGACGTGGTCAAGGTGGAGAACCCGCAGGGGGGCGACTTCAGCCGGGCCACCCCACCGTTCGTTCGCGGGGTCAGCGCTGGCTTCCTGGCCCTCAACCGCAACAAGCGCAGCCTTTCCCTGGACCTCAAGCGGCCGGCGGGACGGGACGTGTTCTTGCGCCTCGCCGCCGGGGCAGACGTGATCCTGGAGAATTTCCGGCCGGGGACGATGGGGGATCTAGGAATCGACTACGCCACGATCAAGGGGCGTAACCCCGGGGTGATCTACTGCTCCGTGTCCGGCTACGGTCAGACCGGGCCTTACCGTGAGCGCCCCGCGCTCGACTTGATCATGCAGGGGATGTCCGGGGTGATGAGCATCACCGGGGAGCCCGAGCGGCCACCCGTAAAGGTGGGCGTGCCTGTGGCCGACCTGACGGCCGCGCTCTTCGCGGCCAACGCCATCCAGGGCGCCCTCATCGCCCGCGGGCGTACCGGGCAGGGGCAGCTGGTGGACGTCAGCCTCTTCGAAGCGGCCGTGGCCCTGGAGGTGTGGGAGACCAGCGGCTACTTCGCCACCGGCGAGACGCCGGCGCCACTGGGATCGGCCCATCGCGTCAGCGCCCCCTACCAGGCCTTCCGCACCGCCGACGGCTACGTCACGCTAGGGGCGACGACGCCCCGCACCTGGGGGGCCTTGTGCCGGGCCTTGGGTATGGAGGAGTTGGAGACCGATCCGCGCTTTGCCACCAACGCCCAGCGTAAGGCCAACGAGCCGGCCCTGGCGGCCATCATCGAGGCAGTGACGCGCCGGGAGCCCAGCGACGCCTGGTACCGCCGGCTGGAGCGGGAAGGCGTCCCCTGCGGCATCCTCAACCGCGTCGACCAGGTAGTCGCCGACCCGCAGCTGGCCGAACGGGGCTTCTTCCACGACGTCCCCCACCCCGGCGGCGGACGGGTACGCGTCAGCGGATCTCCCATCCACCTCTCCGAGACGCCCGTCCGCCTGGGGCGCGCCGGCCCGCTGCTGGGGGAGCACAACGACGAGATCCTGGCGGAGCTAGGGCTCAGCCCGGCGGAGCGGGCCACCCTCCGCGCGGCCGGGGTCACCGGAGTGCCGGAAGCCTCTCCCGGCGCCACCGCAGGCCCCTGTGGTGGCGCCCCTCCAGGAGCATAGACCGTGAGCAACCCGCAGACCAAGACCGAGCCCCTCCCGGCGCCGGACCTCGGCACGCCATGGCTGCGCTTGGAGACGGAGGGCCCGCTGGCCTGGCTGCGCTTCAACCGCCCCGAGGCGCGGAACGCCATGACCTGGGCGATGTACGACGGCCTGCTGCGCGCCTGCGACTGGGTCGACGGCCAGGAATCGATCCGTGTCTTGCTGCTGCAGGGCGCCGGGGAGCGAGCTTTCGTCGCCGGTACCGACATCACCCAGTTCCAGGAGTTCCGCGGCCGGGAGGACGTCCTGGCCTACGAGAGACGAATCGAAGGGGTGCTCAGCCGTCTGGAGGGCGTGCGCCGGCCGACGATCGCCCTCATCCGTGGCTACGCCGTCGGCGCCGGGGCGGCCATTGCCGTGGCCTGCGACCTCCGCCTGTGCGCGCCCGACGCCCAGTTCGGCATCCCCATCGCCCGCACGCTGGGGAACTGCCTCAGCCTGGCCAACTACGCCCGCCTGGTGCACCTCCTGGGCCCGGCCCGCACCAAGGAGCTCCTCTTCACCGCGCGCCGCGTCGGCGCCGACGAGGCGCGACAGGCGGGGCTGGCCAGCGAGATCATCCCTGCGGATGAGCTGGAGGCCCGCGGGCGCGAGCTGGCCCTGACCATCGCCGGCAACGCCCCCCTCACGCTCGAGGTAACCAAGGAGGCCGTGCGGCGCCTGCTGACGCAGGGTGAGCTCCCCCCGGCCGACGACCTGGTCCTGCGCTGCTATCTGAGCCGTGACTTCCAGGAAGGGGTGCAGTCGTTCCTGGAAAAGCGTCCTCCCCAGTGGCAGGGGAGATGACCTCTGCACGCAGGGGCGGGCCTGCGGATGCCCCTCCCCCCGGACGGCTCCGAGGCCCCTGGAAGACCCGCCGGAGAGGGGAAGGAGTCGGACGTGGGGAGAGAGTCACACGTATCGAACCCACTCTCTCGACGTTACTTAGAGAGACATGGCAGCAAAAGGGGTGACGCGGCGGGGGCTACTGTGGACCGGCACCGTCGGACTCGGGGGGTGCTGGTGGCCCTAGTGCGTTACGGCGTCAGCCAGCCGAGCGCGGGGCCGGGCGCCCTGCCGACGGCGACGACGCGGCCACTCCCCACGCCGACCCCCCCGCCCGCCCCCACGGCAGCGAGCGCCCCGACGACGATGCCCCCCACGGCCACGCCCGCCACGGGGCGCGAGCTGATCGAGCCGGCGGCCAACCGGCTGCCCCGCTGGCGGGGCTTCAACCTCCAGGAGATGTTCAACACCGACTGGGAGGCGGGGCGCTACCAGGAGCAGGACTTCCAATGGATTTCCGAGCTGGGCTTCAACTTTGTCCGGCTCCCGATGGACTACCGAGCCTGGGCGGAGCCACGCGACTGGTCGATTCTGCGCCAGGGGGTGCTGGAGTGGATCGATCAGGCCCTGCGCTGGGCGGAGCAGTACCAAATCCACGTCTGCCTCAACTTTCACCGCGCCCCCGGCTACACCGTGACCCAGCCGGCAGAGGCGAAGTCTTTATGGACGGATGAGGAGGCGCTGCGGGTGTGCATCACCCACTGGGCCCACTTCGCCAAGCGGTACAAGGGCTACTCCAACAAGCTGCTCAGCTTCAACCTCTTCAACGAGTCCCCCAAGATAGATCCGCAGGTGCACCGCGCGGTGGTGGGGCGCGTGCTGGAGGCCATCCGCAGGGAGGACGAGCGGCGCCTGGTGATCTGCGACGGATCGGAGTGGGGGAACGCCCCCCCGGCGGAGTTGACCTGGATGGGCGTGGCAGCGGCGACGCGGGGCTACGAGCCCTTTGGCCTGACCCACTTCCGCGCCGAGTGGGTCCCGGGATCGGACCCGTGGACGACGCCCTCATACCCCCTGCGCGACGGGGGGACAACCTAGGGTCGCGATACCCTGCGCCGGCAGCGAATTGAGCCCTGGAAGGCCCTGGAAGGCCCTGGAAGGGCGTGGCATGGCGGTGCTCGTCGGGGAGTTCGGGGCCTACAACCGCACGCCGCACAAGGCGGTGCTGGACTGGATGCGAGACAGCCTCACGCTGTGGCGCGACGCCGGCTGGGGCTGGGCCCTATGGAACTTCCGGGGCCCCTTCGGCGTCCTGGACAGCGGGCGCACGGACGTGGCCTACGAAGCCTGGCGGGGGCACAAGCTCGACCGGGCGATGCTCGACCTCTTGCGCCAGTTCTAGTCAGCGGCCAGGTGCTGGCTGGCCAACACGGCGTATCTACCGTCCCCATACTGGGGGCGCCTTCTACGCATTGTCCAGACGTTCGCCTACGCAGCCGCCATGATATGTCATCCTGAGCGTAGCGAAGGATCCGCATCCCCGTACCAGCCTGCCGCCAGGTCATCCCAGGTGGGGTTGATCGACTCCCCAAGGGCCACTTTCTTTCGACGAAGCCATCCCTTAAGCTGCTTCTCTCTCGCTAGGGCAGCGCCCATGTCAGGCGTTTCCTCGAAGGACACAAGCTTCGTCAAGCCGTACCTGGCACTGAAACCATCGCCCAGCCTTTGCTTGTGCTGCGAAACCCTCCGGAGGATGTCGTTCGTAACGCCGATAGAGAACGTTGTGGCCACATTGGTCATCGTGGCAAACGACCCACTAGCGAATCTTGCCCCTGGCCGGGATGGGCCACTCGGCTTCGATGATCTCTTCGCCATTACGCCGGCGGTACCCGTAGACCACGTCGTGGAGGTTGGTGGTGCCACAGGCGTGATTGGGGATGACGTGCACCTTCTCGCCTACCTTGGGGCGTGGCGCCCCCTCCGGCAGCCTGGAGAGGCTGAGGACGCCGTGCTCCTCGTTCATCCTCTCGAGGAACACGTCCGGGTACTCGCGGACGTGGCCGTTGGAGTCTCCCTTGCGCAGGGCATCGTCCTGGCGCAGGGCATCGTTGGTAAAGGTCTTGGAGCCCCCGTCGATGGTGCTGTACCCGGGGCAGCTGGTGGAGACGACCGTCACCAAGACGTTCATGGCGCACTCTTCCAGGGTGCAGTTGCCGGAGCGGAGGACGCTGAGGTCGTTATAGATGTAGGTCCCGGAGCGGTGCTCGGTGCAGCCGTTCTCCTTGGACAGCCGCTGCGCCCCGGTGCCCCCGCCGCTGATCACGTTGACGGGGATGCCGTCGCGGGAGAGGAGATCGCGCGCCTCAGCCCAGAGATCGGTCATCTGGGGACGGCTGGGATAGCACATAAAGCCCTGGAAGCTGACGCCGGGGAAGTCGGCGATGGCCCGGGCGAGGGTCTGGACCTCCCTGGCCGTCTGCACACCCGCCCGGTGTCCCCCGCTGTCCACCTCCACGACCACCCCCACGTCGGTGCCCGCTTCCTGGCTGGCCTCGGCGATGCCCCGAGCGGTGACCTCGCTGTCCACGGATACGGTCATACGCACGCGCCGGGCCAGGCGGGTGAGGCGCTCCAGCTTGGGGGCGCCCAGGATGTTGTAGGGGACGAGGATGTCGGTGAATCCGGCGCCGGCGAAGACCTCGGCCTCTCCCAGCTTCTGGCAGGTGATCCCTACCGCCCCGGCGGCGAGCTGCATATGCCCGATAGTCGGGATCTTGTGGGTCTTGATGTGCGGCCGCGACGTCAGGCCCAGGGCGTCCACTTCGTCCTGCAGGCGCTTGATGTTCCCTTCCAGGACGTCGAGGTCGACCACCATCACGGGGGTGTCCAGCTCGTCTACGCGTTGCACGCTCGTCTCTCCTTTCGCGCCGCGCCCGCGCTTGCTCGTCTCGCGCTCCCGTTTGCCGCCTTCTCGCCGGGGGCCATGATACTCGCTGGCGTCACGAATGACATCATGGGGACAGGTGGCGGGTGAGGGCCGCCTGCAAGACTTCGGCTCGCAGCAACGGCGACCGGCAGGACATCAAGTTGCCCGGCCGTCGCTCCACCATGTTGCACCGCGCCTCCACTCCGGTCAGGTCTGCAGGCGGATAGCGAGGCGCTGCCCCTCTTGGAGCGCAAGGTCCGCACCCAGGTCGAGGCGGATGAGGCCATCTGGGAGCGGGCGTGTGGAGACCGGGCGGCGGATCCGCGCGCCGGCGAACGAGACGCGGGGCGGGGTGACACCGTCCGGCAGGGGAAGGTCGAGCGTGCGCAGGCTCAGCGATCCGCGGCGCACCTCCAGCAGGTGGGTCTGCTTCCCGGCCTGAAGGCGCTGGCTGTAGGCGCCCCAGGCCGCGCCCGTGCTAAAGAAGGAGCGGAAGCGCGTGCGGTTGATCTTGGGGGCGAAGCGCAGGCGCGATTCGGGGGCGCTGTAGTGATAGCCGGAGAGGGCCAGGAGCAGGCTCCAGCTGGCCATGGCGCGGGCGTAGTGATGGCCGCACTCGAACTCGTCCCAGGGGTTGCGGCGCCGGCCGTCGTGGCGCGCGCGCAGGCCCTCCACAACGCGCACGCCCTCCTCCACCAGGCCCTCGTAGATCAGGTGCGCCGCCACCTGGTACTCGATGCCCGTCCACACCTCGTCGGCGTAGGGGAAGGGATACGCCGGGCGCCCGCCGCGGGGCCAGGAGCAGAGCAGGAGCCCGGCCTCGTCGTTGAGGGCGTAGGTACGCTGGCAGCTCTCGTGGTTGTCCAGGCGCGGCCGCCAGTTGTGGCGGAACGTGGCTTCCAGGGCCGAGCGGACGTGCTCCTCCGGTAGGACGTAGCCCAGGTTGACCACGTGCGAGAACCACTGGCCCAGCAGCTGATCGGAGAGGCAGCCGGGGCCGTACTGGTAGCGGGGCTGGTCCTCCCCCGGCTTGATGGGGCTGGGGTGCCAGTCCGGGCCGCTCATGGCTTCCTGGTGGGCCTGGCGGACATCCACCCGCTGCTCGAAGTACTCGCCGTTCCAGAGCAGGGAGTCGTAGCCCCGGCGGCCGGATTCATAGAGCTCGCTAAGGCGGGTGGCCGCCTTGTCGTCCCCCACCGCCTCGGCCATGGCGGCGGCCCCCTTGAGCGCCCCCAGGTAGAGGCTGCCACACATCGTGTTGGGGCCAAAGAACTCGATGTCGTAGGTGTTGTGCTGCTCCCCCTCCATCACCCCATCACGGTCGGCATCCCAGGAGCCCGGCTCCCAGGCCCACTCGATCGCCCGCTTGGCCTGGGGCCACAGCGCGCGCAGCCACTCGGTGTCGCCGGAGAGCTGCCACTCGCGGTACAGCTTCAGCACGCAGCCCATCTGCCCATCAGCGGCCGGCTTGTAGTCCCACAGCTCACCCGACACCACCGGCAGCAGCGTGCGGAAGCTCATCCGGCCAGTGGCCCGCGTGTTCACCCGGAAGTCGGTCTCGCGCATGGAGCGCTCGAGCGCGGGGTAGAGGTGCGCCAGCGACTGCTCGTAGTTCCAGACGTGGGTGCAGTCCATCGGACAGCAGCCGGCAGTGTCGTTGCAGCCCTCGAAGGCGTGAAAGGCGCCGTCCTCAGTGCGCAAGCAGGTGGTCGTGCGGATGATGCTCATCTGGCTGGAGACGGCGTCCAGCACCGCCGGGGGTAGCGTCGAACCAAGGAGCACGTCGTGGAACTCGCGCGTGCGCTCAGTCAGATCGTCCAGCCGCCGGACGACGTCACAGGCGGCTTCCCAGGCGTCCGCGTGGCGCGTCGTGTACCAGTTCCCCAAACGGGCGCCGTGCACTGGACTGTTGCGGTTCCAGTAATTGGTCAAGTTCGGGAAGTGCCAGGCGAGGACGAAAGGGAAGGCTACCTCACCCCCCGCCGGGACGGTGGCGCATAGCCCCAGCGTGCCGATGTCCGTCAGGCCCTCGGGAGTCGGCTCGGCGGTGGCCCGGTCCGGGAGCCGGCCATCAGCGCGGAAGTCATCCCAGAAGCTCTGCAGCGAGTCGAACCAGCCGGCGCGCTCCCAGTGTTCGCTGAAGGTCGTCTCCCGCCACGGCGTGGCGATGGCCATGGAGCCGGCGCCCGGGGCGTCGGCTGGGGCCTTCTCGCCCGTCATGAACAGCCCGCGGGCGCCGGCTTCGTCCAGCCAGCGGTTCACGTTCCCGCCAAAGAACGGCCCCGTGGGCCGATTCCCAAACGTGGCCTGGCCGTCATACCCCACCGCATTGCAGAGGCTGAATGCGACCGTGGCCCGCACGGGCCGCGCGCCGGGGTTGCGCAGGCGCCAGGTGAAGATGGCCACCGGCAGCCCGGAGAGGTCGGCGTCTAGCGGCGCCATCGGGTTGAACGCCTGCAACTCCACCCGCAGCGGCAGGTGGGGGTCCAGGAAGGCGATGCGGGCGAAGGGGTAGGCGCCGGTGAAACGGGCCTCCTTGAGGCGCGGTAAGCCCCCCACGGCGCTGGGCGGCATGCCGCTACCGAAGGCGTACGGCGGGAGGAGCTGCCGCTCCAGTACCCGGGCAACGGCGCCGCCATCTGGGCCTCCCTCCGGTTGGGCCCAGATGGCGAAGAAGGTGTAGGGCAGATCCTTGCCCTTGGCCGGGCGGTTGAAGATCTCCCAGTCCTGGAGATTGCCTCGGCCGCCAAGGCTGACCGTGCCGGTGCCGATGCCGCCCAGCGGGAAGGCGACCTCCCGCAGCCGCTCTCCGCTATAGGTCGGTGGTGCCATGTGTCACCCCCCGCTCCGCTGATTTGTCGATCGGTCGGTCTGTCCTGTGCCGTGACGCACGCGAGGTCCCAGTGGCGCATTTGCCACGAGAGCGACGGATCCTTCCCCTTCGCTCCGCTCGACGGTCAGAGCTTGCCCTGAGCGCAGCGAAGGGATGACCGGGCACAGGCGCTGCGCATGACCACTGACCCACTACTACCTCGCCACCATGCTGTTGCTGGGTGCCCCTACCTCGGGAATACCCAAGGAAACCACCGTGGCCGGCTACTACGCGGCCGGCGACCCGCGGCGCGCAAGGAGCTCGCTGAGCTCGCGGTGCAGCTGCTCCATGCCTGTGCCCGCGCTCAGTTCGTTGTTCAGCACCGACCGCAGGTGCTTCAGCGTCATGGTCTCCAACTCGTTGAACTCCGGCGGCGAGGGGATCGCCTGCAGCCCATAGTTCTGCACTTCACAATAGAGCTTGTAGTGCGCCGGCGGGCCCTCCGGCGGGATCGCCAGGGCGCCGGCCAACTGGTTGGTGAGCGAGCGCCGCGCCGGAACGGTGCCGTCGTTCCAGGTGATCAGCTGATCCTCACGCCCGGTGAACTTGAGCAGCAGCCAGGCGCCCTCTCGCTGCGCGGTCGCCTTGGCGATGCCGATGCAGGACGAGCCAAAGCAGTGCGTCTGCGTCCGCCACTTGGGCATGGGCAGGATGTCGAAGTCCTTCATGCCGGCGCGGATGTACCCCGGCGGGACGTGCGAGCCGGTGTGCAGCATGGCCAGCCGACCGGTGTTCCAGGCCTCACCGGCAGAGTCACCGCCGGGTGGGGCGATGTTGAGCTTGGTGCTATAGCTCTGGTAACGCTCCACTGCCTCGACCGTGCGCGGATCGTTCGCCCGGCTCTGCTTCCAGTCTTCGCTCAGGAAATCCGTGCCGTTGATGAAGAGGAAGGGGTTAATGCCGCCCCACAGGCCGGCGATGGTGCGGAAGCCCCACAGCGGTGGGTTCTCGTTGGGACGCGCCAGCTGGCGAGCGATGCGCTCAAAGTCGTCAATCGTCCAGTTGTTCGGCGGGCGCTGGATCCCGGCCGACTGGAAGAGCATGGTGTTGTAGTGGATCACCGGGATGTTCATACCCTGCGGCAGCGTGACCTGCTGGCCGTTGTACTGCTGGCTCTTCAGCATGGTCTCGTGGACGTCTTTGAGGTAGTCCCTGAGCGGGGGACTGCTGGCATCCCGCTTGATGAACGGATCGAGCCCCAGCAGCATCCCCTTGTGGGCGAAGAACTGCACGCCCTCGGTGGCAATGCGGATGATGTCCAGCGGCGTCCCGCCGGCCACCATAGTGGCCACCTTCTCGAAGTACCCGCCCCACCCACCACCCGTGACGGGGGTGAACTCCACCTTGAGGTGGGGGTACTCGCGCGTGAACGCCGCCCCACCCGGGGTCCAGCGGTCGACGAGCCCAGTGCTGCTAACTACCACATGCAGCGTCCCCGGCGGCACCGCCTCCGGCCCAGGTGCCGTCTGCTGGGCGCCGGGCGCGCATGCTACCGGCAGGACGCCGCCCCCCGCCATGAGGGCTGCCCCTTGCGTGAGGAACCGCCGTCTTCGTGCCCGTGATGCCATCTGATGTGCCTCCCATCCCGACGACATTCATCCGGTCTGTCCCTGTCTGCTCTGTTCTCCCTCCTGGCCCTACCCCGCTCTACCTGCCAATGTACCACGATGCGAGACAACAGAAGGGCGTGGCCGATCGTGCGTCATTACGGCTTGGACGGGCTGGCGCGGATGGCGCTGCCAGTGCCGGTAAGTGACCCGCCCGACCCATACCCATAATCCAGACAGGGAGCTGGATGACGGCCCCGGCGATGGCGCCCTCACTGCACCACGACCAGCTCCGTCTCCAGCTCGGCCTTCTGGCGGTAGTCCAGGAGGGCGCGGTAGGTGGAGGGGAGTAAGGGGATGCCCTGCTGCAGGTTTCGCTCGCGGGCCCGCAGCTCCATCTCCCCGGGCACGAAGATCTCGTCCACGCCCTCCATACGCTCGCTGCCCTTGGCGGCCGCGATCATGCCGTCCACGCGGGCGGTGAACTCCTCAAAGGGCAGGAAGAGGCGGGGGTCGATGGCCATGAAGAAGTGCCCCAAGTTGGGCTCGTAGTCCCGGCGCTGGCGCCGGTTGTCGCGGGCCTCCCAGGGGAAGCTGGCCCCGGTAAGGACGCCGGCGAGGGTCTCCATGATCATGCTCAGGCCATAGCCTTTGTGCTGGCCGATGGGCGCCCCGAGGAGCGACTCCCGGAAGTCCGCCGGGTCGGTCGACGGTTGGCCGTGCTTATCCAGGATCCAGCCCGGGGGCAAGGGCTGCCCTTCGGCGATGGCCAGGGCGATCTTGCCCATGGCGGCCATGCTCATGGCGATGTCCAGGAGGAGGGGCGGGTAGGTCGCGGCTGGAATGGCGACGCCCAGGGGGTTGTTGCCCAGCGTGGGGGTGGTACCCCCCCAGGGGGCCAGGCAGGGGCCGGCGTTGGTCGTGCACAGGCCGATCAAGCCTTCCCCGGCGGCCAGCCAGGCGTAGTGGCCGGCGGCGCCGAAGTGGTTAGAGTGGCGCGCCGTGGCCATACCCACACCACCCGCTTTGGCCTTCTCAATGGCCCGGCGCATGGCCACGACGCTGACCCATTGCCCGGGGGCGTTATCGCCGTCTATCTGGGCGTGGACGGCTGTCTCCCGTTCAACGCGGATGTCCGGCGTGGCGTTCAGCAAGCCCTTGGTGACGCGGGCAGCGTAACCCGGCACGCCCCCCATGTTGTGCGTCGGCTGCCCGCGCAGGCTGGCCTCCAACTGCACCTCGGTGACGATCTGCGCCCCCTCCAGCGGCAGGCCGACGCGCTGAAAGGCTTCCACCCCATACCGCCGCAGGCTATCCACCGTGACGCGCGCCGCCGGCGCGACCTGCGCCATGCTCCCCATTTCCGTCTCTCCCATCCGTGCTACCGGCCCGTCTCCGCCAGGCCAAGGCGCCAGCACGCTATCAACGGCGGCCGATGGTGTCAATCGACGGCTGACGGCCACGCGTCGGCCGTACTCTCGTGGACGTACCGTGGGGCCGTGCAGCCCGAACCTGGACATCCCCATCCGTGGATGGGGATGTCCTTCGTCGCTCCATCAGGGGAGCACTGCTCTAAGGGGCGCCCTGGCCCCCTTAGATCCCGCGGAGCACCTGGGTAAGGTACTCGCAGGCGCGCTTCGCCTCCCGGTTAAGTTCGTCCAGGGTAGAGCCGGCGAGGGTCTCCACGATGGCCGGCTTACCGGCGAAGCCGTGATCGTTGAGGATCTTGAACACGGCCCGGAAGTCCACCTCGCCGTCACCGGGAGTGACACTCACCGAGCGGTCGGGGCCGGCGCCGCCGGTCTCGTCCTTGACGCACATGGCTGCGACGTAGGGGGCCAGCTTGGGCAGCTCCACCTCCGGGCGCTGCCCGGCGTAGTACAGCAAGTTCCCCGGATCGAAACACAGGCGGTAGGCCGGATGGTCGACCGTCTCCACCCCCCGCAGGCAATCATCGCCGGTGGTGGAGAGGCCGCCGTGGGGCTTGAGGGCGATGGTGATGCCTTGCTGGTGGGCATATGGCGCCGCTCGGCGCATCACGGCGAAGTACTTCTGGTAGTTCTCGGGCTTGCTGTGGCCCATCTCCAGGAGGACGGGGATGCCGGCGCGCCTGGCGTTATCCACCAGGCGCTGCACCTGGGCCACGGCGTCTGCCTCGGGCTGGTCCAGGGAGATGGAGCTAGGGATAAACCTGGGCTCCAGGCCGTGACGGCGCACCTGGGCCACGGCCGCGTCCACGTCCTCCGGCGCGGTTGTGGCATCGATCAGCATCTTGCGTTGCTGGGCCAGAAAGCCGAAAAATCTGAAGCCCGCTGCGGCTATACCGGCCAGGGCCTCGTCGAAAGTGAACTGCGCCCAGGGGCGGTTCATGCAGCCAAGCTGTACTTCCATGATCTGGATTATGCCCGGTCCAAATCAGTTCCACGACGAGACTCGCAAGCGCACTTCGTATCGGCCCTGCGGGTTTCGACTTCGCTTTCGTTTAGGGTTTGTCTTGAGGTGTTGCCGCCTGCTCCAGGATGACGGAGAGGTTGAGGGCAGGGGCCGCTTCCTGAAGGGCGGTGGAGAGCGGGGGGCGCCGCCAGCGATCCAGCGCAAAGGCGCTGGGGAGGATGACGGTAAGGGTCGCCGGCGCCCCGGCCCCCTGACCGGCAACCGACTCATTGGTCTCCACCGCGCCGGCCTCCGGCGGGGCCGGCGCCACCGGGCCACCTTTATCTGGGTTCGCCGCGAGCGTTGCGCCGGCTGGCCCAGCTGAGATCCCTGGTGTCGCCGGTTCCGCCGGGGCCACCCAGGCGGCGTAGGTGGCCGCACTGAGCCGGATCTTGAGGGCGGCCGCGAGCCGCCCCCAGGGGCTCTCGTCCGGGACGGCCTCGGTGCCCGGCGGCTCAGGCTCCCGGGGCGGGGCGCTGGCCTTTGCCCCTTTCCCTTGCCGCTCCTTGGGGAGCGGCTCCCTTGCCAGCGGCTCGACGGGGGAGCAGAGCGGTTCGGGTAGCGGCGCCGGGGCCGGCTGCGGCGCCGGGCGCGGCTTCGGAACGGCGTAGGCTTCCTCGATGGCGCGGGCCAGGAATCCGGCCGGGTTCTTGAGGGGCGACGCACCCGGACGACGCAGCAGCTCGCGCACGTACGCCATACGGGCGGCGATGTCCGCCGCCGGATGCGCGGCCACGAGGGCGGCCGCTCGCGCGGGGGTGATGCCAAAGGACTCCAGCTCCACCTGCAGGGCGTCCCCGGCCGGCGCCGGGGGGCTGTCTACTGCAGGCTCCGGCGCCGGGGGCTCTAACGAGGCGGGCTCTAACGAGGCACTCTCTACGAGGGCGGGCTCCGGTAGGCCGTGGCCGAGGGCGCTCGCCGCCCCTTGAATCAGCGTGCCGGCTACTCCGGCGGCGCCGGCGCGCCGGCGCGGGCGCCGGTCAAACAGGGGATGGATGCCGTAGACCACCTTGTCGCCGGCCCCACCGGCCTTGAGCGGCCCGCGCCCCCCGGCCATGGGGGTGTAGGCCGCCGTGGCGAGGTAGCCGGTGGTCTGCAGCTCTGCGTGGGCGTCGTCCAGGCCGTCCTTGACGTCAGACGGGTAGCGATACTCTAGCCCCAGGACATCGGCCAGGGCCAGGAGGCCGATCTCGAAGCTCCCCCGGCCGTTGCGCACCTTGTCCAGGTAGCGGTAGAGGCGCTTTGCCAGGGGACGCTCCAATGAGAAATAGAAGGTAGCGTCCAGCCCCTTGGTGTAGCGCCGCTCGTAGCTCTGCACCAGGGGCTGGCCCAGCCGGGCGAGGGACAGCTCCAGGGGCCGGGCCTGCTCCACTCGCGGTCGCGCCGCCTCGGGCGTGGGGAAGTCGAGCGTATCCTCCACGAGGGTGCGCCGCTCGTAGACACGCACCTCTTCGAGGATGTGGAAGTCCAGGCTCAAGCGCTCCGCCGGACCGGTGCGCTCGCCGCCTGGGCCGACGGCGCCCAGGCGGTAAAAGGCGTGCTCCGTATGAATGGAAGCCCCGGCCAGGCGGGAGAGACCTTGCTCCAGGAGCTCGTAGCCCCGCCCGGAGTTGGAGCAGCCCATCACCTGGGCCAGGCGGTTGCGCGTGAAGCGGATGCGTCCGTCCGCCGGCAGGCCTTGCTCGGTGAACAGCACCAGGAGGGCGACGTAGAGGTCCTGCTCGAAAGGGCCTGGCAGGCCCAGGCCCTCTACCCCTCGCACGATCCATACCTGCTCCAGGGTGCGCCCGTCCGGTTCGCTGCGTGTCCGGGTGTAGCGGAGGTCATGGCGCTTGGATCGCCGGCCCAGCCGGAACGCCGGGAACTCTTCCAGGTTCATCTCGGCGATAGCCAGGACAGAGGGCTGGCCTGGGGCCGGGACGATGTGGATGGTGTTCTGCGCCGAAGGAGTGACTCCCGTTTTCGGTGACGTCATCTTAAGCACACCACCAACACAGGGCCGCGAGCCAGGGCCTGTGCAAGCTGGAGACCGGCGTGGTGTTGTAGTTCATTAAAGAGACCATTGGAGACGATTCCTCCCCCAGAACGGCGCGGCCTGATCTGGCGTTGTGGCAGCGGCTCCGCTGCAAGTACGAGCCGCTCCGGGTGCGGTACGAACCGGCTCCACCAGGGGTGCGAACCCCTCCGCCGGGAGTACGAATGTCCCCGGTTAAAGTGCGAAGGTCTCGGCTCGCTGAGGGCATTATAGGGACGCCTCCCGCCGGCTCCGTATCTGGTGGAGACCCCCGTCTTCCCCCTCTCTGGATCAGTCTCCGGATGGAGCCCAAAGCCGAGGGTTCGTACTTTGACTGGAGCCTGGCCCAGTGATCGATCTCGCGCCCCTTGGAGACCGACAGCGGCCGCGTCTACAATCCCCATTGAACCGAAGCGATGGATCCCGCCGCACAGCCGGAGACACCACGAGCCGCTCCGCGTGCCCGGCCGGGGGCCGCCGGGATGACCCAAGCCACCGGAGCCCCGGACACGGAGGGCCAGGGGGCCCCGCCGGGGCGCCGGGGTGATGCCATTGGGAGTGACACCTTGGGGCCCGGCTCCAGCCAGGGGGGCCAAGGGGCCAGGCCGGGCGCTACGGGGGAGAGGGGGGTGCGCGGGGGAGGTGGCAGCCCCCGGAGGGGCGGGGCGCCGCTCCCGCTACGGCCCCGCGGGGGGTTCGGGGGCTACCTCCACGAGCTGCGGCGCGAGCGGGGCCTCACGGTGCGCCAGCTGGCGGCCACCGCCGGGGTACACCACACCTACGTCTCCAAGCTAGAGCGGGGCGACCGGCAGGCCCCTGAGGAACCCGTAGTCGAGGCCCTGGCCGAGGCCGTTGGGGCGACCCCGGCACAACTGGACCAGCTGCGCTGGCGCGCCGGGCTCTCGCCGCGGGGGAGCGGTGCCCCTGGCCATGACGACGCGACGCTGACCCTTGTGGCCGAGGCGCTAGGGGACGAATCCCTCCCGCCGGCGGTGCGTGACCGGCTGCGCCAGGTGATCGCCCAGGTGGTGCAAGTGCCGGGAGGGAGCGGGCAAGGGGCAGCCGGCGGGAGGCCGGGAATTGGGTCGCCTTCGGGTGCCGTCCCCCAGGCCCAGGCCGCCGTCCCCCCGGGCGCGGGCATTGCCGGCGTGGCAGGGGTAGGGCTGCCAGGGGTAGGCGCGCCGGGCTTTGGCGCGGCGGTGTCTGGGGGGCCGGGGGCCAGCGTCCCCAGCTTCGCCCAGCCCCAGGGGTTGCCTCAGGGGGCCGCGCCCCAGGGAACCATGGCCCCGGAGCCGGTGCCGGATGGTCGAGCCGCACTCCTGTCCGGGCTGCTGGGCGGCTGGCAAACCCTCGACGAGGCGGCGGCCGAGCTGCGGGTGACCGCAGCGTACCTCTGGGAGCTGATCCAGGGGGGACATTTGCGGGCCTGGGCCCTTCCGGGCCTGCCGGCGGGGACGCCGGCCGGGGTCAGGCTGCGCCGGGAAGACGTCCTGGCCATGCTGCAGCCGGTCTTCCCCCTGGGGCGGCGCTAAGCGCTACGTCGGGACCTGGGCCCGGCTCTAAGGGCGTCGCTCTAAGGGCGTCAGGCAGGCCCGGTCAGCTGCCCCCGGCGCACCTCCCTATGCAGGGATGGGGGCCCCGCCGGGACGTTCATGACGCAGCCTCCCAAGGCGCGCCACCCTATGCGGGGGTGGGGGCGGGGAGCGGTGGGTGCTTGGGGAACCAGGTGCGGTAGCGCAGCAAGGCTCGCAGGGCGGGGAGTCCGTCGTTGCGTGCCGAGAGCTTCTTTCCCCCGGCGCGGGGACGGTAGGTGATGGGCACCTCGTGTATGCGGTAGCCGCTGCGGGTGACCTTGGCCGTGATCTCCGGCTCCATATCGAAGCGGCTGCACTCCAGCTGGAAGTCCTTTAGGAGACTCGTGGGCAGGAGCTTGTAGCACGTCTCCATGTCGTGGAGCTGGGTGCCGTAGAGGAGGTTGGTGATCACCGTCAGGGCGCGGTTCCCGAAGTCCAGCAGCCAGCGCCCTCCGGCGCCGTCGAGTGGCCGGGCACCGTAGACGACGCAGGCGTTGCCATCCAGGACCGGCTTGAGGAGGCGAGGGATGTCCGCCGGGTCATACTCGAAGTCGGCGTCCTGGATGATGACGTAGTCCCCCGTGGCCGCGGCCAGGGCGGTGCGGATGGCCGCCCCTTTCCCCTGGTTCTGGCCGTGCTGGATAACGCGCAGCCCGGGGAGGGCACCATCGACTGCGCCGTTGGTGACCCCCGCCGCCCGGCCGGTCCCGAGCGTGCCAGGTGTTGCAGCGGCCAGCCCGAGAGGAGTAGTGGTCGCGGTTGCCGCACCAGTCGCGGCCCCCGTAGGGCGCGGGCCCCCTCGCGGCCGGGAAGCGTCCCGCCGGGGACCGTCACCGGGGGCCTCAGCCGGTCCCCCGTGGAGGCGGGCCAGGATGCCGGTGGTGCCGTCGGTGGAGCAATCGTCGACAACGATGAGTTCAAGCTCCACCGGCGCCCTGAGGGCATCCACGTCCATCTCGGCGACGCGACGCAGAACGGCCTCAACAGAGTTCTCCTCGTTGTAGGCCGGGATCAGGATGGACAGCTTCACGACGGTCTCAACGGACTAGCAGGGCGTCGGGTGTTACGTTGACGGGGAACGGTACCATTCACTCTTGCTGTGGGCCTGGCGCCCCCCCAAGGGGCGCGCCAGATTGTACCCCCTCCCAAACTGGAGCGGCGGGCAGGCACCCTGCGGGCAGGCTCCGGGAGAGGTTCGCGGGGCTGACTTCTCTTTGGGGCTACTTTGGGGCTACTATTGAGAGACGGGGCGTTGGAGGCCCTGATCATGCCTATGGCCGGAAACAAGTGCGACGAGTGCGGGACGAAGATCAACCGCCTCAAGACGCCCTATAAGTTCAAGCACGGGTCACACACGCACGCGTTTTGCGATCCCCCATGAATGGAGTCCTTTAAGCGAGACGTGTCTCGCAAGTGCAAGGTCAAGTAAGGAGCGTCCTGCGGGGAGGACTACGGACTTCTTCCGGGAACGGATGCTTTCCAGTCAACTCAACGCTCGCGTTGCCAGTAGACGCCGCTGCCGTCAATTGCCTGGATCGGCTCGGAGATATCATGTTGGCGGCGGTAGTCATCCACGGCCCGCCTGCAGTTTGGCAAGGCGCCATAGTCGTCGATGATGGCGTACCCCCCAACAGATAGCTTCGGGTACAGCGCACGCAGGGCGTCTATGGTGGACTCGTACATGTCACCGTCAAGCCGGAGCAGGGCCAGTCGCTCTATCGGCGCCGCCGGCAACGTCTCGCTGAACCACCCTACCAGGAACCGGACCTGGTCATCGAGCATATCGTAGCGCGCAAAGTTGGCCTTCACCTGCTCTACGGACACAGCCAGGTCGGTGCTGTACTCCCAGTGACGATCTCCAGCGTCTGCGGGGTACGCACCGCTGGGCTTGGGCAGCCCCTGGAAGGAGTCGGCGGCCCATACAACTCGGTCGGTGTCGCCATGAAGCTTCAGCAACGCGCGCATGAAAATGACGGTGCCGCCACGCCAGACACCTGTCTCGATAAAGTCCCCTGGCACGCGGCGCTGGAGCACGTCCTTCACACACCGCTGCACGTTGTCCAGTCGTCGTAGACCGACCATCGTCTCGGCGGCGGCGGGCCAGTCAAGTCCCTGCTCGCGGGCCGCCGGGTTGAACGGTGCTTGACGTACCAGCTCGAGACCGAAAGAGGCCAGCAGCCGGCGAACTGGCTTGTAGAGCGATGCTTTGAGTGTTCCGGGCCGGGGAGCCAACGGCCGGTAGGGGCTATCGAATCTGTATCGCGTTAGGCAGCGCTTGATGAGATCGAGATACAACGTGTTCACGTCTGCACGAGCGCTGGTGGCCATATGGGGCCAGAATGTAACCTACCGGCCGGCGACGACGCCCCAGGGACCCGCGGCGTCATCGCCGCGGAAGGCACCTGGATCTTTGGCGAGGGCCGAGTGGCCGGTAGGCCCTGCCAAGACTGCAACGACACTTCCTCGGTTGCCCGGGTTTGCGTATTGCAACCTGGAAAGCGATGTTGCAGTGCTAATCAAGGACCCCCGCCGGCAAGGCTGGTCTGGCCCCCGGCAAGGGGCAGCGCCACGACCAGTAGTAGACGCAGAGGAGGGTGACGGATGCAGGTAGTACCGGGTATTGAGTACGTCGATGAGACGAGTCCGGCGCACATCTACGTCCTGGACGACGGGGGGGAGATCACCCTGATAGACGCCGGCCTCCCCAACGAGGCGCCTAAGGTGCTGGCCTATCTGGAGCGTAGCGGCCGTTCCGCGCAGCAAGTGAAGCGGATCGTGCTGACCCACCGCCACGGCGACCACGCCGGGGCGGTGCCCGAGCTCGTCGCGGCCACCGGGGCGGTGGTGTATGCCCACGCCGACGAGGCCGCGGCCCTGGTCGAGCAGCCGGCCATGCCGCAGAACGTCCAGCATCTCCAAGACGGCGATGTCCTGCCGGTGTTCGAGGGGCTGCATGCCATCGCCGTCCCGGGCCACACCAGCGGTCATCTGTGCTTCTACTTGCCGGAGCGGAAGGTCCTGTTCACCGGCGACGCCATGCTCAACCGAGGGGGCATCTCCGGTCCCAGCGCGCAGCACACCCCCGACGTCTCCCGCGCCCATACCTCCCTGCGGGAAAAGATCGCCTCGCTGGAGGTGGAGACCCTCTGCGTTGCCCACGGCGACGTGATCGCCCAGGGCGCCGGGCAACGGCTCCGAGCGGCCATCGCCGCGCTGGCGGTCTGAGTCCTGGGGGGCGCCGTCGGGGGGCACCGGCCGGCCGCCGGGCCGGCGTGGCCTCAGGAGAGCGCCCGCCGTCCTGGGAGATTAGCGGCGGCGGCGGACGATCTCGTAGACCACGATCCCGGCGGCCACGGCGACGTTGAGCGAGGTACCGGCGCCGAGCATAGGGATGGCTATCACGGCGTCGGCCTCGGCGAGGACGGCGGCAGGCAGACCGTGCACCTCGTGCCCCAGCACCAGCGCCAGGCAGGGGGCGTCCAGGGCGGCGGCCTCCCACAAGAGTTGGGCCTGTGGACTGCGCTCCACGGCGACGACCGCCACCCCCTCGGCCTTGACTCGGGCGATGGCTTGATGCACGTCCACCACGGACTCGACATGTACTGTATTGACGGCCGCCAGGGCGGTCTTGCGGAGCTCGCGGTCGGCCCGTGCCGCCACCGGCCCGCGCCGCGGGTCGTCCCGCCCGCCGAGAGGGTAGGGTGTGATGCCACAGGCAATGACGCGCCGGATCCCGGCGCCATCGCAGGCCCGCATCACCGCCCCGACGTTGTACAGGCTGCGCACGTCGGCCAGGATTACCGTCACGCCGGTCACTGGTGTCAGCATCCCTCTGCCCTCGCTGCCGTATCCGGCGATGGCCCTGACCGTACACTACTCAGCGCTCACCATGGCCGGTCTTCCGCGGTTGGCGAAGCGCGGAAACGGGGGAGGGAAGGAGGAGATGATGAAGGTAGCGCTCACCGGCGGGCACAGTCCGCTGGGCGTGGCCCTGAGAGCAGCCCTTGGCGGGACCCATGAGGTGGCCGTCGCCGGGGCGGGGGACTTGCGCGACGAGGAGTTCGCCAAGGGAGTCGTCGACGGCGCCGACGCCCTGATTCATCTGGCGCCGCTGTACCCTGACCTCCCGGCCGGCGCTGGGGAGCGGGAAGCGCTGGACGGGGCGACGCGAGGCACCTACGTCCTGCTGCACGCCGCCGTGGCCAGCGGCGTGCGCCGGGTGGTGTTGGGCAGCAGCCTGGACTTGTTCGAGCGGTACCCGGCGAGCTGGGCCGTCGGCGAGGCGTGGCAACCCCTCCCGGACGTCACCGACGTCTCCCAGCTCACGGCCTTTCTGGCCGAGGAGTCGGTCAAGCAGTTCGCCCGCATCGAGCCGCTGATGGTCGTCTGCCTGCGCTTCGGCCACATCGTGGACGGGGAGGGGACCGCCGGGCAGCGTTACGACCCCCGCTGGCTGCATGTAGAGGATGCGGTGCAAGCGGTGACGAAGGCCCTGACCGTGACTCCGGAGGCTCGCCCACCGGGCACTACCGGCGAGCCACGGCAGGGATGGTGGGTCTACCACATCCCCGGGGGTGGGCCGCACACGCGCGTTCCCCTGGCCCAGGCCGGGGGCGATGCCGGCCTGGGCTACGCACCGGGACACACCTTCACGGACAGCCCGGGCGCGGCCGAGCCTCCGCCTAGCCCGTCGGTGGCCGAGGCGGCCGGGGACCTCGCGATCCTGGGACCAGGCCGGCGCATTCCCTCACGCCCGATCCGTAACGTGGTCGTCTTCGGCGCCGGTGGCCCCCTGGCGGCGGCCACCGCGCGCGTCCTGGCGCCCTCGTATCGTCTGCGCCTAACCGACCTGCGCCCCATTGCCGAGATCGTCGCCGAGGGGAAGGCCCAGTCCGAGGGGGCGCCCCTCCCGGAGGTGCTCGGCCCGCCCCACGAGACGATGCCGGTGGACGTCACCGATCCCGAGCAGGTGCTGCGGGCCTGCGAGGGGATGGACGCCATTATCAACTGCACCGTCGTCCGCCCACACCCCGTCAACGCCTTTCTGGTGAACTTCCTGGGGGCCTACCACGTGATGCGGGCCGCCGTCGCCCACGGCATCCGGCGCGTGGTGCACACCGGACCGCAGCTGGTGACCAACGACCGGCCAGCCGGCTACTGGTGGGATTTCGACGTCCCGGACGATGCCCCGCCCCGCTCGGGCACCTGGCTGTACGGCCATACCAAGTACCTGGGTCAGGAGACGGTGCGCCTCTTCGCCGAGCAGTACGATCTACAGGTGCCGGTGCTACTGTACTCGAGCTTCGTCAATCCCCAGACGGCCAAGCCCCAGGCCGGGGGCGTCTTTGCCATGTCCGTCTCCTGGGAGGACGCCGGGCACGCCATGCGCCGGGCGCTGGAGACGCCGGAGCTGCCCTCGCCGTTCGAGATCTTCCACATCCTTGCCGACCTCCCGCACGGGAAGTACTCCAACGCCAAAGCCCGCCGTGTGCTGGGATGGCAGCCCCGCGATAACCTGGCTCATCTCTGGGCTCGCCGCGGGCAAGCCCGCCCTTCGCCGAGGTAGCCGGAACGGTGGGAGCCGGCGCTCGCCGAACCGGTTCGCCGAGCGGGTTCGGTGACCGTGAAACGGCCGGCGCATCAACCGACCGGCCGTTCACGGTCGCACGTTGATCCTTCTAGGGGAATGGTTGACCATCGCCGTCGCCGGCCAGGGGGTCTAGTAGCGGGGCGGCGGGCGACTCGGCGGGCGCTGCTCGGGGCGCTGGCCGCCCTGGGGACGAGTCCCGTCGGGTGTGCCCTCCCGTGGGGTGAGGCAGGGTCCCCCGCGGGCACGCTGTCCCCCGCTCTCATCACGCCGGGAGGGAGCGGGCGGCGCTTTGAGGGCCAGCGCCTGCGCCTGGTCGTCAGTCCGGAAGGTGTCCCGCTACTGGACGACACCGTCCGCGACGTGATCGCCGGCGCAGCGCGGCAAGTCGGGATGGGCGTAGAGGTGCAGGACACGGGCACGTTTCTCCGCGGGGCGTCGCCTGGGCCGAGCGGGGGGGGCGACGCCCGCCAGGCGGTGACCCACCGCCTGCTGGTGGCGGTGCAGGCCGGCGTGCCGCCGGACGCGGTGCTCTTGTTGGGGCGAGAGGCCCAGGTGGCCCGTTTCCGGGACATGGCCCTGGTACAGGACGTCTCCGGCCTGATGCGCCAGACGCTGCGCCGGCTCGGCGGCGTCCCCCGGGCGGGCGAGACGCTCCACGTCGTGGCCGGGAACTGGTTCGCCGTGCCATGGTACCAGCGCCTAATCGGCCACTGGGTGCGTGAGTCGGTGGTGCGCGTCGCCGGGATCGACCCGCACGGGACGGCAGACTACGCCACGCTCCACCGGGCGCTGAGCCAGATGGCCGTGGAAAGGGGAAGGGCAGACAGTCGTCCACCTGCGCCGGGGGGATGGCCCCCCGGTGAGGTGGCCCCCTGGGCCTGGGGGATCGGGGGGGCGGATACGTTGGACGTGGATGCCTGGTGCTGGGGGGCGATCCATGCTTGGGGCGGAGGCCTGGTCGACCTCAAGGGGGAGCGTGTCGCCCTGGACTCGGGGCAGACGGTGGCGGCCCTCCAATGGCTGGCCAGCGCCCTGGCCGGTCCGTCCCTGCAGGGGGGCGTTCACCCCGCGGCCCTTGAGTGGACTGACGAGGCGAAGAACGCCGCCTTCCTCGCCGGCGAGACGGCGTACACCTATACCGAGCGGGCGCTGCTCTCCCCGGGAACGCCGGGGGGCGTGACCGGAGGAACGGGGGACGCTCTCGGGGAGGCCTTGTACCTGCGCACGCCCCCCGGCCCAGCGGCCCGGCCGCGAGCGGTCGGCGGTGGGGCGGCCTGGATGCTCCCCCGCGGCGCCCCGGCCGAGCCGGCGGAGCGCTTCTTGGAGGCCCTCCTCGACCCAGGGACGCAGCGCGCCCTGTGGGGCGCCGGCGGTGGATTCGCCCTCCCGGCCTACAACGCCGGATGGGATGACCCCGGCCTCACCGGGGCGCCGTGGATCGATCAGGCCCGGCGCTTCCGGCAAGAGCTGGGTGACGGCGGGTTTGTCAGCGCCACGGGCAATGGGGGGCCGGAGACGGCCGCCTCGCAGGCCATCGGGGCGCTGCGCTTCGGCGCCGGGATGCTTCGCGCCGTCCTGGAGGGGCGTCCGGCCGCGAGCGTCGTGGCCGAGACGCACGGACGCGCCGTCGACCTCTTCCGCACGTTCGGTCTCCCGGGGGACTGATCCGCAGCGTCGCCGGGCAGTTTCGCCCTGCCAGGCGGTCCCACGTTGCGACTTGTCCATCCACGCCGGCATTGGCTCAAGACTCGCTCGTGACTAGGAAGCCGGCCTGCTCTACGCTTCTTGGATCATCGGCGTCTACCGTAGGATAGGGGGCGACGCCGGCTGTAACGGGTAGCGGACACTGGGTACCGGACACCGGATGCCAGAGGCTGGGGAAGGGGAGGCGGGATGAAGATCACGGACGTCAAGGCCACCATCGTCTTCGGGCGGTCTATCTTTGTGCAGGTGTTTACCGACGAGGGAGTTACCGGCATCGGGGAGTGCAGCCCGATGAACGCCCAGGTGCTGGCCCACTTCGTCAATACGGTGTTGCGGCCGATCTGCATCGACCAGAACCCGTTGGAGATCGACAAGCTGTGGACGGCCATGTTCTACCGGCCGTACAAGCTAGGGGTGATGGGTGCCCACCTGGAGGCCATCGCCGGGGTGGACATCGCCCTGTGGGACATCCTTGGCAAGGTCACCGGCCAGCCCGTCTGCATCCTGCTCGGGGGATGCTACAGAGACAAGGTGCGCATGTACGCCAGCCTGGGGGGCGGGGCGCGGCGCACGCCGGCGGAGCAAGCCCGGGTGGTGGCCGACCACCTGGAAAAAGGCTACACGGCGATCAAGATCCGCATGGACTGGGGCTACCAGGTGGACGTCGACCCGGATAAAGACTGGGCCATGTTTCAGGAGTGCAAGAAGCTGACGGGAGACGGCGTGCCCCTCAGCTTCGACGCCAACAACGGCTACTCTCCCTCTACGGCCATCATCCAGGGGCGGAAGTTCGAAAGCCTGGGGATCTACCACTTCGAAGAACCGGTGATGGTTGACGACTATGCCGGCTACGCCCAGGTGGCCCACGCCCTAGACGTGCCCGTCTCCGCCGGGGAGCATGAGTACACCCGCTGGCAGTTCCGTGACCTGATCCAGCAGGGACAGGTGGACATCATCCAACCGGACATCGTCAAGTGCGGTGGGATCTCGGAGATCCGCAAGATCGCCGCCCTGGGGGAGGCGCACCACAAGCACATGGTGCCCCACCAGACACAGCCGACCATCGGCACGGCCGCGAACTTGCACTTTATCGCTAGCCTGCGGGACGCCAACCGGCCCCAAGAGTTCACCGGCGTGAACGAACGCCTCAACGGCCTGTTCAAGGAGCCTCTGGAGCTCAAAGACGGCTACATCACCTTGCCAATGAAGCCTGGCCTGGGCCTGGAGCTCGACGAGGAGGCGTTCAAGCGAGCGGCCGAGGAGTCGTAGGACTGGAGTCCCGGGTGGAGCGTCTGGCGCATGCCTCGATACGGGACGCAGAAATCCCTACGTATCCAGAAAGACGGTAGGACCGACCGGGTAGGCTCCCATGCGGTTCCCGTAGAGGTTCAGCCCACCGGCACCCGGCCCTTGAGGCACCTCGAAGCGAATGATCAGCCGGCCGCCCTGGGCGTTGTCAACGATGCGCCGGGTGAGGGCGTCGCCTGCCTCCAGGGGAGTCAGGAAGCCGTAGGAGCCGGCCTCCCAGTAGTCACTGTTGTGCAGGCTAAGCACGCCGCGGGCGTCTGCCGGGTCGTCGGGGAGGCGGGCCGTGCCGATGCGTACCCCGTTGACCCACACGGCAATCTCTGTGGGCACCTTACGCGCCTCTGTCTGAGGATAGTCTCCCTGCTGCATGTGCCGTGTGTCTCGCCAGTCCACACGGGTGTGCGCCGTGCGAGCGCCGGCCTCGAACCGGAGGCGGATGCCTTTGAGGTGCTGCAAATCCAGGTCATCCGGCAAGCCGATGGCGTAATCCACCCAGCCGGCGCCGGTTGCCCCGAACTTGCTCCCGCGCGGCCCAATACGCGGGTCGAGCCAGCTGGAGCCGATAAAGTCGCCGGGGACGAAGCGGAGGACGAGACTCCCCTCCGTCCGCTCCGTTGTGAGGTCGAGGCGAGATGTGTAGACGTCTACGTTGACGTAGTTCCGCGCCCGCACCGCCCCCGTCCCGTCCTCCAGCCAGAAGGCCACGGTGACCAGACCCAGCTCGTCCGGGAGGCGCACCTCAATGGGCTCCACCACGGTCACGCCATAGCGGCGGGGCGCCACCGCCCGCTCCCCCTCCGCGACGGTCTGCGGCTCCCCGAAGCGGTCGATGGCGCTGACCCGCCAGCGGAGGCGGGCGCCGGCGAGGGGGCGCCGGTCCCAGTGGGAGAGGAAGGGGTGGCGCGAAAGGTGCTCCCGGGGGGCAGGGTCTGGCAGGGGGGCAGTCCAGGCCGACGAAGTCCGCCCCGTTCAGGTCGGCCACGCCCATGCCGGGGACGAAGTGCTCGTAGCCGAACTCCTTGGGCGTGCGATCGTAGTTGAGGAAGCCGTTATGCTCCCACTCCACATCGGCGAGCTCGGTGTAGACGTAGCCACAGAGCATGTCATGCCGGCGCAGCTCCCCGGTCAGGAACTTGAAGGTATAGGACACGTCCCGGTCGCCACCCCAGGCCGAGATCCCGGCGTACTCGCTGTTCAGCAGGGGCTGTGTCCCTTGCCGGTAGGCGTCCGCGCCTTGCACGTCGGCGTACACACCGCCGACGTAGTGGTAAGGCGAGCCCTCAAAGCTCTGGCTGACGACGTTCTCCACGTGGCGCCGGGCCCGCTCATAGTCGGCGATGTAGAAGTGCCAGGTGTTGATATCAGTCGTCACATGATCGTAGAGATAGGGGGAGTTGTCTTCCACCAGTCGAGTCGGATCGAGGGACTTGGTCAGGTAGTACATCTCCTTGACCCATGACCACCCCTCGGGGCGTTGGTGCTCCTCCAGGCCCCAGGTCTCGTTGAACAGGATCCAGGCGAAAATGCAGGGGTGGGAGTAGTCACGCGCCAGGGCGTCACGAAAGGTGCGCTCCCAGTTGGCCCGGGCCTTCGGCGTATAGATGCTGGCCGAGGGGAGGTCGTACATCACCAGCATGCCCAGCCTATCGGCCCAGTAGTAGTAGCGGGGATCGTTGATCTTGATGTGGCAGCGCAGCATGTTGAGCCCCAGGTCCTTGGCCGCCTGCACGTCCGCCCGGATAACGTCGTCGGAGGGATAGGCGTAGATCCCTTCCGGGTGGAAGGCCTGGTCGAGCACCCCTCGCAGAAAGACCGGCTCCCCGTTCAGGAAGACGTACTCGTACGGCTTACCCTCCCAGCGAGCAGTGGTAATGGTGCGCAGGCCAAAGTACGTGCTGATGCGGTCGGCCGGGGGAGGCTCGGCGCCCGGAGCGCCTTCACCTTGACCCACATCTCGGGTCAGGGTCACCACGCAGTCATACAGGTGAGGGTCCTCCGGCGACCAGGCCCGCGGGGACGGGATGTCCAGCTCCAGCGTGGCAATTGTTGTCCCCGGCTGCACGTCCACCACCCGTTCCCCGCCGGGGAAGGACTCGTCGGCGGACGCAACGGCGAGGCGGAAAGGGCCAGGCGAGGCGTTGGCTGCCGTGGCGACGCTCACGGCGAAGGAGGCACGACCTGCTTCCAGGTCAGGCGTGACGTGCACCTGGGAGACATACGCCTCCGGCCGGCCTTCCAGCCACACCGTCTGCCAGATCCCGCCGGAGTGGGTGTACCACTCATCCGCTTGCTTGCCCAGCGGTGTGTCGGCGTCACAGGCATCCCAGACGCGGACGGTAAGGGTGGCCGGTACGCCGGGGCGGAGGTATGGAGCGAGGTCGACGGCAAAAGGGGTGTACCCGCCGTCGTGCTCGGTGACAAAGCGTCCGTTGACCCACACCTTGGCGTTCCACTCCACGGCGCCGAAGCACAGGTACGGGCGCCGGCGCCACCTGGCCTCCGGGCGCGTCCCTGGCTGAGCTGAGGGGAGTCGGCCGGTAGTATCCGCCAAGGCGACGCCCATCGGGGCATCGGGCGAGACCATATCGGAGTGGCCGTCTACCAGACCGACCTCCGGCCGGGCGCCTACCGGTAATGCCGGCCCGGTGTTGCCCGTCTCTGCCCAGTCGCGAGGGGCCTCGATCGTCCGCTGGTACCAGGCTGCACCCTTGTAGTTCGAGTCGCCGATGCCGGACAGGCGGCTCTCCCAGGGGAAGGGGACGGTGATCTCGGCGACGAACGGGTCATCTACCGGGTTGATGACCTCTCCGGTGCGTGACGCCACCGCCGGATGAGTGAACCGGTACCAGCGCTCCTGCTCGCCGCGATTCAGTGGATCAAAGAAGAAGCGCCAGCGGCCGTTCAGGTTGATCCAGTAGTCACGTTGGAGATCTGGGCGCGGGTGCTCCGGCCGGGGCAGGTCGGCGCCGGAGGCCCCGTCGGTGGCCGGAGAGGGAGAACTGGAAGGGGCCGGTTCAGTCACTGTAGAGGGGGTCTGCTGCATGAGGCGTCCCTGCCGGTAAGGTATTGCTGGCGATGGAGAACTACGGCCGTACGATCTCCCCAGAGGGAGCCGCCGGACTGGTCTAGGAGATCCCGCCGCACCATAGTATGACGATCTCCCGCCAGTATGACGATCTCCCGCCGGCAACGGGGCGCTCCCTGCCAAGCGAGACCCTCGTCCGGCGGCGAGACTTTGTCCATCAAAGGAGACCTTCGTCCGCCAGGGAGACGTTGTCGATCAAGCGGACGCTCCCCAAGCGAGCGGCGATCAACGCCCGCGCCGGGCCCTCGATGCGCTCCAACGGCTCCAGAGATTGCGGCTCGACGATGGCGACGTACTCCGGGCGCACTCCCGGCGCCTCTCGGAGCACAGCCAGGATCGCCGCCCTTATAGTGGATGCCTGACGCTCCCCGGCGGCTACGCGCCGGCGCCCCTCCTGGAGGGCCCGATAGAGCGCCGCGCCGTGGGGTCGCTCAGCCGGCGAGAGATAGACGTTGCGCGAGGAGAGTGCCAGGCCATCAGCCTCTCGCACAATAGGGCAAGCGATAATCTCCACTGGGAGGGCGAGGTCGGCCGCCATCCGGCGAACGACGGTTAGCTGCTGAAAGTCCTTTTCGCCAAAGAAGGCCTGCTGCGGGGTGGTGATAACGAGGAGCTTGGCCACAACCGTAGCTACGCCCCGGAAATGGCCGGGGCGGTGTTCCCCTTCCCAGCGCGATGCCGGGCCCCCGACCTCGATGAACGTGGCGAAACCAGGCGGGTACATCTCTTCGGCAGAGGGATGAAAGACCAGGTCGACGCCGGCATCCTCGGCCAGCTGGAGGTCGCGTTCAATAGGGCGGGGATAGCGGGCAAGGTCCTCCCCAGGGCCGAACTGGGTGGGGTTGACAAAGATGCTCAAGGCGACGGTGGAGCATGCCGCACGGGCGCGCCGGACGAGGGACAGGTGACCGGCGTGCAGGGCGCCCATCGTCGGCACCAGCCCTACCGGACCGGCGGCGTCACGACGCGCCGCCCGAAATCCCTTGATCGTCCCCAGCACCTGCACCGTCGTTGACCACCCCTGACCTTAACCAGAAACAACCTTCACCTTGCACCGGGAGTGAGGGTTTACCCTCACATGACCCTGATCAACCCTGATAGCTCCTACCCGGCCTGCGTACAGGTCTCACCCTTGGTGCCAGGTGAGGCTCAGCTTCACTCCCCGGGGGGCACGGTGGACGGTGGGATGGCACCGGGGCGGGGCGCCGACGGGACGAGGCGGGCGGCCTCGTCCAGGGCGGCCAGGACGCTATCTTCCATCGTGAAGCTCTGGGCGGCGGTGGGGAAGTTCCCTGCCCGCACATCGACCAGGTAACGCTGGACGGCGTCCAGGATGATCGAGCCGAGGTCGACGTAGGGCCTGGCATGACGGGGGATGTGGCCCCCGGGGGGAACGAGCCCCAGGACATCGTGCATCACCTGCACCTGACCGTCACAGTCAGGCCCGGCGCCGATGCCGATGGTGGGGATCTTAAGCGCTGTGGTGATCCGTTGCGCCAAAGGAGCTGGAACCAGCTCCAAGACGATGGCGCAGGCCCCGGCGTCTTCCAGGGCGTGGGCGTCCCCCACCAGGCGCTGGGCCGAGGCCTGGTCTCGCCCTTGCACCCGGTGACCACCAAAGCGGTGGATGGACTGCGGGGTCAAGCCCAGGTGGCCGAAGACGGGGATGCCGCTTTCGACGAGAGCGGTGACGGTGGGAGCGAAGGCCTTGCCCCCCTCGAGCTTGACGGCGTGGGCACCCCCCTCTTGCATCAGGCGCGCGGCGTTCTGCAGTGCCTGCTCACGACCGGTGGTGTAGCTCATGAACGGGAGGTCAGCCACGACCAGGGCGCGGGTCACGGCCCTGGCCACCGGACGCGTGTGGTGCACCACGTCGTCCATCGTCACCGGCACGGTGGAGTCAAAACCCAGCTCCACCATGCCCAGGCTGTCCCCCACCAGCAAGACGTCCACCCCGGCGGCGTCGAAGAGGCGCGCCGTGGGGTAGGCGTAGGCAGTAAGCATCGTGATCCGCTCGCCACGGGCCTTCATACGCAGCAAGCCGGCCGCCGTGACGCGCCTTTTCTCGTTCACTTTTCAACGCTACGCTTGTGACCGTACGGTTGGCCGGCTCACCGCTCCCGGCAGGGGGGCGGAAGACTTCCACACGAGGGGCTTAAGGCTCTTTCAGTACCTCTGGCCCAATCCCTGCCAGGGGCAGCGGTCGGCCCATGGGGCGCACAACGTTCCGAATGAGCCTTTAGATGGTAGATGTTGGGAGAGCGCCCGCGCGCGCCAGGTCTGCGGCGGGACACGCCGGGCGGTCAAAGGCGGACGTGGCCGATGGCCTCGGGATCAAACATGTGCACCGTGTCCACGAAGCGCACGGTGCGTGACTGGAGGGCCATCACCAGGGAGTGCGTCCGTGCCCCGCCCCCGAAGTAGCGCACGCCCTTGAGCAGGGCGCCATCGGTCACCCCCGTGGCGCAGAACATCAGCAGATTGCCTGAAGCCAGCTCGTCGGTGTCATAGACCCGCTCCGGATCGACCCCCATCTCCTTGCAGCGGGCGCGCTCGGCGGCGTTGCGGGGGACGAACTGCCCCAGGATCTGGCCCCCCAGGCAGCGCAGGGCGGCGGCCGTGAGCACCCCTTCCGGGGCCCCCCCGCTGCCCATGACGCAGTGGTCCCCGGTGCCCGAGATGGCCGCCGAGATAGCCGCCAGGACATCGCCGTCGCCGATCAAGCGGATGCGCGCCCCCGCCTGGCGCACTTCCTCGATCAGCGGCTGGTGCCGCTCGCGGCTCAAGATCACTACGGTGATGTCCTCGACGCGCCGTCGGAGGCTATCGGCGATGATGCGCAGGTTGGCGGCGATGGGGAAGTCCATGCGCACCTTGCCGGCGGCCGTGGGCCCGACGCACAGCTTCTCCATGTAGATGTCCGGGGCGTGGAGCAGCCCCCCCCGCTCGGCCACCGCCAGCACCGAGATGGCCCCATCCGCCCCCCGGGCCACCAGGTTGGTGCCCTCTAGCGGATCGACGGCGATGTCCACCTCCGTGGCGTCGCCCAGGCCGTTGGCGTTCTCGCCACCGGCGCTGGCCCCATTGGTGCCGGTGCTGGACGCGCCGGGAGATGCGTCGCCGCCCATGGGACCGTTCAGCGCGCTGTTCTGGGCCCCGCCGCCCACTTTCTCGCCGATGTACAGCATGGGGGCTTCGTCGCGCTCCCCCTCGCCGATGACGATGGTGCCGTCCATGTGCACCTCGTCCATCGCCCGGCGCATGGCCTCCACGGCGGCGCGGTCGGCGCCGGTGCCGTCCCCCCGGCCCATACGACGAGCCGAAGCCAGTGCGCCGGCCTCGGTGACTCGCACAAACTCCAGGAGCAGCGTGCGTTCCATCCCCTGTCCTCCTCTTGTCCCGCTGCTGGCTCGCCCGCAGGGGTGTGGTGACTCGGCCTGGGCCGACCCGCCGGCCTACCTGCCGTACGATACGCTAGCCCCCCGGCCCCTCCCCGCTGCCCTCTCAGCCCTGGCCCGCTGGGGGCCGGTTGGCCGTCAACCCGGTGGCCGCGGCAATCTGGTCGTAGAGCCCTTTGTTGACCACAACGTGGCGCTCCGGCAGGTGTCCTAAGGCGACGTCGCCGGCGATCTCGGCGATGCGTCGGCGCAGGGCTTGTGCCCCTTCCACCGAGGAGCTGGACATGTGCGGCGTGAGGATGACGTTCTCCATCGCGATCAACGGGCTGCTGACCGGCAGGGGCTCCACCTCCATCACGTCCAGGGACGCCCCGGCCAGGTGGCCGGAGCGCAGGGCCTCGACGAGGGCGGCCTCGTCCACTACCGGCCCGCGGGCGGTGTTGACCAGGTATGCCCCCGGCTTCATCTGGGCCAGGCGCTCGGCGTTAAGGAGATGGCGCGTCGATGGGGCGAGAAAGGTATGGACGGTTACGACGTCTGCCTCGGCCAGGAGCTGCTCCAGGGGGACGAGCGTGACGCCGTAGGGATCGGCCACGTCCTGGGAGAGATACGGGTCGAAGGCCAGGAGGCGGTAGCCGAAAGGGGCGACACGCTGCGCCACCATGCGGGCGATCGTCCCGAAGCCGACGATCCCCAGCGTCTGCACCGAGAGGCGGTGAATGGGGGGCTTCCAGTCCGGCCGGCCCCGGCGCCGCTCCCACTCCCCGCTGCGGACATAGCGGTCGCTGATCAGGAGCTGCTGGTTCGCCGCCAGGATGAGACAGGCGGCGTGGTTGGCCACTTCCTCGCTAAAGGCATCTGGGACGTTGGCCACGAGGATGCCTTCGGCGCTGGCGGCGTCAACGTCGATGTCGTCGTAGCCGACGTAGGGCCGCAACAGGAGGCGCGTCTTGGGCAGCTGCCGAAACTCCGCCCCCCCGAGGGGCACGCCCCCGGAGATGACCACGTCGGCCGTAGCCACCTCCGGCGTGACCTTGCCGGTGCCGTCCTTGAAGGGCGCCACCGACAGCTCGATCCGCTGGGCCAGCAAGGCCGCGTGCGTCGGGTCCTGGGGATTGACCTGCCCGGCGCCCCGGCCGGCGTACACGACGCGCCCGGGGATCTGCCATTGCTCTCGTCCCAGCCACCGCGACGCGATGGACTCGGGGCTCCCCATCGGTGGGTTCCCCACCGATGGGGAACCCGGCGTGGCGGACGGTGGTTGGGCGGTGGCGGCCATGTGCGTCTACTCCTTGCTCCTGGACTCGGCTCCTGGACTCGGCTCCTGGACTCGGCTCCTGGACTCGGCTCCTGGACTCGGCACGCCCATCCGCGTCCAACCGGCAAAGCGACCTACCGGCATGTCGGCAGGGGGGCGCCACGAGACGCAATGGGACAGCGCTGGTGGCCTATGGTGCCATACGCACCACAGGGCGGCGCCGCCGTAGACTGGCTGGGAGCGCGCGCCGGGCGGCGCGCACCCCCCGTCACAGCGCTTGACGCCTCACGACGCACAAACGATCCAGCAGATGAAGACGGGGCCGATCAAGAGGCGGATGGAGGAGCGGCATGGCGATTGAGGTGCCGGCGCCGGCGGAATCATTACCCTACGAGGCCCTGGTCGGGCTGGACCAGGCGCACCTGCTGCACCCGCAGCACCACCCGGCCGACCATACCGATCCGGTCGTCTTCGCTCGTGGCCGAGGGGCTATCCTGTGGGATGTGCGGGGCCGGCGGTACATCGACGGCCTCTCCTGCCTGTGGAACGTCAACGTTGGACACGGCCGGAGCGAGCTGGCGGCCGCCGCTGCGCGGCAGATGGAGCGCCTGGCCTTTGCCAATGCCTACGCCGGGTCGTCCAACGAGCCGGCGATCACCCTGGCAGCGCGCCTGGCCGGGCTGACCCCGGAAGGGCTGCGCACAACCTTTTTTACCACCGGCGGGGCGGAGTCGAACGATACGGCCATCAAGACGGCCCGCTTCTACTGGCACCTGCAGGGTCGGCCGGAGAAGACCAAGATCGTGTCCCGGGAAGACGGCTACCATGGCGTCACCATGGGGGCCATGGCCGCCACCGCCCTGCCGGCCTTCCATCCGCGCTTCGGGCCTCTCCCACCAGACTTCCGGCACGTCCCAGCGATGAGCGCAGCGGCCCTGGAGGGGCTGATCCAGGACGAAGGGCCGGAAACGGTCGCCGCTTTCATCGCCGAGCCGGTGCAGGGGGCCGGGGGGGTTTATCCGCCCCCGGCGGACTACTTCCCACGCGTCCGGGAGATCTGCGACCGCTACGACGTCCTCTTCATTGCCGACGAGGTGATCACCGGCTTCGGGCGCACGGGGACTTTCTGGGGGCTCCAGCAGTGGAACGTCGTCCCGGACATCCTTTGCTTCGCCAAAGGGGTTACCTCCGGCTATCTCCCCCTGGGGGGCGTCGTCCTCTCGGACGCTATCCGGGACGTGCTCTACTCCCAGCCACCGGAGGTGAAGTGGATGCACGCCTACACCTACTCCGCCCACCCCACCTGTTGCGCCGTGGCCCACGCCAACCTGGACGTCATCGAGCGGGAAGGGCTCGTTGCCCGGGCGGCGCGCCTGGGGGCGCGCCTGCAGGGACGCCTGGCCGAGCTGCGCAATGCCCCCGCCGTGCGGGAGGTACGCGGGCTGGGCCTGATGGGGGCGGTAGAGCTCGAGCCAGGGGCTATCCCCGGCAGCGCCGGGGCCGTAGTGGCGGAGATGAAGCGCCGGGGGGTGTTCACCCGCTACCGTAACGACAGCGTCATACTCGCCCCGCCCCTGGTGATCGCCGAGAACGAGCTGGAAGAGCTGGCCGACGTCCTCGCCGCCACCGTCCGCGACCTGTCCACCTCCCTGTAGTCCTGCAACTCCTGCAACGAGGGTTTCCCGATCGCCGGCGATCACCCCGTAGGTGGTGGAAGCCTTGTTGTCGTGTTAGCCTGCCCCAGCCCAATCAAGGTCAGATCCGGCGGGGTTGCCGCCGTCCGGCCAGGGGCCGGCGGGCGCGCCCGCCGGCCCCTGGCCGCGTACACTTGTGGACACCAATGTGGACTCGAACGGTAGTGACGCGCTGGAGACGCAAGAGAGAGGTGCGGTTATGCAACGCGTAACGCTCGGCAACACCGGGATAGAGGTTTCCCGACTGTGCATCGGCACAGGGACGAACGGCTGGGGCGGGCGCTCCAACCAGACGCGGCTGGGGTTCGACCGCTGTGTCCACCTTCTACGCTACGCCTATGACCGGGGCATCACGTTCTGGGACAGCGCCGACGAGTACGGCTCCCATGCCCACGTCAAAGAGGCCCTGCGCCAGGTAGGTCGGGAGCACGTGGTGGTGACCACGAAGACGACCTCCCGCACGCCGCGGGGCGTGGAGGAGGACGTCCACCGGTTCCTACGCGAGCAGGGCACCGACTACCTGGACGTCGTCCTCTTGCACTGCCTTACCGAGCCGGACTGGCCCCGGCGCTACGCCGCCAGCATGGACGCCCTGAGCCGCTTGCAGGGCCAAGGGCTGGTTCGGGCGGTGGGAGTCAGCTGCCACAACTTCGGGGCCTTCCAGAACGCGGCCCGCCAGCCGTGGGTGGAGGTCGTCCTGGCCCGCATCAACTATGCCGGCGTCTCGATGGACGCCCCGCCGGATGAAGTCCTCCCCGTGCTGCAGGAGATGCACGACGCCGGTAAGGGGATCTATGGCATGAAGGTGGTCGGCGCCGGGAAGCTGACCGGAGACCGGCGCCGGGCCATCCGCTACGTCCTGGGGCTCCCCAGCGTCGACGCCATCGTCATTGGCATGCAGAGCGAGGCAGAGGTGGACGAAGACGCCGACCTGGTGGAGGAGTTCAGCCTCGTCCCCGCCTGACCGGCAGACGTAGCCCTCCGGGTCCCGTTCTCAGGCACAGGTGACAGGTGGCACGCAGTTCCAAACTGGGGCCGGTGCCCAGGTCCAGATTGGAGGGCGGCGTAGGTCCTGTCGGTCAGACCCTGGTGGGCCTTGGGTTGTGCAGGGCAAGCGTCGCCGGGACGTGCGCCGAACGCCGGTCAGGCGGCGTAGCGTCGGACAAAGTCCTCGTCCAGATCGATCCCCAGGCCCGGCCCGGAGGGGAGGGGGACGTAGCCGTCCGGCCCCACCATGATCGGCGCCATTGGGATGAGCTGCGCCGGCCAGGGGAACTCCCCGGGCCGGTCACGCATCAGCTCTACCCAGGGGGAGTTGGGGACGGCGGCGGAGAAGTGCAGGTGGGCGTAGGTGCCAATCCCGCCCCCACCGTGATGGGGGACGCACAGCTTGTTACGCACCTCGGCCAGGGCGGCGATCTTCCGCAGCTGCCCGATCCCTTCGGAGACCAGCCCGTCCGGCTGCAGGATGTCGTAACAGCCCCGCTCCAGCATCCACTGAAACTCGTGCAGCGAGCGGTTGTTCTCCCCGCCGGCGATGGCCAGGGCGACGGCGGCGTTCAGCTTGGCCAGGCCGTCGAAGTCGTAGCGGGAGAGAGGCTCCTCCAGCCAGACGTAGCCCATCTCTTCCAAGGCCCGGGCGGTGTACAGGGCGCGGCGGTGGTCCCAGATCACTCCCGGCTGGGCGGACGGGGTCACCGCCGTCTGGGCCTGGTTGCCGTCGGCCATCAGCTCCATGCGGTCGCCGACGGCGTCCTTGACCGCCCGGGCCAGGGCCAGGTCCTCCTCCAGGGTGTCATTGTGCAGGCGGAGCTTGATGGCCCGGAAGCCCTCCTCGTAGAACCCCCGGGCATCCTCCGCCCGCTGCTGCGGGGTGCCGATCTCGATGGTCGAGGCGTAGCCCTTCACACGATCGGTGTAGCCCCCCCAGAGCTTGTACAGGGGCTGGTTGCAGGCCTTGGCGATGAGGTCCCATAGGGCGACCTCGATCCCCCAGGCGTTGCCTCCCCGGCGGAGCAGGCGGATGTGCCGCTCGGTGGCGAAGGGGTCACTCCCAACGAGCTGTTGACCGATGCTGCGTGTCGCGTCTGGGGCGCCACCGGTGCCGATCCCCTCCAGGCCGTCCTCGGTGCGGATGCGCACCAGGAGGACGGACGTGGCGCGGGTAACGCTCCCCGGGGCCCAGGCGAAGCGCAGCTCCCGCGGCGTCGGGATATCGCGCAAGAGCTGGACTGTCACCGACGCAATCTTGGATGCCATGTTTCGCGCGTTCCCTCCCGCCGTGTGAGTGGCCGCCGCTAGATGGGCGGTCCCCTTGAGGCTTGATCTCAGGCTGGATCTCAGATACAAGCTGAGCCTGGTACAGACCGGCACGCCAAGCGCGCCGGCGCAACTATAATCCACCGACAGGCAATGTGGTGGCCCAAGACCGAGCGGCAGGAAGAACTCGTGGCCCTGGCCGGCAGCCTCGCCGACCGCTTCGCCACCCGTGCCCTCGAGCACGACCGTGAGGGGAGCTTCCCCCACGAGAACTTCGCCGATCTGCATGCCAGCGGCTACCTGGCGCTGACGATCCCCCGGGAGTTCGGTGGTGGGGGCGCCTCGATCCTGGAGATGGCCCTGGCTCAGGAGCGCCTTGCCCGCGGCGACGCCTCTACGGCCCTGGGGGCGAGCATGCACCTCTCGATCCTGGGGCGCTTAGGGTGGGCCGTGCTGGCGGGGGAGGCAGGGGAGGCGGGCGGGTGGACGCGCGAGCGCTACGCCCGCGTCGCCCAGGCCGTGACCCGTGATGGGGCGTTGATCAACTCGGCGGCCTCCGAACCGGAGACCGGCAGCCCCAGCCGGGGCGGACGCCCGACGACGACTGCCGTGCCGCATGGCTCGGGTGAGCCGGAGTCGTTCGTCATCACCGGACGGAAGACCTACACAACGATGGCCCCGGCCCTGCACTTCATCATGGTCTCGGCGACGATCGAGACCCCACAGGGGCCGGAGGCAGGGCAGTTCCTGCTGGAGCGGGGTCTCCCGGGACTGCGTATCGAGGAGACCTGGGACACTGTAGGGATGCGCGGCTCGGGCAGTCATGACTTGGTGCTCGAAGGGGCCCGCGTCCCGGCGGCGGCGCTGCTCTCGCGTCGCCCATACAGCGGGTCGAACGGCGCGGCCCCCGGGGCGCCCGCCCCCGGCGCTCCCGTGGAACCGTCGTCGCCGGGGGCGCCTCCGCCGGCGAACGGGACTGCCCCGGCCCGGCCGCCGGCGGAGGGGGCCGGCTGGGCCGCCCTGATCCCGGCCGTCTACCTGGGTGTGGCCGGGGCGGCGCGCAATACCGCCGTCGATTTCGCCCGCCGGCGCCGGCCCCAGCCCCTCGGTGGCAAGTCCATTGGGGAGCTGCCCGCGGTGCAGCGTCTGCTGGGCGAGATCGAAGTGGCGCTGACGGAATCCCGTGCCCTCCTCTTTGGGACAACCGAGGCCTGGCTCGAGGCCCCGCACCGGCGGTCCGCCCTCCTGCCCCTGCTGGGGGCGGCGAAGTACGTGGTGACGAACCGGGCGGTGGAGATTACCGATAAGGCGATGCGCGTCGTCGGCGGCGCCGGCCTGGCACGCACCCATCCGGTGCAGCGCTACTATCGCGACGTGCGGGCCGGTTTACACCACCCCCCGATGGACGACGTGGCCCTGGCCACCCTGGCGCGAGCGGCCCTGGCGGGCACGACCCTGGTGGAGTGACCGGGGGGCAGGCACCTCTGCCGGCGGGCGGCGCTGCCGGCCACCGGCGAAGCGAGAGAGAACGATGAGCCCGAGGCGGGCAATGGGAGCGACGCTGCTGGCCCTGGGCATGGCCGGCTGTGGCGTGGCCGTGCGCAGCGACCGAGCGGCCATCGGGGGCGGTCCGGAGCAGGCCACGGCCCAGGCGCAGATCCGTGTCCGCGCCACCGTGGCCGCGGGGATGGCGGCCAATCCCCAGCCTGGCGCCGGCGGGCAGGCCTGCGATTGCGAGACCAACGGGAAGTAGCGTTGGGTCAACCGGCCTTCGAGCGATTGGGGGCCTGGCCCAGGAGGCGGCCGGGTCGCCGGTATACTCCTGGTGGGACATGGTTGAGCAGCACGGCCAGGGGGCGGACGGGCCGATCACGCCACGGGCGACCGCCTACGCCCAGTGGTACCAGGATATCGTGGCGGCGGCGGAGCTCCTGGATCAGGCCCCTGTACGGGGGTGCTGGATCTTCCGCCCCAACGGGTACCTGATCTGGGAGATCTTCCAACGTGAGCTGGACGCCCGCTTCAAGCGCCGCGGCGTCCAGAACGTCTATTTTCCCCTCTTGATCCCGCAAAGTTATATCGCTCGGGAAGCGGAGCACGTCGAGGGCTTCTCCCCAGAGCTGGCCGTGGTGACGCACGGCGGTGGGGAGGAGCTGGAGGAGCCATTGGTCGTCCGCCCCACGTCGGAGACGGTGATCTGGGCCACCCTGCGGCGCTGGATCCGCAGCCACCGCGACCTGCCTATGTTGCTGAACCAGTGGGCCAACGTCGTCCGGTGGGAGAAGCGCCCGCGGGCCTTTTTGCGCACAACGGAGTTCCTGTGGCAGGAGGGACACACCGCCCACGCCACGGCGCAGGAGGCGCGGGACTTCGCCTTGACCATGCTCGGCGTCTACGAGGAGTTCCTCCAGACTGTGGTAGGCATGGCCCCGATTGTCGGCGAGAAGCCGGCGCACGAGCGCTTCCCCGGCGCCGTGGCCACGTTTACCCTGGAGCCGATGATGCAGGACGGCCGGGCGCTGCAGGCCGGGACGTCGCACGACCTGGGGGCAAACTTCGCCAAGGCCTTCGACGTGACGTACCAGGGGGAAGACGGGGAGGCTCACCCGGCGTACGCCACGTCCTGGGGCATGACCACCCGAGTTATCGGGGGGATGCTGATGGTGCACGGGGATGACCGCGGGGCCATCTTCCCCCCCGCGGTGGCGCCGGTGCAGGTGGCCATCGTCCCCGTCTCTGGGCGGGACGCCGGCGCCACACAGGCGGTGGACGAGGCGGCGGCGACGGCCCGGCGCGACCTCACGGCGGCCGGCTACCGCGTGGCGCTGGACGACCGGCCGGGCCTGCGTCCGGGGGCCAAGTTTTTCCACTGGGAACGCCGCGGGGCGCCCCTGCGCCTGGAGATCGGGCCGCGCGACCTCGCAGCCGGGCAAGCCACGGCCGTGACCCGCCACGACGGTGAGAAGCGACCCATCCCGCTGTCCGGCCTCACCGGCGCGGTGCAAGCTCTCTTGGCCGGGCTACAGGCCGATCTGGCTGCCCGAGCACGCACCATCCAAGAGAGCCGGACGCAAACAGTGGACGACCGCGCCGCCCTGGAGCTGGCGGTGGCGCAGGGATACGCCCTGGCTCGTTGGTGCGAGCAGTACGACTGTGCCACCGCCATCCAAGAGGCGACGCGCGCCACGATCCGCTGCTTCCCACTGCAAGACCATGACGGGAGCTACCATCCGGCCCCTACCGACCCGGGGCCCTGCGCCTGGTGCGGCGCCCCGGCCCAGCGCCGGGCGATCGTCGCCCGGGCCTACTAATGAGTTAGTTATCAGGCGCGTCGCGGTTGCTGAGCACCAGGCGAGATCGGCGTCCGGGCTCTGCCGGCACGGTCATCCCTTCACGCGCTCCGTGTGCCTTGTCATCCCTTCGCTGCGCTCAGAGCGTGCCCTCGAGCGCAGCGAAGGATCCGTCACTCGGCCCAGGCAGGCACCTTAACCGGGCCGAGGGCAGGCCCTAAGCCCGGTTAAGGTGCCGTCTCTCCAGCCCCAGGAAGCGTCACGCTTGTGGCTGGCGTCCCACCTTGGCTCGGAGCCAGGCAGGTGTAGGCGGATGCGCTGACACTTCGGCCCTGTGACTTACGTTGCGGTCTGGGCCGGCTTGTTCTGTTCCACGGCGGCGAGCGTCTCGGCCAGCTTGAGGCGGGTCAAGACGTGCCGGCGCCGCCCCCGCTCGATCTCGGCCACCAGTCCGCGGGATAGTCCTGAGGCGGCCGCCAGGTCACGCTGGGAGAGACCGGCGGCGTCGCGCCGGCGGCGGAGCTCTTCGCCTGACGGGGCGCTGTCGTCGGCCGGCAAGGGGGCGCGCGTCTCCGGGCGACGTCGGGGGGGCACGACAAACCGCACGGGTGTTGTGGTCACGAGGCGCTCCGCGGGGGGCAAGGCGCTCCAGCTGGGGGTGGCCGTGAGCTCGTCCTCGGTAGGCAAGGGCAAGGGTATGCCGGTGCCGCGGGCGATGAGCCAGCCGGCGGCGTCACGGGGATCTCCTCGGAAGGCGTCCTGGGCGAGCTGGAGCACCGCCGTATACGTTTCCGCCGGGATCGGTACCGCCAGCGGGCGCCGGGGAAAGCGCCAGCCTCCGGGGGCAACGGGCGGAAGGGATTGTCCCAGCCCGGCTTCGAGCGCCGCCGCCGCTCCCTCGACGATCGTCCCCCCGGCGGTCCGCAGCCGGTCGATGGCCGGCGACGGCACCCGGCAGGTCAAGACGCGGCGCAGCCCGCCCAGAGGCACGCCGGGAGGTGGTAGCGCCCCGCGAGACGTCCCTGGAACCCCTACAACGTCGCCCTGGGACGCCTCCTGGCCGGTTGGCCAGAGATCGTCCGGCAGGCGCAGCCAGAGCTGAGCGATGATGGGGTCGACGCCCAACTCTTGGGCGGCCGTGACCGGGTCGAGTCCGTCCTGGCGCACGAGTCGACGCAACTGGGCCATGCGGTTCAAGGAGCTCCCCGCCGGCGCCGGCCCGGCAGGCAGTTCCGCTTCCGGCCGGCCAGCGGCGGGCTCGTCCTCGGGGGAGAGGACCCTACTCTGGAGGGGAGCCGGGTCGGCGGGCCCCCCGAAGGGGCTTTCCGGGATGGCGTTGGCGGGGGCTTCCCCCATCATCTCGTCATCCGGGTCGGGCGCATCGCCACCGGCCGGCGCGATACGTGAGTCGACGGTCGGCCGGTGGAACCCTTCGCCACCCCCGGCGGTTCTGGCCCCACTCTCCTGGCCGGCCGCCCCGGCGGCCGGCGTGGGTTCAGGTTGATGGGCAGACGTGGTGGCCATCCTGGGCATAGGTGTCTCTCTTTCGGTGCGTGCTGTCGTGCGTCATGCCTCGAGCCCCCCGGCGCAGGACGCCTGAGGTGTCGGGGACAAGGCGGGGAGCGCCGGCCCTTCCTGGGGTGATGCCGGCTGGGAGCGCGGAGCCGCCCCCGGCGGGCCTACTCCAGGAGACGGGGCTGCAGGGTCTCCGAAGAAGGGAGCCCGTCGCGCAGCTCCAGGGCGGCGTAGCGCAGCTCGGCGCACTCCACTTCTATGCGCCGCAGGGACGTCTTGATCCCCGGCAGCCAGCGCGCGCGCTCTTCCCCTGCCGTGACCCCGCCGGCCTCGTCCACGGCCTCGACGGCCTGTAGGGCATCGTCCACGGCCTGGACGATGACCGTCAGGCGGCTCAGGAGGCGGGCGGCGTGCTCAGTGGCCAGCATCGTGTCCCAGTCGTCTCTCTTCCTGCGCCTGGAACGGGCGGGCCGGGGCGGCGTCTCGCGTTGTGGACAGGATGTGGATAAGTGGTATGGCAGCCGTGGTCGCTGGGGCCGGGGCGCAACTCCGCCGGGACGCGCACGTTGTTGCGCCGGCGTGCGCCCCGGCCCCGGCGCCTATAGGACGCCCGTTGATAGATGGTGTGGTTGGGGGCGTCCCGGCCGGCGCCCCGGCCCCGGCGACGCGTCTCAGCGCTACCCCAAGGCCAGGGCCGGCACCCGGTTACGGTGCGGCGGGGGGTGTCCCGGCGGGGCCGTGAGGTGTGGACTTTCCCCTCAGGCCGGCGCCGAGCCCCGAAGCGGGTGCGGCCAGGGGGGAGGTGGTGGGTCCGGCCAGGTAGCGCTGGAACGTGAGGGTCAGCTCCACCGGGTCTGGGAGGAAGTAGGGGGCGGAGCGGTTCTGCTCGTTGATGGCGACGCGGAGGAGGGCCGGGCCGGGGCGGCGATGGCTACCACGCAGGACGGCCTCCAGGTCCTCGGGGGCGTCGACGTTATGGGCGCGGATGCCACAGGCCTCGGCGGCGCCGCACAGGTCAACGGCCGGCGCCGCCGTCCGCTGCATCCCGGTGGCGGCGTAGGCCCCGTTATCCAGGACAACGAGGAGGAGCTTTTCCGGCTTCAGCAGGCCGATGGTAGCCAGGGTAGAGAAGCCCATCAGGAGACCGCCATCCCCTTCTATGGCAATCACCTTGTCAAAGCGCCGGGCCGCCGGGGCGAGGGCGATGCCCAGGCCGATGGCCGCCGGCAGGCCCATGGAGTCCAGGACGTAGAGGTGGTTATCCCGCCGGCCGACGAGGAGCATCTCCCGCACCATCGTCCCCAGGGCGACGACGATCGGCTCCGTGGGGTACTCGGTGGCAATGCTCTGCAGGGCGTCGAAGCGTGACAGTGGAGGCATACTCAAGTGACCTGGGGCAATTGTAAGACGCCTGACGGCTGTGTCGCCGGGACGCCCTTGCGGTGCGTCTACCGCCCAGCCGGCGACGCCGTGCCGGGCGAGGCGTTACACGGCGCGTAGATCCTAGTGGGTCACGTTGCATTTGACTGGCGATGATCTGATCTGGTGCGAGCACCATTTCTATGCGGTTTGACCCACTAGTACAGGAGGTTGCAGAGGACGACGACCGGGCGGTGGGTCATGTGGGCATGCTCCCAGGCGGCGACGACGCTCGTCGCCCAGCGCTGGACAGGGACGCGCTCGTCCAACTTGAAGTGGCGCAGATCGGCGGCGCCCAGGATGTCGTCCACCCGCTCGCAAAGGGTGTGGATCATGCTGTTGTACTCGTTTAGCCCCCCCCGCTGGGAGACGATCAGCAGCAGGGGGAGGTGATATGGCTGGGCAAAGGTGGTCAGCGCCGTCAGGGCGTTGCCCAGGCCGTTGTCCTGCACGATGAGCAGGGGCTTGGCCCCGGCGAGGACCAGCCCGCCGGCGATGCCGATCCCTTCCTCCTCCCGGGTCAGGGGCACGGAGACGTAGACCCCCTCGCCAGCGCGCCGCTCGACGTGGTCGATGACCGACTTGAGGGTGCTGCTGGGTAGCCAGAGGATGTGGCTGGGGGCCAGATGCTCGATGGCCTCGATCAGGGCCTGGCAGCGCGCTGCTACCTCTGCCGGCGTGTCCACGCCCAGGGCCGTGGTGATGGGGGGCATGGGCAGGGATTATAGCGCCCCGCCGGGCGATGTTTTCACGGGGCAACATATCGGGAGTTGATATGTTGCCACAGGCATCCGCGCTCCCTCTCGACCCGGCGGATGCACTCTGGCGTTGGTGTCGGCCCCACCGAGGCCGGATGCGGGGGCCGGATGCGTCGGCATAGCCGGCGGCGCGGGCGCGGCCCCCGGGGCGAGGCGGCTCAGGCCAGGACGGGCTCAGGGTCGCCGACGTCGGACCCCAGGGGGGTGAGAAACTCGATCACCGCCTGGATGTCCGACTCCCGCGTCGAGGCCCCGGCGACGACGCCAACAGTGTCCAGGCCCTCGAACCACGCCTCCCGTAGCTCAGCGGCCGTCTCTACGTGGTACGCCGGGCCGTGGGCCTGGCAGACCCGCAGCAGCTGGATGGTATTGGAGCTGTCTCGCCCGCCGACGACGACCATCGCCTGCACCCCCTTGGCCAGCTCCACGGCCTCGTCCTGGGCGTGGAGCGTCCAGCCACAGATCCGTCCGCGGTCTTCGTAGAGGTCGGCCTTGGTCTTCAACACCTCCACCAGCTCGACGTAGTCCGCCTGGAGCATCGTAGTCTGGGCGATAGAGGCCAGCTTGGCAAAGTGGGGTAGCCCACGGGCCTCGGCGGCGGACTCCACGATCATCCCGCGCTCGGTGTAGGCGACCGTCGCCTTGGCCTCGGGATGGTCGCGGTGACCGAAGACGATCACCTGGTAGCCCTCCCCCTCCAGCTGCAGGGCGATCTTCTGCACCGCCGTGACGATGGGGCAGGTGGCGTCGATGACGTTGAGACCCAGGGCGCGGGCCCGCTCGAAGGCCTTGGGCCCCTCCCCATGGGCCCGCATCAGGATAGTCTTGCCGGCCATACCCTGGGCCACGTCCGACTCTTCCAGGGCGCGTACACCCCGCCCGGCCAACTCTTGCATCGCCGGGGTATTGTGGATCAGCTTGCCGGATAGGAAGACCGTCTCATCGGTCGCATCCACGGCCTTGACGGCGCGATTCCAGGCCCGCTTGACGCCACCACAGAAGCCGGAATAGGTCCGCGCCCGAATCACTCGCATGCTGCTAGGTGCCCTTCTCCCCTGCCCTAGAGTATATCCCTCGTATCTGGGGGGGGCGATGACTCAGGGGTATGAGATGATCCACCCGCACCGCGGCGCCAGGGCTTGCCTAGGTTCCGCTGTGGAGCACCCGCAGGCCGAGCGCGCGCTCGAAGGGATCGAAGTCACGGTCGTTGTGTAGCAGCACGAGCCCGTTCTCGATGCAAAATGTCGCGATCAAGCAGTCAATGGTCTTGCGCACCGTGAACCCTTGCCGCCGCAACCGCCGATAGTTCCGCGCGCTCGCCACGGCCAGGACCGGCCCTCCCATCGAAAGCACGGGGAACGCCATCAGCTGGTCATGAACGAGAGTGAATTCCCGCTCGTCCTCAATCCCCTGCAGCACCTCGGACAAGATCAGGTCGCCTAGCACAGCTCGACCCTGCCGAACTACCTCCTCCAGGAGGGCTACCTGTGGTGTCGGCGTGCCGCGGAAGAAGTCCACCCACACCCTGGTGTCAAGTAGAGTCGTCACCGACCTCGCCAGCGGCGCCAGCGGCGCCAGCGAAGCGCCGCTCCTGGCGCAGCGCGTCCAGGTCGCCGCTCCAATGGATCTTGACTCGCAACCCTAGGACGCGCTCCTGCTGCTTGGTCCTCACGAGGTCCTCGAGCGCCTCCTGCACCACCGCCTTCTTCGTCGATAGCCCGGTCAACTCCGTGGCTCGGCGCAGCAACTCGTCGTCGATCACAATGTTCGTGCGCATCATGCCTCTCCCGTCGCCGGTCGACAGGATGTGTATACGATAGCAGGCACGTGTGTATTGGTCGGGCGACACGTCGGGACGGATTACGCCGAGGTGAGGGGCGCCAGGTCGTGCAGGCCGAGGGCGATGCGCGTCAGGGTGCGCTCGCCGGCGCGCCGGCCACGCTCGGCTTCGGCCAGTAGGCCACGGGAGATGCCGATGGCCCGGGCGGCCTCGGCCTGCGAGAGGCCCAGAGTCTGGCGCAGCCCTTTGATGCTCTCCGGGGTCACGGCCAGGACCCCATCTGGTGTCTCACCATCTGGTGTCTCACCTTCTGGTGTCTCACCTTGCCGGCGGGCCGGCGGGGCCAGGGCATGGCGGAGAAACTCGCCGGTGATCGATCCCTGGGTGATGGCCACCTGCTCCGGCGTCCCCTGGGCGACGAGGTGCCCGCCTCCGTGGCCCCCTTCGGGCCCCAGGTCGATGATCCAGTCTGCCGTCTTGATCACGTCCAGGTTGTGCTCGATCACTACCACCGTGTTGCCCCCATCCACGAGGCGCCCCAGGACGTCCAACAGCTTCTGGACGTCGGCGAAGTGCAGCCCCGTAGTCGGCTCGTCCAGGACGTACAGGGTGCGCCCCGTGGCCGGGCGGCACAGCTCCTTGGCCAGCTTTACCCGCTGCGCCTCCCCTCCGGAGAGGGTCGGCGCCGGCTGTCCCACGTGCATGTAGCCCAGCCCGACGTCGATCATCGTCCCCAGGATGCGGGCGACGTGCGGGACGTTCTCGAACAGGGTAGCGGCCTCGTCGATGGTCATCCCCAGGACGTCGGCGATGCTCTGGCCCTTGAACCTGACCTCCAGGGTCTCGCGGTTGAAGCGCTTGCCCTGGCAGACTTCGCAGGGGACAAAGACGTCGGCCAGGAACTGCATCTCAATCCGCTTCAGCCCATCGCCCTGGCAGGCCTCGCAGCGCCCCCCCTTGACGTTAAAGGAGAAGCGCCCCGGCTTGTAGCCCCGAATGCGGGCCTCCGGCACCTGGGCAAACAGCGCCCGGATGTCGTCGTAGACGCCGACGTACGTCGCCGGGTTGGAGCGGGGCGTGCGCCCGATAGGATCCTGGTCGATGGCGATGATCTTGTCCAGCTGGGCCAGCCCCTCGATGGCGTCGTGGCGCCCCGGCCGGACGCTCCCCCGCATCAGGTCGCGCTCCAAGGCCTTGAACAGGATCTCGTTGACCAGGGAGGACTTGCCGGAGCCGGAGACGCCGGTGACGACGGTGAGTACCCCCAGGGGAAAGCGTACGGTGATGTCCTTGAGGTTGTGCTCGCGGGCCCCGCGCACCGTCAGCCAGGCGTCGCCTGTGGGGTGGCGCTCCGGTGGCACGGGAATGGCGCGCGCGCCGCTCAGGTACTGGCCGGTGAGGGACTCCGTGGCCCGAGCCACCTCCGCCGGCGTCCCGGCGGCGACGACGTGGCCCCCGTGCACGCCGGCCCCGGGGCCGAAGTCTACGATGTAGTCCGCCGCTTGCATGGTCTCCATATCGTGCTCGACGACGACGACGGTGTTGCCGATGTCCCGTAGATTCTCCAGGGTGTGGATGAGCTTCTCGTTGTCCCGCTGGTGCAGTCCAATGGAAGGCTCGTCCAGGATGTAGAGGACGCCGACGAGGCCGCAGCCGATCTGGCTGGCCAGGCGGATGCGCTGGGCCTCCCCTCCGGAAAGGGTGGGGGCGGGGCGGTCAAGCGTCAGGTAATGCAGACCGACGTTCAGCAGGAACTGCAAGCGCCCGCGGATCTCCTTGAGCAGCTCGTCGGCGATAGTCTTCTCACGCGCCGGGAGCTGCAGGCGCTCGAAAAAGGTCAGGGCATCGGCCACCGAGAGGTGCTCGACGTCGATCAGGCTCTTGTCCCCTACGGTCACCGCCCGTGCCTCGGGCTTGAGCTTGGCCCCCCTGCAAGTGGGGCAAGGCTGCTGGGCGAAGTACTGGAGATAATGCTGCCGCATCCCGTCCGAGCTGGCCTGCTTGAGCCGGCGGCGCAGCCGGGGAATGACCCCCTCCCATTTCGAGAACCAGGAGCCCCCGGAGCCACTCTTGCTTTGCCAGGTGACCTTGATACGGTCACCCTTGCCGCCGTGTAGGAGGATGTCCTGGTGGACGGCGCTGAGCTGGTCGAAGGGGACGTCCGCGGGGATGTCGTAGTGGGTGAGGACCTGGGCGCGGTAGCGCTCGCCCCACGTATCGGCGTCGCGCTCGTCCTCCTGCTCCCCCCAGGGGATGATGGCCCCCTGACGTAAGGACTTGGAGCCGTCTGGTATCACCAGGGCCACGTCCACCTCCAGGGTCGAGCCCAGGCCGAGGCACTCCGGGCAGGCCCCGATAGGGGAGTTGAAGGAGAATAGTTGCGGGCTGAGCTCCTCGAAGGACAGGCCGCAGTAGAGGCAGGCGTTCTTCTCCGAGAAGAGCAGGTCTCCGGCCAGCGCGGCCAGGCCCTTCAGTCCCCCGCCGGAAGCCCCGCCTTTCACCTCCCCGGTGTGGGGTCCCACGCCGTCCGGTGCCGGACCTCCCCCTCCAGCCGCCGCACCATCGTCTTCAGGCTTCGAACTACCCCCATAAGGCGCCAGAACCAGGGAGCCGTCGCCAAAGCGCAGGGCCGTCTCCACCGAGTCCATCAATCGGGCGCGGTCGATGCCTTCGTCGCCCTCTCGTTCGCTGCCCGTTCGCTCGCTGCCCGCCTGTCCCGGGTGTGGTGCCGGGAGGCGGATGCGGTCGACGACCAGGTCGATCAGGTGCTTCAGCTTCTTGTTCAGGCTGATCGGCTCGTCCAGGGAGCGGACCTGCCCGTTGACCCGTACTCGGGCAAAGCCGTCTTTCCTGGCCTTGGCGAAGAGGTCCTGGTATTCCCCCTTGCGATTGCGGGCCAGCGGGGCGAGGAGGAGCCACTCCGAGCCGGGTGGCTGGGCCAGCACCTGGTCGACGATCTGCTCCGCCGACTGCGCCCCTACCGGCCGCCCGCAGCCAGGGCAGTGGGGGTGTCCCACGCGGGCGTACAAGACGCGCAGGTAGTCGTGGATCTCCGTCACCGTCCCCACCGTAGAGCGGGGGTTCCGGGAGGCTGTCTTCTGCTCGATGGCGATGGCCGGAGACAGCCCGGCGATGTAATCAACCTGGGGCTTCTGCTGCGTCCCGAGGAACTGACGGGCGTAGGCGGAGAGACTCTCGACATAGCGTCGCTGCCCCTCGGCGTACAGCGTGTCGAAGGCCAGGGAGGACTTGCCGGAGCCGGAGACGCCGGTGAGGACGACGAGACGATCGCGCGGGAGTACCACGTCCACGCCTTTGAGGTTGTGCTCCCGCGCCCCCCGGATAACGATGGTGTCCGGTCTCATGACCACTCCTGCAAAAGGCTCGCCTGATGCACCGGCGCGCTCGAGCGGCGACGCGTCACGGCACAGGCCAACCCGTTCCCTGGCCACCGAGGGGCGCGGGCAGTGCGTTGGCCTCCGGCCCCTGTGCGCCTCATGTTAGCGCATCTGTTCTAGCACGTTCAGTCACCATAACGCGGGGCACCCAGGGGAGTTGCGTCAGGTCCACCGGATGGGGCCGCTGCGCCGCCGGATTGGAGATGATCGGTAGAATGGGCAGGATATGAAGGACATCCAGGGAGGGGCCGATCAGAGAGAGGTCGATCTCCAGCGCGTCGGCGTCAAGAACGTGCAGCTCCCGTTCCGCATCCAGGAGCAGTCGGGGGCCATTCAGACGGTGCTGGCGCACATCCAGCTGAGCGTCGACCTGCCCCGACACTACAAGGGCACCCACATGAGCCGCTTCGTGGAGATCTTGGAGCGGTGGAAGGATCTGCCGTCGGCGACCGGCCAGCTGCAGCGCATCTTGGAGGACACGCGCGGGCGCCTGGAGGCCGATCAGGCCCAGATCCACGTCGGCTTCACGTATTTCCTGCCCCGAGCGGCACCGGTGAGCCGGCAGGTGAGCACCATGGGCTACGACTGCCAGTTCACCGCCACGCTCTCGGAGCGGGAAGGCTACGATCTGGTGGTCGGCGTCCAGATTCCTATCACCACGGTATGCCCCTGCAGCCGGGAGATCTCCGCCGCCGGGGCGCACAACCAACGGGCCTGGCTGCGGGTGAAGCTCCGCACCGTGCCGCGAGAGTATCTCTGGCTGGAAGACCTGATCGCCCAGCTGGAGCGGTTCGGCAGCTGCGAGATCTATCCGTTGGTGAAGCGGGAGGACGAGAAGTACGTCACCGAGAAGGGGTACTTTAACCCCAAGTTCGTCGAGGACGTGCTACGTGACGTGGTGCTCTGGCTACGTGCCCATCCACTCGTCACCTGGTTCGAGGTGGAGTGCGAGGCGGATGAAAGCATCCACCTGCACAACGCCTTCGCTTACCAACAAGAGCCCTTGCCGGCCGCGCCCAACGTCTTCGTGCGGGAGCTCAAGAACGGGCTCAACGAGGCCCAGCCGGCACCGGCGGGTGCGGTGGGTGCTGGCGCCCCGAAGCGATGGCGCCAGGATGCCACCGGGCTGCTACCAGGGGCCCCGCCCTCTTAGGAGAGCTGCCGTCCACCGAGCGCGCCGGCTAGCCGCTCGAGCAATCCCATATCGCGATCTCCCCGGCGTAGTCACCACTGGCTAGGCAAGGGGTATGCCGTGCCGTCCTCAGCCCCGGCGCTGGCGCTAGTGGCCGCTGCGGGTCAGGTCGACGGCGGGGATCCCGGCCATGCGGTGCATGAACTCCTGGCGGATCTCTTCGGTGCGCTCTGGCGTGATGGCCTCGAAGCGGGTGGTCAGGGCCGGCTCGGTATTGGAGGCGCGGACGAGGCCCCAGCCCCCTTCGAGCGTTACCCGCGCCCCGTCCAGGTCGATGATCCCCTTGACTGATGGGTCGGCGCGGAAGGCGTCACGCAGCTGGTCGATCACGGCGAACTTCTGGTCGTCCGGGCAATGGAAGCGCTCCTCCGGGGTGGAGTAGTACTTGGGGAGCCCGGCGACGATCGCGGAGAGGGGCCCTTGCTCCTGGGAGAGGGCCTGGATCAGGTTGGCTCCGGCGAACGTCCCATCGTCGAAATCGATGACCGGGTCGTTGAAGAACATGTGGCCGGAGAGCTCGCCGGCCAGCACCGCCTGCACCTCGCGCCGGCGGGCCATGATGTTGGGGTAGCCGGTGCGGGACATCACCGGCTTGCCCCCCATGCGCTCGATCTCCTCGATGAGGGCCATGGAGCACTTCACGTCGAAGACGACGCTGCCCCCGGGATGCCCGCGCAAGGCGCTGCGGGCCAGGAGGATCAAGTACCGGTCGGCTTCCAGGATCTGCCCCTGGTCGTCCACGATGCCAAGCCGGTCGCCATCGCCGTCGAGGGCGATCCCCAGGTCCGCCCCCGTCTCCTTGACCTTGACGATGAGGTCTTGTAGATTTTCCGGCTTGATTGGGTCGGGCATGTGGTTGGGGAAGGTGCCGTCCGGGTCGCAGTACAGTGGGACGACGTCGCAGCCGATGGCCGTCAGTGTCTGCACCGCTACCGGCCCGGCGACGCCGTTTCCGGCGTCGACGACCACCTTGAGACGGCGACCGAGGGTGATGCGCCCTTGCACGTAAGACACGTAGTCCTGGACGACGTCCTGCTCGCGCTGGGGGCCAGGGGCGGCCTCGCGGTAGGGTCCCTCCTGCGCCAGGCGGCGCACCTCCTGGATCTCGTCCGGTAACAGGGGGAGGCCGTTGGGCAGGCCCGGGTCGCGCTTGCGCAGCTTGAGGCCGTTGTACTGCGGGGGATTGTGACTCGCCGTGACGGCCGCGCCCCCATCGCTGTGGAGCTGATTCACGGCAAAGTAGACCAATGGGGTAGGGACTTGCCCGACGTCCACGATACCGGCCCCGGTGGAGCGCAGCCCGTCAATCAGGGCGCGGGTGTAGCGCGCGGAGGAAAGGCGGACGTCTCGTCCCACGGCCAGCGTCCCCGGGCCGGCGTCTGCCCCCCCCCGGCCGGCGAGATAGGTGCCGTAAGCCTTACCGATCTTGGCGAGCACCGGCTCGGTAAAGTTCTGGTCGACGAAGCCTCGGATGTCGTACTCGCGGAACATGCTGGGATCGACGACGGCGGTCTGGTCGGTCGGTGCCATCTCTTCTACTCGCTCCTTGTACCGGGTACGGGACGGACGGGTTAGGGGTGCCGCTGTGGCGCTCCGGGCGCCGTGAGCCGGCGACTGGCCACTAGGAGGCTGGGTCACGGGTGCTACATGCCACTAGATGTAGGGTTTCGGCGATGTGCCAGGACGCTAGATGTAGTCTATCGCACGACCCGTGACCCAGCCTCCTAGGGACCGCTGGGAATGGAGGACGGGGCGCCTCCGTCGGCACCCGCCCGGCGCTGGTCGAGGGTCTTGGGCGGACACCCGGGTCGGGCAGGCTGGTGTTGCCCCGGGGCGCCGGTGGCCCGGCGGGGTAGCGCGCCACGACGCGGCGTCTCACGGTGGAGCAAGGGGACGCGCAGGAGGTCCCAGAAGACGCGGGCGGCGTGTTGGGGGGTGACGCGCATGCGCGAGCCACCGGCATTCGTCCAGCGCACCGGCACCTCCGCCACGCGGTAGCCCCGGCGCTGCGCCAGGTACAGCACCTCGATGTCAAAGATGATGCTCGTGAGGCGGCTGTCACGGAACAGCTCGCGGGCCACCTCCCCGCGGAAGGCCTTGAACCCGCTCTGGGTGTCGGCGATGCCCCGGACGATGAGCGGATCGGCCAGGCGGTGAAAGAGCCTGCCAAACAGGCGGCGGTATCTCGGCTGGGAGACGCGCATGTCGCTCCCATCCGGCTGGATGCGTGAGCCGATCACGACGTCGGCGCCGGTCTCCAGCCGCTGCAACAGGCGCGGGAGCTCCTCAATGGGAGTGGAGAAGTCGGCGTCGGAGAAGAGGACGTAGCGCCCGCAACTGGCCAGGACGGCGCGGCGCAGGCCGGCGCCCTTGCCCTGGTTCAGGCCGGCCTGCAGCAACCGGACGCGCTGGGGAAAGCGACGGGCGAAGTCGCGCACGACGTCGGCGGTGGCGTCGGCCGAGCCGTCGTCATTGACCACGACCTCGTAGCTGTAGGGCTGGGCTTCCAGGTAAGGCAGGATGTGACCGAGGGAGGGAGGCAACCGGCGGGCCTCGTTGTACGCCGTGATGGCAACCGAAAGGTACGGGCCACCCGTCGCGTCCTGGTGAACGGCCGGTGCCGCGGGGGCTTGCTGATCCACCGCTTGCTGATCCACCGGCTGCATTGGACAGAGGGTATCACGCCTCGCTTTGTAGAACGCCCAGGAGGTCGTAGTCTACCCCCAGGGAGTTGCCGTAGCGCTCGGGGCGAACGCCGGCGCCGCTTCTGCCGGCGCCGGCGGCGAGGCCGAACGGCCCGCCCTTGTATGTCCAGTACGCCCAGCCCAGGCCATGGGTGCGGCACAGAGACAGGACGGTGCGCAGCCAGGTCAACTGGGCGGCGCGGGGGGCCCCGCTGGCGACTCCGAAGGCCCCGACGTACACCGGCACCTCGTAGACACGGCGAAACTCCAGCGCCGGCTCCAGCGGGCGCTGCAGGCGCGCCCGGTCCCACCGCTCGCCGTCGATCGTGCCCGGGTAGGTCAGGGGGTGTTCCGCCACCAAGCGGGGAGGGTCGCCGGCCTCGGCGAGACCCTGCTGGGTAAAGGGGCGGGGCTCGAAGCAGTGGAAGCTGTACAGGGTGTTGGCGTCACGCGTTGGGCGGAGGTGGCGAAAGGCCTCCGGGCTGGCCCGGTGCGACTGGACGACGATGGTGTGGCGATCGTCGTGGGCGCGGATGGCGTCGGTGAGCTTTCCGGCCAGGGCGTTCCAAGCCCGCGCCCCGGTGGCCCCCGGCGCCCCGGCGCGCGGGGGCGGCGCCGGGGGGGGGCGGGGGGGGCGCCC
>JAUJOR010000024.1 GCA_030447525.1 Chloroflexota bacterium | reverse complement strand
GCTGGCGGAGGGGGGTGCGTGTGACGTGGTTCTCCACGTGCTGGTGTGGCACCTCGTACGGCGTACGAATCCCCGCCGGCCCGGCGTTATAGGTGTGGTGCTCCCATGCCAGCAGCGCCCCGTCCGCGCTTGCCCCACTCCGAATCTCGATCACCCCCGCCGGCCTAAAATAGGCCCACGTGAACTCCTCATCTCGTGTCCACGCCACCCGCACCGGCGCTCCGGCGGCCCGCGCCAGGAGCGCCGCCTCCACGGCGGCGTCGCCGTAATGCTTGCCCCCATACCCGGAGCCGGTATCCGGCACGATCACCCGCACCTGTTCCTCTCGCAGGCCGAAACGCTCCGCGAGCTGCCGTCGCACCCCGAACGGGCGCTGCGTCCCCGTCCACACCGTCAGCTCCCCCTGGGCCCCCCACTCCGCCACGGCCACCCGCGTCTCCAGCGGGGCGTGCGCGATGTAGGCGGCGGTATAGGTCTGACGCAGGGTGTAGTCGGCGGCTGCGAGCCCCTCCTCCACCGACCCGGCAACGTGCTGTGGCCCGCCGGCGAAGCGCCGCTCGGTGTCTTCGTCCGCCGGATGGGTCTTGAGGTAGGAGAACAGCTCGCCAGCCGCCGGCTGTGGTGGGACCTCCCACTGCGCCCGCAGCGCCGCCACCGCCCGCGTCGTCGTCCCTTCATCCGCTGCCACCACTCCGACCACGCTGGCCAGCCCCGCTGCGCCGGGAGGGGCCGCGCCCGCCCCAGAGAGACCAGATAGATTGGCCTCGCCCTCCTGTACCACCAGCACGCCGGGGAGCGCCTCCGCCCCGCGCACGTCCAGCGCCTGGAGCGTGGCGCCGAATCCCGCCGGGCGCAGCATCTTGCCGTAACGCATCCCCGGCCGCTTGACGTCAGAGGCGTAGCGATGCGTCCCGGTGACCAGCGCCACGGCCCCCACCTTCATCGCCGACGTGCCAGAAAGCTGCCAGGACGCTCGCGGCAAGGTGGGCATGTCGTCCGGCACCACCGCGGCCAGCGCCTGCCCCTGCGCCAGCTCCCCGAACCGCAGGGCCTGGCCGGTCTCCGGGTGAACCACCCGCCCACCCTGCACTTGAAGGTCGTCACGGTTGGCTTCCCACCGCTCGGCCGCCACATCGAGGAGGACTTCCCGCGCCGCCGCCGCGGCCCGGCGCAGCAGCGGCGCCATGCCCGGCGTCGAGCGGCTCCCGAACGTCCCGGGGTCGAACGGCGTGCGCCCGGTATCGGCCATCACCAGGCGCACGGCGTCCAGGGCCACACCCAGCTCGTCTGCCACCGCCTGGGCCAGCCAGGTACGGATGTTCTGCCCCACCTCCACCTTCCCGGTGTAGACGGTCACCACGCCGTCGGCGCCGATCTCGAGCCAGTCTCGGATCGACGTCGGATGCCCTTCCGCCACCGCCCCTCCTGGGCCACCGCCAGCGGGTCCGGTGCTCATGGCCCCTGCACCGCCAGCAGCTCGGCCGCGCGACGCACGGCGCGCAGGATCTGGGGGTACACGCCGCAGCGACACAGGTTCCCGTTCATGGCGTGCACGATCTCCGCGTCGCTCGGTCGCGCTTGCCGGCGCAACAGCGCCACGGCCTGCATGATCATCCCCGGGGTGCAGTAGCCGCACTGCATCGCCGTCTCGGCGATGAACGCCCGCTGCACGGGATGCAATCCCTCCCCGTCGAGCGGCGCCCGCACCGCTCCCAGGCGGTCACCCTCCCCGTCCCCCCCCCCCTTGGCCAGCCCCTCGAACGTCAGCACCGCCCTGCCGACGGCGGACGCGGCCGGCAGGGCGCAGGCCGGGACGGGATCATCGTCCAGCAGGACGATGCAGGCGCCACACTGCGCCTCGCCGCAGCCGTACTTCGTCCCGGTCAGATCCAGGTCGTCACGCAAGACGCTCAACAGCGTGCGCTCCGCGCTGACCGACACTACGTGAGTCTCGCCATTGACGTGCAAGCGCAGAGACGCTGTTTCGACCTTCTCCGTCATGGCTGCGCGCTCCTCTCTGAGCCCTGGGGAATTGTGGCCCGCCCTCACCTAGATGCACTCACTTCCGGACAGTCTCACGGGGCGCTGGGGAGGGACCGACGCGGGGCCGGGTAGCCCTATCGGCGGGCGCTGGCCCAACGTGCTACTGCAGCCGGCGCAGCAGATTCTGCTCCAGCGCCCCGGGGAGCGCCAGCGTCTTGTATCCGGAGGCGTCGAAGAGCACCGTCGCGGCATCGTCCCTGAGGCGCTGGACCGTCCCCGCACCCCAAGCGACGTGCTCCACCCGGTCGCCGGTGGCGAAGGGCGAGCCTTGAGGGGCCCTGCCGGCCGGTAGCTCCGGGCGGGACGCCGGCGGGGCCTCTCTCTGGCTATGACGCACGGAGTTGTCGCACATGGTGCAGGATGGGGCATCATACGTCTCGCCAAAGTAGCTGAGGATGTATTCCTGACGGCAGTCGTTCAGGTCGGCGTAGCCCCGCGTCATCTCCCGCCGGCTGTGCTCGTAGGCTAGCCGGCGCGCCTCACCGTTGAGCGACACGTCGTCGGGATGGACGTCCGGGCGCAGCAGGTGGATGCCCCCCAGCGCGCCACCACCGGGGCGCTCGGCGGTGGGCGTCTCCCCGTCGCCACGTGGCCGGGCGACGATCCCCTGGCGTTCCAGCAGCTCGATCAGGCGCATCAGGTTGCCGCGCCCCAGCCCGGTGGCCTTCTGTAGGTCCCGCACCGTTCCCCGCGGCCTGGCCTGCAGGGTGTCGAGCGCCCGCATCACGTCCTCGCGCTTCAGGTGGCCGGTGCCGGCCAGAAACGCGGCCCGCCCGAGGTCGCCGGGGCGGTAGATCAGGACGCAGCGGGACAGGTTCCCGTCCCGCCCGGCCCGGCCCGCTTCCTGATAGTAGGCCTCGACGCTGGCCGGGATGTCGCGGTGGATGACGAAGCGTACATCTGGCTTGTCCACCCCCAGGCCAAAGGCGTTGGTCGCCGCGATGACGCGCAAGTCACCGTCCATGAACGCCTCTTGCACGCGCTCTCGGTCGCCCTTGCGGCGCTGCCCATGATAGTAATCGGCGGCGATGCCCCACTCCTGGAGCCAGGCCGCCGTCTCGCGGACCGCCGCCGTGGTGGCCGTGTACACGATGCCGCTCCCCTGCATCGCCCGGGTCAGCTCCTGGGCCAGTGGCTCGCCGTAGCGCTCCGGGCCGGCCGCCTCCGTCAGTAAGCGCTGCAAGACTCGCCGGTCCTGGCACTCCTCCTCCACGCGCAGCACCTCCAGGAAGAGATTCGGTCGGTTGCTCCCCCGCACTACCATCGCCGGCTGACGCATCCCCAGCCGCTCGGTGATGTCCCGCCGCACCCAGGGGGTGGCCGTGGCGGTGAGGGCCAGCAAGGTGGGGCGTCCCAGCTGCTCCGCCACCCTCCCCAGCGCCAGGTACGACGGTCGGAAGCTGTGGCCCCACTCGGAGATGCAGTGGGCCTCGTCGATTACCAGCAGGGAGACCTCCATCCTCTGAGCCTGGGCCATGAACGCCTCGTCCTCAAACCGCTCCGGCGTGACGTAGAGCAGCTTGACCTGCTCCTGCTGCACCTGTCTTAGCGCTTCGTCCGCCTGGCGCTCGGTGAGTGTGCTGTTGATGATCCCCACCTCCATCCCTCGCTCGGTCAGGGATTGCGCTTGGTCGTGCATCAGGGCCAGCAGCGGGGAGACGACCAGCGTGGCTCCGGGCAGGATCTGGGCGGCGAGCTGGTAGACGAGCGACTTGCCGGCCCCGGTAAGGAGGACGGCCAGGGTGTCGCGCCCGGCCAGCAGGGCGTGGATGGTCTCTTCCTGCCCCGGCCGGAAGGCCTCCAGGCCGAACTGGCAGCGCAACAGAGCCCGGATCGCTGTGCTGGGCACGATTGCGCTCGGCACCGGGCTGACCGACGGGCGGGGCGCCGCGCCGCATGGGGGGTGGAGGGAGGTGCGTCGTTCTGCGCGGGTGCTCGCCTCGATCATGGGGGTGAACGCTCCCTGTGACGCGTCGCGTCGGCCCCCCTGCATCGCCTCCCAGGGGAGCCCCGCGGCCGCGGACCGCCTCTCCGGCGGTCACTCGGCACAGGCAACGTGCGCACCGCGGCGGCGTCTCGCCGCCCGCGTCCGACAAGGCAACGACCGGCGCAGCGACCCGCGCGTCAGGCCGGACGGCCGGCGGCTACTCCCCCCTCGTCAGGCGCAGATCGACCCGCTCGAAGAGCTGCGAGAGGGACTCCACGGCCTGTGCCCCGGCGGGGGTACCGCCCGCCTCGGGCAGGGTGAGAAAGACGATCCATCGCCCGGCGTCTTCCATTGCCTGCCACGTCCCCCGTGCCTGGGCCAACAGGAACTTGTCGTCATAGGTGCCGGCGGCGACGTCCTCGTGGCGCTCGGCGACCAGCCGGAGGCTGACCAGCTCTGCCGGGCCGTCGGTCTCCCCCTGCTCGGTGGAGTGATAGTCGCTCGGCCCGGTGCGGAGCTTGGCCGGGATGCCCAGGGTGGCGTTGGCCAGTACGTCACGTCCGCGCTGGAAGACGCGGTGGAGGTCAGGGGAGAGCTCCCCGTTCCAGGTGAAGTCGAGGTAGCACAGCGAGCCGGCCTGCCTGGCGGCGGCCAGGATGGCGGCCAGCACGTCGGCGGCGTCGGTGCGGTCTCCACCCAGACGCTGCACCTGCTCCCGCAGGGTTGTCTCGTCCAGCAGCCCGCGGCGCAGCAGGGAGGAGTAGTCCAGCCAGACGGACTCGTGGCCGGAGCGGGAGCGCCCGAGCGGTGCCCCGGCGATGCGCCCCGTGGGGGCGGACTTCCCGGCGTCGACGTAGGGACCGGCTGGGGAGTCAGGCCCCGAAGGGGAGGCGGGGTCGAGGGGCACCGGGCCGGGAGCCTCACGCAGGTCACGGGCGTACTTCTTGTAGGCCTCTACCGCCGGCTGGCCGGCGAAGACGATGTCCTGGAGGTAGCCGTAAGTGGCCACGGTCTTCTTGAAGCCGAGGAAGAGGCCGGCCAGCTCCCCCAGGCCGGCCAGCTCTGGTGGTACCCCGTCCAGGGGCGCCGAGGGGACGCGCAGGGTGAGGGTGGGGAGCCCCTCGGGGGCACCCCTGGGCGGACTACCCCCGGGGGGACTGCCTCTCCCCCCCCGGTCCATTCCACCCGGGGGCGCCACCGGCCCCTCGACGACGATGCGCAGCACGGCGCAATCCTCGCCGTAGCGCCCCTCCGGCGATTGGTTGTAGAAGACGAGGAATCCTTTGCCCCCCTTGCCCAGGCTCTCCTCCACCAGCTGCTCCAGCCAGGGGGCGAACCCTTCCCAGCCCGGCGGGAGGGTGACGAGGAGCTTGGGAGCCCATCGCCCGGGGGCGGCCCGCAGCGCCAACCAGGCGGCGAGGCGCAGGAACGGGTCGTCCACGGTGTCTCTCCGGCGCTGGAGCGCCGGGATGCTGTGGGCCAGGCGATAGAGGTCTTGGCCCCGCTGGAGTATCGTCCGCAGCCCCCCGCTGGCCCCCAAGGCGGCCAGCATTAAGGCCACCGGGCGCAGAAAGACGCGCGTCGCCGGGGCGCTCATCCGGCCGGGGGTGTGATTCCCCCCGTCGAGCTGGATCGGCACCATGCGCGAGCCACGGGGGCGGGCGAATCGATCGAGGTAGGAGTCCGGGAGGGTCATCACCTGGATGTGTCCTCCCGGGTCGGGGACGCCGTGATCGCGCAAGAGGGCGTCGAACCACTCCAGGTGGGTGATCGGCTCCTCGGAAGTCATGCCCATTGAGACGCCGATCATCATCGTCTGCGGCAGGACGTGGGCCAGGTTGCGCCCCTGCGGCGCGCCAATGGCCGCCAGGATGCGGTTTAGCGCCGCCGGGTCGGTGCTGTCCAGGGGGTGGATGGTCAAGGAAGGGGCGTCCAGGTAGCCCATGCGCTTGAGAGTGTAGACCGTCTGTACGGAGCCCCCCATGCCGGACCAGATGACGTGCCGTACCCCCCGTGCGGCGATCTCGGCGCCTTCGGCCGCGGCGCCCTCCAGGGCCCCGGGGGCGCCCAGGGCCCGCTCCACGCCATCCACCCAGTCCAGCTTGACGTCGTCCCCTTCAGTGGCCAGCTGGGCCATGCGCCCTTCCCGGCGGAGGAGCTGTCCCAGGACGTCTTCCGCCGCCAGGCGTTCCAGCGTGGCGTCCACTTCTGGTCCGGTGGCGCCTTCCAGCGTGATTGAGCTCATGGCTCCGCCCCCTTGTGCCGTGGAGTGCCCTTGTGCCGTGGAGTGCCTGCGTGCCGTGGAGTGCCCTTGTGCCGTGGAGTGCCCGTGTCAGTCTACGAAACCAGGGTCACCGCGCTGCGGACGGCGGTCAGGCAGAGCATGACGCCCAGGAGGAGACGCAGGGCCCGGGGGGGGAGGCGCCGGCCGAGGCGCGCCCCTAGATAGGCGCAGGGGGCGGCGCCCCCCACCAGGGCGGCCGCCAGGTCTGGTTGCACCTGCAAGGAGAGGAACTTGCCCACGAGGCCGAACGACCCGCTGATCAAGATGACCACTGGGGACGTGCCGATGGCCAGGCGCGTCGGGAGGCGCATGATGCCGATCAGGAGGGGGACGATCAGGAATCCCCCCCCGGCGCCAAGCAGCCCGGCCAGCGAGCCCACCAGCAGACCCAAGCCGGCGGCCAGGGGGGCGTTGAAGCGGGGCATCTCCCCCCCGGTGATGGACAGCTCGGTAACAGGGATCAGCAATAGCGCAACGGCCGCCACCACAATCACCAGGAAGATCCACTCCAGCGTCCGGCTGGAGAGATAGCCCGAGACGTACCCGGCGGCCCCCCCTCCAACGGCGCTGGCGGCCCCCATATACGTCGCCAGCCGCAGGTGGACGAGGCGCCCTCTCTGGTAGGCCACCCAGCTGATGACGGAGGCGGCCACCACCTGGACGATGGTGATGCCGGCGGCCTCCTTAAGGGTCAGCCCGGCAAAGGTCGTCAGCAGGGGGAGGAGGATCACCGCCCCGCCGACGCCCAGCATACCGGAGAGGAGCCCGCCGAACGCCCCGATGGCGAAGACGGTGCTCAAGAGAGAACAGCACGCAGCGCTCTGCACGCAGTCCGCAGTCCCGAGCTATCACCGCACGGCGGCCAGGTCGTCCCTGGCGGCGTCGCGCACATCTCCACTGGGTAGGAGCACCTGCCCCCGGGCACCTCGGCGAGGGGCGTGGATAACGACGGGATCATCGGCAACGCCGGCAACGGCGGCCCTCTGGAAGTCTCACGGCGGGGGCTATGCCTCGGACACGCCGGGCATTCCCCCCTCGGTCGCCTCTCTGGAGGCCTGCCTCTCCGGCGTTACATCCTGCCGATATCCCAGCCCTCCCTGATCGAGCGTCTGCTGGATTGCCTCCAGCAGGTCGTCCAGGTCGAATGGCTTGGGCAGGGCGCGGATACCGTGCTTTTCCAGCATCGGGGCGTGCTCCTGCAGGGAGTGGATGGCCGCCGAGCACACCAGCACCGGGATGGGGCGCGTCGCCGGGTCGAGCGTGAGCAGGTTGAGGATGGCCCAGCCGCGCTCCTCACGGCCCATCACGATGTCCAGGATCACCAAGTCCGGTTGCTGCTCCTTGACGAACTGGTACGCGTTCTCCCATTCCCGGCTCACCAGGACCTCGTATCCCTCCTCCCCCTCCAGGAGCGCTTCCATCAGCTCCAGGTACGGAGTGTCGTCGTTGATCACCACCAGGAGTGGCCGGTGGCGCGACGCAGACTCAGACATCATGACGCCTGTTGTTGTAGCACATCGACGCGCCCCCCAGCGGCCCCTGAGTGGCCCTTGAGTGACCCCGCTGGGGCCGTTGCCCCCTCCCGTCGCGCGCCCTACACTCCAGGTCAGGCGGGCATGGCCGGCGCGCACTCCACAAAGGGCGCAGCGTGCCCCACCAAGCACACAGCGTGCCCTACCAAGACATCGACCGAGGATGGCGATGACCGAAGTCGTTCTCGGCCTTTCGTCCACGCTCGGCGGTCCGTGCTCGGCGGTCCGTGCTCGGCGAACAAGCACGTCTCTGTGGGTCGTAGGGCACCAGGTATGCTCGTCCGTAGCCATGGCAGGATGAAGAAAGGAGCAGCCGCGATGGCCAGTGCCCCCATTGCGCCTCATGGTGCCGCCGTCCCCCCGGAGCCGGGACGTACTGAGCCCCCGGGCGCTGCCGAGCGAGGGGGGTGGAGGGTGAGGCTGGAGGCGGTCGTCGCGCGTCTGGAGCGCTACGCCCTCTTCCGCATCTTGATCAGCACGGCCCAGGGGTTCACCAGGGACCAGGTGTTTAGCCACGGGTTCACCAGGGACCAGGTGTTTAGCCACGCCGCGGCGTTGACGTATTACGGCATCTTCTCCCTGTTCCCCATGATCCTGCTGGCCATGGCGGCCTTGGGGCTGGCGCTACAGAGCAGCGATGCCGCCCGCGAGCAGGTCCTGCGGCTGGTGACGGACCTCCTGCCCCAGGGGCAAGAGCCGTTACGCAAGGCCATCGCCGGGGTTATCGAGAGCCGCGGCACGGCCGCCGGGGTCGGCATCCTGGCCCTCTTGTGGAGCGCCCTGGTCTGGTTCTGGGAGCTGGACACCACCATCAACCAGATCTGGGGGATCGGGAAGCCACGCTCCCTGGTCAAGGTGGTCTTGCTGGCCCTGGCCATGGCGGCCGGGGTCGGGGGCGTTGCCCTCAGCAGCTTCGCGGCCAGCGCGGCCATCGCCGTGCTGGCCAGTGTCACCGGAAACATCCCCGGGAGCGTCGTGCTGTGGCAGGGGGCGGTGTCGCTGCTGAGTATCCTGGCCCTGGCGGGGGTGTTCTTCCTGCTCTACCGCTACACGCCGCAGCGCCGCGTGCAGTTCGCCGACGTCTGGCCGGCCGCCCTGACCATGGCCGTGGCCTGGGAGGCCACGCGGCGCCTCCTGGCCTTCTACCTCGAGCAGAACGACATGATCAGCGGCTATGGACCGGTCGGCGCGGCCATGGCCCTGCTCCTGTGGCTGTACGCGGCCAGCACCGTGGTGCTGGCCGGGGCCGAGCTCTCGTACGCCATCGCCAAGGAGCGCCGGCACATCGGGCCGGAGCAGGAGCTGGCGGTCATCGCCCCCATGGGTGAGCAGCCAACGCCGAAGTTCGCCCCTCAAGTCGGCCGGGGCTTCACCACCCCTGTTGACGAGGATGAGCCGATTCGGGCGGCCCCCCCGGCGTGACGCGGGCTGCCGCCGCGGGCTGCCGCCGCCCCTCGGCTAGCTCCCTGAGGGACCAGCCGAGGGGACCAGCCGAGGGGACCAGCCGAGGGGGCTAGCCGGCGCTGACGCCCACCTCTTCGACGAAGTCCTCGACCGGCACCTCGTCCTCATCGCCGCTGGCGAAGCCGAGGGTGTACAGCTTGTAGTAGTACCCCTCGAGCTCCAGCAGCTCCTGGTGCGTCCCCTGTTCCACGATCTTTCCGCCGTCGAGGACGACGATGCGCGTCGCATTCTTGATCGTGGACAGGCGATGGGCAATGATGAACGCCGTACGGCCGGCCAGGACGCGATCAAGGGCCTGCTGGATCGTCGCCTCCGTCTCAGTGTCCACGCTGCTGGTGGCCTCGTCCAGGATGAGGATACGGGGGTCGGCGAGGAAGGCGCGGGCCAGCGAGACCAGCTGGCGCTGGCCCCCGGAGAGGTTGCCCCCCCGCTCCTCCACCACGGCGTCATACTGGCCAGGGAGGGACTCGATAAACTCCCGCAGGCCCACCACCTCGGCCGCCTCCCGGATCAGCTCCAGTCCGCCGTCCTGCTGTAGAAGATCGGGCCGGCCAAAGGCGATGTTCTCCTTGATCGTCCCGGCGAAGAGGAAGGGCTCCTGGAGCACCAGGCCCATCTGCCGGCGCAGGGACTTCTGAGTCACGGCTCGCACGTCGTGCCCGTCCACGGTGATGCTCCCCTGCTGCACGTCATAGAAGCGCATCAGCAGCCGAATGACGGTGCTCTTCCCCGCCCCGGTGCGCCCCACCAGGGCGATGCGGTCGCCCGGCTGCGCCTCCAAGGAGACGTCGCTGAGGATGGGGTGCACGCCATCGTAGGAGAAGCTGACGTGGTCGAAGCGCACCTGTCCCCGCACGGGGGGGAGCTCGTAGGCGTCCGCACGGTCCTGTACGTCCGGCTGGAGGTCGAGCAGGTGGAAGATCCGCTCCCCCGCCGCCAGGGCGGCCTGCACCTGGTCCCAACGGGCCGCCAGGTCGCGGATGGGCTCGAAAAAGCGGGCGGTGTAGAGCATGAAGGCGGTGAGGACGCCGATGGTCAGCTCCGGGGCCACCCCGCTCAGGATCCAGCGCCCGCCGAAGAACAGCACCAGGCCGGTGGCGACGGCGTCCACCAGGTCGAGGATGGGGATGATCCCGGCGTGGTAGAAGATGGCCCCCTTCTGGGCCTTGACGTTATCGCGGTTGACGACGTCGAACTCGTCGAAGTTCCGCTCCTCGCGCCGAAAGGCCTGGATGATCTTCATCCCCACGATGTTCTCCGCCAGGGAGGCGTTGACGGCGGAGACGGTCAGGCGGATGCGCCGGTAGGCAGGACGTGACCCGGAGGCGAACCACCTCGCCAGGACATACATCATGGGTAGCACCACCAGCGTCACCAGGGCCAGGCGCCAGCTCATGGTGAACAGGATGACGATCGTCCCCACCAGGATGATCACGTCGGCGATGGACTGCAGCAGACCCTGGGTGAGCACCTCGTTGAGGGCGGCGATGTCGCTCGTGTTGCGGGAGATGATGTGCCCGATCCGCTCGCGGTCATAGAAGCGTAGGGACAGCCGCTGGAGGTGGACGAACATGCGCGTGCGCAGGGTGAACAGCACCTGCTGCCCCACCACCGACAGCACCCAGGTCTGGGCGTAGGACGCCAGCCAGAAGACCACCAGGGTGACGACGTAGGCCGCGGCCCAGAGGTTCAGCTCGGCGAGCCTCCCGTTCAGGATGCCGTCGATCGACCCCTTGATGATGAGGGGCTGGGCCAGAGTGGCCGCCGTGGCGATGGTGATGAGGACAAACGACCAGAAAAGGCGCACCGTGTGGGGACGCAACAGGGCCACCATGCGCCGCACGACCTCCCGGTCAGAGGCCAGGCGCAGGTCGTCCTCGCCTGACCCGCCGGAGCTCATGCCCATCATGGCCGGACCTCCTGCGTCACGCCCTGGGCGCTCCCCTGGGTGCCCCATCGTCCTCCGTTCGGCGTAGGACGCCGCCCGGCGGGAGCCTCGTGGCTCGTGGCCAGCGCCTGGGAACTCAGGGCGGAGGATGGAGCACGGCGGCGCTCCGCACCGTTGCGGGCGGCGATGAACTCCTCCTGGTCGCGCATCTGGACGTCGTAGATGCGCCGGTAGGGGCCCTGGCGGGCGATCAGCGCCTCGTGAGTCCCGCGCTCCACGATCTCCCCCTTCTCCAGCACCAGGACCTCGTCGGCCCGCTTGACGGTGGAGAGGCGGTGGGCGATGACGAAGGTGGTACGCCCGCGCATGATCTCCTGCAGGGCCTGCTCGATCAAGCGCTCTGTCTCCATGTCTACGCTGCTGGTGGCGTCGTCCAGGATCAGGATCGTCGGCTCTACCAGGATGGCCCGGGCGAGGGCGGTGCGCTGGCGTTGCCCCCCAGAGAGGGTGACCCCGCGGTCCCCGACGGTGGTCTCGTAGCCCTCCGGGAGGCGCTGGATGAAGCGGTGCGCCTGGGCCCGCTCGGCGGCGAACTCCACCAGGCTGACCGCGGAGTCCGGCTTGCCGAGCTGGATGTTCTCCCGCACGCTGCGGCTGAACAGAAAGGAGTCTTGGGGAACGATGGCGATGTGCCGGCGCAGGCTGGACTGGGTGACGTCTCGCACGTCGTGACCGTCTACCAGCACCCGGCCGGCGGTGGCGTCATAGAAGCGGGGGAGCAGGCCGGTAAGGGCGCTCTTCCCCGAGCCCGTGCCACCGACGAGGGCGATCACCTGCCCCGGCTTGGCCGTGAGGGAGATGCCCTTCAGCACCGGCTGGCCGGGTCGGAACTCGAAGCCCACGTCCTCGAATACCACCTCGCCACGTACCTCGGTCAGAGTGATGGCCCCGGGGCGGTCGCGCACTTCGGGGACGGTGTCCAGCATCTCGAAGATGCGGTGGGCCGAGGCCGTCGCCCGCGAGAACTGGCTGACCAGGAAGCCAATGCGTCGTGTCGGGCCGTACAGCTTGTTCAGGTAGTACTGGAAGGCCACCAGCGTGCCGATGGTGATCGCCCCGGCGGTGACCAGGTACCCGCCGGCGACGATGACGAAGATGGCCCCCAGGCCGGAGAGGCAGACAAGCAACGGGTTGCGCGACGCCAGGGTGCGGGCCAGGGTCAGCGAGCGGGCCCGCAGCTCGTCGGCCCCGCGGGTGTACCTTTCGATCTCGTGGTCTTCCTGGGTAAAGGCCTTGACCACCCGCACGCCGGAGATGTTCTCCTGCAGCAGCCCGGTCAGCGTTCCGGACTGCTGCTGCACGCGGGCGAAGAGGGGGCCGGAAACCCGACCATAGCTGTAGCCGGCCCACAAGAGCAGGGGCACCGTCAAGAGGGCCAGCAGGGTCAGCTGCCAGGAGACGGCAAAGGCCACCGCGAGGGTGATGACGTACGTCCCAATGGAGCTGACCAGGCCGGTAGAGCCGTGGCCCATAAAGTTCTGCACCGCCTCGACGTCGGAGGTGGCGCGGGCGATCAGCTGCCCCGTGTCCGAGCGGTCGAGGTAGCCGAAGGAGAGGCGCTGCAGACCGCGGTACACGGCGTTGCGCAAGTCCCGCGCCGCCTCCGCCTCATAGGCGTGGAAGCCCCAGATGTAGATCCAGTTGATGGCCGACTTGCCGACGTAGAGCCCCAGCACCGCCAGCACGGCGTAAGTCAGCACCTGGGGGTTGTTGCCGCCGATCCCGCTGTCGATGGCCCATCGGATTTGCAATGGGATGGCCAGGTCCAGGAGGTTGGCTACGATCCACGCGGCGTACGATCCCACCACCCAGCGCAGCTGGCTCCGCAGAAACTGGAGCGCCCGCCACAGATCCTTGGCCGTACCCCCCTCGGCACTCCCTATGGTGGAGGAGCCGGAGCGCCCAAAGGCGCTTCCGGGGCCAGTAGCGCCGCCGCTATAGCTGCCGCCGGGCCACGTCCCGCCCCCGCCGCGCATCATCTCCCTTGGCTCCCCTCTCCTGAAGAGGATGATACCGAAGAGGGGGTGAGCGCTCCGAGAGGCTACCGGCCGCTGCGCAGATCACTGCACCTGCGGGAGCTGCTGCCGCCTGGGGCGTGTTTCGCGAGCCAGGCAACGAAACGAAACGATCAGTAGGTCCCCAGGGGACTAGGGGGCGGCGCCGGCCCTCCGGTACGCCCGTGCGAGGCGCCGCCCTCAGGAAGGCGTCCGTTCCGGCCCTGCCCCTCTCGAGCGGCACGGGCGACGGTGGCCAGCGTAACCGTGCCCAGGTACTCGCCGGCGCCATTCGTCACCACCCCGGCCTGGGCCGGCGAGGCCAATATGGCGGCCAGGGCGTCGCGCACCGTGGTGGAAAGGGTCAGCTCCGGTAGCCTCGCCTCGGCCGGCGCCCCGCCCCTTTCGAACGGCAGATCACCCACGGTCAAGAGCGAGAGGCGCTTGAGGGCCCGGTCGGCGCCCACAAAACGGGCGACGTAGTCACTCGCCGGGTGGCTAAGCAGCTCATCTGGCGGGCTGTACTGGGCCAGCCTGCCCCCTTGCTGCATCACGGCGATGCGTGTCCCCATCTTGATCGCTTCGTCGATGTCGTGGGTGACGAAGAGGACGGTCGTCCCTTGTGTCCGCTGCAGGCGCAGGAACTCGTCCTGCAGGCGGGCGCGGACGATAGGGTCGACGGCGCCGAACGGCTCGTCCATCAGCATCAAGGGGGGCTCGGCGGCCATGGCCCGGGCGACGCCGACGCGCTGGCGCTCGCCCCCCGAGAGCTGCCCCGGGTAGCGATCCCGCACTCGACCGGGATCGAGCCCAATCAGGGTGAGCAGCTCGTCCACCCGCCCCCGAATGCGGCCCTCGTCCCACCGCAGCAGGCGCGGGACCGTGGCCACGTTCTCGGCGATGGTGCGGTGGGGGAAGAGCCCGATCTGTTGGATGACGTACCCGATGCGCCGGCGCAGCGCCACCGGATCGACCCCGGCGATGTCCTCGCCGTCGATCAAGATCTGGCCGGCCGACGGGTCGACCAGGCGATTGACCATCTTGAGGGTCGTCGTCTTGCCGCAGCCGCTGGGGCCGACGAGGATGCACACCTCACCCGGGGCAACGCTCAGGGAGAGGTTGTCCACCGCGGCCATCACCCCCCCCGCCCCGGCCGCCCCCTGCCGCCCGCCGGCCCTGGCGAAGCGCGCGGACACATTGCGGAACTCCACCGTAGCCCCGCGCCGGGGTGCCCCCTCTCCCCTGCCTGGATCGGTGCTCATCACGTCCCTTGATGATCCCTACGCCCCGCCCCTGGCCGGCACGCCCCTGGCCGGCACGCCCCTGGCCGGCACGCCCCTGGCCCCGCGTCCAGGCACACGGGCAATTACCCGGCGCGGGACCGGCTCCACCCCCATGGGCTCGCCGCTCTCGCCCGCCGGGGCGTCTCCGCCAGCAGACGTGTGTAGCATACCGGTGGCGGCACCCACCAACCACTTCGTTGCGCCGCCGCCGGGCCCCAGGGAAGGCTGGTGGCAAGCCGCGAGACGCCCTGTGCCTGCCCCACGAGGCATAATCCCAGCCGGCGATCCCTCGTGGGATCCCTCGTAGCGTTCCCGTGGCCGGCCGCGGTAGGAGAGAGGAGACGCCCGATGGTTGCACCGTCGATCGAGCGCGTGCTCAGCGATGAAGAGATCGCCCACTTCCAGGAGCAAGGCTACGTCCTGGTGAAGGGGGTGCTGAGCCGGGAAGAGGCCCAGCGCTACCGCCACCTGATCCTGGACATGGTGCCCCGAGACCTGACCATCCCGCCCCACTGGCATGCCAACGCCGGGCGCATCAAGCCGATGCGCGAGGACGGCAAGCAAAGCTTCGAGACCCCGGAGCTGCTCTCCCTGCTCTCCAACGAGCGCCTCTACAGCGCCGCCGTGCAGCTCCTGGGGGACCACCGCCTGCGGGCCTTTGACGCCTCGCTGGGGATCACTATGCGCAACGACTCCGGCAAGGGGGCCGGCGCCTCCATCCTCAGCCAGACGCCCCACCTGGACTGCACCGTCCCCGCCGACACGGCGTTCCTCTTCACCCTGGAGGAAGTTCAAGTCGGTGGCTGCTACTACTTTACCGACGTTGCCCCTACCGGTGGCGGTATCCACGTCATGCCCGGGGGCCACCGGTGGGTAGAAGAGACGGTGCGTGCCCACGGGGGCGGACTGAGTGGCCGGCAGCTCTACAACAACTGGAAAAGGCTGGAGGGGCTGGAGACGGTGGAGGTCACCGGTGAGGCCGGTGACTTCGCCCTGCTCCACCACCTCATGCCCCACGCCGCCTCGCACAACCGCCTGCCAACCGCCCGCGTCGCCCAGTTCACCCGCTTTACCCGGGCCGACCACCCGCACTCCCCCCAGCAGCCGGCCGAGCCGGGACGCTGGAGCCCCGAGCAGCTGGGGGCGATGACCCCCTTAGGGCGGCGCCTCCTGGGGGTCGATCCCTGGTAAGCCCGGCTGAGCCCATGGCGACTTGGGGTGAGCCCGCCGTCCGGCGCTGACGCCGGACGCTCAGCGGGGCGATTGCTGAGATGAATGACCCTGACACAAGCCAGGGGGAGTTGCCGGTCGTTGCATGCGCGCTGCCGGCTGGTAAGGAGGACGGGACGATGCCACACTACATGCTGCAGTTCGCTTATACGCCGGAGGCGTGGCGGGCGCTGAGCCAGCAGCCGACCAACCGGTTTGACGCCGTGCGGGCGCTGATCGAGACGCTGGGGGGCCAGACGCTGGCGGCCTACTACGCCTTCGGGGAGTATGACGGGGTGATCCTGGCCGAGCTCCCCGACCACGTCCACGCGGCGGCCGTGGCGGTGGCCGCGAAAGCGGCCGGACACTACCGGGCGTTCAAGACCACGGTGCTCCTGCCGGTGGAGGACACTGTGGCGGCCCTGCGCCTGGCCGGGGGCCTGGAGTACCGGCCACCGACGACCCCCGAGGGGCATGCGGCCACGGAGGACCAGACGCGAGCGGTGGCGACGGCGCACGAGGCCCGGCGCACCGAGGGGGACGCCGTGACCACGGCCTCCATGGAGTCTATGGACGCGAGCGATCCCCCCTCGTGGACGCCCGAGCGCAGCTAAGCGAGTCCCGGGGGCCTGTTGCCAAACTCTGGCCGGACCGGCCGAGGTCTGAGTAGGATGGTGGCTCCCTGTTCGAGGTGGGGCACGATGTTGGGCCGTAAGGAATTCACGCCGAAGCGCTTCTACGAGTTCTCGCTAGAAGCGCAGGTCCCGAGCGACCACTTGCTGCGCGCATCGGGGCGCGCGCTCGACCTCAGCTTTGTGCGGCGGCTGACGGCGCGGTTCTACAGCCACACCGGCCGGCCGGGGGTCGATCCGGTGGTGCTGTTCAAGCTGATGCTGCTCGGGTACCTCTACGGCATCACGTCGGAGCGGCGGCTGGCCGAGGAGGCGCGCCTGCACCTGGCCTTCCGCTGGTTCTTGGGGTACGACCTCGACGAGACGCCGCCGGACCACTCGATGCTGTCCAAGGCGCGGGCGCGCTTCGGCCTGCCCGTGTACCAGGCGGCCACCGAGGTGGTGCGCAGTGCGAGCGGGCCGGCCTGGTGCGGGGCGACGTCCTCTACGTGGACAGCACGCTGGTCAAGGCCAATGCCAGTCTTGGGTCGGCCGGCGCGCGGGCGCTGCTCACTCAGCCTGCCGAGCGCGCCGGGTACGTCGCGACGGTGTGGCAGGAGAATCCCGTCTCCGATCCCACGCCGCCAGCGGCCCCTCCCGGCGAGGGGGAGCAGCCGGCGCCGGACTCGGCCGGTGGCCTCACGGCGGGCGCGGCGCGCGCGCCCGTCGCTGCACGTGGCCGGTCCGGAGGACGTGCCCAACGGGGACCAGGGGCCGGTGAACGCCTTGGTGACCAGTCGCACCGATCCCGACGCGGGGCTGGTCAAGCGCGAGGTCCCCTACGCCTTCTATTACAAGGCGCACGTCGGCGTGGACGGCGGGCGGGCGCGTCTCATCACCGCGCTGGACGTGACCCGGGCGAGGTTGCCGACGAGCACCTGCTGGACCGGCTGCTCAAGGAGCATCGAGGCACGACCGGGCGTACGGTGGCCGAAGTGGTGGCGGATACCAAGTACGGGACCTACGCCAACTACGTGGCGCTGGAGCAGCAGGGCATCCGGGCGAGCATCCCGCCCCACAGCACCATGAGCGACCGGGGTGACTACTCTGCCGACCGCTTCGTGTACGAGTTCGCCGCCGATCGCTAATCGCTATCGGTGTCCCACCGGGCAGGCTCCTCACCCGCCAGGGCTCCTCGCGCACTGCCGGGGCGGCCGGTGGCCTGATCTACCGCGGGCGGCCGAAGGTCTGCGGGGCGTGCCCGGTCAAGGCGCAGTGCTGCGCCTGGCGGCCGCCCGCACCCTCGTGCGCCCGGACGATGGGGGACTGCGCGACCGAGTCGTCGCCTATCTCCGCACGCCACCCGCCAAGCGCAGCCGGCGCCGCGCGCGCGTACTGGGTCGAGACGGCCAACGCCGAACTGAAGGACCGTCACGGGCTGCGGCGGGCGCAGTGTCGGGGGCGAGACAAGGTGCTGATCCAGGCGCTGGGCGCCGCCATCGCGTACGACGTCAAGAAGCTGGCCCAACGGCGCGCCCCAGCCCGGCCATGGGGGTGCGGCGTTGGGCCCCTCCCCCCTTCTCAAGCGGGCCTGTCCCCGGTTCGAGCCTCCGGTCCCGGCCCAGCGGCCGTTCCCGTCGCGTGCACGGGGCGCGCGTACCCCGCACCGTGCTCCTCCTGACCACCATACCCGACTTTGGCAACAGGCCCCCGGGTGCTCCTTGGAGCAGCGCTCCCCTAATGTAGCGACAACGGACCCGCCAAGGACCTCTCCATAGGTCCATGGTGGGTCCGTTGTCGTGCCCGTCGCGTTTGGTCTCTCCCAGACGCGGCCGGCGCCCAGACTCCCCTCGTCTGGTCGTCCCTTCGCTCCGCTCAGGGTAGCCGCCTTGGCTCCGCCCAGGGAGCACATCGCGCAGGGAGGCTGAGGCAACGCCTCGCTTGTCACCAAATGCCCCGCCGTCCCCGTTTCAAGGAGTGAGAGACAGGCATGATGGTGCAAGCTGAGAGACGGGAGGGGCCGGAACGCCGGCGCCTCGGCCCCCTGCTGGCAAAGGCCCTGCTGGGGGCCCTGGCGGGTATCCTCGTCGGCTGGGCCGTGCCGGTGCGCGCCGACGTCCTGGATGGACCGGCGCCGAGACCGGCCCCTGTGTCGTCCAGTCTGGGCAGGTCAGCGGGCGGCGACTGGAGACTTGCGGCGGCAGACGTGAGACTGCAGCCTTGGAGCGGGGCCGAGGTGAGATCCGCAGACGAGGCCCGGCGCACCCATGTAGGTCTCACTGTGGCTTAGGTGTAGGGGGCCCGGCGGGCGACGACGTTCAGCCGCACGTAGTCGATCTCCGGGCGGGGGAGGCGGGCGGCCACGGCCCGCACGAACGGGGCCTGCTCCGCCGGTGGGAGGCGCTCCAGGTGCGCCCCTAGGACGACAGTGCGCAGGTACGTCTCCAAGGGCTCACCGGCATCCAGTGGCGTCGGCTCCGGGTGCAGCCAGGCTTCTACGTCTCGGAAGCCGCCGGCCTCCAGGTGACGGCGGGTCTCCTCCGGGGTGGCGAAGGTCCAGGGGCCGGTCCAGCCGTCGCCCGTGTGGCGCAGGGCCTCCAGCACCGTGGCGATATTCCCCACCCCGCCGTACTGGGCCACGAGCTGGCCACCGGGGGGCAGGATGGCGGCGAGGTGACGGAACAGGGCGTCGTGGTCGGCCACCCAGTGGAAGGTGGCCGTGGAGAAGACGGCGGTGGTGCCGGCGAGGGGCAGCGGGCGGGCCAGGTCGGCGCAGACGAGCGCTACTCGGTCGCGGTAGGGTGCCAGGCGCCGGGAGGCCTGGGCCAGCATGCGCGGCGAACGGTCGAGACCCATGACGCGCCCCTGCGGCAGGCGCTGTACCAGGGCCTCGGTCACCCGGCCCGAGCCACAGCCGGCGTCGAGGACGTGCTCGTCGCCACGGAGCTCCAGCCGGGCCAGGACGTCGGCGCCCCAACGCACGTGCGGGTTGGAGACGCGATCGTAGGTGGCGGCGTCCCACTCCCAGCGCTCCCCTTTGCGCCCCGCCGGCTCCCCGGCCCGGCCCTGTCCCCCGGCGCTACCCTCTCCGCCCGTCATGGACACTCCCCCTCGCTGCTTACCTGTGACCCCTGCCCCGGCGGCGACCGCTGGCCCGGCCCAGCGGCCCGGCCCAGCGCCGGCCTCACCGTGGTGCCCCGGCCGGACCAGATGGCGTAGGTCACCCCCAGGGGGATGTGGCGCAGGGTCTGTGAGAGGAGGTACCCGCGGCCTACCCTGGGGACGGGCGCGGCGGGTTAGGCCAGGTCGAGGACGAGCGCCTCGGCGCCCGGCCCGCCGACGAGGGTGATCGACGGCTCATCGCTGATGGCCGCGCCGTCGCCTGCCTTGAGGGGCTGCCCATTCAACCGCAGGGTGCCCCGAGCGACGTGCACCCAGGCGTGCCGGCCGGGGGCCAGGCGGTGCTCGACTTGCTCGCCGTCCTCGAGCAGCGTCACGTAGACGGCTGCGTCCTGGTGGATGCGCAACGACCCCTCCCGTTCATCCGCGGCGGCCACCAGGCACAGGCGCCCGCGGCGCTCCGCCTCCGGGTAGGCCCGCTGGCTGTACTGCGGCCGTACCCCCTGCCGCTGGGGCATGATCCAGATCTGTAGGAAATGCACCGGCTCCGTCGGCGAGGGGTTCACCTCGCCGTGGGCCATGCCCGTGCCGGCGGTGATCACCTGCACCTCGCCCGGGCGCAGCACCGCCGTGTGCCCCATGCTGTCCTGGTGCTCCAGGGCGCCTTCGAGGACGTAGGAGATGATCTCCATGTCCCGGTGCGGATGGAGGGGGAAGCCGTAGCCCCCTTGCACGCGGTCCTGGTTGATCACCCGCAGCGACCGGAAGCCCATCTGCTCTGGATGGTAGTAGTCGGCGAAGGAGAAGGTGTGGTAGCTGCTCAGCCAGCCGAGATCGGCGTGGCCCCGCGCTTCCGCCGGCCGGATCGTGATCATCTCTTTTAGTTTAGTACTAAACTTTCTGAGCGTCAAGGGCGGGCCGGGAGGGAGGCCGGGCTCAGCGGCGGGAAGTGTCGGTGCGACCCTCGATGAGCAAGGCGACGGTCACGACGGCGGCGAGTATGAAGGTCAGCGCCAGGTAGACGACATCGTCCGCGGTGCCGGCGTTGATCACAGTGGCGCTCCCCTCCCGGTGCCCCATGCGGTGCCGCTGCCCGAACACGGCCGGCAATAGATGGCGACGGCCCGGGCGGTGGCCGTTCGCCGGGACGGACTTGGCCCGGCCGGTGGTCTGCCCCGCCGAAGGGCAGGCCACAGAGGTCACGAAGCGACGCTGCCCTGTAGCGCCTCCGTGGAAGATCCCCTACAGGACATGTACGTCCGCCAGGGGCGTTTTGGCGTCAGGGCTGCGCTCCCCGTGCGCCGACTGGGGTGCGCCGGCTGGGGTGCGCCGGCTGGGGGCTACCCGGCCTGACTTCCCGGGCCGGAGGGGCACGCCGGAAGGGCCCGCGGTTGCGCGGGCGCCCTGCCAGCCGGGCTCTGTCACCCTGCCACCAGACCTGCCACCAGAAAGGAGGAGCTTGTGGTTGCGTGGGCGCAGTGGCGAAGGGGGCCGGCCGATGGGGGGAGGCACGGGATGGACGAACCCGCCGCCGTCGGGCCGGCGCCGTGGGGCCGCCGAGGTGGGGCCGTCGGGTTAGCGCCGGCCGAACTCGCGCTCCAGCTGGGCGTGGCTGAGATGGATCATGGTGGGGCGCCCGTGGGGGCAGGTGCGGCGCATGTCGCACCGTTCCAGCTGAGAGATGAGGGCCGCCATTTCCGGTGGGGCCAGGCGGTCGCCGGCCCGCACGGCGCTATGGCAGGCGATAGCCCAGCGGGCCTGGTCGTCCAGCGGGCCGGCCCCGTACTCGTGCTCGATCAGGCCGTCGATCAGCTCACCGATGGCCTGGGCGCGTCCCTTGGCGGCCAGGGTGCGGGGCACGGCCCGGAGCAGCCAGGTGTGGCCACCAAAGGCCTCCAGCTGGAAGCCGAAGCCTGCCAGGGTGTCGGCGTGCTCCAGGAGCCAGGCCGCCTGCGTCCCGTTCAGCGTCACTGCCTCCGGGGTGAGGAGGAGCTGCGCTACCCCCTGCGTTCCGGCCGGCGGGCCAGACTCCCTGCCCTCTCCGCCCTCGCCGGCCGTCCCGCTGCCGTCCCCGGCGCGGAGGAGCTGCTCGTACACTACCCGCTCGTGGGCGCTGTGTTGGTCGATCAGGTAGAGGCCGCTGGCGTCCTCGGCCACGATGTAGGTCAGGCCCACCTGCCCCAGCGCCCGCAATCCCCCTGATGGCGGGCGCTGGCCGGGCGCACCACCGGAAGCGCCGGCGGCGAGGTCACCCCCGGCGGCGGCAGAGGCCAGAGACAACAGGCCGGCGGCCAGGGCCCCGGCGCCATCGCCGGGGACCAGCGGCCAGGCCCCCTCCATCCCGGCCCCCCCGGCGGCGGGCCCACTTGCCGGGGAGGAGAGCGGGAGGGCTGCCTCGCCCTCCCCGGCAGGGGTGGGATTCCCGAAGTGGCCCTCCGAGCCACGCTGTGCCCCCCCGTTGCCGGGGCCGGGGTCTTGCCCCCCGCCGGGGGGGCCGCCGATGGCGAAGGGTTGTAGCGCCGGCACTGGGGCGAAGTTGGAGAGGGCCTGGCGCATCGCCCGCCGCACGACGGAGAAGACCAGGCGATCGCGGCGGAAGCGGACCTCGATCTTGGTGGGGTGGACGTTGACGTCGAGATCGTCGGTGGGCACCGTGAGGTGGACGGCGGCCAGGGGATGGCGTCCGCCGGGGAGGAGGGCGTGGTAAGCCTCTTCCACGGCGTAGCTGAGCATCTGGCTGCGCACCAGCCGGCCGTTGACGCTGAAGGTGCAGTAGAGGCGGGTGTTGCGGTGCTCTTCGGGCCCGGAGCAGTAGCCCCAGACGCGCACGCCGTCCTCTTCTAGCTCCGGGAGGGCCAGCATGTGACCGGCCACGGGGGCGTCATAGGCGGCGGCCAGGGCGTCACGCAGGTCGCCGTTCCCGGGCGCCTGCAGGGCGAGGCGCCCGTCCACCTCCAGGAGCAGGCGGACGTGTGGCGCCGTGAGGGCGAGCTGCTGGCACAGCTGCACGATCTGCCGCGACTCCCCCGCCGGGGAGCGCTGAAAGGCCTGGCGCGCGGGGACGTTGAAAAACAGGTGGCGGACGGCGACGGCCGTCCCTACCGGGCACCCCGCCGGGGCCACGGAGACCACCTCGCCCCCCTCCACCCGCACCGCCCGTCCGGAGGCCTGGGTGGCGGGTCGGCTCACCAGCTCCAGGTGCGAGACGGCGGCGATGCTGGCCAGGGCTTCACCGCGGAAGCCGAGCGTGCGCACGCGGAACAGGTCGTCGAATGCCTGGAGCTTGCTCGTGGCGTGGCGCAGGAGGGCCAGCTCGATCTGATCGGAGGCGATGCCACACCCGTTGTCCGAGATGCGGATCAGGCTCAGGCCCCCACGCTGTACCTCCACGCGGACGGCGCTGGCGCCGGCATCGATGGCGTTCTCCACCAGCTCCTTGACTACCGAGGCCGGGCGCTCCACCACCTCGCCGGCGGCGATCTTGGCCACCAGATCTGGTGGCAGGCGGCGGATGATCGGCGCAGGAGTGGCGGACGGGGCGGTCGGTGCCATCGGTACTCTCGTCGGCGGTACTCTCGTTGGCGGGGCTGCCTGTCTGGGGCCCCGGCTCTCGGCGTTGCCGGTTCCCGGGCTGTTAGCCGCGCTCCCCCGGGGTGATCAGCCCCCGGCCATGCGCCGGCCGGCCAGGGCCAGGATCTCCTCCTTGCGTGCGGCTGTGCCCTGGACGAGACGGTTCAGCTCGGCCTCGGTAGCATCGACGAAGGTTTGATCGCGCACCCGGACAAGGTTGACGCGGACATTGATCTCGCTGGCGCGGAGGGCCGCCTCGGACAGCAGGGCGGCCACCCCGGCGTCGGACGCCAGGGCCGGATTGCCCCGCTCGGCGGCGGCCTGGGCCAGGTCCAGCACCCGGCGACAGACCGCGGCCATGGCCAGGGGCGGGGCGGCGGCGCCGCGCAGGGCCTGCTGCAGCGCCTGCGAGCGGGCGCGCTTCTCCCCTTCGTCCCCTCGCGGGAGCTTCATCGCCGCCGAGAGGGCGGCGTAGGCCCGCTCGTCTTCCTGCATCAGGGCCACCAGGCGCTCCCGGGCCCCCTCGGCGGCGGCGAGCACCTCCCGCAGCGGGGCATCCAGGTCGGCGAACTTGGGCCGGCCGACGGTAAAGTTGGTCACCATGCTCACCAGGGCGGCCGCCATCGCCCCGACCATCCCGGCGGCGCTCCCACCCCCCGGGGTGGGCGCCTCCGAGGCCAGGGCGGCGAGGTACGCCCCCAGGCTTTGCTGGGCGCCGTCCGACCTGTCGAGAGTCGACCTGTCGAGAGTCGACCTGTCGAGAGTCGACCCGCCGGGAGCCGGCCCGCCGGGAGCCGGCCCGGGATCGGGCGCCGGGGTGGGAGTCCGCTCGCTCACACCCCGCAGGATACCCCAACGGCCAGGCCGTTAGAATGCCGGCGGCCGTGAATCGCCCCACCGACCCGAGCCCAGAGGAAGAGGAGCCGGTGACCGTCACCGAAGCGGCCCGGCGCGCCGGCGTCCATCCCAATACCGTGCGTCGCTTGATCCACCGAGGGGCGCTGGGGGCCCTGATGATCAAGGGGCGTCACGGCGACACCTGGCTGGTGGACGCCGCCGAGCTGCGCCGCCTCGTGGGGGGCGCGCCTGCACGGGAGACCCCCTCTGCCGGCGCCCCGGGAGAGCTACCTCCAGCGTCGGTACCTGCAGCGGTACCCCTAATGGACACGCCCCCAGCGCCGGTGCCCCCCACGGGAGTCCCCGGGACAGTGGACACCCCGCAGGAGACGGCGGCAACGCAGGAGGGAGCTTCGGCAACCCCACCGGCGATGCCCTCGCCTGAGCCGGCCGCGGGAGGGACGCCCCGCTGGGACGGCCTCACCCTCCCCACGGCGGTTGACCTTTCCCTGGAGCGGGCCCAGGCCCTGGAGCGCTACACCCACGGGTTGCTCGCACCCCTGGTGGAGCTGCTGCGGGAGCGTGAGACGGCCCTGGAGCGGCGCGAGGAGATCGTGCGTCACCAGGCGGAGCGGATCGGGCGCTTGGAGCGCGAGGTAGAGCTGCTGCGGGCCCAGCTCACCCGCGCCGCCCCGCCGGGTGCCCCCGGCGGGCCTGGGCCGCCCCCGCTTGGGCTGCCCTACCCGGAAGGGGGCGGCGGCGCGTCGCCCCCTGGCTTTGACACGCCGGCCCCGGGGGGGGCTGTCCACGACCACGCCGTGGCCCTGGCGTCCCAGGTGGCCCGCTTGCGTGGCGACATCCGCTCCCTGGCCGTGCACCTGGAGGAGCGGACAGGCTTCGCTCCCGCCCGCCAGCCGGCGACGCGCCCCGCGCTCGACCTTGCGGACGGCCCGGGAGCCGCAGGCGCGGGGCACCCAGACCAAGGGAAAGCCCCCCTGGCGCCGCCCCCCCCTCCAGAGGGGCCAGAGGGGTCCCGCGCAACGCCGGCCCCTGCTCAAGGAGGCGATCCCTTCGCCGAGGCGGCCGCGGCCATCCGTCAGCTGCAGGCGGCCCTCCAGGCGCAGGTGCCCCACCCGGCGCGGCCGCGGCCGGACGCGGCGTCCCCGGCGGTCAGTGAGACGCCGGCCCCGGCGCCGACAGATGGGTCGCCGCCAGATGGGGCGCCGCCGGCCGAGCCACCCCTCCCGTCTCCCCCCCCGCCCCCGGCGTTGTCCGTCCCCCCGGCGTTGTCCGTCCCCCCGGAGCCGGCTCGGCGACACTGGTGGCAGTTCTGGCGTCGGGGCTAAATACCTCCACGGGGCCTGGTCGCCAGCGCGGTGGCCATCGTCGTCACGAGCGGCCATCGCCGGGCCGAGATGGTGCCCACGCGCGGCGGCTCCCGCCGTGCTACACTGCCCTCGCGGTAGTGATTGGATGACTACCTCACCTGGGCGCAGACAGCACCAGGTTGGGCGGGCGGCCCGAGGCCCTACGCCCTATCGCCGAGGCCGTAAGGGCACGCGTCTTGGCGATGGATCAGCGACCCGTCTCTCCGAGGCGCTCCCTACCGCAGCACCGGGTGATCTTCGGCGCCGTCGAGCGGCGTGACCCCGAGGGCGCGCGCGCGGCGATGCACCGCTCGCTGCCGCTGCCACACCACCACGGACGTCATTCCATCATCACTCCGCCTGGCGCCACGTCCGGGGCCTGAAGACCACCACCGGCACGCCGAGTAGGGAGGGGACCGCATCGTGAGTCAGGGGAGCCAAGCGGGCGCCGCCACCGGAGCAGGAGGGAACAGCGGGGCGCGTGCCCGCGGCCGGGCGGTGGGGTTTGCCGTCGTCGGCGCCGGGCTGGTCGGCCCGCGCCATGCCGAGTTTGCCACCAAGGCGGAAGGCGCCGTGCTGCGGGTCGTCTGCGACCTGCGCGAAGACCGGGGCCGCGTCCTGGCCGACAAGCTGGGGGCGGAGTGGGTACCAGACTTCCACGAGGTGGTACAGCGGGAGGACGTGCAGGTGGTCAACGTCTGCCTGCCCACGGCGCTCCACCTGGAGGTGGCCACGGCGGCGGCCGAGGCCGGCAAGCACGTCATGGTGGAGAAGCCCCTCGATTTGATTGAATGTGCAGCGGGCGCGGCAGCTGATCGACGTCTGCCGACATAATGGCGTGCGGCTCGCCGCCATCTTCAACCGCCGCTTCGTCTACGGCACCAAACGCACACGCGAGGTGGTCCAGCGTGGCGCCCTGCACTCGCTGGCCGTCGTCCAGGCCATCTACGAGTCCGAGCGCACCGGCCAGCCCGTCGCCGTGGCCGATATCCTCGCCGCGGGGGCCTGAGCGCGCCGGGTACAACGCGCCGTTTGCGACGCATGATGGCGATCTGGAGGAGCACACCATGCCCACCCGTGTCTATGACTACCGCAGAGACGCCGCCAACGTAGTGGTGTTCCCGGAGATCCAGGCCCGCTTCTCGCGCATGGCCCCCGGCCCGGCCGGCGCCCTGCACAGCCACGACATCGCCGGCGAGATCTTCCTCGTGCTGGACGGGCGCTGCGAGTTCGTCTTCGAGAATCCCGCCGAGAACGTCACCTGCGAGCCCGCGGCGCCGGCCAGCTTGCAGTGGTGAGACCGGGAGACGCCGGCGTTCAAGCAGTTAAGGCCAAACGGCTGCTGGGCTGGCAGCCACGGGACACGCTGGAACACTTTTGGGGCCGCTGCCACACCCTGCACACCCTGGAAGAGGAAGCGGCCCGCTAACCATCTGGCGCAGCCCCCTGAGTCCCAGAGAAGTGCGTGTCCAACGAGATAGTGCTGGACGAAGCACAGACCAGGGCCGGGAAATAGGCACAGCAGGGGGATAGACATATGCCGTCGTTTGGAATCGGGCTGCTGGGGTGCGGGCGCATCTCCGAGAACCACCTCCGGGGCTACCGTCACGGTGATGGACTGGGCGACCTCGGGGAGATCGTGGCGCTGTGCGACGTCAACGAGACCCTGCTGGAGCAGCAGGGCACCAAGCACCAGGTCACCACGCGCTACCGGCGACTCGAGGACCTGGTGGCCGACGACCGCGTGGACGTCGTCACCGTGCTCACGCCGCCAGATGTGCGCACCGGTGTGGTCATACCGCTGTTGGAGGCCGGTAAGCACGTGCTGGTGGAGAAGCCCTTCGCCCACACGCTGGCCGAGGCCAAGGAGATGGTGGCTGCCGCCGAAGCGTGCGACCGTCTCCTGGCCGTGAACCAGAACTACCGCTGGCGGGCGGACACGCTCAAGCTCAAAGAGCTGGTGGATGCCGGGGCCATCGGCGAGGTGCTGGGCATGCACCAGCTCCATGCCATGTGGCGAGACGAAGGCCCGGGTTGGCGCCGGACGACCGACTACCTGGCGCTGGCGGTAATGGCGGTGCACTGGCTGGACCGCTTTCGCTGGCTGGCCCGCGACGAGGGCGCCTCCGTCTACGCCGCCACGCGCTCCACCGGCCTGCTGCAATCACAGGGTGAAGACTGGGCGGCCGTCACCGTTCGGTTCCGCAACGGCGTCATCGCGCATATGACCGAGGACTGGTGCTCGGCCAGCCGCCACAAGGCCGACACGTTCCTTGTGGACGGCACAAAGGGCTCGCTGGTGGCCGAAGGAAAGCTGGTCACCCGCTACGGCCGCGACAACGGCGACGAGCAGGTGCACGACGCCGCCGGCGACTTCGCGGCCAGCTTCGCCCACTCGATGCAGGTGCTCCTTGAGGCGATTGCCTCCGGCACCGAGCCTTCCATCAGCGGGCGCGACAACCTGAACACGATGGCCCTCTTGGATGGCGCCTACCGCTCGGCCGAGGCCGGCGAGGTGGTGCATCTGGCCCACAACGGCCGCCCGGCGGCGGCTCCGTCCGAGCGCAGCCTGGGAGTCGCCAATGTCGGGAGGTGAGGGGCCGCCGGCGGCCGCCGGCAGTGGCGCGAGGGGCGCACCGGCGAAGGGATCGGCTCCGGCGCCGGCCAGCGCGCAGGAAGGAAAGCCCTGGTGGCAGGTACGCCCGCGGCCCCGTCCGGCGCTGGTGGTGACTGGCCGCTGGCTGCACGATAGTCCGGATCAGACGGCGCTGCTCAAGGAGGCGATCGGCCGTACCGGCTTGGTGCACCCCTACATCACGGAGACCTGGGCCGACGCCGCTGCCGGGAGCCTCGATCGCTACGCCCTGATCGTCATTGCCGGCCATTACGAGGCGGTGCCAGATGAGCTGCTGCTGGCGCTACGACGCTTCGTCGAGGGCGGCAAACCGTTGCTGGGCCTACACGCCGCGAACTCCTGCTTCACCACTCCCGACTACATTGACCTGATCGGCAGCCGCTTCACGCGCCACGACCCAATCAAGGAATACACCGTCGAGGTCAAGGTGACTGACCATCCCCTCACGGCCGGTCTCGTCCCGTTTCGCGTCGTCGACGAGCTGCGCGAAGGCGAGTTTCAGGAAGACGCGATTCACGTGGTCGCCGCCGCCGAGGGCCACCCGGTGGCGTACTGGAAGACTGTGAAGCGCGGGCGCGTGGTCTACATCTCGCTCGGGCACGACCGGCGCTCCCTGGCCCACCCGGGCTACCTCAGGCTGATCGAGAACGCGATAGGCTGGTCGCTGTTGCCTACTTCATCAACTACATCTACCATAGGCTAAGCGATCTCCGCAGTGAACAGAGATGGTGCTGAACATGGAGAACGCAGCGGGCGGCCAGCACGTATACACGTATGTTCCCCGAAAGAGAGATGTGACATGGCAGAGAGGGCAGCCGTCAAAGCCACCGGGCCGGTCATGAGCAGCCGCAAGGCCATAACGCCACGGCTGACCCGGCACCAGGTGCTCCTGGCGCTGGTCGGTACGGCCGCCGCCGGTTTGGCCGCCGCCTGTGGGCCGGCCGCAGGCTCCACCTCGGAAACGCCAGCGGGAGCGGGCGCCACAGGACCAGTGACGCTGCGCTACGCGGCAGATAAGTCCCGTCTGGACGCTGGCGTACAACAGGTGATTGGCCTCTTCAATGGCCGCGGACAGATCAAGGTGGAGCCGGACATTGGCGCCGGCGTGGACAAGATTCTCACCCAGGCGGCTGCCGGTGACCCGCCGGACGTGACGCACACGCACCCCCGCGACTACCACGCGTGGGTCAATGCCGGCGCCCTGATCCCGCTCGATGCCTACATGAAGAAGGACAAGCAGAACGTCCCGGACATCGTGCCCACGGCTCTCGACTACTGGTTGCGCGACGGACAACGCTGGGGCATGCCCAACAACCTCTCCGTCCAGAACGTCTTCTTCAATAAAGAGCTGTTCGATCGACGGGGATTGAAGGCGCCGGACCAGTATGAGAAGGAAGGCAAGTGGACCTTCGAGACCTACCTCGACCTGGCTCGCCAGCTGACCACCGGCAGCGGCGAAAGTAAGGTCTTCGGCGCGGTCTGGAGACAGGACGCGCTGGACATCCAGCTCGGGATGCTCTGGCCGTTTGGCGCCGAGCTGTGGGACAAGAAGGTCGAGCGCACTATGCTGGACAGCAAGGAGGCGCTGGAAGCCATCCAGTTCCAGGCCGACCTGACCGCCAAGTATGGTGTCTCACCGAACGACGATGAGTGGAAGCAGTTCGCGGCCGCGCCCTCCAGCACCTGGGGGGCGGCCTTCAGCGCCGGCAAAGGGGCGATCGAGATCCAGCCCAACGACTCACTCGTCCCCCACGTGCTGGCAGCGACCTTTCAGAAAGGGATGGCCCCCATGCCCACGGGGCGCGCCGGGCGGATCGTGCGCGGACTCGCGGTGGGCGCCAACATCCTGAAAGGCTCCAAGAATCAGGACGCCGCCTGGGAGTGGGCCAACTTTCAGGCCGGCAAGGAGAGTGAGAAAGTCATGCTCGAATCTCACGTGTCGCTGCCCTGGCACAAGTCCACGCTAGACCGGCTGGAGCAGACGATGCCCATGCTGCCGTGGGAAAGCGCCGCCGCCTACGGCGAAGGGGTCAAGAAGCTCCGTGCCACACCGTACGTCAAGCGATTCTCGGACATCAACAGGCTGTACAGCGCGGCCTACGTTGCCACGCGCGCCGGCCAGAAGTCCGCCGTCCAGATGGTCACCGAGCTCAAGCCCCAGATCGATGCCCTGCTCAAAGACTGATCGTGACGCGGGGAAACGTCATCAACGAGAACACCTCCGAAACGCTCGCGATCTTCGTGCATGGTGCGCTCGGAGGGGCTCGAGCACGACCCGCCGGTCAGGGACAGGCGGCGGCAGGCGGGCCTACAGCCCGGGACGTGGCGGACGGCAGGGGAGCGGCCTCGCTCCGGCCCTGCCGGCCCTGCCGGCCCCGGCATGATCGGTAGCGGACGCCGGCGGCAGTTCTGCATTGCGCACCCTCTCCCGTAGGGCGTGGTGCCAAGAGCCATGGTGCCGGGCCCGGCGGACGCTGGCGAAACGCCCCCCGCCGTCCTGGCGCTGGTAGGGCCGACGGCCACCGGTAAGACCGCCCTGGCCCTGGCCCTGGGGGAGCGGGGGCCGGCGGCGGGCCTGCCGATGGAGATCGTCTCCGCCGACTCCCGGATGGTCTACCGGTGGATGGACGTCGGCACGGCCAAGCCCTCCCCCGCCGAGCGGGGACGTGTCCCGCATCATCTAATCGACGTCGTCGACCCGGACGAGCCCTACTCCGTGGCCCTCTACCAGCAGCAGGCCCTGGCGGCCATCGACCGGATCCACCGGCGCGGACGCATCCCCTTGCTCGTCGGGGGCACCGGCCTGTACGTCCGCGCCGTCTGCGACGGGCTGCGCATCCCCGCCGTGCCCCCGGACGAGCCCTTCCGCCGCCAGCTGGAGACACGGGCCGCGGGCGAGGGCTGGGCGGCCCTGCAGGCCGAGCTGGCCCGGCTGGATCCCCCCAGCGCCTCGCGCATCGACCCGCGCAACGTGCGGCGGGTGATCCGCGCCCTCGAAGTGCAGCGCGCTACCGGGGTGCCGTTCTCCGAGTGGCAGACCCGCCGGCCCCCGGCGTTCCGCACCGTGTTCGTCGGACTCGACCTCCCCCGTCCGCTCCTCTACGCCGGCATCGACCGGCGGGTGCTGGAGCAGGTAGATGCCGGGCTGATCGAGGAAGTGCAGTCCTTGCTGCACCGGGGGTACGATTCCGGTCTGGCATCCATGAGTGGTTTCGGGTACCGCGAGATCGGAGAGCTCCTGCGAGGGGAGTGCGATAGGGCCGGCGCCATCGCCTGCTACCAGCAGGCCACGCGCCGCTACGCCCGCCGGCAGCTCAGCTGGTTCCGGCCGGACGAGCGTATCCGCTGGCTCGACGCCGCCACCGTGACGCCGGAGGCGGTGATGGCCGTGTTCCGGGCTGCGGGAGGCGCCGCCGGAGGGGGCGCCCCCCAGCACGCGGCCGGGGACACCGTCGATGACACGGCCGGGGACGTCGCTGGGGGTAGCGTTTGATCCCTGCACCCGCTCCCCCAGGGCGCAAGGTGACCGGTGCCACACTCCCCTTCGCCAAGTTCCAGGGGGCCGGCAACGACTTCGTCATCGTCGACGGGCGCCGCAGGGCCGCGGTCGGCGGCCGGGAGGGGCTCGATTGGGGGGGGCTGGCCCGGCGCCTGTGTGACCGCCACTTCGGCGTCGGGGCGGACGGTCTGCTCGTCGCGTCTGACCCACAGGCCTCTGGGGCGGCGCAGCGGATGCGCATGTTCAACCCGGACGGGAGCGAGGCCGAGATGTGCGGCAACGGGCTGCGCTGCTTCGTCCGCTGGCTCGTCGACCGCCACGAGGTGCCCGCTGCCCGGCTGGCGGTGGAGACGGGGGCGGGGGTGCTCCCGGTGGAGGTGGGGGCGGACGGGTGGGTGGCCGCCGGGATGGGGCGCCCGGCGCTGCGCCCGGGGGAGATCCCCCTCTCGACGGAGGCCGCCGCCGGGCAGCCTCCGGCGGGGCCGGTGCTGCGTCTGCCCCTGGAGCTGCCGGATCTCCCTGGCGTGCAGTACGAGGCGACGTGCGTCTCCATGGGCAACCCCCATGCAGTGGTGTTTGTCCCGGACACGGCCGCCGTACCGCTGGAGCGCCACGGGCCGCTCCTGGAGCGCCACGCGGCCTTCCCCGCCCGCACGAACGTGGAGTTCTGCCAGGTGCTGGGGAGCGACCGGCTGCGCGTACGAGTCTGGGAACGGGGCGCCGGGATCACCCTGGCCTGTGGCACCGGGGCCTGCGCCGCCGTAGTGGCCGCCCGCTTGCGGGGGTACGTCGGGGGGCGAGTCGCCGTGGAGCTCCCGGGGGGTGAGCTGGAAGTGACCTGGGCCGGCTGGCCGGGAGCTGGCCGGCCGGCCGCGGACGAGGCTCCCGCCCCGGTGACCCTGCGCGGCCCGGCGGTGCGCGTCTTCGACGGGGAATGGGTGCTCCAGCGGCCCTAGCTGTTATAGATGTAGCGAGTGGTATCCGTACGTATTGCCACGTGGATGGGTTGAGCGGAATGGCCTGGCGACGCCAGACCGGCATGGTCGTCCTGGTACGGCCGTAGGAGCAGCGGGCGCAGCGGGCAGATCGAGCGAGGAAGAGCAGTGGTAGAACGACGTTATCGAAGCCGCATGGGCTGGGCGGCCGGCATGGCCAGCGGGGCCGAGGGGGAGGCCCAGTCCCTGGCCTCCCGCAGTGGGCGGACGCCGAACGGGGGTGGGGGATCCACCACCGCAGGGGCCGAGCGGGCCATCCTGGTGGGTGTGGAGCTCCGCCAGCCCCTGGCCCGCAGCCGCGACGGGAGCGCGCCGCATGACGGGCGGGCCTCCGGGGCGTCGCTTGGCGTTGACGACTCCCTGGCTGAGTTGGAGCAGCTGGCCTGGACGGCCGGCGCAGAGGTAGCCGGCACCCTGACCCAGAAGATGGATCACCCCGATGGGACCACGTTCCTGGGCAAGGGGAAGGTCGAGGAGCTGAGATCGCTGTGCGCGGAGACCGGCGCTGACCTGGTCATCTTCGACGAAGAGCTGACCCCATCGCAGCAACGGAATCTAGAGAACGCCCTCAAGATCAAGATCGTCGACCGCACGGCCCTGATCCTGGACATCTTTGCCCAGCGCGCCCGCACCCGAGAGGGGCAGCTGCAGGTGGAGCTGGCCCAGTTGGAGTACCTCTTGCCCCGGCTATCCCAGCTGTGGGTGCAGTTCTCCCGCCTGGGTGGTGCCGCTGCCGGGGGCGGTGGCGGGGGTGGCGGGCGCATCGCCACCCGCGGCCCCGGCGAGACCCAGCTGGAGGTCGACCGGCGGGCCATCCGCAACAAGATCGCCGATCTCAAGGACAAGACCACACGCATCAGCGAGAACCGGCAGCTCTACCGCGACCGGCGCAAGCGAGAGTCCGTCCCCGTGGTGGCCCTGGTCGGCTATACCAACGCCGGCAAGAGCACCCTCCTACGGGCCCTCTCCGATGCCGACGTGCTGGTGGAAGACAAGCTCTTCGCCACCCTCGACCCCACGACGCGGCGCATCGCCCTGGCCAACGGCCAGGAGGCCCTGATCACCGATACGGTGGGCTTCATCCAGCGTCTGCCCACCGCCCTGGTGGCCGCCTTTAAGGCCACGCTGGAGGAGATCCACGACGCCGATGTCCTGGTGCACGTCGTCGACGTCACCCATCCCAACCGCCGTGAGCAGGTGCAGGCCGTAGGGCAGACCCTGGACGACCTGGAGGTGGACGAAAAGCCCGTCATTACCGCCCTGAACAAGGTCGACCGGCTCGATCCAGAGGCCCGCGCTGCCTTGCCCCTGGGCGAGTTTCCCAACGCCGTGCCCGTCGCCGCCGCGCGGGGGGAGGGGCTGGAAGAGCTGTTGACCAAGATCCAGGCCGTCCTGGCCGAGCGTGACGACCTGGTGCACCTCCAGGTGCGCATCCCCTACGCCGCCGGCGACCTGGTGGGGCTGTTCCACGAGCGCGGTGTGGTGGAGGAGGAGCAGTTCGGCCCGGAGGGTACGGAGCTGCGGGGCACGCTCCCCCGGCGCTACGCCGCCACCTTCGAGCCAGTTGCCCTCGCCGGCCACCGCTGCCCCGCGCCTGGGGCGGCCGGGACAGCGGTGGCCGGGACAGGGGCGCAGCGCCCGAGCGGCACCGCAAGGCCGCCCGGCCGTTAGAGCAGCCGTAGCCTCCGGCCCCGGATGTCCCCAGGTGGTGGAATGCCGGTGCCGGTTGCCTGTGCTGGCCGGTGCGTGGATCGCTGGACGTCCCGTGGGGAGATCGCCTGCCGACGTTCGCATGTAGGTGCAGGCCGCGATCAGGGCGTAGCCGATCAATCCATCCTGGACACGCCCCCAAAGGTGGGCGCGTTCGAGACCGAATACTGCTCGAGACCGAATATTGCTCGAGACCGAGTGTCTGCCGACGTAGTCTCGGCCCCCTCTCCCCTGGAGAGGGCCAGGCCGGGTGAGTGGAGAGCGAGCCCGAGCAGATGATCATCGCCCAGACCCCGCTGAGGCTGAGCTTTCTCGGAGGGGGCACCGATTTCCCGGACTACTACGCCTCGCCGGCCAACGCCCACGGCGGAGCCGTCGTCGGCGTCACCATCGACAAGTACATCTACGTCATCGTCAAAGAGCGTTTCGACGACAAGATCTATATCAACTACTCCCAGAAGGAGATCGTCGACTCCCTGGACGAGATCCAGCACGAGCTGGTGCGCGAGGCGATGCGCCTGACCGGCGTGGAGCGGGGGATCGAGATCACCACCCTGGCCGACGTCCCCTCAGAGGGCTCCGGGCTGGGCTCGTCCAGCGCTGTGACGGTGGGTCTGCTGCAGGCCCTGTGGACGTACCGGGGGGAGATCCGCACGGCCGATCAGCTTGCCGCCGAGGCCTGTCGCATCGAGCTGGAGGTGCTGGGCCGGCCGATGGGGGTGCAAGACGCCTACTTTTCCGCCCTGGGGGGGATGCGTAAGTTCGTGTTCGGCCCGGACGATCCCCACCGCATCCACTGGCGCGGCCTCGACCTGCCCCAGGAGCGGGTCAGCCAGCTGAGCAACAATCTCCTGCTGTTCTATACCCACCGCACCCGCAAGTCGTCCTCTATCCTCGGCTCTCAGGTGCGCAACATCCCTGGCCGCCTGTCTGTGCTCGACCGGCTGCGCGAGCTGGCCCACGAAGGTGCCAGCTGCCTCCAACTGGGGGAGTTCGACCGCTTCGGGAGCTTGCTGCACGACGGCTGGGTGCTGAAGACCCAGATGGCGGATGGGATCACGGACAAGGGGATCGACGAGATCTACGAGGGGGCGCGCGCCGCCGGGGCGGTGGGTGGCAAGCTGGCCGGGGCCGGGGGCGGGGGCTTCCTCCTGCTGTACTGCCCCCTGGGGGCCCAGGACGCGGTGCGGGCCCGCCTCAGCGGCGCCGTCCGCGAGCTCCCCTTCCGCTTCGAGCGCGATGGCACGAAGATCATCTTCAACTGCCGGCGCGACCCCTATTTCTAAGGGCGTCCCGGGTGCCCCCTGGCGCACGTGTCATCTGGAAGATCTACGAACGACTCCCCCGCGGCTCCGCAGCTGCATAGTCCTCAACCCTACGTGGGGTAGTGGGTGGGGTAGGGGACGAGGGCGCTACGTTAGAATGCGCGGAAACTCTAAGGGCAGTGGGGCATCAACGTGAATCGAGGGCTACTCGGCATACTGGTAGGGCTAGGCGCGGCCATCGGGGCCATGTGGGCGGCTAAGCGCTTCTCCGGCACGAACGAGGACGAGACGACCTCCGGGGCCGGTGCTGCGGCCGGGGCCATCACTACGGCCACCGAGCCGGTGGCGCACCGTGAAGGGCTAGACCCGACGCTCCTGGAGATCCTGGCCTGCCCGGACGACAAGGCGCCGGTCATCTACCAGAAGGAGGGCCAGGCTGAGCGCCTGACCTGCACCAAGTGCGGCAAGCGCTACCCGGTGCGTGACGGCATCCCGGTAATGCTGATCGACGAAGCCACCCCCGGCCCGGTGCCGTCGGAGGCGGAGATCGCGGCCGCTCGGGCGCTGATCCCCCAGGGCAAGCCCGCCCGCGTCGGCCCCTGAGGCGCCCCCTCGCCGGGGGCGCCGAACCGGCCGGGCTGGATCACGTAGCAGGGGCCAGGGGGCCAGGGCTCCTCCCCGGGAGCGGCGCGGCGACCGGCGTCCCTTTGGCCCCCCGCCCGGCCGGGCGCCGGCAATGGTGTTCATCGCCCGGCGCTGGCGACGATGGCGTCGACCGCCGCCGGCAGGTCTTTGACCACGACGACCGTGGCCAGGTCTGGGTGCAACGCCACTTCGTCGCAGACAGACCGTCCCCGTCCGGTGAGCACGAGGATGCCTCGGCACCCCGCGGCCAGCGCCGCCTGCAGGTCGGTGAGATGATCGCCGACGAGGACGCTGCGGGAGAGATCCAGGTCAAGCTGCGCGGCCGCCCGCCGGAGCATCCCCGGTTGGGGCTTGCGACAATCGCAGCCGTCCTGTGGGTGGTGCGGGCAGTGCAGCACGGCGGCGACGTCCCCGCCCCCGGCGCGGATGGTCGCGATCATCTGGGCGTGGATCTCATCCAGGGCCGCTGCCGAGAGGCGTCCGCGGGCGATGCCGGCCTGGTTGGTCACTACCACCACCGGATAGCCCGCCCGGTGCAGCGCGGCGATGGCCGCCACCGCCCCGGGCAGGAAACGGAAGCCCTCCCAGCCCCGGACATAGTCCCCGTCCTGGTTCTCGTTGATCACCCCATCGCGGTCGAGGAACACGGCCGGTCGAGACACGCTCACGGGCGGCAAGGATAACGCTTCTCCCCCAGGGCTTGCCCCCTGCCTCCGGCGAGGAACCGCCTTGCTCCTATTGGGTCAGACCGCAAATACATGGTGTCCTTACCAGGTCAGATGATCGCCAGGTAAATGGAGCGTGATCCACGAGGCGCCCTGGCCGAGGCGCTCGGCGATGGGCACATGGATGCCCACTCGGCCCCGGCCTTCCGCTACGCGGTCTGCCACCACCGCTACATGACGTCCGGGGGGGCGGCCAAGCTGCGGAGCGTCCTGGGCCTGCGGGATAGCCTGGGGGGATACACTTCAACAGGCCTATGCCAAAGCTGCGTACGGTTCTGGGGGACGTGGAGGCCACCACCGTGGGCGTGGTGCTCCCCCACGAGCACCTCTACTGCGACCTGCGCCCCCTGGCCGGGCGCACCCCGGTGTACGACGCCCCGGAAGCGGTGGAGGGGGCCGAGCTGCCCCTGCTGGCGGCGGCGCGCGCCGCCGGGGCCTCGCTGCTCATCGAGCCGACGCCCCCGGGGATCGGGCGCGACCCCTTGCTCCTGCGGCGCCTCGCTGAGCACAGCTTCGTCAGTGTGATCGCCGCCACGGGGTTGTACAAGGAGCCCCTCCTGCCCCGCCGGGCCTACACCCGCTCCGTGGAGCACCTGGCGGAGTGGTTCGCCTTCGAGATCGCCGCCGGCATCCTCCCGGTGGCCGGGGACAGCTACCTGGGTCAGAGCCTCCTCTCCGACGTGGCGCTGGGGCGGGCCGGGGATGCCCTCAACGAGACCCCGGTGCCCGCCGGGGTGATCAAGCTGGCGGCGAGCGACGCCGGCCTGCAAGAGGTGGAGGCCAAGGCCTTGCGCGCCGCCGTCATCGCGGCGGCGCAGACCGGGGTGGCCATCGTCAGCCACTGCCCCTCCGGGGCCGCCTTCCAGGAGCAGCTCGACGTCCTGGAAGGGGCGGGGGGCGATCCGGGGCGCTTCGTCCAGGTGCATGCCCACGCCGAGCCAGATTTCGCCCTGCACCTCAGCGCCCTGCGGCGCGGGGCCTGGGTGGAGTACGACGCCATCGGCGCCCGCCCGGACGCCGACTTCGTCACCCTCGTCCAGCGCGTCCTGGAGGCCGGCCACGGCGACCGGCTGCTCCTCTCCCAGGACGTCGTCGGCTGGCGAGCGGGGGTCCCCGGTGGGGGCAACGCAGACGAGCGCGGCCGCCCCCGGCGGCGCTACGCCTACCTGCTGGAAGATTTCCTGCCTCGCCTCCGGGACGCCGGCGTCCCGGAGACCACCATCCATCAGATCACGGTGGACAACCCGCAGCGCCTCTTCGCCCTGGCGGGCTCGTAGCCCGGGTGCTTCTTCGGGCCATCCGCCCCGCCGTGACCTGAGGTGCCCCCACCTGAAGTACGCAAGCCTGCCCCCGGCGCCCTCCCGGGGGAGAGGGAGGGGGGCTCAGGCGGCGCGCCGGGCGGCGTCGCGCCAGGCGTGGAGGTGGCGCGCCGCCTGGGGGAGGTACTGCTCGGGGTCGAGCTCGGCATGGCGCTTGATGATCCACTCGTTGGCGGCGTAGCCTTCGAAGTTGTCCCGCTCCAAGAGCTCGAACACCCGGGCGAGGTGGCCGTCGCCCTCCCCAATGGGCAGAAACCCGGCGCGCTCCCCGGCGGCCAGCCCCCCCTTGGGCCAGTCTTGGAGATGGAGGTGGCGCACCCAGGGGCGCAAGCGGGCGTAGGCGTCGTCCACGGGGATGCCTAGCCGCAGGTGGTGGGCGGGGTGCCAGACGACGCCGACGTTGCCGCTGCCGGCGTGCTCTACGATCCAGGCCACGTCGGCCGGGTCGTTGTGCTGGTCGTGCGTCTCCAGGCAAGGGGTGACGCCGAACGGGGCGGATGCCTCGGCCGCTCGACCCAGGGCCTCGGCCGTCGCCGGGCGCAGGTCGGCCATAGTCTGCCCCGGGGGGAGATTGCCGCCAAAGACGCGTAAGAAGGGGGAGCCCAGGTCGCTGGCCAGCTCGGCGTAGCGGCGCACCTGGTCGACGGCCACCTCGCGCTCCTCCGCCGTTGCCCGGGCGAAGCGTGCCCCAATGGCCAGGCAGCTGATCATGACATCCTGGGCGGCGGCGTACGCCCGCGCGTCCCGGCGCTGATCCGCGGTCGACTCAAGCTCCAGCCCGTGGTTGTGACCCCACTCCACGCGCAGGTCGACCCCTTCGTAGCCATGTTTGACGGCCGCGTCCACCATTTGCTCGAATGTCCACTCCGGGCAGGTGGAGCTAAGAAACGCCAGTCTCACCATTGCACTCCCCTTCTACTGACGGCCGCCTGAGAGCCGCGCGGGCGGCCGCCCCAGCAGGATACCCTGCTGTACGTCGCTCGTCCGAGGATAGCCGGGGGCGTGATGGCCTGGGAGTAGTCCTGGGTGGCCGTGGGGCACCCGGGGGGTGGGGCGGCCAGGGGGTGCGCCCCAGCGCCCCAGCGCCCGAGGGGCCGGGGAACTGCAGCCATCCTGGCGCGTTGCCCTGCCGAGAGAGATGCCCCGCAGCGCTGCGGCCGCCATGAGCGAGGCATACTCGAAGGCGGGCAAGGGCGTGGGGGAGGCAAAGGGGTAGAGTGGCAGGTCGATTTCAGAGGATGCCGCGACTCCAGGCCCGACCGGAGGACGAGCGCCCCGTCCCGGCGCCGGGAGGGCGTCGTCCGGTGCTGATCGCCTGGGGGGCGGGCGCGCGCCGCGAGGCGTGGTGGGCCGGCGCCGCCGCCTTGGTGCTGGTCTTGGCCACGCTCGGCGCCACCCTCGTCCTCTCGCGGCGGGGGGCGTCGCGCCTGCCCGCAGAGGGGGTGGCCTCCCCGGCCCCCGCGGCCGGGGGCGCAGCCGAGGGGCGCGAAGCCAGCGCGGCCCCCGTCGGCGGGGCCCCGGCGGGGGCGAACTCCGTAGAGGAGGCCCCCGCGGCCCCCGACGGGGCGGCTGGGAGCGCCCCAGGGACGGGGGTGCCGGAGGGGGCCAGGGCCCGCGCCGTGGATCTGCTGGGGGCGGCCGCCGCCGAGCGCCAGCAGGGGCGCCTTGGCCCGGCCCTGGACCTGGCCCAGCAGGCGACCGCGGCCTGGCCAGACTATCCCGAGGCGGGGCAGTTCCTGAGCGAGGTAGCCCCCCAGGCGACGGCGCAGGCGCAGGGGGCGCAGGCGACGGCGCAAGCCGGGCGGCCGCCCGCATCCGGCGCCACCGTGCCGGTACCCGGGGCCGCTGGGGAGACTCCCCGTCCCGCTCCGGCCGGGCCTGACTCCCCGGCCCCCCGCGCCCCGGCGGCCCCCCGGCCGGCACCACTGGTCTATGGCTTCCAGGCGGAGCTATTCCATACCCCCACCCGCCCGCAGGCCCTGGCGGCCATTAAAGGGGCCGGCTTCGGCTGGGCCAAGCAGCAGGCCCGGTGGGAAGATTACGAGATCCAGGCGGGGGAGTGCGCCCGCGACCCCGGGAACTGCCTGCAGGAAGCGATCAACGGACGCCCCAAGTACTTCCGTAAGAACCGCCTGGAGTGGCTGGACGCCATCGTGGCCGACGGCGGGGCCGCCGGGGTGAGTCTCCTCCTGAGCGTGGTGCGGGCGCCAGACTTCTACGCCGCCCCCGGTGGCCATTCCCCGGCGGAGCCGGAGACTCTGGCGGACTTTCTCCAGTTCCTCGCCGGACGGTACCGGGGCAAGGTCAAGGCCATCGAGCCCTGGAACGAGCAGAACCTCGCCTGGGAGTGGGGGAGCGCCCGGCTGTGGCCCAACGCCCCGGCGGCGCCCCCGCAAGGGGTGGTGGAGTTCGTCCGCTTACAGCGGGCCGCCTACCGTGGCGTCAAGGCCGCCGACCCTAGCATCATCGTCGTCCTGCCGGCGCTGACGCCCACCGGCCTTGGCGAGTGCTGGCAGGACAGCCAGGCGCGCACGCAAGGGGGCTGCGTCGAGCAGGTGAAGACGGCTATCGACGATCGGCTCTATCTGGAGTTCCTCTACAGTGTCAACAACGGGGAGATCAAGCAGTACTACGACGTCCTGGGCGTTCACCCCGGCGGCTACAACAATCCCCCGGACGACTTTATCGACCACAAGACGGTGCCGACCACCACCTATAAAGGGCACGGCAGCTTCTACGTCAGGCGCTACCAGCAGCTGCGCGAGGTGCAGCTGCGTCACGGCGACACCAAGCCCATGTGGTTCACCGAGGTGGGATGGTCCTCGACCCACAGGGTGATCGCCGGCTACGAGTACGGGCGCGACAACAGCGAGGCGGCGCGCGGCCAGTACGTCGCCCGGCTCTTGGAGCAGATCTACGCCGAAGCGCCCTACGTCACCGGCGTCTTCCTCTGGAACCTCAACTTCCGTACGGTGGTGCCGGAGACGGACGAGAAGTATGGCTTCGGCCTGGTCAACCCGGACTTCAGCCCCACCCCCGGCTACACCTGCGCTGCGGACTTCGTCAAGAGCGGCAACCGCATTACCCGCCCCGAGTGCCGGCGTTGACCAGGCCTCCCTCAGGCGTTCAAGACCGGGGCCACATCTCCAGGGCGGCGATCAGCGCCCGGCATGGGCCAGCCGCCGCCGGGCGCCTGCCGGCGGGCGCTCACAGGCGCACCTCCACCCCTGCCAGCTGCTCCATAGGGATGATCTGGGAGGCCGTCCCTTTCTCCCCCAGGCCACGGAGCTGCGCCTCGCGTAGCACCTGCTGCGTGATGGCCCCCGCCAGGAGGCGGACGCCGAGGTCACGGGCCAGGCCATTGGCTAGCGTGACGTCCTTTTCCATGTTGTTGACGGTGAAGCCCGGCTCGAAGTTGCCCTGCATGGCGCTGTCCTTGTAGCTGGCCAGCGACTTGCTCCCGGCCGAGGCGTTCATCAAGAGATCGTGCAGCTGCTCCAGGTCGAGGCCGGCCTTGGCGCCGATCACCAGCCCCTCGCAGACGGCCACCGCCGTGGAGGCTGAGATCAGGTTGTTGATCAGCTTGGCCGTGGCGCCGGCGCCGGCGGGGCCGCAGTGATAGACATGCCGGCCCATGGCGTCGAGCACCGGCCGGGCCCTTTCGAACGTCGACGCCTCCCCGCCGCACATGATCGCCAGCGTGGCGGCCCGGGCGCCGCCGACGCCCCCGGAAACGGGGGCGTCGAGGTACTCACAGCCCCGCTCCCGCGCCGCCTGGGCCACCCGCCGCTGCGTCCCCGGATCGATCGTGCTCATGTCGATCAGCAGCGCACCGGGACGCGCCGCCCCCAGGACGCCCCCTTCTCCCAGGTAAACGGCCTCCACGTCGCCGGGCCCGGTGACGCAGGTGCAGACGACGTCCACCCCCGCCGCCAGCTCGGCGATGGAGGGGGCCACGCTGGCCCCCGCGGCCGCCAGGTCTCTGGTCTTGGCCGGCGTGCGGTTGAAGACGGTCAGCGGGAACCCCGCCTTCAGGACGTTGCTCGCCATTGGCTTTCCCATCAGTCCCAGCCCGATGTACCCGACGGCCGGTTTGCTCGCGCTCTCGGTCATGGTGTCCTCACTCAATGAAGTCCTCAGTGCCCCGCGCTCCCTTAGATTAGGGGCCAGAGGAGGATACGGGCCGGCTCCACTGCCGTGCCGCAGCGTATCCTTGCGGCCCTGACCGTGCCACGGCCAGCGACCAGCCGGAGGGACACGCGGCCGGAGGGACACAAGCATGAGCAAGACCAGGGTGGCCATCGACGGTGAGCGCTTCTTGATCGACGGACGGCCGACCTACGCCGGGCGGGAGTGGCGGGGGCGTCCCGTGGAAGGGCTGCTGATGAACGCCCGCATGGTGCAGGCCACGTTCGACGACGAGAACCCGCTGACGTCGGCACTGTGGGCCTACCCCGATACCGGTGCCTGGGACGCCGAACGCAACACCAATGAGCTGGTGGCCATGCTCCCGGAGTACCGTGCCCACGGCTTGCTGGCGCTGACGCTGAACCTCCAGGGGGGCTGCCCTACCGGCTACTTCCGCACCGAACGCCTGGACGAGATCCTGGCCAGGCTGGCGCCACAGGCCCGGGCCGAGGTCAAGGGGCAGCTGGTGGGGCCCCTGGCCGGGGCCCAGCCCTGGGACAATAGCGCCCTGGACGCCAGCGGGGACTTGAAAGGGCCCTACCTCCAGCGCCTGGCGCGCCTCCTCGACCGCATGGATAGCCTGGGGATGGTGGCCATCCTGGGGGTGTATTACTTTGGCCAGGACGAACGCCTGCGAGATGAGGGGGCGGTGTATCGGGGCCTGGAGAAGACCGTCACCTGGGTGCTGGAGCAGGGCTACAACAACGTCCTGCTGGAGGTCAACAACGAGACCAACGTGCGCAAGTATGAGCATGCCGTCCTTCAGCCAGAGCATGTCCACCAGCTGATCGTCCACGCCAAGGCCACCACCGTAGGTGGTCGGGGGCTTCTCGTCGGCACGAGCTACGGGGGCGGGCGGGTGCCGGATGAGAGCGTCGCCGCCGTCTCCGACTTCCTCTTGCTGCACGGCAACGGGGTGCGGGATCCTGCCCGGATCACGGAGATGGTGGCGCAGACCCGCTCGCTGGCCGGCTACCGCGCCCGACCCATGCCCATCCTGTTCAACGAAGACGACCACTTCGACTTCGACCACCCCCACAACAACTGCACCGCAGCCGTGGAAAGCTACGCCTCGTGGGGCTACTTCGACGGCGGGTCGTCCAGTGGAGGCGGGGTGGCCCTGGGCGACTACACCGCCGGCTACCAGCTGGTGCCGGTCAACTGGGGGATCAATACGCCGGTCAAGCAAGGCTTCTTCCGGCTCCTGCGGGAGATCACGGGGGGCGCAGGATAAGGGTCATGGCCCAGACGATCCCCGCCGCCGACCTGGCGTTTGCCACGGTCACGGAGCTGGGCGAGCTGCTGGCAAGGGGCAGCGTCTCTCCGGTGGAGCTGACTCGGCTGGCCCTTCACCGCCTGGAGCGCTTCGGGCCACGGTACAACGCCGTCGCCAGCCTGACCGCCGAGCGGGCCCTGGCGGAGGCCCAGCGGGCGGAGCGGGAGCGCCGGGAGGGGCGGGTGCGCGGACCGCTGCATGGCGTCCCCTATGGGGCCAAGGACCTGCTCGCCGCCCGGGGTGCCCCCACTACCTGGGGGGCCCCGCCGTACCGTGACCAGGTGCTCGACGCCGACGCCGCGGTGGTGCAGCGCTTGAGGCGGGGCGGGGCGGTGCTGGCCGCCAAGCTGGCCATGGTCGAGCTCGCCGGTGGCGGGGGGTACGGCTACGCGAGCGCATCGCTCCAGGGGCCGGGACGCACGCCGTGGAACCCTGACCACTGGTCGGGGGGCTCCTCCAGCGGGTCCGGCGCGGCCGTGGCCGCCGGGCTGGTGCCCTACGCCATCGGGTCGGAGACCTCCGGCTCCATCCTCACCCCGGCATCCTACTGCGGGGTCACCGGCCTCCGCCCCACCTATGGCCTTGTCTCGCGCCGGGGCGCCATGCCCCTCTCCTGGACACTGGACAAGCTGGGCCCCCTGGCCCGCTCGGCGGCGGATTGCGCCCTCATCCTGGAGACGATGGCCGGACGCGACCGGCACGACCCCAGCACAGGTGGGCGCCCCTTCCGCTACCGCCCCCTCCCACTGGACGAGCTGTGCCGCCTGCGACTCGGCTACGCCCCGGCAGACTTCGAGGACCTGGCCGCCGCGGAAGCCCGGCCGGCCTTTGGCGCCGCCCTGGACGTCCTCCGCCGGCTGGGTACCCCGCTACGTGAAGCCGCCCTGCCATCCGACCTCCCGTACAGCGCCGCCGTGGGCACGATCATCGGCGCCGAAGGGGGGACGATCTTCGCCGGCCTGATCGAGAGCGAGGCCTTCGAGAGCCTGGTGGACGCCAGGCAAAAGGCTGGCCTGCGCGCCGGCCTGGCCATCACAGCGCGCGACTACCTGAACGCCATGCGCCTGCGCGCCCAGGTGCAAGAGGCCTTCCGGCGGCTCTTCGGGGACGCGGGGGCAGACCGGCTCCCGGCGCGCGGCGCGCCGGCAGGGCGGCCCCTGGGGGTGGACGTCCTGGTTGGGGTGGGGCGTCCCGGCCCGGCGCCGCTCGTGGACGCCCCTCTCGAGAGCCCCCCGTCGCCGAGCCTTCTCCCCCTCCCCCCTACCTCATCTCCCCCCCAGCGGCCGGCCAACCCGGCCCTTATCCCGGCCGGCAACCTGGCAGGTCTACCGGCCCTCTGTCTCCCCTGTGGGTTTACCCCGGCCGGGCTCCCCCTGGCCCTGCAGCTGGTGGGGCGGCCTTTTGCAGAGAGCACCCTCTTGTCGCTCGGCGCCTGGTTCCAGTCCCAGACGGACTGGCATCGCCGCCGCCCCCCGCTGGAGACCTCCTGACGGCCGCGTCGCTCCCTCCACCGATGGGCGCCGGCGCCTCTGGGCCGGTGTTGAACGCTCCATACAACGATCAGGCAGGCAACGATCAGGCAGGAGGGCAACGATCAGGCAGGAGGGCAACGATCAGGCAGGCAACGATCAGGGGGCCAGGGCCCTCGCGTTGCGGGACGGCGGTTATACTTCCCCCTGCCGAAGACCTCCGCGCCGGGTGAGGGGTGGAGGGAGGAGAAGCCTGGTGGATCGCGAGCACCTGATCGCCGCCCTGAGCACGATTTCCGCTATCCCGGTCACGCCGTTCAGCCCCGGCGGGGGCATGGCGTCGGGGGGCAGCGAGGTGGACTGGGGGGCCTACCGGCGCGTCGTCGAGCGGATCGTGGGCGGGGGCGTGACGGTGGTCACGCCCAACGGGAACACAGGGGAGTTTTACGCCCTGACCGCCGAGGAGTGCGATCGCGCCGTGGCCGTGACGCTGGAGGCGGTGGAGGGTGCCGCGACCCCGGGCGCAGGGGTGCTGGTGATGCCGGGGGTGGGCCACGACGTGGCCACGGCTATTGCCCTGGGGCAGGGGGCCGCGCGCCGTGGGGCTGGGGCGGTGATGGTGCACCAGCCAGTGCACCCCTACCAGTCGGCCGAGGGCTGGGTGGCGTACCACGCCGCCATCGCCGCGGCCCTGCCCCAGCTCGGCATCGTCCCCTACGTGCGAGACCCGAACGTTACGGTCGCCATGCTGGGGCGCCTGGCGGAGCTGCCCAACGTCGTCGGCGTGAAGTACGCCGTGCCCAACCCGTTGCAGTTCGCCAGCGTGACGGCCGCCGTGGGGCCGGATCGTCTGGCGTGGGTCTGCGGCCTGGCCGAGGGCTGGGCGCCGTTCTTCTGGCCCGGGGGTGCCGTGGGCTTCACGTCTGGCCTGGTGAACGTGGACACCGGGGCACCGTTCGAGCTGCTGCGCTGTCTGCAGGGGGGCGACTACCCTAGGGCGATGGCCGTGTGGCGCCGGGTCAAGCCCTTTGAGGACCTCCGTGCCCGGCGTAACGCCGCCAACAACGTCCCGGTGGTGAAGGAGGCCCTGGCGCAGCTGGGAGTCTGCGACCGTGCGGTGCGCCCGCCGATCGGCGAGGTGCCTGAGACGGAGCGGCATGAGGTGGCCGACCTCCTGGCCACGCTGGGCATCCGCGCCCTGGCCGGCGTCTGAGAGCCGCCGGCTGACACCTGACATGACGAACGGCAGGCAGCGGCTCCAGGACCGGGTGGCCATCGTCACCGGTGGGGCGCAAGGGATCGGTGGGGCCACGGCCCGGCGCCTGGCGGAAGAAGGGGCCAAGGTGCTCATCGCCGACGTCGACGCGGCTGCCGCTGCGGCCAACGTGGCCCGCATCCGCGAGGCCGGCGGGACGGTGGAGAGCCTGACGGCAGACGTCGGGAAGCATGACGACATCCGGGGCATGGTAGAGGACGCCGCCGGGCGCTGGGGACGGTTGGATGTGCTGGTCAACAACGCCTACCGCGTCCAGAACCCGGAGGCCAGCGGGGGGGCGGAGGAGGTCTCCGAGGGAGCCTGGGACGAGGGCATGGATGTCCTGGTGAAGTCCATGTTCCTGGCGGCGAAGCATGCCGTGCCGTTGATGCGCCGGGCCGGCGGGGGGGCCATCGTCAACATCTCCTCAGTGCACGGCCTGCTCACGGCCCCGGGCGCCCTCGTCTACGAGGCCGGCAAGTCGGCCGTGATCGGCGTCACGCGCCAGATGGCCTGCGAGTACGGGCCGGCGGGGATCCGGGTGAACGCCATCTGCCCCGGTCACATCGTCACCGAGCGTATCCAGGAGCGGATGTGGGACGCCAACCCCGGCGGCCTGCGCTTCTTCGAGCAGCAGTATCCCCTGCGGCGCTGCGGCCGGCCGGTGGACATCGCCAACGCCGTCGTCTTCCTGTGTTCGGAGGAGGCCTCGTTCATCACCGGCCAGGCCCTGGTGGTGGACGGGGGCTTGACCATCCAGCTCCAGGAGAACCTGGGTGTCCACCTGGCCCACTACATCCAGGAGCACCCGGACACGCAGCTCCCGTACTGAGGGGGCCTCCCCCGTGCCTGACACGTCTTCTTGACCTCTGAGCCCACGGTCGGCGGTCGGCGGCCCCAGTCGAGCCCCAGACGAGGGTGCCCCGCAGAGGGGAAGTCAGTTCACCGGAGGGCAGGCGTCATGGACGGCCCGCAGGAGGTCACGGATACTGATCGGCTTGGCCAGCACCCGAGCGGCCAGCGCCCGCCGCTCGGCGGTGAGGGTCTCCGGCAGCGCCGAGACGACGATGACTGGGATCTGCGCCGTCTCGGGGTCGGCTTTCAGGTCGGAGAGCAAGGAAGCGCCGGAGCGGTAGGGCAGGCCGAGGTCGAGGACGATAGCGCAGGGCCGGAAGCGCCGGATCAAGGTGGACGCGCCGAGGACGGAGTCGGCCGATGTGACGGTATAGCCGTCCCCGGCCAGGACGTCTGAGAGGAGGTCGGTAATGTGGGGGTCGTCCTCGATGACCAGGACGCGACGCCCATTGTGGTCTCCCGGGCCCAGCCAATCCACCTCTCCCCCGCCCTCGCCGAGGCGGCCCCCGTTCACCCGACCCTCGTCCACGGATATACCTCCTGGGCCCCCCGCGCTCCGCCTTCTCTAATCATAGCCCCCGGCGTCGGTAGCGGCGCTCCGATGGCTTCGCCGGCTCGGGGGGCGCGCGTCTCCCCCGCTCCCCATGACTTACAGGTACAGTCCGATCACCGACCACGCCAGGCAGGACGTCACGCTGGATGCCATTCGACGCGCCGGCCGGCCGGCGCGCTACGACCGGCGGCTGACGGTTGTCCGCGTCGCGCGCGTGAGCCCCCAGGGCCAGGGGGAGTCAGGCCTCGGCGTCCCCGGCCGGCCGGGCCGAGGGTGCGTGCGCCCTCGTGGGCGCCGCCGGACGTGTCCTCGCGCGGCTGGCCCAGGCTCGGCCCAGCGCTTGCCCTGAGCCGTGCGAAGGGGTGACCGGGCGCCGCCCTGGCTGTGGTTTAGTCGTTGGGCCGAGGGGGCAGCTTGCCTTGCCGGAGGAGCTCGCCGAAGGCGGCCTTGCGCGCGGCGTACTGCCGCAGGACGTGCAGTAACTCAGCCGATGTGGCCGGCTCGGTCAGCCGGGGGGTATCCCCCGAGCCGCGAGCGCGTCGGGCCATGAGGTGTTGGTGCAGCACCTCGGCCGCCTCCCCGCGTCGCAGCCCCAGGGCGGCTAACAGGCCATCGCCTTCGGCACCGTTTATCCCTGGCACGCCACACCTACCCCGGGCAGGGGCTCCATTCCCCCGACGACTCGCTGCCACCGCCCGGCCCTGAGCCGCAGGGTGGGGGCGACGCACATGACGTGATGACCCATGAACTACCCTCTCGCCGCCATGATGCCCTCTCTTCGCTGGAGCCGACTCTACCAACAAAGGGGGGTCGGAGGGGAGCCCCGGGGGGCCTTCGGTGGGGAGGCCCTTCGCTCAGCTACCCGCCCCGTTTCGCGCCCGCTCGGCCAGGAGGGCCAGGTGGTTGAGGGCCGCCAGCGGGGTCATGGCCATCACGTCCAGGGCCTTGAGCTCTTCTACTACCGGGTGTGACCCGGACGGGCCGAACAAGGTGAGCTGTAGGGTGGTGACGGTGGCGCTGTCCGGGGCCGCCGCGCTGCGAGCGCTCCGCCGCGAGGGCCTGGCCGGCACACCGCCAGGCACGCCCCCATTGACGCCCCCATTGCTGACTCGACCCGGGAGACCGGCCCCCGCGGTCCCCGCGGTATGGTCGCCGGGCACGGGTTTCGCCTGTCCCTGGCGCCGGGCCTCGAGAGCGGCCAGGACCTGTTCCGCCCGCCGCGTCACCGGGCGCGGGACGCCGGCCAGGCGGGCGACGTGGATGCCGTAGCTGCGCCCGGCGCTGCCGGGGACGACGCGATGGAGGAAGACCACCCGGTCGCCCTCTTCCAGGACGTCCATGCGGTAGTTGCGCACCCGTGGCAGGACGCGTTCCAGCTCGGCCAGCTCGTGGTAGTGCGTGGCGAAAAGGGTACGCGGCCCTCCCGGGGCATCCGGCGACGCCCTGGGCGCCTCCTCGGCCCCCTCGTCGCTCACTCCCGCCCCCCGGTGAAGGTACTCCACCACGGCCTGAGCGATGGCCACGCCGTCGTAGGTGCTGGTGCCCCGGCCAATCTCGTCCAGGATGACCAGGCTGCGCCGGGTGGCGTGGCGAAGGATGCTGGCCGTCTCCACCATCTCCACCATGAAGGTGCTTTGCCCGGCGGCGAGGTCGTCCTGCGCCCCGACGCGGGTAAAGATGCGGTCGACCAGGCCGATGCGGGCGGCGCCGGCGGGGACGAAGCTCCCCACCTGGGCCAGGAGGACGATGAGGGCCACGGAGCGCAAGTACGTGCTCTTGCCGGCCATGTTGGGGCCGGTGATGACGGCAATCTGCTCCCCTGCGGCGTCCAGGCGGCAGTCGTTGGGCACGAAAGCGGCCGGCTGGCCCACCTGAGCCGTGGCCCCTTCCAGGGCGGCCTCCACCACAGGGTGACGCCCGCTTTCGATGGCGATCGTCTCGCCCTCGTCCAGCTCCGGGCGGACGTAGCCCCGGCGTACGGCCACTTCGGCGAAGCCGGCCAGGACGTCCAGCTGGGCCAGGGCCGCCCCCGTGGCGAGGAGCCGCCCGGCCCGGGTGGCGATCTGCTTCTGGAGATCGGCGAAGAGGCTGCGCTCCAGCTCGCTGATGCGCTCCTGGGCGTGGAGGACGAGGTTCTCGTACTCCTTTAGCTCCGGGGTGATGTAGCGCTCGCCGTCGGCCAGGGTCTGGCGGCGGAGGTAATGCGGCGGCACCTCCCCCTTGTAGGCGTGGGAGACGTGCAGGTAGTAGCCGAACACCTTGTTGAAGCCGACCTTGAGCCCCTTGATCCCGGTGCGCTCCCGCTCGGCCCCCTCCAGGCCGGCGATCCACTGGCGGGCCTCGGCGCTGGTGCGCACCAGCTCGTCCAGCGCCTCGCTGTACCCCGGGCGGATGAGGCGCTCTTCTCCCCAGGTAGCCAGATCGCGACGCTTGCCTTCGACCGCCGTCACGTCGTAGACCGCCCGGGCGATCAGGTCGGCGACGTCGGCGCAGGGATCGATGTCGCCGCAGGGGGCCCCCAGGGTCTCCGCCCCGGGCGTGGCCACCACCTGGGCCAGCTCGCCGGATGCCATCAGCGAGGTGTGCAGGGCCAGCAGATCACGGGGCTGCGCCGCCCCCTGACGGACACGGTTGGTCAGCCGTTCCACGTCGGCTACCCGCCCCAGCACGGCGCGCAGGCGCCCGCGCAGCACGCCGTCCCCCACGAGGCACTCCACCACGTCGTGGCGCGCCTGGAGAGAGGCCAGGTCGAGGAGTGGCTGTCCCAGCCAGCGGCGCAGCAAGCGTCCCCCCATCGGCGTGCGGGTGTCGTCCATGACGGAGATGAGCGTTGGACGCCCCCCGGCGTCCGGGACGCGGGGGGCGCCGGGGGGGGCGGCGCGCTCCACGATCTCCAGGTTGCGCCGGGTAAACCCATCCAGGCGCACGTAGCGCGCCGGCTCGTAGGTGTGCAGCCCGTCCAGCAGGGCCAGGAGCTGGGGGTGGGTCTGCTCCACGTATGCCACGAGCCCCCCGGCGGCCCGCGTCGCCAGGGGGAGACGGTCGCAGCCGAACCCCGCCAGGCTGGTGACGCCGAAGAGGCGGCAGAGGGCCTCCTGGGCCGTGACCAGCTCGAAGCGCCAGGCGTCCAGCGGGGTGACGTTGCGCCCGGCGGCGGCCGTCTCCTCGGCCGAGGGGGCCTCTGTCTGTTCCGGCAGGGCGCTACCGTCTGGGGCAAGGCGAGCGCTCGGCCCGCCCGCCATCCGGGCACCTCCGGCACCCCCTCCCGAACCTGGGCCCCGGCCGGCCGGCACGAGGCACTCCGCCGGGCGCAGGCGATCGAGCTCCCGCGACAGCTCGGCGGCGGCCTCTTCCCCCGTCAGCTCGGTGGCGGCGAACTCCCCGGTGGTCAGGTCGGCCTGGGCCAGGCCGAAGCGCATCCCCCCGTCCGGGGCGTACTCGGCCACCAGGGCGCAGAGATAGTTGTTGCGCCGCGCCTCGAGCATGCGCGGCTCCACCACGGTGCCCGGCGTGACGACGCGCATCACCTCGCGGGCCATCATCCCTTTGGCAGGGGCGGGGCCCTCGTTGGGCGGGTGCCACTGGCCCGGTCCAGACGGCTCCTCTACCTGCTCGCAGACGGCCACCTTATGCCCGGCGGCGATGAGCCGGGCGATGTAGGCCTCTACGGCGTGGTGCGGTACCCCGGCCATGGGGACGCGCAGGCCCTTGCCCATCTCCCGTGAGGTGAGGGTGATCTGCAGCGTCCGCGCCGCCTGCTTGGCGTCTTCGTCAAAGGTCTCGTAGAAGTCACCCAGGCGGAAAAAGAGGATGGCATCCGGGTGGCGCTCCTTGAGGGCCAGGTACTGCCGGCGCATCGGCGTCAGGCGGGGGGTGGGGTGGGGAGGTGGCGAGGCAGGCCCCCCACGGGGGGCGCTCTCGTCGATCGTGTCGCCCATGACGCAGGCATTCTAACCGGCGGCTGCTGCCCTTGGGCGGTGGCCCGGCGGCCCGTACCACTGGCCTATCCGCGCCCGGGGCGGCCCCGCCAAGCAGGGGCAACGCGTACCCCCCAAGGATCCAAGGGCCCAAGGGCCCAAGGGCCCGAGGGGCGCCCGGCGGGGATTACGAGGGGATCAGGCGTCGTACGTCGTTGACCGAGACGTAGGCCATCAGGGTCAACAGGAGCATCAGGCCGATAAAGTGGATCACGCCTTCCGTCTGCGGGTTGACGCGCCGCCCGCGGAGCCCCTCGACGACGACGAAGGCCAGCCGCGCGCCGTCCAAGCCGGGGACGGGGAGCATATTGAACACGGCCAGGTTCAGGCTGAGGAAGGCGGTGAACTGCAGGAGGTAGACCCAACCGGCACGGGCCATTTGCCCGGTCATGCGGGCGATGCCCACCGGGCCGGCCAGCTCCGCCGGGGCCTCCCGGGTGATCATCTGGCCTAGGCCGGTGACGAACAGCCGCAGCATCTCCCCCGTGCGCTGCACGCCCTGGGGGATGGCCTCCCAGATGGGCCGTTGGACGGTGACTACCTCCGGGCCCAGCTGGATGCCGATCGTCGGCTGCCCGTCCGTCGGGTTGGGTCGGGGGATCAGGCGCACCGTCTCCTGGGCCCCGTCCCGCCGGACGACGGCCTCGATCTCCCGTTCCCCGGCGTCGCGCACTGCCTGGCGGACGTCGTTCGTGTCGCGGATAGGCCGGCCATCCAGGGTGACGAAGATGTCGCCGTCGCGCAGGCCGGCACGCTCGGCGGGGGAGTTGGGCTGCACGCCGTAGACCTGTACCCGGCTGCAATCGTCGCAGGGTACGGGCTCCCCGATCATCAAGGCGGCGCTCAAGAGTAGCGGGGTGAGGAGGAGATTCATCGCGCTCCCGGCGATGAGCACCCCGGCGCGGACGCGCTTGCTCTTGGAGGCGAAGGAGTGAGGGTCGCCCGGCGCATCGTTCTCGCCGAGCATCTTCACATAGCCCCCCAGGGGCAAGAGGTTGACGGCGTACACCGTCTCGCCTCGCTTGATGCCGAAGAGGCGGGGGGGGATGCCGAAGCCGAACTCCTGCACCTTGATGCCGGCGCGCTTGGCCACTACGAAGTGCCCCAGCTCGTGGGCCAGCACGAGCACGCTCAGCACGCCGAAAAACGTGAGCACCGTTTGCAGCTGCCCCTGCTGGTGGGCGAAGACGAGCATGCTCAGCACGGCCAGGACCGTGAGGATCGTCTGTACTGCGGGCATTATCGTACTTTCAGCATACCGTCACACGCCATCTTGGCGGTGCGCCGCGCCTGGGCATCGACCTCCAGGAGCTGCTCCAGGCTCACCACCGGCTGGGAGCCGAGCGCCTGGAGCGTGCGGTCGACGACGGCGGCGATGTCCAGGAACGCCAGACGTCCGAGCAGAAACTGTTCCACGGCCACCTCGTCGGCGGCGCAGAGCACCGCCGGGGCGGTGCCCCCCTCCTTCCCCGCCCCGAGGGCCAGCCCCAGGCAGGGGAAGCGCGCCGTGTCCGGGGGCTCGAAGTGCAGCCGTCCAAGGGAGGCGAGGTCAAAGGGACGTTGCTCGGGATCAGGGCGGGGGAGGCGCTGGCCCCCGGCGAGGGCCAGCTGGATGGGGAGCTTCATGTCTGGCCAGCCCAGCTGGGCCTTGAGCGAGCCGTCGATGAACTCCACCAGGGAGTGCACGATGCTCTCCGGATGGACGACCACCTCCAGGCGCTGGAGTGGGAGGTCGAAGAGCCAGTGCGCCTCGATCGCCTCCAGGCCCTTGTTCATCAAGGTGGCCGAGTCCACCGTGATCTTCGGTCCCATGCGCCAGGTGGGGTGTGCAAGGGCCTGGGTGACGTCGACGCCGGCCATCCTCTCCAGCGACCAGGCACGGAAGGGCCCGCCGGAGGCGGTCAGGATCATCCGCCGCACCGCCCCTGGGGGCTCGCCGCTAAGGCACTGCCACAGGGCGCTATGCTCGCTGTCCACCGGAAAAAGGCGCGCCCCGCTGCGTCGGGCGGCCGTGGTGACCAGCTCCCCGGCGATGACCAGGCTCTCTTTGTTGGCCAGGGCAACGTCCTTCCCGGCGCGGGCAGCCGCGAGCGTCGCCGGCATGGCCACCCGGCCGGAGGTCGCCACCAGGACGACGTCGGCCGCGGCGAGGGTGGCCAGCGTGGTCAACGCGTCCTCGCCGCGGAGGAAGTCCCATGGCCCCCCCTGCAGGCGGGCGAGGGCCTCGCCGGCACCGGGTGCGCCTTGTGGGTAGGGCGCGTCCTCGGGGCCGCCTGGTGGCATGGAGGGCGCCGTGAGGCAGACCACCTGGGGGCGGAACTCAGCCGCCTGATCGGCGAGTAAGGGGACGCTGCGGCCGGCCGCCAGGGCCACCACCTCGAAGCGCCCCGGCTGCTCGCGTACCACCTCCAGGGCCTGGCGGCCGATGGAGCCGGTGGAGCCGAGGATTGCCACCTGCGTTCGCTGCATCACGCCCCTACAGATCGCTGCATCGACTCCTCAAGGTGGCCACGTCTTCAGCCCCGGGATAGCGACTGTAGCGATCCCTGCTCCGGCCACTAAGAGCATATACCCAGCCCCTTCGAGCCTCTTCGACCCCCTTCGAGCGGGCGTGTGTCTACGATGGCCGGACGCTCAGCCTCTAGGGGAGGACGACCACCCTGACGTAGTAGTACACCAGGACGACGGTGAAGAGGAGGGAGTCCATGCGGTCGAGCATCCCGCCGTGTCCGGGGATGAGGTCGCTGGCGTCCTTGGCTCCCGATTCCCGCTTGATCATGGACTCGGCCAGGTCGCCCAGCTGGGCCACCAGGGACATGGCCAGGGCCAGGAGGGGGACGTGCCACAGGGGGATGGGGAGCGGCGCCCACCCGGTGAGCTGGGCCAGCGGGGCGACCGACGCGGGGACGGGGCCGCGGGCAATGAGCGTGGCCAGCAAGCAGCAGACGAGCCCGCCGGCGGCCCCCTCCCAGCTCTTTTTCGGGCTGATCCAGGTCATGAACCGGTGCCGCCCGAAGCGCCGGCCCACGAAGTATGCCCCGGTGTCGTAGGACCACGTCCCGGCCAGGACGTAGAAAACCCAGCCCCGCCCGCCTTCGCCCCCCGGAGGACCCACCAGGCGGAGGGTCTGGAAGTGGCTGAGCAGCCAGGCGATGTAGAGCGTCCCGGCCAGGGTCAGGGCCCACCCCACGAGGCGGCCCTGGGGGTCACGCCGCTCGAACAGGAGGGCGACGAGGGGGAGGATGATGGCCATGGCGACGGCGAACTGGGTAAACAGCCCCACGCCGTCGGGGCGCAAGAGGACCCCCAGGACGTCCCCGCCGGGGACGCCGGAAAGGTCGCCGCCGGGCCCGCCCACCAGGCTGTGCCAGAGGAGATCGCGCCCGCCGTTGGCCAGGAGCAGCGCGCCCCCCAACATGAACCCCAGGGGTTGCACCAGCCGGGCCCCCGGGCGATCCGAGAGGGCATAGAACTCCCGTAGTCCCAGGTAGCCGAGCAGGCCGGTGCCGAGCAAGAACCAGGGGCCGCCGAGGTAAGCGCCGAGGATCACAGGCACGGCGGCGGCAAAGCCGAAGACGACCCGCTTGGATAGGACGCCCGGACGCTCCCCGGTGGCCGGCAGCGTCACCCCAGCGGGGGCGTCCGGGTCATCCGGGGGGGCAGCCGCGCGCACACCGCGAGTCGCGCCGAGTGATGCCCGCGCGGCTATCTGTTCCCCAGCCATGTCCAGTACGGAGTATGCAGTATGCAGCAGCCAGAGCACGGCCGGCAGTCAGCTGCCCACTCCCTACTCCCTACTGCCTGCGGGCTCAGACTTCCATGACCTCCGCTTCTTTGCGCTGACCGATGCGATCGGCCTCGGCAATGTAGCGATCGGTCAGCTTCTGCAGGCGGCTCTCGGCTTGCTTGACGTCGTCTTCGGTGGCCATGTTTTCCTTGCGCAGGTCACGGACGTCATCGTGAGCTTCGCGGCGGATGTTGCGCACGGCCACCCGGGCCTCCTCCACGCGTCGGTGGACGAGCTTGACCAGGTCACGGCGCCGATCTTCGGTGAGCTGAGGGAGGACGATGCGGATGACGACGCCGTCGTTCGACGGCGTCAGCCCCAGCTCGCTTTTCATGATCGCTTTTTCGATGGCCGGGATGGAGCTCTTATCCCAGGGCTGGATGATCAGCATGCGGGGCTCCGGCGCCGTGATCCCGGCCATCTGGTTCAGGGGTGTATCGCTCCCGTAGTACTCCACGTGGACGCGCTCCACCAGCGCCGGGCTGGCCCGGCCGGTGCGGATGGCGGTCAGGTCGTGCTCCAAGGCCTCCACCGCCTTGACCATCCTCTTCTCGGCCTGGCCCTGTACCTCTTCCAGCATGTCCTCGGCCATCATTCACCTCCCGCCCTCACGGAGTGCTAGGTGCTGAGTTCTACGAGCCCAGCGGGTAATCTCCGATGCTAGCACGCGGTGATGCGCATGCCCCGCCCGGCCGGCGCTCGGCGCTCACGCCTTCTTCAGGGGCCGACGTACGTCCCGACGGCCTCGCCGCGGATGGCCCGAGTCAAGGCCCCCTCTTCCTCGAGCCGGAAGACCAGCAGGGGCAGGTTGTGCTCCATGCACAGCGAGATGGCCGTGCTGTCCATCACCTGCAGGCGCTTGTTGAGCACGTCCAGGTACCCGAGGGTATCGTACTTTTTCGCCGTGGCCACCTGCTTGGGGTCGGCGTCGTAGATCCCGTCGACGTAGGTGGCCTTGAAAAGCACCTCGGCGCCGATCTCCATGGCCCGCAGGGCGCCGGCCGTGTCCGTGCTGAAGAAGGGGTTGCCGGTGCCGGCGCCGAAGATGACCACCTTGCGGTCTTCCAGGTGATTGGTGGCCCGGCGCCGGATGTACGGCTCGGCCACCTGGCGCATCTCGATGGCCGTCTGGACGCGGGTGACGACCCCTTCGCGCTCCAGGGCGTCCTGGAGGGTGAGGGCGTTCATCACTGTCCCCAGCATGCCGATGTAGTCGGCCTGGGCGGCTTCCATGCCGTACTGCACCGCGTCACGGCCGCGCCACATGTTGCCGCCCCCGATGACGATGGCCAACTCGACCCCCGTGTCGTGGATCGCCGCTGCCACCAGCCGGGCCAGGCGCTGGGCGGCGCGGGGGTCGATGCCGTAGCGCCCCTCCCCCTGGAGGTGTTCGCCCCCCATCTTAAGCAGGACGCGACGGTACTTGTTCGCCGCTGGCCGAGACACCGGCTCAGGGCTCGGGGCGCTGACGGCCGAGATGGCCTCTGGCCGCGGGCCGCCGTTGCGCTTGGATGACCGCTTGGCCCCCGCGGGGGCCGGCGGCAGGGGGGTAGTCATGGCCGCTGGTGCTCCGGCGCCCTAGCGCTCAGCGTCCCAGCTCAAAGCGTGAGAAGCGCCGCACGCGGATATTCTCCCCGGTCTTGACCACCACCTCGGTGACCAGCTGCCCGACCGTCCGGGACTGATCGCGGATGTAGGGCTGGGAGAGGAGCGACATACCCTCCACCTGCTCCGGGGTAAGGCCCTCCGCGGCCACCACCTCGGCCGGGGCCTCGTCCTTGGAGACGAAGCGCGGGTTCATCGCCGCCACCTGCATCGCCACTTCCCGCACCAGCTCCTTGAAGGCATCGCTGCGAGCGACGAAGTCCGTCTCGCAATTGACCTCTACCAGGGCCCCAATCCGGCCGCCCCCGTGAAGGTAGGCCTCGACCAGCCCCTGGCTCGTCTCCCGGCCGGCCTTTTTGTCCGCCTTCTGCAGGCCCTGCTCCCGGAGGATGGCCTTGGCCCGCTCGGCGTCTCCGGCGGCATCGGTCAAGGCCCGCTTGCAATCCATGATCCCTGCGCCAGTCTCCTCGCGCAGGGCCCTTACCGCTTCGGTGGTTACTTGTCCTGTCACGTTCTGCCCTAGTGCTCTTCACTCAACTGCGCTTGACTCGGCTCGGTGGACACTCGACGGCGCAGCGCGGGGCCCAGGACACACCCCTCCCGGCGCTGCCCCCTGGCCGGCCGGCCGCCCGTCGAGGGACAAGGCGTCGCCGGCCCCGGTGGGAGGGGATGTCCCGCACGGTGGGGCGGGGATGTCCGGCCGGATTCGCGTCTCGGCCTTTTCCCCCCGGCGCCGGGCGCCGCGGGCAAACTCGCGGTCCTCTTCGTCCAGGTCTTCCGAGAAGGCGAAGACGTCGTCGGTGCCCAGGGCCAGCTCCAGCTCGCGCTGCGTCAGCCCCTCTTCCTCTTCGCCTTCCTCGACCGCGATCGCCTCGTCCTTGGCCAGGGCGTCGGCGAAGCCGCGCCCCTCGATGCAGGCGTCGGCGATGCGCCCGGCCAGCAGGCGGATGGCGCGGATGGCGTCGTCATTGGCCGGGATCGGGTAGTCGATCTCCTCGGGGTTGCAGTTGGTGTCCACCAGGGCGATGATGGGCACGCCCAGGCGGCGGGCCTCGGCGACGGCGATGTGCTCCTTACGCGTGTCTACGATGAACAGCGCCCCCGGCAGACGGCGCATCGGCTCGATCCCGCCCAGACGCTTCTGCAGGCGCTCCAGCTCCTCGCCGAGCTTGAGGGCCTCCTTCTTAGGTAAGGCATCGAAGTCGCCGCGCTCCTGGCGGATCTTGAGCTCCTGCAGGCGGCGCACGCGCCCCTGCATCGTCTGGTAGTTGGTCAGCATCCCCCCCAGCCAGCGCTGGTTGACCCAGAACTGGCCGGCGCGCCGGGCCTCCTCCTCGATCGCCTCCTGGGCCTGCTTCTTGGTTCCCACAAAGAGCAGGTTCTCCCCCCGGCGGGCCACGTCGCGGGCAAAGTTATAGGCGTCCGCCAGCCGCCCCACCGTCTGCTGTAGATCTATGATGTGGATGCCGTTGCGCTCGGTAAAGATGAACGGCTTCATCTTTGGGTTCCAGCGCTTCGTCTGGTGCCCGAAGTGCACGCCCGCCTCGAGCAAGAGCTTCATCGATACGACGGCCATAGACTTTTCCGTCCTTCCTTGGTTTCCGCCCCGACCGGCCAGCAGTGCGTGCCCGGAGTCCCGGCTGCACCTCACCCTGAACCGCGCCGTAGGTATCCTCCGCCCCCCTCAGTCCCATCGCCGAACGTCATGTCCCGAGGCACCGAGGCGCGTGTCGCCACACGCTCGGCTCACCCGCGGCCGGACGCAACCAGGTCAGGTCAGGGGGCGTGCGAGCTCAGGCGCCGCTGCGGCGCCCGGTTGAGTATATCACCCCCACCCCAGGGGGCGGTCTCCAGGGCTTCTCCAGGGAGGGCCCCGCCGGCCAGGGATGTCCCCTCCGGGCGCTCGACGACCGCTCGCCGGCAGCACCTCCTGATCGTTGCCTGGATCGCTCCAGACGGGCCGGGAGGCGCCGGCACCCGTCGCTGGAGCGGGCGACGCGGCCGTCAGTCGGCGTCGAAGGGGGCGAGCTCCCAGCTGAGGCGCTCCCCGTGGGGGGTGAACCACAGCCGGACATACCCTTCCTGGGCCCGGGGCATAGCCAGGGCCAGCGTCGGGCCGTGCTCGGCGGCGGCAAAGGTGTGGTGATGGCCGGTGAGACAGACGGCCGGCTGGAGGCACCTTATCAAGGGAGTGAGCACCGGGACGCCCATCAGCCCGATGCGCCCGGGGGCCTGGCCCCGGAAGGCCTCGTGCATCAGGAGCACGGCGGGGCGGTGGAAGCGCTCCAGGGCCATGACGTCGGCGGCGTTGAAGTGGCGCACGCGGTCACCGGGGAACGGCTTCTCCCGCTCGTACCAGGTAGGGGCGTAGTTCCCCGGCAGACCGACGACGCGGATGTCCGTGCCCGGCACGACGTACGCCTCGCCGGCCTGGAGGTGGTAGTGCGGGAGCTGTGGCCTGGGGGGGAACGCTCGAAGGACCGCCCCGGTCGTGGTGTCCCCGGCCACCGGCGCCTGCGCCGCGTCGGCCAGGCCCAGGCGCTCCCAGCGTTCGTGATTGCCGTGCACCCAGACCAGGGGATGGGGGAGCGACGCCAGCGTCCCCGGGTCGTCGTCCGGGCGGGACTCCCGGCCCGGCTTGCCCGCCGTCAGGTCACCTACCTGCAGGATGGCCCGGGCGGCGGGCTCCTGCCGGGCGGCGGCGAAGAGGGAGGCGAAGTCCCCGTGGGCGTCCCCCAGGCCCAGGAGCAGCACCGGGTTGTCGGGGGCTGTACCCATGGCATCAGATCATGCCCCGTGCGTCGGGCCCTGCGGGAGCTTTTCGTCGGGCCCTGCGGGGGCGTTCCGCGACGCTGGCGGCACCCCACACCATGAACTGTGGAAAACAGAAGACCCTGAGAAACCTCGCGGCATCTCAGGGTCCTGATCTGCGCCCGTGCCATGCGCCGTCAGACAGTCGACGCCTTGAGCCTTGCGGCCGGCCCGTGCTTCCCGGCGGGTGGCTGTCGTCCACTCGCCGAGCGCTGCCGGGTCCCTTGCGATCCCCGGCAGGTCGTGGCCCGTTGCCTGGGGGCCACTCCCGGAGGTGGTGCTCGCTTGCCTCCGGGTCGTGGCCCGTTGCCTGGGGGCCACTCCCGGAGGTGGTGCTCGCTTGCCTCCGGTAGGCCACACTCTAAGCCAGCCCTTGCCGGGAGTCAAGGGGTTTTGCGCCCCCGTCCCGGCGATTGGCGAATTCCTCCATTTACCGGAGCTGCCCTAGGTGCCCTGGAGGGGCGGGGCCATGACCCCCCAGCGCATAATCGCAGCGCACACCCCTCCACCGGCGCGGGCCGGCGCTTCCTGACCCCTGTGGGGCGTCCCTGTGGGGCGTCCCTATACAAGGATCAGGGCGAGGCTCAGCAAGCCTTCCCCGGGGCCCTCTCGCCGGTGGACGCTGGGGCCGGGACAGTCCACCGATGCGGGCCCGTGCGGGAAGGGCAGGCTACCGACCGAGGGGCTCCCCCGCGAGGGCGAGCTACCCCAGGAGCTCGCGCAGGCCCTCGCCGTGGCGCTTGAGCGACTGGTACAGGATGGAAAGATCCACGCCCAGGTTGAAGTGCTTGACACCCATGTCTATGTAGCGCCTGGCGTCTTCCGGGCTGCCGATCTCTGCCCGCGGCGGGATGCCCATCTTCAGGCAGGTCTCGAACACCTTCTTCTGGGCCGCTACGACTTCCGGGTGCGCCCGCTCGCCGGCGTGACCGACGCTCATGGAATAGTCGGCGGGCCCCCACTGCACCATGTCGATGCCGGGGACGGACAAGATCTCGTCCAGCCGATCCACCGCCTGCTTCTTCTCGATCATCAACACGATGACGATATCCCGCAGGGCCTGGACGTACTCCGCCGAGCCGCCGTAGCCCATGTAGGTGAAGCGACGCGTGCCCACACCATGCAGACCCCCGTCCTCGGGAGTCTCCGGGCGCACCGCCTTGACGAAGTCCCGGGCGTCCTCGGGCGTGCGGCAGTCGGCGAACAGGACGCTGTGGAAGCCGGAGCCGATGGCCCGCTGGGCGGTGAACGTCCGCCCCTCGTAGTCCACCTTAATCATCAACGACATCTCGAAGAGCTCCGCCGCCCGGCACAGGTTGTCCAGGTCGTGCAGGGTGTACGGGGCGTACTCGGCGACGAACTCGGCGTAGTCGTAGACGCCGGTGTGGCCGATGGCCTCGATAACCGACGGCCAGGTGCTCTGCACCCGCGTGCCCAGCGTGGGCAGGCCGGCCCGCAGCAGTTCCCGCAGCTTGTTACGTTTCACGATCGCTCCCTTCTCCCCTCCCGCGTGGTGGGGGCATGGGTGCAGGATACGAGATGCCGGCCGGCACGGCTCCCCCTCCCTGGCCGCCCGCCTCTGAGCGCGTCCGAGGGGCGCCTTTGCCCCTGCGATCTTGCCCTGCTCGATCAGGGAGAGACACACTGCAGCAAGAAGGTTCAGCAAGATGGCGGTAGTGGTACGGCGTAGTGGATCGAGGGGTCTCTTCGCCCCCATGCGCAAGCCAGGCCCGCCGTGAGGCTACGGAGAGGGAAAACCCAGGCCCGTCAGCCAGGCCCGGCACAGGTCGGTCCATGCCCCCACACGTCGGTCTTCGGCCGCCAAGCCCAGGCCATGGCGCCCGGAGGGGAAGACGTGCAGCTCAAAGGGCACCCCGTGCCGCGCCAGGGCCCCGGCGAAGGCCAGGCTGTTCTCCACCGGAACGCCGGCGTCGTCGGCCGTGTGCCACAGGAACGCCGGTGGCGTCTGGGCCGTCACGTGCAGCTCGGTGGAGAGCTCCCGGCGCAGTCCTTCCGGCGGATCGTCCCCCAGCAGATTGCGCATCGAGCCCGGGTGGCCGTGCTGACCAAAGGAGATCACCGGGTAGCACAGCACCACGGCATCCGGCCGGGAGCTCTCGCGCTCCAGCGGATCGGACGCCCCGGGATCTCCGGCGTCGGCGCGCACGGCCGCCGTGGCCGCGAGGTGCCCGCCGGCAGAGAAGCCCAGCACCCCTACCCGGCGGGGGTCGACGTGCCACTTCCCGGCGTGGTGCCGGACGTAGCGCACGGCCCGCTGTAGGTCGGCCAGAGGCAAGGGATGCCGGTGGGGCGCCACGCGGTAGTCCAGCACAAAGGCCGACACCCCCAGGGAGTTGAGCCACCGCGCCACCGGCTCCCCCTCGTGCGCCGCCCGCGTCCGATATCCCCCTCCGGGACACACGACGATGGCCCCGTGCGCGGCCGTGGCCCCGGCCGGGAACGGCGTGATCCTGGGCAGGCCTTCGGTGTTGGCCCCGCCGGGCTGCCCCGCCTGCTCCGGCCACAGGGGCGCGGGCACCCCTGTGGCCCCCGGAGGGGCCGAGCCGGTTGCCCCTGCCGCTCCCTCTCCCGACGCCCCTGCCGTCGCCCTTGGCGTCCCCCCTGGAAGCCCCTCTGCGTCCGAACGGCCCACTGATCGCAGAGGATGCCACAGGCGCCCCCGGGGTGCACGCCACCAAAGGGCCCGGGCCGGGGTAGCCGGGGCCCCACCTCGGGGCGCTCCCCGGGCGGCGCACGCCGCAGTCTATCCCGGCGCCGGCGGGACACCGCCCTTTCCCCTTGGACCGGCCGCTGGCTCCTGGGGCTCTTCCGGTTCCTGAGGCTCCAGGCCCAGGGCCATGAGGTATCCCCGGGCCCGCTCGGCCAGCGGGTAGCGATTCACCAGGCGCCAGAAGGCCGGGGAGTGCCCCGGCTCCAGCAGGTGCGCCAGCTCGTGCACCAGGACGTAGTCCCGGACCCATGCCGGCACGTCGGTCAGCCGGTGCGAGAGGCGGATGCGCCGGCTGGCCACGGAGCAGCTGCCGAAGCGGCGCTCCTGGTTCGGGACGTACTCCACGGAGGCCGGGCGGGCCCGGCCGGCCAAGTAGCGGCGGGCGAGCTCATCCGCCCGGCGGCGCCGCGCCGCCCCGCCGACACCCAGCGCGGGGCGTCGGGGGCGCCGCGCCCAGCGCTGGCCCCGCCCCGCCACCCCGCGCTGCACCGCCGCCCCGGCGCGACCCGCCGTCACGCGCCCCACCCACCGCCCCCCC
>JAUJOR010000005.1 GCA_030447525.1 Chloroflexota bacterium | reverse complement strand
TGGACGAGCAGCAGAACGAGGTCCTCTTCCAGGTCACGAAAGGCGACCTGGCGCTTTTTCTGGAGCGCCGGGGCATCGAGCCTCAGGACGAGTGGTTCGCGTACGTACGCGAGGCACAGCGCGCTCTACGCGCCGACGACCGCCTGAGCGACCTCCTCCGGGAGGCGTTCGAGGCGGCCCTGGGGCGCGTGCGCGGGGAGGCGTCCCGTGACAGGGCCTGAACGGGGCGGCACGGGGAGAAGGCGCTGCGCGTGGCTGACATCGGCTCGCGCGCTATCGAGCGTGGCTCTGCCCTCGACGGGAGCGGTGCGTCCTGCATCCCGCGTGCAGCGCAGCCGCTCAGCATCTCCCTGCCCGGTGGCGGCAGAGCGGCGCACCTCGAGGTCGGGAAGCACCCGCAGGAAGGAGATGACGGCGATGACGCAGCAGCGTGGCCAGACCCGGTACCGCGTCGTGCGGGAGATCGATCTCGACGCCGACAACCCCGAAGCGGCGGCTCTCGCGGCGAGACGCCTCCAGCTCGATCCGGCTGCGCAAGTGGGCGCTTTACGGGTCACGGACGAGCTCGGCGCCGCGTGGTCGGTCGATCTCGACGATTCGGCCTGCCCGGCGGCCCCCACAGCGCAGGAGGGAGGCAGCGATGGCTGAGCCAGCGCGGCGTGCCTACACCGTCCGCCTGGACATCCCGGTGCTGGTCTCCCGGGAGGAAGAGCCGGTCACGCCCGCCGTGCTCTCGGTCTGCATCCGGGACGTGATCGAGGGGTTCTGGGGCTCCGCGCTGAGCCGGTTCGTCACCGACTGGCAGCGCACGCCGGCCGGCGACGAATACGACGAAGACGAAGCAGACGAAGACGACGCCACGGCGGACGCTGCTGCTGAGGGGCGCGACGACCCCGACGCCTGAGCGGCAGCAGGAGCACCGGGAGGTGCTCTGCATCTCCTGATGGGTGGTCATCAGCAACCTGGCCCACCGGGACACGCCGCACGTGTCCTCCTGCGTCGCCGGCGAGGTCAACCGCGTTTCCGGCGCCGCCGACGCACGACGTGCGCTTCACCTCCGACGTCGCCGCAGCCGGCGCCCTGCCGGCGCCCTGCCGGAGCTCGACGTGCTCGACCGCGTGATCGTCGGGCACGACGGCGCCCGCATCAGCCAGCGCGAACGAGGCCGCTCCTGACCAGACCGCCAGACCGTCCAGACGCGTCACCGCTGCCGCGACGCAAGCGGGTGGTCGGGCGGCCTTCGCCCCGGTGTTGCGCGCACTACGGCCGCTCCCCGCTCGACCGGACTGCCTCCCCCGGCCTGTCGCTGGACCCGAGCCCTCTGATGGGCCCTGTCGCTGCACCCGCAAGACCAGCTCTAGAAAGGAAGTCCGATGCCGGAACGAAGCACTGACCGCACTACGACGCTCGACGGCTCTCGCTCGCCCGCGTTAGAAGCACCCGCGCCGCCGGCGACAGACGCCGTCCGGGTGGTGTTCAGCAGCCCGGACGAGTTTCTCCAGGAGCTCCGCCGCCGCGGGCCGAACGTGGAGCCGCTCCTCCGACTGACCTTCCGCTGGACGCGCGATGAGAGCGGCGCGCCGATCCATCACCTGTCTGTTGTCGCTGGCTACCTGCGCCGCGCCAACGGCGTCGTGATGCTCACCTCGCTGCGCCACTACGTGGGCGGCCCGTGGGCGGACGCGCCGGACAACGCGCCGGGTGGCGTGCAGGAGCGGGCGGCCTCACTGCGCGACCGGATCGAGCAGGAGGCCGGCGCCCTGGGCCTGGAGATCGCCGCCGGTGCCTACGACACCGGAGCCGCGCCCAATGGCTGCTGAGCGAGCCGCAAGGACACATGTGCCTCTCGCCGTGACCGAACAGAAAGGACTGCCGGACATGACCACGCCGAGCATCGCCGACGTCGATGCGGGCGAGGCGCCTTCAGAGTGGACGGCGGCGGCGCCTGCGCTCGAGGGCGCTCTCAGACGGATCGCACTGCTTGAGGACAGGATCGCGGCATTGGTGGTCGCCATCGAGGACGCGACGCCAGACGATCACCTCCCCGCAGAGTGGCGGCGCCGGGCCTGCACCTCCTTCCGGGGCTACCTGGCCTACGGCCCGCCGGCGCTGACGCACGAGGGCTACCACGCGGCCGAGGGGATGGCCCGGCAGCACGTCCGCGTCTGCACGTGGGACCGGCGTCGCGGGCCGTGCTCGCTGTGCGCCGACTGGGAGCGGCGCCTGCGCCGCTGAGCCCGAGCGGTCCGGCATCTCCGCCGGACCGCTCCCGTAAGACAAGAAAGGACGCACGACGATGACACAGACGGCCGAACACGAAGCGAGGCACCAACGCGAGTCCGGCGCCCACCGCGCCGGCACACGATAAGGAGCGTACAGCGATGACTGCTAAAGCCATCCCCGTGCAACGGGGCTGCGGCTACCGCGTCCAGGGAGGTGTCTACGCCGAGTGCGGTCTCTCCCCCACAGGCCGGCCGCTGGAGGACTTCCTGCTCGACCCCCCGATCCCGATCGATAGCGACCGGCAGCAGGCCCTGGGGATCAGGCCGGTGGGCGTGACCCTCGTACCCGATCCGCGCCGCGGGGGCGTGCACCACGTCTTCGACTGGGTCGGCTCAGTGCATTACGCCAACGTCGCCGACATCCTGGAGGAGGTCCGCCGATTCGGTCTGTCCCGGCGGCTGCCCCGGAACCTCGATTTCTCCCTCCTGAGCCGGGAGACCCGCCACGTTCTGGTCCACGCCAGCGCCTGGATCGACGACCCGGCTCCGTACTTCGCCGATCGGGTCGAGGCCGGCGGGCCGCTGATGTGGTGCCCCAAAATCCTGCCCGAGCACATGGTGTGTCGGGCGCCCCCGGCGATGTGCGCCGGCCTGTGGTGGGAGGACGTGGACGGCGGGATCGCGGTCGGCCACGCCCACGGCTACCGCGCCGTCGAGCGAACGATGCCCGCCTTCCGCTACCTGGCGAAGTGCCCGCCGCCCTTCCCGCTCGGGTACGCCCGGCGCTACACCCCGGCGGCCTTCGCCAGCTTCCCCATCAGCCGCGTGGTGGTGGTGAGCGACCCCGCCGGCGGGAGTCACCGCCAGGCGCTCGAGCGGGCCGGCGCGGTCACGCGCAACGGCGTCCCGGTGGAGGAGGTGGAGTGCTAGCCATGACCACCGGGGAAGATCACGCCACGGGCGCTGCGGGCGTCCGCTCGCCCGAGGAAGGAGCCCCCATGGGCACTGAAGCCATCGACGTCAAACTGTCGCCTGAGCCCCAGCACGCGGACGCGCGCGAGGCGGAGCAGCTCGCCCTGCTGCCTGAAAGTCCGCTCATCCCCCGCCTGCGTCACGTCCGGCTCGACCGCCTGCCGCCGGACGAGGAGCTGGTGGGCCCGCCACCCGACCGCACCCTGGTCGAGAGCATCAAACGCCTGGGGCTGCTCGAGCCCGTGCTCCTGACCGCGTCCTCGAAGCCCGGCGATCGCGCCCACGGCGGGCTGTGGATACTGGACGGGCGGCGCCGCGTCAAGGCCGCCCGCCAGGTGGCGCTGCACGACATCCCCTGCCTGGTGGTGGAGGCCGCCGGCCTGGTGGGCAGCACCGTGGCCGTGGCCAAGCACGCCACTCGCCGGGCCAACCTCGCCGCCGAGCTGGCCGCCGTCGAGCGCATGGCCGCCACCGGCCGGAGCGAGCAGGAGATCGTGGCCGCCACCGGCCTCGCGCCGCAGAGCGTCCGCCAGCGCCTGCGTCTGCGGGGGCTGCACCCCGATCTCCGGGCGGCGCTGGCCAGCGGGGCGCTCTCCGCGCACGCCGCGAGAGAGGCCGTCCGGCTCCCCCGCGCGGCCCAGGCGGGCCTGGCCGACACGCTCCGCCAGCAGGGGAAGCTCACGACGTGCGACCTGGCGACCGCGCGCCGGGCGCGGGTGGCGGCCGGGGCCGCCGCCTTGCCCTTCGGCGCCCTGACCGCCACCCCGGCGGCGGACGATCCGGGCGCAGGACTGGACTGGCACTGCGCCGGCCAGGAGTGCCAGGGGCAGCACGACGGCGCGGCTCCGCCCGGTTCCGGGATGGCACCGGCGTGGCCGGACGGCGCGAGCGACCGCCTCTCCGCCCTGATCGCGGCGCTCGCGCGCTCGCCTACCTGGACGGCCTGCATGACGCCAGCGCGCTCACGGCCGCGGACGGCCTGCGGGAGGCGCTCGGGGCGTTCGCGCAGCAGCCCGTGATTGCCGCGCCGCGGTCGAGACAGGCCCTGGGCGTCAGGCCGCGCCTGACGCGCGTCCTCGGACGCGGCCGGTCTGGCGCGCGGAGCGGGCGGCACGTCTGTCCGCCCGCTCCGCGGTCACACGGCTATCTGTCGCCGCCATCCATCTAAAGGAGTGCATCGCATGAACACCACACCCATCTCCGGCCCGACCGACCCATGTGGCACCCCGACCCGTCTCGTGACTCGTTCGCGCTCTGGCCACTCGCCGCCCTGCGCCCGAATCCGCTCAACCCGCGCGGCGACATCGACGCCACGGACATCGAGCCGCTGGCCGCCTCGATCGGCGCACGGGGGCGTCCTGCAGCCCCTCCTCGTCACTCCCGACGGGGTCGTCGTGGCCGGCCATCGCCGGCTGGCCGCGGCGAGGCGGGGGGCTCGCCGAGGTACCCGCCGTCGCACGCGCCGTCGGCAAGCGTGAGCGAGCTCGAGCCTCATGCTGGTGGAGAACATGCAGCGTAGTGACCTCTCGCCGCTGCAGGAGGCGCACGCGTTCCAGCGCCTGCTCAACGGCAACGCCACCCAGGCGGACGTGGCCCGGCGGGTGGGCGTGCCGGCCGCGACCGTGCAGCAGCGCTTCCTGATCCTGCGCCTCGACCCAGAGGTACAGGCCCTCTACGGCCGCAACGAAAAACCCGGTGACGGCAGCGCGGGTGCTGGCCACCGTCGCCGACCCGAGCGGCAGCGGGGGTCGCCCACCTGGTCGCCACCCGCGGGCTGAGCGTCCCCTGCATCGAGGCCCTCGTGAGCCGGGGCCAGCGCGCCGCGGCCAGAGGGACGGCGCCGGCGCCGGCGAGCCCGGATCGGCGCTCCGGCCCCGAGCGCGCCGGCCATGACGCTGCTGGCCGGGGCGCCGGCCCGACAGGTGTCGTTCGCCCGCCTGTTCGGGGCCATGAGCGCCGTCTGCTGCGCTTGTGGCACCCACGAAGTCTCACCCGACCTGTGCCGCGAATGCCCGCTGCCGAAGTTCGTCACGCTGCTGACCATGGCTCCGGGTGCGCTCCGGGAGGCGAAGGCGGTAGCCGGCGCACGGGAGTGAGGGAGTCGGGAGATGGCCACGCGTGCAGGGACGGAATCGCCCGCCAGAGGTGCGACGGGGCGCAACGGGCGACGGCGGGTCGGCCCCCGCCGCGCGTGGTGGACGAGGGCGCGCGTGCTCGCGGCCCTGCGCGCCTTCTACCGCGCGCACGGCGAAGCCCCGACCTCTACCGAAGCCTGGCACGCGCTGGTCGACCGGTCGTTCGACCGGGACAGCAGGGGCCCGGCGCGGGCGTACCCTCGAGCTACGCCGTGCTGCGCCACTTCCCGGCTTCCGCCGGGCGTGGGTCGCGGCCGGCATCGGCGTCGGGCGCCGACGAACCCTGGACGGCCGACGACGACTGGTACCTCCAGGAGGCGCCGGGATCTACACCCGCGCGGAGATCGCGTCCCACCTGGGGCGGACGCCCGACGCCGTCCACCGGCGGCTCTACGACCTCGGGCTGCACACCTGGCGGCGGTGGGGTTTGACGCCCCACCGGGTGGAGCGCGTCGCCCGGCTACCGGCGCACGTGCTGCGCCGGTATATGGACCAGGGCGAGCGCCCCTACTTCCGTGGCAGCCCGCTGCCTCTACCTCGACCCGGCCGATCTGCCCGCCGCCGGAGGCTCGAGGCGACCGTCCTCCGGGCATTACGGGAGCGCCTCGTCCGCCGAGGCGCACGTCGCCGGCACCGACTGGCGCGCCGGCAGCCTCCACGCGCCTCAGCCGGTGCGCGCACCGACCGGCGCTGGGGCCTGCGGCTGCTGCGCCCGACCCCTGAGCCTGTAGGGCTGGAGCCGGGCGTCCGGGTGCGCTGCCTCCAACCAGTCCCCGGGCGCCCGGGTCTCACCGGGCGCGCCGGCGTCGTGCGGCTGGTCTACTGGTCGGCGAACCGCACCGCTCACAACCCCGCCCGTGCCACCACCGATCCCGCCTGGATGGCACGGGTGGAGTTCCCCAAGCTCCGCAGGCACGGCAACGACCGGCTGCGGGTGACCTACAGCCTGCCGCTCGACGCCCTGGAGCGGATCGAGTCCTCAGAGCCAGTTGATCCCCACCAGGAGTGAGAGACCATCTGCTGCCGGATGGGCACGGTCCGCGGCGCCTGTGCGCGCCCGCAAACGGTGTCGCCATGGTGACGCTGTGCAGGCGACGACGGCACGGCGGGCGGAGGGCGTCGTGCCGGAAATGCCGGCCAGCCTGGCCCGGGGTGGAATGTGGGGGTGCTCGCGTCACCGCCGGCACGGACGGCGACGCGACTGCCCTCGACGGCGGGCGCTCCCCGGCGACTGGACAGGCGCCCGGTACGGGGCTGAGCAAGAGTACGGGAGCGCGATCACGATGAACGAAGTGTCGGTGGAAAACGAGGCATCCAGAAGAGATGAAAACGAGGAGGCGGAAGTCGTCGGAACGCGCTGGCGCTTCACGTTCTTCGTGCGCGGTGTGGTGCTCGGCGCGCAGGTAGACGCACCAGACCCGGACCTGGCGCGCACGCTGCGGGCGTGCCTCGACGGGTGGCCGGACGGCTACGACATTCCGACGGACTTCGCTGAGGGCGTCAACAGGCTGACGGTGTTCTTCGACGAGGCGGAGGTGGACGCCGCTGCGGTGGCCGACATCGAGGACCTGGAGGGTGACCCCTGATGGAAGCAAGCGCGACGCGCTGCAGCCGGAGCACCCGTGTGCCGGACTGCCACCGGCCCACTACCCACTACCCGGGAGCTCAGCGACCCGGATGGTCGGCCGTATACTCGAGAGGAAGGTCTAAAGATGACGACGACGACCCAGACTCCCCGCCGGCGTGTCGCGCGTGGTGCGCGACCCGGAGATCCAGGGGGCGAGCCGACGGTGCGCGGGACGCGCACGACGGTGCGCTCCGTCGTGCTGGCGCGCGAGGCCGGCGGGCTGGCGGGGGTGCTCTACGACTTCCCGCACCTGAGCGCGGAGGACGTCGCCGACGCCCTGGCCTACTACCAGCGCCACCGCGCGGAGCCTCGACGCCTTGCTGCGCGAGTTCGGGGACGGTGACGCCTAACGCCCGCCCGGGCGTCTACGCAGACGAGAACGTCAACCGCCGCCTGACCGACGCCCTGCGAGCGCGGGGCGTCGACGTGCTTACCGCTGGCGAGGCCGGGACGCTGGGGCAAACCGACGCGTCCCAGCTGGCGTTCGCCGCCGCCGCGGGTCGGGTGCTGCTCTCCTTCGACCGGCGAGACTTCCGGCGCACCCACGCGGCGTTCCTCCAGAGCGGCCGCCGGCACGCCGGCATCGTCCTCCTGCCCCAGAGCCGCAGCGTGGCGCGCTCGGCCGTGCGCGCCGCCATGCTGCTGGACTGGCTGGCGATGCAGCCGGCCGAGACCGCGACGACGCTCGTCAACTGGAACGACGTGCAGCGCCGACTCCACGCCGGGCTCCGTCTGCCGGGCTACACCGACCATGAGGTGCGCGTGGCGCTGGGCGAGCTGGACGCCTGACCCGCACGGCCGGCGCGGGAGCGGTCCGGCCTCTCCCGCGCCCGCCTCGTCGGGCGGCTTTCCCGGGGTACAGCGGCCGCCGGAATGCGCAGTCCCGCCTCAGAGCAACCCGATCACACGCCCAGCGGCCGCGGCTTCCGGGCGCTCGCCGCCGGCCCCTCCCCCACACCGGTACCCATGAGGAGCAACCGCCATGAACGCTGACTCTGATGGACTGTGGCGCCCGGCGCCCCCGAGGCACGGGGTACGACGGTGGTGACGTCCACCACCGGCATTCCGGCCCGGCAGCTGTCGTTTCTCACGCCCGACTGCGGGCTGTGCCTCCGCTGGGCCGACCGCCGGCACTCCTGGCGTCACCGCAGCGAGGGCGGGTTCGACCGCGCCCGCTACGAGGTGGCGCCCATCCGCGACGACGCCACCGCCCGCGCGTACTGCGAGCGCAACCACTACACCGGGAGCTACCCGGCGGCCCGGCTGCGCTATGGCCTGTACGAGCGGGGCGGCGCCCTGGCGGGCGTGGTGGTGCTGGCCGTCCCCGCACGGGCCGCCGTGCTCACCACCGTGTTCCCGCTCCTGGTGCCCTACCGCGAAAGCCTCGAGCTCGGCCGGCTCGTGCTGGCCGATCGCGTCCCGGCCAACGCCAAGAGCTGGATGCTGGCCCGCGTGTGGGAGCTGGCCGCGCAGGAGGGCGTGCGCGGCGTGGTCTCCTTCAGCGACCCGCTGCCCCGGTGCCGCGCCGATGGGTCGGAGGTGTTCCCCGGCCACGTGGGAATCGTGTACCAGGCGGCCAACGCAACATACCTGGGCCGGGCCACCCCCCGTACGCTGGCCCTGCTGCCCGATGGGACGGTCTTCTCCGACCGGGCGCGGCAGAAAGTCCGGGGCGGCGAACGGGGCCACGCCTACGCCGAGCGACTCCTGCGCCGCTGGGGCGCCCCGCCGCGCCGGCCGGGCGACGACTCCGCCGTCTGGCTGGGCACGGCCCTGGCCGCCGCCGGCGTGCGCCGCGTCCGCCACCCAGGCATGCACCGTTACGCCTTCGCTGTCGGCCCCGCGCGCCGCACAGTGACCGTGGCCGGCGCGCGCCACCCCTACCCCAAGCAACGGGACTCGGTCACGTGACGCCCTCGACGCCGCTCCTGGCCAGGAGCGGGGGAACAGAGGAGGAGCAGACCCGGATGTGCCCGGGCGCCGGCCCGCCGCCAACGTGTTCATCCTGGACAGCCGCGCCGGCGACGTAGGGGAGCACCCAGGGTCGCTCCGCGTGCGGGAGGCCGCCGGGTGACCGCGGCGGTCGTGGCGCAGCACGGGCGTGAGGCTGCCGCGCGTGGTCGTCCTCCCGGCGAGCGTACGGCCCCCGCGAACCCTGGTCGCAACGCTCGGCGACGGCGAGATCCCCCCCGGACCGGACTCGGGACGCGGTCCCGGCGACCGTCGCCCAGGCCCGCCCGTGCGGCCAGCCTGCTGGAGGCCATCAGCCGGGTAGTCGAGCGGGACGTCCGACGGTGACCACACTGCGCCGACGGGGCGAGGCCGAGGCCCGGTTCAGCGACCGAGGGCACCGGGTCCGGGGACGGGCGATGTCCCCGCCGACGGGAGTCCGGTGCAGGGCCAGGCGGCGACTCCCGCCGCAGCGCAGCTCACCCACCATTGAGATACAGCCGGTCATCTGCGCTCGCCGGCCTCCGGCGAGCGCATAGGAGACGCCAACGATGGAGCACAGGTCGGCCGCTACGGAGACTCTGAACACACAGTACGTGCGCACAACTCGTGCTAGAATGGAGGTGCAGCGTGCAGGTGCGTCTGACGGCCCATTTCCACCGCGAGCAGGCGGCGGACGGCATCGGCGAGGACGAGATCGCGCGGGCGTGGACGCAGCCGGAGCTGGAACGGCCTTCGCAGGAGCACCCCGGCGCGCTGGTGCGCACGGCCCGACAGCCGGACGGCTCCCGGGTGACGGTCGTGGCGCGACAAACGGCAGACCTGCTCTTGCTCATCACCACTTGGAAGGAGCGGCCGTGAGAATCGAGATCGACCCGGTGGCGGACGCGGCGGCCTTCGAGTGGGCGCCGCGCGTTCCGGGCGCCAGTCAGGTCGTCTCGCGGCCCGATGGCCGGGGCGTACGCCTCTTCTTCAATGACACCGGCGATGTCGTCGGGCTGGAGGTACTCGGCTGGTCGCACCGCGCCGAGACGCCGCAGGAGGTGCGCGTCGTGGTGCACTCGGCGCAGCCGGGCGAGGTGCTCGCGGGCGAGCACCCGCTCGCCCGCGCACTGTCAGACGCACCCGCCCTAGCCACGGACGATCAGCACCGGCCGCTGCACGAGGGCCAGCCCATGCTGACGCTCGCAGAGGCGGCATCCCGGATCGGGCGGGAGCGCTCCTGGGTCTCCCGGGAGATGGCCGCCGGTCGGCTGCGAGCACTCAAGATCGGGCGGGCGTGGTGGACGGCGCCGGAGTGGGTCGGTGCCTACGCTCGCACACGCTCACAGCCGCGCGCTGGCGCAGGGCCGCGGGACACGCCCGCGGCCCTTCAGCCTCACAGAATGGTGTCGCCCGGCGCGTCATCGGGCAGAACACGTCACATCGCCGACCGATCCGCATGAGCCCTGCCTTTTTTGATTCACACGGATCTGCCCCGGCGCAACACCGCTGGTGGGCGCGTTTGCCGAGCGTTGTCACCAGGCGGCGAATTCGCTAGCCTCCTGGTGGGACGCCACGGCGCCGTGTCCAACGCGGCCGGGAAGAATTCTGTCCGTAGGTGGTCGCTGATCGATGACACCGCCTGCGCGCCAGATCTGCCGTGGCAGAGGAGCAGCCGTGTCCACACGGCATGTGGCCAAGTCCGAGCCGCCAATCTCGACATGCTTTATAGTGTTTCCTATACAGTCTGTAGACTAATGAAAATAGCGAGGCGAGGCCAGTGATCTTCAACCGCGTCTCTCGACTGATGGGGGATCGGCGGATCGGCGTCACTGACCTTAGCCGGCTCACCGGGCTTTCGTACTCGACCTGCTATGCGCTTTATGCCGACCGCACGCGTCGGATCGACTTCGGGACGCTAGATGCGCTTTGCAGCTACTTCGGGTGCGGCGTCGGTGACGTGCTGGAGTATTCCCCGGATGCACCGCCATCGCCACCCGAGCGAGAGGCCGATCTCGAGACCGGCGTTGGATGCTAGCTGCAGATGCGAAGGCAAGCCGTTTGGCCCACAACTGCACGGCGTCAGGCAGCGATGGCCATGTTGAAGATGGTGCACAGGCGAGCAGCTGGGACGGCGCCGCTCTTCAAGGGAGGCGGCCGTCTGGCGTACCGCGTGAGCTGGTCTTGGGTGAGAGGATAGGTGTGACCTACACAACGCAGACGACCGCCGTCAGCGCCTTACGGGCGCTGCCCTTGGCCGCACTCCGACTCGACCCATGGAACCCACGGCTCCCGCGGGAGCTGCAAGGCATCGAAGACGATCTCCTGCGCCAGCACGTTGCGCTGCACTGCGACGCCATCGATGTCGCCCGGTCAATCGCACGTCACGGGTTCTTTCCGTCCGAGCCCCTAATCGCGGTGCCTCAAGGACGCGAGGGCTTCGTGGTCGTCGAGGGAAACCGGCGGCTGGTGGCCTTACGTCTGCTGGACGACCCGGGCCTGGCCCGCGGCCTGGGGAACGCAGCCGAGTGGCGCGGACTCGCTGCGATCGCCCGTCTGCCCAGGCGGCTGCCCGTAGTGGTCGCGCCGCGTCGAGATGTGGTCGCGCCGATCATCGGCTACCGCCACATCTCGGGAATCAAGCCGTGGGAGCCATTCTTCAAGGCGCGGTTCGTGGCCGAGTTGGTGGACTTCGGCTCGTCTTTTGCCGAGGTGGCCGAGGTTGTCGGAGAGCGGGTCAGCGACATCGCCACGCAGTACCGAAACTTCGGGATCGTCGAGCAGGCGCGCGAGCAGTTCGTTCTGGACGTAGAGCGGGTCGTCGATCACTTCGGTACCTTCACCTATGCCATGAGCTCGCTCGCACTACGAGCCCACATCGGCGCCAAGCGACCGAGTCAGACTCGGCCACACCACCGGCCGCTGCCCCCCACCGCGGCCCAACGGGTCGGCGAGCTGTTGTCCTGGCTCTTCGGCGACGACGAGCGCCGCCCTGTCATTGCTGATTCGCGCCAGATAACTTCCTTGGGCAAGGCTGTTGGCTCTGCGGTTGGGCTGCGCGTCTTGCGCGAGACGCGCGACCTGGACCAAGCCACTGCGGCCGCCCAGATCACCGCCGGCCGCGTGCGTACTCGCCTTAGCACCGTCCACAGCCATTTAGTGTATCTGCGGGACGAGGCGCTGACCCAGTCCTTCGACGAACAGGCTAAACTGCTCATAAGCGAGTGTCATCGGCTCCTGCTCGATCTTGAGCATGCGTGAGCTAACCGTCGATGCAGATGTGCGTGGGTACGGCCTCCCGAGCGAGCGTTTTGTTTTGTTTCATCCCTCCGTTGAGAGTAGGTCAGTCCGTGGGTGATGGCGCAGCCATTAAGTCTCGTAGGTCCCCTTCATTTGCCGGTCTCCGACCGGCGTCGGCGGCAACCTCTCGCGTGAAACGCGCCAACCGGAAGGTGGACACGGGGCACGAGTTGCTCCTGCGGCAGGCGCTATGGCGGCGCGGCATGCGCTACCGCAAGCACGTGTCGATGCTGCCAGGCAGGCCGGATCTCGTATTCCCAGGTGCGCGCGTGATCGTATTCTGCGACGGCGACTTCTGGCACGGACGCGATTGGACGGCGCGTCGGGAGCGACTGGCGGGTGGAACGAACGCCTCCTACTGGCTCGCCAAGATCGGCCGGAACATCCAGCGCGATGTGGAGACCACGAGGCTCCTCGAGGACCAGGGCTGGCTCGTCCTTCGTCTGTGGGAGACGGACGTTATGCGCGACCCGGACGCGGCCGCGGGCAAGATAGGTGTGATAGTCCGCGAGCGCTTGGCGCGGACAACACCGCAGGGCCACGGACAGACATAAGTATGCGGTTTATTGACCTCTTTGCTGGACTCGGGGGCTTCCACCTGGCACTGTGCCGGCTTGGGCACAATTGCGTCTTCGCGTGCGAACTCGACGAGACGCTGCGCGACGTCTACGAGCACAACTTTGGCCTCCGACCGGCGGGCGACATCCGTGAGCTGCGCCTAGGCGAGATCCCCGACCACGACATCTTGTGCGCCGGCTTCCCATGCCAGCCCTTCTCTAAGGCTGGTAGTCAGGTAGGGTTTGATGATCCCGCATGGGGAGACCTGCTGTTTGACTACGCCCTTGAGATAGCACGGCTCAAGCAGCCCCGCTTTCTCATCCTCGAGAACGTTCCCAACTTCGGGCGCCACCGGCAACAGGAAACGTGGCTACGGACCTACAACAAGCTACGGAGTCTTGGCTACGGCGTCGACTCCAAGCTGCTCTCGCCTCACCGATACGGCACCCCGCAGATCCGCGAGCGGATGTTCATTGTGGGGGGGCTGACCGGCCTTCGAGGATTCACTTGGCCCCAAGAGGTGGATAATGACGGCGCCTTCACGCTACGTGATGTACTTGATCCAAGGCCGAGCAACGCGCGACATCTGTCACCGCAGGTGGCTCGCTGCCTCGAGGCCTGGCAAGATCTTCTCCGTCATTTCCCGCGGACCGCTAAGCTCCCGTCCTTCCCCATCTGGTCGATGGAGTTCGGCGCCGACTATCCGTTCGAGGACGAGACCCCGCACGCCTTCGGGCTGGAGCGTCTAACCGCGTTTCGCGGGATGCACGGCCGGCCTCTAGCCGACCTCCCCGTCGACAAGATCATGGAAGCGCTGCCGTCGTACGCTCGAGTTCCGGAACGATGCTTCCCCCACTGGAAGATCCAGTTCATCCGTCAAAACCGCGACTTCTACCGGGAGCACCATGCGCTACTCGACTCCTGGCTCCCGCAGATCCTTCCCTTCCCGGCGAGCTACCAGAAGCTGGAGTGGAACTGCCAGGGGGAGGAGCCAAACATCTGGCGCTATGTGATCCAATTCCGGGCTTCTGGTGTGCGCGTGAAGCGCCCAACCACCGCTCCCTCGCTCGTAGCCATGACGGACACGCAGGTACCGATCATCGGCTGGGAGCGTCGCTACATGACCCCTCGCGAATGCGCACGCCTGCAGAGCCTGGGGGAGCTTGAGCACCTGCCTGAGCCGCCCGTACGAGCGTTCAAGGCGCTCGGCAACGCGGTCAACGCCGACCTGGTGGAGCTCGTCGCGCGGCCCTTGCTGGAGACAACATCGGCTGCGCCGCCAGTGGGGCAACTCCCGCTCGAATTAGCCGAGGTGCAGATGGCGCCCGGCGCCGCCACTGCATGACCGACCGCACAGGACGACCGTCCACTTCCTCTATGGTGTCAAGTGGCTATAGTTGTGCCATAGGATGGGAGCGTGCGCGTCGGCAGCCCGACCCGCCGGTTGAGGAATGGCCTCACCTCCTACCGGCTTCGGAGGAGCCGACGGTGTGACCACGATCACGAGCGCCACGGACGCTACGCCCGAGAGCGTCGACATCAGACCCGGTGTCAGCGTTCTCTCTCTCTTCCGCCACCTGAACTACCGTCCTTGGTACGCGCTCGCGGAGTTCGTCGACAACGCCCTTCAGAGCTATCTGACGAACCGAGCGGTCCTCGAAAGCGTCGAGGGTAGTGGGTTCAAGCTCGTGGTTCGTGTCGAGTACGAGGCGACTGACGTCGGTCAACTCATCGTTCGCGACAACGCTGCCGGCATCTCATCCGTCGATTATCACCGGGCGTTCAAGACCGCGCAGCCACCACCCAACCGTAATGGCCTTTCGCAGTTTGGCGTGGGGATGAAGAGTGCTGCCAGTTGGTTTGCAGAGCGCTGGTCTGTCCGCACGTCGGCGCTTGGCGAGGAGGTCGAGCGGCAGATCACCTTGGATGTCGATGACATCGTGAGAAACCAGACGGACCACGTTGCGCCTCGGGTCACGCCGGCGCATGCGAAGGACCACTTCACCGAGGTAGTGCTAAAAGGACTGCACAGCCCGCTTCACCAGAACACGCAGCGCAAGATCAAGGAGCACCTAGCCAGCATCTATCGAGCGTTTATCCGAGACGGACTCCTGGAGCTGCACTTCAACCGTGGTCTACTGGTGTACAAGGAGCCGAAGGTTCTCCACGCCGCGCATTTCAAAGAGCCGGACGCTGAGAAGAAGGTGTGGCGCAAGGAGGTTGAGTTCGACTTCGGACTTGGCCAGCGCGTCCGCGGATTCGCAGCACTTCGAGCGACAGCCTCCACAAAGGAGGCGGGATTCGCCCTATTTAGGCGCGGTCGCCTTATACAGGGAAGCGCTGATGACGGCTACCGTCCCGAAGAGATCTTTAAGCGATCCAACAGCTACACCTACCAGAGGCTCTTCGGCGAGCTGCACGTTGAGGGCATCGATGTAAGCCACACGAAGGACGGATTCAAGTGGGGCGAAGACGAAGAGACATTTCTCCAGTTCCTGAAGGACGAACTGAACGGATCACCGCTGCCTCTCATAGACCAGGCCGAGGGATTTCGCGTGCGCCCCACGGTCGCCGAGTTGAGAGCGGGCGCCGAGACCGTGCTGAACTCCACCGCTCGAGTGGTCGAACAGGAAGTGCCGCCGGTACTTGGGCTCCAGCTCGCGACTACGCCAGACAACCCGCCTCCACCGCCTGACCTTGCACCGTCAGCGACTCTCTCGACGCGCGTCATCGATGTCGAGCTGAACGACCAGCGCTGGCGCATCGTGCTGGAGCTAACGAGCGATCCAGCGATCGGCGACTGGCTGAGCATTGCTGATCAGGCATCGTTTGTCGATCTGCCCGGCGGAACAAAGCTGAGGCGGGTCGCCGCTCGACTGTCGCTGACTCACCCTTTCATGACCCGTTTCGCCGGTAACGATCCCGAACGGATTGAGCCACTGCTGCGCGTCGCGGCGGGGCTCATGCTGGCGGAGGCGGCGGCGAGAGAGACAGGAAATCTGGCGGGACTCGTGCGCTTTAACCTCAACGAGATGCTGCGTGACGCACTGTCCAAGCCATAGGACACGTGCAGTTCCCTGGACGGAGAAACTACGTGACTTCAGCGACCACGAACTCCAAAGACGAGTTGGTCACCGCTGGCCCCACGGTCGGTCACCAGCACTCAAAGTGGCAGCCAACGATTGGCGAGGAGGCCGAGGGCTTGCTGCAGCGCCTGAGGCTTCCTGCCGATGGCAGTAGGGAGCGCATCGGTGAAGAGGCGGCGCGGATTCTTTCGGAGTGTGTGCCTCCCGCTGCGCCTCCTGATACCGATACCGGGCTTGTCGTCGGCTACGTCCAGAGCGGCAAAACCATGTCTTTCACGGCCGTTACTGCGCTCGCGCGCGACAACCGCTACCAGATTGTGATCGTGATCGCGGGTGTGTCGATCCCGCTCTTCAACCAGTCCGAAGCTCGCCTGAAGCGGGACTTGCACTTCGACGAGAGGAGGGACCGGAAGTGGCGACCGTTTTCGAATCCCAAGCTTGAGGAACTCAAGACGATTCAGGGCATCCTGAACGAGTGGACAGATCTCGATGTCCCGCAGAATGAGCGACAAACCATTCTGATCACGGTGATGAAGAACCATACCCACCTAAGGAATCTCAACCAACTGCTCGGCGCACTTAAGCTGGATCGAGTGCCTGTGCTGGTGATCGATGACGAGGCCGATCAGGCGAGCCTCAATAATGCCGTCAGGAAGGGCGAAGAGAGCAAGACTTATGGTCACTTGCTCGCCATACGCCGTTTGCTTCCACACCACACGTTCCTTCAGTACACCGCGACGCCACAGGCGCCGCTCCTGATTAACATCATCGACACGCTCTCGCCTAAGTTCGTCGAACTTCTTACACCGGGAGCGCACTATACGGGCGGCAAGCACTTTTTTGTCGAAAACCTCGATCTCGTCAAGGTGATCCCACCGTTCGAGATTCCCCCCAAGAAGGAGTCCGTGGCGTACCCGCCACGATCGTTGCTTGAGGCGATGCGGATCTTCTTTCTGGGAGTCGCAACCGGTTACATTCGAGATCAGCGTCGGGGCAATCGATCGATGATGGTGCATCCGGCTCAGGAGACTAGCCTACACAAGGAATTCACCTATCTCATCGAACAGACGAAGTTGACGTGGGAGAGAGTTCTTAAGTCCTCTGACAGTGAGCCACTCAAGCAGGATCTTCTAGATGAGTTCCGAGCTGCGTACAAGGAACTCAGTCGAACAGTTTCTGATTTGCCCACTTTCGATGAGCTGGTTCGCCACCTCCCTAGGGCCATGTACAAGACGGTAGTGATGGAGGTCAACGCTCGGGGCCGGAAGACACCCATGGTGAATTGGCGCGACGTGTATGAGCACATTCTGGTGGGCGGCGCCGCCATGGATCGCGGCTTCACCGTGGAAGGCCTGACGGTTACCTACATGCCCAGGGGCGCCGGGCTGGGTCACGCCGACAGCATCCAGCAGCGCGCACGCTTCTTCGGCTACAAGGCCGACTACCTGGGCTACTGCCGGGTCTACCTCAACCAAGATACGAGAGATGCGTATGTGGCGTACGTCGAGCACGAGGAAGACATCCGGCGACGTCTACGCACACACCAAGACTCCAGGCTGCCGCTTACCGAATGGAAGCGCGCGTTCTTTCTCGACGGGAGCTTGAAGCCCACGCGCGACACCGTCCTTGATCTCGTCTACATGCGAGGAAACTACAAGGCGAACTGGTTTCAGACTCACGCTCCGCATGACTCGGAGGAGGCGGTCAAGGACAACCGCCTGCTCGTGCAGGCTTTCCTCAAGACCCTCACCTTGACACCATCGGCTGGGCATCCGGCGCGTCCCGCGAATCAGAAGCATGGCATCGCCGACTCCCAGCCCATTCCCGTGGTCTTGAGCGACCTCTTGGTTCCATACCGTGTGGCACGCGCCGGCGAGTCGGATCGGTTCACCGGCTTACGCCTTCAGATCAGGCGCTGGCTGGACACTCACCCTGGCGAGACGTGCACGATAGTTCACATCGCCAACGGCCTTGAGCGCGAGCGCACGGTCGATGAGAACGATGAGGTACCCAACCTTCTGCAAGGCGCGAACCCGTCTGAGGCGACCGACACTATGAAAGTCGGTGACATCTATCCCGGTGATAGAGCTATCCATACAGACAGGCTGACGATCCAGATACACCGGATTCGCGTTCGGCCCCGCGACGGCGGAGAGCCGATCTCGAACTTGCCGGCGCTAGCGGTGTGGGTTCCGCCGAAGTTTAGCCGTAGCTGGCTGAGCCAGCCGCAGGGGTCACGCGAGTAAGAGCGTGGCGGCGACGGGTCTCGCTGCACTTTACTCGGAGATCTCCAGGCCGGACGCTGGCGAGTCGGATCCCGACTTCGTATTCAGCGCACGACCCATACCCGGTCACGGCCGACATCGTTTGGCGATGTCGGCTAACGGTGACGCGTGTCTTCTTGTCGCACACTCAGTCACGCTGGGCGGGCGGGCACCTGCGCCCCGAGCATTCGAGCACCTATCCGTCCGGCACAGCGTGCTCTGCACGATGGTTAACGACGAGGGAACCACCGACACCGGCATCTTCACGCTTGTCACGTGTCGCGACGCCGATGAGGAGCTTGAGCGCTACTTCTTGCGGTCACTCGAGACGCTGCTGGCCGCCGTACCACCAGACCCCACGGCAGGGGAGGTTGTCCGTGCGATCAGCCAACTCGTGGAACTGTTTAGGGCGCACTCTGCGCCTCCGCGCAAGACCATTCAGGGGTTGTGGGCCGAACTTCTGCTCATCGCGCGAGCGTCAGAGCCCACGCAACTGATCGACGCCTGGCACGCCACGCCCAACGATCTGTACGACTTCAGCGCCCAAGATCAGCTCTTGGAAGTCAAGAGTGCGCAGGGTAGGCAACGGGTCCATCACTTCTCACTGGCGCAACTGACACCCCCACCGGGTGCAGCAGTGGTCATCGCATCCGTGCTGATGGACCGCGCCGCAGGCGGCGCGTCGGTACAAGACCTCCAGGACGAGATCCTTGGTCGCCTCGCCGGTGATCCGGCCAGAGCTATGCGCATTTTCACGGTCGTAGCCGATCTGCTCGGGGCGTCCTGGCGGTTTGCGGCAACCTATCGCTTTGACTACGAGCACGCGATCGCGTCATGTGCGTTCTATGATGTCTCTTTAGTCCCATGCGTGCATGGTGACCTGCCGTCTGAAGTAAGTGACGTCCACTTCAAGTCCGACCTCGATGACATCGCTTCGCTCGTTGCCTCTGACATGGCGTATCGCGGCGGACTCTTTCAGGCTGCGCGTCCGGTTGGGCATTCACCAGCGGCGGGCAGGGTTCGCACGCTAACGACGAGAACTCGAGCTAGAGACGTCTAATGACTGACCCCGCGCCCGAGATCGCCATCGAGGATGATCTGGAGGTTTGGGCTGGAAACTGTCGTGCCGCCCTAAACGACTGTTCGACCTTGTTTCAGCCGTTCTTCCAGCAGCAAAGCGATGAGCACCGCGAATCCGATCAGGTGCTTGGTCAGCTTGCCATGAGTTGCACGCTAACATCATTCAGCGCGCTCGTCCTGATCGATCTCCGGAGTGTGTGGGATGCCGACATGCTGGTCCGTTCGGTTGTCGAGGGAACCTGCAAGCTTGCCTTCATGTGCACGCGCGACGAAGAAGAGCGCAAGAATCGGGTCAACGAGTACTGGCACGACTGGCGCGAGATCAGCCGCATCAATCGGCATAATCGTGCGCAGGAGATCCTTTCGGTAGGCCATGTTTCGGCTGATCAACGGCGCCCCCTCCAAGACCTGTTGCTGCCTGAGGAGCAGCTCGCTGCTTTGAAGGCAAAATAAACTTCCAAAGTCCGCAATGCCCTGAATCAGCGTTGATCGCTCACCCATATGCTAGGCACACTGGCCACGTCCGACGTCCCAGGCGGCCATGCTTTCCGCACGCTTGCGCACGGATATGGGGTGAGCAGCCACCTGCTCCATCAAGATGGGGATGGTGTCGCGATCAGGTGGGAGAGAGCGCAGCGCAGCCAGGAGAGAGAAAGAACACTGGAAGCAAGCCACGCCTTCCGCGTGCTTTCGGACATCCTCTCAATGGCCGTCTATCGAGTGGCAGCGGCTCGTCGCCTGAAGGGGATTGACCTCGAGCCCGGTATCCGTTCACGGGGGTGGTGGCAGGGTAGGGTGAGGACACCGGGGCTGGGTACGACACGTTCTGTTGAGCGTGGACGTACCATGCACGCCGGAAGGTGTGCCGCTGCTGCCGGAATCAGTGTGGCAGTCGCTGGACGCGACGGTGCAAGCGGTCCTGATCGCGTTGGCGGGACAGGTCGTGACGCTCACCGGTCAGGTGCGGGAGTTGCAGGCGCGGCTGGGCCAGCACTCGGGCAACTCCTCGCGGCCCCCATCGTCTGACCCGCCGCAGGCGCCCCGCCGGTCGCCGGGGGCGCCCACCGGACGAGCGCGTGGTGGCCAGTCGGGGCACGTGGCGCACCAGCGTGCAGTGGTGCCGCCGGAGCGCGTGGACCGCCTGGTGGACCACCGCCCGCCGACGTGCGCGCACTGCACGGCGCCCGTGCCGACCACGGCGCCGAGCGACGGGTTCGTGGCGCACCAGGTGACGGACCTGCCGCCTGGGCGGGCGGTGGTGACGGAGCACCGGCTGCACCGGGTGCGGTGCCCCGCCTGTGGCGCCGCGACGCGGGCGACGCTGCCGGCGGATGTGCCTGCGGGGGCCTTCGGGCCGCGGCTACAGGCGACGGTAGCGGTGTTGCACGGCCAGTACCACTTGAGCCAGCGCCAGGTGGCGGACGTGTGTGGCACGCTGCTGGATGCGCCCCTGGCCGCCGGGAGCGTCGCCGGGCTGTGCCGGGCCACCGCCCTGGCCCTCGCGGGGCCGGTCGCCGCGGTAGGCGCCACGCTGCCGGCGTCGCCAGTGGTCAACGCGGATGAGACGCGCTGGCTGCACGCGGGACGGACGGCGTGGCTGTGGGTGGTGGCCACCGGACTCGCCACCGTCTTCACGATTGCGACCAGCCGCGGCAGTCGGGTCATCAAGGCCCTGCTGGGGGAGGACGACGCCGGCGTCGTGGGCAGCGACCGCTACAGCGCCTACGCCTGGCTGGAGGAGACGTGCCGGCAGGTCTGCTGGGCCCAGACCATCCGAACGCAATCCCAGATTCGCTGCTGACCGCGGTGGTGCCGGGCCGCCGTTCGCTGGGGTCGGGCTGTCTGGCGTGCGCAGGGGGATGACATGGCGGACCTCCAGATGGTCGTCGTGGACGATGATACGCTCCACCAGCAGCGCCAGGATAGCCTGCTGGTCGGCGACGGTGGCCGCCGCCAGGCGCGTGCGGACTCGCGCGCAGAAGGCCCGGAGGTCGGTCAGGACCGTCTGGGCGTGGGCGCGCTCCCGGCGGAGCCGACTTTGCTGCTCGCGCTGGTCCTCCACCGCCTGCCGGCGCTGGTTCACCGTATCGCGGCGCTCGGCGAGCTCGGCCAAGGAGAGGATGCCGGCCTGGTAGGCATCCAGCAGCCGGCGGTCTTCGCGCCCCAACCGCTCCAGCCGCGCCGTGAGGCGCTGGGCCTCGGCCCGCTCGTGGGCGTCGCCCTGCGCCGCGAACTGCGCCTGCTGGTGGAACTGCTCCAGGAGGCGCTCGGGCGCGTTGAGCAGCGCCACCAGATGGTCCCACACGGCGGCGTCGGCCACGTCGCAGGTGACCGGCCGCCGCGGGCAGACGCGGCCGTGGCCCCGCAGCACGGGATCCTTCCCGGCACAGCGGTAGTAGCGGCGCGCGTGCGCGTCACGGGGGGCCAGGTAGGTCACCCCGAACATGGCCAAGCCGCAGCGGCCGCAGGTCAGCAGGCAGCGCAACAGGTAGGTGTGCTTGGTGTTATTGCGGAACGAGAGCACCGAGTTGCGGGCGAGTTGGGCCTGCACGCGGTCAAAGGTCTCCTGGTCCACGAGGGCCGGCACGGGGACGGCGATCCACTCCTCGCGGGGGCGCAGCTGCCGCACGGTCGCGGTGCCGGCGCGGGGGCTGTCCGGCCGGCGGGGCTTGGCGGCCACCACGTAGGCGTAGCGGTTGACGTAGGCCGTCCCGACGTACACCGGGTCGGCCACCATGTGGTGGAGGACCGACGGGGATCAGTAGGGCTTCCCCGACCGGGGCCGCCACGCCCCCTCGTTGAGCCGCTTGAGCACCTGGCGGATGGTCAGGCGCTCCTCGGCCACCCAGTCGTAGACCAGCCGCACGATGGCCGCTTCGCTCTCCTCCACGACCAGGTGCCCGACCGCCTGCTCCCGTCGCGGGACGTAGCGGTAGCCGTACGGCGCCGCGTGGCTGAGCACCTGGCCGGCGCGCGCCCGCTGGAGTTTGCCCCGCCGGAAGCGCTCGCCGAGCACCGCCCGCTCGTACTCGGCGACCGCCGCCTGGATCTGGAGCAGCAGCTGGTCGTTGGGGTCATCACTGATGGGGCGCTGGACGAAGACCACCTCGCACCCAGCGCGGCGCAGCTCCTCCAGCACCAGCGCCTGGTAGGCGTACTTGCGCGCCAGGCGGTCGGGCGTGAGGACCGCGACGACGTCGAAGGCGCCGGCCTGCGCCTCGTCACGCAGCCGGTCGAGCGCGGGGCGGTCCAACCGCGCGCCGCTGTACCCGCGGTCGCAGTAGACGTGCTCGTCCGCCAGAGGGTAGCCACGCTCGCGCACCCAGGCGCGCAGGATGGCGAGTTGGCTGTCGATAGTCTGCGCCAGGTCCTGGCGCTCGGTCGAGACGCGGGCGTAGATGGCCGCCGCCCGCGTCTCAGGGGGCGGCGCTGGGGGCCCGCCGGCGGAGGCTGGGGGCAGAGGCGGCAGGGGAGACGGGGTCATTGGCGGGTTCCTTCTGGCGGGGGGCGCACGCGGCGCCGGTGGCGGGCTGGGCGGGGCCCGTGGCGGCCGCCACAGGCCGCGCGGCCCCGGAGTCGGCGAGCAGCAAGCGGTACACCTGCGCCAGGCGCTGGGGCCCGTCGCGTGCCCGCACGACGACCGAGCGGACCACCCACGGGCAGGCGGCACGGCGGGGGGAATCTGGCGGCACGGCCACAGTGGCACCTCCGCCAGGGGAGGCGGCACGGACGGGACCAGGGGGCGGCGGGGGGCACGCCGGGCGGGCGCCGCAGGGCACCCGTTGCCCCACCGGCGTCGTCGCCGGGTCTCACCTCCCGCCGCTCCCGTCGTCAGGGAAAAGGTCAGCGACGGCGACCGGCTCGTCGCAGTGGGGACACGGCCCACCGGGGCCGATCCGCCGGCAGAACACGTGGCACTCGGCGCAGCGTTGCTCCCCCAGCAGTCGCGCCCCACACGACGGACACTCGTAGACCGTCACCGGCCGTGCGGGGCGGGCGGCGCGGCCCGGGACCGGGGGCACGGGCCGCGGCACGCCGGGATGCCGCCGGCGAAAGGCGGCCTGGCGGCACGCATCCGAGCAGAAGCGACGGCGACCCACCGGCCGGAAGGCACGCCCGCAGACAGGACATGCCACACTCATCATCGTTACGCTATCGTTACGCGACGGGGTGTGCAACCCACTCGCGTCCGCGGTGGTCGTCGTGTGCGGGTCAGTCGGCATGCTGGCCTCCCCGGCGTGGCTGGTTGGCCGCCGGCAGCGCTAATTGTCGTCGAACACCAGCGGCGCGTGGGCCTTCACGAGGTCGGCGCGGGCACTGCCCGCGGCTGGTACGGCCGGGTCGCCGACACCAGGGGCAGCACGACCGTGACGCGGAGCTGCACGATCTGCCCGACCGCCGCGATTGCGTTCGGACGGTGCATCTCCAGCGGGACTTCAGCGGACTGGTGGATCGCGGGGGCGCCGCCGCGGCGGTCGGCACGGCCGCGCTGGCGCTGGTGCAGGACCTGTTCGCCGTCTGGCACCAGTTTCGCGCGGGACGCCTCGACCGCGCCGGGCTCAGCGCCCAGATGCAGCCCGTCCAGGACGCGTTCGACACCCTGCTCGATGAAGGCCTCGCCGGGCCCGATCCGCGAGCCGCCACCCTGTGCCGGGCGCTAGACCGGCTGTGGCCAGCGCTGTGGACGTTCGTGGACGCCGATGGGGTGGAGCCCACCAACAACGCCGCCGAGCGTGCGCTGCGGCCGGCCATCTTGTGGCGCAAGGGCTCCTACGGCACCCAATCCGAGGGCGGCGCCCGTTTCGCCGAACGGCTGCTGACCGTCACCGCCACCTGCCGCCAGCACGGCCGCTCCGTGCTGGACTACCTCACCGACGCCTGCACTGCCGTCCAGCGTGGCCTGCCCCCTCCCCCGCTGCTACCGACTCCCGCTGCCGCGTAGCACGCGTCATCCGGCTTCGGAGGCCGTGAACGCATACCGAGCCCGTCGCGGCGGTGTGGAGGAAGTACTCCATGCTCAAGCAGGTAGGAGAGCAAGCGCACCAGCGGTGGTATCGCGTGGAGTATGGAGACGCGGGCGGTGGCCGCAACCTTCCCTGATGACTGCGGCGGTTCTGACCCGGTACGTGGAGCTCCTCACGACACGCATGTTCGGGCGATCATTAGTCCATCCGCTCTCGTCGGGCCAGACATCGTCAGTTCCGAGCCCTGGCTCGGATGTCTGCTACCACTCGTTTGTTGACGCCGGGCCCGGCATACCTACTGCTTCCTGGTCACCCACCGCCTGGCTGTTATCCCCGCGGCGCCGGGCCCCCCTCGGCATCCGCGCCCTCTGATCTCGCGCCGCCGCGCCGGTCCAGCCTCCCGGCGATACACTGCCAGGTGCTCGTCTGGCTGCTCCAAGGCCTCGTCCACTGGTGCGTAGCCTCCGGCAAGGTGACACCTTCCGCCCCCGGCGTAACTTACGGAGTAGAACTAGCGTGAGAGGACGATGTCCGCACCCCAGGGTGCGCCGGCCGTTGCTGTCAAGGGCATGGCCAGATCTCGCGGCACCCTTGTCGCGGGGGAACGGCGGGGGAATCCCGGGGGAACACGGGAGGACGGGGCGGCACGCAGGGGAACACCTCAGGACTTCCGCCAGATAGAGCGTCAGCCGTCCAGGAGGGAGAGCAGCCCCGCGTCATCCTTATGAGGGAGCTGCTCTACCGCTGAGCTATAGGCCCGGCAAAGGCAAAGTATATACCTGGAAAGGGCCGCACAGGACGCTGGGACCGGCATCCCGCGGGCCTGGAGTGGCCCAGAGGGCGTAGAGCATGTTCGTCCCGGGGGCGGGTGCATCGAACGGCCTCCCCATCGTTTCATCCATCGGCTGGCCCATAAGGGCGTCCCAGTAGTTGACGGATCAGCCGCCGAGCTCAAAGCCGCCGCTGGGGTCCTCTGGTGGCCCGCCGGGGGCCCGCATCGCGCCATCGAGGGACAGGAAGGTGTTCACGAGGATCTTGCTCATACGGAGGTCAGGTGGCGCCCTCGGTGCGGCAATAGGCAGGCGCTCGCCCGGCGGCAGCGCCACCTCTGTTGCATTGAGGTCGAGCGCTCCTTGAGGGGCCTGGCCTCAACGATCCTGCTCGGCGCCGGCGGCGAAACTTCGGCCGTGTTGTGACTGCTACGTTGTCAACGGGCATGCCCGGGAGCACCGCCAGGCGCGGGTCGCCGGTGGTACCCCGCCACCGCACAGCATACGTCCACCAACCGCCCCGGCCCGGCCTTCAGGTACCGCCCCGCAGGGATGCCGCCGGCTCGTGCTCACGTGGTTGCCGCACTCCCATCACCTCCCCTCGGAGAGGCACCTGGGTTGTGCGGCAACGATCCCTACCCTGGGTTAGATCGGTTACGGCGCAACTCGGGGGCTTGACAAAAATCGCTCCAAGGAGTATCCTGCTTCTAGGCTAATTAGTCAATAGGTAAAGTACAGCTGATGAATGATGACTTGAGCCTGACCTTCGCCGCGCTGGCTGATCCCACGCGGCGTGCGATCCTGGCCCGGCTGGCCCAGGGCGAGGCGACCGTCAATGAGCTCGCCGAGCCCTTCGCGCTGAAGCTCCCGACCGTCTCCAAGCACCTCAAGGTGCTGCAGAAGGCCGGTCTGATCTCCCAGGGGCGCAAAGCCCAGTGGCGGCCGTGCCGCCTGGAGCCCGAGCGGCTGAAGGAGGTCGCCGACTGGGTCGAGCAGTACCGAAGGATGTGGGAGGAACGGTTCGGGCAACTGGACGAGTACCTACGCGATCTGCAAGAAAACGAGGAGCAGCATGGCCGTGAGTGAGCAATCCAGGCTGACCGTCGAGCTGCCGTCGGACACAGAGATCGTCATGAAGCGCACCTTTGATGCGCCGCGTCATCTGGTCTTCGACGCATTCACCAAGCCCGAGCACGTGGTCCACTGGTGGGGGCCGAGGGGCACCACCCTGCCGGTCTGCACCCTCGACGCCCGGCCGGGGGGCACGTGGCGGATGGTCATCCGCGACGCGAACGGCGAAGAGAACGGCTTCAACGGCGAGGTCCGCGAGGTCACGCCCCCGGAGCGGTTCGTCTGGACGTTCGGCTGGGAGGGGCTGCCCGGAGAGCACGTGCCCGAGGAGATGACCTTCGAGGAGCGCGACGGCAAGACGACCGTGACCACCCGGTCGATCTTCCCCAACAAGGAGAGCCGCGATCGGATGCTGCAGTCCGGCATGGAGACGGGCGCGACCGAGTCCTACGAGCGGCTGGAGGAGCACCTGGCCAAGCTGGCCTGAGCGCTGGTGCTATCCCTGCGGCGCGGCGGGACGTTTGGTTCCGCCGCGCTGCGTTGCGTTCTGGAGCGGGCCCCCGTTAGCTTCAGGGTGCGGACGTCATGCAGATCGGTCGCGCGCCGTGGCAACGGTCACCAGGGCGTGCAGGATGACGACGGCTGCCGTCCCCAGGGCATACAAGGCGATGGTCGCGCGCATCAGCATTTTGGTGTCCCCTGCCACATTCTGAAGGGGCCACATCATCGCCAGGTGAACGCTTGGTTGAGGTAGCGTCAACGTAGGATGCGGGCCAAGGGCGGCGCCGGGACGGGTGAGCCCAGGGGCAAGCGAGTGGTGGTATGTTGCCGACATCCCGGCATGGCCGCTGGGGGGGCCCTGAGAGGGCTGAGCCCCAGAGGCAAGGCGGTCGGGGCTGATGGCGGCCCGGGCGCTACCATCGTCCCCTGGTCTGTACGTGCTCCGGCGTCACCTCTCTGCCTTTGCCACACTGCCCGCCGACGTCCGGTGGTACATCGTCGCCGAGGGGCTAGCCGCCTTTGCCACGGGGGCTTTCGGGGCGGTCTACAATCTGTACGTCCTGGCCCTGGGGTTCGATACGGCCTTTCTGGGGACGCTCCTGGTCGCCGGGATGGTAGGGGCGGGGGCCTCCGTTCTGCCTGCCGGGGCCCTGGTCGACCGCATCGGCCCGCGGGCCCTGTTGCTCGGTGGGAGCGTGGTTGCCGCCTCGGGCGTAGGGGTGCAGCTGGTCGCCCCCTCAGGGGTGGTGCTACTGGCCGGCAACGTCGTGGCCGGCGCCGGGGGGGCCGCATTTTACGCGGCGGCGGCCCCATACCTGGCCCAGGCGGCCCCGGCGGAGCGCCAGAACGACGTCTTCAGCCTGGATACAGCGGCTGCCCTGGTGGGAGCGGCCGCGGGCAGCGTTGTCGCCGGCCAGGTGGCCGCCTTGCTGGTTGGGGGGGCGCACGCCGCGGTGGGGGACACGTCCCTGGGGGCCTACCGCGCCGCCCTCGTCGTGGGGGGCGCTGTCGGCGCGGCCTCTTTCCTGGCCTTGACCCGCACCCGGGATGTGCCGGCGCCGAGGCCGAGGACCGGGGCGTCTACGGACCGGCCCGCGGGGCCTCCCTGGCGCGCAGTCCTGGCCAATCCGGGGGCCCGGGCACTGGCCATGACCACGGCCTTGATCGGCCTAGGGGCCGGGTTGTTCTTGCCGTTCCTTAACGTCTACTTTGTCCAGGTACTGGGGGCCAGTCCGGCGGTGTACGGCTGGGTCAGTGGGGCCGGCACTCTGACCCGCCTGGGGGCGACGTTGGTGGCCCCGGCGGCCGCCGGCCGGCACGGGAGGGTCGCGGTGATCGCCGGGAGCCAGCTGGCATCGGTGCCATTCTTGCTCCTCCTGGGGGCTGCGCCCCACCTGGCGCTGGCCGCCCTGGCCGTGCTCGTGCGGGGGGCCTTGATGAACATGGCCGCGCCCTTGCAGGCCGGCTTTACGATGGGCATCCTGCGTCCGGAGCTGCGAGGCACGGGCAACGCCCTGCTCCTGCTGGTGGCGAACGGCAGCCGGGCGGTCAGCACCCTTGCCGGCGGGACGCTTATCACCCATATCGGCTACCGCTGGCCCTACGTCATCACGGCGGCGCTGTACGTTACGTCGGCCGCCCTATTCTGGTGGTGGTTCAGGGCAGGTGCCGAGGCAGAGGAGGGAGGGACAAAGGCCGGGACGCGCCCAGAGCGGTGAGCACGTCTCGGAGACCATAGATGCAGAGCGTAGCACCCGGGATTGGCCCGCGGGCTGCCAACGGTGCCTGGGCGGGGCTCGGGCCCCGATTCCCCGTGGTAGGAAGCCGCTGCTACGCCCGGCTACGGGCCCGCCGGGCGCAGCGACGACGTCTCGTAGCCGTGCCCGGTCGGAGCCCTCAGGCCACGGCTGTTAGGCCACGGCTGTTAGGCCACGGCTGTTAGGCCACGGCTGTTAGGCCACGGCCGGGCGGGGGGCCATATCCGGGGGTGGGCCGAGGGGCTCTTCCTTGCGCTCTGGGAGCCCGTCGAACATGGCGTTAAAGGCGTCCTCGTCCAGGGTCTCTTCGCGGATCAGGAGCTGGGCGATCTCATCCAGCTTGCTGCGGTGCTTGGTGATCAGGTCCTTGGCCGTGCGGTGGGCCTTGCTGATGATCTCGCTGACTTCTTCGTCGATGGCATGAGCCGTAGCGTCGGAGTAGTTGCGCGTCTCGGAGATGTCGCGGCCCAGGAAGACGAGTTCCTCCTTCTTGCCGAACGTCCGCGGACCCAGCTTGCGGCTCATGCCGTAGCGCGTGACCATGTGGCGCGCCAGGTCGGTGGCCTTTTCCAGGTCGTCGCTGGCGCCGGTAGTAATCTCCTGGAAGACGATCTCCTCCGAGGCCTGTCCGCCGAGCATGGCGCAGAGCATATCTTCCATGAAGGAGCGGGAGCTGAGATATTGATCCTCTGGCGGGAGGTAGCGGGTGTATCCGCCGGCCATGCCCCGGGCAACGATAGACATCTTGTGCACCGGGTAGCAGTTAGGGAGCATCTTGGCCACCAGGGCGTGGCCAACCTCGTGATAGGCGGTGATGCGCTTCTCCTTGTCGGAGATGACGCGGCTCTTGCGCTCCGGCCCGGCGATCACGCGGTCGATGGCTTCTTCCAGCTCCTCCATGCCAATGGTCTTCTTGTTGCGCCGCGCGGCCAGGATGGCCCCCTCGTTCAAGAGGTTGGCCAGGTCAGCGCCGGAGAAGCCGGCCGTCTCCTTGGCCAGGACTTCCACCTGCACGTTCTTGTCCAGGGGCTTCCCCCGACTGTGGACATCGAGGATGGCCGTACGTCCGCGGATGTCCGGATTGTCCAGCACTACCCGGCGGTCAAAGCGCCCCGGGCGCAGCAGGGCGGGGTCGAGGACGTCGGGGCGGTTTGTCGCCGCCAGGACGATGACGTTGGTGTTGGTGTCGAACCCGTCCATCTCCACCAGGATCTGGTTCAGGGTTTGCTCACGCTCGTCGTGGCTCCCGCCCAGGCCGGCGCCACGCTGGCGACCGACGGCGTCGATCTCATCCACGAAGACGATGCAGGGGGCATTGCGCTTGGCCTGGTCGAACAGGTCGCGCACCCGGCTGGCGCCAACCCCGACGAACATCTCCACGAACTCCGAGCCGGAGATAGAGAAGAATGGCACTCCCGCCTCACCGGCCACGGCGCGTGAGAGGTACGTTTTGCCCGTGCCGGGGGGCCCGACGAGCAGCACGCCCCTGGGGATGCGCGCCCCCAGGGCGGCGAACTTCTCCGGGTACTTGAGGAACTCCACCACCTCGGCCAGCTCTTGCTTGGCCTCTTCCACCCCGGCCACGTCGGCAAAGGTGATAGTGGGCTTGTTGCCCATGAACATGCGCGCCCGACTCTTACCGAAGGAAAGGGCCTGGTTGTTCGATCCCTGGGCCTGGCGCATCATGAACAGCAGTAGGGCACCGAAGATGATCACCGGGAGGAAGGAGCCGATAATCCCCAGCCATGAGGTGAACTGGCTGGGCTCACGCACCTCCACCTTGACCTGCTCGTCCCGCACGCCCCGCTGGTTCAAGTCGAACAGCACGTCAGTGCGTTCGGACTTGATGGCCACCTTGCGCCCCTCGCTGGTGTTGGCGATGACCCGGTTGCCCTGGATGATGATGTCGTCTACGCGGTTGCTGCGGGCATCGCGCTGGATCAGCGAGTAGAGCTCGCTGATCGCGATCTGGGTCTCTTTGGCCGGGGGGCTGAAGAGGGTGAAGAAGATGGCCAGCACGGCCACCATGATGACCAGGTAAACAAAGCTATTCCGCAGCCAGCGGGTGTCCATCTTCACGGTGACAGTCCCTCAACTCCTCTCGATTATACGCCCCGGAGTCAGGGCATGACGGAGACGGTGTCAGCGCCTCGACACTCCCGCTTCAGGAGGTGGCATAGACGTCGGTCTTGAGCACCCCGATGTACGGGAGGTTGCGGTAATTTTCGGCGAAGTCCAGCCCGTAGCCGACGACAAAGCGGTTAGGGATCTCGAAGCCGATGTGCTCTACCGTGACGTTGGCCTTGCGGGGCACGCGCTTGTTGAGCAGGGCGCAGACGCGCAGGCTGGCGGGGTTGCGGCTGCGGAGATTCTCCAACAGGTAGCGCAACGTGAGGCCGCTATCGACCACGTCTTCCACGAGCAAGACGTTGCGCCCCTCGATAGAGCCGTCGAGATCCTTGGTGATACGCACCACGCCGCTGGATTGAGTGGCATTGCCGTAACTGGAGACGGCCATGAAGTCCATCTCCAAGGACAATGGCAGCTGGCGTGCCAGGTCGGTCATGAACATAATGGCCCCCTTGAGGACGCCGACCAACACCAGATCTTGCCCGGCATAGTAGCCCTGTACCTCGGCTGCCAGCTCCGTGACCCGCCGGTTAAGGTCGTGCTCGGAGATGAGGATCTCTTCGATGTTCGTATGGAAGCCAGACCGGCTCCCCAGGGCCGCCGGAGGGCTGGGCAGTCCATCCAGGGGGCGCTCGCGCGGTGCCAAATCGTTACCTCCGCCCCGTCATCCCCGGTTACCAGGCTCGCGGCTCGCCAGTGTCCTCGGTTACCACGCCCGCAGCCTGGCATCGTCCCCGGTCACAAGGATACTGCCGACCCATTATCAGGGATGGCGCCGGCTCTCCTCCGGCAACGGCCCCGGGGCGCCGCGTCCGGGGCCGGCAGGATCGTCTGTTGGTCGCGCCCCAGGCGCGAGTCGCGCCTGGGGCGCTGAACGCTCGACCGTCACCCAGCCTCGCTCCAGGCGCACCTGCACCGCCGGAGCGAGCCAGGCCACGGCCCCCCCGCGCCCCCGTTCGATGGTTTCCAGGGCCCCCTGGACGTGCGCCCACTCGGGGAGGGGAGCCGGTGCCTCGGCGCTCTCCGCTGAGCCTTGTACTTGTGCAACGGCCCAGCGCAAGGCCTCGCTACGCACGGGCAGATCAAGAGCCAGGAAGTCGGCCCGCCGGGCGCGCCAAGCGCCACCGTGGGGCGAGAAGAGCGCGTTGGCGGCCTCTTGTCCTGCCCGGCGCAGGTACGCCCCGGCCTGCGCGGCCAGAGTGGCGGAACGGAGCACCGCCCGGCGAGCCCCGGGCGCCACCGCCTCCAGCAAAGGCACGACTTCCTGGCGCACGCGGCTTCGGGGCTGACGTGCGTCGAGGTTGGTGGCGTCCTCGCGCCAATCCTGACCTATGGAGCGCAGCGCCCGGCGCACCGCCTCGCGCGAGAGGGCCAGCAGCGGACGAACAAGGCGCAAGCCTATGCCACCCGGAGCCGGCAGGGGGGCGCTCCAGTCCATGCCCCCCAGTCCTACCGGGCCACTGCCGCGCAGGCAGGCCAGGATGATCGTCTCCAGTTGATCATCTTCGGTATGGCCGGTGGCGGCGACGGTCGTGCCCGCGTCTCGGCACACGTCTCGGAGAAAGGCGTAGCGCAGGCGGCGGGCGGCGTCTTCGGGAGAAAGGGCCTGCCGGCGGGCGTAGCCAGGGGCGTCCACAACGGCGGCGTGGAACGGGAGCCCCAGTCGGCAGGCGAGGGCCTCTACCCAGCGGGCGTCGGCGGCGCCGTCCGCACCTCGCCAGCCGTGGTCGAGGTGAGCGACGTGCAAGGGCAGTGACCAACGCCGGGCCAGGTCGTGCAGGGCGAGGAGCAAGAAAACGGAGTCGGCGCCCCCAGAGACGGCGACGACGACTCCCTCACCCGGGGCGAGGAGATGGTGCCGGCGTACCGCCCGGGCGACGACCGCCGTGGCCCTATCCCCAGCCGGCGAGGGGCGGGCCATCTTGATCAGGGGAGACGTCGTGACCGGGCCACGCTACGTCCCTCGCGGCCATGGCCTCAACGCGGGCCGAAAAATAGGTTGAACCATTCCTCCAGATGACCGATGGCCGGTAGCTGCGGGGGCGCGCGACGGCCGGGCGGCGGACCGGGCGGGCCCATCGGGGAGTCCGCGGCCGGGACGATGACGACGGACCGGTCTCCAGGGCGAGCCAGGTTCAGCTTGTTGCGCGCCGCCGTCTCCACAAAGGCGTCCGACTGGAGGTAGGCGATCCTCGCCTGCAGCTCCCGGTTGCCTGCCTCCAAGACGGCGATCTCCTGCCGCACGGCGGCGGCGCGCCGGCTCATGCGGTAGCTATCCAGACTCTTGCCGAAAAAGCCAACAATAAAGTAGACGGCCACGACGCACACCACCAGGATCGTCAGGTGCGGCGCAGATACACCAAAGGGCTGCCGGGCGCCGAGATCGGGGGCCATGATGGTCTTTCCTGGGGAGGGCGTGAACCAGACGGTGCCGGTAGTCTCGCAGGTAGACCACGTCTGGGTAGTCTCCACTGCAGCGCCCAGCGCTCACTAGACGGTCCAGGATAACCCAGAAGGGGCGTCTAGCGTCGCGCCGCGCGTCAGCGCTCGGGGGGCCGGGAGCGGGGCGCGGCCCGTCGCCGGGGTGGGCGCCCCGGTGGTGGTTGGGGGGGGCGCGATGCCTTGGGCCTCGGAAGGGATGGGGACGGCCCACAAGTCGAAGTCACCGCCTTCGGCGGAGATGAACGCCAGCCACCGGCCGTCCGGTGACCAGCAGGGGGCTCGAGCGGTGCCGCCCGTGGATAGGGGGAAGGGATTGGCGCCGTCGGCGTCGGCCACCCACACGTCGTGCCGCCCGCCGGCCCTGACGGTGTAGGCCAGGCGCGCTCCGTCCGGCGACCATGCCGGGTCGTAGGCCCCGTCCGCGGCGTCCGTTACCTGGCGCCAGGGCCCGTTGGGGAGGGTGTAGGTCATCACCTGGGGGCGTCCGCCGGGACCACGATACGCCACCACCGCCAGGCGCCGCGCGTCCCGGGTCAGGCTGGGCATATCCAACCCCCCTTCGCGATCTGGGAGCGTGAGAAAGGGGCGGCGTGCCTTGCCGTCCGCAGAGATCTGCCACAGCATCAAGTCGTGGGTGGTCTCGTCGCTCAGGTACAGGAGGCGTGATCCGTCTGGCCACCACAGGGGGTGAAAGGCCCAGTTGGATTGTGTCCGCGCCGGGCTGTAGTTGCGCGTCAGCTGCCGTGAGTTGGCGCTGTCCCGGTCCATCACCCAGAGCTCGGACGAGCTGACGTCGATCTTCACGTGGGCGATCCAGTTCCCATCCGGCGACCAGACCGGCTGGCGACTCACACGATCGCCCGTCAGCCGCCGGGTGATGCCCTTCTCCCAGAGCCAGACGTCGGCGCCACCGACGTAGAGGACACGGCCCGGCGGGGCCTGGGCGGCGCGGCGACTGCCCTCCCCTGGCGCCCCCCGGCCGCCACCGATCCACCCCGGCCGAGGCACGCCCGTAGCCGGCGGGGCGCAGGAAGCCACGGCGGAGAGGCCGGAGAGCGCGCCCCCGCCGGCCAGGAGGCGGCGCCGGCGCAGAAGTGGTGACGTGGGGGGGCCACCCGAGCGCAGCATGCGTCAGTAGGACGGCCACTCAACGGCCGGCGTTGCGTCGCCGTGAGGCCTCACGGACAGGACGAGAGACGGTTTGACGGCGTCCAGGGCCACTGCTAGACTTCAACGAAATAGTCTCCGGTCCAGGACCTCCTGAGGACTGGGATGACCGGCTGCGGGCATGGTGTAGTGGTAACACGCGACCTTCCCAAGGTTGAGACCACGGGTTCGAGTCCCGTTGCCCGCTCCCCTAGACGCGCCGTGACGTCTTCTTGCTGTACTCTGGCGCTCCAGGGCACGTAGCTCAGTTGGTTAGAGCGCTACCTTGACATGGTAGAGGTCCGGGGTTCGAATCCCTGCGTGCCCACCACCTTCCCCACACCCGGTGCCCAGCGGCCCGCCAAGGTCTTTCCCACTCCTGATCTGGGCCGGGGGATGCAGACCCTCCTAGTACAGGTTGGCTGAGGTTCCTGAGCAGGCCCGGCACTGATGGCGAACCTGCTCAGGAACCTGCGCGGAGCTGTACTAGGTGCAGCTCCCGTCCGGGAAGGGAAAATCCTCTCCCCCTCGTCTCGACCGCGAGATGGAGCCCCTCTTCCACCCCGCTCGCGCCTCCCTGGGCGTGCAACCGCGCAACAAGCCCCAGGGGGCTAGGAATGACGACGGGTGTGCGAGCGACCTGGCTTGGTCGGCGGTCCGCCCTTCACCAGGGCCCGCAGGCGCGCGGCGCGCCCCGGCGCCGGGCCGGCGATGGCCACTTGTAGACGGCTCGGCGCCCACAGCGAGGCAACGCGGAGGACGTCGTCTGCGGTCAGGTTCTCGTAGGTGGCCCGCGCGGCGCCCGGGGCGATCAGGCGTTGATGAGCCAGCTCGCTCCACAGCAGCCAGTGAGACATCTCCTCCGTGGTCTCACAGGACATCGTCAGCTCCCCGACGATGTAGTGCTTGGCCCGGAAAAACTCGTCCGCGGGCAGACCCTGCTGGAGCTGTTGGGCCTGCGCCAGCATGCGCTCTACCGTTTCCGCCTGGCGCCGTGGGGGCACGCCGGCCCACATCCGCGCCCCGCCGGTGTCGGCGTACGCCGTGACCTCAGACCCGACGTCGTAGGCCAGGCCACGGGTGTCGCGCAAGTCCGCCCACAGGCGCGACGACGCCAGCTCGCCCAGGGCGCAGCTCAGCAGCTCCAGCGCCGGCCGGTCGGGGTGGGTCGACGGCAGCCCCCGCACGCCGGCGTAGACGTAGGTCGTCTGGCCACTGGCGTAACGGGCTTCCAGCTCCGGCTCGCCCGGCTCATCCGGCATCGCCAGGAACGGCTCAGAATCGCCCGCCGGCGCCGGCGACGTCCAGCCGTCGGCTAGCCCTTCCACCAGGCGCAGGATCTCGTCGTGCTCGACGTCGCCGGCCACGGTGACGATGGCGCGCTCCGGGACGTAGTAGCGCCGCCAGAAGTCCCGCACCTCTTCCCCGGTGAGACTACCGACCGCCCGCTCGGTACCTACGGGGGCCCGGGAAAGGGGATGGCCGGGCCACAGCAGGGCGTCCAGCACCTCTTCGGCCACGACGGCGCTGGTGGTGGCATCTTGGCGCACCTCCTCCAGGACGACGTCGCGCTCTATCTGGAAGTCCTCGTCCGTCAGGCGCGGGCGACGCACCATATCGAACAAGATCTCCAGCGCCTTACGGACGTATGGACGGGGCAGGCGGGAGTAGTACACCGTCGCCTCGCGGTGGGTGTAGCCGTCCAGGGTGCCGCCCAGCTCCTCGATGGACGAGGTGAGCAGGAAGCTCGTCGGCCAGCGCTCGCTGCCACGGAAGCACATGTGCTCCAAGACGTGGCTGAGGCCGCTGTGCACCTCCGCTTCGTGACGCGAGCCGGCGGCGATCCCCACGGCGACGGCGACCGACCCGCTGCGCGGCAACCTGGCCGTGATCACGCGCAGGCCGGAGGGGAGCGCAGTGCGCTCGGCGCCCTCCCAGACGCCCCAGGCCAGGCGCCGCTCCGCCTCGCCGCCGGCGGCTGCCGGGTCCGGGAGGGCCGGCGGGGAAGCAGGGGCCCGGCCGGCGACGTCCGGTCGCGAGCGAACGGGGCGGACGACCTGCGGGCCGCGGGCACGCCAGCCGGTCCCGGCCGACCGCCAGATGGGCAGTGCCATTGCTTACGGTGATTATAGGCGCCCGGGCAGGACATCCCCCGGGCGCGCTTACCTCCCGACCGGCAAGGCCCCTGGGCAGCGCCCCGGTCCCTGCCACAAAGGGCGCCCAGGAGATCACCACAAGGAGATCACCACAAGGAGATCACCACACCGATGGGCCGCGCCGGAGGCGTCCGCCGGTCAGGGGGAGTCTCCCTGGCCATCGAGATGTCGGCGTCGCTCGCGGAGCTATACTCCACCGGACGGCAGGGACGAGTGGTAGGTGAGCGCAGCGACAGACGCTTGACCCGGGTCAAGTTACCGCCGTCTTGGGCCAGCCACCCGGACGCGCTGGACGAGACCGTGGTGCACGACCCCGGTGGCCGGCCTTGGCTGGTATGCACCAGCGACCGCTACTACGACCAGGGCCTGGCTCCCCCTTCATCCGACGGCGAGGACGTGCCGGTGGAGCCGGCACTCGGCGCGGTGGCGCCGCCCCCGGATGGACGCTACGAGACGCAGGTCTTCTACACCGCCCGCGCCGGCATCCGCGGCTTTCCCACCGGCCATGGCCAGCGCTTCAGCTGTCGCCAGGAGGCTCTCGTGGGACACCGGCGTTGGTGTCTCCACGTGCGCAGTGGGGAGCTAGAGCCCGACCGCGTCCCAGACGATCCGCTGGAGTGGCCACCGGCGTAGAATCCCGTTGTGGAGCCCACTCGGCCACCCCGGCGGCCCCATCGTCCCGGCCCGCCGGGCGATCGGCGGGTCATGGCCCGGCGGGCCGCCGGCTCGGCGGCGATCGTCGCCGGGATGAGCCTCCTGGCCTGGACGGGGTACACCTACGCCGCGAGCCGAGGGGAGGGACGCGTGCGCGGGGCCATCACGGAGGTAGTGGCGCGCGACATCGGGCATGCCGAGTTCATCACGCTCCGGGCCGAAGACGGCCGAGAGCTACGCTTCCGAGTCCACCCGTCGATAGACTGGACCCCCGGGCACCTGCGCGAGCACATGACCTTCGGACAGGCGGTGACCGTCTCTTATCGCCAGGAGGGCGACGCGCTCCTGGCCGTGCGTCTGGACGACTGACGTCCGCGGCCCCGGGGAGGGAGACAGGGAGACCGGCTGGGCCCGCTCCCTCCAACCTCTGGGGCGTTGGAGCCCCAGATGCCCTCGCTGATCTGGCGCCCCGGGGACGCGGACAGCGCGTCGTGTGATCCACCTGCACCAGAGCAGACGCTCTAGAGCAGACGCTGCAGGGCCGGCTCCAGCTCGGCGAAAGGGGCAGGTCCCTCGAACTTGGCCGCAACCAGGCCGGCACTATCCACCAGGAAGACCCAGGGCTCGCTCGTCAGGCCCCACTCGGTCACCGTTTCATAGGGAGTGCGGCTCATTGGATCCTTGAAGATCTCGATGTGGATAAAGTTGGCCTGCTGCCCATACCTGGCCTTGAGGCGCTGCACCTCGCCGAGCTGCGGGGCACAGGTCTGGGTAACGCAAAAGCCGGGACTGGCGAACAGGATGACCAGGGGCTTGCCCTGCGCAATGGCCTCGGCAATGGTCAGCTCGTGCATGTCGTTCGGCGTGCTGCCCGAGTCGATCTTGCGGATGTCGTCTACGTCATAGCGGGTGAGATTGCGGCTCCGCGGGGCAGGGGCGTTGATGGCCGGGGTGTCCCCTCGGGGCTTCACGGTGAACTGGGCCCCGGCTGTAGCCAGGGATTGATCGCCTAACGTACCGTTGACCTCCACTCCCCATGTCCCGGGGTGGTCGAACTGCACCTGGGCGACGTAGAGGCCCTTGCGCCGGTCCTCGACAAAGCGGAACTGGGGCTTGGCCTCGCCTCGGGCAACCGGTTGGGGCTCAAGAGGAAAAAAGAAGCGCAGGGCCAGGTTGGCGTCAGCCACCGGCACCGGCGCCGGCGCCCCCCGCGCGATCTGCAGGACGCCCAGGGAGAAGCGGTTCAGCCCCACGGCCAGGTCGGTATTGGGGACGACCGGCTGGATGCGCATCCCCTTCCCGGCGTCTGCCCCAGGTCCAGTAGGGGCCCAACGGGGGCTGCAGGCGGTGGCAAACGAGGCCACGGATAGGGCAATCGCTTCCCGGCGCGGGTGACGAGTGGAGGTGTTCATGCCAGTACCATTGATCCATAGTAACGTCCTGACGCCGGCTGTGAGAAGGGCGACAGAGGACGACGAGGGGTGCGCCGATGGAGACGCAGGGGAACGAGGGCGTCAGGGGAGACATCGACCTGGCCGGGATGATCCGCGAGGTGCCGGACTTCCCACAGCCGGGGATCGTGTTCAAGGACATCACCACGCTGGTCAAGCACGGTCCGGCGTTGCGCCTGGTGATCGACCGCCTGACCGAAGGCTACCGTGGCGCCGGGATCGACCGCGTCGTAGGGATCGAGTCGCGGGGCTTCATCTTCGCCGCCCCCGTGGCGTATCACCTGGGGGCCGGATTCGTCCCCGTGCGCAAGCCGGGCAAGCTCCCGGCGCTGGCCATCAAACGGGAGTACGACCTGGAGTATGGCTCCAATGTCCTGGAGGTGCACCGTGACGCCATTGAGCCCGGACACCGCGTCCTGATCGTGGACGACGTCCTGGCCACCGGCGGGTCGGCGGCAGCGGCGGCGCACCTCGTCGTGGCCCTGGGAGGGACGGTGACCGGCATTGCCGTGGTAGTGGAGCTGACCTTCCTGCAGGGCCGAGGGCGCATCAAGGACTATGAGCTCGTATCCCTGGTGCAATTCTAACACCGCAACGACACTCCCTCGGATACCCGGGTCTGCCTCATTACAATCCGGAAACCGACGTTGCAGCGCAACTACGACAACGAGACGTTGTCATTCTGAGCGCAGCGAAGCATCCCTGGCGCTCTGCTGGTAGGCGCGGAGAGGTCGTCGTAGGGCCGACGCAGGGGCAGGGATTTTGCTATACCAGCGCGCCTATCGCATATGGAGACGAAGGAGATGATGGAGCTGACCGGCGCGCGTGTGGCCATCATTGGCGGGAGCGGGTTCTACGACTTCCCCGATCTCCAGGGCCATCGCGAGGTGCAGCTGCAGACCCCCTTCGGGCAGCCGAGTGACGCGATCATCACCGGCCGGCTTGCCGGCCTGCCGGTGGCCTTTCTCCCCCGTCACGGCCGGGGCCACCGCTTCTCACCCGGCGAGGTGCCGGCGCGGGCCAACATCTTGGCCTTGAAGCGCCTGGGCGTGGAGTGGATCATCTCCGTGAGCGCCTGCGGGAGCATGCGCGAATCTATCGCCCCGCTGGACGTGGTCATCCCTGACCAGCTCTTTGACCGTACCAGGGCCCGGCCGAGCACGTTCTTCGACCAGGGGATCGTGGCCCACGTGGGGTTCGCCGATCCCTTTTGTCCGGCCCTGAGCGACGTCCTCTTCAGAGCCGCCGGTCAGGCGGGGACACGCGTCCACAAGGGCGGGACGTATGTATGCATTGAGGGACCTCAGTTTTCCACCCGCGCCGAGTCGCGCATCTACCGCACCTGGGGCGTAGATGTGATTGGGATGACGGCCTTACCGGAGGCCAAGCTGGCCCGGGAGGCGGAGATCTGCTACGCCACGCTGGCCTTGGCCACGGACTACGACGTCTGGCACGAGACGGCCGCGCCGGTCTCCGTCGAGCTGGTGGTGCGCAACCTCCTGGCCAACGTGGAGTCCGGCAAGCGGATCATCCGCGCCGCGCTGCCCGCCGTGCCGGGGGAGCGCACCTGCCCTTGCGCCACGGCGCTGGAGGGCGCCATCATCACCCAGCGGGAGCGCATCCCGGAGGAGGCCCGCTCCCGGCTGGCCCCCCTCCTCGACAAGTACCTGTGAGCGGCCGGACGCGTTGTACCCGCCGGTCAGGGGCACCAGCCCACCGCCGGCGGCGAGACAGGTTGAGGCGCACCGGTGAGGAACGCCATTGACTAGACCGATGATCGTCTGCGTGGGGACGGTGGGGCTGGATACGGTAGAGACGCCGTTCGGGCGCGTCGAGGAGACCCTAGGGGGATCCGCCGCCTACTTCGTGGCGGCGGCGGCGGCCCTGGACACGGGGACGCAGCTGGTAAGCGTGGTGGGCGAGGACTTTCCGAGCCAGCACCGCGATCTGCTCTCCAGCCGTGGGGCCGATCTGGCCGGCCTGCAAGTCTTGCCGGGGCGGTGCTTCCGGTGGACCGGCCGGTACCACTTCGACATGAACCGCCGGGACACGCTGGAGACGCAGCTGAACGTGCTGGCCGAGTTTCACCCCCGGCTCCCAGAGTCGTTCCGGGAGGCGGAGTTTCTTTTTCTGGCCAACATCGATCCCGTGCTGCAACTAGAGGTCCTAGAGCAGGTACGCCGGCCCCGCGTGACGATGCTGGACTCGATGAACTTCTGGATCTCCGGGGCACGCGACGCTCTGACAGAGGCCCTCTCGCGCGTGGATATCGTGCTGATGAACGAGGAGGAGGTGCGCCAGTACGCGGACACCCCGAATCTCCTGCAGGGCGCCCGCGAGATCATGGCCCTGGGCCCGCGCGTGTTGATCATCAAGAAGGGGGAGTACGGGGCGGTGCTGCTTCACGAAGGCCGTTTCTTCTACTGCCCTGCCTATCCCTTGGAGGAGGTCAAGGACCCCACCGGCGCCGGGGACTCCTTTGCCGGGGGCTTTCTCGGCTACCTGGCCCGGCAGGGCGATCTCTCTATGGCACACTTACGGCGCGCGCTGGTGTACGGGAGCGTCGTGGCGTCGTTCACGGTGGAGGACTTTAGTGTCGCTCGCCTGGCCAGCGTTACCGGCGATGAAATCCAAAAGCGGTACCGCGAATTCCGCGAGTTTACGTTCTTCGACGAAGTGTAGCTTCGTGGAAGGGTAGCGAGGTGCAACGTTGGTAGTAGCCACGAACGTCCCGAGTGACATCAAGGAACCGGCGCTGGCCGAGCGGGGCGCGCTGCGCATCGAGTGGGCGGCGGTGGAGATGCCGGTGCTGGCCCTGGTGCGGGAGCGATTCCGGCGGGAGCAACCGCTCCAGGGGGTGCGCCTCTCCGCCTGCCTGCATATCACCTCCGAGACGGCCAATTTGCTGATTGCCCTGAAAGAAGGTGGGGCGGACGTCGTCGCCTGCGCCTCTAATCCCCTCTCCACCCAGGACGAGGTGGCCGCCTCCCTGGTACAGGCCCATGGTATCCCCATCTACGCCATCAGGGGCGAGGATGAGGAAACCTACTACAAGCACATCCGAGTGGCCCTGGATCACCGCCCGCAGATCACGATGGACGACGGGGCCGACCTGGTGTCGGAGATCCACAAGAACCGTCACGAGCTGTTCGAGACGATCATCGGGGGCACCGAGGAGACCACCACCGGAGTCGTCCGTCTCAAGGCGATGGCCGCCAAGGACGTGCTGCAGTTCCCCATCGTGGCCGTGAACGAGGCGGACACGAAGCACCTGTTCGACAACCGCTACGGTACGGGGCAGAGCACGTTGGACGGGATCATCCGCGCCACCAACGTCCTGCTGGCCGGTAAGAACGTGGTCATCTGTGGCTACGGCTGGTGCGGACGGGGCGTTGCCAGCCGCGCCCGCGGCCTGGGGGCCAGCGTGATCGTGACGGAGATCGACCCCACCCGCGCCCTGGAAGCGGTGATGGAAGGTTTCCGGGTAATGCCCTTGTTGCAGGCGGCGGCTGTAGGGGACATCTTCATCACCGTCACGGGGGACGTCCACGTCCTGGACGCGGCCCACTTCGCGGTTATGAAGAGCGGGGCCATCGTGGCCAACTCCGGCCACTTCAACGTGGAGATCAACATCCCCGCCCTGAGCGAGATGGCCTCGGGGCGGCGCCAGGTGCGTGACTTCGTGGAGGAGTTCACGCTGGCCGGCGGCCGGCGCATCTTCCTGCTCGGCGAAGGGCGGTTGATCAACCTGGCGGCGGCCGAGGGCCACCCGGCGGCCGTGATGGACATGAGCTTCGCCAATCAGGCGCTGTGCGCGGAGTACATGGTCAAGAACGCCAAGGCGCTGCGGGCCCAGGTGTACGATGTCCCGACAGACATCGACCGCGAGGTAGCCCGACTCAAGCTCCACTCCATGGGCATCGCCATCGACACCCTCACCCCAGAGCAGCAGCGTTACCTAGAGAGTTGGGAAGAGGGCACGTAAGTCTCAAGTCTCACGTCCCATGTCTCAAGTCTGACGCCGGGGTCGGCCCGAACGGCGGAGTGATACTGGGGCTAACGACGTAAGACCTGCGACTTGAAGACTTATGTAGGAGAGCAAGACTTGACCACCACCTTCATGAAGTCCCCCAGGTTCTTTTTCACCTCCGAATCGGTGACCGAAGGACACCCGGATAAGCTCTGCGACCAGATCTCGGACGCGGTGCTGGACTGGTGCCTGAGGCAAGACCCGTCCGGTCGCGTCGCCTGCGAGGCATCGGCGAAGTCCGGGGACGGCTATGACTGGGTGGCCGTCTACGGCGAGGTCACGCCCCGTCCACCGGATGACGTGGTCAGGGACCTGGTGCGGGGCGTGCTGCGCAAGATCGGCTACACCCGCAGCGAGCTGGGCGCAACCGACCAGTGCCAGATCGACGTGCACATCAGCGGCCAGAGCGCAGACATCGCCATGGGCGTCGACCACTCCCTGGAGGACCGCACCGGGGAGATGACCGACGCCGAGGTGGAAGCGGTCGGCGCCGGCGACCAGGGCATGATGGTGGGCTTCGCCTGCAATGAGACGAGCCAGGGCATGCCCCTGACCATCGCCCTGGCGCAGGACCTCTGCCGGACCCTGGCGGAGGCGCGCAAGGGCAAGCTGATCCCTTACCTCCGTCCAGACGGGAAGAGCCAGGTTACGGTGCAGTACGCCTACGGCAAGCCGGTGCGCGTCGACACAGTGGTCGTCTCCACCCAGCACGACCCGGACGTCGACCAGGAGCGGATCCGGCATGACGTGGAGCAGGCCATCGTCCGCGAGGTGGTGCCCGGGCACCTGTTGGACGCCGAGACACGCATCTTGATCAACCCCACCGGGCGCTTCGTCATCGGCGGGCCACGGGGAGACTCGGGACTCACCGGACGCAAGATCATCGTGGACAGCTACGGCGGCGTCGCCCGCCATGGGGGTGGGGCCTTTTCCGGGAAGGACCCGACGAAGGTAGACCGTACGGGGGCCTACGCCGCGCGCTACGTGGCCAAGAACGTGGTGGCCGCCGGCTTGGCCGAGCGGTTCGAGGTGCAGCTGGCCTACGCCATCGGGGTGGCCCGCCCCATCTCTGTCAGCGTAGAGACATTTGGCACCGGCAAGGTGCAAGACGAGGCCATCGTAGACCTGATCGAGACCCACTTCGATCTCCGCCCGGGGGCCATTATCCGCGACCTGCGCCTGCGCCGGCCGATCTATCAGGAGACGGCGGCCTACGGCCACTTCGGGCGCACGGACATAGACGTACCCTGGGAGCGGACAGATAGGGCCGAGCAACTCCGAGCCGCTGCCGGGCAGTCGCTGGTAACGGCCTGACCGAAGCGCTGGGTGCTCACGCTTGAGTCTCTTGTGCCCGGCGGGGCACCAGCACCGAAGAAGATCGAAACGCCGTAGCGCCCGGCCGGTGGAACGATGGTCCGTGTTCTAACCAGTGCTGACCGAGCCCGGGCGCCAATGTCTTGCTCTTCCCGTGCCTGTTCCGGGTCGCTGCCGGTGATCAGGACGCGGCAGTCAGGGCCGGCCTGATGCGCGTCCTGATCACCGGGATCAGCGGCTTCGTCGGCAGCTTCCTGGCCGAGCATTGCCTGGCGCAAGGGGGCGTGGAGGTCACGGGGCTAGTTCGGGATCCGGCGCGCCTGGGACACGCCACCACGTTCGCCGCAGGCGTGCGCTTCCTGCACGGCGACCTGCGCGACCCCGCCGCCGTCGATCGAGCCGTTGCCGATGCCGAGCCGGAGGTGGTCTTTCACCTCGGCGGCCAGGCCTTTGTACCCCTCTCGTTCGAGGATCCGGTAGGTACTTTCCTGGACAACGCCATTGGACAGCTCCACCTCGTCCAGGCCGTCTTGCGGCACCGGCCGGAGGCGCGCCTGCTGGTGGTGGGGTCGGCGGCGGAGTACGGGCAGGTACGTGCGGAAGAGAATCCCGTGCATGAGGACGTGCCCCTGCGCCCCATCGATCCCTATGGCGTGAGCAAGGTGGCCCAGGACCTGATGGCCTACCAGTACGCCGTCTCTCACCGGCTCCTGGCCGTGCGCGTACGTCCCTTTAATCACACCGGGCCGCGGCAAAGCGAGCAGTTCGCGCCGAGCTGGTTTGCCCGCCAGGTGGCGGAGATTGAGGCGGGCATGGCGCCCCCGGTGATGCCGGTAGGGAACTTGACCGCCGTGAGGGACTTCACCGACGTGCGCGACGTCGTGCGGGCCTATTTCCTGGCGGCGACCCAAGGGCATCCCGGGGAGGTGTACAACGTGGGCAGCGGCCAGGGGTGGCGCATGGCAGACGTCCTCGGCATCCTTGCCGGCCTCAGTCGCGTCCCGTTTCGTATTCGAGAGGACGCCGGGCGGATGCGCCCGCTGGACGTCCCCGTGCAACTGTGCGACTCCCGGCGCCTACGGTCACTCACCGGCTGGGCGCCCAGCATCCCTCTCCAGGAGACCCTGGCCGACCTGCTGCACTATTGGAGACAGCGGACGGTCAGCGCACCGCCAGAGATGCACCCGCCTTCATCGGCCTGAGGTCGCCACCGGCGCCGGCCTCGGGGGGCGCGGGCCGGTCAGGAACGCCGCACACGGGGCGGCTTACTTGCCGTGCGCTTGGACGTACTCCAGGGCTTGACCAACGGTGCGAATCTTCTGCGCGTCTTCGTCGGGTATCTCTACGCCGTACTCGTCCTCAAAGGCCATGATCAACTCAACCAGATCGAGGGAGTCGGCCTTGAGATCATCTTGAAACGAGGCTTCAGCCGTGACTCGCTCTTTGTCTACTTTCAAGGTTTCGGCAATGATGTCTTGCAAGCGTTCAAATGTGACGTTATCGTTCATAGTATGGCCCCGTATCTGAGTTGTCCTGGGCGCGAGTGGCGGCGAGGATGGGCGGAAGTATACACCCACGCCAGGCGCGTCCGGCTGGCGACGTAGCAGGGCCGCTGGCCGGTCCAGGTTTGACATCAAAACTGAGGCCATGCTATGGTTACCTGGTAGCTAGGGAGTGTACTCGCCATCAGCGTTGACGGCGAGGTGGACAACACGCTGAACGTTCGGTAGGCGCACTTGGGACGCAAGTGCGCCTGTTTTCTAGACCGGGCGCGTTGATCCACGGTGGCTCAACTGGGAGAGTGCGCTTGGCCTTGATGGAGCCGCTACCAGGGGCCGGCCTGACCACCCCGGACTCGGGGGCACCCGGCATGGCGCCGTCTGATGCCCCGCCTGACCTCGACCCGTTGCTGCAGCGACGGCTGATGCCGTGGCGTCATCCACGCCCGGCGTCCGCGCTGGGGACGGTGGACCTGGCGGCCGGGGAGCCGGACAGCATCGAGCTCAATGGCTCTCCGGTGGTCGGTGGTATGTCCCTGGATCTGGAAGGAGTGGCGGGGGGCGCCGTGGAAGGCTCCGGCCTTTCTTTGATCGCCCCTCCTGCCGGCGCCCTCGACGAGCCCTTGGAGGGCGACGACTCGGTACGGATGTACCTGCGTGAGATCGGGCGTGTCACCCTGCTCAACGCCCAGCAAGAGGTGGAGCTGGCCCGGTCGATCGAGCGGGGCCGCATGGCCCTGGAGCTGCTGGCCGACCCAGAGCTCCCCCGTGAACAGCGCCTGGAGCTTCGCGGCGTGGCCGCCGCCGGCGAGGGGGCTCGCTGCCACATGATCGAGGCCAATCTGCGCCTGGTGGTCAGCGTGGCCAAGAAGTACATCGGGCGCGGCCTGTCCCTCCTCGACCTGATTGAGGAAGGCAACCTGGGGCTGATGAAGGCCGTGGAGAAGTTTGACTACGAGCGGGGATTCAAGTTCTCGACCTACGCCACGTGGTGGATTAGGCAGGCCATCAGCCGGGCCATCGCCGACCAGTCGCGGACAATCCGCCTCCCGGTGCATATCGTGGAGAAGGTCAGCCGGCTGAAGAGCGTCATCCCGCGCCTGGAGCAGGCCTACGGGCGTGCACCGTCCGCCGAGGAGATCGCCGAGGCGATGGAGCTCCCTGTGGCCCGGGTGCGCGAGTTGCTGATCGCTGGCCGGGGTACGATCTCCCTGGAAGCACCCATCGGCGAGGACGGCGATGCCGTCCTCGCCGACCTCGTCCCGGACCTCCACGCCGTCGAGCCGGCCGAATCGGCGACCAGGCAGCTCCTTAAGAAGGAGGTGGGGAGCCTCCTGGCTGAACTCTCCGCCCGCGAACGGCGGATCCTCGAGCTGCGCTACGGCCTGGGCAGCCACGAGCCGCGCACCCTGCAAGAGATTGGCCTGGAGGTGGGACTTACCCGGGAGCGGGTACGCCAGATCGAAGGCGAAGCCCTGGACAAGCTGCGCGAGCTCAGCCAGCGCGTCCGTCTGCACGAGTACTTGATGGAGTAAGGCAACTGCCCGGCCGGTCCCCGGCGTACTCTTAGTAGGAATTACGTCTCGAGCCGCGTCACTGGGTGGCAGAGTGGAGCGCCTCGGCAAGGCGCGCCGGCACGGTGGCCTCAGGCGCGGCCAAGGGACGGCGTAGGGGGGATGTGGCTCAATGCAGTGCCGCGCTTGCCGAGCGTCGAACCCGCCCGAGGGCGTGACCTGCTGGGCGTGTGGTGTGCGCTTGCAGCAATCTCCCAAAACCCACCGGCCACGATCGTTGCGCCCGGAGGCGATGCGCCACTACAGCGCCGCCCCGGCCGCAGTGATTCAGCACCGGCCCTGGATCGACGGTCTGGTACTCCTTTGCACCCTCTCTTTCGGGCTGCTGGTAGGGTACTTCATCATCGAGGTACTGCCGGCCGGTGGCTCGCCACAGACTCTCCTTGCTTCCGTCATGCGACTGCCCCCGCCCTTTAATCGCCTCACGGCCGCAACCGCTGTGCCTCCGGTGCAGCCGCTGGGGAATACCCAGGAGGCCCGGGGCGTCGTGACGCAGGTGGTCGGCCCGCAACGGGCGTCGATCGAGGGAGGCAGGGAGGCCGGCGCCGGCCTGGAGTTCCTGACCGTTACCGTGATCATCGATAACCAGGGCCGGCAGCCGATAGCCTATGACCTGGCAGACTGGACGGTGCTGGACTCCGGGGGCCAGGTTCGCGAGGCGGAGCGCTTCCAAGGCAGCGGATGGCTGGCGACAGGACGGCTCGACCCCGGGAGGAGCGCCCGCGGCCGGCTGGCGTTCGCCGTCGCCCAGGGTGATGCGGTGCAGCAAGTGCGGTTCAACGCCACGTCTCTCCGGGCCGTGTTTCGCTGGGACGGCGCCACACCGGGCGCCACACCGGACGCCGCACCGGGAGTCGCTCAGGGCTGAGCCCGCCGGCTGGGGGGCAGCGCCGGCCGTTTCCCCGCCCGGCATCCATCACTGCGCCATGACGGCGCGGCTGCCTGAGCGATCGTCCCTGGTCACCCGTATACTCGCCGAGAGGTGGATGGGGGTGCGCTATCTCCTGGGGCTGGGCACGGCGCTGGTGGCAGCCGGGATCTCCCTCCTGTATGTCTCCTTTACTCGCCTCTTCGCCGTACTCCACGGGCTTGACGAGGTCTTCGTCCTGGTTGGCTGGGCCGCGGGTGGAGTTGCGTCCGGGGCGCTGCTGGCCCACCGCTTCGGCTGGCAACCGACGCGACGCCCGCTGATCGCGGCCCTGGGTGCGGGGGCCGCCGCCGGGCTGACCGTCGTCGCGGCCGTGGGGGTGGTCTGGCTGGCCCCGCTCAACCTCGCGGCGCTCAATGCCGGGTTGGCTTTCCTGGCCTTCGCCGCCGCCGGCATGGCCCTGGCGGCCCCCTTCGGGGGCGCCCGGCCGCCCGCCGGGGCGCTGGGCGCGGCCCAGGCTGCAGGCGCCGGGTTGGCCTTTGCCGGGAGCGCAGCCCTCCTGGATGGCATGGCTCCCCCCCTGGGGGCTCTGGCCGCGGCCGCCCTCTGTGCCGGCGGGGGCATGTTGCTCCTGCCCCCCGCCCTGCGAGGCGCCGGGCGGCCGAAAACAGCGGGTGCGGGCATAAGCTGGGCGGTCACCGGACTGGGGATCGCTACCGGCCTGCTGGCCCTGCCCCTGGGCCTGAGCGGATGGTGGCTGGAGCTCGATCCGGCCAGGGTGAACAGCCCCAAGTCCCTGTTCGTCAGCGTGCAGGACCCTGAGCTGCGGGAGGTCGTCGTCCACAGCGAGTGGGATAGCTACGCTCGCACCGACGTCACCGAGCCGGCCACGACAGACGAGCTGAAATGGATCTACGCCGACGGGGTCGCGGCCGGGATCATCTACCGGGCCGGGACGGCGGGACGGGGCGTGGACGCCCTGCGCGCCGATACCGGGAATCTCCCCTACTTGCTGCCCGGGAGCCGGGAGAAGGTCTTGATTGTCGGCGCCGGGGCCGCTCAGGAGGTGCTGAGCGCCGTGATCGCCGGCGCCGGGGAGATCGTGGCCACGGAGGGCGGAGGCGCCCTCCTGCGCGGCGAGGGACGTTTCCGCAGCTACTCCGGCGATGTCTTTGGCCACCCCGCCGTGCGCGTGGTGAACCAGGACGGCCGGGCCTTCCTGCGCGCCAGCGGCGAGCAGTTCGACCTTATCTTCCTCTCCCTGGCCACCTCAGGTGTGGCCCAGCCGGGGGGCGCCGCCTCAGGCAGCTACCTCCACACCGTGGAGGCCTTCGACGACTATCTGCAGGCCTTGCGCCAGGACGGGCGCCTGGCGATCAAGCTGCGCGATGAGCAGGAGCTTACGCGAGCGTTCAACACCGCGATGCAGGCCTCGATGCGCCGCGGGGCAACCCCGCTGCAGGCCATCCGCCGGCTGGTGGCGGTGAACAACGCCTCCGTGGCCGAGCGCAGCGGCCGTAGCGTGGCCCTGCCGTTGTTGATGGTGCGTAAGACGCCGTACGGAGAAGATGAAGCGCGCGCGGCCTTCCAGCTGCTGGGCCAGACGCCGTTTCAGCCCCTGTTCTGGCCACACCTAGAGAGCCTCTCCCCACTGGCCGCCTTTGCCGCCGAGGGTCTGGGGCCGGCGGCCGTCGAAGCGCAGGCCCCCTATCAAGTGCGACCGGCGACCGACGCCAGCCCCTTCTTTTTCCGGGCCGCCAAGGGGCTGCCGTGGTCGCTGTTGATCTCCCCGGCTGTCCTGCTCCTGCTCAGCGGTGGGCTCGCCCTCGCCGCCCGCCGCCCGAGCGCGGACGCGCTCGACCCCGACCTCGACGCCCCTGAAGGGGTCGCTGAAGGAGTGGTTGCCTTTCTAGAGGACGACGTCCCCTGGCGCTTTATCGCCTTCGTCGCCGCCGTGGGGGTGGGACTGGGCCTCTTTCTCTACCCCCTACTGGCCTACCGCCTGCCCTTCATGATCGGCCACCCCACCCTGGGGGTTCCGGTGGCCCTCGGGGCGGCCTCGCTCGCCACGGCGGCCGGCAGTCTCCTGGCCCTGGGCGTGCGCCCCGGGCAGCTCCGGCCGGCCATGGGGTGGGCCGCCCTGGGTGCAGCCTTGCTGGCGGTGGCGATGACGGAGCTGCTCCCTATGGTGGACGAGGCGCTGCGCGGCCAGGGGGTGATGGTGCGGGCGCTGGTGGCCGCCGGGCTCCTGGCACCGGTGGGAGTGTGCGCCGGCGTCCTCTTCCCGGCAGCCGCTGAGGGCCTGGCCGCCGCCGGGCGCGGGGCTTGGACGTCCCTGTTGTGGGGAGTGGCCGCCCTGGCGGCTACGGTGGGGACATTCTTGGCACTGGCCCTGGGAGTGGCTATGAGCTTCACGTCTGCCACGTTGCTGGGCGCCGCTTGCCTGCTCGCCGCTTTCCTGATGGCCGGCTTGCGCTGGCTGGCGGCGGGGGACGAGCGCGACGACGGGCGGGGCGCCTCCGGGGGGCAGCTCGGGACTGAGCAACGCCCCGACGATCTGGCTCCCTTCCAGCGCCCAGCCCAGGCCGTCGGGAGAGAGGTTTGAGTCTCTTGTGCCCGGCGGGGCGGCAGCAGCGCACGAACTCGGAACGCCGTACCACCCGGCCGGCAGGACGATGGAGCGTGTGCTCACCAATCTCAGGACGATGCATACGGGGCAAATGGGGAGTCCGCTGATGGAGACCGCTACCCAGAACGACGTGTCGCGTGCCGGCGCCGAGGGCGAGCCGGACGAGCTCAGCCGGGACGTCAACGCCCTCGGCAGGCTGTTAGGCGATGTCCTCGGAGAGCAGGAAGGCGCGGCCGGCTTCGCTCTTGTAGAGGAGCTGCGGGCCTGGACGAAGCGCCTGCGCAGCCCAGGCGGGTCGACGACGGACTTCGGCGTTGGGCGTCAGGAGCTCCTGGCACGGATGGAGGCGCTCACCGCGGCCGAGGCCGACCTGGTGGTGCGGGCGTTCACGGCCTACTTCCACCTGGTCAACATGGCCGAGGAGCACCACCGGCTGCGCGTACTGCGCCAGCGCGAGCTTAGCGCGGCCGACACCCCGCCATCAGAGTCCGTGCTCCAGGCCATCGGCGAAGCGGCGGGGCACGGCGTCAGCGCCGGGGACGTGCGTGCCTTCCTGGACGAGTGCCTGGTGGAGCCGGTATTTACGGCCCATCCGACCGAGGCCCGGCGGCGCACCGTGCTGGACAAGCTACGCCGCCTGAGCGACCTGGCCGAACAGCTGGACGACACCCGCCTCCCGCCCCGGGCCCTGGCGACGCTCCACGATCGCGTGCGGGAGGAGATCACCGCCCTGTGGCTCACCGACGAGGTGCGATCCAGCACTCCTACGGTGCTGGACGAGGTCCGAAACGGTCTCTACTACTTTGAAGAGTCGCTCTGGGACGTGGTGCCGCGCCTCTACCGCGACGTCCAGACGGCCCTCCAGGAGGCCTACCCGCAGGAGACATTCGACGTCCCCGCCTTTCTCCGCTTTGGCTCTTGGATCGGGGGCGATCGGGACGGCAACCCCTCGGTCACGGCAGCCGTGACGGAACGGACGCTGCGCCTGCACAAGGAGACGGCCCTGGCCCTCTACGAGCGCTCCCTCGCCGCCCTGCAACGGCACCTCAGCATCGGGGCCGGAATCACAGAGGGCACCTCAGATCCGCCGGGCAGCGCTCATCCCGCCGCTGTCCCTGATGGTGCGGTGCCGTCTCCCTTGATGAGCGATGTGTCCAATGCTGGACCGGCCCGCCGGTCGGCCGGCGGGGGAGACGCCGCCGGGCCGCCCGGCGATGCCCCTCTCCAGGAGTCCCTCGCCCGCGATCGGGAGGCCATGCCGGAGCTGGCGGATGTCCTGGAACGGCGCTTCGCCGGCGAAGCCTACCGGCGCAAGCTGGCCTTCATGAGTGCCCGGGTGCGAGCCGCCCGGCGACTCAACGCCGCCCGTCTCGGTGAGTTGCCGGCCGGTGCCCAGGCCGGCGCGGCCGCCGGGGAACCCCCTGACGGGGAGTTGCCTGGCGGGGAGTCCACCGAACAGGTGGAGCTCAGCCGGGCGCAAGACCTGTGGGGGGCCGGCGCTCCAGCTGACGCCCCCCGCCCCGGCGATCGCCAGACGGCCTACCGCGGGCCGGCAGAGCTCCTGGGCGATCTACGCTGCCTGGCCGACAGCCTGCACCGGCGACACGCCGGCCGGTTGGCCGGCGGGCTGCTGCAAGACCTCATCCGTCGGGTAGAGGTCTTCGGCTTCCACCTGGCCCGGCTCGATCTACGCCAGCACAGCGCCGTCCACGCCCGGGCGCTCGACGACATCCTGCGCGTTTCCGGCGTCGAAGGTGACTACCTGGCCCTGGAGGAGGGGCGGCGGGTGGAAGTACTGGCCCGCGAGATCGCCAACCCGCGCCCCCTGATCTGGCCTGACGGCCCTTACGCCGCCGAGACACAGGAGGTGCTGAGCGTTTTCCGGACCGCGCAGCGCCTGCAGGCGGAGCTGGGGCGCGAGGTCTGCAACGTCTACATCATCTCCATGACCGCGGGGGCGAGCGACATCCTGGCCCCGCTCCTGCTGGCGAAAGAATCCGGCCTCTTCACGCCGTCACGGGGTGAGGCGCCCCCCCGCAGCACGCTACAGATCGTGCCCCTGTTTGAGACGATCGAAGACCTGCACGGCTGCGCCGAGCTGATGCAGGGCTTGTTTGCCTTGCCCATCTACGTCCAGCAGCTGGCCGCCTGGGAAGGCCGGCAGCAGATCATGCTGGGCTACTCAGACAGCAACAAGGATGGGGGCTTCGTCACGGCCAACTGGGAGTTGTACAAGGCCCAGCGACGCCTCGCCGACGTCTGTCGTGAGGCCGGCGTGCGCCTCCTGCTATTCCACGGGCGGGGCGGGGCCATCGGGCGCGGGGGTGGGCCGACAAACCGGGCCATCCTGGGTCAGCCTCCCGGTACCCTCAACGGGCGCCTGCGACTAACCGAGCAGGGAGAGGTGGCCTTCGCACGCTACGCCAACCCGGATATCGCCCACCGGCACCTGGAGCAGACCATTCACGCCGTCATCAAGGCCAGTCTCCGCCCCGCCGCCGGAGGTCTTGGGGCGACGGGGCCGGCCGCGAGCGGCCTTGAAGGGGTGGTCGAGCCCCTGCCGGAGTGGAGCGCGGCCATGGAGGCTTTGTCCCCGGTGGCCCGCAAGGCCTACCGCGGCCTGGTCTACGACGACCCGGACTTCTACCACTACTTTCGCCACGCCACGCCCATAGACCAGATCGCCGGGCTGCGGATCGGCTCGCGTCCGGCGAAGCGCAAGACGAGCGACCGTATCGAGGACCTGCGGGCCATCCCGTGGGTGTTTAGCTGGACGCAGAGCCGCCACGGGCTGCCCGGCTGGTATGGCCTGGGGACGGCCCTGGAGGGTAGTGGGGCCAGCCACCCGAATGGACCGGTCCAAGCGACCCTGATCCCAGCGGGACAGCCTCAGCCAGGGCGGGCACCCTTGACCGACATGTACGACCGCTGGCCCTTTTTCCGCTCCTTGATCGACAATGCCCAGCTGAGCATGGGCAAGGCCGATCTGGCCGTCGCCCGCCTCTACGCCGGTCTGGTGCCGGCGGCCGCCCTGCGGGAGCGCATCTTTGGCCAGATAGAGAGCGAGTGGCGGCGGACAGAGCGCGCCGTGCTGGCCATCACTCGCCAGCCTGCGCTGCTGGGGAGCTCGCCGGTTCTGGAGCGCTCCATCCGGCTGCGAAACCCCTACGTCGATCCCCTGAGCTTCTTGCAGATCTGCCTCTTGCGTCGCCTGCGCCGGCTGCCGGAAGGAGCGCCGGAGCGGGCGACGGCACAGCAGCTGATCGCCTCGACGATCAATGGGGTGGCCGCCGGGCTGCAAAACACTGGTTGAGCGCCCCGCCTCAACCAGGACGTAACACGGAGTCCCTACTATGAGTGTTGCGAGTACTGCGATGAGAGTCTCCAGTTGGAAAGACGCCAGCCGGCGCAGGCAAAGAAGTATCGTTGCAGTACCACGGCGCCACACCGATCGGATGCCACAACGCGTGGTCAGCCTCGTGTGGACAAGCTGAGAGAGAGCCAACGAGTGAGCGACCACGAGCGGGGTGGAAAGTAATGCGCGTCGTGATTACGGGTGCCAGCGGGCTGATCGGAACCAATCTGGCCATCCGGCTCCTGGACGAGGGCCATCAGGTTTTCGGGGTGGACAAGGACCCCAACCCGTGGACTGATCGGGTGCCCGTGCAGATCGAGGACTTGCGAAACACCAGCGGCGAGCCTGGGGCGGATTGGGGCCAAGCAGACGTCGTAGTGCACCTGGCGGCCCGGGCAAAGGTGCACGAGTCCGTAGAGCATCCAGGGAATGCCCTGGCCAACTACACCATCACCCACCGGGTGCTGGAGTACTGTCGCCGGACGCAGACGGCCGTGATTTTCGGCAGCTCCCGCGAGACCTACGGCGAGCAGGCCACTCTCCCGGTCTCCGAGGACGCCGTGCGCGTGGAGGGCGCCGTGAGCCCGTACGCCGCGGCCAAGCTCGCCGACGAGGCCCTGATCCGAGCGTACGCCCGGTGTTACGGCATTGGCTTCATCATCTTCCGATTCAGCAACGTCTACGGGCGGTATGACGACCTGGCGCGCAACAACCGCTACATCCCCCTCCTCTGCCAGCGCCTCCCCCGCGGCGAGCCGGTGACCATCTTTGGCCCCCAGAAAACCTTCGACTTCACCTACATCGACGATGCCGTCGAGGGTGTGTACCGGGGGATAGAGCTCCTGGTGGGCGCCCCCGAACGGGTCAGCGGTGAGGCCATCAATCTCGGCACAGGCGTAGGTACTACCCTGTTGCAGGCCGCCCAACTCGTCGCCGAGGCGGCGGGTGTAGAGCCGAAGCTCTCCTTTAGCACGATGCAGGTTGGGGAGATTAGCCAGTACGTCGCCGACCTGACCAAGGCCCGCACCCTGCTCGACTACCACCCACAATACCCCGCCGCCCGCGGCATCCCCGAGTTCTATCGCTGGTGGCAAGCTCGCTACACGCCGGTCGGCAGCCGCCGGTAGACGGGGGTCAGCCGGGGTTCAGCGCCGCCTGCCTTCCGGCGGTCCCTGCTCAGGTCTTTCACCTACTGCCTACTCGCTCAACTCCCAGTCTTCCGGGAGCCGGCGCATGGTGTGGCGCAACGTCCCGATAGGCTGGCATTCCAGGGTGACGACGTCCCCCTCCTGCAAGGCCTGCTCCGGCGGGACGATGATCCCCGTCCCCGTGGAGAGGACGGTGCCATCTTGAATGGGGTTGTTGCGCCGCAAGTAGGTGATCAGCTCGTCGAAAGACCGCTTGATCCGGTCGAGGGTCACGGACTCGTCGAAGACGGTGGCGCCCTGGCGGGCGATGGTGCAGCGGAGCGTCAGCGCCCGCGGATCAGCGATCTCATCCGCCGTCACGACCGTGGGACCGATCACGGCGCAGCCGAAGAATATCTTGGATTGGGGGAGATAGAGGGGGTTCTCCCGCTCGATGTCCCAGGCTGAGACGTCGTCGCAGAGGGTGTACCCCAGAATCTCCCCGGCGGCGCTGAGGACGATGGCCAGCTCCGGCTCAGGGGCGGTGAACGACGAATCGGCGCGGATGGTGCCGGCGCCGTTAGGCCCGGCGCAGTGTACCGCCCGGCCCTTGTAGAAAAGCTCTGGACGGGGGGCTGAATACACCAGGTCGTAGATCCCCTTGGACGTGGAGGTGTCTTCGTCTCGGAACTCGGCGCTCTTCTTGTACGTCACGCCGGCCCCCCACACCTCCGGCGGGTCGATGGGGACGCGGAGGTGACGGCGCGACGGATGCGGCGGGACGTCCAGCTCGGAGAATGAGGCGACGCGCCGGCCGACGGCGGCGCCTACCCCTTCGGCCGTGCCTCTGGGCCCCCCCAGGCGGCCGGGCAGCAAGAGGCCGAGGCTACCCTTGGTCGCGACGTCGGTGGCGATACCCCCGGCGTCGAACACGTCATCCCCCTGGACAACGCCCACCTGATTGCCTTGGCCGGGCTCGTGGAACTGCACGACGCGCATGCCCTCGCTCCTCTCTTGACCTGCGTCTGGAGAGGATACCTAGCCGCGTGGCCCCGCAGGGGCTGCTCACCGGCCGCTGTGGAGACGGCTACACCTCAGGGCGCCGCTACGTCCTAGCACTCGGCGACGGTGGTTTCCCTGGGTATTCTCGAGATGGGGGCACCGAGCGACATCATGGTGGCACGGTACTGGGCCGGGTGCAGCAATCAAGGCAACGATCCGTCGGCGCCGACGTACGTAGACGTACGTACAGGAGAGCTACCCGAAGAGGGAAAGCTGCACGTGATGCTCGGTGGGGGGCTCGCGGCTGCCGGTGAGCAGGGGGAAGAGGCGCTTGAACATGTCCCCTTTGGCCCCGCCGGGGCAGAGGCCGGCGAAGCGCCCGGCCATGTCATGCAGGCGTCGCAGGAGGTAGTCTCGGTCTTCGTCACCGGCGTACTCGCTGGTGAGGGCCAGGCTGCCATCGGGGCGCTGGTAGACGAGGACCTGCTGCCCCACGGGGATTCCCTTGGCGGCCGCGGCCAGCCGGCGCAGTCCCGGTGAGCTGTGAGTCTTGTGGGTGATGCTTTCTCGCCGGGCGAACTCTACTACGTTGAGGGCGCCGCTCTGGATCCGCTTGACTGCGGCGAGATAGAGGCGGCTGACGTCCTCCAGCGTCCCCTGGATCAGGGTAACGGCGGCCTCCTGCAAGAACTCTCGTAGGTACAGCTCGTCCCGCCGCGAGCGCAGGCTAGACCCCGTGGCCAGCAGGCGGCCATCGTAGGTGAGTAGGAAGTAGGTCTTTTGCTTGAGGGACACCATTCCGGCGAAGCGCCCGTCGTGGGCCAGGTTGATCCCCGCCGGGAGCACCTTGCCAATGGCCTCGACGAAGGCCAGCTCTTGCGCCTCGCCCTCCACGTCCGGCGGGGGCACAAAGTACACCCCGTCTGTGTCCACCTCGATGATCTCGCTGCCCCGGGCCTCCAGGGCCGCCAGGACCTCCTTGATCAGCCTCTGTCCGGTGGTAGTCACCTGCTCGGCCGCATCGAAGTCGTTAAAGAGGGCCCGGGCGTATCCCAGGTAGCCGTAAAAGGAGTTGATCAACACCTTGTAGGAAGACGAGAGGCCGTTCCAGTAGGCCCGTTCAGCGGCCGTGCCCCGGCGCAGGCGGCGCTTCGCCGCCAGGCGCCGCTGCGTCAGCTCGGCCAGGAGGGGCAAGAAGATGTCCAGCCTATCAGACTGCGGCTTGTAGCCGAAGCGCTGCATTACGGCCGGATACAGGCTCTCTACGTCGCACTTGACAACCCGGCGGAACACGCCGGCCGCACGTAGCTCGGAGTATCCCCCCGGGTACGGGCGGGAGGGCTGGGGCAGGGGCAGGGCTTCGCGCCGGGTGACGTACGCCCGCACCAGCACGGCGTTGATCTTTTCGCCTGTGCCCCCCGTGGCCACGTCCTGGTATGAGCGGGGGACGATCTGCGCCTGATAGAACTCCGTGGGGGTGATCAGGTCGGCCAGGCCACGCACGTCACGCGCGTCATCCAGGCAGTAGCGGGCCAAACGGTGGGGGTCGGCGCGCCACAGCTCGCTGATCTGGGTGCGATCGACGAACTCACGGTCGGGGCGCACCAGCTCCAGAGACTCCATGACCGGCTTGAGGGCGTAGCTCTCCAGCTTGCCCTGGCTATCGTAGCGCTGGATTTGCTGGAAGGTGTCCACCACGTGGCGCCCGTGGACGTGGACGCGCATCGACGGCAGGATGCGGGCGCCAACCTTGTAGCGCCCCTCTCGCTCCTGGAGCCATACCGGCTGCCCCTCGCGCCCCCAGGTGATCGGGACGCCCAGGGCCTGGCCTCGCTTGACCAAGTAAGGGATGTCGAAATCGACCAGGTTGTGGCCTTCAATTACGTCCGGATCGAGCTCGGCAACACGGGCCGTGAGGCGGCGGAGGAGGGCCGCCTCGCCACCGACGTGGGCGCTGTGCACCTCCTCGACGCCCCGATTGTCAGTGATGGCCACGAGGAGCACGGCTGCCTCCGGCGCGCCGGGGTGCAGCGAGGTGGTCTCAACGTCCAGCTGGACGCGGTGGAGCTCCTCGAAACGCATCCCGTGGAAGAGGGTGCGCCCGGAGATGGTCAGGTACTGGCTCACCGCCGAGGTGTAGCTGAAGTGGGGCGCCTCGGCGGCACGCAAGGCCGCTACGGCACGGGCGTGCGCCCCCCGATGCGGGAACAGTACCAGGCGGTTCATCGGAGCGGCCCCCAGCAGAGGGTGCACCTCGCGCTCTCGCTCCGGCAGGACGGCGAGCTGGTCTTCGGCGACGACGAGCCAGGGGCTAAACGTCGCCGTCTCCGTTTGCAGCGACCGATCCGCGTCCCGCCGATAAAGGGTCACGCTGTTGCCCCCTGCCGGCTCGACGGCGACGACGCGAGGGAGGGGGTCGTGGCCGTAGAGGAAGGCGTCCAGATCGCGAGGCGGGGCCTGTCCCTGGCCATGCGGGGCAACACCGGGGGCGATGGCAACGCTCACGGGGCCCAATCCTAGCAAACCGGGGCGGGGCGCCGGCAGCGCCGCGCGCTACCGGTCGTACCACGCGCCCTATACTTGCATTCTGAGCCCTGACAGGACTTGGTCCGGGTGTTGCCCGGCCGCTGACCCCGGCGCGGACCTGGGGATCGCCCGTCCGGGGAGGGGCAGAACGAGGGGCGATGAGTCTCACCGAGGACGTCAAGCGAGCCGCCCTGGAGTGCGGCTTCGATCGCGTGGGGATCTCCGATGCCGCGCCACTGCGGGCGGCTGAGGCCGCGATTCAGGAGCGCATCCGTGCCGGAATGATGGACGGGCTGCGCTGGTTCACCCCCGAGCGGGCCCGCCTGGCCACTCGCCCCCAGGAGCTGCTGCCTGGGGCGAGGAGCATCCTGGCCCTGGCCGCGAGCTACCTGGGCGTCCGTCCGGCGCCGACGCGCCGGCCGGGTGTCCCCCGGGGACGGGTGGCCCGCTACGCCTGGGGCCGGGACTACCACGACGTGCTCAAGGACCTGGGGCGCGACCTGCTGAACGGCATCGAAACGATCGCCGGGCGACCGGTGGCCGGCCGTATCTTTGTCGACAGTAGTCCCCTGGCTGAACGGGCTGTGGCGCAGCGGGCAGGGCTTGGCTGGTTCGGTAAGAACACCATGCTCCTGCTGCCCGGCGCCGGGTCGTGGGCCTTCCTGTGCGAGATCATCCTCGACCTGGAGCTGGAGCCAGATCAGCCCGTGGGCAAGTCTTGTGGGGCCTGCCGGCGCTGCTTGGACGTGTGTCCTACTGGAGCGCTGGTGGCGCCAGGGGTGCTGGACAACTCCCGCTGCATCTCCTTCCTGACCATTGAGCTCAAAGAGCGGATCCCGCGCCACCTGCGCCCACTGATGGGAGAGTGGATCTTCGGCTGTGACGATTGTCAGGAGGTCTGCCCGGTGAACCGCAAGCCCTTGCCCGGGCGGATCGAGGCCCTGCGGGCCTATGATGACGAGGCAGCCTTTCCACGCCTCTTGCCCCTGCTGACGCTGACGGACGAGGCGTTCCGGGCGCGCTACCGAGGCACTCCCGTGCTACGCGCCAAGCGCTGGGGACTGCAGCGCAACGCCTGCGTTGCCCTGGGCAACCTGGCAGACCCGGTGGCCATCCCGGCGCTGGCCGGCACACTCTCGGATGAGGAGGCTCATCCCCTGGTGCGGGAGCACGCCGCCTGGGCCCTGGGCCGCTTTCCCCAGCGGGAGGCGCGCCGGGCGTTGGAACGGGCCTGGGCGGGCGTCCAGCGGACGACCGACGCCTCGGCCCTCCGTGAGGAGCTAGGGCTGGCGCTCGATCGTGCCGCCTGAGGCGCCGCCGGCGTTCGGCGCCGAGGCGGGTGCTTCCACGGCCGGGGCGGGAGGGGCTGCGGCCTCCGGCTCCTCATCCGGAGGCAGGGGTAGCGGCTCAGGGACGTCCTCACGCTCCCTGGGCGCCGTGAGCGGCACCGTCTCCCGCCCCGAACGGCCCCGCCCCCCCTCCCACTCGCTGCGCCGCTGCACTCGCAGGCGCTGGCCCCCCTGGGGGGTGCGAGAGCTGTCGGAGACGTAGCCACGGGCACGTAGCGCCTGGTACGCCCCGGCCAGCACGCTGGCATACTCCGGCGTGTCCCGCATCAGCACGAGGAGAATTACGTCGGGACCGACCCGCTCCAGGGCACCGAAGAGCCGGGACAGCACCTTGTCCGGCGGGGTGAAACGCAAATCCAGGGACAGCTCGATGGGAGCGCCGGAGGCACGTACCGGCGGTGCGGCGCGCATCGCATTGCCGGGCCCCGGGGACTGGATCGGGTGGGGCGAAGCCCCCGGTGGGGCGCCGGTTCGCGGTGATCTTGCCTGCAACTCTCCCGTACCCGGCCGGGCGTCAGCCGGCGATTCCCCGTCACCTCGCCCGGCCGCGTCCGGCGGCAGGCTGGTCATGCGGGCGGGATTATACGGCCTGGGTGTTGCGTCCGGTGGAGGTAGCGCTGGCGGCGCAGCGGGCGCAGTGCCCGGCGATGTCCAGGTCGATGGAGGCCACCTCGAAGCCGCGCTCGCGGCGCAGCTCCTCGCGCAGACGCTCGACCCCTTCGCTGCCAAACTCCTCCACCCGGCCGCACGCGGTGCATACCAGATGGTAGTGTCTAGCAGTGGTCTTGACCTCGTAGTGGTGGTGCTCCTCGCTGAGGTGGAGCTCTTCCACCAGGTCGTGCTGCTTCAAGAGCGCTAAGGTGCGGTAGACCGTGGACAGACTGATACGGCGGTCACGTTCGCGAGCCAGGCGGTACAGCCCATCTGCGTCGAGGTGCTCGCCGGCGTGCTCGATGACGTCCAGCAGGATTTCACGCTGCTGGGTCATGCGGTGGCCGTCGGAGCGCAGGGCGCGCCGCGCCTGGTCGCGGAACGACGCCCCAGCGGCCCGCCCATGGTTACGCCCCTTCTTTAGAGCGCCTCTGCGGGGGCTAACCTCGCCGGCCGCTCTCGTCACGTCGCTCAGAGGACTGGCTCCCTCGCCTGTTTCCGCCCCACCCGCAGGCGGTCCTGCTGGAGGCAGGGCACGCCTCCTTACCGCGTCACCGCATCTCGAGCAACGCTTTACGTCGTTACTGGACGATGGTAAGGTGAAGCATACCCGTCGGAAGGGTTTGATGCACCGCCCATGGGAACCAAGGCGTCCAGGGGCACGACACCGCCCATGGGAACCAAGGCGTCCAGGGGCAACGTTTACCTGGCACGTGGGCGGCGCGGGTAACCGCCGGCAGCTAGAAGCACCAGGGGCTCGGATCGCAGACGATCTGGTCACGACCGGCGGACACGGCGGACAGCTTCCTAATTCGTGTACGTACGTAATTAATGTAGAGAGAAGGTAAACGTTGGTCCAGCCCGGGCGCCCATCATACCGCCTCCGCACCGCTGCAACTGCCCTCGGCTCCGGGTTGGCGCCGGCTCTGCAGCGCTTGCGACACGTGCGGGGTGGACGTGGCCGTGGCGGTATTCCCTCGGGACGGCGTGCCGCCCCTCAGCGGGGCTTCTTGCCCCCGGGTCAGGCGTCGCCCATCGAGCACCATCTCCGCGCCGTGGCCACGCGCCTGCGCTGGCGCCGCACCCTGGAAGCGGCGCCCTTGGCCGGGCTCTTGTTCGCGGCCATCGTTTTTTGGGGCGTGATCCTGGCCCGGGCCTTCATCGCCCCAGGTGTCCTGTGGCTGACCCTGTTGGGAGGCACGGCCGTTGCCTTGTGGACGGTGGCCCGCGCCGCCCGCCGCCAGGTGGGCCCGCTGGAGGCCGCTCGCAGCGCCGACGCCGTCCTGGGCCTCCGTGAGCGCCTGGCCACGGCCCTGGAGCTGGTCGACGGCCGGGCAGCCGGCGCCCTGGCCGAGCTGCAGGTTCGCGATGCGACGGCGACAGCGGCGCAGATCGTCCCCCGCAGCGCCGTCCCCATACTGGCCCGCGGGAGCGGGGCCCGTCGCACGGCCCTAGGACGCACCGGCCTGGCGGCGGCTATGCTGGCGACGGCCCTGCTCGTCGTCCTGCGGTCCTCGGGGCCGGGGTCCCTGGTACCGGGTGCGGCGGGAGAGAAGCTGGCCCTGGCCCAAACGGGCCGTCCGGACGAAGCCCTGGCCCAACCGCCGCGGCCGGAGGACAGCGCCACCGGGCAAGGGCTGGACGGGATCAGGGGCCAGACCGACCGGCCAGGCCAGGTGGGCGACCAGCCGGCAGGGCAGGTGGGGCAGCAAGGCCAGCAAGGCCAGCAAGGCCAGCACGGGCAGCCCGATGCCAATCAGCGGGCCCAGGAAGAGGCTCGCAGCCAGCAGAGCGCCAACCTGGCGCAGCGAGAAAGGGCCCTCCAGGACCTGGGGAACGCCCTGCGCCAGACCCAGAGCGGGCGGGAGGCGGGTGAGGCGCTGCGTGGCGGCGACACCCAGCGGGCGGGCCAGCAGCTGAATCAGGTGGCCGACCAAGTCTCTCGCCTGAGCCCCGGGGAGCGCCAGGCGCTCGCCCAGGCCTTTCAGCAGGCGTCCCAGAACATCAGCGAGAAGGATCAAGCCCTGGCCAACGCCGCCGGGCGGGCCGGCGAGGCCCTGCAGCAGTTCCGCAACCAGGACGCGCAGCAGGCCATCCGCGAGGCCGCCAACCAGGTGCGAGACACCGGGCAGCAGGCCCAAGCGCAGCGCGAGCTGGAGCAGCGGGGACGCGAGCTGCAGCAGGGTGGGCAGCCGCAGCTGCCGGGCCAGCAAGCGCAGCAAGGGCAGCAAGGGCAGCAGGGGCAGCAAGGGCAGCAGGGGCAGCAAGGCCAGCAGGGGCAGCAGTCGTCACGGCAGGGTGGGGACTCGGCCGCCACCGGGGCGGGGCTGGCGGAGCTGGAAGAGGCCCTTCGTGGCGCCGGACGGCAAGGACAGGGGGGCGGTCAAGGGGCCGGCTCCGCTGCCGGCGGGGAGGCGCAAGGGGCGCCGCACCGCCTGGCGGTGGAGGCCCGTCCGGTTGAGGTCGAGGCGGAGGTGCGGCCCGGCCCTTCGCAGTGGCGCCCGCCGAGCCCTAACGCCGCCCCGGCGCCCCCGCCGGCGGCCGGCGCCGGCGCGGCGGCGGGCCCGGCCAGCGCCGCCCCCATCGGGGCGGGGCCGGACGTCAACAGCGTGCCCTGGGAGCTCACCGCGCCGGTGCGCGAGTACTTCACGCCAGACCAGACGAGACCCGCAGCGCCGGCGCCGGCCGGTGGGAGTGGCTCGGCCGGCGGCGGGGCTGCCGGGGCGGCGGGACAGACCCGGCCATAGCCGCCCGCCGTCCACGACGCCGACTGCGAGACGCACACCATCCCGGCCGGCGCCTGAACCGCAGCGACCCTGAAAGAGACGGATGACACGGTGGAACGGTACGAGGCAGGTAGTGGCCGGGCCGGGTCGGCGGAGGTGGAACGCTTTCAGCGCCAGATTCGGGAGATCATTCACGAGGTTCAGCAGGTCATCGTCGGCCAGGAGGACGTGCTACGGGGCGTGCTGATCTGCCTGCTGGCCGGGAGCAGTCACGTCCTGCTGGAAGGCGTCCCTGGACTGGGCAAGACTCGCCTCGTGCGGGCCCTGGCGGACGTGCTGCACCTGGAGTACTCCCGGGTGCAATTTACACCGGACCTGATGCCGGCCGATATCACCGGCACAAACATCATCAGTGACGAGCCATCCGGCGAGCGCCGCTTCCGATTCGAGCCCGGCCCGGTCTTTGCCAACCTCATCCTGGCCGACGAGATCAACCGGGCGACGCCGAAGACTCAGGCCGCCCTTCTGGAGGCGATGGCCGAGACGCAAGTGACGGTGGCCAACGTCCAGCGCCGGCTCCCATCCCCGTTCATGGTGCTGGCTACCCAGAATCCCATCGAGATGGAAGGCACCTACCCCCTGCCGGAGGCGCAGCTCGACCGCTTCCTGTTCAAGATCAACGTCGGCTTTCCCTCTGCCGACGAGCTGGTGAGCATCCTCGATCGCACCACCTCAGACCGGGTGCCGGAGGTGCGGCGCGTCGCCGGGGCCGAGGACATCCTGCGCATGCAGGCCCTGGCCCGTCAAGTGCCCATCGCCCAGCACGTCAAGGAATACGCCGCCCGGCTGGTCATGGCCACCCGGCCGGACAGTCCGGAGGCCCCGCGGGCGGCCCGCGAGTACGTCCGCTTTGGCGCCAGCCCCCGCGGGGCCATCGCCCTGGTGCTGGCGGGCAAGATCAACGCCTTGCTGGAAGGGCGCTACAACGTGGCCTTTGACGATATCCGGCGAGTGGCACATCCGGCGCTGCGCCATCGGCTGATCCTGAATTTCGAAGCTGACGCCGAAGGCGTTTCCGCGGACACGGTGATTGACCAGATTGTAATGAGCGTGCGGCCGGAAGACGCAGAAGCGGCGGCTCGGTGACACCACCTCAGACCCAGACGGGCGCCCGCGAGGCGACGGAGACGCCGGTCGCTCCCCGGGTGGGGCCACGCCCTCGAGGGCGCTTCCCGTGGTTCTTTCGGGCGGCTCGGTCGGCACGCCCCCAGGGAACGGTGGGAGGGGATGCCCCGGAGGAGAGCACCTCCGACGGCCTCCCGAGTGGAGCGACGCGCAGCGCCACAGACACCGTGTCCGACCTGGCCGGCGCCCCTTCGGGGCGCGAGGTCGGGGGGGGCTTGCGCGGCGTCTTCGACGATGGGATGCTGCGCCGCCTGGAGCGCCTGCAGATCGTCTCGGCGCGCATGCATGGCGCCGCCAGTCACGGGGGCCGGCGCAGCAAGAAGCGGGGCACGTCGGTGGAGTTCGCCGACTATCGGGAGTACACCCACGGCGACGATCTACGTCAGATCGACTGGAACGTCTATGGACGCTCCGACCGGCTGTTCGTGAAGCTGCGTGAGGACGAGGAAAGCCTCACCGTTCACCTGCTGGTGGATTGTTCCAAGAGCATGGATTGGGGCCGCTACAACAAGCTGGCCTACGCCAAGCGCCTGGCCATCGCCCTGGGGTATGTCGGCCTTGCCACCCAGGACCGGGTGCAGGCCGCCGGCTTCAACGATCGCTTGATGGCGCCCCTGCCGGGCCTGCGGGGCAAGGGGCAGGCCGGCCGGCTGGCGACCTTCCTGGCCGGGTTGCAGCCGGGCGGTGGCACCGACCTCAAGGTCGCCCTGCGGGCGTACACCGCGATGCACCGGCGCAGCGGGCTGGCCATCCTCATCTCCGATCTCTTGAACCCGGGCGGCCTGGAAGGGCTCACCGCCCTCCTCGACCGCGGGTTCGAGGCCGTGCTGATCCACACCCTCGACCCGGTGGAGACCGACCCTGACCTGGAGGGCGAGATCGAGCTCCTCGACCGGGAGAGCGGCCAGACGATGCGCATCTCCCTGGATGCCATGGCCATCGATGCCTACAAGCGCCGCCTCTCCGACTGGCTGGCGGAGATCGAGGCCTTCTGCGCCAAGCGCATGGTGCGCTATCTCACGGCCAGCACGGCCATGCCTTTGGACGATCTCCTGTTCCGCCAGCTGCGCGCCCGCAGGATCCTGACATGACCTTGTTGACGCCGTGGGCCCTGGCCTGGGTGGCAGGGGCCGCCGCCATCCTGGGTCTCTACCTCTTGAAGCCGCGTAGCCGGCGAGTGGAGGTCTCCAGCACCTGGTTGTGGCAGGGGGCGCTGCGCGAGGAGTCGGCCCGCTCACTGATCCAATGGCTCAAACGCCACCTCTTGCTCATCCTGCAGCTGGTCATCGCCCTGCTGGCCATGTTCGCCCTGGCTCGCCCGGCGTTGACCCGGGAGCAGCCGGTAGGGCGCACCCTGGTACTGGCTATGGACGTCTCGGCGGCCATGTTGGCCAATGACGGCGACCCGGCCGCCGCCGGCCGGGCGCCCGGCCCCGGCCGTTTCACCCGCCTGGACGAGGCCCGCGCCCGGGCCACCGATTTTCTGCGCCAGGAGCTCCGACCGGGCGATCGGGTGATCGTGTTGCGCATGGCAGACCGGGCGGAGGTGGTGGCTCAGGGGACGCTCCCGGGTGGCCTCCCCCAGTTGCAGGCCGCCATCGAGCGCTTGCAGGCCTTGCCGGCCGAGCTGGACATGCCACAGGCGCTGGAGGTGGCCGGTGGGCTGGCGCGCACCGCCCGCCTGGGGCAGATGGTCATCTTTACCGGTGGCGTGGTGGACACCCAGAACGTGACGCATCAGCCGCCGGTAAACGTCTCGGTCGTCCCGGTCGGCCGGGGCGAGGCCAATAACCAGGCCATTACCGCCCTGGCGGCCCGCCGCAACGGGATTGGGGAGGTGGAAGTCTTCGTCCGCGTGCACAACTTCGGCGATCAGCCGGTGGCCGGGACGCTGCGCCTGCAGGTAGATCGGCAGCCGGCGGAGCCCCAGACCGTCTCTCTCCCCCCCCAGGGTAGCCAGCCCCTGTTGCTGACTGAGTTCCCACTTAATACCTCGGTGATCGAGGCCAGGTTCGAGCCGGCTGGGGGTCCGGACTTGCTGGCCCTGGACAACGTGGCCACGGAGGCCGTCGGCTTGCCCCCGCTGCGTAAGGTGTTGCTGGTTGGGGGACGCACTGACCAGCTGGAGCGTGCCCTCAGGGCGGTGCCGGGTGTAGAGCTCACCAAGACCGACCCGCAACAGTACGACGCCAAGGGGGGGTACGACGTCTACGTCTTCGAGGGCTGGTACCCTCGGGTCCCGCCCCCGGGACACTGGCTGCTGATCGACCCGCCGACCCAGGGCTCCCCTGTGAGCGTCACTGGGACGCTGGGCCGGCGCACCGATAGCGGACGAGAAACGAACGACGCTCAGATCGCCCGCGTCCTGCCCAGCCCCTTGCTGCAGGGGGTCGACCTTACCGGGGTAGGGGTGCAGGAGGCCAAGCGAGTGCGTCTCCCTGACTGGGCCGAAGAGGTGGTGGCGGCTCGGGAAGCGCCCCTGATCTTTATGGGCTACCCGCGACCCTACCGTGCCGCCGTCTTCGCCTTTGACTTGCGGGCCTCCAACTTGTTCGGGCGCGTGGGCTTCCCAATCTTGATCGCCAATGCTGTGAACTGGCTGACCGGGGAAGGCGCAACGCCGGTGGCCGGAGGGGCCGCCTTCGGCCCGGCGGACACGCGCTTCACCCCCGGGGACGCCCTGGCCATCCAACCCCTGCCACGGGCAACGCGGGTGCAGATCGAGACCCCCTCTAAGAAGCGCTACCAGTTCGACGGCAACCAGCCGGTGCGATTCGTGGACACGACCTTGCCTGGTCCCTACAGCGTGATCCAGTACGCCGGAAACCTAGAGATCGGCCGGCGAGTGTACGTCGCCAGCGTGCTGCAACCGGGGCGGGAGGACGCCGTGGCCAACCTGACCCCGCGGGAGACGGTCGCCAGCCTGGCCACGGTCGGCGGTCCCCAGGCGCAGGCCCCCGTCGTCGGCCCAGGGCGAGAAACGGTATTTGCCGAATGGTGGCGCCTGCTCGGCGTCTTGGCCCTGGTCGGCCTGCTCGCAGAGTGGTGGTGGGCTCACCGATGACGGGGCTGCCGATCTCGTTCTCGGCCCCCTTCTTTCTCGTCCTGCTCCTCGTCATGCCGGCGTTCTACGCCGTGGCCCGTCGCGCGCGGGGGGGGCATCGCCGGCGTGCCTGGTCCCTGGCTCTGTGCCTGCGCCTGGGGGTGGTGTCGCTGCTGATCCTGGCTCTGGCCGGCCTGCGCCTCCCTGGTCCGGCGAAGAACGTCGCCACCGTCTTCGTCGTCGACCTCTCCAGCAGCGTCCCCACCGACGTGCGCGAGGGGGCCAAGGAGTGGGTCAGCCAGGCCCTGCGCCGCGCCGGTCCGGACGATCTGGCCGGGATCGTCACGTTCGCCCGGCAGGCGCGCGTCGAACGCCCGCTCGGATCCGCCCGTGACAGCGCCGGCGACCGGCCGTGGGGGGAGCCCCCGCAGGCGGACGGGACGGACCTTGCCGGCGCCCTGCGCCTGGCGGCCGATCTCCTCCCCGCACCTACGGCCGGTGCCCTGCGGCGCATCGTCCTCCTCACGGACGGCAACGAGACGGCCGGCGACGCCCAACAGGCCCTCCTGAAGCCGGCCCTGCGTGACGTCGAAGTGGCCGTGCTGGCCCTCCCGCCGCGGGTGCAGGACGCCGCCGTCAGCGGCTTTGTCGTGCCCGCGGCACTGCGGGCCGGCGAGCCGGCGGAGCTGCGCCTGGCCCTCGCCTCCCCGGAGAAGCAGTCCGGGACACTGCGCGTCTGGGCCCAGGGGGGGTCGATCAACCAGGTGGTCTACGAGCGCTCCATCGAGCTCGAGGCCGGTCCCTCGGAGGTGGTGGTGAACGCCGGCACGCTCCCGCAGGGGAGCTGGGCCTTTCACGCCGCGCTGGAAGTGCCGGGGGACAGCCGTCCTGAGAACAACGAGAGCTGGGCTTACACTATCGTCGGCAGCGCCGCCCGCGTCCTCCTCGTGGAGGGGGTCGTCGATGAGGCTAGGTCCGTAGGCGAGGCACTCGCTGGGGCGAACATCGAGGTCGACCGCCTGCGCCCGGCGCAGCTCCCGCAGGAGCTGGAGCGCCTGGAGCGGTACGAGGCGGTGGTGCTGGCCAACGTCCACGGTAGTGACTTGCGCCGCGATCAAATGCAGGCCCTACGCCGTTACGTCGCCGAAGGAGGGCGCGGGCTGGTCGTGCTCGGGGGGGAGCGTACGTTCGGCCTCGGTGACTACGGCGATACCCCACTCGAGGAGGCGCTGCCGGTTACGGTGCAGCCCCCGGACCGCGAGCAGACCGCCAGCCGGGCCATCGTCCTGGTGATCGACCGCTCGGGGAGCATGTCCGCCGCCGACACCGGCGACCGGCGCACGACGCGGATGCAGCTGGCCAAGGAAGGGGCCGTCCAGGCGGTAGAGACCCTCCAGGAGGGCGATCAGGTGGGGATCGTCGCCTTTGACTACAGCCCGCGCTGGATCGCCGACGTGCGCACGATCCGCGGCCCGGCCGACGTCCGAGCGGTATCCGACCGCATCGCTACTATCCAGCCAGACGGGGGCACGGACATCTACAGCGCGCTGGACTACGCCCATAAAGGACTCGTACAGGTCTCCGCCCGGGTCAAGCACATCATCTTGCTCACCGACGGGGAGCAGGGTAGCCCGGCCCCCTTCGTCCCCCTGATCAACTCCATGCGCCGCGCCGGCATGACCCTCTCCACCGTCGGCGTCTCCGGAGACATCGGCAGCCGCGCCCAGGCGGATATGCAGGACTGGGCGCGACGGGGACAAGGGCGCTACTACTTCACCAACTCGCCACGGGATGTCCCCCGCATCATGACCCAGGAGGCACGGCTGGCCGGACGCAGCTTCAAGCAGGAGCGCGACTTCAAACCCCGCCTGGTCACGCCCTCGCCCGCGGTGAGGGGCCTCGTCCCCAACGACTTCCCAGCCTTACATGGCTACGTGCGGGTCTCCCCCAAGGCTGGGTCGGAGACGGTCTTGACCAGCGACCAGGAGGAGGTCATCCTCTCCGAATGGCAGTACGGGCTGGGGCGGGCCCTGGTGTGGACGCCGGACGCACAGGGGGAGTGGTCGCGCGACTGGGCCGCCTCGGAGCAGTATGCCCGCTTGTGGCCACAGGCGGTGCGCTGGACGATGCCGGCCCCCGATACCGCGGGGTTGCGGGTGGCGGTTCAGGGGGACGGACGCCGCGCCGCCATCCGCGTCGAGTCCTTCGAAGGGGAAGGCAACTTCCGAAACAGCTTGCAGACGGCGGCCGACGTGGCCCAGCCAGACGGGACGGTGGACCGCCTGTCGGTGCCGCAGACCGCACCCGGGCGCTACGAAGGGGACTTTGCCCTTTCTCGCCCCGGCGTGTACTTTATCCGAGTTACTCAGACGGACCCCTACAGCGGGCGGCTAGTGGCCAGCCGGACTACCGGCTACGCCCTGGCACACCTGCCGGAGTACGCCGTCAACCCGGCCAACCGGGTGCTCCTAGAACGCCTGGCGGCGGAGACGGGCGGGCCCCTGGTTAGCCAGCCGGAGGAGTCCTGGGGTCGCGTGACAAAGCAGCGGCCCCAGCTCCAGCCTGTCTGGCCAGAGCTGCTGGCCGGGGCCTTGATCCTGTTCGTCGCCGATGTCGCCGTGCGGCGCCTGCGACTCACCAGGGGCGATTTCCCCTTCCCCTTGGCGCCCGGGCAGCGCGCTCAGGGACTCCGTACCGGTCTGGGCATCCCCTTCCGCTCCCAGGATGGTCACGGTCTGGGCACCACCCGCTGGCTCGGCGCACTCCGCGCCACCTTTACCCGCCGCCGACGCTAGCGCTTTGTCAAAGCCCAAGTACAGCGTTCGGTACGTTCCGTACTCTGACGCGAATGCGGTGGAAAGCGGTTGACCAAGCGCTGAGGGGCACTCCACCGCTTTCCGAGGGCCGGTCAGCAATTCGGACCGCCGCTTGCCCGGCGCCAGGGGACGACCCTCTCTGCAGGGAGTGCATGCCGGGGGGGTCCCCGCAGGCGCTACAATGGGAAGGTCGCCGTGGACGCGCGCCGGCCCGCCTTTATCCGCCGTTGGTGGCTTGCCCTCGCGTTCGGCGCCGTGGTCCTGGTGCTGCTCGGGGCGAAGCTGAGCCTACGCTCGCTTGCCACCGGAGAGGCCGTGATCCCCGGCATAGCCGGGGCGCCCGTGATCGGCCCCGCCCCAACCCCAACGGCGACGCCCGGTCCGTTACGGGCGCGTCTCCGCGTCCAGGTGCTCGACCAGGCCGGGCAGCCGGTGCCGCAGGCCATGGTGGAGGTACGAGACCGCTTTAGCGGCATGGCCGGCCAGCAAGAGACGGGCCCCACGGGCGAGGCGATCGTGGGCCTCAAGCCCGACAGCGGGTATATCGTCACCGCCCGCAAGCCGGGGCTGGCGCCGGGGCGCATTGAGGGGCTAGAGATCGCTCCCCCGGCCGTGGGCCCGCCGGGGCCGCCGGCACAGGCCCCCGCCGGCACCCCCGCAGCGGGCGCCCCATTCCGAGGACAGGTGGTGCAGGTGCGTCTGGGTCCAGGAGAGCCAGGGCCCTCTACCGCCGGGGCGCGCCTTTACGTCGGCCACAATACCCCCCGCGTCAGCCTGATCGACGCCTCGTCTAACCTCTTGCTTAAGCACAGCGAGTCTCTCGGCCAGGGTCGCGTCACCCTCCTCGCCGTCGCCCGAGACCAGAGCAAGGTGTTCGTCGCCTGGTTCAGCGCCCCCGAGCTTCTCGTCCTCAACGCCGAGGATCTTTCCGTCGAGCGTCAGGTCAGCCTGGGACCCGGAGGGATCACTTCCCTGGCCGTTAATCCACAGAACGGCCGTCTCTGGGTGGCTACGCTGACGGCCGATACCCCGGACAATGGCCTGCTCCACGAGCTCGATCCGGCCGCACAGGAGGTGCTCCGCCGCATTCCCCTGGCCCAGACGGCCTCCAACATACGCTTCCGTCCGGACGGATCAATCCTCTATCTACCCCATCGGGCGGGAGGCACCCTGGGGTTTCTTGATCCCGTTTCGGGAACGGTGCTGCGCTCCGCCCGCATGGCCCAATGGCCGACCGATCTAGCCGTCTCCTCGGACGGGCGCCACCTCTACATGGTCAACCTGGGGAGCACGCGCCTGCTGGAGGTGGACGCCACCACTGGAGAAGAGACCAGGTCGATGGAGGTCGGCACCGGGTCCAGCGCCGTCGCGGTGCATCCAGACGGCAAGCGTCTCTTCATCGTCAACCAGAGTCTCGGTTTGGTGCAGGCGCTGGACCTGGACGCGGGGCAGGTAGTGGACATCGTCCCCGTGGGGCGTGGTCCACAGGGGGCCACCCTGACGCCGGACGCTACCGGGCTGTACGTCGCCAATGCCGGATCGGCGAGCATCAGCCTGGTCGACCTGGACAAGAAGTCCGTGCGGGAGACGCTGGCCTTGGCCGGCGCGCCGGCCTCCCTCCTCCTCGTCCGCTAGCCCCCGGCCCGCTTGAGGCGGAGGCGACCCCATCCTGCCGGGCCCGGCCGCGAATAGAGATTAGCAGTCCCCCTTGAACACTGCTAACCGGCTGGCTATAATCCCTTCTGGCACTCAAGAGGCGCGAGTGCTAATCCGGGGCGTTGGCACCGATCCGGAAGCAGGAGCGCTCGAGGACACAGCGTTACGCATTGGGAACGTTCAGGAGGTAGGCAGTGGCAAAGCAGCTCGCATTTGACATCGAGGCGCGGCGGAAGCTGAAGATTGGCGTTGACATCCTGGCCGAGGCGGTGAGGACCACCCTGGGGCCCAAGGGGCGCAACGTCGCCCTGGACAAGAAGTATGGCGCGCCGACGGTCAGCCATGACGGGGTGACGGTGGCCAAGGAGATCGAGCTTCCCGATCCCTTCGAGAACATGGGGGCGCAGCTCCTCAAGGAAGCGGCCACCAAGACCAACGACATCGCCGGGGACGGCACCACCACGGCCACCGTGCTGGCCCAGGCCATCGTCACGGAGGGGCTGAAGAACCTGGCCGCCGGGGCGAACCCGATGATCATCAACCGCGGATTGGCCAAGGCAACGCAGTCCGTGGTGCAGGCCATCAAGGACATGGCCACTCCCGTGCAGGGACGTGAGGAGATCGCCAACATCGCCACCATCTCGGCGGCGGACAAGGAGATCGGTAACCTCATCGCCGACGTCATGGACAAGGTGGGCAAGGACGGCGTCATCACCGTCGAGGAGAGCCGGGGGCTGCAGTTCGAGACCGAGTACGTCGAGGGCATGCAGTTCGACCGGGGCTACATCTCCCCCTACTTCGTCTCCAACGCCGACCGTATGGTGGCCGAGCTGGACGAGCCGTACATCCTCATCACCGAGAAGAAGCTCAGCGCCATTGCCGACATCGTCCCGGTGCTGGAGAACCTGATCCAGCAGGGGCAGAAGAACCTGGTGATCCTGGCCGAGGAAGTCGAGGGCGAGGCCCTGGCCACCCTGGTGGTAAACAAGATGCGGGGCGTGCTCAACGTCCTGGCGGTCAAGGCCCCCGGCTACGGCGACCGGCGCAAGGAGATGCTCAAGGACATCGCCGTGCTCACCGGCGGGACGGTCATCTCCGACGAGCTGGGACGCAAGCTGGACAGCATCACCGTCCGCGACCTGGGGCGGGCTCGGCGGGTGGTGTCCGACAAGGACAACACCACGGTCATCGAAGGCCATGGCTCCAACGACGAGATCCAGGGGCGCATGAAGCAGATCAAGGCTCAGCTCGAGGACACCACCTCGGACTACGACCGCGAAAAGCTGCAGGAGCGCCTGGCCAAGCTGTCCGGGGGCGTGGCCGTGATCAAGGTGGGGGCGGCCACCGAGACGGAGCTGAAGGAGAAGAAGCACCGCGTCGAGGACGCCCTCAGCGCCACCCGTGCCGCCATTGAGGAGGGCATCGTCCCCGGGGGTGGCGTGGCCCTGCTGGAGGCCGCCAAGGCCCTGGATAACGTCAAGCTCGAGGGCGACGAGGCCACCGGCGTGACCATCCTGCGGCGGGCCCTGGAGGAGCCCATCCGCCAGATCGCCGTCAACGCCGGCTACGAGGGCTCCGTCATCGTGGAGCAGGTGCGCCGGCGCAATCAGGAGGCCGGCACCAAGAGCACCGGGTTTGACGTGGTCACCGAGCAGTACACCGACATGGTCAAGTCCGGGATCATCGACCCGGCCAAGGTGACGCGCTCGGCGGTGGAGAACGCCACCTCAATCGCCGGCATGATCCTCACCACCGAGGCCCTGGTGACGGACATCCCCGAGGAGTCGAAGCCGGCGGCCCCGGCGGCCCCGCAGTACTAAGGGTCTTCCCCACGAAGCCCGCTACGGACGGGGCCCCCGGTACCGGGGGCCCCGTCCGAGATATCCGCAAACGCCAAAGGCGCCCCCTCGGATGTCCCGAGGGGGCGCCTGCGTTTGCCTTTTCCCTGGCCCGGGCCGCTCAGGCCGGTACGGCGGGCGCTCCGAGATAGACCACGATGGAGTACACGGCGACGATTATGCCCCACACAAAGAGCAGCACGACGACGGTCATGATGTTGCGCCGCCAGAGGTCTGCCACGGGCGGGGCAGGCACCAGCTGAGCGTACTTGTACGGATCGACCGGTTCGCCGGGGACGGCCGCGGCCGGTGCGGCTGTGGCCGGCGCCGCCGGTGCGGCCGCCGCGGGTGCCGCGCGCGGCGTTGCGCCCGCCGGAGCCGGGGCTGACGCGCCGTCTGTAGGGGCCACCGCCGGGCGATCTCCGGCGGGCGCAGGGGCGGCCGCGCGACCGGGGCGCTCGATCAGCCGCGCAGGGGTACCCTCCACGGCACAGGTGTTGTTGTTGTCCCGCCAGCACTGGGCGTGCTGGGGGGTGTAGCACTTGGGGCACAGGACAACCTGCTCGCCTACGGCCAGAGGCTTCTGACACTTGGGACAGGTCTTGTCCAGCCACTTGGAGTTCGCCAGGGTCGGCCGGATGGAAATGGCCGCCGCTGCCGGTGCTGCGCTCGTCTCGCTCATCGTCTGATGTGAACCTGCTCTCCTCCGTACCATAGATGGCAGACGCCTCTGCCGTCAATCTTGCCCGCGGCGCGATCATGGGCCCCGACGGTCTCCGGCCCGCAGACGCGGCCATGCCGGGTCGGTGCCCCGTCGGAAAACGCCCACAGGGGGCGCGAAGCAGGGGCTGGGATCAGGGAGCGAAGGGCCTGAGGCGCTCCAGGGCCTCGTCTAGCACCGCCTGAGACGCAGCGTAGCTGATACGCAGGGAGCCCTCGTCGAAGAAGGCGCTGCCGGGAACGGTGGCCATGTGTCCCTCCTCCATCAGGCGCGTGGCGAAGGCGGTAGAGTCCCCGGCCCCTCCCCCCTCAGCCTGGGGGACGCGCACGTAAGCGTAGAAAGCCCCGTCCGGCCAAGCGCAGTCGAAGCCGAGGGCGTGCAGGCCGTCGATAAAGCGCTGGCGTCGCTGAGCGAAGGCCCCCACCATCTCCCGCACACTGTCTTGCGGCCCGCTCAACGCGGCGATAGCGGCCCACTGGGCGATAGAGCAGGCGTTGGAGGTCGTCTGACTCATCAGCCCGTCCACGGCGCTGACAATCTCCGGCCGGGCGGCGAGATAGCCGATACGCCAGCCGGTCATGGCATAGGTCTTGGAGACGGTGTTGACCTCGATTGTCCAGGCCTTGGCCTGCGGTCCGAGTGCGGCCGGGGTGAGGTGCTGTGCCTCGCCGTAGAGGAAGTGCTCGTAGGTTTCGTCTGAAACGACGTAGATGCCGCGGGAGATAGCCAGCTCCGTGACGCGGCGGACGTCCTCCGGACGCATGACCGCCCCGGTGGGATTGGACGGACTATTGAGGATCACCGCCCGCGTGCGGGGGGTGAGGTGCCCTTCTAGATCACTCGCCCGGAGCCGGTGGTCAGGGGCGAGCGGGACGTGCACCGGGACGGCCCCCACAAAGGCAATCTGCTCCGCGAACGTGGGCCAGGTCGGTACCGGCACGAGCACTTCGTCACCGGGGTCGCATAGCGCCAGCATGACATTGTAGAGGGCCTGCTTGCCCCCAACGCAGACGACGATCTCCTCGGGGCGATATTCAACGTTGTTCTCGCGGCTGAATTTGTCGCAGACAGCCTGTTTCAACTCTGGCACGCCGCCTGCAGGTGTGTACTTTGTCTTCCCGTCCCGGATGGCCTTTTCGGCGGCTGCCTTGACGTGCGGAAAGGTGTCAAAGTCCGGCTCACCCAGGGTGAGGTCGAGGACGTTGGCCCCTTGCCTTGCCAGGGCCTTGGCTCGAGCGCTCCAGGAGATGGTGGGGGACGGAGCGAGGCCCTGCAAGCGGCGGGAGAGAACGGCATGGGGCGTGGCCAGCGTACCGGTCGCGCCTGTGGAAGCGGATGCGAGAGCGGGATTGGCCATCGAGGGAGTCATGCATGTTCCTTTGACGGGATCAGCCACCGAGTCTAGGCGCTGGGCGGCGCCGGACGCAAGCGGATGGGGGGCGTAGCGGTGCCATTCAGCTGGCGACCAGGATAGGGCTGACCGGCACACGACTATGCCGCCGGCAGGGCCGCTGATGGCACTGTGAGGGGCGGCTGACGCAGACTACACAGGCGCAGACTACACAGGCGCAGACTACACAGGCGCAGACTACACAGGCGCAGACCGGACAGAGATCGATGGAACCTATCTCCCTCGGCCGGCGTCTGACCGCCGCCGCGGACATCGAAGAGATGCTGGCCGTTGCAGCCGGCGATGCCGCCGGCTTGCTACTGGGGGGCATCGCTGTGGCTGCGCTACACGACCTCCAGGACGACACCTGGCACATCCAGGCGGCCGGTCCATCCCCAGCGGTGGCGGCGGTGTGGGCCCAGCGCGCCCGAGGGCGCTATGAGAAACGCGCCATCGGCGGGGCACGCATGGGTCAACCTGGCAGCATGCAGGGACGAGATGAGCCGCTCCTGGACCTTGGTCAGGACCAGGGTCTGGACCTCGGTGCGCCGGTCCCTCCCGGAGCGCCCGGCAACGCGCGATCCACTGCATCGGACAGGCCATGGTCACGAACGTGGCATTCCGAGGAGGGCCTGGATGGGGGTTCCGCCGGCGCAACGGTGCTGGAGGCAGAGGTGGACGCCGGAGAGGCCGGCAGCGGCCTACTGGCCCTCGTGCTGACGCGCTCCGGCGCCACCAATGACGGCAGGGCACCCGAAGCGCCGGAGGCCCCGCCGGCGGGTGGGGCAGGCTCGTTTGCCGACCTCAGGCACGGGGTGGCGACGATAGCCGCTCTCACCGGGCTGGCCCTCCGCACCGTGCACCTCGGCGGGCGTCTGACCGCCCAGGAGCGCGATCAACGCGAGCAGCAGCAGTTCCTTTCCCTGGCCGCGCACGACCTGCGCACTCCCCTGGCCGCCATTCGCGGCTACGCCCAGCTCCTCTTGCGCCAGCGCAACGCCATCTACACCCCCCTGCAACGCACCGGCCTGGAGACCATCATCCAGCAGGCAGACCGCCTGGCCGGCCTGACGGAGCTGGTGTTAGACGTGGCCCGCATCCAGACACGGCGCATGCCCTTACGGCGCACTACGGCGGACGTCGGGCAGATCGTGCGTCAAGCCGCCGGCTCGCTTCAGGCCAGCCCATATGCCCCGGCGATCCATGTATCAGCGCCCGCAGCCGGCCCCCTGATTCAGGCCGATATCACCCGCCTGACACAGATGGCCTACGGGTTGTTGGAGTTCGCCGTCACCCGGTCGGACGCCCGCCATCCCGTTGATGTACGGGTCATTGGCGATGGCGATGGCGTGCTCTTGGTCGTGGAGGACGCCAGTGTGGTGTTGGAGCCGGAGGAGCGAGACAATCTCTTCAGACAATTGGTAGTGGAGGCGCCTGAGGGCACCAGCCCGTCCCTCGCCCCGCTGGGCCTGTACATCGTCCGCGGGGCCGCCGAAGCCCATGGCGGACGTGCCTGGGCAGACAGCCCGTCGCCGCACGGCGGCGCCGGACTGCGTCTTAGCGTCTGGCTCCCGCTCCAGGCCCAGGACTAGGCACACCGTGCCCAGCTGACCTCCCCCCGTCTCCCTGGTGAGAACCCGCCCTACCGGTCCAGCGACCGGGCGGTACAGCCTTCCCAGCTCATACCCAGCTGGTGCCCCGCCGGGGACAAGGGATTCAACTGGTGTAGGTGGGGCTGGGCCTGAACGGATTGTCGCCCCGGGCAGCACGGGAGAGGGGACTTACGCCCCGGCGGCGTCGATGCGTCCCTGGATGCAGGAGAGTAGATCGGCGCTGGCCTGCAGAAAGGCGGTGGATGTCTCCAGGACGGCGGCGTGCGTCTCGAACTCGTCCACCGTCAGCCCCTGCTCTTCGTACGCCGACCGGAAGTAGGGGATCTGGAGAAGCTTCTCCATCACACCGTCCGGCGCCGGCACGTCCACGCGGGGCTCTATCTGGCGATCCTCGTAGTGTTCCATCCAGGCCTGCACGATATTAGGGAAGATCGTGGCCACTACCTCGCCCCCGGCGAGCTCCTCCAGGTGGCGCACCGTCTGCCGGCCATCTACGGTGGGACCGAGGCGCATCGAGGCCGCCAGGCACTTAGACTCGTAGCCACGCTCCTGATAGAGGCGGTAGGCCGCCTTGAAGATGGCCGGGCCGGCCCAGCGGACGTCGCTCTCCGTCAGCTCGATCCCCCGTTGGGCGGCCTGCTCCTTCATCGGCTTGGCGTCTTCGAAACGTCCTAGCATCATGGTGCACACCGAACGCCAGCGAGAGAGATCCACCCCGCTGGCGCGGGCCCGTGCCAGGCCCCGCCTGACCGCCTCTGCCACCTGGATCATCTGCGGTAGGGTGAACACCAGCGTGGCGTTAGTGGGCACGCCCATGGCCGTGACCAGCTCGATGGCCAGGATGCCTTTTTTTGTCCCCGGGAGCTTGACCATGACGTTAGGGGCCACCTGGTGCATCTGCAACGACTGGCGCACCATCTCCTGCAGATCGTCGTAGACCCGAGGATCGACCTGTCCACTGAGGTAGCCCCGCCGCTGACCCGAGGCGATGAAGAGGGGCCGCACGACCGCCGCCCCCCGCTGCACCACCTCGCGGTACACCGGCCAGAACAGGTCTTCGGCCGTCGCTTCAGGCTGCCGGCGGACGAGGTCGTCAATCCAGGCGTTCCAGGTCTGAGTGTCCGCCTGGATGGCTTGCACCGAAAGCGGGGGGTTGCTGGTAACGCCGACGAAGACGCTTTGCGCCGGCTTGGCGGCGTTGAAGAGGCGGTCCAGCTGAGCGCTACGGCGCTCACGGACTTCTCCGGCCAGCGGGCCCAACATCTCCTGGCGCCAGGCCTCGAAGACCAGCGGTGAAGAGTCCCACCATACCTCGAGTCCGCTGTGGGTAGCGGACATGCGCTCCAGCGCGCTGGGGACAACCTCAATCGCGACCACTTTCATCCCCCTCCCGGCTGCTGTGCCGCCGTGCCGCCGAGCCCTGCCCCTCTCGGCTGCTGTGCCGCCGTGCCGCCGAGCCCTGCCCCTCCTGGCTGCTGTGCCGCCCTGCTGCCAGGCCCGGCCGGCGCCCTCGACCGAATGGGAAGGCGCCGGGGGTTACTCGCTGTCGTCGTAGGCCGGGCAATCGGCGTGCCAGCGGCGGACTCGATGATTGTTCAAGTCCTCATAGCTATAGGCCGGTTTCACCCATAGGTCCAGGGCGCAACGGGCCATCTGCCGGCCGGCGCCGTCCTTGAACGTCAGTGCGTTCCAGCAATCAGCGCACAGCTTTGTCCCTTTGCCAGGCTCTTCTGCCGGTAGCACCGGCTGCTCCTGCTCCGGGGCCTCAGTCGTCTGCTGCGCCGCCAGAGCTCGCTGTAAGAGAAGGCCCAAGTTCGTCTGCGCTGGGGTATCATCGCCCGCACCGGCAGGCGAAGGATTCATGGGCCCCCGCGGCCCGCCCCCTGGCCCGCGCGGGGAACGTCTGGAACTCAACGAAGCCTCCGGCTACTCATCACTCGGCCTTGATCTCCGCCACAGCGACCGGCCGGCGGATGGGACGGACTCTCCATAGGACGGCACTGGCTGCGCTCGGTCTGCCTGACGCAAGCCGGGACAGTATCGCCACCTATGGGGGGACGCCGGTGGCCCTCTCCCCTGCGGTCAATAGTACCCCACGACCAGAACCGCCAGCAAAGTACGGCGCACGGTACAGGATCTCCTGGCAGGAGGGCCCGCGGCCGGGATGCCCGCGGCCGGGGCGGGGGTGCCCCCACCACTCCTGAAGACGCAGAACGGGTGGCAATCAGGGCAGTACGGCTACTTGCCAATACAGAACCGGCTGAAGATCTCGGTCAAGACGTCTTCGGTGACGCTCTCGCCGGTAATCTCGCCCAAGGCGGCGATGCAGGCGCGGAGATCGGTGCACAGGCAGTCCGCCGGCAGCCCGGCGTCGAGCGCCCCGGCTGCGTCCGCGAGCGCCGCCCTGGCTCGCTCCAGGGCATAGCGGTGCCTTGCGCTACTGACCACGGATTCCTGGCCATCCAGGGATATCCCACCCAGGGCCGCAGCGCGCAGCGCCTCCCGCAGGGGGGTCAACCCCGCCCCGGTGACCGAAGAAACGCTAACCACCGGCGCTCCGGGCAGCAAGGGGGCAACCGCCTCGTCGTCTACCACGGCGGGGAGGTCGGCCTTGTTCAGCACCATCAGCGCGCCGCACGGCTGGGGGCGCCGGCGGATCAGAGCGGCCACGACGCCGTCCTCCTCGCCGAGGGGACGACTCCCGTCCAGGACGAGCAGGGCCAGGTCGGCGCCGAGGGCGGCTTCCTGGCTGCGGGCAACGCCGAGTCGCTCGACGACGTCCCCCGTCTCGGCGATTCCGGCGGTGTCAAGGAGCACTGCCGGCACGCCCTGTAGATCGAGGGTCTCCTCGATCACGTCTCGCGTCGTCCCTGGAATGGGCGTGACGATGGCCCGCTCCTGCTGCAGCAGGGCGTTCAGCAGGCTGCTCTTGCCGACGTTCGGCCGGCCGACGATGGCTACCCGTACGCCATCGCGATGCACCTGCCCGGCCCGGGCCGTCTCCAACAGGGCGGCCAGGGCCTCCCCGGCGCCGGCCAGGGCGGCGGCCAGGACTTCCGGGTCCGCCGGGGGGACGTCGTCTTCGGAAAAGTCGATCGTCGCTTCCAGGTGGGCCAGAACAGCCACCAGGTCACAGCGCACGGCCGACACCTGCCGCGACAGCCCCCCGGCGAGCTGCCCCGTAGCCAGGGACAGGGCGCCCGGCGTGCGCGCCCGCACGGCATCCAGCACAGCCTCCGCCTGGGCCAGGTCGATACGGCCAGACAGGAAGGCCCGTAGGGTCATCTCCCCCCGCTCCGCGGCACGGGCGCCCCCGGCGATGGCGAGGCGCAGGATTTCGCGCACACCGGCGGCCCCGCCGTGACCGGTGATCTCCACCACGTCCTGGCGCGTGTAGGTATGGGGGGCGCGCATATAGGCCGCCATAGCTTCGTCTACCGCCCGGCCGGTCCGCGGGTCAACGACCAGGCCATAGTAAAGACGGTGCGACTGCCACGCCCCGCGCCGCCGCCGGCGGCGAAACAACCCCCGAGTGATGGCCAGGGCCTGCGGCCCGCTCAGGCGCACCATCCCGACGGCCCCCTCGCCGGGCCCTGTGGCCACGGCGGCGATCGTGTCGTCCAGGCGCAACCGGGTCATGCCTGCCAGCCGTGCGCGTCCTGGTCGGCCGGGCGTCAAAGTCGGGCGCTGTTGTAGACCGCCCGCCGCTCTCGGGCCAGGGCCGGGAGATTGCCCTCCACGGTGCCAAAGAGGTGCACGATGGCCGGGTTCCGCCCGATGGTGCGGATTGTCCGGTTGATGTCCAGGCCCCGGTCCAGCATCAGATGCAGAGGGCGATTCAGTCCTACGCCGGGCGCCCCGTTGCTCCACTGGATCTCCGCCAGGCGGTCCTCGAAGCGTCCCAGGCTGCGGAGCAACCACGAGTAGGCTTCAGGGTTGTAGTTCACGGCGTGATAGCCCAGCCCGGTATTGAAGACGTACCGTAGGTTCGGCGCCGCTTCCAGCAGCTCCAGGAAGTCGTTTGGCTGGGCGAGGACGGCACCCGGCCAGTCATTCTTGAGGGCGATTGGTACCCCGGGATAGAGCGTCTCTAAGGCGTCCAAGCTGCGCCGCAAGGCCTTGAGGTGGGTCTCGAAAGCGGAGGTGCGCCAGCCGGCGTGGATCAGATACAGCTGCATGGCATGGTTGGCTTCGAAGAACTCGATCACCTGGATGAGGCGCCGCAGCTGGAGGCTTCGTGGGTAGGGGCTGGGATTACTGATCCCCGGGTCTTTACTCTGCGGGTCGGGCGGGAACAGGTGCAGATGGAAGCGCTGCCGCGCGCTCTGCAACACGTCCAGGAGCTCTCCGGCGAAAACGGTGCGCAGGCCCAGCTCAAACATCCGCTCCGTCAGCGACACTTCGATCACGTCGAAGCCCAGCTCTTGCGCCGTCTCCAGCGCCGACCGCAGGCGGTACACCATGTCCCGTTTCGTATGGGCCTCGATACCAGGATTAAAGCCGAAGCGCATGACTCCCTCCTGTATATGCCCTCCTGGGTACTTCCGTCCCTCTTGCCATGTGGTCCGAGAGGGCGAGGGGCGATGGAGCGGCAGGCACCCGCATGCCGAAGGTGCTCTCTACTGTCTTAGCACGGCCGGCCATGCCTCTGCCAAGGCCCGTTCAGGGCGGGCGCATCCCCGGAAGCTCGGCCCGACCTTGGCTGCCCTACCTCCTGGGCGCCAGCGCAGGCGCAGGGGCGGGGGACGGCCCCCGGGAATGATCCGGAGATCCTCCCGGGGGGGACTTGCTGGACGTGCGAGGGGGCGCTAGGCGGAGAGCGCGTCCGGCGGGCCGTTAGAAGCAGCGCGCCGTGAGGGACGCTCACCGGCCGCTCCCCCTACATCCGGCCGGACGGCGGCGCCCAGGCGACGCCGCTCCAACCAGCGCCGTGTTGTGGCCAGGCGCCGCACACGGTACTCCGGATCAGTCGCGTAGCGGAATCGGGTGTAGCAGCGCCGGCAACGCGCTGCCCGCACGACCTCCTCGCCGCAGTCCATGCAGTGGCGGGGCTCGTCCAGGGCCTTGGCGCGGTGTAGCTGGCGGGCGCGCCTGAGCTGCACCAGGCGCTCACGGTTGTCACGCGCCCAGCGCCTATTCTTGTCTAAGATGCGATCCTTATGACTCTCGTAGTAGCTCCGAAAGTACGCCGAGCGGCGCTCCCGCCGATGACAGCCAGAGCACAGCGTCTCGAACGTCTCTCCAGGCAACCTCGCCTGAGGAGACGTCCCGGCCGGCACCTGGGGATGCCACACCCGGCCACCCTCTGTCACCGGCGCCCCACAGCGGTCACAGATCGCCGGGCTGGATGCCTTCGCTGCACTCGTGGCGATCGTCGTTCCTCGCGAGCCGTTATTGACCATGTCCATCCCCGCCCCGCCACGCTCCGAACTTGTTAGCTCGAGTATACACTCTTTGGCTACTATTGCTGCCCCGATGTGCCCTGCCCAGAACCGGATACCACTTCCCCTACCATGTCAGGGGTGCCGTTGAGCGTTGCGCCGGGATGAGACGGCAGGCCGCCCTGGAGGCCGCCAGCGGCCTTTTCGTCCTCGTCTTGCTCGCCTGGCTGGCCGTGTCCGGGTGGCGCTTCTACACCGTCTACCTGCTCCCAGGCGCCCGGTCTATCGCCACGGCCACGGTCAGCCCCGTCCCTGATCCCGTCGCCGCTCGGGAAGAGGCGCGGCGGATGCGTCGGGTGCTCGACCACGTCGGCGCCGGGATCTCCCTACGTCAAGCCAATCAGCGGGAAAGGGCCATCCAGGAGTTCCAAGCAGCCCTGGCGCTGGACCCGCAGAACGCCGACGCCCGCCTCAACCTCGTGGAGATGGGCGTCCTGCCGGCAGCATCCCCCGTACCGACGCCGGCCCCCACGCCGGCCCCCACGTCAAGCGTCTCGCCAAGGCCCAGGGCGCGCGCCTGATGGCGCCCCACGGGGCTGGTGTTACTGAATTGCTACCAATGACCTCCCCGCCGGCAAGCCCCGGGGGGGCGCCAGCCGCTCTCCCGCAGATGGCGTGAGCGGCCGCTTTGTCGGCCAGGCGCAGTGCTCGCGTCAGCCGCTCTCCCGCAGATGGCGTCGCAGGGCCAGCTCGGCGGCCGCCCGCGCCGTGGCCGCCGCGCGCAGGTCGGCGGAGGCCAGTCGGGGCAGAACCCGGTCGTAGAGCCACCGCCAGATGACGTAGCCGGCCCAGGAAAAGGCGGCGTTGGCGCCCAGGGCGACATAGCTGTCCAGCCCTACCAGCAAGGCCGCGCCCGAGGTAAGACCGTAGAATAGGAGCACCTCCACCAGGATGCTGAAGTCCACTGGGTGACGGGACAGGTCGTCCAGGCGCCGGGCGCGACGCGCCCGGTACACGGCGGCGGCCACCATCCCGATCCCCACCATAACCAGCGGCCAGAACACCACCAGAGCCACGGCCCACCACTCACCCCGATCCGCCGGATCCATCATCGGCTCCATTCCAGTGGTAGGCGCCGGCAGGGGAGCGGCCGGAGTGGGTACGACCGCCGGGGCGGCGGGGGCCCGTCCCTGGATGTTGCCCGTCCACCGGAAAAGGCTCACCACCAGGGCAGAGACCGGGACGACGGCCAGGTATGCCAGCCGGAGCAGGAGAAAGCTCGCCACCACCACCACAACGGGGACGGCATAGACCCCCAGGGCGGCAATGGCCCCACTGGCCAGGCTGATACCCAGGGGGGCGCGGGCCGCCAGGTAATCGGACGCGTAACGCGCCAGATCCCCCCGTTGCGCCTGCGCTTCCAGCGCTTCGTGGCGCGTCGCTGCCGGCCCAGCCACGGCGGGACTATACCGCGCCTGCCGCCCCCGGTCGGTCATGCCTCCCATGAGCGCGACGCCCTGGTCTTCAGCCAACGGCGAGAGGCGAGACTGCGTCATTCTAGTAGGTGGAGTCAGAGGCGGGCAGGACCACCAGCCGGATGCACTCCTTGCCCGTGACCGTTGATGCACGGACCCGTCCACCTCGTCACGCGCCAGGCGGTGGAGGAGAGCGACAACTGGATCAGACGCCGGGCGATCCTCGACTCGGCCGTTGCTCTTCCCGGCGTCACGGCGGATGCCTCTGCCTGAGCCGCCCCTCGCTCTGCGAGAGGCTGCGTCGCTGCTGGACGTCCTGCTCAGCGCCCGCCTGGCGTGGTCGTACATGGCCGGAAAGACCGGGGAGGGATTCGTCGCCGACCGGCAGTGTCAGGACGCCGTCGTGCGTCGCCTCGAGGTCATCGGCGAGGCGGCTCGGCGGATATCCGCCGCCGCACGCGCCACCCTCCCTGGCCTCCCGTGGCGTTAGATGGTGGGGATGCGCAACCGGATGATCCATGAGTACGACCGGGTCGACCTGGCCGAGGTCTGGGAGACGGTCATGCGCGACCTGCCACACCTGATCGAGGCGCTTGAGGAAGTCCTTCCCCAGCCGCCCGCGGGTGCCGATCCTTCATCACCACGCCTCACAAGACGGCCGCTCCTTGACGCCCTCCACGGCGTCTCTATAATTGAGCCACCGGAGTTGCCTACCGCCACCCGGCGGGGGTCACCAGGGGCTTGCACCAACCGAATACACCGGCGACGATCAGGGGTAGTAGATCACCGGGCCTACAGAGAGCGCGCCGCTCGGTGTGAGGCGCGCATGAAAGTGACGCGCATGGGGCCCCGACTGGCGTCCCGCAGGGCGTCCTCCGGCCGTCGAACTCGCCTGTGAGCCGGGCCGTCGAAGCTCGCGTCATCGCGGGGCTACCCTGAGGGACTGCTACCTGGGGTTGCTCTCGGTGTATGCGGGCATGAGGCGGCCCCGGGACGCACCGTTACGCGGATCGAGCGGGCGCCGGCCCGTGGCAGTGCCGTCTCCTGTATTCCCGGCTTCGCCCCCCGGTGGGTGGAGGTCTCCGGGAACGGGAGGTACGGGCGGCCGGGCCGGCGTCAACCTGGGTGGTACCGCGGAGCAGAACGCCTCCGTCCCTGATGGGGACGGGGGCGTACTTTTTTGGGGGCGACTGCTGAAGCCGGCGACTTGCCGGGAGAGAGGAAAGGAACGGGGTCGATGACGACCGTTGAGCGACCACAGACCGTGACGGCGGAGGGGCGCCGCTGGGGGCAGGTCGGGGCCCCCCCGGCCTACGATCGGGAGCTCGTCAAGGCCTTGGAGAGCGGCTGGCAGCGGCGGTGGCAGGCGCAGGGGCTGTACGCCGGCCATGAGGCCGGCGGAAAGCCAAAGTACTACTGCCTGGACTTTTTTCCCTACCCGTCCGGCGACGGCCTGTCGGTGGGGCACTGCCGCAACTATGTCCCCACGGACACCTTGAGCCGCTACCTGCGTATGCGCGGCTTCAATGTCCTGCACCCAATGGGGTGGGACGCCTTTGGCGAGCCCACGGAGCAGTACGCCATCTTGACCGGCGTCAGCCCGCGTGTCGCCACCGACCGCAATGCGGCCAACTACCGGCGCCAGTTCGACCTGCTGGGCATCTCGTTTGACTGGTCACGGGAGATCGACAGCTCGCAGCCCGAATACTACCGCTGGACACAGTGGTTTTTCCTGCAGTTGTACCGGCGGGGCCTGGCCTACCGCGATACCCAGTGGCAGTGGTGGTGCCCTACCTGCCAGACCACCCTGTCCAATCAAGAAGCCCAGGACGGCGTCTGCTGGCGGGGCCACGGGGGCCTGACCAAGAAGCAGATTCCGGCCTGGTACTTCAAGATCACGGCCTACGCCGACCAGCTCCTGGACGGGCTGCGCGAGATCGACTGGCCCGAGCGCATCAAGCTGATGCAGGAAAACTGGATCGGACGCAGCGAGGGCACGGAGATCGCCTTTGTCACCGAGAGCGGCCAGGCGCTACCGGTGTTCACAACCCGGCCGGACACCGTGTTCGGCGTCACCTTCATGGTCATTGCCCCGGAGCATCCCCTGGTAGAGACCCTGGTCACGCCACAGCATCACGCCGAAGTCATGGCCTACGTCGAGCGGGCTAAGGCCACGAGCGAGATCGACCGCCTGTCCACCGAACGGGAGAAGACCGGCGTCTTCACCGGGAGCTACGCCGTCAACCCCTTGAACGGGGAGCGGGTGCAGCTGTGGGTTGCAGACTACGTCCTGGCGACCTACGGCACCGGGGTGGTCATGGGTGTCCCGGCCCACGACACCCGGGACTTTGCCTTCGCCAAGCAGTACGGCATCCCCATCAAGGTGGTCATCGCCCCCCCCGGCTGGACGGGGGACGACCTGCCGGACGCCTACACCGGCCCGGGCGAGATGGTCGGCTCCGGTCGGTTCGACGGTACCTTCACCGCAGGGGACTGGAAAAAGCTGTCCCCGCAGGAGCGCCAGGAGCTGGCCGCGTCCTGGGGCTTCGATCCCGGGCAGATGGAGCGCCGCGTCATGGAGGCGACGAGCGACGGCAGCGCCGCCGTCAGCGCCCGGGTGGCGGCGGCCGGTAAGGGGCGGCGCGCGGTCAACTATCGCATGCGTGACTGGCTGATCTCGCGCCAGAAGTACTGGGGCACCCCCATCCCCATCGTCTACTGCCCGACGCACGGCGAGGTACCCGTCCCGGAGGACCGGCTGCCGGTGGAGCTGCCGGAGATGGTGGACTTCACGCCGGACGGCACCGGACGCTCCCCCCTGGCTCGGGCGGCTCAGTGGGTGCAGACCGTCTGTCCCGAATGTGGTAGCCCGGCGGAGCGAGAGACGGACACCATGGGGGGCTTCGCCTGTTCCTCCTGGTACTTCTTGCGCTTCACCAGCCCGGACTACGACGGCGGGCCTTTCGAGCCGGCGCGGATGCGCTACTGGATGCCCGTCGACCAGTACGTCGGCGGGGCGGAGCACGCCGTGCTGCACTTGCTGTACGCCCGCTTCTGGACGCGGGTGATGTATGACGCCGGCCTGGTGCCCTTCCAGGAGCCCTTCCTGCGCTTGAAGAACCAGGGCATGCTGGTGGTGAACACCCCGCACCGGCGGGCAAGCGACTCCCAGGCGGTGGAGGAGTGGGTGCCGATCACCCCCGAGGAGGCCGAGCGCCTGGCCCCGGAAGAGGTGGAGCTGCGCGCCACCAAGATGTCCAAGTCCCTACGCAACGTGATTACCCCGGACGAGGTGGTGGCCGACTACGGGGCAGACAGTCTGCGCCTCTACGAGCTGTTCATGGCCCCCTTCGACCAGGAGGTGGCCTGGGACGAGCGGGGCATCAATGGCACCTTCCGCTTCCTGGGGCGGGTGTGGGACCTGGTGCTGCGGTCGTGGGCGGAGGCCGGCGGGGAGCGCTTCAGCGAGACGGACGAGCCCTTGACCAGGGCGCGCCACAAGACGGTGGCGCGGGTAACGGCGGATGTGGAGCGTTTCCGCTTCAATACCATGGTCGCCGCCCTGATGGAGTTCGCCAACACCTTGGGGGAGCGCTTCCGGGAAGGGCGCTGGCGGACGGCCCCGTTCCAGGAGGGCATAGAGACGCTGGTGCGCTTGCTGGCCCCGGCGGCCCCTTTTCTGGCCGAAGGCTTGTGGCAGGCCACCGGTGGCTTCGGCAGGGCCGCGCCCGGGCCCTTTAGCGCCGGCGACGCGGCGGCGCCTTTCGGCCCCGCCGGGAGTGTCCACGCCCAGGAATGGCCGCTGTGGGACGAGGCCCTAACCCGCGACGACGTGGCCTTGATCGTCGTGCAGGTGAACGGGCGCGTCCGCGACCGCATGGAGCTTCCCATGGAGGCAACGGAAGCTCAGGTGCGTGAAGGGGCCATGGAACGACCGCGTATCCGGGAGCTGGTCGCCGATCCCGGACGGGCCAAGTTCATCTACGTCAAGGGACGCCTGCTGAACATCGTCACCGGGGGGTAAGGCCGGGCCTTCCCTGGTCCCTCCCCCCCGGCTGGCCCGCCATGGCACCGGCCGGGGCCTCAAACAGCTCCGGCAGATGCTCGCGCGCCAGGGTCATCAGCTCGTCCTGGGTCATGGAGGACGCCCGTCCGGCGAGGTACCGTTGCTGGACGGCGCGGTGCATGGCCGCCACTCCGGGATGGTGCTTGTCCAGCCGGGCGCCACCCTTCCCCTTCAGCGCCTGGTTGACCCACAGGGCCACGCCGGCGACACCCGACTTATCGTTCACGCCCACGCCCACCGGACGCCCAAGGAGAAGCTCGGTGTCGAACACGTTGTAGATCTCTTCGTCCTTGAGCAGGCCATCGGCGTGGATCCCCGCACGCGTGACGTTGAACTCTGAGCCCAGGAGGGGGTAGCCGGCGGGGATGGGGACGCCACAGACTTCGCGCATGTAGGTGGCCGTTTCGGTCAGGACGCGGGTATCTACGCCCTGGGGCCGGCCGGCCAGGCTGAGGTACTCCATCACTGCACCTTCCAGCGGGGAGTTGCCGGTGCGCTCCCCAGTGGAGAGGAGCGTGGCGTTGATAGCAGCGCAGCCGTAGAGCCAGGCAGCCACGGAGTTGGCGTGGGCCTTGAAGAGGTCGTTGTGGCCGTGCCACTCCAGCTGCGACGGCGGTACGCCGGCCTCGTCGACAAAGGCCCGTACCAGCTTGGGCACGCCCCGCGGGAGGGCGGCCGCCGGCCAGGGGAGGCCCACGCCCATGGTGTCGCAGAGGCGGATCTTGATCGGCACCGCACCCTGTGACGCCCGCTCCATGAGGGCCTGGGCGAAGGGGAGGGCGAAGCCGTGAACGTCGGCGCGGGTGAGATCTTCGAAGTGGCAGCGGGGGGTGATCCCGGCATCCAGGGCGGCGTCGATCACGTCCAGGTAGAAACGCATCGCCTGGCCGCGGGTCAGGCTCAGCTTCTTGAAGATGTGGTAGTCCGAGCAGGAGGTAAGGATGCCGGTCTCCTTGAGCCCGGCCCCCTTGACCAGCTGAAAATCAGACTTGACGGCGCGGATCCAGCCGGTCACCTCAGGATAGCGGTAGTTACGGGAGAGGACGGCCTCCAGCGCCGCCCGATCCTTCTCCGAGTAGAGGAAGAACTCGCACTGCCGGATCAGGCCGCTGTCCCCGTCCAGGCGGTGGAGCAGGTCAAAGATGTCTCTGATCTGCTCCACCGTATAGGGCTCACGCGCCTGCTGCCCGTCGCGGAAGGTGGTGTCCGTGATCCACAGCTCCGGCGCCGCCGAAAGGGGCATCTCGTCCCGCTCAAACTCGCTGCGCGGTACGGCGCTATAGGGGAAGACCTCCCTGATCAAGTCTGGCTCAGCGATGTCCTGGAGGCGCAACCGGGGGTGCGGGCGCAGCGGCGTGAACGGGGCCATTACCTCTTCCCTCCTTGGGTTGATATTACCGCATGGGTATTGATTTCACTGCATGGCCGGGGAGCGGGTATAGTTGGTAGAGAGCGGAAGACCTTGGTGAACCTGGACGGGGAGGAGTATCTGACGGCGGCCGAGGCGTGTGCCTCGTTGGGGATCAAGGCCGCCACCTTGTACGCCTACGTCAGCCGGGGCTTGCTCCAGAGCTACCGTCAGGGGATCCGCCGGCGCCGGCTCTATAAGCGGCGGGAGGTGGAGAAGCTGCTTCAGCTGCGCCCCAGCGCCGACGCAGCCCGCGGCGCGCCAGCCGTGCCACAGGAATTGGGGGAGCCGGCGGGTACCGCACGCTGGGAGTCCGGGGGGCGCATCCCTCGGCGCGAGGTGCCCCGCGCCGAGGACTGGATCCCCTTCGTCAACTAAGCTATGCGCCGGCGTCTGGCTCGTTGGGCCCTCTTCCCGGTCATTGCCCTGATTGGCAGCGGCGGGCTGCCCTGTCACTCCCTCCGCCCCGGCGACGGCGCCACGCCGGGCGTGGCCTGGGCCCTCCCCGTGGCCCAGGGGGTGGTCCAGGATGTCCGCGTCGACCTGTCGGAGTGGGCGCTGAGCCCTTCGCACGTCACCCTGGCGGCTGACCGTCCGGTACGCTTCACCGTCACCAACCATGGGGCTATCCCACACGCCCTGGCGGTGGAGGGAGACGGCCTGTACGCCGAGACGGACGGGATTGGCACGTCCGGTACGGTGCGCCTGCAGGTCACGTTCAGCAGCCCTGGGGTCTACGACCTCTTTTGTCCCATCGGGACGGGGCAGCACCGCGCCCTGGGCCAGGAAGGGTCGCTGACTGTGGTACGGGCCGCGCCGGGGATGCAGCTCCCGCTCATCGGCCCTCCCCCGAGCCAAGAGCCGGCACTCGACACACCGTCTACCGGCTCGGCCCCCGTCGGGGCTGCAGAAGACGTGGACGCCACCATGGCCGAGACGGAGGCGTACGCGGCGAATGCGGCGCCGGTCACCCCAGCCGATGATCCGGGCTTTGACGGGGCAGGGGCTCAGGAGCCGGGGGCGGCGAGCGGGGAGGCCTGAGTGCGGACCGGCATGTTTGTGCCGTACCGCCATCGATGTCGTACGGTTCGACGTCGCCCGAACGTCTCAGCTGATAGCTAGCCCCCGCTGTGCGCCGTCAACTACGTCCCCCACGCGGGTGAGCAGCCCCCCCATCGCCGGCCGACCGGGCAAGCCTCTTGCCGGCCTGCAGAGCGCCATGCCCCTGCGGGCGAGACGCTCGTCCGGACGGCCGCCTTGGGGACCGGGTCTGCTGGCCAGCGCGCTCCTGACCCTGCCGGCCTGGGCCCCGTTCCTCAGCCCCAGTCTGGACGTAGTCGTCGACCTGGGCCCTTGGGCCGGGCAGACCATCCGCCTCAGCCTGCGCACTGACCCGCGTCAAGACCCTTCCTTTGACTGGTCCGGCTGGGCCGAGCCGGCGGTGGTGCGGGTCGACCCCCTCACGGCCGACCGGATGCTGCGCAGCACGGCGGAGCTGCAGGGGCGTGTGCTGCGCCCCTAGGGGCGTGGGTTCTCGTTCCAGTCGTCTGACGGCCGCGCCCAGGACGCTGTTAGACTCTGGGCAAGGACAACCGCCCGTGACTGCACGCCTCGACTACACCGTGGAAGAGTGGCAAACCCTTTCCCAGCTGCCGGTGGCCATCAGCCTGGCCGTGATCGCTTCAGGCAAGAGCAGCCCGGCAGAGAGGGTCCGCGAGCTCACCTGCATGGTGGAAACCCTGGAGCAGACACGCCGGCAGCCCGCGGCGAATGAGCTGGTCGCGGCCGTGGCCATGGCCGATCGCGAGCGCCCGGGGAACGGGGCGCGCCTGGCGGGGACGCTCCCTTCCCCTGACCTGAGCGGGAGCGGGGCCGAGCTGCAGCGCCAGGCGGTAGAGCAGTGCCGGCAGGCGCTGGCCATCCTGGCCGTAAAGGCGGCGCCGGCGGAGCAGGACGGCTACAAGCGCTGGGTGCTGGCTATCGGCCGCAAGGTGGCCGAAGCGGCCAAGGAAGGGGGCTTCCTGGGGATCGGGGGCGTCCAGGTCTCCCGGGAGGAGACGGAGACCCTGAACGCCGTGGCCGCGGCCCTCGATCTCGACCCTTGAGGGACTCGGGCGCCACCCCGCGCGCCACTCCCGGCAGGCCAGGGCGTCGTTGCTGGAGATGAAGCTGGTGCGCCGGCTGGTGGTGCTGCTGGCGGTCTTGTGGGCTTGCCTGGCCGGTCCCAACACGGGCGCCCAAGCCGCCCAGGACACGCCCCATCAGCAGGGCCTCCTGCCGGCCGGCGCCGACGGGGCGGTGGTACAGCTCCATGGCACGCCGCACCTATGGATCGCCGGGGGTGGGAGCCTGCACTGGGCCGGGGACACGCGGGGGCTGGCCGGGCGCCCGGTGAACTGGGGAGATCGACGGGAGGTCGATCTGGACACCCTGCGCCGTTACCCACTCGGCCGGCCGTGGCTCTCGGCCGGGCTGGTCAAGATCGGCGACCCGATCTACCTGGTCAAGTGGGAGACAGGTGAGGCCGCCCCTACCCTGCTGCACGTCCAGTCCATTGGCGACGTAGACCTGTTCGGGATCAACGCCACCAACTACGGGGATCTGGTCCTCGACCAGGGGACCTGGGAGGGCCGTTTCCGCCTGGCCATCGACGGGCTGGCCCGGGGCGCCCTGGCCCCGGCGACGCGGCCGGGGGGCCAGCCGGGGGCGGAGCCGTGCCTGGTGACCGTGGAGCGCTCCGCCGTGGACGCGGACGGGGTTCTGGCCACCCTGCGCAACGATTGTGGCGCACCGCGTCGCTTCAGCCTGAGCTTCGTCGTCTACGACGTCCCCGGGGGCCAGCCCCTGACGCTCACCGCCGCCGGGGCCTGGGACGCCCCCCCCGGGGAGCGAGCGCAGTTCCACTTCGGGGCCCCGCGCACCGCCGGGACCTTTGCCGTGCCCCTGCGTAACGCGGCGGAGCGGGGGGAGAACGCCGTCCCCCTGTGCCTTGCCGTGGGGGCCCGTGGCTGCCTCCAGACCGACCCTTTCCTCTACGGGGCGGTCAAGGTGTTGCTGGAAGGGGGCGAGGGACAGCCGCTCCTACGCACGGCGGCCGACACCGGCGTGCAGCTGCGCCGCGACCGCACGGCGGCCAGCACGCTGGGATCCTACCGCGCCGGCAGCGGCACCATCACCATCGACACCAGCATGGACGCCTACAGCGACTGGGAGCGAGCGACCGTGCTGGCCCACGAGCTCCAGCACGCCGCGGACGACGTAGCCGGCAAGCTGGGGCGGGGGACGACCTGTCTTGGCAACGAAGCAGACGCCTTTCGTACCCAGGCCAAGGTGTGGAGCGGGCTGTGGAAAGGCAAGCTGCCGCAGCCGTGGAACCGCGCCCAGGCGGAGCTCAACGACGTGGTGCTGACCATGGCACGTGACCCGCAACAATTCGCCGGTATCCTGGCCACCCTCTATACCGCCGACTGCAGCTGACCCCGGGGGGCCTGCGGCTCAGGGAAGGGGCGCGCTTTCCGGGGCGCGGAACACCTCTAGGTTGAGGGGGAGGGGCGTGCCCAGCCACAGGGCGTGCGCCGAGTGGTCGGCCAGGCCGTCGCCCGTCTCCGGGTGCACGAGGACGGCGTGTGGACCGTGGTGACGCATCATCCATAGCGTGGCGGCGGCGAAGTTCGCTCGGTCGACCCACAGGCTCCAGATCGGCCAGCGGTGCGGGCCGACCGGGCGCTCCCGCACCGGGGGCAGGTCGAACTGGAAGTCGGTCACGCCCGCGAGGCGCTCCCGGATGGCCAGCGCCGACGGCCGCGTCTCAGCTGAAAAGTACAGGTGGAAGTGGAAGTCTTCACTCAGCCGTCCGGTGAACGCTTCCATGTCCGTACACCCCCTTTGCGGTGCGAGGTTCCCGTTCCGCCGTCGGACGGCCGGTGCGTCATTCGGCCTCCCCGGTGCGGAGGACGACGGCGTTGCCTGCCGGGTCGCGCACCAGCGGTCCCTGAGGCGTCTCTTCAACCGCCAGCCCGGCGGCGCGCAGGCGTCCGACGACGCCCCCTCGCTCGGCCTCATCTACCAGCCGCACGGCAAAATAGCGCAGACCGGCGGCCTCCGGCGCCGCGACCGGGACGCCCCTGCCGGACCAGACGTTGAAGGCCACGTGGTGATGGTAGCCCCCGGCGGAGACGAACACCGCCTGGCCGGGCACAGCCATCGTTTTCTCGAAGCCCACCGCCCCAACGTAGAACGCCTCTGCCGCGTCCAGATCGCCGACGTGCAGATGGACGTGGCCGATGGTCGTGTCTGCGGCCAGCCCGGGCCAGGGCGCGGGCGCGCCGTCGAGCAAGGCGTCCAACCCCTCCACGTCCAGCCGGCCATTGCCCAGCCGCAGCACTGTATCCAGGGGTGGCCATTGATGGCGCGGGCGATCCCAGTTCAGCTCCAGCCCGTTCCCCTCAGGATCCGGGAGATAGATGGCCTCGCTGAAGCGATGATCGACCAGCCCCTGGACGGGCGTGCGCGAGCGGGCGATCCGCCGCAGGAGCTGCGCCAGCTCCACCCGCTGGGCAACGAGCAGGCAGAAGTGGTACAGCCCGGCCGCGCCGCTTACGCGGGGGGCGTCGCGGCGCTCAGTGAGGTGCAAGAGGTCATGCCTTCCGGCGCCCAGCGCGGCGTAGCCTGCCCCCCGCCGGTGCACCTGCAGGCCCAGGACCTCCCGGTAGAACGCCACCTCGCGCTCCAGATCGTGCACCGTCAGGTGGACGTGGTCGAGCGTGGTGCGGGGATCCAGCCGACCGCCGGCCCCGATGGATCGCACGTCGGCAGGCGTTGCCTCCCTGCCCGGAGTGCCTGTGTCCGCGGTACCCGTGCGTGGCGCGTCCATGTCTAGGTGACTCCTGCTCTGCTCCCCTGGAGCCGCCGGGTAGCCGGGAAGGGTTTAGACAGGGCCAGAGACGGCCGCCCGTTTGAGTTCAAGGAGATCTGCTTCTACGATACGCCCCACGCGGATGGGACGTCCATACGCCTGGCCGGCACTGGGCGAGACCCAGCCGGGCTCCACGTGGGGATACGGCGGGAACTGAAGATGACCCGTTCTCCCCAGTTCGCCGAACGCAGTCACTGTACTATCAGGCGCACGCGCGGCGCGGATATGTCCACACGCCCCTCGCCAGCCAGGAGCAGCGGCGCCGCCGCTAAGCTCAACCCGACGGTCCTCGATGCTGGACGATCCGTATGGTGTCCTCCTGCGCGGCTGACTCAGCGCCCCAGGTCCGGGTCCCGCTTCATGGCGCTCGGAGGCAGCAGGTCAGCAACGGCCAGCTCCAGCTCGGGAATCGCGAGGGGAGCCACCCGCTCACCGGCCCGGTAGGGCCGGGAGAGAGCGTATCCGTCCGCACGGGGCTCCCGGTACACCTCTAAGCGGCGCTCTGGTAAGTTCACCAGCCAGGCCTCGCGGATGCCCGCCAAGGCGTAGAGCGTCAGCTTGGTGGAGCGGTCGGCGGCGACCGAGCTGTCCGCAACCTCAATCACGAGCCACACGTCCGCCGCGCCGGGGTGCTCGTTGGCGTAGCGGTCGGGCCGGGGGCGTACCACAGCCACGTCCGGCTGGGGGGCGTCGTACTCGCCCAAACCGAGCGGGTTCTGCGTCCGGAGAATCACCCGTCGGGCGATCAGCAGCCCGGCGAAGGCCTCGCCGCAGCGGTCCACCGTGTAGGCGTGGCCGGGGCCAATGGGACTCATGTCGACGATCTGCCCGCCGAGCAGCTCCACCCGGTCGTCCTCGCCCAGGATGCCGACCTCCGCCATCCGGTAGTACTCGGCCACCGTAAAGCGGTGGGGCGCCGGCGCGGCTGCGGGTGCGGGTGCCGTTGCGGCCGCCATCGCACAACTCCCTCCTTCCCTTTCAGGATACGCCCTCACTCAGGGTGCGTCGTCGGCGCCTGCCAGTTCAGTGAGGAGCGCCGGGCGCCTGGCGGCACTGGAGCCAGAACGCCAGCCGGCCCGGCGTTGGTTCCCCCGCCGGGTGGATCTCACGGCCGTGTGCCTGCTGTGCTCGCTCCCTTAGGGGTCACGTGACCAGCGGCGCGCGCGGTACTGGTCCTGGAGCGTTCCGCTGGCGTACCGTCTAGCACGGCCCAGTCCGGCCATGACTGCTGTGAAAATCCGCGGTGGGCCACGGTCAGGCCGCGGCGGGTTCGAGGGTGACCTTGTGCCCGAGGGCCTCAAGGCGACCCACCAAGCGCGCTCAGTTGCCGGCGGTCGCGCTCATCGAAGTAGGTGGGGCCGAGGTCGTGGAAGGTGGTGCCCTGCGTGAGCAGGTGGTAGGCCATGGTGAGGATGGTGTGTCCGACCGCCACCGCGCGCGCTTCTTCCCACGGCGGGCGACCAGCCGCTGGAACTGCGCGGTGCGGGAGGTGGGCGACTTCTTCCGCGCCCGGCGGCCTGGGCCCGCCTCCACTAAGGCGCGCGCAGCCACTTACTGCCTTTGCGGGTCTTGGCACTGGTGCGCTTGCCGGCGCGCTCTCGTGGTGGCCGGGGCACATCCCCGCCCAGGAGGCCAGATGCTTCGCCGTGGGGAAGCGGCGCAGGTCCGTTCCCACCTCCGCCACCAGGACCTCCGCCGTGCGGCGCCCACCCCCGATGGTGTCCAGCCGGGCGAGGGTCGCCTCGAAAGGGCGCAGGCGCTCGCGGAGGCTCGGCGCTGAAGCGCTCGACGGCGCGTCCAGGAAGTCGATGTGGGCCAGGTGCTGGGCGAGGAGGAAGCGCTGGTGGCGCCCACGTCCGCCGTGAGGGCCTGCTCCAACTGCGGGAGCTTCTTACGCAAGAGCCCCGGGCCAGGTCGGCCAGGGCCGCGGCGTCGGTCTCGCCGGCGATGAGCGCCGCCAGGATGTCCCGCCCGGACTTGCCCAGGATGTCCGTGGCCACTGCGCCCAGCTTAACGTTGGCGCCCTCCAGGGTCTTCTGCAGGCGGTTGGCCTCGCCGCGCGCGCCCGCACCAACGAGGTCCGGTACCGTGTTAGCTCGCGCAGCTCTCGCTGGGGCCGGTCGGGCACGAAGCTCGCCCGCAGCAGGCCATGGCGCAGCAGGTCGGCCAGCCACTCGCAGTCGCGCACGTCCGTCTTCCGGCCCGGGACGGCCTTGACGATGTCAAGAGAATGCCCTCCTTGGACTCGTAGTCTCCGTAGTCTCACGCGCGGTGGGCCTGACCGCCATCGCAATGAGGTGGTGCAGCGCTGGCTGCTTATGTAATGATTGAGTATGGCTCTGGGCAAGGCTCGCCGGGCCCCGGCGCCAAACGGGCGGCCCGACAGGGTCAGCTACCGGCAGCAGTACGTGCGCTGCGGCAAGCCCGGCTGCCGGAAGTGCCCACCGCACGGTCCCGGCCACGGCCCCTACTGGTACGGCTTCTACTGGAGCTACCGCCAGCGCACGCGGAGCTTCTACGTCGGCAAAGTCTTGCCGGCGGGGGTCGAGCCGCTCGGGGATCCTGAGCCCGCGGCCGGGGCGGCGGGCCCGCTGGAGCCAGAGCGAGGACTGGCCTAACGGTCGCATCCCGTCCCCTCCGGCTCCGTGGTGGACGGGGCCCGGCGGCCGGCCGGCCGCTGCGCTCGGAGGCGCTCCAGCAGCGCGGGGTCGTCCGGGATGAGGTAGTGGCCGGTGACCGCGTGCCGGTGCGCGGGGACGGTGCCGGCGGCGATGCGGCTGTAGAGCCAGGTGCGCCGGACGTGCAGCGCCCGCGCCAGGCCATAGACCGTCCACTGCCCCTCGATCCGGTCCCGCGAGCGGAACTGCTGCCGCACCCCGTCCACGCCGTGCGCCCGGCGGATCTTACCCACCAGGTCCTTGGTGATGGGCTGCTGCCGAGCCGAGCGGTAGCCCTGGGCGGCGAGCCGGGTGGCAATGTCCTGGTCCCGGAGGCCCACGCGGCTCAAGGCCAGGATCTGGGTGGCCAGGTGTGCGTAGCCCCGCATCTCGATGGTCCGGTAGGTCGGTGGCTGCAGGACGAGGGGGGTGACGGCGCCGCTGACCCAGACGATCTTGACCTCCAGCGTGGCCGGCTCTGGCCGGGTGAGGACGACGCGGCGGATGAGGCTGCGCAGCAACTCCTTCTTATGTAAGGGTTCGAGCCGCTCGCTGGCCCACAGGGCGGGCAGGTGGCGGCCGACGTCCTGCAGCTGCGCTCGGAGCGTGGGGTCCAACGCCGAGGCCGGCGGGCCCTGGGCGAAGCGCTCGGCCGCTTCGCGCGCCGCGGCGAGGGCCTGCAGGGCCACCTCCCAGCGCCGCTCCAGCTCGGCGGCGACCAGGCGGTGGTCGGGGTCGACGGCCTGGTACTGCTTGTGCGCCAGCCGGGCCTCGTACTCGGCCCGGGTCACCTGGTCGACGTGGTGTTGGACGAGCCGGGCGTGGTCGGCCTGCTGTGTGGCGAGGACCTCCTCCAGGAGGTCCAGCTCGGCCGGCGCCAGGGCCGCGAAGAACGCCTCCACGACGGCGGCATCAATGGGAGGGCCGGCCAGGTGCAGGCAGCCCGTGCGGCCGTAGACTTTCTGGAGCGCGGCGCACCGGTACCAGGGCTGGGCGCGGTAGACGACGTGCAGCTGCCGCCCGCAGTGCCCGCAGGCAACGAGCCCTGCCAGCAGGGCGCTGCCGGGGCGTGGGGTGGCCCGCGCCCGGCGGGCGAAGCTGCTGGCGTTGTCGCGGAGCCGCGCCTGGTTCGCCACGAAGTCCTCCCAGGGCAGGTACGCCGGGTAGGCGTCTTGCCGCACCACGGGCCATGCTTCCACCGGCCGGTACACGCGGCGAGCGGCGGGCCCAGAGGGCGGTCCCGGCGCGTGTTGGCGCGTGTGCCGGCCATAGACAAAGGCGCCGGCGTAGGCCGGGTTACGCAGCACCTCATAGACCGCCCCTTCCGTGGGCGGCTTCCAGAGCAGCTCCCCGGCCGCGGGGCCGGCCGTCTGCCCGCGGGGCAAGCGGACGCCCTCGTCGCGCAAGGCGCGCAGCACCTTCTGGCAGGAGCCCAGCGCCCGGAACCGGGCGAAGACCAGGGCGAGCGCCCGCTGCACCTGCTGGTCGGGGTCCTTCACCACGCGACCATCGGGCAAGCGCACCAAGCCGGTGGGCAGACGCTGGCGGTAGGTGCCACGCTCGACCTGGCGCCGGCGCCCCGCTTCCAGGCGCAGGTGCAAGAGGTGCAGCTCGGCCTCGCTGAGCATCCCGCGCAGCCCCAGCAGGAGGCGGTCGTTGTAACTGCGGGGGTCGTAGACGCCGTCCACGTCGGCGATGAGCACGCCGACGACGGTCGCCAGGTCCAGCAGGGCGTACCAATCCGCGTTGCGGCGCGCCAGGCGGCTGGCCTCGTAGGCGAGGACGAGGCCGACGCGCCCAGCGAGACCTCTGCCACCAGGTCCCGGAACCCGCGGCGGGTGCTGTCCTGGCCCGACTGCCCCAGGTCAGCGTCGATGACGTGCACGCGCTCGGGACGCCAGCCCAGGGCGATGGCGCGCTCGACCAGGGCGTACTGGTTGCGCTGGCCCTCGCGGTTGCGCTGGACCTGCCGGGGCGTCGACTGGCGAATAGAGATGTAGGCGCGCGCTCACGGTGACGCGCGGTAATCTTCTCTGCGCTGGGCGGGAGCAGGGCGGTCGTCGCGGCGGTCGCGGTTGCGGTCATCGAGCACCTCCTGCAGGACGCGGGTGAACGTCTGGCGCACGCGAGCCCGCGCGGGCGGGGCCAGGCGGGGCCAGACCTGCTGGGGCACTACCACCTCCACCGCCGGCGGCGCCGGCACGGGGGGCACGAGGGGCACGAGGGGGACGGGCGGCCCCCAGAGGGAGGGGCAGTTGCCGGCTGCTCAGATGCGGCACTCTGCTCAGGTGCGGCAGGGGATGGCGACGACTCCGCTACGGCCATGTCCGTCCTCCGGGAAGCAGATTCCCAGGGACGCTACCACCGCCAGCAGCCGACGCAGGCCGTCGACCGACACGCGACAGTCCGGCGGCGGGGGTGCCCGCCGCCCAGGTCCGTGGCCGCCAGCGGGACAAGGCGGGCGACCCCGGCTGCAGCCAGACGACACAGGCCCGCCCGAGCTGTGGCTTGTTGGCGACCTCAGCCAGCGGCAGGCGCAGCCCGTAGAGCGGATGGGTGGGATCCGTGACCGCGACCGTCGCGCCCGAAAAGACCGTGCTGCTAATAGGGGTAGTCTGTTGGGGTTGCTTTGCTATGCTGCGCGTTCACCAGCAGCGAACCGAAGCCCTCCAGCAGGTTGTAGAGGGGCTTCCAGTAGACCCCGGTCGACTCCATGGCCACGTGCGTCACCCCACCGGCCGCCAGCCAGTCGGCCAGCGCCAGCAGGTCGTCCGTCATCGTGCCGAACGACCGGATCTCCTTCGCCGGCCTCCCGCACGATCCGGCACGATCCGGCACGCCACCACCGTCCGCTTGTGGATGTCCAACCCGCAACAGCGCTCGTACACGACGTCCATCCCGACCTCCTCCGGCGCCACGCGCCCGGGCGACCGGCGGCGGGCGGGGGACCCCTCGTCGCAGAGTCTGCTGTGCGTGCTTCCCCGCGGGGAGCAACAGTCAGTGGTGCCTCGGGCCACCCAGGCCCTACGGTCACGCGGGCTCGCAGCACCAGTCACAAGCCGGCCTTCCGACACCCGCCGCCACGCCCCAGGATAGCGGCACCGGCCGCCTATTTTCATGCCGCTGTGGCGCCCCCGCCGGGCATGACTACTGTCACAAAGATTGTCACACACCCGCTCCGGGTGCCGGCGGCGCCACGGCTCTCGCTGATCCGTAAGTCTCGGCTGCGAACGGGCCGCTCACCGACCCGGCCGGCGAATCAGGCGCCTCATGCGGCTTGCGAACTGCGGCGCGATGAGACCCACCGCCGCGAGGACGTCCTCCGGCGCCTTGGGCGACCTCTTCAGACTGGCCACCTGCTCGGCGATGATCGCCGGCATCTGCTGGGGGAACGCGTCCAGCAGCGCGCACAGGAAGTCATCGGGCGACTGCGCTTTGATGCCGTAGGGCGCGACCGCCCGCCGCGGGAAGTCGCGCAGATCGCTCGTCACGATGACGCTCGCGCCGGCGTGGATTACCGCGGCGAGGACGTGGCGGTCCTTGGGGTGGTTGGTCAGGCCCCCGTGGCCCCGCCAGCAGCTGCACGAAGTACTGGCGGGAGACGCCGAGCAGGTCCGCCGACTGCTGGGTGGTCAGCAACCTGTCCTCGGAAACCAGCGTCACCGGTTCTCCGCGCTCCACGAGCGCAGCCACTGCACCATCAGGCGCACGAGCGGCGCGGGCACCTCCACGCGCTCCTCGCCCACCACGAGGTGCGATGCCTCCGATGGGGCCCGGCTCCGATGGGGCCTGCTCGAGCAGGTGGCTGATCGTAGTGGGCGCTAATGACGCCTACGCTCACATGCTGGACGAGATGGACGACGAGGCGGCGGACAAGGTGGGCCGGGCGATCAGGCGTTCGCAGGCGGCCGGGTAGCCGTCAGTTAGGGTGGTAGGCGCCAGATGGCCCCATCCGGCACCTTCCGAACGGGGCCACTCTATCTGGTGAGAAGAGAGCCGACGGGGGGGCTTGAACCCCTGACCTGCTGTTTACGAATTACTCCCGGCCCGTCCTGGCGCGTCCTCGAGCGGGCGCCGTGATCTGGACGTGTGCCCGCAACGTCCGTCCGCGACCGGGAGTGTTCGGCAGCATTCGCCGGCGTCCGAGTCACACGATGAGTCACACGGGGCAACGGCGACATCATTGCCATCCACCCCGTAGTGGCCGGGTAGTCAAACCGTACGAGTAGCCTCTGGTGCCGTCGCGTCAGTCGGGGCCTCTTCCAGGGCGTAGGGGATGGCCTGCTCTCCAGACATGGCCGCGCCCCCAGCCCAGCCGATGTCTCGCGCCGCCGGCAGCCAGACGCACCGGGAGATCGGCCGGCAGACCGACCTCGTGCGGACGGCCGGCGCGCTCCAGACGGTGCTCCTGATCGCCATCGGCGTGGTACTGCTCCTACTCGCCGCCGTGCTGTTGAGGGGGCTGGCATGAGCACCGAGCTGCTCCTGCTGGCGCTCGCGCTGGCCGTGGCCGCGTACGTGATGCTGGCGCGGTGGACGCGAAGCCGCCGCCGCGCGCTGGGGATCGCCGGTGGCAAGATCGTGTCCGCCGACGACTCGGTGATCCGCGCGCCGACGCTGCGCTCCGAGCGCCTCGGGCTGGTCGGCCGTTGCGACCACCTGCTGCGCGTGGGCGACGCTTACGTACCGGTCGAGCAGAAGCCGAGTACGCGGCGAATCTAACCGTCGCACATCCTGCAGGTCGGCGCGCTGTGCCTGCTCGTGCAGGACGTCTACGGCGTCCGCCCGCCGTACGGCGTCGTGCTGGCCGACGGCTCGCAGGAGCGCCTCACCTTCTCGGAGGAGCTCGAGCGCGGCGTGGTGCGGACGATGGCCGAGATGCGCCGCATCCTAGCGACCAGTGAGCCGCCCGGCCCGCGGTGGGTGGGGGCGAAGTGCCGAGCCTGCGGCTATCGCCCGGTGTGCTGGGACGACGGCAAGGCCGACGCAGACACCGATCGCTCGGGCGGCGTCGGCGCCTGATCGACGGTGGGGCGCGCTAAGGACGAAGTAATCGAGAAGTAATTGGAATAACTGACGGTCATGAAGCTCAAGGAGTCCGACCAGCAGCAGCTCTGGGCGGAGGCGCAGCGGCGCTGCCGCCTGCCGGACGAGGTGGTGCGGATGGCGAAGGAGCTGGGTATCGGTCCCAGGAGCCTGATCAAGACCATCCCCGCGCGCACGCAGCAGTGAAAGTCGCCGGTCGAGGATCGGGAACGCGACCTCTACGACCAGCGCCGACGCAAGGTCGCGCGCAAGAATCCGGGCATTGCCGGCGGCGAGGTGGGCCCATGAACGAAGAACTCTTGGCGACCTTCCGGGAAGACCAAGTCGACCGAAGTGGTGACCTGCCTCCCGATCCCGCGGCGTGGGACGAGTCTCGGCGGCCGCGCGTTGAGGAGCCCGTCGCCTTCGGCCGCCCGCGCGGCTATGCTGTGGCAGCGCCGCCGGCAGGGGCGGCACGATGAGAAGGTTGGCGATGACGTCAATGGTGTTTTGATGGCGGAGCTGGCTCGGGCTAGCGGTGGCGCTCTTCCTCGTGTACGGTGCGCTCAACCTGCTAATCGCGAATGCGGTGCCGCTGACGCTTCAGTTCGGCGGCGCGGGCGCCACGACCCAGAAGAGCCGGTCGTGCCAGCGCACGCGGGGACACCGGCGGGCGCGCAACGCCACGGCGAGTTGCTGCCGCAGGAGCAAGTTCTCCACCAGGAGCGCGCGCCGGCCCCGGAGTGCTGTGCGCACGATGCCGACGAGGAGTGACACCCAATCCAATACAGCGTGATGATCGCCTACGGTGTCTCACCCCGCACACCACGCGGACGGAGTTCTTGCGCCCCACAGTCGGCCCTATGGCCCCGGCCACGGGCCGTACTGGTACGGGTTCTACTGGCACTACCACCAGCGCACCAAGAGCTTCTACGTCGGTAAGGTGCTGCCGGCCGACGCCGAGGTGCTCCCGGATCCCGCCTCTCCCTCGGCGGGTCCGAGTGACAGTGGCGCTACAAAAGGAAGGGAGGACATGGGTAACATGTGACCTGAGGCAATGATCCCCCGACGGGTGACAGTCTCCCACGAGGCAATCCGCTGGCAAAACTAGTTGACATCCAACACCGGGCCACCCCTTCCTACAGGACCACCGTGCGCCTCGGCGTGGGCCTGCTCATGCTGTGTGCCGCAGCCTTCCTGGGCCGCCGGTTTCTCGACATGCGGGAGGCATTCGCCAATCTGGTGGCCATGGAGCCCGGGTACCTGGCGCCGATCGCCCTGCTGGCGGCGGCGTACTTCGTGCTCAAGGGGCTGCGCTGGCAGTACTACCTCCGTGCCGCCGCGGTGGCGGTGCCCGTGCGGCGCACGCTGGCCGCTTACCTGGCGGGGCAGTGGTTCACCTTCACGCCGGCGGGCGAGCTCATGCGCGTGTACCTGCTCGGCGCCGACGCGGAGTTCGCCCGTGTGGCGCCAACGGTGGTTGTGCAAGCGGCGGTGGACTTCGTCTCCCTCGCGCTGGTAGCGACCGCCGTCGTGCCGTTCTACCCCGCGCTGGCGCCGGCCGTCCTGCCGCTGACCGTGCCCGTGCTGTTGACGGCGGCGATGCTGGCCTGTCCGCCCCTGCGGCGCTTCGCCACCGCCTGGCCCATCGTGCGGTGGCTGCTGTCCGGTCGGCACGCGGCTGCCCTGCGGCAGACCGCCCAGCTGTTCGGCCCACGTCCGGCCGCCGTTGGGTTGCTGATGGGCGTGCCCACCGTCCTGGTCGGGGCCAGCACACTGTACCTCGCCGGCCAGGCCATCGGCGTTCCCGGAGTCAGCCCCTTCCGTGCCACCGGCGTGTACGCCATGACGCAGCTCCTGGGGGGCCTCTCGCCGCTGCCGCAGGGGCTGGGCGTGGCCGAGGGAACCGGGACGCTGCTCCTCAGCTACCTGGGCGTGGAGCCCGCGGAGGCCCTGGCGGCCATCGTCGTGTTCCGCACGGCCACGCTCGGCGTCGGGGTCGGCCTCGGACTCCTCGCCCTCCTCCTGCTGCGCCTGACCGCCCCCACTGCCGAGCGGACCGGGACGGCGGACGTGGGCCAGAGCCCCTGAAGCCGCGCCGGCCACATCACACCCCCACCGCGGCCGCCGGCGTACACGAGCCGCCTGCGCTCACTGACGAGCCCTGCTCGGCTGGGGCGCGCTGCTCCGCGTGCTGGCCCCGGCGGCCGTGCCGGGCTCCGGCGCGAGGACGTGCAGGGCGCCGGCCTCGGCCTCGAACCAGATGGGCGTTGTCCCGACTGGCCGGCCGTCCGCGTGCGCCGCCAGCGGCTCGTCCGCAGTGACGCGCACCCGCCGGGCGTGGAAGGTCAACCCGGGCGTGCTGCGGGGGAGTCGGTGCCGGGCGATGTTGAGGAAGTGCCACACCAGACCGGCGAGGCTCGCCTCCTCGAACACGCGCACCGTCAGGCGGCCGTCGTCCCAGCGGGCGTCGCGCGCGACGCTGAAGCCGGCACCGTAGAACGGGCCGTTCGCCACCGCCACCAGGGGCGCGCGGACCCGCACGCCCTGCGCATGATCCAGATCCAGGATGATCTCCACCGCCCGGAACCGAGCCAGCCGGGCGAGCGCCGGCACGAGCGCGTTGAGTTGGCGCGCCTTCAGCCGCTCGCCGAACGGGAACACCGCCGCGTCCAGCCCGACCCCGGCAGCTTCAAGGAAGACTCGCCCGTTCGCGAAGCCGGCGTCCATCGGCCGGGGGCGCGCGGCGGCGACTGCGCGCGCGGCGGCCAGCGGGTCCCGTGGCAGCCCGAGGGCGCGCGCGAGGTTGTTGAACGTGCCGGCGGGCAGGATTCCCAGCGGCGTGCCCGTACCAATCAGTCCGGTGGCCACTTCCCCGACGGTGCCGTCGCCCCCCCACACGAGGAACAGGTCGTACCCGGCCGCCTCCGCCGCCATGCGCGGTGCCAGCGATGCCCCCGGGGACGTGAAGACGGGGTCCGCCTCGATCCCCAGCCCCCGAAGCAGCGCCTCGAGCCGGTCGCGCAGTCCGGCCGGATAACGCCGGAGGTGAACCGGATTGAGCACCAGCCGCGCGCGCCTCATCCGGGCTCAAGCACGTACGCAAAACCCGGCTCAGCGGACACCGTGCGAAGCACGCGCGGGTGGTCCGGGTCCTCCTCCAGGTGCTCACGCAGCCGCCGCACATACACTCTCAGGAGCTCCTCGCTCCCGCCGGTGTCGCCCCAGACATGCTCGATCAGCTTCGAAGACGGCACAGGTGCGCGGACGTGCGCGACGAGGTAGTCCAGGAGCTTGTACTCCACGGTATCAAGCGGAATCGCGCGGCCGCGCCAGATGGCGGCGTGGGATGCGAGGTCGAGACGCAGGCCGCCAAGTTCAGCAGGCACCGCCGGAACGGCTGATGCCTCGGGGCCGCCGTGGGGGGTTGCGGGCGAGCCCACGGATGCGCCTGCTCGCGCCGCGCGCCGCAGTGCCGCTTCTACCCGCGCCGCCAGCTGGGTCGTGCTGAAGGGCTTCGTCACGTAGTCATCCGCTCCCAGCCGCAGTGCGCCGACCACGTCGATGTCCTCATTGCGCACCGTCAGCATGATGATCGGCACGGCGGAGCGGGCGCGGATGCGCTGGCACACCTCGAACCCGTCCAGCCCCGGCATGTTCACGTCCAGGATGACGAGGTGGGGCCGTTCCCGTTCGAACGCCTCCAGCGCCCGCACACCGTCGGCGGCCGTGACCACCTCAAATCCCCGCCGGCGCAGAACGTAGGACAGGACGTCCAAGAGATCAGGGTCGTCGTCGGCGAGCAGGATCCTCTCAGACATCAGCGTGTTTCCTATGGACGGGAGTGCGTGGTTGCTGGTGCCGCCCTACGCTGCCCCGTAGCCGTACCGCTGAGGGCAGCGGGGGGTTCAGGCCCATGATGTGTGATGAGTGGACGATAAGGAGGGTTTCGATGGCAGGGTGTGCTTGGACCAGGCGCCATGCCCATGCCGGCCGACATCGACGCCAGGGTACCAACTGTGGACTGGCTAATCCGCCTAGCCGCTCGATCTCATCCCCTCTTGGTCAACCCCCATCACACGCCTCAAGGGAACTGAGCGACACAAGCGCGGCACTTCCGGCTCCGCACTGCTCTGCGAGGGGCAGACTGAACCAGAATGTGGCGCCGTCTGGCGGGACACTCTCCACGCCCACACGCCCGCCGTGCGCCTCCACGATGGCCTTCACGATGGCCAGTCCGAGGCCCACGCCGGGGGCCACTCGGCTGGCCGTGACGCTGCGGAAGTACGCCTCGAAGAGGCGAGGCTGCTCCGCCGGCGGGATGCCCGGGCCGTGGTCGGCGACCGCGACGCGGGCCTGTCCATCCGATACCTCCGTGCGCAGCTGGATCACGTCGCCCACGGGCCCGTACTTGGAGGCATTGGAGAGCAGGTTGACGAGCGCCTGCTGGGCGCGGCGGGCATCGGCGAGCACCGGCGGCAGCGGCGGGGACGAGACACACGTCACGCGCTGGCCCTTCGCCTCCAGCAGCGGCCGCACGGCGGCGACCGCGTCGGTGACGATCTCTCGTAGGTCCGCCGGCCGGGGCGCAACCGCAAACCGGCCCGCGCGGAGGCTGCCCAGGTCCAGCAGATTGTCCACCAGGGCGCGCAGCCGAGCGGTGCTCCGCTGGACCATCCCCAGCAGCTGCGCGGGCGAGCCGTCGGCATCGTTGGCGGCATCACTCGCCTCCGCCTCGGCCAGCTCTTCCACGCTGGCGATGAGCGTTGCCAGGGGAGTCTTGAGCTCGTGGGCAACGTTGAAGAGGTACTGGTCCTTGAGCTGCTTGAGCTGCTCTTGCTCGGCGGCGTGGCGCCGCAGGCGCTCGCGCATGTCTTCGACGGCGCGCGTCAGGCGTCCAACCTCGTCATCGCGCGCGATGACCGGCACCGGGCTGGCCAGGTCGCCCTCGCCGATCCGCCGCACCGCGACGGCCAGGCGGCGGATAGGGCGACTCAGCGCCCCGGCGATCACGGCCCCCGCGGTGACGGCAAGGCCGAGCACGAGCGCGGCTGCGACGGCGAGGCTGGCCAGCAGCTGCGTCCGCGTCCCGAGCAGCTCGGACAATGACGCACTGATGCTGAACATGCCGACGACCTGCCCCCCAACCCCCCGCAGTGGGACGTACCGGACGAGCGCGCGCCCTTCGCCATTGTGCGTGACCTCCTCCACCTCTTGCTGCTCGTCAATCACCCGCGTCCACACGCTGGCGCCCGCCACCGCGCCCGCCCGAGGCTCGCCGGCGCGTTCTCCAACGGGCAGCTTGAGGGAGGTGGCCGTGGCACGCTCGCCGGCGTAGAACGTCACGTTGAACTGGGTGGCGCGCTGCAGCCGGTTCGCCAGTGCCTCATCGAGGTTGGAGGCCACTATCACGGCGCCCACGGTGTCTGCTCCGGAGCGGACGGGCAGCGCCACCACCGCACGCACGCCGCTGGGGGTCAGCTCGATGCCTTCGGCGGCGCTTCCGGCCAGTGCCCGGGTCACCGCCTCGTCCGTGCGCAGCGGGGTCGCGCGGGCAGGTGTGCTCCCCCGCTCCACTTCGGCCAGCGTCACCCCGTCGGGGCCCACAACGGCGACGTAGTCGCCCGACCGTGCTCGCAAGACGGAGCGCAGGACGGCCGTGAGCCCCTCGGGGCCGGCGAGCCCCAGGGGCCCCAGCACGGGCCCAACCGCTAGGAGCTCAGCCGCGATGCGCGCGTTCTCCAGGATATTCTCGTACTCACTGGCCACGACCTCGGTAGCGTGGTCCAGCCGCGCGCGTGCGGCCAGCGCTGCCTGCCGCTCGATGAGCCAGCCAGCGGCGGAGCCGGTGGCACACACCGCGACCAGCACGAGAAGGGCGGCAAACAAGGTCAGCCGGCCACGGAGGCCGAGCGTGCCCAGGTGCCGCAGATGCCTGTCCTGGCCCAGCGCGGGAACGGAAGTCGGGGCTCTCATATGTCGCTCGTTCATAAGTATGTGGCGTTCCCCTGCTCGCGCGAAAACTCTTGCTTCATTACGCGAGAGCCACAACTGCACGCGAGAGCCACAACAGTGCTGCCGACGGCGTGGGCGTGCTCCTACTCGACCGGGCCGGGGCAGCCGAGGGTCGAGTGGCGTCGTCACGGGGCCGCGTCCATGATCCTGTGGGGATGCTCCTATAACTGTCAAGGAGGGTCAGGCGACCAGTGGGAATGCTTCAGGGGCAGCGGACGGCGTAGGTGCGGTGCGCGGATCCCAGGCCAGCCGGGGGACGGCGAGGAGGTGGAGCGCCCGGTTGGCGTCCCGGTTCCCGCCCCGGTTGAGCCGGTGCCGGGTGGTCTTGCCGGACGAGGCCGGGATCGGAGCGACGCCGCACAGCTGGGCGAAGGCGGCCTCGCTCCGGAGGCGCCCCAGGTTGTCGCCCACGGCGGCCAAGAGGGCGGCCGCGGTGTCCATGCCGACGCCCTTGACTGCGAGGAGCGCCGGGGCCACCCGTGCGGTGAGGCGGGCCAGCTACGCGTCGAGCGCCTCGATCTCGGCGTGCAGCTGCCGGTAACGTCGGGCCACCGACTTGAGCGCCAGTTTGGCCGCCGTGGGCGTACCGAGGTGCTGTCCGAGCCGGAAGGCCGCCCCGGCGGCGATCCGCGCCGCCAGTGAGAGGGGGCGGAGGCGGACGCACAGGGCGTCGGGGGCGGTGACGACCAGGGCGTGCAGCTGATTGGCGGCCTGGGTGCCCGCCCGCACCGCCGAGCGCCGGACGAGGTGCAGCGACCGGAGCATCTCTACCGGGCCGTCGCCGCCCTTCAGCTGTCCGATGACCGTCCCGGCCTGCACCGTCCGCGCGGCGGCCCCGTCTACGACGTGCTCGCGCGCCCTACTTGCCGGCGTTCGGGTTCTGCTGCCAGAACTCGTCGATGCGCTGCTGGGCCAGGCGGTTGGCCTCGCGCAGGGCGTCCCGGATGTTGCCCACCTCGTCCTTCAGAAAGGCGGTGAGCGGCTTGTTGTACTCGCTCTGGATCTCAGTCGCGGCTGGGTGCTTGATGGTGCGCGAGCCGACGCCCGTGTCGAACAGCGGCAGGAAGTCCTTGCGCCCCACGCCGGTATCGGGGTTGTCCACGATCCGTGGATCACTGGCGCCCTCGCGGCTGGCGCAGACGTCCGAGGTGTTGAGTTGGACCCAGTAGCCGCCCTCCTTGGACGCGGTGTACTTCATGAAGTCCCACATCAAGTCCAGCTTGGGGCCGCCCTTGCGCGCCGCCTCCAGGATGCCGCCGGCAAAAACGTTGGTCTTGATGTCCTTTGGCCCGCGCGGGCCGCTCGGCACCGCCGTGGTGGCGAACTTGAGCGGCGACGACATCTTGCGGTTCCAGCGCCGGATGTTGTCGGCCGTCCAGTTGCCACCCACGTTCACGGCGAGCTTCTTCTGACCGAAGATGTCATTGGGGCCGACCGGGTTGCCGGGCGTGTGGTTGTCGCCGCCCTGGACGCCCGTCTTGCGCCAAGTGTCGATAACGTCGATACCGCCGAGGCGCCTGACGTGCCCCTTGACCCACTCCATCGCCTCCACCACCTCGGGAGTGTCCAACTGGGCCTTGCGGCCGTCTTCCGAGATCAGCTTCGCGCCGTTCGCCTGGGCCAGGACGTACTGCCAGCCGGTCCACTGGTTGGGAATGCCGCCGACGAACTCGAACTGGTCCGGGCCGGTCTTCTTCGTGAGCTTCAGCATGAGCTCGTCGAGCTGGGTCCAGTTCGTGGGCAGACTCTTGGTGTTGAGGCCATTCTCCTCCATCAGGGAGAGCGAGACCCAGTTGAAGACGATGTCCGGGTGCTGCATCATCGCCCAGACCTTGCCAGACCAGGTCATGGACTCGTAGGCCGAGTTGAAGATCTGGTTCTTGTCCCACTTGTCCCGCTTGATCAGGTCATCCAATGGGGCGGAGAATCCCTTCGCCGCGTAGACGGGAACCCACAGCTGGTCCACCTGCCAGCCGTCCGGCGGGTCGCCCGCGGCGAACGCGGCCTGCACCTTCTCGTTGAGATTACCTCCGGGTGTGGAGATGTTGACCCTGGGGCCCTCCTTCTTGTTGTAGTTCTCGGAGAGCTGCTTCCAGCCGATGGGGCCGCCGTGGGTTGGCTGCTCGATCGGCCACGGCTGCCAGAACTCGAACGTGCCGGTCAGCTTCGCGCCGCCGGCTTGCTGTCCCCCGCCGCCGGACGTCCCCCCAGTTGCCCCGCAGGCCGCCAGGGCGGCGGCTCCCGCCGCCGCGCCAGCGGCGCTCATAGCCGATCTCCTCGTCAGTCCACTCATCAGCGCGCCTTTAGTCCTCTCCGGTATCGGTGATGTGCTCAGCTAGCGGCGCGTGTGGGCAGCGCCCGGCAGCTGCCGTCATGTGACACCGCAATAATGTATCGCAGATCCCTCAACGCGAGCCTCAATGCACACGAGCCGGTGGCGCATAGCCAGGATTGTCGGGCCGGGTCGACTTGCGGGTGGGGTGTGGCCGCCCTGTTCGCCCGCCACGCCCCATCGCGGAGATCGAGCAATCCATCCGCCCCGCACCAGCGGGGCCGCCTGCCCAGGGAGCTCCACCGCCGCCGTGGTGAGGTGACTGGGCGAGCAGTGCGGACGGCCCACCTCGACCTCTTCCGCTGAACACTCCGGCGCGGAAGGGGCCGCCGCGCAATCCCGCCGCCGCGCCGCCGCCCGGCGACCTATCGTGCTCCGCGCCGCTACGGGTCGGCCTGCAGCTCCCTCGTGAGGCGCTCGTTCATGTCCTTGAGGAGGGCGCCAGGCGCCTCCTCGCCGCGCAGCAGCTTGCCCATGTCGGGGCCGAGGACCTGGCTGTTGATGCGCGGCCATTCGGGGTGGAAGGGCCACCACAGCACGTCGGGGGCGCCCTTGAGGAAGATGTCCACGTTGGCCATGCCCAGCTTCTTCAACCGCGCGACCTCGAGCTCGCTTGAGGGCACGTGGGCGAACAGGCGCACCACGGTCTCGGGCACGTACTTCTGCCCGATCTCGTAGCCCGGCCTGCCGTTGCTGAACTTGAGCCACTCCCAGGCGAGGTCGGGGTTGCGCACGTTCTGGGACATGCCCCAGCCGGTGCCGCCGGTGCGGAACTTGCGCGGCAGGTTGTTGGCCAGCTTGGGCACCCAGAACATGTCCCACTGCAGCCCCGGCTCGGCCTCGAGGAATCGGCGGATCTGCCACGGGCCGGTCAGGTACATGGCCACCTTGCCCTGGGCGAACAGCCCCCACCAGTCCTTCTGGCCCAGCCGGTCCCGGTCGGCGGCGGTGGGCATGATCTTCTGGCGGTTGGTCCAGTCGACCAGCATCTCGATGCTGCGGGCCCACCGCGGGTCATCCAGGGTGCCCTTCCTGGGGTTGTTGCGGTCGTCGACGTAGTACGCGCCGCCCGAGTACGGGACCGACTGGAAGTATTCGACGTGCAGCCCGTACTGGCTGCCGTCGGGGCGCGTCAGCTTCTTGGCCAGCTCCGCCACCCGGTCCCAGGTGTAGTTGAAGCTGTCCTTCTCCGAGGGAATCTCCAGCCCCGCCGCCTCGAACAGGCGCCTGTTGGCGAAGATCGCCGGGATCGGCGCGAGGTCCCCCGGGATGCAGTACTGCTCGCCCCTGTGGCTGTAGCCCGCCACCAGCTGCGGGTAGAAGTCCTTCGTGGCGACCGACTTGTCCTTGTTGAAGAAGGGCGCGAGCGGCTTGTAGAGGTTCCCCTTGGCGAAGGCGGGGAACTGCTCGTTCTCCGAGGCCACCACGTCGGGCGCGGAGCCAGACGCCATCAGCACGATCTGCTTGTTGATGTACTCACCCCAGGGCGTCGTCTCCGTCTGGAACTCCACGCCGGGGAACTGCTCCGCGAAGGCCTCCCGCGTCTTGACCGCCGCAGGCGAAGTGAAGTCGAAGAACGCCGCCAGGCTCAGCTGCTTGGGGCCGGCGACCGCCTTCGGGCCGCCCTGCGCCGGCGCCTCCCCGCACGCGGCCAGCACCACGCCCCCGGCCAACGCGGCGCCCCCCAGCGCCCACCGCCGTGTCCGGCGCGCGGGCTGCGCCTGCCGCGCACCCGCGTCCCTATCCCCGCTGCCCCCTGTCACAGCTCCGCCCAGGACCGCTGCTCTGGTGCTCTCCATTTGCTGCATCTGCTGCGAGACTCCGGAAGGATGTCGCTGTGCGGGGCGCCACTACCCGGTCACTGGGCCGATGCACCGCACGCGCCCTTTAAGAATAGTCCATCTGACGCCAACCGCCGCCCGGCGCTGCCCTCCACCCCCGATGGCGGACGTGTCCGCTGCACTTGCCCACCTCGCGGCAACAGGCATTGACAAGTTGAGTGGCGTCACCCGTAGGATCAAGGCATGTCCGCCTGCACTACTGCGCCGTCGCGTGATCCGCTGTATCGAGGCTATCGCTTTCCTGCGGAGATCATCAGCTATGCCATGTGGCTGTACTTCCGCTTCGCGCTCAGCCATCGCGACATAGAGGAGGTCCTGGCGGAGCGCGGGGTGCAGGTGAGCTACGAGGCCATCCGGCTGTGGTGCCAGCGGTTTGGGCCCATCCTCGCCGGGACGCTCCGACGCCGGCGATCCCGATCAGCCCACAAATGGCATATCGACGAGGTGCAACTCAAGGTCAAGGGGAAGAAGCACTGGTTGTGGCGGGCGGTGGATCGTGACGGTCTGGTGCTGGACATCCTGGTGCAGGCGCGACGCGACCAGGCGGCGGCTGAGCGCTTCTTGCGCCGGGTGCTTGGCGGCGAGGAGCGTGCGCCGCGGGTGGTGATCACGGATAAGCTCGCCAGCTACCCGCCGACGGTGTGGCGGGTGCTGCCGAGCACCGAGCACCGGCACCACAAAGGGCTGAACAACCCGGCAGAGAACTCCCACCGCCCAGTGCGGAAACGAGCGCGCGCGCAGCAGCGCTTCAAATCACCGGAGCACGCGCAGCAGTTCCGGGAGCCCTTCAGCGCCGTCTGTAACCACTTCCGCCCCCGCCGCCATCTCCTCTCCGCCCCGCAGTACCGCCGCGGCCCCAGGAAGCCGGAGTTCCCGCGCCAGCGCAACCATACCGCACCGACACGTCAGGGTCCGGCGCGGAGACGTATGCGCACGCCCCACCGGCGTCGGTCCGGGCGACTCATCGCCTCGCCGCCGGATGAGTCACCCGGCGTCCGCCGAGGCGTCCGGAGCTGCATGAGTCACACGGCCACGAAAAAGGCCCCTCATGGGGGACTGAGGGGACTTTGCTATCTGGAGCCGACGAGGGGACTTGAACCCCTGACCTGCTGTTTACGAAACAGCTGCTCTACCACTGAGCTACATCGGCGCGGCGCCGCCATAGTTTACCACGGCCTGCCGGGGAGCGGGCATCGGGGGGTGCAGCGGACGGCGACCGGCGTGGCCGGTGCAGAGCCCGAGCAGGGTCGTGGGGAGGGCACTGGACGGGGCGTAGCGCCAATGCTATACCCCCTACGGTATGAGCCTTGCTTCGACCGCGACGAGGCACCCGGTTACCCTTGGACTGTCTCGCGAGGACCGTGTTGCCCTGCTGCGGTACATGATCCTGAGCCGGGAGCTGGAGCGGTCGTGCTGTGCTCTGAACCCGCGATGGTTCCCCGCCGAAGGGGAGGAGGCGGCCATTGTGGGGTCGTTCTACGGCCTGCGTGAGGACGACGTGATCGCGGCGCACTACCGGGGCCCGTTCATCGCCTACTACATGCGGGGGGCGGATCTTTCCCGGCTGGTGGGGCAGGCCCTGGGAAAGGCCACCGGGTACGCCCAGGGGAGGGCCCTGGGCTTTACCGGGCCGGTGGAGCGGCACATCTTGCCCTGGGTGGCGGGGGACCTGGGGACGAGCCTGGGGGTGGCCGTCGGGGCGGCACTGGGGCTGCAATACGAGGGGTCGGAGCGGGTGGCGGTGGTCACCTTCGGGGACGGCACGTCCAATAGAGGGGACTTCCACGAGGCGGTGAACCTGGCGGCGGTGTGGAAGCTGCCGGTGGTGTTCGTCTGCCAGCACAATCAGTACTCTATCTCGCTGCACGCCTCCCAGGTCCTGGCCGGGGGGAGCGTGGCTGCAAGGGCGGCGGGGTATGGCATTCCGGGGTTGGCGGTGGATGGGAACGACGTGCTGGCGGTGCAGGGGGCGGTGGGGGCCGCTGTGGGGCGGGCGCGGGGGGGCGAGGGGCCCAGCTTGATCGAGGCCCTGACCTACCGTCTGGGGGGGCATTGGGCCGCCGACCCGGGGGGGTACCGCAGGGAAGCGGAGCTGCAGGAGTGGCGCGCACGGGACCCCATTCCCCGGCTGGAGGGGGCGTTGCGCGCCGCCGGGGAGGTGGACCAGGGGGCGGTGGAACGGCTGTGGGAGGGGGCTCGCGCCGAGGTGGCGGCGGCCGTGAGCGCGGCCCAGGCGGCCCCCGAGCCCGACGTTGCCGCGCTGGGGCTGGATGAGGCGCTGGCCCGCTGATGAGCCGCCTGACGTACGTCGAGGCCCTGGTGGCGGGCATCCGCGACGAGATGCGCCGCGATCCGGACGTCTTCTTCATGGGCCAGGACGTGGGGCCCATGGGCGGGGCCATGGGCGGGGCCATGGGCCTGTACCAGGAGTTCGGGCCCCGCCGCGTGCGGGACACCCCGATCTCGGAGTCGGCCATGGTGGGGGCGGCCGTCGGCGCTGCCCTGGTGGGCAAGCGCCCCATCGTGGAGATCTCCTTTGGGGAGTTCCTCCCTACGTGCATGAACCAGATCGTCCTGCAGGCGGCTAACCTCCACTACATGACCGCCGGGGTGGCGAGCGTGCCCTTGGTGCTGCGCACGCGCATCGGCGACGGGCCATACCGGGGACATCCGCAGTGCTACGAAGCCTGGTTTGCCCACGTCCCGGGCCTGCGGGTGGTGATGCCGTCTACTCCACAGGACGCCAAGGGGATGATGGTGGCGGCCATCCGCGATCCCAACCCGGTGCTGTTCTTCGAGCACATGTTCCTCTACCACGCCGTGCGAGACGACGTCCCGGAGGGAGACTACACCACCCCGCTGGACCGGGCCTTCGTGCGCCGTGAAGGGCGTGACGTGACGGTCGCCGCCACGGGGTGGATGGTGCACCGGGCGCTGAGCGTGGCGGAGGGGCTGGCGGGGGAAGGGATCGAGGTAGAAGTGGTCGATCTGGCAGCCCTCGCCCCGCTGGACAGGGCGACGCTGACGGAGTCGGTGAAGAAGACCGCCCGGCTGGTGGTGGCCCACGAGGCCTGGAAAGTGGGGGGCTTCGGCGCTGAGGTGGCCTCCGAGGTGGCGGAGACGTGCTTCTATGACCTGGACGCGCCCATCGTGCGGGTAGGGGCGCCGCAGGCCCCGGTGCCGGTGAGCAAGCCCTTGCGCGACCTGTTCTTGCCCAATGAGGGCGATGTCCTGGCCGCCGTGCGCCGCGTCCTGGCCGCCTGAATCGCCCCTCCCACTGCAGTAGACAGCGGGCCGACCTGACGGAGGGATCATGCCACGACGCACCCCGCAGCAGTACCTGGACAGCCTGCATGATGGCCGGCGCGTGTTCTACCGTGGCCGGCGCATCGAGGACGTCACCGGGCACCCGGTGATGGGGGTGGCCGCGCGTCACGCCGCCATCGACTACCAGATGGCGGAGGACGCCGCCTACGGCGACCTGGCGGTGGTGGACGGACTGAGCCGCTACTACGCCCCGCCCCGCACGGCCGAGGATCTCCTGGCCCGCAGCCGCCTGATCGAGACGCAGACGCGCCTGGGAGGCACCCTGGTGGTGCTGATCAAGGAGATCGGCACCGACGCCCTCTTCGCCCTGTCCATCCTGGCCACGGAGATGGACGGGCGCCTGGGGACGTCCTACCACCAGCGGGTGCAGCGCTTCCACCGGCGCTGCGCCGAGGGTGACCTGGCCCTGGCGGTGGCGCAGACTGACGTCAAGGGGGACCGCGCCCTGGGCCCGGCGGAGCAGGCGGCGCAGGGCTACCCCGACGCCTACCTGCGCATCGTCGAGCGCCGGTCGGACGGCATCGTGGTGCGCGGGGCCAAGTCACACACCTCCGTCTCCCCCAACGCCAACGAGATCATCGTCCTGCCAACGCGGGCGATGGGCGCGGCCGACGCCGACTACGCGGTGGCCTTTGCCATACCGGTAGACGCCCCGGGGGTGACTCTGATAGCCAGTCCGCACGGCGGGAGCTGCGCCGAAAAGAACCCCTTCGAGCATCCCATCTCGGCGCGGCACAAGATGATGGAGACGCTCACCGTGTTTGACGACGTGTTCGTCCCCCAGGAGCGCGTCTTCCTGGCCGGGGAGTGGCAGTTTGCCGGGCCCCTGGCGTTGACGTTCGTCGAGTTCCACCGCTTCACGGCCATCTCGTACAAGCTCCCCCTAGTGGACGCCCTGGCCGGGGCGGCCCTGCTCCTGGCGGAGTACAACGGGATCGAACGGGCCGGCCACGTGCGGGACAAGCTGGCCTGGCTGATCGCCTACGCCGAGAACCTCCGCGCCCTGACCGAGACGGCCGCCCGTCGCTGCCGGGTGCAGGCCCCCGGCATCGCCGTGCCCGACCCCCTCACGGTCAACATGGCCAAGCTGCACTTCGCCACGAACTACCACCAGGCCGTCGCCCGCGTGCAGGACATCGCCGGGGGTCTGCTCGTGACCTACCCGGCGGCGGAGGACCTGGGCTCGGCCGAGCTGGGTCCGCTCGTCCGCAAGTACCTGGGGGGCAAGCTGGGAGTGGACGCCGAGGACCGCCTGCGGGCCCTGAACCTGGCGGCCGACCTGACGGCCTCGGATTTTGGGGGCTACCAGGAAGTCCTGGCCATCCACGCCGAGGGCTCCATCGAGGCGGAAAAGCTGACTGTGCTACGCAACTACAACACCGCGGCCGCAAAAGCCTACGCCAAGGGGCTGGCCGGCATCGATAGCCCGGAGGGCTGAGCGCTCGCTGCGCAGCAGACCGGCGCCACCACGGTTGCGGCGTTCCCGTGTACCTCACCCTCCGCGGTGGTGGACAGTTGGCTACGTTCAGATCAAGAACAAGACCGGCAACACTCAGCCCCATGGCGCGGGGGTGGCCGTAGGCCGGGGACGAGGGCTACCATCCACGCCGTGGTAGAGCACGTGTCGGCAGCGGCGACGATCAGCGCGTACCTCGCGGAGCTGCATCAGGCGATGCAGGCGGTAATGTCCCCGGCCCTGGACGAGGCCGTGGCGGTCCTCCAACAGGCCCGTCGCCGAGAGGCGACGATCTACTTCTGTGGCAACGGCGGCAGCGCATCCACCGCCTCGCACTTCGCCTGCGACCTGGCCAAGAACACCATCCACCCCCACAAAGGGCGCTTCCGCACGCTGTGCTTCGCGGATAACCTGGCCCTGGTGACGGCCTGGTCGAATGACGATGGCTATGAGCAGGTGTTCGTCGAGCAGGCGCGGACGATGATGCGATCGGGAGACGTCCTCGTCGCCATCAGCGGGAGCGGCAACTCGCCGAACGTCCTGCGCGCCTGTGATTACGCCCGCTCATTGGGCTGCCCGGTCATCGGCCTGGTGGGCTTCTCCGGCGGGGCGCTGCGGGAGCGCGCCGACGTGGCCCTGGTTGTGCCGGGAAGGACTATCGAGCAAGCCGAGGACGGCCACCTGATCTTGAACCATGCCATCTGCACGGCCATCCGCGCCCAGGACGCGGCCGGATGACGGCCAATCCCGCGCCCCGCTTTGCCCCACGGGGCATGGCGAACGGGACGCCTCTGGAAGATTACGGCGCCCACTGCCAGGCGGCGCGTGAGCGACTGAAGCAAGGGGACGCCCGGGCCGGTGCGGCCGCCGCCCGGCGGGCGGCGGAGCTGGCGCCCCGCGGGCTGGATGCGCAACGACTGCTCGGCGTTGCCCTGCTGGAGCTGGGGGAGGCGCGGCCGGCGCTGGGCGCCTTCCAGGCGGCCCTGGCCGGGGAGCCGGTAGACGTCGTGGCGCAGGCGGGAGTCGCCGAGGCCCAAGAGCGCCTCGGTGGGGCAGCGGCGGCAGAGACAGAGTGGCTACGTGCCTGGGAGTTGCTGCCCGGCCATCCAGTGGTGGAGAGCCGCCTGCAGTCGGCGCGCGAGGCGGCCGGGGCACCTCCGGTCACACTCCAGCCGTACCCCCTGACGCCGGCCGCCTTGTCCCGCGTCTACCTGCGCGGTGGCCTCTACGAGCATGCCGTGACCGAGGCTCGCACCGCCCTTTCCCGCCAGCCGGATCGGCGCGACCTGCACCTGACCCTGGCGGAGGCGTTTTGGCGCTCGGGGGACGTCCTCACGGCCGCTGCCGTTGCCGAAGACCTGTTGGAGCGCCTCCCGGACTGCGTCGCGGCGAACTTGCTCCTGGCATCGCACTGGCAGGCGGTCGGCCGTGACACCTCCCCGCTGCTGGCCCGGGTACGCGCCGCCGACCCGGAGGGGCGGGTGGCGCGCCGCCTCTTCGGCGATCGCGACGGCGGGTCGCTGCTGGAGGGGGATGAGCCCGGCGTGCTACCCACCGCGGCGCCGGCCGGCGCAATCACCGCCCCAACCCACGCAGAAGCCTTGCTCAGCGCCCCAGTGTCGGGCCCCGGCCCGGCCGTTCCACCTGAGCCACGCTCCGCTGCGCAATCCGAGCCCCTCCCGGTGGCCGCGACCGCCCCCATGCCTGCCGTGGCCGCCACCCCGGAGCCATCGCCCTCGAGCGTCGATACGGGCCAGCCCTTGGTGGTCTCGCCCGAGGAAGGTACACTCGAGCCTTTGGACGTCCCGGAGGCGCCGGCAAGCCCGCCGGAAGTCCCGGCGCGGGCGGCTACGTCCCCAGACGTCGAGGCGCAGCCCGCCGTGTCCCCGTTCCCTGTCCCCGCCCCATCGCCGGTCATCCCGGCAGATAGGGGACGGTCTTTGCAGCCCCTGGAAGCTGTGGCCGACGTTTCGCCCTCACTCGGGACACTGGGGACGGGGACGTTGCCTGGGACAGGGACGCCTCTTGCAGCGGGCGTTCCGCCCGTGCCGGAGCACCAGTCGAGACCACCCTCGGCCGCCGTGACGTCGGGCATGACACACCTTCCGGGGGCAGGAGATCTCCAACGGGCGGGAGACGAGTCGATGCAGACGGGAAACTACGTTGCGGCCATCCGATACTACGGAGCCGCCCTGCGTCGCCTGCGGATGGCGCGCGGCGAGGGCGCCGGGAGCGCCGGGGCAGACCAGCGCTGAGCGGGGACGGGAGAGACCGATGGAAGAGCAGGCGCTCGCCGCCCTGCGGCGCATCGCCGGCGTTCGCGCCGCCTATATCGTCGATGCCCAGGGCGTGGTCGCCGGAGCCGGCGACGACCGCCTTTCGCAGGTGCAGGGCGCCCTGCTGGCAGCCGTCGTCGGGGCCCTGCGGCAGGCGAGTGATGACCTGGGAGTTGGACAGCTCGGCGAGACCATGTTGGAGGCGGAAGACGGGGCCGTGGTCGCCGGGACGCTGCCCGGGGAGCGCGCCGCCGTCGTCCTGGCCGGAGATCGGTCGAGCCTGGGCATGATCCGCGTGGAGCTGCGCCGGCTGCGGCGAGGTGGGTGAGCCCGGCGGGCCAGCAGGTCAGGTCGACCCTGGGGGCGCCCGTGGCGCACAGCGGTCCCAGGAGCGGAACACCCGGTCGGTCGCCGAGAACGCGAGAAGGAGAGAAGGGATACGATGCCCACCGCCGTGGAAAGAACGCTTATCATCGTCAAGCCGGATGGCGTGCAACGCGGGTTGACGGCCGAGATCCTGGGGCGCTTCGAGCGCCGGGGCTTCAAGCTGGTGGGGCTCAAGCTGATTCACATCGACCGCGCCCTGGCGGAAACGCACTACGCCGTCCACCGGGACAAGTTCTTCTACCAGGATCTGGTGAGCTACATCACCCTCAGCCCTGTCGTCGTGGCCGTGTTGGAAGGACCGAATGCCATCGAGGTCGTGCGGGCGATGATTGGCAAGACGCGCCCCCATGAGGCTTCCAGCGGTACCATCCGCGGGGACTACGCCCTGGAGGGACTGCGAAACCTGGTTCACGCTTCAGACGCCCCGGAGACGGCGACGAGCGAGATAGCCCTGTATTTCAAGCCCCAGGAACTGCTCAGCTACGAGCGGGACGTCGACCGCTGGGTGCTGGCTTGAGGGCTCTTTCAGTAGCCCTGGCCCTACCGCTCCCGGAGCAAGGCCCCGCCTCACGAACGCGACCTGCCGCCCTCCAACGTGGCGGCGCACGAAGGCCCCCCATCCGGCACGGCGTACTGCCTACCGGTGAGTGGATGACTTGCTGAAATACGGCTGAAGTACCGTACAGCAGGGCAGGCCACACTCGGTTGCAGCGTAATAGCCGCCGGCGCTTGCTCAGCGCCGGCGGCTGTGGTGCATCGTACAGGGATCTACAAAATCGCTCAGGCCCGCGGGGCCGGCTCGGAAGGGCGAGCCGTAGTCACCGTGGTGCTACCGTTGCTGACCTTCGTCTCAGTGGTGGCGGGCGGGGGAGTCGAGGCCGTGGTCTGAACGGTGGTGACCGGCATGGCCCCCTCCTCTGGATCCTGGGCCTTCTTGAACTCTTTCACACCCTTCCCGACGTCGCGCATCACGTTGGGCAGCTTACCGGCACCGAACACGATGAGCACGATCACCAGGACGATTATCAGCTCCGGTCCGCCAAGGTTAAACGGCATCGCTCTGGCCTCCTGAACCCTACCCGGCAATCATACCGCATCCGGCTGCGCCGGCCGGCCACCGGCTCCCTGGCCAGCGACTTCGACCGGGACATCAAGCGCATCAGGCGCTCAAGCCGGAATGCCTCTCCGTTGACGACCTCGGCCACTGCAATTAAGATATCTTAATTAGACCTGCATAATTTGCATGCTCGGGTGGTGCTCGATGACCATACAGCCCGCGAGAGATCGCTGGCGCTAGATCAGCGGTCACCGAGCATCAAACGAGAGATCCGCGGCGCTAGATCGACGGGGACGAGGATGGGAGACGAGGATGCCTGAGCTGACTGGACGCTGCCCCATCTGCGAAGCGGAGCTGACCGTCACCCATCTGCGCTGCCAGCGCTGTGGCACCGGGCTGGACGGGACGTTTCATCTCACCAAGTTCGACCGCTTGAGCCGCGAGCAGTTGCGGTTCGTGGACGTGTTCATGAAGAACCGAGGGGTGATCCGCGACGTGGAGCGGGAGCTGGGAATCTCGTATCCCACGGTTCGCAGCCGGCTGGATGAAGTCATCCGCGCCCTGGGTCACGAAGGGCAGCCGGACGCCGTGGCGGTTGCGCCCAACGTGACGGTCACAGGGGGTGGCGAGGCCTCGGGCGAGGGTCCGCCGGCGGGAGGGGTGGCGGCGTCGGGAGCGGTGTCGCCGGAGCGCCGGCGAGAGGTGCTCGACCAGCTCGCCTCCGGAAAGATCAACGCCGAGCAGGCGGTACAGCTCCTTCGGGGGGGGGCCGAGGGCGGGGCCGGCTGAGCCGGCGCTGCCCGGCCGGCTCGGCGGTACCGCAAGACCCGGCACGCACGCGGCGGCCCTCCCTTGAGGGGGAGGCAGGCATAGGTCTTTCGGATACGGGAGCGTCGGATACGGGAGAGGATGAGATGACTGAGCTGAGTTTCTCCGCCGGAGAGCGGGCGACGTTAGACTTGCGTGACAGCCGGGGCGACGTTCGCCTGCAAGACGCCGACGGGCAGACCATCACCGTGGCCACGGGCGACGGCCAGTCGCCGTTCGTGCTGCGTGACGGGGACACCTTCCGCATCCGCTTGCCTTTCGGAGGGACGATCCGCGTACCGCAGGCGGTGATGGTGGAGGTCTTCGTTCCCCCGGCCGTGCACTTGCGTCTGCAGCGGAGCGGCGAAACCAACGTCACTCCTAGGGAGGGGAACACGGCTGCCGGGGGCGCGGCGTCCCCGCCCTCGGCAGCCGAGCTGAGCGAGTTCGCCCGCCAGATGTCCGAGCAAGGGCGGCGCATCTTCACCGAGATGACCGAGAAGGTGCGTCAGGGGGGCTCGGAGGCGTCTGAGGACGTTGCCCGGCGCCTGGACGAGGCGGCTGGCCGGATTGACGTGCAGGTGCAGCGCGTCGCCGAACGCGTCGAGCGGGAGGTGGAGCGAGCCTTCGACTTCGTCGAGCGAGCCACTCAGCGGCCGGGGGGGGCTGCCCACCACGAGGCGGCGCCAGATGAGCGGCGCGCGGGGCACATCGCCGAGAAGGCCCGTCGCGCCGCCGAACGTGCCGCCCGCCGCGGTGGGCGCGGCCGGTGGTGGTTCACCGAAAAGCTGGATGAGCTCGCCACGAGCGGTGCCGGCCAGGGAGACCCCCGAGCCGGCACCTGGCAGACGGCCAGTGGGCCAGGCCGGCGGCCGGCCCCGCCCAAGGCCTCGCCGGAGGAGCGCCGGGTCATCTTAGACATGCTGGCCGCCGGGACGATCACCACGGAGCAGGCGGCCACGCTGCTGGATGCCCTCGGGGGCTGAATCCCGTGCTGTGCCCGGCTAGCCCCCATAGCCCCCGGGCGACTCAGCTCATTCTGGCCAGCCTTGTACGCCCACCAGGGGCACGAAGCGCACCTGGCCCAGCGATCGCTCCTGGAGGGCGCCCTCGTCATCGCGGCTGACGACGACGAGCTGCTGATCGGCGCGGCCCCCAACGGGGAGAACGAGGCGGCCCCCGGGGGCCAGCTGATCAATCAGCGCCGGCGGCACGGTCGGGGCAGCGGCCGTGACCAGGATGCGGTCGAAGGGGGCGTGGGACGGGAGCCCCATCGTTCCGTCCCCCAAGGCGACGTGGACGTTGGCATATCCCAGGTACTGCAGACGACGCCGCGCCAGGTCGGCCAGCTCAGGGGAGCGCTCGACGGTGAACACCTCACCGCCCAGCTCGGCCAGGACGGCCGTCTGGTACCCCGACCCCGTCCCAATCTCTAGCACCCGGTGCTGGGGCGACACCTCCAGGGCATCGGTCATCACGGCCACAACGGTGGGCTGGGAGATGGTCTGGCTCTGGCCGATGGGCAGGGCGGTATCGTGAAAGGCCAGGTGGCGTTGCGCCTCGTCGACGAACACGTCACGCGGGACCCTGGCCAGCACGGCCAACACGCCCTCCCCGGCGGCCCCCTCGCGCCGCAGGCGCTGCACCAGCTTGCTTTGCTCGGTCTCCCAACCCACAGGAACGCTCCAGACGTGGGGCCATGCCCCGGCCCACTCGTTACACCCGTTATTATGGCCGAGCTGCACCGGAATGGGATGTCCGGCGCGCCCCGTCTGCTGCGCCGGGCGCTGCTCGCCGGGGGGGCCCGTCGCCTCGTGGCCGGGCTCTTGCCGGTCACCGCGGCCTGCGCCTGGCCTCCGGCCGGCCGGGGCCAGACGCCAGGCCGGCCCCTGCGCCTGCTGGCTGAGGGAGCTCCCGGCCGGGGGGCCCGCGTCCAGGCCTGGAACCGCGAGCACGCCCCGCAGCTCGGCGCAACCCTGGAGCTCCTCGGTGTCCCGGACGGCATCGGGAACGCCACCACGCGCGAGGCCATCCTGGCCAGCAGCAGCGGCGCGGACATCCTCTGGGGGGCATTAGATTCCATGCCGGCCCTGGCGCTGCAGGGGGCGCTGTCCCCCCTGGCCACTCGGGTGCGCGCCGACCGCCTGGATCTCAAGAAGTTTATGCCACCCGCCCTGCAGCCTGCCTTTGGAACCGATGGCCGCCTGACGGCCCTGCCGGAGGAGGTGGACGCCCGCCAGGTGTACTTCAACCGCGATCATTTCGAGGCCGCCGGCGTGGACCTGCGGGCCGCCGGCTTCGACTTCGAGCGCCCGGCGATGACGTGGGAGGCCCTTCGGCGCGTCAACCTGGATCTCCTGGCAGCGCCCCGCACGCGGGAGCGCACTCCCTTCCTCGCCGGCCACGCCGGGGCGCCGCTGGAGTTGTGGGGCTGGCAGAACGGGGCCCAGTGGCTTCAGGACGGCGGCCGACGGGCTAGCTTCAGCCGGCCGGAGGGGATAGAGGCCCTGGCATGGCTGGTCTCCCATACCCGCGAGCTGGGGAACGCCGACCACGCCCTGGCCGGGGAGTTCCCGCCGGTTGCCCGGCACGGCGACGGGTCGGACGACCCCCCTCGGCACCCCTTTCTGCAGACGGCGGTCAGCGTCTGCTTCGAGAGCACGCGATTCGTCTCCACCCTAGCCGGCTGGCACGCCGGCTTCCCGCTCGGCTACGTCGAGCCCCCTCGGCGGTCTGATTCTCGGCCCATGGTGTCCCTGAGCCGGGCCTGGGGCTACGCCCTGCGACGCGATGCCCCGGATGCGGCCTGGAACGCCCTCCGCTTTCTGGTCAGCGAGGGGGCCGCTATGGCCGCGGCCGCCGCCGGCGCCGCCGGCGCCCCGGTGGCACCCCCACTTGACCCCCTGGCGCCCGTCCCACGCCGGCCTTTGCCCCCCCCGGGTCGCCCCCTATGGTACCCACCATACACCGGCCAGCTCGACCTCGACCGGCGCCTGGCCCAGCGCTACCGCACCGGGAGCAAGCTCCTCGATGAGGCCCACGACCATGGCCTGGAGCAGCTCCGTCACGCCCGCTTCCATGCCCCCTGCCCCGCCCCCGATGCCGTCTGGCCGCTCCTCGGCGAGGCCCTCCGCGAGGGCCTTCGGGGGGCTGCAGCGCCGGCGGACGCCCTGAAGCGGGCGGAGCGGGAGGCGCAGGCGCGCCTGGACGCCGCCTGGCAGTTCCGACCGGCGCGCTGACTGACCCGGCCGGACTGCCTGAAGCCGGTGCCTGAAGCGAATGATTACGTCCGGTGAGTGAAGGCAGCAGGTGAGTCGCTTATGACCGGCGGGGCACCGGCACAGAAGAACATCGAAGCACCGTGCCGCCCTGCCAGGGCAACGATGGAGCGCATTCTCACCCATGATGCGCGCGAAACGAGCGCGGTATGGTGGTGAAGCGCTACTCTAAGGATGGTAGTAGGTATGGAACAGACTCTCAAAGTGGCCAAGCCACCGATGCCGAACATGCCGCCGGCCACGGGGCACATGCTGAAGGTGCCGAAAATCCCCAAGATGACGGTGCGGCGCCTCTCCGACTACTACCGCATCCTCCGCACGCTGGAGTCGCAGGGGGACACCGAGCCCTTGTCGTCGGAGAAGATGTCCCGCCTGACCGGCTTTACGGCGGCCCAGGTGCGCCGCGACCTGGCCTATTTCGGCTCCTTCGGCAAACGGGGTGTCGGATATGATATTGGCGATCTGCAACAGAGCCTGCGCAGTATCCTGGGGATCGACCACCCCTGGAGCCTGGCCCTGGTGGGCGTCGGCAATCTCGGCACCGCCTTGCTCAGCTATCCCGGCTACCGTGCCCAAGGCTTCCACATCGTGGCCGCCTTCGACAGCGACGCCACAAAGCACGGCCGGCGCTTCGGCAACCTCGTCGTCCGCCCGCTGGAAGACCTGGCCGAAACGGCCCGCGAGCACAACATCTCCATGGCCATCGTGGCCGTGCCGGCCAGCGAGGCACAGGCGGTGATCGACACCATCGTGGCGGCGGGCATCAAGGGGATCCTCAACTTTGCCCCGGTAAAGCTCCAGGTGCCCCCCGGGGTGTTCCTGGAGAAGGTCGATCTCTCCATCGAGATCGAGTACCTCTCCTATCTGTTGACCAACTCCTGACGGCCGGGGGCCTATCCGGCCCAGCGGGCGCAGTCGACGACGGCGGAACGGGCACGGGCATCGAAGCCGGGCAGGTGGCGCTCCATGCGCAGGAGCTCGTACACCGGCCGGAAGTCGCGCGCACGCAGCAAGCCGGCGGCGTAGGCGTGCCGCAAGTTGACGTCTACGGTGAGGCTGGCGACGCCGGCCTGTCTTGCCCGCGCGTCGCACCCCTCCAGGAGGCGGTCCAGGGTGGAGGCCACGGCCCTGCCGGGTGCGACGCCCAGCAGGCGGACGTCCAGCGCCGCCGCCGGGCCACCCCCGGGGCGCTTGCGGTAGCACAGGGCGTAGCCCACGGGATCGCCGGCCCGGTCGCCGGCGATGGCCAGGTCAGCCCAACCCGTCTCCAAGGGGGCGGCCACCTCAGCCCGGTAGTCCACGACGGGCTCGCCGGGACAGGTGCGGGCCTGCGCCGCCGTCACGGCATGCACCGCTTCTAGCGCCGCCCCGGCACCACCCTGCCCCGGGACGTCCTGGCACGTGATCCACGTAACGCCGGCGGTGCCATCCCCCTCCACGCCCGCCCTGCCCGCCACCGGGCGGGAGAACTTCACCGTGGGACGCACAGGCAAGAAGCCGTACTTGCCGTAGAGGTGACGTACCAGGGGGGAGTGGGGCCAGGTCTCCAGGCCAACGCGCCGGCAGCCGCGCCCGCCCAGGTAGGTCACGGCCTGCTGAGTGAGGGCCTGGCCGGCGCCCCGCCCCTGCCACTCCGGGGCCACCGCCAGGGAGCCGAACCAGCCCACCTCCCCCCAGACGAAGCAGAACACGGCGCCGGCCACGGCGCCGCCGGGGGCCTCGGCGACAAAGCAGCCGGCCGGGTCACGGCGAAGGTACAGGTCCATAAAGGACGTCGAGCGTACCTCGTAGCCTGTAGCCGAGTCCCTCCCGTACAGCTGGACGATGGCTTCGACGTAGGCGCGGTAGATCACCCAGCGGGCCGGCTCCAGGTCAGAGGGGCGCAGCGGACGGACGGTGACGGCCGGGGCCATGAGGGCCAGTTTCGCGCCGGGGCCACCCGGCGCGCAAGCGCCGAGGGCAACCGCCGGCACGGCCTCGCCCCCGGCCCTGCCCGGGTGCACACCGGGCAGCCCCGCGGCTCATCGGGCAGTCCCGCGGCTCATCGGGCAGTCCCAGGCGGTGGGGTAGAATGCGGTCAAGACCTCTATGCCCGCGGATCCCTCCGGCGTCCCTGCGCTGATGTCCTGGCTGAGCGGCCTGCGGCCAGTCGACCTGATCATCCTCGTCGGGCTGTTCCTCTACGGGCTGGACGGTGTGCGCCGGGGCTTTCTCGCCGGGGCCCTGGGGCTGGCCGGCTTGTTCGTCACCCTGGCCGTCGCCCTGGCGGCGACCCTGCCGCTGGCGCAGCAGCTCCGCGCCACGTTCCCCGCCCTCCCCCTACCGGACACTCTCCTGCGTGTCGTCGCTTTCTTGATCGTCCTGGCGCTGGCGCAGGTCGTGTTCTCGATCCTGTCTCGCGTCATGCTGGGCCTGCTGGAGCCCCTGCGGCGCTTGCTCGGCCCGGTGGGCGTCCTGGAACGCATGCTCGGCTTTCTCCCTGGAGTGATTCAGGGGCTGATTGTGGCTGCCCTGATCTTGACCCCGCTGCGACTCTTCCCCGTCATCCAGCCCTTGACACGGGCGCTCGATGACTCCCTGATCGCCCAGGAGATTGCCCAACACGTGGCAGACTGGAGCCCCCGGTTTGAGGGCCTGCTCCAACAGCTGGTGGGAGACGCCCAGGGCTTCCCCTCTCGCGTCATCCAGCCCGGCGAGAACGTCACCGTGCCCAGGACGGCAGAGGTACAGCCGGACGCTGAGGCGGAGGCCCGCATGCTCGACCTGGTCAACGGCGAGCGCGTCAAGGCCGGCCTGCGCCCCCTCGCGCCGGACGAGGGCCTGCGAGCCGTGGCCCGCCGGCACAGCCAGGAGATGTTCCGGCTGGGGTATTTCGCCCACATCTCCCCCACAGAGGGGACGCCCATGGAGCGCCTGCAGCGGGCGGGGATCTCCTTTGCCGCGGCCGGAGAGAACCTGGCCTTCGCCCCTACCGTGGAAGTGGCCCATTCCGGTCTGATGGCCTCCCCCGGCCACCGGCGCAACATCCTTACCCCCGAGTTCACGCGCCTGGGCATCGGGGTGATGCGTGGGGGCGCGCAGAGCCGCATGTTCACCCAGAGCTTCGCCAGCTAGGCCTGCGTAGTGGGTCAAACCGCACATACATGGTGTCCTCGCCAGCTCAGATCATCGCCAGTCAAATGCAGCGTGGCGCGCTAGCGGTCTCTACGATGAGCCCACAGCTGCGTACGCCGGGGGCGCCGGCCGATGCCTGAGCTGGCGCGGCGCATGCATGGCGCGCCTCGGCACCGAGGGTGCCTTTGAGGTGCTGGCACGGGCCAGGGCTCTCGAGGGGCAGGGGCGGCGCATCGTCCACCTGGAGATCGGGGAGCCGGACTTCCAGACGGCCCGGCACATCAAGGACGCCGCCGCCGCGGCCCTGGCCCAGGGCATGACCCACTACGGTCCGTCCGCCGGGCTCCTCCCGGCGCGAGAGGCCATCGCCCGCGACGTCGCCCGCCGGCGGGGAGTGGCCGTGGACGCGGAACAGGTGGTGATTACGCCGGGGGCAAAGCCGATCCTGGCCTTCACCATCCTGGCCGTGGTGGACGAGGGGGACGAGGTGCTCCTCCCGGACCCCGGCTTCCCCATCTACGAGTCGGTGGTGCGCTACATCGGGGCGCAGCCCGTCCCCGTCCCGCTGTCCGAGGCACGGGATTTCCGCTTCGATCCGGACGAGCTCCGGCGCCGGGTTACGCCCCGCACCCGCCTGGTCATCCTCAACTCCCCGCACAACCCTACAGGGGGCGTTTTGACACCGGAGGACCTGGCGGCAGTGGCCGGTGTGGCCCTCGAGCGTGACCTCTGGGTGCTCTCAGACGAGATCTACTCCCGCCTGCTGTACAGCGGGGAGCATCACAGTATCGCCGCCCTGCCGGGGATGGGCGAGCGGACGGTGATCCTGGACGGCTTCTCCAAGACCTACGCCATGACCGGCTGGCGCCTGGGTTACGGGGTGGCCCCGGCGACCCTCGTCCCGGCCCTGGCCCGCCTGCAGACCAACGTCACGTCCTGCACCGCCGGCTTCGTCCAGATGGCAGGGGTGGCGGCCCTGGAGGGGCCGCAGGATGGCGTGGAGGCCATGTTGGCGGAGTTCCGCCGGCGCCGGGGGATGGTTGTACGGGCCCTGAACGGGATCGAGGGCGTGCGCTGCCGCCCCCCGGGCGGGGCCTTCTACGCCTTCCCGCACGTGGACGTCCCGGGAATGACCAGCAAGGCTGTGGCGGACGCCCTGCTGGACGAGGACGGAGTCGCCGTCCTCGCCGGCACGGCCTTTGGGGCGCAGGGTGAAGGGTTCCTACGCCTGTCCTTCGCCAACTCCCTGGACGAGCTAGGCGAGGGGATTGCCCGGATGGAGAAAGGTCTGGCCCGGCTGCGTCGCTGAGGTGCCGGCCGGAGAAAGGGGCGACCGCCGCCCTGGCTGGGCATAGAGTCGTCCGGATGCGGCCTTGGACAGCTCTCCTGCCAGGCGGAAGAAAGTCCGCCGAGCGCTCGCGACGCTCACAGCGTTGATTAGGCGCGACCCTGAATGACGGCGTCGTGAAAGGCACGGGCGCGACGCTCCAGCTCGGCAAAGTCGCGCCGGTCGACCACACCCTTGTCCACCAGGTCGCTCCCGGCGCCGAGGGCGACTGCCCCGGCGGCGATGTAGTCGACGGCGTTCTGGAGATTCACCCCCCCGGTGGGGACGAACGGGAGGTGCGGCAGGGGTCCCCGCAGGTCACGGATGTAGCGCGGGCCGACGGACGATACCGGAAACACCTTGATCAAGTCGGCCCCCATCTCCGAGGCGGCGACGACCTCCGTGGGTGTAAAGGCCCCCGGCGCCACGGGGATGCCGTGCTGGTTGCACAGGCCAATGACTTTGGGATCGGTGTTGGGGGCGACGATAAAGCGCGCCCCGGCCCCCAGGGCCTCGCCCACCGCCTCCGGCGTCAGGACGGTGCCGGCCCCGACGAGCATGCGGTCGCCGAAGTGGGCGGTCAGCCGCTGGATCATCCCCGTCGCCCCCTGGGTATTCAGGGTTACCTCCACCACGTCGACGCCCCCGCGCAGCAGGGCCTCAGCCGCCTCGATGGCCAGCGCGGCCTCGGTGTGGCGCATGATCGCCACCACCCCCGTGGCCACTATCCGCTCCAGGGCCGCCCCTTTCCCGGCGCCGCCCCCCGGCGTCGCAGCGATTCCCCCGACCTGGCGTTCAACCGTCGTGGACATTTCTCCAGCTCCTCTCTACCGTAGCCCCCGGCGCTGGGCACGTACCCCCGGGTTCCATACGCAGCTCCGGGGAGCCCCCTCGACCATCGCTCACCTGGTACATCTGACAGTTTGTGCAGCTGGCAGCAGCTCCATCTACAAAGGACTTCTCTCTCGGTACACCAGGCCCTGGCCTGCGGGCGGCGAATGGCTCCCACGAGGATGCGGGAGGGCGCCGCTCCCTGTCAAACGCCCTGCAGTGGCGGTGGGGGACTACGGTATGATAAATCGGCAGCTTGAGTGTTCTACCACTACTGCATGGATATGCAGGCCGGCGCCGGGCGCTGGCAAGACAGGGGCAGGAGGGATCTGATGGGGACGATGGGCACGACGGAGATGATGGGCCGGGTCGGCCGGCTCGGAGTGAGCCGCGGGGCGGGGAGGACGCGGCGGGCCCTTCTTGGGGCGGGTGGGGGCGCTCTTGCGGGGGCCGCCATGGCCGCCTGCGGGACGGGGGGGGCGCCACAAGCCAGTGGCGGGCAGCCGGGGGCCAAGGCCCCGGCGACGATCGTCTTCTGGTGCCGCCTCGACCCGCTGGACTGGCAGAAGCTGGAGGCGCCGATCATCGAGTACCGCAAGCGGCACCCGGAGATCAAGATCGAGGACCAGAACACACAGCTCTCGGACGCCGAGTTCAGCCCCAAGCTCCTGGCCGCCTTTGCCAGCGGGGCGGCGCCGGACGCCTTTTGGAACGCGACGCGCTGGCTGCGCCCCTGGCACGCCGCCGGGGGTGTTGCCGACCTGACGCCATATTACGCCAAGACCAAGCTGACGGCGGACAAGTTCTATGGCAACTCCATTGAGGAGCTGACCATCGACGGCAAGACCTGGGGCGTGCCCCAGGGATGGGGCATTGGCTTGCTGGGGATCAACAAGGCCCTCTTCCAGGGAGCCGGCGTCGACCTCAAGCCGGACTTCGACAAGACATGGACCACCGAGCAGATGGTGGACATCCTCAAGCGCGTGGCCCGGAGCGACGCCTCCGGCAACCTGGGCACCTGGGGGATCGAGTGGGGTCCCGGCCTGACTTCGCTGATGCCCCTGCTGTGGGCCTTCGGCGCCGACCTGCTCGACAAGGACAAGAAGCGGTCTGTGATCGGCCAGTCAACGGCGGGTATCCAGGCCCTGCAGTGGTGGGCCGACCTAACGCACGTCCATCGCGTGCATCCCCGGCGTAGCGGGCCGGACCGGCCTCAGGGGCTGAACATGTGGAACGCGGGGCGCCAGGCGGTGAACGGCAACGCCGGGCCCAACGTCCTGGTGCAGTGGGACAGCTTTGACTTTGCCTGGGACGTGGCCCTGCGGCCGATTGGCCCCAAGGGACGCCCGCACCGCTTCTACTCCAACGCCTACTACGTCTGGCGGGACAGCAAGGCCAAGGACGCGACCTGGGACTACCTTTCCTGGGCCGGCACGGAAGGAATGAAGTACACCGAGGACGCCGGGGGCTACAACATCCCCGGCTACCGCCCGATCGCCGATACCTTGTGGGTCAAGAAGCAGACCAACAACGTCGATCGCCAGCGCTGGCTGGACGCGGCCAGGGACGGCAAGGCCCAGCCCCTGGTGGTGAAGTGGGACGAGATGAACGCCATTGTCAGCAAGCACATGGCCGACTTATGGGAGCAGAAGATCCCGGCCAAGATGGCCGTGGACGGCATCGAGCGCGAGGTAAACGGCTTGCTGGGGACGTAGCGCGCCGTAGACCCGCCCCGGCCAAGGTCGGACTTCGACTCGGCCGGACTTCGACTGGTGGGACAATCCGCAGAGAACTGGTGTCCTCACCAGGTCAGATTATGGCCAGTTGCATACAGCGTGACCCACGAGACGGAGGGAGGGGGCTCCCTCAGCCGCGCAGCAGGCTGAGGGCGGCGTCGATGACCACCTCGGTCCCGGTGATGTAGCGGCTCTCGTCGGAGACGAGGAAGAGCACCAGGTCGGCCACTTCCTCGGCCGTGGCCGGGCGGCCGTGGAGGGGTGGCCAGCGGTCGGGCATCTTCATCTCCCAGCGCACGTGCTGTAGCTTGCGCTGGTAGGTCCGCTCCTGGATGTTCGTCTTCACCGCGCCGGGGATGATCACGTTGACGCGGATATCCCAGCGGGCCAGCTCCACGGCGGCCATCTTCCCGAAGACCAGCTGGCCCCCTTTCGAGGTAGAGTAGGCGGCGTAGCCAGGGGCAGAGAAGAGGTGCGTCCCGTTCACGGAGGACGTGATCACCACCGCCCCTCCCCCCGCGGCGCGCAGGTGGGGGATGGCATGCTTGACCGTCAGAAACGTCCCCGTGAGGTTGGTGTCCAGCGTGGCCCGCCATTCCTCCAGCGTCATCTCTTCGATCGGGCACTGCATGCCGTTGATCCCGGCATTGGCGAACACAGCGTGCAAGCCCCCGAAGCGCGCCACCATCCCCGAGACGGCGGCGCCCACGGCGCTCTCGTCGGCCACGTCGGCGGCGAAGGCCACCGCCCGCCCCCCGGCGGCCGTAATCTCCTCGGCCACAGCCTCCGCCGGCTCCCGCCGCACGTCCACTACGGCCACAGCGGCCCCCTCACGGGCAAAGGCGCGGCAGGCAGCCGCCCCGATGCCGGAGCCACCCCCGGTGACGAAGGCAACCCGGTCTGTCAGTCTCACGCCGGCGATGATAGCACCCCACTACCGGCCGTCCCTTGCGGACGTATACAGCACACCCCGGCCACCCTACAGCGGACCCGGGGGCGCCACGCCGCACTTCCCTCCGGCCCGATCCTTACCCGTTACGCGCTTCCACGCCGGCACGAAGCGCCGTCGCCCCCTTCCCCAGCCAGCGCAGGATGCTCCCGTAGACGAACCGGACGCCCAGATCCAGGTACTTCTCTCGATTGTCATCTGCGGTGACCATCCCGGCCACCCGGCCGGCCCCCACAATGCGCCGGATGGCATCTTCGATGGCCCCCTGCACCTCCGGGTGCCCGACGTTGCCGATATGCCCCATCGTCTGCGCCAGGTCCGAGGGCGCCACCTGAAAGACGTCGATCCCTTCTACGGCCAGGATCTGATCCAGGTTCTCCAGGGCCTCCGCCTCCTCGATCAGGACGGCAAGGAGCGTCTCCTCGTTGGCCGTGTGGTAGTAGTCTTGCGCCCCGTACGCCCGCCGCCCCCCGTACATCCCCCGCATCCCCAGCGGGGCGAACTTGGCGGCCTGCACCGCCCGCTCCGCTTCCGCCCGGGTGGAGACATGAGGCACGACGATCCCGGTGACGCCCCGATCCAACGTCCGAGCGATCACCCCCGGATCGTTGACGTACACTCGCACGATGGATGCCATCCCCCAGAGATCGCACGCCCGCGAGTAGTCTCCCAGCTCCAGCCAGTCCGGGGCTCCATGCTCGCACTCGATCCACACCCCATCGAGCCCGAACTGCCCCAGGTAGTCAATCAAGTCGGCGGTCAATCCAGCCGGGTTGCAGCTGGCCACGGCGACGGCCTTGCCTTCCCGCAGCTTCTCCTTGATCCACACCCTTGGCCGCACCCCCACCGCCCTTTCTGCCGTCACGTCCACCTCCCATCTCTGCCCGGCGGGTACCCCGCTGGGCCTTCCCTCGAGCGCCCCACGGCTCCCTCCCGGATGCTACCCTGCGGCGGTCCAGCGCCATCTGTCCGTTCTCGGCCCGGCGCACGGCGCCCCGGCCATGGTAGGGCATCGGTCTTCGCTCAGGGCGATAGCCTCTCCCCCCACGCGCGCCTTCCGCACCGCTTGACGCCTGGAACACCCGACGCCCGGCGCCGCAGGAGCGGCGCGCGCCGCCAGGAGGGCGACCGGGCGCATCACGGCGCAAGGTGCACACGCCGCAAGTGCTGCCCCCAGGCTACAATCCGTAGACAGATTGTAGGCACGGGCCGGTAGCTCAACGGTAGAGCAACGGACTTTTAATCCGTTGGTTGTGGGTTCGAGCCCCACCCGGCCCACCCCACTTTCCAGATCAGGAAGAGCCCGCCGAGGACGATCTGATCCCGCGCTGGACACGTTACTCCCCTAACGACTCCCCTAATCAGCCCCGAGCGACACTGCGGAATGCCTCCTCGAGCCGCTCTGTGGCCTGGGCCGTGGCCCGTGGCAGGACGTGGGCGTACACTGTCGCCGTCACCTGGGGAGTGGCGTGCCCCAGGATGCGCGCCGTGGTGGCGATGTCCGTCCCGCTGGCGATCAGCATCGTGGCGGTCGTGTGGCGAAGGTCATGGACGCGGACGGAGCGGGGCAGCCCGACGCGCGCCAGCAGCGCCTTGAAAGCGCGGATGACGTTGCGCGCCAGCAGCGGCGTCCCCGTGTGCGTGGCGAAGATGAGCCCGTGGTCGGCGTAGTCCTCGCCCAGCGCTAGGCGGTCGACGTTCTGCTCCGCCCGGTGCGCCCGTAACGCCGCCAGCGCCGTCGCCGACAGCGGCAGGGTCCGCAAGCCCGCGTGCGTCTTCGGGTCACGCAGCGTCGGCGCCTTTCCTTTCACGCGGGTGAGGTTCCGCTGCACGGTGACGGTGGCCGCGACCCAGTTCACGTCCTGCCACTTCAGTCCCAGCAGCTCCCCCTCCCGGCAGCCGGTGTACACGGCCAGCGTCCACAGGCCGGCCAGGCGGTCCCCGGCCGCTGCCCGGAGCAGCCGCATGGTTTCTTCTGGGGCGAGCACGCGCATCTCACGACGTTCTTCCTTCGGTGGCTTCACGCTGGCGGCGACATTGCGGGGCAGATCACCGTCGAGCAACGCCTGCTTGAGCGCCTGGCTGATCGTCAAGTGCACGTAGCGCACGCTGCGCGGAGAGAGGCCGGCTTGGAGCTTGGCCGCGTACAGCCTGCGGAGGTCATCGGGGCGCAGCGCCGCCAGCTTCATCGCGCCGAGCGCCGGCACAAGATGCAACCGGATGCTCTGCTCATAGCGGGCCCACGTGGTCTCCTCCACGGTGGCGCGCTTGCCTTTCAACCAACCGGAGAGGAACACGCCGACGCTGTCCCGCTCCACCTTCCCTTCTCCGAGAATGCCGCCCGCGACCCGGCGCTTCATTTCGTCGAGCTTCCGCCGGCACCCCGCCTGTGACTTGGCGTAGACCTCCCGGACGTCGGGTCGCCCATCGGGCTTGCGTCCCACCATCAGGCGCCCGCGCCACATGCCGCTGGTGGGGTGCTGGCTGATCGTGCCCTCGCCGTCCGCGCGTTTCCGGGCGCGCCGCTGAGGCACCCCCTCGACCCTGGAGCCGGCACGGGACGTTCCATCCTCAACCCTACGCTGCACTGCTGTGCCCTCGGCTGCCACCGCCTTCCATGTCATGGCCGCCCTCCTCGCCCGTTCAACGCCGCCGCCGGTGGTCGCGGCCCACCGCCGCCGGTCAGCAGGCGCGCCACGGACGGCTCAGGGCCACTCGGATTTGCCTATCTCGCCCGGCGCGAACGGTGCTGCGGACGGCTCCTGCCCGTTCAGCCACGCCTCGAGGACGCGAGCGCGCACCCGCATCCGAGCGCCAGGCAGCCGGACGAGGCCCGGCAGCGCGTCCGCGGCCGCTAGGCGGTAGGCGGCGGACTCGCTGATCCCGAGCAGGTCACCGGCCTCGCCCACGGAGACGAGGGGCCGCTGCTTCGGCACGGATTTACCTGTGGGCATCGCGCTCCTCCTGCTCCTCAGACTTCGATGGGGGTTCCACGTCGGACGGCTGTCGCTGCAAAGATGGCCTCGGCGCCCTGTCGTCGGAGCGCATCACGACTTCCGCTACGGTGTTGGGGGGCGTGCCCCGTGGCGGGTGGGCGCGGGTGGCGGTGAGCGCGTCCACCAGGCAGTCGTCGCGCACGGCCCCGCCTGCCTGCAGGGCGTCGAGGACGGCGGTGCAGACCCGGTCGAGGTCCCGCCGGCCGCCGCCGCAGACCGTCACCGTCACCCGGTACCGGGCCGCTGGCGGCGGACGCCAGTTCCGGCGCGCGACGGCGTGGGCGACCACCGCGGCCCATCCGTCGCGGCTCCGGGCGTAGGCCGCCGGGTACCGGACGCGGCCTCGTTCCCGGCGTGGCCGGCTCCACGACAGCACGCCCGGCAAGGCGATGGTGAGCGCGTCGGAGTCATCGACGAAGCTCATCGGGCGTCCTCCAGCAGCGTGAGCTGCCGGACGGCGAGTCGGGCGGCGGCGCGGGGCGAGAGCCACAGCGTCTCCGTGGCCTTCCGGCGGGCCTGCGTCTGGGCCAGGCGCGCCACGGCCGTCCAGCCGGCGTACAGCTCCCGGTACAGGGCGGACGGCGCGCTGCTCAGCACCACCATGCCCCGCACCCGCCGGAGGGTCTCGGCCAGCCGGGCGTGTCCGTCGTCGGTCAGCTCGTGGGCGTAGGCGCACGTCCGCCAGCGCTCGCTGCGCGTCGCGGCGGGGTACGGCGGGTCGGCGTAGATCAGGGTCTCCGGGCCGTCGAAGCGGGCGATCACCTGCAGGGCGTCGTCGCACTCGAGCTGCACGCGCCGCAGCCGGTCGGCGACGGCCCAGAGGTCGGCGGCGTTCCGCCAGTCGTCCACGGCGGTGCGGCTGCGGGTGGCGGCGCGCTCGAAGCGCCAGCCCATCCGCCCCCTGGCCGGCAGCCCGTGGTGCCCCTGCCAGGCGCGCACGTACACCCGCCGGGCGCGCTCCACCGCGTCCAGACCGAGCGGTACCGGCGCGCAGGCCAACTCGATCTCGGCGCGGGCGAAAGGGGTGCGCTCGATCGCCCGGACGAGCTCGTCCGGCCGTTCGCGCAGGACGCGGAAGAAGCCGACGACCTCCCCGTCCAGGTCGTTGTAGACCTCGTACCTGGCGGGGGGCTTGCGCAGGAGCACGCCGGCGGCGCCCCCGAACGGCTCCACGTAACAGGTGTGTGGCGGCAGGTGGGAGATTACCCACGGCGCCAGCCGCCACTTGGCGCCGTAGTAGCGCAGGGCGGCGCGGCCCGGCCTAGCCGTCGCCGCGCCGCTCGGGGCGCCTCAGCTGGTGCAAGTTCACGCGGGATCGCCGGCGTCATGCCCGTGCTCCTTTATTCATGTCGCGCGCCTCTCTAGCTGCGGCTGCGGGGACGGTGCGGGGCAGCGTCCGCCAATCCACCACCGGCAGGGCAGTTATCTCGGCCAGCTCACGCGGGTCGAGGGGTCGGGCACTCGGCCACACCAGGCGCACGGCGGCCAGAGCATCCTGGTCGGCGGCGAGTTCCTCGGCCAGCGCCTGCGCCGCTACGGCCACCGCCCGCAGCAGCGTTGCGACGGCCGTGCGGTGGGGGGCCAGACACTCCGAGCGGACGGCCGGCCACTCAGCGGGCGGGATCGCCCCCGGCGTGAGCCGCAGCCCGCCGCCGGGGGTGCGGGCGAGACCGGCGCCGAGGCACCGACTGGCGTGGAGGGCGCCGTACACCCCGTGGGACCCGGCGGGCCGGTAGACCTCAGCCGCAAGCTCGAGGAGCACCGACCACCACACGGCGTCGCGTTGCGCGGCATCCAGGTCCGGCCGAGGGTCGTGCGGGGCACGCCGGCGGACGCCCGCCTCGTGCCCCTCGCGCTCGGGGTCCCGGCGGAGCCGCTCCAGGATCGCCCCCTTGTGCGCGCGCAGCAGCGCCCGCTGCGGGGGTGTCAGCCGGGCCGCGGGCGAGACCCGCAGCCGGTCACCACCACCAGCCTCAGAGAGCACGAAGCCCTGCGCGCGGAGGGCCGCCACTATCTCCTCGGGGCCGGAGACGTCCATCAGAAGTCCTCCGCGTCGGCCGCGTCGTCAGCCGCGTCCGAGTCGTTCGCGGGGCCTGCGGGATCGGTGAGTGGGGAATAAGAATGGTGGGGTACGGAGCCGTCCCAGCCGTCCCAGCCGTCCCGCTCTCCTGGTGGGGGTGGGACGGCTGTACTCTCCCGCGCCACGGCAGCCGTCCCGCAGCCGTCCCGCTCTTCGGGGCCGTCCACTCCTGGAGGCTGCGAAGGTGGGACGGCTGGGACGGCTGGGACGCTTTGTATCCCTTCCGTTCTAAATGAGCCCTCGCGGCTCGCAGGCAGCCCCGTGGACGCCCCGGGTGCGCCGGGGTCGGACGTCGCCGCCGGCTCGGGCGCGAGCGCGCGCAGGACGACGAGGCGCTTGCGCCCCGCCCCGTGTCGGCCCTTCTTGCCGACCTCGACGTCCAGTCCGGTGGCGCGCAGGTCGGGCGCCAGGCGCCGCAGCGCCCCGCCGAGGGCCTGCCCCGTCTTCGGCCAGCCCTCCGCCTTGAGCGTGCGCTCGTCCACCCCCTCGCTCAGCCGCCGGTGCAGTTCGGTGGCCGTACCCTCCCAGCGGCCGCCGGGCGCCTCCGCCACCACGGTCCGCAGAGCCGGCACCAGCGGCGAGGCGTCGAGCGCCGTCTCGCGGGCGTCGGCGCGGTTGCCGGCGTAGGCCCGCAGGAAGGCGCCGGGCGCCGGCCACAAGGACGGCTCGGCGGCGCTGACCCACAGGGCGAAGTCCGCCATGCGGGGCAGGCGGTCGAGCCGGGTGTCGGGGAGTCGGGACAGGCCCGCGGCCACCGCCGCGAGCAGCGCCCCCAGGATGCGGGGGCGGGCCTTATCGAACGCCGGCCACAGCTCCCCCTCCGTCCGCCGCGCCTCCTCGGGGATCGCCGGCAGGGTCACCACTAGGGAGCGGTCGAGCAGGTCGCCGCGGGTGGCCAGTTCCTCGATGCCGGTGAACAGCACGGGGCGCTGGGCGTCGAACAGGGTCTCCTCGGCGTCGCTGAACAGCTCGCGCACGGCCAGGCCCCTGCCGGTGGCCAGGCGGCACAGGGCGTCGGAGAGCCACACCGGCACCGCGCTGAGGTTGTCGAAGGCCACCACCCAGCCGTTGGCGGCGGCGATCATCAGGTCGCGGGGCTCGCGCGGCTGGGCGCGCAGGGGCGCGGCGTTGGGATCGACGAGCGCGCGCAGGACGCGGGCGGCGGTGCTCTTGGCCGCCCCCTGCTCGCCGGAGAGGGCCAGCGCCGGGTACGGCCCCCGCGGGCGCAGGGCCGCCGCCAGCCACGCCACCAGGAGCCGCCAGCGGTCGTCGTCGGGCGCGTTGACGAAGGCGCGCAACTCGTCCACCGCCCCGCCGGGCGCGGGCTGGGGCAGGGCCAGCACGCCCCGCGGGCGGCGGAAGCGCACGGGCGCCGCGGTCGCCTCGTCCGGGGCGAGGACGCGCCAGCCGCCGGGCTCGTCCGGGGCGACGCGCACCACGCGCCAGGTCGGGTCGGCCAGGTCGAGGTACACCGCCCCGCCGGCCTCGGCGAGGCGGACGGCGACGGGGCACTCCTCGCCGTCGTAGAGGGCCCGCCCCTCGAGCACGCCCAGCGCGTCCTGGAGCGCCTGGCCGCCGGCGGCGCCCCGCGTCTCCTGGTAGTGCCGGCGGGCCAGCCAGCGCCTGAAGCCACGGGAGCGCAGCGCCCACGTCTCCACGTGCGTGCCGTGTTGACCAGCGCAGGCGCCGTCCGCTCCATTCTGGATAGCGTCAGCGCCGGTGCCGGGGTCGGCCACGGGCACGCTGGCGTAGGGCTCGCCATCCGGGGAATGGAAGAGCACGGCGCCGCCCTCCTCCGCCATCGCCACCAGGCGGGTCGCCTGGGACGGCCGGCCGGGGGCGTCGTCCGCCCCTTCGGCGGCGACCAGGGCGTCGACCGTCTCCAGCACGCGCTGCTGGTGGAGGGACTCGGCGCAGCGCATCAGCGCCGCCACCAGCGCCTTGGGCTCAGGCACCGCCTCGGGGGCTTGGGCGGCTGCTGCGCGGGCGAAGCGCCAGCGGTCGGTCTCCACGTCCGGCTCCAGCACGCCGTTGGCGACGAAGGCGCCGTGCCACAGGCTGGCCCGCACGCGGGGCAGGCCACTGGGGGCGCGGGCGACGTGGGTGACGAAGACGCACACGCCGGGCGCGCCCTCCACGGGCTGCTCGATCTTCTGGGGCAGCTCGACGAGGCGCAGGGGACTCACCGCGGCCCTCCGGCGTCCCCGCCGGAGGACGCGGGGCCGGCGGACGGCGGCGCGTTCGGGTCGATCAGCACCGGGGTGGCGCCGGCGGGTCGGACCGGCGCCGCAAGCGGCGCCCCCGTCGGGGGCATCGGCGGAGGCAGTCGGCGCACTGGTGAGCCGTCTCTCCCCCGCACGATCTCACCCGGCCACGCGAGTGCCGGGGCCGCTGGCGGCGGGCGGTCTGGCCAGCCCGAGCCGGCCGTCAGGCCGCGGGCGGCGGCGCGGAAGTCGCCGCCGAACTCAAGCAGGGCGTGGGCGGCGAACTTGGTGTAGGCCCGGCCCGGCTCGAACGGGGCAGCGTTGCTGCTAAAGACGTACAGCAGGCCGGCGCCGGCGTAGTCTGTGGTCGCTGACCAGCCGGGGTCGGCCTTGCCCGGCCGGCGCCAGTGGCCGACCCCTTGCGAGTCCACCCGCACGCACTCCCACCCGTGCGGCCCCAGGATCGCCGGCCAGCCCGTCGCCCCGTTGTAGCGGTCGCCGGGGCGTCGTCCGATCCTGGCCGCCGGGGCGCCGGGACCGGTGCGCGTTTTTGCCGGCCGGGAGGCGCCCGGCAGGCCGGCGACGACGCAGCGGGGCGGGACGTAGCGGTTAAAGGAGCGGGCGGCGTCCAGGAGCACCCCCCGCTCTTCGGGCGAGACGACCGGGATGGCAACCAGGTCGCCCCAGAGCAGGAGGTAAGGCCGGCCGCTGGGGTGGCACGCCGGCGGGCACGCTGGGGTGAGAACGAGACCGCCCTCCCCGCGCGTCTCGATCAAGGCGATGGGGCGGCTGCCCGGCCCCGGCGCCTGCGCCAGCTTCTGGTTCCCCGCGATCTGCTCCGGGCAGCGCAGGTAAGCGTGGTAGCCGGGGCCGGGCGAGCGGACGACCGACAGGCGGCCCAGCAGCCCCGGCGCGTGCGCCTCGACCAGGGCGCACCACGGCGCGAAGAAGGCGACGTCGTCGAAGTCCACGATTTCCAGCCCGCCGCTCACCCGCCCGCAGAGCGCGGCCGGCCCGTTCCGGCCGCAGCCGAACCAAGCGGCAAGCTGGGCGTCTGTCGGCGGGCGGCGCTGGTAGCGGCGCCAGGGCACGCGGGGGCGCTTCGAACCGTCGGGGGGCACCGGCACCACAGCCAGCCCGGCGGCGGCGTAGGCACGGGCGGCGCCGAGCACCGAAGGAATGGGGGCGTGCATCGGATCGCTCATCGCTCCAGGCCCCGTCGTTCAGGCGGCGTCGCATTGCGCCGTGGTCCAGCGCACCAGTTGGCGCCACCGCTCCACTTCTTCGGCCCAGCGGAGCGCCTCGAGCCGCCGTGGGGTGCGGACGATGCCGGCCGCAATGGGTACGACCGCGGCTTCGAGGACGGGGCGGCGGCAGGCTGCGCCCTGGGCCGGTGCCTCGAGCTGCCCCGTCGCATCGGGCGCCTGTGGATCACACCGCGCACCAGCTGAGAGCCACACCGTGACGTTCACGCGGATGGCCTGTTCGCTCGTCACCTCACTCATGGTCGTCATGCTCCTCTGCGTCGGTGCTGTCGCTTCGTACTCGCCTCCGGGCCACAGTGCCCGTGTCGTCCAGCCTGACCCGATGGGCTCGGAGATACCACCGAGAGCACTCGCGGATCGCCCGGAAATCAGCCGGAGACAGCGGAGTCGTGCGCAGAGGCGCGGAAGCACCCGGAGCGACTCGGAGAGGACTCGGAGATCACTCGCAGAGTCGGTCGCAACAGGTCCAGCAGGGGGTTCGGAGGCGCGCAGCACCGGTATGCTGGCAGTGCCAGTGAGGTACGCCGGGAGCGGGGTCGCGGCTGACGGCGTCTCGGCACTCTGGCACTGAACGCAGGCCTGGCAAGGCGTGGTCGAACACGACGACGGAGGCGGGAGACGTGACCGACGGCGGCCACAGCACGAGCGGCGCGGGCGCTGTGCTGGTCGCGGGCGGGAGACTTGCTCCGGCAGTACCGAGAGGAGCGCCGGCTCACACAGGCGGAGCTGGGCGAGCGGTCAGCCGTGAGCTGGCACACCATCAGCGCCGTGGAGCGGGGGCGGGAGGTGCCCCGGCAAGACACGCTCGGCCTACTGGCGGACGCGCTCGGGCTCTCCGATGATGAGCGCGCCGCGCTGGACGCCGCGGCCTCCGCGGGCAGTACCTCCGATCGCCGACGGGACAACCTGCCGCACGCGTTGACGGCCTTCGTGGGGCGGGAGGCGGAGGTCGACGCTATGCGGCGCCTCATCGGAGAGCACCGGCTGGTGACGCTCACGGGGACCGGTGGCGTGGGGAAGACCCGCCTGGCCGTCGAGTTGGCTCGCCACCTCCTGCCTACCATGCCCGACGGCGTCTGGCTCGCTGAGCTGGCGGCGCTCACCGATCCCGACCAAGTGGGGCACGCCGCGGCGGCGGCGCTCGGGGTCCCCGACATCCGAGAGCGAGACCGCGTTGTTACGCTACAAACGGCATTGCGAAGGCGGCGCCTGCTCCTGGTGCTGGATAACTGTGAGCACCTGCTGGAGGCCTGCGCCCGGCTGTCTGATGCGCTGATCCGGGAGTGCCCGCACGTGCGTGTCGTGGCCACGAGCCGGGAGCCGCTGGGGCTGGTGGGGGAGGTGGCCTGGCGGGTCCCATCATTTCGCGTCCCACCGGCCAGGCCAGTGGAACGCGTAGTCCACGACCTGCTCCGCTACGACGCGGTGCGGCTCTTCGTCGACCGGGCCGCCACGGGGTCGCCGGGATTCGGGCTGACCGAGGAGAACGCCGCGGCCGTGGCCGAGCTGTGCCGGCGCCTGGACGGCATCCCCCTTGCCCTGGAGCTGGCCGCGGCGCGGGTGCGCGTCCTCTCCGTGGAGCAGCTCGCGCTGCGGCTGGACGACCGCTTCCGACTTCTGACCGGTGGCAGCCGCGTCGCCGTCCCCCGCCACCAGACACTGCGCGCGGCGGTGGACTGGAGCTACGACCTCCTGAGCCGGATCGAGCAGGTTCTCTTCACCCGCTTGTCCGTGTTCGTCGGGAGCTTCACCCTGGAGGCGGTCGAAGCCGTCGCCGGCGATGACTCCGAGCCCGTCTCTGATGACGCCACCGTGGAAGACGAAGCCGGGGGGCGCGTCGGCGCCGCGTCGGCCTCGGGCTCAGTGCCACCCGCCGCAGCCGACCTCGTGCCGACGTCCGACGTCCTCGAACTGCTGCTGCGCCTGATCGACAAGTCGCTTGTCGTCCGAGGCGGTGACGATTACGACGCGGACGCGCCCGGGCGGAGCGCCGGGACCGGGGACGAGCGGTACCGGGTGCCGGAGACGCTGCGGGCGTACGGCCGCGAGCGCCTCTCGTTGTCCCCCGCAGCCCATCGGGTGCGCCGCCGGCACCTGGCCTTCTATCTCAAGCGGGCGGAGCGGGAGGCTGGCGAGGCGGGGGCCGTGCCGGCACCGAGCCCGCGGGGCGCTGATGCCGAGCGCGAGAATCTGTGGGCCGCCCTCCGCTGGGCTCGTGACACCGCGGACACCGCGAGCGACACGTGCCTCCGTGCCTTGCTGGCGCGTGTCGTTGGTCGCCTGGCGGCGCCCGGCCTCCGCCAGGCGGTGATACCGTTGCTCTTCGAGCTGCGCCGCCTCGGGATGCCCGCCTACGCGCACCTCGAGCGCCTGCTCCTGCAGCACCTCGATACCGCCGTCTTGGACGCCGGCGCCGAGCTGTACCACGTGATCGGTGACTGGGCGGCAGAGATCGCCGTCCTGCAGCGGTGGTTGGTGGTCGAGCCGGACGACTACCGGTCGGCTCGGGCCCGGCTGCGGTACGCCCGGATGCTCCTCGTCGGCCAGAACGTGCGGGAGGCGACCGCCCTGCTCGACGCCGTGGTGACGACGGCCGAGCGTCACCACGATGACCTGCTCCTGCTCGACGCGCTGCAGGACCAAGGCTTCGCGTGCGCGCAGGTGGGGGATTGCCACCGGGGCAGGGACGCGTACGGGCGTGCCCTTGCGCTCCTCGAGCAGCTGCGCCCTGAGCTACCCGAAGAGGTGTACCGCCTCAAGCGGCTGGCCGGGCTGCACGGGAGCGGGTGCGTCGCGCACAACGCGGACGACAACGCGGCCGGCGCAACGTACCACGCGGCGGCGGTCGACCTGGCGCGGCAGCAGCGCGACGGCCCGCAGGTGGCGCTGAACCTACTCAACCTGGCCGATGCGCAGTGGGGCTGCTGGCACTATGGCGAGGCGCTCCGGACCTACGAGGAAGCGGAGGACGCCGCGACGGACGCCTGCTACCCGGAGGGACTCGAGTTCTGTTTCCTGGGGCGGGGGATCGTCCTGTGGTCGATCGGTCGGTATGCAGCAGCCGAGGATGCGCTCCAGCGGGGCCTGGCGGTCGCACGCGACCTGGGCGACGTCTGGGGCGAAGCGTACGGGCTGACGTACCTGGGTGACGTGCACGCCGCTTGCGGCGAGCTGCAGACCGCGCTCCGCGTCAACCGACAGGCCTCCGATCTCGCAAGGAGCCTCGGTGCCGAGTACTTGCTCGCGATCGCCGGGCTCTACCGCCTCTGGCGGCAGGAGGTCGAGACGCCCGGCGATCCAGCGCGTGGGCCGCAGATCAGAGACGCATTGGGGCGGGCACACGGGCTCGGCCTTGACGGGGTCGGCCTGCACCTCGCCTGGGTGCATCTGCTGCACCGCGCGGCCGCCGCGACCGCGCCCGACGCCGTCGTGGCGGCGGAGCTGAGATCGCTGGTGCGGGCCTTCCCGCTCGACCGCCCTGCGCGGGGGGTGTCGGAGCTCCTCGGGCTGCAGCTCGTGGACGCGCTACGGTCGCACCGCCCTCGCATCGACTCGGCGGAACTGGAGCGATTAGTCTCCCGCGTCACCGACCTGAAGGCTGAGTCGCTCCGGTCGACCGACCGAGACGTCTTCCGCGAGACGCGGCGTTGCTGGGATGCTGACGCGTGGCAGACTGCGTGACGCGAGCCGGACACATGCGCTCCCGGATGGGACACCCTCTCCGCCCGCCGAAGGCAGGAGATGACCTTGGCACCGGCGGACCGTACCCGAGGCCGCCGCGGCGCGTGGGGCTCCCACACTTCTCCTTCGGCGGACTGTGGCGTAACCCGGATTTCGTCCGATTGTGCGCCAGCTACGGGATCTCGCGGCTTGGCTCGCAGGTCACCCTGCTGGCCGTGCCGCTCACGGCGGTGGCGCTGGGCGCCGGCCCGCGGGAGATGGGGTGGCTGGCGGCCGCCCAGTCCCTCCCGGTGCTGCTGCTGGGCTTGGTCGCGGGGACCTGGGTCGACCGCGTCCAGCGGCGACCGCTGCTCATCGCCACCGATCTCGCCCGCGCCGCGCTGCTCGCCGGTATCCCGGCGGCGGCGCTCCTGGGCCAACTGCGCCTGGAGCTGCTCTATGCCGTTGCCCTGCTCGCCGGGGCTCTTGCCGTCGTTTCCGAGGTGGCCCACGCCGCGTACCTGCCGGTGATGGTCGGCCGCGAGCAGCTTGTGGAGGGCAACAGCAAGTTGGCGGTGACGGGCCAGGTCGCGAGCGTGGCTGGCCCGACGCTGGCGGGGGCGCTGGTGCAGCTCGTCTCCGCCCCGCTCGCGATCCTCGCTGACGTGGCCTCCTTCGTGGCTTCCGCCGTGTTTCTGGGCACGATTCGCGGACGCGAGCCCACCCCGGGGGCGCCGGCGCAGCGCCAGGCGGTCTGGCGGGATATCGGTGAGGGCCTGCGGTTCGTCGCGGCGCACCCGGTCTTGCGGACGCTCACCGGGGCATTTGGCCTCTACTTCCTCTTCGACGCGCTGTTCTGGGGGCTGTACCCGCTGTACGTCACGCGGGAACTCGGCGTCAGCCCGGCGGCGCTCGGGCTCATCTACGCCGTCGGCAGCGTGGGTGGCGTCCTGGGGGCGCTGTTCGTCGAGCCGGTGACTAGGCGCCTCGGCCTCGGGCGGACGATGGCGGGTGCCCTCCTGGTCGGCGCGCTCGGCGAACTGTGCATTCCGGCCGCCGGGGTGGCCGTCGGCGGCCCCGTCGTCGTCGCACTGCTCCTGTTGGCCGTCGGTGAGGTGCTGGTGCGCTCGAGCGACTGGGTCTTCGCGGTGAACTTCGTCAGCCTGCGCCAAGCCGTGACGCCCGGCCGGCTGCAGGGACGCGTCAACGCCACGGTCCGCGTCTGCACTAGCGGCGCCGTGCCTGTGGGTGCCTTCGTCGGCGGCGCGCTAGGCGAAGCGGTGGGGCTGCGCGCGACAGTGCTGGTGGGCGCGCTGGGGGTGCTCCTCGCCTTCCTCTGGGTGGCGCTCTCACCGGCGCGCTCGCTGCGGTCACTGCCAGCGGAGTCCGAGCCGTCTCCGCCGGCGGACTCATCTCGGACGATGCCGCCGCGCGACCCGCGGCGCCCCGCTGCCGAGCGCATCTAGCCCGCGCGGCCGCCCGGCATCCGCCGCGAGCGGGCGGGCTGTGACCGAGGCCCTGCACTGGGCGCGACAGCGACCCAGCTCGACACTTGACACAGCAAGAGGAAGCGATGCCGCTGTTCGGCGCGGCCGTGGTGGTCGTCCGGGACGGGGCAGTGGCGCTCCAGCCGCGGGACGACCTGCGCATATGGAACCTCCTCTGCGGGGCGATCAAGGCCCGGGAGAGCGCCTCGCGGTGGCGGCCGCATCGCCAGGTTGCGGTGCGGCCGTGCCGGCTTGCGGCGCGGGTTCAACGAGGGGCGTCGTCGCTCGCGCTCCGCCTATCCACCGTCGCTTGCGTCTCCTGCTCAGCCTGCGCTCGGATGGTGCGGGCGAGCCAGGCGCTCAGGGAGAGCCCGGCGGCCCGGGCGGCGCGCTGCGCCGCGTCGTAGGTCTCGGGCTCCACGCGCACGGTGAGCTGGATCAGGGCCTTCGGCATGCCGCGGTCCTTCGGGCGAGTCTTCCGCCCCATAGTAGCCGCTTGCATCAGTCATCCCGTCATGCACCGTGCTGCCCACGTAGCCTGCATGCGTGCATCATTCAGAGCGTGATGCAGTCATTCAGTGAACACATGTATGATTTACGCAGGCGCAGACTACGGCAGGGCGGCCGACTGGGAGCGGCGGGCGCGACGGAGCACGAGACGGGGCGGCGCGAAGCCGTAATGTGGGCGACGATGCTGGCGCCAGTGTCGGCGCTGATCTGGCGTCTGCTCCCGGCGGCCGCGGGCACGGCGTTGGCCCAGGAGGTGCCCGATTCAGCGCCGCCCGGGAGCACAGGCTCGGGGAGCTGGCTCGATCGCCTCGGCCCCGGGCAGTGGTTCGAGCAGCAGCGGGACGCCCTGTTCCAGGGAATGCTGCGCCTGTTCACCGACCCGGAGCAGGGACTCCCCGCGCTGCTGGGACGGTGGGTGCAGGGGCTCCTGCGGACGTTCTGGGATGCGCTGGCGGGGTTATTCGCCCCGTTCAATATCTTCACCCAGATCCCCACGTGGGTCGTGGGGATGCCCTTCGTCGAGACGGCCTGGGGCGTCCTGTTCCCCATCGCCGCCGTCGCCCTGGGGCTCGCCGCTGTGCTGACGCTGGGGATGGGGATGCTCTCGATCATGGGCGGGCGCCCCCGGACGTGCTCTTCTCCGGCCTGCGCCACTTCATGCGTGCCACGGCCGGGCTGCTCCTCGGCACCCGCCTCTACCTGACCCTGATTGATGTGTCCAACAGCCTGGTGGGCCGCTTTCTGGATCCCACCGGCGGGCTCCCCGGCCTGGACCGGCTGACGGCGTTCGGCCAGGCGGTGACGTTCCCCATCCTGGCCTTGATCTACGCGGGCTTCGCCGCGTGCTTCTTCTTCGCCCGCATCAAGGTCGTGCTGACGGTGGTGGTGTGCCTGATCCTGTCGCCGGTGGCGTTCGTGCTCGGCGCGCTGCCCTTCAAGAAGGCCCAGGACGCCTACGACGTGTGGCTGACCTACGCGGTGGCCTCGGCGTTCGTCCAGGTCGTGCAGGCCGTGTTCCTGGGCCTGGGAGCCAACATCCTGATCCACGGCACGGCTGGCCCGGAAGAGACCGCCGTGTCTGAGGCCACGGCCATGGTCGTCGGCACGGCGTCCATCATGGCCGCCGGGACGATGCCGGGGATGCTGCTGGGAGCGATGCTTACCCGCTCCCTGGTGCCCTCCGGCACGCTGCACCGGGCGGCCTCGGTAGGGATCCAGCTCGCCTCCCTGGCGGCGTTTCGGATGCCCATCCCGCCCATGCCGGCAGGCATCTACCCCCCGCCGCGGACGCCGCCGACCACGGAGGCGTTCACCGCCGGACGGCCCACACCACGGCTCATCGAGTACGTCCCCCCGATGCTGCCGCCGCCCAAGCCCAAGTAGGGACGTGAGGCGCAGCCCGTGCAGGGCCACGCAAGAAGGAGACACAAGGATGAACCGGCTCGGTAACCAGGATGTGGCCCAGATCCTCAACAACGGCATCGACTACGGCATCATCTTGCTCCCCATCCTGGGCGTCCTGGGGATCATCATCGGCTTCATCGTGCTGATGGGCGCGCGGATGCTGGATAACCCCAAGGCGGCGAGCTGGGGGAAGAGCGCGGTCTTCACCTGCGCCGCCCTCGGCGTGGGCGGCACCATCGCCCTGGCCATCATCGGCGGCATCCTCAACCGGGTGATGGGAGTCTAGCCGGTGGACGGCCAGGGCCTCGGCTGGAAGGCCCCCCGGCTGGGCACGGGGGGACGCTACTACGGTGTCCCGACTCGGGTCGTGTGGTGGGCTGGCATGGCGGTGGCGGCGCTCATGGCCAACATGGTCGTGGTGGCCGTCGCCAACAGCACCGGCCTCTCGACGGCCGCGCTTCTGCCCCAAACGTGGCTGTGGTGGCTCCCCGCGGTCGGCCTGTGCGCCGTCGGGGCGCTCTTCCGACCGGGGGGCCTGGACGCCAAGGCCTGGGCCGGGGTCTGGCTGGCCTACCTGGCCACGCCCAAGCGTGCGGTGTACAAGCCGGACACGCGCAGTCCCCTCGCCCATTGGTGGTGAGGGTCGGAGTCACGGTCAGGAGTCAGGGTGATGGGATTTTGGAGCAGGCTGTTTGCCGTGGGGCGGGTGAAGGCGCCGCCGAAGGGGCAGAGCGGGGCGCTGGCGCCGGCGTCCGTCCTGCGCAGTCACCTGGGCGTGCGGCAACTGGGACTGGACGATGCCGTCGTCACCATGAGTGGCGGGGAGCTGCGCATGGTGTTCGAGGTGGACGGCTTCCCGCTGCACGCCGCCGGGAGCGACCGCGCCCGCCGGTTCCTGGGGGCCTTCGCCGGGGGCATCAATGCGCTGCCGGGTGAGGCGGCGTTGCTCACCCGCACCCGGCCGGGTGGCCTAGGGGCGGCCATCACCGCCGTCGAGGGCCGGTCGCGGGCACTGGCCACGATGGAGCCGGGCCCGGCGCGGATCGCCGCCGACCAGGGAGCGCACTACCGCCGCCTGGAGGCAGAGGGTATGTCCAGGGAGACGGCCAACTATCTCGCTGTCCGCGGCACCGACGCCGAGACGCTCGTGGACGTGGCGCGCCGGGCCACGGGGCACTTCCTCGCCGCCGGGCTGCGCGTCAGGCCACTGCGCGGCGAAACGCTGGTACGCGCCATCGCCGAGTCCTGGCGGCCGGGGCACGTGGAGCAGATGGGGCCGTGGACACCCTACGGACCGCACCTGGTGTTTCGGCAGATCGGGCACCGAGCCATCCTCGAGGATCGGCGCCCCAGGGCCACGGTGCAGGCGGTCCCCAACGGCAAGGTCCTCCCGCGATGAGCACCGTGCTGCGCGTGCTGCGCTTCAAGACGCCCACCCTGCCCACGCTGCCGAGGATCCCCAGGCCGACGCTGCAGCCCGTGCGCCGCGGCGCCTGGCGCGTCCGCCACGAGTGGGGGCAGCTCAAGGAGCACGTCCGCCATACCGCCCAGGCCGAGCGCTCCGTGCGCTCCCTGCTGGATGTCGTGGCCCCCGAGTGGGCCGAGCTGCATGCCGACGCCTTCGTGGTAGACGAGGTGTGGACGCGCACGCTGCATTTTCGCCCCTCGCCCCCACCCGACCAGGTGACCTTCCCCGGCTGGCTGGCATCCATCCTCTACCAGACGGACGGGGACGTCTCCCTGGCCCTGCACGTCACCCCCCTGACCGACAAGGAGGCCGCCAGGCTCGTCCGGGATCAACGGGTGCTGCGGGCGGCCGAGTCCGCCGACCGGGCGGCGCAGGGCTACCTCTCCGACCCCGAGGACGAGGCGCCCTGGGGAGCGCGGAGGGTATCGCCCGGGCCATGACCAACGAGGGGGAACGCCTGTTCACCGTCGGGGCCGCCCTCACCCTGCGTGCCGGCTCCAGGGACGAGCTGAAGGCCCTGGAGGGGCGGGTACGGGCCGAGCCTGGGCGGCTCAAGATCCGGCCCTACGGGATGCGCTGGCGCCACTTCGACGGCTTCCGCGCGCCGGGGTGCCCTACGCCACGGACACGCTGGGCATGCGCACACCGCTGGACACCCAGACGCTGGCCGCGCTGCCCGTGGCTGACCAACGCCATCAGCACGCCCACCGGGCCGGTGTGGGGGATCTCCCTCGACGACCATGCTCCGGTGCGCTTCGACCCCTGGAGCGACCAGCCGGGAGACGGCCTGCCGGGCTCGCCGGCGGCCACCTGGTGTTCCTCGCCCCTACAGGATCGGGCAAGACGGTCACGGCCGGCACCCTGAAGATGCGCTGGGCCACAACCGAGGACCCGCCGGACATCGTCCTGATCGACCCGGTGAAGGGCGACTACCGCAGCATGGTGGAGGCCCTGGGCGGGCAGATCGTGCGCTGTCCACCGACCCCGAGGTGGTGATCAACCCCTTCGATCTCGGTTCCAGTCGGATCGTGTCCGGGACGGGCCACGCCTCGGAGCGCGATCCGGTGCTCGACCAGGCGCGTCTCGCCGTGGGCCTGATCGCCCTGATGGTCAAGGACGACGGCGAGCGCATGACCAAGGACGAGCGCACCGCCCGCTGAGACGGCCATCCTGGGGGCCTACAGCAAGAAGGGTATCCTGCCCCGGCGACCCCAGACCTGGAACACCGACCCCGCCGGCGTGCCCATCCTGGCCGACGTGCGCGACGAGCCTGGAGCGCATGGGCACCGAGGAGGGCGACCCGGAGGCGGCGCACCTGGCCAGGGGCTGCGGCGCTACACCATCGGCACGCTGGCGGGGATGTTCAACCGGCCCACCAACGTCCGGCTAGAGGCCCGCGTGACGTCCTTCGATCTGGAGGGCATCGATTCGGAGGCTGCGCCGGCTCGCCGTGTGGCTGGTCGGCAACCACGTCTGGAAGCTGGCCAAGCGCGACCGGCGCAAGCGCATCTTCTCCATGGACGAGGTAGCCTCCCTGCTGGCCTACGAGGAGAGCGCCGCCCTGGTCGCCGAGCTCTACACCCTGGGCCGGGCCTACGGGCTCTCCGTGTGGAGCATGTTGCAGCTGCCGGGGGACTACACGGCCACGCATCAGGGGCGCCGGGCGCTGGACAACGCCCATACCAAGCTGCTCCTGCACCAGACCAAGGGGGCGCTGCAGGCCAGGGAGCACTTCGACCTCTCGGACACCGAGGCGCGCTACTTGGAGGGCTGTGGCCAAGGGAGAGGGCTGCTCCTCACCCAGCGGGGCAACGTCCGGTTGGAGATACTGCCGTCTCCCCTGGAGCTGGAGCTGATGGGTGGCCCGCCGGCGCTGCCCGTGCCTGAGGAGGCACGCAGTGGTGCCTGAGCTGCTGCCCCTCCTGGCGGCGTCCTGGCTCCCCCTGCCTGCCGTCACCTTCGGCCTGTCCGAAGCGTGGCGCCGCGCTACCTGGTGGGTGGTGCTCCCTGTGGCCGTCGTCCTGGTGGCCGGTGTGGCCCTGTGAGGCGTGACGCCGGCGCGCGTGGCCGCTGACCTTGGCCATGGTCTGGCGCTCCCCCTGGCCTCGCTGCGGGGGCCGCTGGAAGGTATGGCGGGGGGCGCGCGCCCGGTGCAGGCGCGGATGCTGCACGCCCTGCGCGACGCGCTCCCGGCCGACGCCGGCGACTGGCGGACGGCGCTGGGACTGGTGTGGCGCGGCTCCCTGGCCCTGGGCGCCTCGCTTGCGGCCCTAGCCACGGTGTGGCGGACGGTGCGCCAGGTCTTGGGCAGCGGCGTCACGACAGCCACGCCATCGCCGGTGGAGCTCCACCCCGCGCCGCCGACCTTTCCCAACAAGGCAGCGGCCCTGGCCCGGTCGGGGGCCGCACCGGTGGTGACGAGCGGCTGGCTCCGTCGCCCCGAGCGCTGCCTCCCACTGGCCTATGGCACCAAGAGCAAGCCGGTGGCTCTCACCGGGGCGCAGATGACCTACCACGCCCTGGTCTGCGGCCTCACCGGGGCCGGGAAGACGACGTTGATGGCCTCCCTGATCCGGTCGGCGCGGGCGTTGGGCTGGCCCGTCGTGTGCCTCGACCTGAAAGGCTCACCGTCGCTGCGGCGCCTCTTCTACGAGCTGGACGGCGGCCGGGTGTGGACGCCGCGCGGCCCGGTAGCCTTTGACCTGCTGCGCGGGCATCCTGACGAGGTGGCCGCGAAGATCGTCACGGTGGCTGGGACGGTCACCGGCCAGCAGTTCAACCAGATCGCCCAAGGACGGCTGACGGAGTTGGTCAAGGAGCTGGACGATGCCAAGGAGCCCCGGACCTTCACTGCCCTGCAGGGCCTCCTGCACCGGGAGGTGACGGCCGAGGCGAAGCCACAGCAGGCCCTCATCGACCTGGAGGCGCGCCTCCGCACGGTCACCAGCTCCAGTGCAGAGCCATGGCTGCGCCCGGGCCCGGAGGCGCTGCACCTCGAGCGGGCGGTGCGTGATGGCCAGGCCGTGCTGCTGTCCATCCCCGTGCCCCGGCTCAGGCTCGTGGGCGAGAAGCTGGGGGCCTGGGCACTCGCGGAGGCCAACCGCGTGGCCTCCCGCCTGACGGCGACCGATTGGGGGAAGAAGACGGGGCGCCGCTGCCTGCTGCTGGTGGACGAGTTCGCCGGCCTCAAGGAGCAAGGAACGCACGTCTCTCAACCGCTGGCCATGGTCAGGGAAGGCGGCGTCTCGATCTGGCTGTTCACGCAGACGCTCTCCGGCCTGAAGCGGCTCGGCGACGTGGCCTACAGCGAGATCCTGGGCAACATGAATGTGCAGATCGTCCTGCGCCAGTCGGAGCCGGGCGACCAGGCCGCCTGGAGCGAGCTGCTAGGCACCTACCGCACACAGGAGTTCACCCGCAGCCTGGACGGCAAGACGGGGGAGCCCACGGGCAACTTCCGGGCGAAGACAGTCGAGGCGCCCTACGTCACGCCAGGGCAGATCGCCGCCCTGCCCATCGGCCAGGGCTACCTCCGTATCGCCGGGGGGCGCCCCCTCGCCGTGGTCTTCCCCAACACGGCCGGTGCCCAGGGCGAGGAGCCTGACGTCGAGGCGGAGGATGACGACGGCACGCCGACCCTCACCACGGACGGTGACCCTCACCACCTGCACGCCCGTACCGTGACTCCCCCTATCCAGGCGGGGCAGGAGCCATCCCAGGAACGACCCCACAGGAACACTACTGAGGCTGCTACTAAGGCAACTCCTGACCTCATCTCCCTTGTCGACTGAGCCGTGCGGGGTGACATCGTGCAACGCGACTATCTGTCCCCTCTCTCGTCTCCATCCGGTGCGGTCTCGCTTACGTCCCGTGATCTGACGATGCTGGGCGATCTGGCACGGTACCGCGTCCTGACAGCGGAGCAGCTGCGTCGGCGCCACTTCCGCGGCGGGGCCTCCTCAACGACGTTGAACCGGCTGAACAAGCTCAAGGCGGCGGGCTACATCACACGGGCGACCATGGGGTACGGACACGGCGCAGTGTGGCTGCTCACGCCGAAGGGAGCAACCGCCTCGGCGACGGGCCTCCCAGCGCCACGGGCGAGGACAGGGTTCTACGAAGGCTTTCCTGGCGGGTACTACCACCATCACTGTGTCGTGGCTGACGTGGCGGCGGCCCTGCTGGCAAAAGCGGCGAGTCTCTCAGTGGCGGCGTCGTGGCAGACCGAGGCAGAGTGGTGTCAGCAACAGGGGTCGGCAGCGACGGGCAGTCCTCGTCCGGACGGGGTGCTCCGCCTTACGGCGTCTGATGGCACCATCCAGCGCCTTGCCGTTGAGGTGGAACGTCACCCCAAGCCAGCCCGGGCCTACGCCGTGAAGCTGCGCTGGTACTGCCAGCAACTCGCCGCCGGGGCCTTCGAGCGCGTCCGGTGGTACTGCGGCGACGACGTGACCCTGCGCCACGTCCAGATCGCCGTTGCTGCTGCCAACCTCCCGGAGATGGAGACGCGCCCCCTGGCGCCTCTGCTGGCCGCGCTGACGCCCCTCGCCGCCTGAGTCCGCGCCGGGAGGGACGATGCTGGGGCGCAGCCACGTCACCCTGGCCGGAGCGACCTACCTCTCCCTGTTGGTCCACCCCCTGCCGACGCCCTGGGGCGCCCTGGCGGCGCCACTCTTGCGCCCCGCTGCCGGCGATGGTCCCCTGGGACCGGATGAGCTCGCCCTGGCCCTCAGCGTGGCCACCGTGATGCTGGCCGCCCTGGCTCCCGACGTCGACCATGGTGGGAGCGCTGTGGCCCGGTCGTTGGGCATCCTGAGTCGCGCCGTGGCCAGCGTCGCTGAGCGCGTCCTGCACCACCGTGGACCACTGCACAGCGCCCTAGCGGCGGTCGTCGCCGGCGTCCTCAGTGAGTTGCTCGGCCCTCAGCTGGGAGTGGCCGGACTGGGGCTGCTCGTGGGCTACGGCTGGGCCACCCATGTCCTGGCCGACGCGGTGACCGCCTGTGGCGTGCCTCTGCTGTGGCCCCTGTGGCGCCGGCGCCTGCGTCTCCCCTACGGGCTTGCCCCACCGACCGGCGGGCGAGTCGAAGCCCTCACTGTGCTGGGGACTGTCCTGGCGTGTGTCTGGTGGGGCGCGCTCCAGGTTACCGCGTAAGCTACATCACCGACGCCTAGCCTGTGTACGCAACCGCCTAGCCGTCGACTCGTCACCTGAGTCATGGCCAGCTCCTTCGACTACGCGTCTGACCAGGCACACGACCAGGCGGTGAACGGCGTCGCCCACACCACCGTGCAGGCGGTGACTATTCAAGAGGTATCCCGACACCTCGGTGTCAGCGACGAGACGATCCGGCGGCGCCTCCGCAGCAAGCAACTGGTCAGGCAGAAGCACAAGACCCCCTAGGGCTTCGAGTGGCGGGTACTCCTGCCCGCCGAGGTCGTTGACGCCGGCGAGCTCGCAGGCGCCCAGGCAGTAAACCCCGCGGCGCCTAGTCACCCTCCTGGCGCGCCGCCTAGTCAAGACGCTGCGGCCAGAGAACTGGTCCGCCTGGAAGCTCACAACGCCGACCTGCAGACGCAGCTCGCTGAGTACCGCACCGAACTGGAGGCGCGCCGACGCGAGGTGCAGGAGCTGCACGTGATCATCGCCCGCCTGGCACCAGCGCCTCCGGCGTTACCCAGCCACGATCAGACAGCCGTCGCAGGAGCCACACCCGGTGACCAGACGATTGACCAGGCGACGCCTAAACAGACGGCAGCCTCCCGCGACTACGCGTCCGCAACGACGACTACGCGGGAAGTGTGGTGGCGCCGCGCCTGGCGGCTGGTCACCGGCGACTAGGCAGCGGTGGTGCCTAGAGAGTGCGGATGTCGGCCACCTTCCACAGCAGTGGATGGTTGTCCCCTCGAAGACTCCATGGTACCATTTGGGTATCCTCACCGGGTTGCTTCGGCGCCTGGGCGCGAGGCCGGCCACTAGGCCGGCTTCTGCATTTCTGAGGCCCTCGCTGGCGTGAGAACAAGCGTCTATATCGACGGGTTCAACCTGTACTACGGATGCGCTAAGGGCACGCCGCACCGCTGGCTCGATCTCGGCAAGCTGTGCTCGCTGTTGCTGCGCGGCCACACGATCACCCGAATTCGTTACTTCACCGCGCTGGTCGGCCCACGCCCCGGCGACCCTAAGAAGCCGCTCCGTCAGCAGACCTACATCCGCGCGCTGGAGACCATCCCCGGCCTGTCCGTCCACTACGGCCACTTCCTCTCCAACCTCGAGCGCGTGCCGGTGGCGGCCCCGGCGCCGGGTTCGCCGCGCACCGTGGAGGTCATCCGCACGCAGGAGAAGGGGTCGGACGTGAACCTGGCCACCTACCTACTGATGGACGGGTTCCGGGGTGACTACGAACTGGCGGTGGTGGTCTCCAACGACCCCGACCTGAAGACCCCCATCGAGCTCCTGCGCGCCGAGCTGGGGCTGCAGGTGGGCGTCCTCAATCCCCACCGGAACACAAGCCACGCCCTCTGGCAGGCGGCGTCCTTCTACCGCCCGATCCGCCGTGGCGTCGCCGCGGCGAGTCAGTTTCCGCTGGCCGTGGTCGATGCGAGGGGCCGCACGATCACCAAGCCACCGGGGTGGTGACGGCTGGTCTGACGGCGGCTGGTCTGACGCTGAGCTCGCCGGCGGGCTCCACGCGGAGACGCCGGGGCGGTGCTACGCTGGCGTCACCCCCTTTGGATGCCGGTGTCTACTCACGGCGCCCCAGCATAGCGTCGAGGCGACCCCGCAGAACAGGCGCACCCTACACCGCCAGGTACTCGCCGCTGCTCTCGTCCGGCTCGGCGTGGAGGTAGCGCCCTGTCGTGGCCACGGAGGCGTGGCCCAGTGTCGCCTGCACGAGCGGGAGGGACGCGCCTCGCTTGAGGCTGTGGGTGGCATGGGCGTGCCGGAGCCAGTGCGGGGACACCCCGCCCTTGCCGAACGGGAGCCCCGCCCGGCGCGCAGCGGCATCGACCACCCGCTCCGCCTGGCGGGGGCTGAGTGGCCTACCCCGGCGTCAGGCGAACACCGGCGCCGCCGGATCCCCCGACGCCCCTTCAGGGACGAGCGCCTGCAGCGCGTGCCACACGGCAGCGGGGATCACCACCACCCGCGTTTTCCCGCCCTTGCCGTAGACGGTCGCCTGCCCCCGGCCACGGTCGCGGGCCTTGACGTCATGCCAGGTGAGGCTACATGCCTCGCTCACCCGCAGGCCGGTGGCGTAGAGCAAGCGCAGTAGGAGCCGGTTCCGCAGGTCGGGCTCCCGATCGAGCAGGCGGTAGACAGACGACTCGTCAAGGATGCGCCGGGCCAGATCATCCTTGACCCGGGGCGGCTCTACAGCCGTCCCCACGTTCACCAGCAGATAGCCGGTGCGGTGGCCGAAGGACAGCAGGGAGCGGACGGCCGCCACGGTCACGGCGCGAGAGCTGTCCTTGAGGCCGGTCAGCCCCTCGGCAAACGCCACGACGTCACCCAACGTGACCGCCGGCAGCGGCTTCCCCACGTGGGCCAGGAACGCCTCGGCCACCCGATGGTAGTAGCGGCGCGTGTGTGCCGAGCGCCGGCGGCCGGTACGGAGCAACCCGGTACGAATCTCCGCGCACGCAGAAGCAGGCGCAGCCCGGCATGAGTGGCTACCTTACTCGTGCGCAATTGGCGCAAGTTGACACAACTGCACCGGCGACCGCTGTGCCCGCTCGAACATCGCCTGCGCGTCGCCGGCATTGCGCCGTTCTGAAAAGTAGGCGTCCACCACCCACCCATCCTCGTGGATGGCACGGTAGGTGGACACCTGATTGCCGCTAAAGTCGCTGTACGCCTCGTCCACTCTTCACTTCTTACCGACCGGCCTCTGGTGCCGGCGCGCCGTCTCGCCGACGAGGGGCGGCGACCGGTGAGGACGCTTCGTCGTCAAGTTCGTCCATCGCCGCGGGCTGCCGCACATGGACCTGTACTTACCCAACCTGTATCGCACCGCGGAGCCAGGTACGGCCGATCGGCGTCCGGCCCGGCTACAGCCCGAGCGCCAGCGATTCTTTCGATTTCTGCCGGCGTTGCGCTCGCGACCCGCCAGCGCGGTACGTTAGGGCGAGGCCGCTCCCGGCGCCCTATCGCGGCTCCGCATCCCGTCTTGCGACGGCAGCGGCTGGAAGCGTAGGTGGGCCTCCACCGGCCGGCCGTTCCCGAAATGCTCGTCCACGATGCGGTCGATCCCGCGCTCGTTCAGCGCCCCATACCAGGCACCCTCCGGGTACACCACCATCATTGGCCCGAGGTTGCACGGGTAGAGGCAGCTCGAACGCACCGCCAGGACGCCCTCGCCCGCCTCATTCTCCGACGCCGCCAGCCCGCGCTCGGCCAGCCGCTCGCGCAGGCGCACGAACAACTCGTGCGAGCCGAGCGTCGCGCAGCGCGGCCCCTCGCACATGAAGACGTGGTGCCGGTGCGGCGGCGGCTTCAGCCACTGGTTGGCGACGTCTCGCGGTGCACCTTCGCGCACGTCAGGACCGCTGTCGGCCGCGGGCAGCGCGCGCACGACCGCCTCACCCAGCTCCGGCCGCTCACCCAGCGGTCCGGCCAGCACCACCTCCACCTTCTCCAGATGGTGCTTCTTGAGCGACCGGCGCACGACCTTGGGGAGCCACTCGCGCAGCGAGCGATCCAACGGCACGAACACCGGCGCGATGAGAATGCGCGTGGCGCCGCGCTCCGCCAGCTCCCGGAGCACGCTGGGAAACGGCGGGGCGCCCGAGTCGAGAAACGCGCCCTCCACGTGCGGGTAGCGGCGGGTCGCGCGAACCGCCGCCAGCATGCCGTCCAGCTCGCACTGCGGCCACTCGCCATACCCGCCCTTGGCCAGGAGAATGACGGCGTCTGGGGTCGGTGAACCATCCATAGCACTCTTTCCTTTTTCGCCTTAGACCGCGCCGGCGACGGCGTTCCCGGCACCCTGGTGCGGACGGTCTGGCTGCCCCGGCAGCCGCGGGATCGCCGCCAGCAGGTCCCGCGTCACGGGATGCCGCGCTTCATCCGCCAGGCGGCTGCCGGGAGCCGGCTCGAGCACCTCCACGACCAGCCCGGCGTCCATGACCACCACGCGCTGGCTCAGCGCCTCCACCACTGCCAGGTTGTGCGAGATGAACAGCATCCCGAAGCCGAGCTCGCGCTGCAGCGAGTGCAGCAACTGGAGGATCTGCGCCTGCACCGACAGGTCGAGCGCCGAGACCGGCTCGTCGCACACCAGCAGGTCCGGCTGCGCGCCAGCGCGCGGGCGATCGCCACCCGCTGGCACTGGCCACTGCTCAGGTTGCCCGGACGCCGCCCCGAACATGTCCGGCGTCAACCCCACGCGCTCGAGCAGCGACCTCGCGCGCGCTTCCCGCTCCGCCGGCCTGCCGATCCCAAAGTAGTCGAGCGGCTCGCGCACGATGCGCAGCGCGCTGCGCGCGCGGGTTGAGCGAGCCCCGCGCATCCTGGAAGATGGTCTGCACGTGGCGCGCTCGCGGCGCAGCGCCTCGCCGCGCAGCCGGTCGAGCCGGCGCCCGTCGAGCGTGATCCAGCCCCCGTCCGCCCGCTCCAGCCGCAGGATGCACCGCGCCAGCGTGCTCTTGCCGCAGCGCTCGCGCCCACCAGGCCCAGCACCTCTCCCCGCCGAATCTCGAGGCTCGCGCCCCGCACCGCGTGGACCGGGATGCGCCCAGCATGCGCCCACCCGGTACCGCTTCTGGATGTCGCCCACCGAGAGCAGCACGCCGCCATCAGCGGCGGCACCATCGCCCGTCCGCCCGCTCACGGATCTCGTCGCCGCTGGCGGCGCGCGCGGGTGCGGCGCGACCGCGTCAGAGATGGGGTGATAGCACGCCGCCAGCTGCCCGGGCGCTGCTTGGCCAGCGCCGGAAAGCGATTCGTCTGGCAGGTCGCGTCGGCACGCGCGCAGCGCGGGATGAAGGGACACCGGTCGGGCGGCTCGATCAGGCTGGGTGGGTGGCCGCCCAGCGGCCGCGGCAGGCCGCCGCTGGGCGAGGGCAGACACGCCAGCAGGCCGGCCGTGTAGGGGTGCGTCGGCGTGGCCAGTACCTGCTGCGCCGGGCCTAGCTCGACCAATCGGCCCGCGTAGAGCACGGCCACGTCGGTGGCCAGCGCCGCGGCGACGCCGACGTCGTGGGTGATCAGCACCACGGCCAGATCCAGCTCCGCCTGCAGCTTCCGGATCACGTCCAGCACCTGCGCCTGCACGCGCACGTCCAGCGCGGTGGTCGGCTCGTCGGCGACCAGCACGCGCGGCCGGTTCACCAGCGAGATCGCCAGCGCGGCGCGCTGCTGCATCCCGCCGCTCAGCTGGAACGGGTACGAGCGCCACACCCGGTCAGGATCCTCGAAGCCGACGCTCCGCAGCAGCGCCATGCCGCGCGCGCGCACCTCGCGCTTGGGCGGCACCCGCCCCCGCGCGTCCCGCACCGTCTCGCTCAGCTGCAGCCCGATCGGCAGCACCGGATTGAGCGCCAGCATGGGGTCCTGCATCAGCATGGAGATCTCGCGCCCGCGCAGCGGCTGCCACTCGCGCTGCGAGAGGCGCTCCACCCGCCGGCCCGCGAGGGTGATGGTCCCCCGCTCGATGCGTCCCGGCGGCGCGAGCAGGCCCAGCAGCGCGCGCCCCAGCGTGCTCTTGCCGCAGCCGCTCTCGCCCATCAGCGCGAGCGTCTCGCCCCGGCGTAGGCTGAAGCTCGCGCCCTGGAGCGCCACCACCGTCCCCGCGGGCGTCGGGTACGCCACGGTCAGGTCGCGCACCTCCAGCGCGGTGCGCGGATCCCGACCTGACGCCGGTTCGCCGGGTGCGGACGCGAGCGCCGGCGGCGCCAGCGCACTCATCAGGCGCGCCCCGCCGCGCCGTTCGGGTCGAGCACGTCGCGCAGCCCCTCGCCGAGCAGCGTCAGCCCGAGCACCGTGACGAAGATCATCAATCCCGGGAAGACCATCATGTGCTGGAACTCCATGAAGTACGCCTTACCTTCGGACAGCATCAGCCCCCACTCCGCCGTCGGCGGCTGCGCGCCCATCCCCAGGAACGACAGCCCCGAGAGCGTCAGGATCAGCCGGCCCAGGTTCAGCGTAGCCAGCACCACGATCGGCCCCAGAATCTGGGGCAGCACCTCCCGGACGGCGATCGACAGCGGCCGTGCCCCCGCCGCGCGCGCGGCCTGGACGTAACCCTCCTGCTTCGCCTGCAGCACGAGGCTCCGCGTCACGCGCGCGTAGCTGACCCACCACACGGCGGTCGCGGCGAGCACCACCTTCAGCAGGCCGGGCCCGTAGAGGCCGGCCACGATCAGCGCCAGGATGAACGAGGGAAACGCCAGCAGCACGTCGACCAGCCGCATGATCGCACCGTCGACCCACCCACCGGCGTACCCCGCCAGCAACCCGAGCGCGACGCCGATTGTGAGCGTGACGCCCAGCGCGATCGAGCTGGCGGAGAGCGACGTCTGGCCGCCGTACAGCACCCGCGAGTAGATGTCGCGCCCCAGCCGGTCGGTGCCCATGGGGTGCGCCCGGCTCGGCCCCTGAAGCCGCTCGCGCGCGCGCTGCTCGGCCGGGTGGTACGGCGCCAGCATGGGCGCCGCCAGGGTCAGGCCAAGCACCAGCGCCAGGATCACGCCGCCGGTCACGATCAGCCAGTTGATCTTCCGGCGCGGCCGCGTGACCGCCGGCTGCAGGCCCGCCTGCGCCAGCGCGTGGGTCGCCTCGGCCTGGAGCTCCCCGGCCAGCGTTCCCGCCCGTCCGGCCGCCGCGACCGGCGCCGCCGGTGGCGCGACGAGCCGCTCCGCAACCTCAGCGTCGGCCATGAACCATTCCTCCTAGATCAGCACCCATCACTCGTCACTCATAGCTCGCTTCACGTCTGGCCGGCCGTGCCCAGCCGGATGCGCGGGTCGAGCAACCCGTACGCCAGATCGACCAGCAGGTTGCCGAAGACGGTGATCGCCGTGGCCAGCAATACGAAGCCCTGGATCACCGGGTAGTCGCGCGCCTGGATCGAGTCCATGACGTATTTCCCGACGCCCGGCCACGAGAAGACCGACTCGATGATCACCGAGCCCGTCATGAGGTAGGTAAGGCTGATCCCAAGGAGCGTCACCGCCGGCAGCATCGCCAGGCGCAGCGTGTGCCGCCATAGGATGAGGTGCTCCGGCAGCCCCTTCGCCCGGCTGAACACCACGTGCGCCCGGCCGAGCTCGGCCAGCAGGCTGGCCCGCAGCACGCGCATCACCGTCGGCGCGGTGACCAAGCCGAGGGTGACGGCGGGCAAGACCACCCGCTGCGGCGTCGCCGGCCCCGCTACGGTCACCCACTGGAAATGCACCGCGAAGAGCCACAGCAGGAGCAGCCCGAGCCAGAAGCTGGGCATCGCGATCAGCACCAGCGCGAAGAGCCGCACCAGGTGGTCCCAGATGCTACCCACCTTCGCGGCCGCCAGGATGCCCAACCCGACGACGACCACGACCTTGATCGTGAACGACGCCGCCGCGAGCGTCAGCGTCGCCGGCAGCCGCTGCTGGAGCTCGACGAACACCGAGCGCCGCGACTTGAACGACGTGCCGATGTCCCCGTGCAGCACCCGCCCGAACCAGGCGACGTACTGCACCGGCAGCGGCTGGTTGATCCCCAGCTCCCGTCGGCGCTGGTCCTTCTGCTCTTTGGTCACCGCCTCCACGCCACCGCCGCTCTCCTGCGGGCCGAACATGATGTCCACTGGATCGCCCGGCGCCGCGCGGATGAGGAGGAAGCTCAGTGTAAAGGCCGCCCACAGCACGGGGACCGTGATGAGCAGCCGGCGGGCGGTGTACTGGAGCATGACCGGCCGCCGCTACGCCGCGACCCACAGGTCAGGATGCACCTCGTAGAGCCACTGCGTGAAGTGCGGGACGTAGTTCCGCACCCGGCGGCTCACCGCACCCAACCGGTCCTGGCTCGACAGCGGGATGAACGGCACCAGCTCGGCGTGGCGCTCGTTGACGCGCAGCGCGTGCTGCCGCCGCTCCTCCGGATCGAAGATGCCGTCAAAGTCCGCCAGCAGTCGCTCCAGCTCGGCGTCGCGGAACTTCGCGTAGTTCAGGATCCCGTCCGGCCCTATCTGGCGATTCATCACCGCCGCCGGATCGCCCACCGTGTTCCACTGCTCGATGAACGCCTCCCAGTCGTTCGCCGCGCGGCGCTGCACGGTGAAGCTCGAGTCCGCGGTCCCCTGCACGTCTACCTCGACGCCGAGCTTGCCCCACTGCGCCTGCATCACCTCCGCCTGGCCCTTGTTGAGGCCAAACCAGTACAGCCGAAAACGCAGCGGCACCCCGTCGTTCGCCCGTACCCGGCCGCCGGCCGCCAGCCCGCCTCGTCCAGGAGCTGCGCCGCCCTGACGGTGTCCTGCCGCGTGTACCCCACCTTCTTTGCCTCGGGGTACGCGGGGTGCGCCGCGAACCACGACGGGTACGGAGTCCCCCGGCCATCGTGCGCCAGCGCCACCATCTCCTCCCGGTCGAGCGCCCACGCCAGCGCCTGCCGCACCCGGACGTCGTCGAACGGCGCCTTGTGCGTGTTGAGGTACACCATGCCCGTGCTCGCGTTGGTCACGGAGACCAGGCGCATTGTGCGGCTGCGCTCGAGCGCCCCGGCAAACGTTGACCCGATCGAGCGCACCGTGTGCGCCTCGCCGCTCAGCGCGGCGAGCCCGCGCGCCTCGTTGGCCGCGATCTCGTCGAACAGCACGCGGCGCATGCGCGCCACGACTCCCCAGTACTGCTTGTTGCGGACAAGCGTCAGGCGGCTGCCCGGTTCGAACGCGGTGACCGCGTAGAAGCCGGTCAGGTCCGCCGCCCCGATGTCGAACGAGTTGACCGATGGTCCGTAGGACTGCGCGTTGTGGATGACCAGCCACTCGTTGGCCAGGTTCATCGGCAGACCGGGCAGCGGGTTGTCGGACTGGAACCGCACCGTCAGGTCGTCGACCACCTCGATGCGCACGCCCCGCAGCAGCGCGGCGGCCGCCGGCGCCAGCGCGCGCGAGCGCTCGAGCGACTCGAGCACGGCTCCGGCGTCGACCGCTCGGCCGCTCCAAAAGCGCACCCCGGGCCGGAGCGTCACGTGCCAGGTGAACGGATCGAGCATCTCGTACCCGCTCGCCAGGTCCAGATCCACGTCGGCATAGGGCGTCACGCGGAGGAGACCCTCGGCGGCCCCGACGCTGCGCAGGGCACCCCCGATGGCATCGGTGTTCTCGTGGACCGGGTCGAGACCGAGAGCGATGCGGTTGGTGATCACCCGCAGCTCATCCTCGACCACCGCTTGCGCGCTGGCCCGCGAGCTCGTGGCGCCGGCCAGTCCCGCCGCACCGGCTACGGCGCGACCAAACACGGCCCGTCGGCGCACGCGACCGGGTGAGGCAATCCCTGCTTGCCGTTGCCGCTGTGTCATGTACTCGTCCTTTCTCGCTGAGGGATGGAATCGCGGAGTTATGCGGCGCGCACGGCCAGCAGGACGCGGTTGTCCACGTTCTGCCAAATGGTGTCGACCTCGGCGAACCCGGCTTCCCTGAGCGCACCGACCTGGAAGTCGTAGCTAGGATTGATCCAGTCTCGCGCCCGCCCGCTAAAGCGCCGCTCGCGCTCAGCGAGCAACTCGGCAGCGGCCGGCTCCCTCGCGAGCGCCGCCCACCAGCCCTCCCAGTCCTCGACGCCACGCCGCTCGAACGCGTCAGCACGCCGGGCCGCCTTCACCTCGTCGGCCACCTTCCGGAAGTGGCCCAGGTGCGGCGCAAACCTCATGTGGTCGCCGTTCATGAGCACCCCACCGGGACGGACGAGCTGACCGAGCTGGCAGTACACCCGCACCAGCTGATCCGGCGACAGCCAGTGCAGCGCCGTCGTCGAGAGCACGGCATCTACGTGCGTGAGTCCGAGGTTCGCCACCCAATCTTCCGCCAGGAGATCCGCATCGACCCACCGGAGCCGGGCGCCAACGTCGCCGATCGCTCCCTGACCCATCGCCAGCAGAACCGGGTCCTTGTCCGCCGCGATGCACTGTGCGTTCGGCAACCGGGCGAGCAGCCGCTGACTCAGCGACCCCGGTCCGGCACACAGATCGAGGGCGACGAACTCCGCCGGGAGCAGTACCTCGAGCACGTCGAACATGACCGCGAAGCGAACCTCTCGGTCAGGGAGGTAGCCGGTCTGCTGCTCGTCCCAGCGCCGCAGCCATGTCGTCCAATCGATGCCGGCTGCGCCGCCCGAGGCCGGTGCAACCATCGCAGGTGCCTCTGCCGCCGTCATGCGGACACCCACAGGTCGGGATGCACCTCATACACCCACGGCAGGAAGTGCGGGTCGTAGTTGCGCAGCCTGCGGCTGACGGCGTTCAGCTGCAGGAACTGGGTCAGCGGAATGAACGGCACCAGCTCGGCGTGGCGCTCGTTGATCCGCAGCGCCTGCTGCCGGCGGTCCTCGGGATCGGTCAGATCGACGAAGCCTGCGAGCAGTTCCTCTGTGACGGGATCGACCAGCTTGCCGTAGTTGATGTCGCCGGTCGCGCCAACGTGTCGGCTGAGGACGGCGGCGGGATCGCCAAACGTGCCCCAGCCCTCGAGGAAGGCATCCCAGTTGCCCTCGGCCCGACGCGCGCGCAGAAAGGCTACGTCCGGTGATCCCTGGACTTCGACGTCGGCGCCGATCCTCCGCCACTGCTCCTGGAGCACCTCCGCGAGCGGCCGGTAGGTCAGCATCCACAGCAGGCGGAATTTCAGCGGCACGCCGTCTTTGGCGCGTACGCTGCTGCCCGCAGTGAGTCGCCAGCCGGCCTCGTCGAGCAGCTGCGCGGCCCTGGCGAGATCCTGCCTGGTGTAGCCGACCCGCCTGGCTTCGGGGTAGTTCGGGTCATTGCCCAGCCAGGACGGCACGGGAGCGCTCCACCCGTCGTGGGCGAGCGCCACAAGCTCCTCGCGATCCACCGCCCACGCCAGCGCCTGGCGCACGCGGACGTCGCTGAACTGCGGTCGCTCTGGGTTGACGTAGGCGCTGACGATGCTGTCGGCCGGAATGGGCACCAGGCGCGTCGTGCGGCTGCGCTCGATCTGGCGGGCGCTTGCCGGGTTGACGAGCTGGACAAGGTGCGCCTCGCCGCTCAGCGCGGCGAGCGTCCGCGCGTCGGGATCGGGGATCACGTCAAGGTGGATCCGCGCGGTGCGCGGCCGCACCCCCCAGTAGGTGGGGTTGCGCTCAAGGAAGACCCGAACGGCAGGCTCGAAGGCGGTGATGCGGAAGGGTCCCGTCAGGTCGGCCGCCGCGAGGTCGAACGAGTTGACCTCCGGCCCGTACGACTCGGCGTTGTGAATCACGAGCCACTCTCCAGCGAGCGTCGTCGGCAGACTGGGAATGGGCTGCTCTGACCAAAAGTGCAGCGTACGGTCATCGATTCGCTCGATCTGCACGCCCGCCAGCAGCGTGGCGGCGAACGGCACGAGCGCCCGGGCACGCTCCAGCGACTCGACCACGGCCAACGCGTCCACGGGCCGGCCGCTCCAGAAGGTGACGTCGGGGCGCAGCTCTACCCTCCACATCGTCGGGTCAAGCATCTCGTAGGAGCTCGCCAGCTCCGGCTCGATACCGCCCTGTCGGGTAATGCGGAGCAGCCCCTCGGCGGCTCCCACCTGCCGCAGCCGTGAGGCCGAGAATCCGTGCGTGGGATCCAGACCGTCGAACGTCCGCGGGGTGACCATCCTCAGCTCTTCTTCGACGACCTCGGCCTGCGCCGCGGTGAGCCGCGGGCCCAGCCCGGCGAGCAGCCCGAACGCCCCTACGCCCGCTCGACCCAAAGCGCGCCGTCCGATTCCGGCATCGACGCGCGAAGACGCTCCTGGTCGCATAGTAGTTCTCTCCACATCCTTCTCCTTGGCTTGTTAGTTTGTGAGCTTGCAACTTCAGACCGGCGCGTTCGCCTGGCGGGCGGCGGCGATGGCCGGCCCGATTTACGCGTGGACCTGCGCCGAGATCACGAAGCGCGGCGTCGCGGGCGCGCGGTCCGGCGTACTCTCCTGTTCGATGCGCTCGATCTCCGCCAGCCGAGAGAGCTGTGCGTCCGGGAAGCCGGCATCCCTGAACGCGGCCATCGACGGTTCGATCTCCTCGGTAGCGAACAGGGGCAGCTCGGACCCTACCGCGCCGTAGTGCTCGTTCCAAGCCGCACGCCACGGTGCGGGCGCCTTGACGGTGTCCGCCGTTGCCTCTGCGCCGGGTAGCGGAACAGGCACAGTTGGTTGGTGCGTCCTTAGCCGCCACAGGCCGTCGATCGCGATGATCCGGCCGCCCGGCCGCACCAGACGCCGCCAGTTTCTGATCGCGCGCACGGGGTCGTGCAGCGTCCAGAGCACGTGCCGGCTGATCACGACGTCCACGCTGGCCGGCGGCAGCGGCGGGTCAACCGCGTCGCCCACCCGAAATGTCGACGGGACGGCCGCCGCACCCAGGCGCGCCGCCTTCTGGCGGGCCTTGGTCAGCATGCCCTCGGAGAGGTCGACGCCCGTCACGCGGTGGCCCAGCTCGGCCAGCAGCAGCGCCAGGAAGCCCGTGCCGGTTCCCACGTCCAGCACGTCCGCCGGCGCCGGCGTCAGCAGGCCGCGCAGCGTGTTCAGCCAGACCGGGCGCTTTTCCTCGTTCTGGATCGCATGGCCGCCGTCGCCGTCGTAGGTCTCGCTCCGGTAGTTCCAGTACGCGTTGATTCGGTCCTGCGTCTGCCGCGCGCCGTCGCTGTCCGTCTCTTCCATCCTGTCTGCGCCCGTCTGTGGGCCTGTATGCGCGCCTCGTGGGTGGAGCAGGGGGCGGCCCGGTCTACACTGCCCTGCCGGCGCCAGCGGTACTGCCTACAATTCGCAGTAGCGCCGAGTATACCCAACAGAGTATCCGTGCCCGACCTCCGCCTTTCCTCCGCCGCCGACGTGCGCCCCATGGTCGCCCGCCTCGCCTGGCCCGCCATCGGCGAGCAAGTCCTCCAGACCCTCGTCGGCGTCGTCCACGTCGCCATCGTCGGCCGACTCGGCGCCGCGCCGGTCGCGGCCGTTGGCTCGGCCAACCAGCTCATGCAGGTGGCGATCGCCGCCATGGGCGCCTTCGGCATCGGCACCACCGTCGTCGTCGCGCGCGAGATCGGCGCGCGGCGCGACCGCGCCGCCGCGCACGTCGTCGCCCAGTCGCTCCTCGCCGGTGGGCTCGTCGGGCTGGTCCTGCTGCTTGCCGGTGTCGCCTTCGCCGAGCCGTCCATTCAGTTGATGGGGCCGGAGCCCGAGGTCGTGCGCCTGGGCGACGAGTACGTACGCCTCTCTTCGTATGCGTTCCCGGCGCTGGTGGCGATGCTCGTCGCCGCCGGCGGGCTGCGCGGCTTGGGGGACACGCGCACGCCGCTCGTCGCTGGCGCCGCCGTCAACGTCGTGAACCTCGCGCTCGCCTACGTCCTGGTGTTCGGCCACTTTGGCATGCCAAGCATGGGCGTGGCCGGCGCGGCCCTCGCCGCCGCCATCGCGCGGGCGGGCGGCGCTGTCTTCCTGCTCGCGCTGCTCTTTCGGCCGGGCCGCTTCCTCGTGTCGGCCCGAGACTGGCTTCCCGACTTTACCGCCATCCGCCGCGTCTTGCGCATCGGCATCCCCACCGCCGCCGAGCAGACACTGCAGACCGGCGCCTTCTTGCTCTACGGCACTATGCTCCTCGCGCTCGGCACCGCGACCTACGCTACGTTCCGGATCACGTTCCAGGTGATGAACGTCGCCTTTACCCCCGCGCTGGGCTACGGGGCGGCGGCGACGACGCTGGTCGGCCAGTGCCTAGGGGGCCAGCGGCTGGACCTGGCACGCGCCGCGATCCGAGAGGCGCAGCGCCAGTGCCTCCTCGTGATGGTGGCGACCGGCGTCTTCTGCGCCGTGTTCGCCGCGCCTCTCACCAGCCTCTTCACGGCCGACGCGGACGTGATCGCGCTCGGGGCGGTTGCCATGCCCGTGCTGACCCTCGCCCAGCCGTTCTGGGGCATCGGCCAGGTGTACGCCGGCAGCCTGCGCGGCGCCGGCGACACGCGCCTGCCCATGGTGGCCACGACGCTCGGCATGTGGGTGGCCCGCCTGCCGGGCTCTTACCTGTTTGGGATCGTCCTCGGCTGGGGCCTCCCCGGCGTCTTCCTCTCCAGCACGCTCGACGCCGGCGTTCGGGCCCTTCTCACCTACTTGCGCCACCGCAGCGGCCGCTGGCAGCACATCGTCGTCTGACGCATCTCCGGCGTACACCCGCGCCCGCGCCGCTCATTACTGGTCTCACGCCGCGACCCACGTGTCCGGCGTGACCTCGTACCCGCCGCCGGGGAATGGCGGGACGTAGCTGCGCAGGTCGCGACTCACCGCAGTGAGGCCGTGGCGGGAGTAGAGCGAGATGAACGGCACCACCTCCGCGTGGCGCTCGTTGATCCTGAGCGCCTGCTGCCGGCGCTCCTCGAGGTCGTGGAGGGCGTCGAAGCCGGCCAGCAGCTCCTCAATCACCGGATCGCGGAACCGCATGTAGTTGAGGTCGCCCTCGGGGGCGACGTGCCGGCTGAGGACGGCGGACGGCTCGCCGAAGGTGCCCCAACCCTCGATGAAGACGTCCCAGTCGTTCTGCGCCCGCTTCTGCTGCAGGAAGCCGTAGTCCGACGAGCCGTCCACGAGCACCTCGGCGCCGACCCTCTCCCACTGCGACTGGAGCACCTCGACGATGGGCCGGTGGGGTCCCCACCAGTAGAGGCGGAACCTGAGCGGCACGCCGTCCCTGGCGCGCACGCGCCTGCCCGGCGCGAGACGCCAGCCCGCCTCGTCGAGCAGCTGCGCGGCCTTCTGGAGGTCTTGCCTGGTGTAGCCGACGCGCCTGGCCTCGCCGTAGAAGGGGTTCGGCGCCAGCCATGACGAGGCCGGGCTGCCGCGGCCGTCGAAGGCCAGCGCGACCTGCTCCTCGCGGTCGAGCGCCCAGGAGAGCGCCTGGCGCACGCGCACGTCGTCGAACGGCGCCTTCTGGACGTTCAGGTAGGCGTTGGTGACGCCCGTGGCGGGCACCGAGACCAGGCGCATCGTGCGGCTGCGCTCGATCTGCGTGGCCGCCGTCGTGGTGATGCTGCGCACGATGTGCGCCTCGCCGCTCAGCGCCACGAGGGAGCGGGCGTCGTTCTCGCCCACCTCATCAAATCGCAGGCGCGGCATGCGCGCGCGTGGGCCCCAGTACGCCTCCTGCCGCACCAGAACCGAGCGCACGCGCGGCTCAAAGGTGGCTATGCGGTAGAAGCCGGTGAGGTCGGCGGCCGCGATGTCGAAGGAGTTGTCCTGGGGCCCATAGGACTCGGCGTTGTGGATGGCCAGCCAGGAGTCCTGGAGGTTGAGCGGCAGGCCGGGGATTGGGTTGTCGGACTGGAAGAGCACGGTCCATTCGTCCACCGGCTCGATGCGCACGCCCCGAAGCAGGGTGGCGGCCACCGGCGCGAGGGCGCGGGAACGCTCGAGCGACTCGGCCACGGCGCGGGCGGTGACCGGCTTGCCGGACCAGAAGGTGGCCTCCGGGCGAAGGCCCACCCGCCACGTAAAGGGATCGACCAGCTCGAACGAGCGGGCGAGCTCCACGTCGACGTCGCCGGCCGGTGTGATGCGCAGCAGCGTCTCCGCGGCGCCGACGCTGCGCAGGTAGCTGGCGGTGAACTCGTGCACCGGATCGAGTCCGTAGAACAGCTCCAGGTTGACGACGTGGAGGCGTCCTGCATCACCTGGGCGGCGCGCGCTGGTGAAGCCGCCAGCGCCAGAGCGCCAAGGCCCACCGCGCCCGCGAAGCGCGCGCCCAAAGCGACGCCCCATCGCCTCGGGCGCCTGAACTGCGTGATTCTGCATCGGTCTCCCTCCATGCTTGCCATGCTGCGCGACTGCAACTTATTTGCAGTTACTGTGGCTCGCCAGTATGCCGATCCGCGGTCGGCGGTGGCAAGCGGCGCTCGTTCTCGGTACTAGGAGGCTGGGTCACGGGTGACCGCGGGGAGAGAGCGGCGGCCGATTGGTGGCGCCGGAGCCGGTCGTGGAGAGGTGAGGACTGTGCAGGCGTCGTCGGCTGGGATTCGCGACCGCCAGACCGCGCGGAGGATGCGGGCACCGATCCACATGAGCAACGGGCGCGGACTTCAGGCGCTCGCGGCGGCGGGGAGGAGACAGACGCGCAGGAGTTTGCCGAGGTTGTGGGCCAAGCAGGCGAGCAGGTAGTCCCCCCGCCGCGAGCGCCAGCCCGCGCAGGCTCAGGCTCGCCAGGCGCAGGCTTCCTTCAGGCTGCCAAAGACGGGCTCGCCAATCGCCTTGCGCGCCGGTAGCGTCGGCGATTGGCGGGCTGACGGCTGCAGCAGAGCGCATGGCGCCGGTGGGCCGGCTCCCGTTGCGTGACCAGCACCCGCCTCGTCTCACCAGGCTTCAGGCACCGCGGGCACCCAGGGGCAGACCGCGCAGTCCGCCGCCGAGGCCAGGTAGCGGTGCTTGCTGGGGCGGCCGGCGCGCCCGGCGGGGTCACCTGGCGCGACGGGACCTTGTCCGCTGGGCACAGCCAGACATCCCGGGTCTCATCGTAGCCGAACCGGTCGGCCGTGAAGACGCCTGCGCGTTCACCAACGGCGGGGTCGCCGGGTCGTCCCGCCCGGCGGCGATCAGCAGGTCGATCCCGCCGCCATCCTGCGCGACATTCTCCTTACTGAAGTAGCCGGTGTCCGCGCTGACCGTCGTCGGGGTCGTCGCCGGGAGGCCCGCCACCGCACGCAAGTGCCGGACGCGCCCCACGAGCGCAGGGAGGTGCCCCACGTCGGGAACCGTGTTGGTCAGCATGGCGCCACGATGACCCCGCTCTCGCCGTCGGCGGCAATCTGGGCGTTGTAGGCGTAGGCGTACTCGCCGCGCTTCATGAGCATCATCCGAGCGTCGCCGTCTGCGAAGGAGCGCTGCTCCTTGTCGTCGATGGCCGGTGCCTGCTCGGGGGTGAGTCCTGCTCCGCCCGCTGCTCCGCCTCCAGCGCTCCCGCAGTCCCTGGATCTTCGCCAGCCGCTGCTCGCGCCGGGCGAGTTCTTCCACCACCGAGTAGCCGTCCGAGTCGGCACCGTACTCCTCGTCCTCGGCGTCGTCCTGGACCTCCGCGTGCTCAACTAGCCGGGTGATTCTTCTTGGGCTTGCGTCTCCCCGCAGGCGCAGCCGCCCGTAGCTCATGGTCTTGTGTTTGGAGGCATTCGCCTTCAGCTTGGTGCCATCCAGGGCCACATGCCCCAGCTGTGCCAGGCCCAGCCGCAGGGCGAGCAGGACGGTCTCCTGGAAGACCGCGGTGAAGGCCGCCGCATTGTCCCGGCGAAAGCGCGCGAGCGTCCGGTAGTTGGGTGCCCACCGCCGGCCAGATAGACAAAGGCGGCCTCCTGGCGCGCGAGCGCGCGAGCTTGCGCGACGAGCGCACCCCGTGCAGGTAGCCCCAGGCGAGGAGCCCGAAGAGCGCGTGTGGATGATAGGGCTTCTCGCCCTTGGGCCCGGCGGGAGCACAAAGTGGTCCAGGTCAACGGATTGCACCAGATCAATGAAGACATGCACCGGGTGCTCGGGCGCAGCGCCTCCTCCAGGCGGACAACCGCGTGCACGTCTGGCGCGTAGGGCTTGAAGCGGGTGGGCGGGGATGTCATCAGGCCGAGCAGCCTACCTAATCTCCCCCTCCGACGGTAGTCCCCTATCCGTGACCCAGCCTCCTAGGTCGCGTCTAGCCGGGTCTGGCCGCGGCCGGAGCAGGTACGGCGTCGACGGCCTCCGCCCAGCACGCGAAAAGCCCTTCGAACGCTTCGAAGCCGGCACGGACGAAGGCGGCGTCGACCTGCCGGCCCTCGGCCAGGTAGCGCTGCGCCAGCAGCTGGAGCGGCGCGCAGCCGCCGAGCACCCAGGCGTCGTAGAAGTGCGCGCGCTCCCGACAGAGCGCTGGGTCGCGCAGCACCCGCGCCGCGTGGTCGGCGACCCGGTGCTAGTAGTCCACCAGCGGTTCCCGGCCGCCGGACACCCGGAGCGCGCCCTGGTAGACCACAGCGTGCACGATCATCTCGCGGACGTAGCCGTCCATCCCGGGGTCGTCGAGCTCGGGGGATGTGCCGCCGCCGCGGCGCGTAGGGAGTGCGCTCGAAGGCGGCCTCCAGCCGCCGGCCCTTGTCGGTGGCGAGGAATGCGGCGATCAGCGGATCGAGTGCCAGCGACTGGGCGGCGTGGGCCGCGGTGTGCAGCAGATCCTCGTGAAGCGGCTCGTGCACGTGCGGCGGCCCGCCGCACCACAGCGCGCGGTACCCGACCCCGATGAACGTCTGCCAGACCAGCCCGTTCGCGGCCGGCCCCGCCGACAGCAGGAAGACGCGGACGGCGCAGTCCGCCTCGCCTCCCATGAAACGGGCCAGCGCGTCCCGCTCCGCAGCGAACCAGCTCGGCCGGTCGCCCTCGCGCAGCGCGCGCGCCCAGGCGTCGAGCACCGAGGCCGCGGCCTCGAAAGTGCGGGCGGCTCTGGGCTCCAGCGCCCGGTACGCCGCCGCCACTTCCTCGTCCGGTGGCGGCGCACCCACGCGCGCCGCCCTGAAGAGGAGCTGCCGCTCCGCCTCCCTCAGCCGGGCGCGCAGCGTTGCCAGCGCGTGCGCCTCGTGCGCCGCCTGGGGCTGTTCAGCATCCCCGGTGGCAGCGGCGCGGGGGACACCCGGGACGCCGTCGCCACTGGCACGGTAGAGCATCCAGATCTCGTGACTTGTGACGGGGTGCAGCGCAAGCATGGTGACCTCCTTGATCGCTGGCGCTGGCGGGACGTGGGCCGGCAGGCCATACGCCAATGACGACGACCACGCCCGCGCTTGAGGCTCTCCGCTGCGCGCGGCGGCCGGGCACCAGCGGGAGACCATCTTCTAGTGAATGGCGTCGCCCATCCCGAAGAGCAACCCCATTCCGACCCACAGGCTCGCCACCGCGGAGATGCCCCCCAGCAGCGCGTACGCGACGCGCGCCCGTCGGGCCGAGACAAACCCAAGGGTGGTGGCCAGGGCGATGCCGGCGTTGGAGACGAGCATGCCGGCGACGAACGCCAGCAGGAGGCCGGCGCCAGTGGCGGCCGCAGCCTCGGGGCCGCCAGACGCGCTGCCGGCGGCGGCGAGCATGAGGACCTGCGGTGCGGTCTCCGCGCCGAGGCCGTGCACCACGCCCGTGCCCAGGGCGGCGCGGGCGCCGTACGGCGCGTATTCACCCGCGGGGTGGACGTGGAAATCCTCGGGACACGTTTCGGCAGCGCGTCCGGCGAGGCGGGCGACGAGCTGCCTTCCGCGCCGCGTCGCGCCACGCCAGGCGCGCCGCACCAGCGCCAGGCGATTCCCGGCGCCCGGGTGGCTGGTAGCGACTCCCAGCGCGACGGAGTAGGCGAGTAGCGAGCCGAGGATCAGCAGCAGCAGCCCGACCAGCCGCTCCACTACCGGCTCGAGCCACGCGGGGAGCGTCTCGCGGAAGAGAAGCGCTGCTGCGCCGAGCACGAGCACCACCGCCGCGTGGCCGAGCGAGTAGACCGCGGCCAGCCCGAACATACGGAGCGCGGCCAGGCGGCTCCCGCGGACACGAGGCGACGGTTCCGCAGAGCCGCCCGTTGCGCCCGCCATGCCCGTCATGCCCGTGACGTCTGCGATGGCGACGGCGTGGTGCCAGTCGAGTCCCTGGCGCAGCCCCAGTCCCATCGCCGCCCCCAGCAGCGCGACGAGGCCCGTCTGGCCGCCCGCCAGGTGCACGATCTCCGCGTGGTCCATTGCGATGCTCTCCCGTGCGCCGCGGATGCGGCGCGATTGGCTGTGTTGGTGCGAGTGCCCTGCTGCCCCCCGCGGCTTGACGCGGCGCGCGGGAGCCGGTACGGTAGCGCCCATCATGTCACAAATGCAAATCAGTCGCACGAACGATTCTGCCCAGGACGTCCCGGTCAGCGTGCTGGTGGGGTTCCTGGGCGCCGGCAAGACCACCACCCTCAACCGCCTGCCGCGGGGCGTCCACGGCAAGAAGATCGCGGTGGTGGTGAACGAGTTCGGCGAGATTGACGTGGACAGCCAGGTGGTGACGCGGGAGACGCGCGCGGACGCCGAGCTGGTCTCGCTGGCGAACGAGTGCATCTGCTGCAAGCTGCGGGGCGACCTGCTCGGTGCCGTGGAGGACCTGACGCAGCGCCACGACCTGGACTACATCCTGGTGGAGTCCACCGGACTCGGCGAGGCGGCCCCCATCGCCCAGACGTTCTATGCCCCCTCGCTCGAGGGGAAGGTGAAGCTGGACGCCGTCATCACCGTCGTGGACGCGGCGCACTTCTGGGACACGTACGAGGACCCCCACGCGGAGGGCAAGATCGCGGGGGAGAGCCACAGCCACTCGGTGGCCCACCTGCTGGCGGGGCAGATCGAGTTCGCCGACGTCGTCCTGCTGAACAAGACCGACCTGGTGCCTGAAGACGAGGTGCGGCGGCTGGAGACGTTCCTGCGCGAGCTGAACGATCGGGCGAAGATCATCCGCACGCGCTTCGGGGAAGTGGACCCCGCCAAGCTGCTGTACACGGGCGCCTTCGACCTGAACCAGGCCGGCGAGACCGAGGAGTGGCAGGAGGCCGAGGAGGAGCTGGAGCACGTGCTGGCGGAGCGAGAAGGGGACGAAGACCACCGCGAGGAGGGCGAGGACCACGACGACCACGAGTCGGAAGACGACGGCTACGGCTTCGCCTCCTACGTCTACGCCACGCGCCGGCCCTTCGACCTCGACGCGCTGCGGCGGCAGGTCTTCTCGCGCTGGCACCAAGTGGCGGCGGGCGTCGCGCGCAGCAAGGGGACCGTCAACGTCGCCGGCAGCGACGACGTGCTGCTCTGGAACCAGGCCGGCAGGCGCGTCTCGCTGGAAGTGTTGGGGCGGTGGCGGGAGGACAGCCAGCGCGGCACGCAGGTCGTCTTGATCGGCCGCGGTCTGGACACAGACGCCCTCTCAGAAGCGCTCGAGGCGTGCACCCTTCCCGAGGACCAGCCGGCGCCAGCCGTGGCCTCTCCAGTATCGCCCGCCGGCCGGCGCGAGGAGATCGTCCTCGGGGTCGCGCCGTAGCCACGCGCTCGAGCACGTCGGAGACGGACCAAGGCACTGACGGACGAATGCGGGCGTGGACAGCACATGGGCAGAATGACGAATGAGACCTCAGCGCCGGCGGGTGGCGTGGGGGACGCCGCCGCTGGCGGCGGGGCGCTGGTGACGGGGGTACCGGAACAGGTCCTCCTCGGGGTGTGGCGCTGGGCAGCTCCCGACGGGAGCGACCGCTGCGGCACCGCACTGCTCTCGCCACAGGGCGTCGTCCTGATCGACCCGCCGCCGCTGTCCGCGGCCGGCCGCGCAGCGCTCGAGGCCGAGGCGGGGCCGGCGAGGCATGTTGCGCTCACGAGCGAGCGTCTGCTGCCGCTCGCCTCGGCCGCGCGGCGGGCGTGGGGGCGCGACGTGACGGTGTGGCTCCCCGCTGCGGACGGCCGCACTCCCGATGCAGCGATCGAGTCAGTTCCCCTGGGCACGGTCGGCGAGGTCGCGCTGGCCTGGCGCGGTACGGGCTCGCCGGTGCTGGACGGCTGCGGCCTGCGCCGCGACGACATGGTCCTGACCACGGGCGATTCGCTCCGCGTGGCCGGCCAGACGCTGGTGTACCACGAGGGCGAGCAGCCGCCGGTGGGCGAGTACCTCCGCCTGCTGGAGACGCTCAAGGCCACAGGGGCAGTCCACCTCCTGCCCGCGCGCCACGCGCCGGAAGATCCCAGGGTGGTGGCCTCCACCGCGTGGGCGGCCGGCCTGGAGAACCCGCGCTACGCGCAGCGGGCGGCGCCGGTGCGGGGACCGCGGTTTATCGTGTGGCAGGCGCAGCGCGTACTGGCGGAGGCGCTGGCGGCGCCGGTGGTGCTGCGCGGCGACGTGCCGGATCCGTTCGCCTGCTCGCGCTGCGGCGCCGAGTCCCGGCCCCTGCGCCAGACCTGCAGCGGGCCGCCGGTGCCCCGCCTGTGCGGCACCTGCCGCGAAGCGGACAGGGACTCCCACCGCACGCCGGCGCTGCGCGTGCTGGTCTGCGAAGGCGGATGCTGTACACGCGCCGGAGCCCGAGCGGTCGCGGCCGCGCTGCGGGCTGAGGTGATACGGTCTGGCGCACCGGACGTGGACGTGGTGCCAGTGCGGTGCATCGGGCGCTGCGCCCTCGGCCCCTACGTGCGTGTGGCATCGGGCGCAGGAGACGAGCCCCCCACCGCCGCGGCGTTCCGGGAGGCCGCCGCGGCCGGCGCGCGCCGGTACGCCACCGAGCACGGCATCCAGGTGGACGAGGATGCGGAGCGCAACTTCAGCCGCTTTGCGCCCAGAGTGGGGCAGGAGGACGCCGCGCGCCTCATCGCCCAGGCGGCCGCACCGCAGGCGGCGACGCCACAGGTCGCCCCGCCATTCACCCTGAGCTCGTCCGAGGGTTCGGCCCGGCCGTGAAACCACTTCCAAAGGGAAGGAGATGACGTTGGCCAATCGTGTGGCGGAGCAGCAACGGGTGGACTGGGGAGCCTGGCTGGCATGCTGGGACTGGCAGCAGGCCGGCTGCCTGCCGGCGCGGGAGGAGCGGTTCCAGGTCATGCTGGACGTGCTCGAGGCGCTGCTTCCGGGGAACCTGGGCGCGGTGGACCTGTGCTCCGGTTCGACCTCTACATGCCCTGGCTGGCGGCGGCGGTCGGTGCCCAGCAGGCCTGCCACTGGTGCCATACGCGACGGGAGTGATGGCGCTTCAGAGCGCGGCGGGCTTCTCGTGCGGTGCGGCCCTCCTGTTGGCGCCGGGCGAGGTAGGCGCGGGCGGGCGCGACGCTGCGCGCTTGGACGAGGGCCACGTGGTGGAGGAGCCAGTTCAATTGCGGGTTGCCCTGCCGGCTGACGAACGGCGCCGCCACTGCGCTGTGGCAGGGGCCGGGACTCGCAGTGGGTCTCGGCATGCTCGAGCCGGCTGATACGCTGATTGGGGAGCTTCTGTGTCACCGGCCCCACGGATCGCTGCCTCCGTGTTGCTCGCCATTCTCCTGGCGCAGCTCGCATTGATGGCGTCTCCGCTGCACGCCGCCGATCTGCACGCCGGCCACGGGGCGCGCATCGAGCCCTCTGCACACGCGGGCGGCCACGAACACGGCGGACACGGAGGAACCGCTGGGGACACCCAGCACAGCGCCCGCCCCGGACGCTCCGGTCACGCCGCACCCGATCACGCCCGGCCCCCGCAGGCCGCTCCCCCGGACGCCGGAGACCCGGACGCCGGAGTGGATGGCGCGCAGCCCGGCGCCGCGGCCCAGCTGCATCCCACCGGCGAGCACGAAGACGCGCAAGACTGCGCGGTCACCCCCGGCCCGTCGCCGAAGCGGTGGGGTCCTGAGCCAGGGGGAGCGCGCTCCGCCATTCCTGTACCTGCCTTCTCGCCGGCGCCGCCTGCGCTCCTGGACGTCGCAGCCATGGCTCCCCGCGCGCCGCCCGCTGGGAGTCTCGCGTTCCTGCAGGTCTTCCGCAATTGATTGGCGGGCCGTCCTGTTCCGGCGCGCCCACCTCATTGCGGAGCCCATCCCACTATCACCTGCAGGAGAGAAACACGCCCATGGACACTCGCGCACATCCTACACGGGCCCACGTCGGCGGATCCCCGCAGCCCCGCCGTTGGACGCGCCGGCCTGCCGTGCTGGCCCCAGCGCTCAGCGCGATCAGCGCGGTGCTCCTCGCCGCGTGCGGCGGCCAGGTGGCGCCGTTCGACCGCCAGTTCATCGACATGATGGTCCCGCACCACGAGGGGGCGGTCGAGATGGCGAAGATCGCACAGCAGCGGTCGCAGCGCTCGGCGATCAAGCAGATGGCGGACGCGATCATTCGGTCGCAGGCCGCCGAGATCAGTCAGATGCGGCAGTGGCGCAAGGCCTGGTACGGTTCCGACCAGACGCCTCCCATGGCCAAGATGCCCATGGCCCCGGGCACGGGCGGCCAGGGGCACGGCGGCCACTCGAGCGGCACGATGGACATGGCCGCGGACGTCGAGCGGCTGCGCAAGGCGCCCGAGCCGTTCGACCGCGCCTTCATCGACGAGATGATCCCGCACCACGAGAGTGCCATCGACGCAGCGAAGGCGGCCGAGACGCGCGCGCAGAAGCCGGAGATCAAAGAACTGGCGAAGGCCATCATCGCCGACCAGCAGCGCGAGATCGAGCAGATGCGGCAGTGGCGCCGGGCCTGGTTCGGGTGAGCCAGCCGGGCGGTGCCGTCTAGCCGCAGGAGGGGCACACGCCGACGAGCTCGGCCGCCGGGTCGGCGAGTTCGTAGCCCAGCTTGCGCCACAGCTCCGACTTGAGGCGGACGAGAGCGGTGCTCGCGACCTCCTCGCGCCGCCCGCACGCGCGGCAGCGCGCGACGACCACCTGCGGCCGGGGCCCGGCGCCGGGACCACGGTAGACGATGCGCCGCGGGCCGCGGGGATCACCGAGGTTGCGCACGATTCCGTGCTGGAGGAGCACGTCGAGGGCGTGCTGCAGCGTGGCGGCGCTCAAGCGCGGCGCCCTGTCGCGGGCGCGCGCGTGAATCTCCGCGACCGTTGCGGCGCGGCCGGTGCGCAGCAGGGCCTCCAGGGCGACCTCCAGCGACCTGACCCACCGCCATCCCGCGCCGCGCACGGCCTCGCGTGCGGACGCGATGGCGGCCTGGCGCGCGCGCAGGGCGGCGAGAGCCTCGAACGTGGTGGGCGCCCGGCGGGGGGGCGTGCCCCCCCGCCGGGCCCAGCGCGGCGTTGGCCGGCATCAGGGCGGAGGGCGGCCCACCGTCACGCGGCCGGGGCCGCGCCGACGGTCTGGATGGCCCGCCGGGAAGCCATCTGCTCTTCCAGCGTGCGGGTGTTCTCGCGGGCGGCGGCCACGTGGCGCTCCTCCACGGCCGCGGCGCCCTGCTGCACCGCCAGGTCGCCCGCGGCGCGGATCAGGCCCCCCAGCTCGCGCAGGCGCGTCGTCAGGCGGTCGCGCAGGCCCGATCGCACCCGCGCCTCCTCCACGATCGCGTCGACGGCGCCGCGCGACAGGTGGGGGATCTTGCGGTCCTTGAGCACCTCCTGGGCGCAGAAGCGCGCCAGCTTGTGCCGGTTCTCTTCGGTGTCGGGCATGTCCTCGTTCATGTAGATCTCGTAGCCGTAGCCGCGCACGCGGCTGCGCAGCGCCGGGTGCATCTTCTCGACGTCCTGCATGTTGCCGGCGAGGATCAGCAGGAAGTCGCAGGGCGCCGGCGCGGAGCGGATCATCGTGCCGCTGGAGCCGAGCGTGCGCCCCGAGATCGGGAAGCGCTTCTCCTGGATGGCCGTGAGCAGACTCTGCTGCGACTCGATAGACAGCGTGGAGACCTCGTCGATGAACAGCACGCCGCGGTGCGCCAGGTGGATGGCGCCGGGCTCCACCAGCTCGTGGGGCGGCGTTTCGTAGCCGCCCGACTGGAAGGGGTCGTGGCGCACGTCGCCCAGCAGCGCGCCCGCGTGGAAGCCCGTCGCGTCCACCATAGGCGCCAGGTCCACCTCGACTGCGCGTGCGTTGGCGACCAGCAGCTTGGGCACCGCCAGCCGCACGGGCGAGCGGAAGAACCGCCGCACGCTCCACAGCACCAGGATGACGACGGCAGCCACGATCCCCGGCACCATGCTCTTGGTCGCCAGCGCGTACCAGCCGGCGATCAGCGAGGTGGCGAGCGAGGCGGCGCCGAACAGGAAGGTGATCGCGGTTTCCGTCTCGCCACGCCGCTTCTTCGCCTCGCGCACCACGCGGTCACCCTCACCCGCCGGCACCGTCTCCACCAGCGGCGTGATGCGGCTCTCCGCGTTGGGCAGGACCAGCACGTCCTCCAGCGTCTCGTCGGCGCCCATCATCTCGGCCATGGCGGCGGCGAGCATGGACTTGCCGGTCCCCGGCTCGCCCACCATCAGGATGAAGCGCTTCTGCTGCGCCGCCAGGCGGATGATCTCGACCGCCTTGTCCTGGCCAATCACCTGGTCAATCAGCCGGTCGCTGGTCGGGATGTCGGCGGTGGTGCTCCAATCCACCGGCGGCGCGGCGGGACCGTGACCGTCCCCGTCTGCCCCGCGGTGCGCCCCGGACTGCCGGGCGCCGTCCCCCGAGGAACCCGGCTCGGTGCGCGCGGGCCTGTCCGGCGCGGCCGGCGCCGCCCCGGTCTCAGCGTCTGCGTCCGCGTCGGCCTTGAGCGCGCCGCGCAGCGCGTTCCTCACCGACGCGTCGGGGGAGCGCTCGAGTCGCTCGATGAGCGCGGCGGCGCGCGCCGCATCGATGCGCCGCAGCGCAGGAGTCATCGCGCGCGCCACCTGCCACTGCCGGGCTGGCTCCTCTGAAGCCGCCCACCGCTCGACCATTGCGAGCGCATGGTCGGGGGCGTGCTCCGCCACCTCGCGGCCGACGATGAGCGCGCCCAGCTGCCGCGTGGCGCTCGTCGTGTCGAGCGACGCGCGGTCGAACAGCGCGAGCGCCACGCGGCGCGCCTCGCCGTCGCCGCCGCGCAGCGCGGGCACCGCGCCGAACAGGAGGGCCCGCTTCAGCGGCGGGGCGGCGTCCTCCTCGAAGGCGCGAAGGAAGGCGGGTTCCCAGCGGCGCGGGTCGGCCTTGAGCAGCCCGCCGAATCCCCACGCCGCGCCCTCGATGACCCACCGCTCGGAGTCGCCCGCGAGTCGATCGAGGGTGGCCCACGCGCGCTCCTGGTCGTCCGCAGTGCCCGCGGCGGCGCGCTCGCCGAGCAGCCGGGCGGCGAGGTAGCGCCCCGGCCATTCGGGGCGCGCGGCGAACTCGTGCAGCAGCGCGAGCCCGTTGGCGCCGGGCGGGACGAGCCCCTCGGCCTGCGCGATGGCCACCGGAATCAGGGCGGGATTGTCGATGCGTCCGAGCGCGGCGACAAACGCCCGCGCGAGCTGCGCCTTGACGCCGCGCGGGGGCGGCGGCGCGGCCCCGTTGGTGGCGGCGGCAGCGGTGCCGGCGGGCTGGCTCGCGGTTGCTGGATCGGTCTCTGTGCTCATTCGATGCGCCCGGGATAGAAGGCGAGACGGACCGGCGGCCTCCTCTGGCGTCCGGCCGCGCCGGTGCCCGCGTCCTAGAACGAAAAGAGGACGGACTCGCAGTCCGTCCTCTTGCGCCGGCTAGCCCGATCGGCGACCGGTGTCGCTCGCGGCGCCCTGCCGCCGCGTCCCCGCGATGCTGGCGATGCTAGTGGCAGGGGATGATGTAGAGCGCGTGCCGGAGGGCGTGCAGCGGATCGTGGACGTTGCCGTACGGCGTGAACAGCATGGTCCAGAGGACCAGCCCCACGATCGCCAGGAAGATCACCGCCTGCAGCACCAGGCTGATGCTGATGTTGGCGGTCCGCGTGATCGTGCGCGTTGCGAAGGTCGCTGCCATAGTCTCTTTCTACCTTGTTCGGCTTGTGTGGTGTGTCAGCCCTGGGGCTTGTTGGGAAGCACTCCCGTCAGCGGAAAGCCTATCAGAAGGAGGCGCGCCGCGCACCGCGGCGCGCCTCTGCGGGACTACGTCGCGCTGCGTGGGACTATGCCGTGGCGGTGGACGGGCGCAGGTTCGTCGCCGGCCGCCGAGACGCCCGCAGGCCGAGTGGGATACCGACCGCCGTGCCGAGCGCGACGGGCAGCAGCAGCCACAGCAGCGCGCGCAGCTGCACCCCGACGGGCGGCGGTACTGCCTCGACGTCGACGACGCGGTTCAGCCGCAGCTGCGGGAACGTGGTGCCGGGGTCGGCCGAGCTGGCGCTGATGCGCAGCTCGTGTTCGGTGCCGTCCCAGAACTGATTGCCCCAGGAGAACGTGCCATCCGGCGCCACGATGGTCGACCTGAAGATTGGCACGTCGTCCTCCAGGTGGTGGCTGACCAGCTCGTAGCGCACGTTGCGCACCTGGGCGCCGGATGGGTCGGTCACTCGGCCGCTGATGTTCATGACCTCGCCCACCTTCCCCTCGTCTGGGGACAGGTTGATGATCAGCCGATAGCCGCCGCTCGACGCCTCGTTCACCGGCGGAGTCTTCTGCTGGTCGCCGTGCTCGTCGGCGCCGTGGCCGCCGCCGCGCTCGCCCTCGCCGAGGAAGGCCACGACGAGGAGCGCGACGGCGAGAATGGACGCGAGGCCGGCAATCGCCATCGCCAGTGGATTACGTGTCATTTGATTCCTCTGATTCCTCCGCGTTAGGCCGGCGTTAGGCCGGTCGCGCGCCGCGGTTGGCGTAGCCCAGGATGAAGCCGGCCAGCAGGCCGAGACCGAGCAGCCCCGCCATGGTCAGCCAGAAGTAGCCGATCTCCGCGCCCCGCTCCTTCACGTCGAGCGTGAGCTGCTGGGTGACCGGCTGGAACGTCGCGCCCTGGCCGGGCAGCGCCTGCACCTTGATGTTGTAGGTGCCGCGGATCGGGACGACGAAGTCGAACTCGACCTTGCCCTCCGGTGCCGGGAAGCGGTTCTTGAACAGCGTCGTGCCTTCGATCGCCGGGATGTCGCTCGACGCGAGGGGGCCGAAGGTCGGCGCCGTCATCTCGAAGTCGATGAACGCGTTGCGCAGCGGCCCCTGGGGCCCCCGCGCCTCGATCGTGAACTTCGTCGGCGCCTCCACTTCGTCGGGCACGATCTCCGCCGCCACGGGTGTCGTCGTCAGCGTGATCTGCCCTCCCGCGGGCGTGCCCTGGCCGGCCGCCGCGAGCGCGCCGGCCAGAACGAGCAGCAGCGCGATAAGCGCGGCCGCTCCGGCGCGTCTGGTTGTGCCCATAGGTTCCCTCTCCTGCGGCTTAATGCCACCTGTTCGCAAGACGGGCATATTATAAGAAATGTCCTTCCGTCTTTCCAATCGGCGCATTGCGCCATAACTAATGGCAGCGGGGAGGGGATCGTTGCGCCATAACCCGTGGCACCTTCAGAGGAGGCGGCGATGGGAGTGCAGCGACAGAGCAAGCAGGAGTACGTGGCGCGGATGCAGGGGCGGTATCTGAGGGCGACCAAGCAGGAGAAGGGCCGGCTGCTGGTCGAAGTCATCGACGTGACGGGCTACAGCCGCCGGCACGCGCTGCGGCTGCTGCGCCACGGGCGGTTCCCCGCTCCGGGGCGAGCGGCGGTGCAGGGCATCGCGCCGGGTGGGGCCGGTGGACGGCAACGGCAAGGCCGCCCGGGTGGTGGGCGGCCACCTGGGCGGCCGCGGGTGTATTCGTCGGCGGTCGTGGGGGCGCTGCGGGTAGCGGCGGAGGCGAGCGGCTGGCTGTGCGGGAAGCGGCTGGCGCCCTTCTTGGGGGAGCTGGTGAGGGCCCTCGAGGCCGAGGGGGAGCTGCGGCTCACGGCCGCAGACCGGGCGGGCCTCCTCGCGATGAGCGCGCGCACGATCGACCGGCGCCTGCGGCTCTTCCGGCTGCAGCGCGATCCGAAGAACTGGCACGGGCTGGGCACGACCACGCCCGGCAGCTTGCTGAAGAACCAGGTGCCGGTCCGGACCTACACGCCATGGGCGGACCAGCGCCCCGGCTTCCTCGAGATCGATCTGGTGGCCCACTGCGGGACCACGACCGCGGGCTTCTCTCTGAATACGCTGGTGGGGACGGGCGTGGCGACCGGCTGGACGGAGTGCGTCGGCGGGTGGGGCAAGAGCCAGCGGGCGGTCTTCGCGGGGGTGGAAACGATCCGCCAGCGGCTGCCCTTCCCGCTGCTGGGCCTCGACTCCGACAACGGCTCGGAGTTCCTCAACGCCCACCTCGTCCGGTTCTGTACCCAGGAAGAGATCACCTTCACCCGGAGTCGCCCGTACTGGAAGAACGACCAGGCGCATGTCGAGCAGAAGAACTGGTCCGTCGTGCGCCGGCTCCTCGGCTACGGCCGGTACGAGAGTGAGGCCGCCCTCGCGCGGCTCAACGCAGTTTACGAGCTCCTGCGGATCTGGACCAACTTCTGGCAGCCCTCGCTCAAGCTCGTCGCGAAGGCGCGCGACGACGCGACCGGCAAAACGCGCAAGATGTACGACGCGGCCCGGACGCCCTACCGTCGTGTGCTGGCCAGCGGCGTCCTCGACGAACCCCAGCAACGGGCCATGGCCGAAACGTTTGCCGCCTGCGGACCGGCAGGGCTTCGCCGCCGATTGGCCGCCGCCGTCGAGCAGTTCGGGCGCACGCAAGATAGCCCGAACGAGCTCTTCGAGCTGAGGTCCGACGTCAATCACGCCGGCTGAGCCGGACCACAACAGTGACATCGGGTTATGACGCAACGATCCCTCGAAAGTGACATCTAGATTTGACGCAACACGGGGAGCCGACATCAAACGGGGTCAGAAGTCCCGCTAAGCCGTCCAGTTTCCTAGACAGAGCGCGGCCGGCTCGGGCACCATCGACGGGATGGAGTCACCCGAGCCGGCCCGGGAGCGGGGGCATCGGGAGCAGCAGGTCCTCCTCGGCTTGCGGGTCGTCGCTGACCGGCTCGACACCGCCGCGGCCGAGCGGCTCGCGGCCATCGCCGCCGCCCACTACGCCGGCGTGTCGGTGCGCACGATCGCCGCGGCCGTCCGCCTGAGCCCGGCGCGTGTCCATCAGCTCCTGCATACGCCCGAGGCGCAGACGCTCGGTGCCTGGGCCCGATCGTCAGCGGACCCGGAGCGGCCTCTCGCCGCGACCGCGTCGCTCCTGCGCGAGTGCGTCGACTGGCTCGACCGCCTGGAGCAGGGCGGGCTGGTGGCCGTGAACCTGCGAGAGGGCACCGATCCCGAGACCGAGTACGTCCCCGTCGACCGCCGGCAGGTCCGCCAGGTGCTGCACCGGATCGCCCGGGACCTCGAGGACGTGGTGGCCGGGCGGACGGTGGGAGCAGACCGCCCGCCAGGCGCACGCCGCGAGCGCCTGGCGGATCTGCAGCCGCCCCCATCGCCGCTCAACTCCCTTGAGGAACGGCGGCAACGCCGGCGGCGGCTGGGCATGGACCTCTGAAGGCCCGCAGCGTTCAGTACACTGAACACCTTAGCGGGGGTGGCGACCCCGTTTGATGTCGGCTCCCCGTATCCTGCCGTCGTCTGCACGCCTCCTGCGGGCGATGCAGCTTCCCCGGAGAGTCACGCGTACTCCCCTCTTGCGGGAGCAAGCGTTCCCGCGCGCGGAGAGGAACACAGGAGCACGTCTGGAGGAAGGGAGGAACACGTATAGAGTAGGGTAAGGAGCACGCATGATCCGTCAGTACGCGCGATACAGGGACAGCGCCCTGGCACGGCTCGCCCGGCGTGACGCGGGGAGCACGCTCGTGACCGCAGAAGGGACGCCGATGCGCGTCGGCGACGCCGACGACGGCAGCGAGGGGGTGGCGGGCCGGCCCCTCGCCTACTGGCTCGACAGCACGCCGCCGACCGACTACCCGCCGCTGCGCCAGGAGCCTGGACGTGGAGGTGTGCGTCGTCGGCGGCGGCATCGCCGGCATCACGACGGCGTACCTGCTGACGCAGGCGGGCGCCAGGGTGGCGGTGGTGGAGGCCGGGCGCATCGTGCAGCGCACCACCGGCCACACCACCGCCAAGATCACGTCCCTGCACGACCTCCTCTACGACCGGCTGATCAAGCGCGCCGGGCAGGAGCACGCGCAGCGCTACGCCGACGCGCAGCAGGCCGCGATCGAGCGTATCGCGTCGTTGGTGGACCGCTGGGGATCGCCTGCGACTTCCGGCGCACCGAGGCCTACACCTACACCGAGTCCGAGCAGGACCTCCCGGCCATCCACGCCGAAGTGGACGCGCGCGCGCGCACTCGGCCTGCCGGCGTCGTTCACTGACCAGACGCCGCTGCCGTACCCGGTGCGCGCGCGATCACCTTCACGAACCAGGCGGAGTTCCACCCGCGCAAGTACCTCCTCGCGCTGGCGGAGGCGCTCGTCCGCGCGGGCGGCCGCATCTTCGAGCAGACGCGGGCCGTCGGGTTCCACGACGGCGCGGAGGGCCGTGTCGCATCGCGACGACCGGCGGCGACATCCGGGCCGACGACGTGGTGCTGGCGACGCACGTGCCGGTGCACGACCCAGCGCTGTACTTCGCGCGCTCTTCCCCGAGCGCTCCTACGTGCTGGGCTGCGCCTGGGCGGGCCGGCGCCGCGGGGCGTGTTCATCGGCACGGATCCCGGCCACCACTCGGTGCGCTCCACGCCCGCGGGCGGCGGAGCCTGGTGCTGATCGGCGGCGAAGGCCACAAGACGGGCCAGGGCGGTGACACCCGCGAGCGGGTCCGGGCGCTGGAGCGCTGGGCGCGCGCGCGGTTCGACGTGCGCTCGGTGGACTACCGCTGGGCGACGCAGGACCCCCACACCCCGGACAACGTGCCGTTCATCGGGCGCCTGGCGCCCACCAGCACGCACCTGTGGGTGGCGACCGGCTTCGGCGCTGGGCATGACCAACGCCACGGTGGCGCTGCTGCTGACCGACCTGATCCTGGGCCGGGAGCACGCGTGGGCGCCGGTCTTCGACCCCGGGCGCTTCACCACCGAGTCGGTGGCGCCGGTGGTGAAGGAGAACCTCAACGCGGCCACGCACTTGATCGGCGACCGCTTCCGCGTGACGCGGGAGGAGCGCCTGGCGGACGTGGCGCTGACGCCCGGTGAGGGTGCGGTGGTGCGGATCGACGGACGGCCCGTGGCGGTCTCGCGTGACGCCCAGGGGACGCTTCGCGCGGTCTCCGCCATCTGCCGCCATATCGGGTGCTACGTGGCCTGGAACGCGCGGAGCAGACCTGGGACTGCCCCTGCCACGGGTCGCTACGCCGCGGACGGCACGGTCCTGGAGGGGCCCGCCAACGAAGACCTGGAGCAAGTGCAGCCGCCAGACACGGCGACGTAGAAGGACCGGAAGCGGGGCGAGAGACGGGATCGTCTTCCGGCGCCTGCGCGTGGGGCGGGGCTGACTCGGGGATCGGCGGGCGCTGCGGCCGCCTTGAACGTGATCGGGTGCGCCCTCGCTCAGCGTCGGTACGGCCACTTCCTCCACAGCAAAATGCGACCGATACACCAGTCTGTCTGACGGTCGGTGGGGATACGCCGGCGCCGCGAGGGCCTCCTGGTGGCCCCGCGCGGGCGTGGCGGGGAGTGCCGTCCCGTTCCCCACCTGCTTCCGCCGGGGCGATCCCGTAGGCTTGCAACGATATGGCCATCGTGCCCGCCCGCCACGGCTGGTGTGTGCGCATCGCGCTCGGCACCGCCGCCTCGCGCTCGTGCTTGCGTGCCTCAGGGACACGGGGCACCGCGACACCGCGGGGTATGGGCAGGGGAACCACGCCAACACACGGGAGACCAGTCATGAGGCCGCCCACCGCGTCCATTGTATCCCCGTCACGTAACGATGACGTAACGATCTCTGGCCTGGGCCGTGGCCAGTGTCCCGTCTGCGGGAGCTCCTTCCCTCCGGTCGGCCGGCGCGCTTCTGCTCCAATGCGTGCGCCAGGCGGCTTTCGACAGCGACACCCGCGTCCCCTGCCTCCCGTCCTGACGCGCGTCCCCCGGCCGGCGACCGTCTACGAGTGCCCAGCGTGTGGCATGCGCTTCCTGGGCGAGCAGCGCTGCGCCGAGTGCAACGTGTTCTGCGTGCGATCCGTTCTCTCAAAACCGCTGCTCGCCTGAGCAACGGGGGATGAGAGGCACGGGCAGCCCCGGCTGTCCGTGACAACTTGGTGCTCGACGCTGGGTGCGACGCACATGAATGAGCCGGTCGCCCAACAGATGCCTCTGACCACTCAACCGTCCCTGCTTCTCCCAGCCTGGTGCGCCATCGCTCCCTTGAGCTACCCTCCAGCACGATCATGCGCGCACTGGACTGGATCGAGCAGGGACCGGCTGGCGGGCGGTATGTATCCACGGGGCGAATCGGCACTGACCGATCTCGGGAGGCAGGGCATCAGTGTCCTGATCAATCTGCACAAGCGCCCCCAGGACCCGGAGGTGCTCGCCCGTCACGGACTAACCGAAGTGCATCTGCCGGTGGCGGATTTCACGCCACCGACCCCTGAGCAGTTGCACGAAGGTGTGGCCGATCGACGCTGCACTGACCGCCGGTCGGCGGGTGCTGGTGCACTGTGGCGCTGGCCTTGGACGTACCGGCACGCTGCTCTCGTGCTACTTGGTGCGCCACGGCCTCAGCCCCGACGAAGCAATCTCGCAGGTTCGGAGCAAGCGCCCAGGATCGGTCGAAACGCCGGATCAAGAGGAGGCCGTCAGGTCGTTCTCACGACCAAACACCACATCCGTCCAGCAAGAGGGGTAACCGGAGTGCCTCTCACTGAGGCACGGGTCCACCCATTGACTGACACCCGATGTGACAGTCCCCCTTGCCCGCCCGCAACGCAACGCGCCAATTCCCAGCCCCTGAGGTGAAGGGAATGTCACGGAAACTCGCTGGCGGCGCGCGGGCGCGTGTCGTAGGACTCTGCGGTGAGTCAGCCCTCGGCCCTCTACAAGCGCACCGCTTCCCCGACGAGATCATCAGCCACGCCGTGTGGCTGTACTCCCGCTTCCTCCTCAGTTACCAGGACGTCGAAGAGCCTGCCGGCCGAGCGCGCATCGCGGTGAGCTACGAGACCATCCGCCGGTGGTGCCAGAAGTTCGGGCAAGGGTTCGCCGATGGGCTGCGCCGACGCCGTCCCAGACCGGGCGACACATGGCACCTGGACGAGGTGCAGCTCAAGATCAACGGGCAGCGGCACTGGCGCTGGCGGGCGGTGGACCAGGACGGGCTCGTGCTGGACATCCTGGTGCAGCGCGCCGGAACCAGGCGGCGGCCGAGCCCTTCCTGCGCGCCTGGTGGCAGGGCAGGGCTACCAGCCACGGGTGGTGATCACGGACCAACTGGCCAGCTACCCGCCCGCCGTGCGCACGTGCTCCCCGGCGTGGAGCACCGGTGGCACACGGGCTTGAACAATCGAGCAGAGCACTCCACCGCCCCACGCGACGACGAGAGCGAGCGCTGCAACGGTTCACGTCACCGGAGCAGGCGCAGCAGTTCCTCGCCCCGTTCGGCCCGATCAGCGACCACTTCCGTCCCCGCCGGCACCGCCTCCCTGCCTCGGAGTACCACCACCTGCTGCAGACCCGCTTCACCACCTGGCGCGACGTCACGGGCCTCGCCGCGCGTAGCTGTGAGTAGACTGGTGCAAACACGCCTCCGCTCGCCAACGCTGAACTCAGCGCCGTTAACGTGACTCTCTGTAGGCTTAGGGCGGGCACGGCGGGGTGGACTGACCCGTAACGTGACTGTTGGAGTGCCCTCCGCCCTTGATGCCTGTTGGAGTGCCCTCCGCCCTCCAACAGTTAAGAGTCGGAGTGTTGGAGGGCGTTCCCGGCTCCAACACCGTTTCCAACAGTCTCTCCAACAGTGCCTCGGGGGCTGTCGCTCCTGGTGGCAGAGCCTCCGGGGGCCAACTGTTGGACTGTTGGACGCAATTTCCGCCCCTGACGCTCACCGCGCTCCGGCGCCGGTGCCTCCGAGGACGTCAGACCTCGACCAGCTCGGTGGCCGGGCGCTCGGTCTCGACCGGCACCGGCTCGCCGTCCTTCTCCAACCCCCGGATGTGCACGCGGATCGCCTCGCGGGCGTTGGCCAGGGCCTCCGCGCGCGTCGCGCCCTGCGTGAAGCACCCCGGCAGCGCGGGCACCTCCACCGCGTAGCCGCCCTCGTCGGGGATCAGGAACACCGAGTACGTTCGCTTGCCGGCTTCGACCCGCTGCACGTCCGCCTCCTATTTTGCGCGCCGCCGCCCCTCTACACTACAGCAGCGCGCCGAGGTTGCGGCCCTGGACACGCACCTGAAGCGCCTGCTCGCCGAGGTGGCGCCTGAGCTCCTGGCAGTCAAGGGCGTCGGCATCGACGTCGCGGCCACGCTCCTCGTGGCCGCCGGTGACCAGCCGCACCGCCTGCGCAGCGAGTCCGCCTTCGCCCACCTGTGTGGCGTGGCGCCCATCCCGGCCTCGTCGGGGAAGACCCACCGCCACCGCCTGAACGGCGGCGGCGACCGCGATGCCAATCGCGCCCTCTATATTGTGGCCGTTGTACGCCTGGCGTGCGATCCACGCACCCAAGCCTACGTGGCGCGCCGCACCGCGGAGGGGCTGAGCAAGGCGGGGATCCTCCGCTGTCTGAAACGCTACCTCGCCCGAGAGATCTACCGCGTCTTGGTGTCCCGCCCGGCCCCAGCGTTAGCCCTCACCGCTCCGGACGAACCCGACGCGGAGCAGCACCAGGCGGCCTCCACCCTTGGAAGGAGTGGTTCGCGTGCGAACCACCCGTCTGCTCTCTGGCCGGGGGCGGCGTGTCACCCGGAGGGCCGGAGCGCAGCGGAGGAGCCCCGTGAAGGGCTTGACTCGCCGGCGGGGGCAGCGCCCCCGGCGCCGCCGCTCAGGCATCCGGGCACCACTTGACAACTATACGAGCATCATTCATTGGGGCACAATCACGTTCCCGTGGCCCGCCGTGGGTGACCGACAGACCGACACGTCCAGATCGTCCGTGCCATCCCGTTGTGACTGCTAGACGGCGATGCCTCTGGCCGGCGCTCCGGGCGTCATCTGGTGGTCTGCCAGCGCGGCATCATCCGGTCTAATCGGATCGGCCCTGAGGGCGCTGGGGAGCCGCCGCACGGAGGCGAGGGTGGCCGGCGGGAGCTTGTGGACGAAGCGCCGGCGCGCCTCGTGGTAGGCCGGATCGGGGCCGTAGAAGCTGCGGTGCATGTGGGCCAACTCCTGGTGGCGGTATGCGGCCAGGGGCTGGCTCGCCTCGTCGCGCCGGCGCCGCTGGCCCTTCTCCCGGAGGCGCGCGTCGTAGTGCGGGCCGTGCGCTAGGTCGTGCGCCTGCGCCTCGGCGCGGCGGAGGAAGTCCGCCGACGTCTCGCCGAAGAAGGCGTCGATCAGGCCCGTCGCGCGCCGACGCGCTGCGGCAGGAGGTAGGTCCAGTACTCCGAGCCGTACAGGCCCCCCATGGCCTGGTAGTGCGGGTTGAGCACCACGCCGGGGCGCGTCCACACCAGGTCGGCGGCCAGGGCCAGGGGCACGCCCCCCGCGCCGGCATTCCCCTCCAGCGCGGCGACCACCAGCCGCTCCTCGGCGGTGATCACGTCCAGCACCAAGTCGTCCATGGCGTTGATGTTGCGCCAGGACTCGTCGGCCGGGCTCCGGGCTGCCTCGATGACGTTGAGATGGATCCCATTCGACCAGTAGTCCGGGCCGCCCAGCAGCACCAGCACGCGGGTGGGTTGAGAGCGGGCGTGGCCCAGGGCCCCCTGCAGCGCCCGACACTGGGCCGTGCTCATTGCGCCGTTGGGGAAGGCGAAGCGGAGGAAGCCGACCGCCCCACGCTCCCAGTACTCCAGCTGGCGGTAGGTGCGCCCGGCCACCGGGGCCTGCGGGGCGAGCGGGAGGTGGGGCACGCCAGCCAGCCGCGCCGGACCGAGCACGGCCGTCGCCGGCAGCTTGATCGCCGGGCGCTCGTCCCCCGGCGCCGGGCGGCGCTTCAGCGACGGGATCCACACGGCGCCGTCCCCGGTGGCGCGGCAGATCGCCCCGTCGCGCGTCGCCAGGACGGCGCCGGGGGCGCCGCGCAGGCCGTCCTCCGGGGAGCCCCCGTACAGGGAGACGGGAAGCCCGCCGATGCGGTCGCGCAGGCCGGGGCTCCCGTCCGCGCTCCACAGCGCGCGCAGCACGCGATCGGTGGGCGCTTCCCAGTCGATGCCCCGGTCGCGCGGCCGCACGGGCGGCCGCGGGCGTCCCCGCACCCCGTCCTGGCCGTCTTCCGCCGGCGGGGGCCGGACGCCGCCGGCCGCGAAGCGGGCCACCGCCTCGCGCAGCCCACGCACGGCCGCGTCGGTCACCTCGTGGGTGTAGATGCTGCTCTTGCTGGCCCCGCGCAGGGGGAACGCGTGCGACGCCCAGACCGGGCCGGCGTCGAGCGCCGCCTCGGCTTGGAGCACGGTCACCCCCCAGTGCGACTCGCCCTCCAGGATGGCCCAGTCGAGCGAGGAGGGGCCGCGGTCGCCCCGGGGGCCGGGGTGGACGATCAGGCAGACGTGCCGGCGCCAGATCGCCTCCGGGATGGCCCGCGTGAGCATGGGCGCGACGATCAGGTCCGGCGCCTCCTGGGCCACGGCGTCCAGCATGGCCGCGTCGCTCGTCGCCAGCGCGACCGCCACCGCATGGCCCAGCCGCAGCAACTCCAGGCTCACGCGCTGGCTGAGGCCGTTGTGGGCCGACGTGAGGAACAGGATCCGCAGGGGCCGCGGGGGCCGCACCCCGCCGCCGGCAGGGCCTCCCAGCGACCCCGACCAGCCGGTTAACCTGTTCATGGGCGTTCTCCTGTGCTGAGGACCAATTCGCGATGGTGTCTGTGGTTCAGGCCGAGCGAGGGGTGTGCTGGCGATCTCGGAAGGGGGCGTCGGCGCCCACGCCCGGTCGGTGGGCGGTGTCGGGAGCGGATGGCGTCGTCCTCGGCAATCAAGACCGGCAGCTCACGCCGGCGCCAGGTAGGCGTCGAGGGCGACCCGCACCCGCTCCAGCTCGGCGTCGAGCTGACCCAGCACGTCCAATCCCCCTGAGGTTGCCCCCAGATCGGACGTCAAACCGGGCTCCCGCCCCTCGAGCACGGCACACAGGCCGGCCAGGGGCAGCGCCCCCAGGCTGGCGGCGCTGCCCTTGAGGGTGTGGGCCTCCCGCGCCACGGCCACCGCGTCGCCCCGGCCCATTGCCGAGCGCAGCGCCGCCAGGCGGAGCGGGGCATCCTCGAGGAACAGCGTGGCGACCTCGCGCACGAGCTCCGTGCCGTCCTCGTCCCCCAGCTCCCGTAAGGCGGCCAGGGCCTGCAGATCGATGGGCATGTCGTCAGACGGCAGGGCCGGCGCGGCCCCCGCGGCGACGGGTGGCGCCCACCGCTGCAGCATGATCGCCAGCGCCTCCGCCCGCACCGGCTTGGCCAGGTAGTCGTCCATCCCGGCGGCCAGGCAGCGCTCCCGGTCTCCCTGCAGGGCGTGGGCGGTCATGGCGATGATCGGCGTGCGGCGCCCCGTGCCCGGCGTCCCTTCCTGCCGGCGGATCACGGCCGTGGCCCTGAACCCATCCAGCTCCGGCATCTGGCAGTCCATCAACACGGCGGCGTAGCTCGTGCGCCCGAGGGCCGTCACCGCCGCCCGGCCGTCGGCCACGAGCTCGACCTGGTAGCCCAGCTTCTCCAGCATCCGCTGCGTCACGCGCTGGTTGACGGCGTTGTCCTCCGCCAGCAGCACCCCCGAGCCCAGGCTGGGCAGCGGGGGCACGGCCGGCGCCGCCGCGCCGAGCGGGCCCACAGGCGCCACCGTGGCCGAGGGGGCCAGGGGGGCCAGGGGGGCTGCCCTGAGGCCAGCCCCGCCAGGACCGCTCAGGACGGGAGACGTCAGAACGGTGACTAGCGTGTCGTAGAGCTGGGCCTGGCGCACTGGCTTGGTCAGGGTGGCCAGGATCCCCGCCTGCCGCGCCGCCGCGCTGGCATGCCCCCCGCCACCGAGCGAGGTGAGCAACACCAGGCGGGTGGCCGCGAGGGTGGGGTCGCTCGTGATCGCCCGGGCCAGCATGAGCCCGTCCATGCCCGGCATCTGCAGGTCCAGCAGGGCCAGGTCGTAGGGTGCCCCCCGGGCTGCCGCCTCCCGCAGCAGCCCTAGCGCCGCCGGCCCATCCGCGGCACCGTCGGCGTGCAGCCCCCAGGTACGGAGCTGGCGGTCGACGTGCCGGCGGTTGGTCGCGTTGTCGTCCACGACCAGGACGCGTCCGCCCTGGAGGGCCTGGACCCGGGGGGCGGCCGGCAGGGGGAGGGCGGGCGTTGCCGGGGGCGCCGGCGCGAAGGTGGCGGTGAACCAGAAGGTGCTCCCCTCCCCGGGGGCGCTCTCGATCCCGATGGTGCCCCCCATCAGCGCCACCAGGCGCTGGGAGATGGCCAGCCCCAGGCCGGTGCCCCCGTAGCGCCGGGTGGTCGAGGCGTCGGCCTGCGCGAAGGGCTGGAACAGCCCGGCCTGCGCCGCCGGCGTCAGTCCGATCCCGGTGTCGCGCACGGCGAAGCGCAGCCCCATCGCCGTGACCCCCGCCGTGTCCGCCACGCCCGTCTGGACCGTCTGGACGTGCACGCCGACCTCCCCCCGCGCGGTGAACTTGACAGCGTTGCCCAGCAAGTTCGTCAGCACCTGGCGCAGGCGGAAGGGGTCGCCCTGGAGGGCGGTGGGGACGTCCGGGTCGAGGGCCACCGTGAGCTCCAGCCCTTGCTCGTGTGCCCGGGCGGCCAGCAGGGCGGCGACGTCCTCCACCGTCTCCCGCAGATCGAAGTCGATGCACTCGAGCTGCACCTGGCCGTCCTCAACCTTGGAGAAGTCCAGGATGTCGTTGATGACGCGGAGCAGGGACTCTCCAGAGCGGTGCGCCGTCTGGGCGTACTCCTGCTGCTCAGGGGACAGGGGCGTGTCCAGCAGGAGCTCGGTCATGCCCAGCACCCCGTTCATGGGGGTACGCAGCTCGTGACTCATGTTGGCGAGGAAGGCGCTCTTGGCCTGCGAGGTGTCCACCAGGCGCTGGCGCTCGCTCTCCGCGTCCAGCCGCTCGGTGACGTCCACCGCCACCGCCACCGTCCCCACCGCTGCGCCGTCGGGCCGGCGCAGCGGCTCGACCCGCGCCTCAAAGGTGCGCCCCGCCCACACCAGCTCGAAGGCCACGGACTCCCCCTGGAGCGCCCGGCGATGCGCCGCGACGGTCGAGCCGGCCGGCTCGTCGCCGCCGAAGCGCTCCCGGAGGGACGTGCCGACGAGCTCCTCGCCGCGCAGGCCCAGGGTGGTCAGCCCCGCCCCCTGCGCGGCGACGAACCGCAAGGCGGCGTCGGTCGACCACAGGACGGCCGGCAGCCGCTCCGTCAGGAGCCGCAGGCGGGCTTCGCTGGCCTCGGTGCGGGCGCGGGCGGCCTCGCTCAGGCGCCAGGCGGCGACGGTGGCCGCGCTGGCGGCCAGGACGAAGGCGCCGTGGATGGCGGCCCACTTCCACGGGTGCGCCAGCGCGTCGGGGTGGTTGTACACCGCCCCTGGTGCGAGGACACCGAAGACGCCGTGGTGCAGCACGACGTAGCCCAGCGCCAGCAGGAAGGGCACCCAGTCCTGGTACAGCCCGATCACCGCGATCATGACGAAGAAGTGGAAGTGCGCCTCCACGTACCCGCCGGAGAGATGCACGAGTATCGCGGAGGCCGTGATCAGGCCCAGGCTGGCCACGGCGCTCCGCCAGCGTCGACCCAGCCGGGGTTGCGCCGCGAGCACGGCCACGGCCGCGAGCACGCCACCCTCGGCAACGCTGTGCGCCAGATCTTGTCCCATACCGACCCCGAAGGCGGCGAGCCCCAGCGCGTGGAGCCACAGCAGGACGAGCACCGCGCGATGGCGGCCCTGCCAGGCCGCCTCGGGGAGGGGCCGCCCCTCGGGCAGGGCGCCCCACAGCCGCCCCGCCAGCCGCCTCGGGCACTCCTTGACCGCCGGGCGGGACCACCCCAGTACGCCCTCCATCGTTGCCATCGTCGCCCCTCTCAAGGTCGGTCGCCGACGGCCCGCCGCTGCCCCGGAATGGGCGTATGATCGGCCCGCCGCCCATCCATCCATGTCACTATATTAGCTAGCTCTCTAGTCATCTAGCATATCAGAGGAGTGAGCAGCCGGAGATGGAGACCGGGAAAAACCGGGGGCAACGCGAGTGCTGGGGCAGGAGGGAGCGCCCGACGGCGTCCGCGGCTCGTCCGCTACTGGGTCTCTAAGACGGCGGTCGCGCGCTCCAGCGCGGCCTCGTCCGGCTGGCTGTAGATCCGGACGGTGTCGAGCCAACTGTGCCCAAGGAGCGACGCGACCGTTGGCAGGTCGACGGCTTCCACCAAGCGGCGGGCGGCATCGTGGCGGAAGCGGTGCGGATGGACGCCGACGACGCCGACGACTCCGGCGTGCCGGCCGAGCTGGGCGAGCAGGCTCCGGACGCCGCGATCGGTATAGGGGCCGCGCTTCCCTCGGAAGATCGCCCCCATGGCCGCCTCGTCGACCCGCAGCCCGGTGTTGAGCAGCGTGGTCACAATGGCGTCGGGCATCGGGCCGGCGCGCTCGGCTTCGCGGCGCAGGCGCTGCCGTTCCACCGAGGTGAAGCCCTTGGGGGCCAGCGGCTGCGCCGGTACCGGCTTGACCTTGGCCGTGACATCGGCCGGCGTCCACCCCGCGGCCACCGCCCACCGGTAGAACCGGCGCAGGGCCGCCAGGGCCGCGTTCACCGACGCCAGCGCCTGGCGGCCGGCTCGCGCACCAGGTACAGCCCGGACTTGACGCACAGGAGGACGTGCTCGTCCTGCAGCCGGACGTTGACGTATTCCACCGGCCCCTCCAGCGGAGGCGACCCGCCCGCCAGGCCGGGCCGCGCCGGCGCCAGCAGGTCCGTCAGCTTGAAGCCCATGTAGCGCTGCTGGTCGGAGAGTACCCCCACCACCACCGCCGCGCGGCCCGGCGCCTCGAGAGAGGCGTCCAGGGCCCGCTGCACGTTGGCGTGGTCGCGGGCTCGAACTCCTCGGCCACCACCGGCAACGCGGTGGGGTCGGCACCGAAGTGCGCCCGAAGCTGCTGGCGGAAGAAGGGCTCCGGCGCCGGCGCCTGGGCGACCGCCTGCTCCAAGAAGCCCTTGAACGCCAGCCCGAACTGCGCCGCCGAGAGCTGCTGGTCGGTCTGCCCGTCGCCCATGCCCGTCCTCCCTGTGTCGCGGCGCCCTCGTAGGGTCACTCCGCCGCCCGCCGGCCCCGCGAGGGGCGCCGGCGCGGCCGCCAGGCTACACCCGGGCGCCGGCGGGCGCACGGCCCCGGGCTGGCCGGCTTGGTGTCACAGTGGCTCGTGAACAGTGGCTCGTGAGTGGACTTCTTGGGCAAGGCCGACCTCTTCGGCCTTGCCCAAGAAGGGGCTCGCGGACCCGAACTCGGCCACCGATCATCAACGGCTCCAGATTGGCCAGGGCGGGTCACAAGTCGCAGCAGCCCGTCAACTACACGGTAGCGGGACGTTTTGTGCAAAGCCGACCTCTTCTCGCGATATATCCCAACAGAGTACACTGAGACTCCCCGCCACCGGCGAGGGACACCGGAACGACGGGAGGAGCCACGGATGCCCGACTCGACCGCTGCGAGCCCGCTCCGCGTCGACGCCCCGTCAGGGGCGGCCCCCCGGTCCGGCGCCGACGACGGCGTCGCCGGGACAGCCGCCGTCCTGCGCGCCCTGCGCGACCTCGCCGCCGTGGTCACGGCGTTCACCGCCCTGCTGGCGCTGGTGGCGCTGCTGCTGGGCGGGACGGACGTCGTCGCGCTGGTCTTCGTCCCCCTGGTGTTCGTCGTGGCCGCCCTGACCCGGCCCGACATACTCCTGCTGCTCCTGCTGGTGCTGGTAACGCTGCTCGTCCTCGTGTCCGCCACCGCGACTCTGGGGGCGGTCCTCCGCGCGCCCCTGCTCGCCCTCGCCCAGCGCCTAGCCGCCTCGGCGGCTGGCGGGGCCACTCCCGGCCCCACCCCGCCGCTCTCCCCCGAGGCCGCGCTGCGCCGGCGCTCCGTCGCGGGGGACCTCACCTACCTGGAGTTCCGCGATGGCATGGTGGCGCTCCTGCGGGAGCGCTGCGCGCGCGGGGAGCTCGCCCTGGCTGACTACGAGGCCGCCCTCGACGACCTGCTGCGTCCCGCCCGCCACCTGGACGTCGGGCGCGACCCGGACTTGGCGGCGGCCCCGCACCGCCCCTCCCGCGGCGCCGGGGCACGCCGGTAGCCCGACCAGTCCGCAGCGGGCGTGCCGTGGGGGCCGCCCGCTGCGAGTGTTGCCATGTTGCCATGAGGAGCCACCATGAGCGACCGGTTCGACAAGTTCACTGAGCGGGCGAAGAAGGTACTCGTGCTGTCCCAGGAGGAGGCCCAGCGCTTCAACCACAACTACATCGGCACGGAGCACCTCCTGCTCGGGCTCCTCCGGGAGGAGCAGGGCATCGCCGCGGCGGTCCTGCGCGCGCTGGGCGCCGGAACGGACCGGGTGCGCGACGCGGTCGAGCACGTCATCGGGCGGGGCGACCGGATGGTGATCGGCGACATCGCGCTCACCCCGCGGGCCAAGAGGGTGATCGAGCTGGCGGTGGAGGAGGCGCGGGGCCTCGACCACGCCCACGTCGGCACGGAACACCTCCTCCTGGGCCTGGTGCGCGAGAGGGAGGGGATCGCCGTCGGGGTGCTGACGAGCCTGGGGCTCGATCTCGCGGCGGTGCGCGCGGCCGTGCTCCGGGCGATCAGGCGGCCCGAGGCCGGACCGGAGCCCGGCGCCGGTGGCTGGCGGACGTCCGGCGGCGCCCGCCTCGTCCGCCGCCCAGGGGCGCCAGCGCGCGGGCCCGACGCCCCCGACGCCGACCTCCGCGAGCTGGTCGACGTCTTGCCGGTGGGAACCTCGCACCGAGCGGGCGACGAGACGGTGACGCTCCTGTCCGTCGAGCGCTACCGGGACGGGTTCCTGGCCCAGCTCCGCGTGCTCGCCGAGTACGCGCCCCCGGCGCCGCTGCCGGAGCGGGCGGGCTTGCTGCCGGAGGTGCACCTGGCCGCGACGGACGATCGCGGGGGCGCCTACACGCCCTGGCCGCACGGCGGGAGTGGCGGCGGCGGGCGGGGCGTCCTCCAGTGGCGCCACGCCTACCGCTTCGCCCCGGCCCTCCCGCCGGAAGCCCGGGAACTCCGGCTGACCGTCGAACGGGTGGCGTGGCACCGCTACGAGCCGGGACAGCAGGAGCTCGTCGTGGAGCGGGAGCAGGCCGGGCCGTGGGCGTTCACCGTCGCGCTGCCGCCACCCCCCAGCGGCTGACCGCGCGCTCGGGTGGACGCCCGAGTAGGGGGGCCAACATCATTTCGGCCTGCGAGTAGTAACGGAACCAAAATTTACGGTGACCTCCGCCCCGGGCGAGCGCGGGCGGCGGGCAGCAGCCCGGACGCCGTGGATCAGCCGAGTTGGAGGCGGCGCGGGCGGTCGGTGTAGAGCAGCTGGTGGCGCTCGCTCGCCTCGGCCCACGACTGGGGCATCGCGAAGCGACCGAGCAGGACGTCGTCGAGGGCCTGGCGGACCTGGCGGGCGCAGGTGTTCGGCCCCACCCGCCCCACGCCCGTGCCGAGTCCCGGGACGGCGACGGTGCGGATGTGCTCGCCCAGCGGCTGCCCCCGGTGCGCGCCCTCGGGGATCGTGCCGTGCCGCAGGAGGAGGAACACGGCGCGGGCGGCGAGGTAGGGGTTGACCGACTCGCGGAGCACCATCGGCACGCGCATCGTCGGCACGGCGATCAGGTAGGGGATCTGGGCGTCGCCGGTCTCGATGACGTCGGCCGCCCCGACGAGGAGCTCGCCGTGGTGGCGCTCCCAGATGGCCCGGCGGACCCGCAGCTGGAGCTCGGGCCCGAAGTGCGCCAGGTAGAGGGCGTCGATCCCGCCGTCCATGAAGCCGAAGCTGTTGGCCGGGCTGACCACGGCCTCGCACTCCACGTCCAGGATGGAGCCCTGGTGGACGGTGACGCCCTCCGCGTCGCCGCAGAAGCGCTCCCACGCGGTGGCAAGGGCCTCGTCCACCGCGGTCAGCACGAGCCTCACCGCCGTGGCCGCCGCCCGGCGGCCGGGGGCGGTAACCCCCCCGGGGCGGATGGCGGGCCGGCTCCAGTTCTGGGTGACCAGGCAGCGGGTGAAGGGCCACCAGCCGACCGCGCACCGCATCCTCGCCAATTCGCGCAGAGCAGCGCGACCGCCAGCGCAGGAACCACGCGTTGTCCTGCTTGCAGGAGCACACTCCTGACAGGTCGGTCGCGCCGGCGGGGGCTGGCGCGGAGGAGCCGGCGGTTGCCGCCAACAGGGAGCAAGCCACGTGCGCGGTGGCGAGCACACGCATCCGATCACGGCTCCAGGCAACGCCCGCCCGCGGGCCCGGCGACGGGCCCATGCGGTGGCCCAGCGGTCGTGCCTGCAGGGGCCGCCATGCACGGGTGCGGGAAGGCGGGGCACACCCGGTTCGGTGGGCCTTCCTCAGGTCAGCCCGTCCCCCAAGGGATAGGGATGGCGACAGCGCTCAGCGCGCGTGATCGGAGCCACCGGGGGGAGGACGTCATCCTCGCCGCTCTATCGCTACCCCGACGAGCCGGTCGAGGAACCGCTCCCCGTCCCGCTCTCACTGCGGTACCTCGTCGAGCACCGGTCGGCGCTCGACGGGAGGGCGGTCACCGTCCGCGGGGTCGTCGTGGACGTGCGACCCTTCCGGAAGGCGCCGACCTCCACGAGCATCGACCGCCTGCCGGAAATCACCCTCGCGGACAGCGCGCCGGTGACCGGGACCGGAACTACGATGTCCGGATCACGCTCCCCCCGAGGATGACGGCCGGTACCCCGTCGGCGCCACCGTCGAGCCTCGCCGTGCGCGTGTGTATGGCAACAGAGCCACCCTGAGGCTCGGTACGCAGGCTTGACCGACGAACTGGCGTCGCCAGCCGCCGGCCAGCCAGGCCGTGGCACCGCGCCGGGCGTCAGGGGTCGGCCCTTTGGTCGCGCCGACCGAACCATAAGAAGAGCGGATGGACGTTACTACAGAACCCGCTGGTGCAAGAGCCCCGCAGGACGTATCCCGTGCCGACCCAGGCGTTGCCGGTGCCCGAGGCCGGGCGAACGGCGAGATAGTCCCACTCGTCGATCCCAGGCCCGCCTGGAGTTCGCGACGTTAGGTGGTGCTGGTAAAGTGCGGGCTGAATGTTGACCTGTCCATCCCGCCAACGCCCTGCCACGAAGCGCGACGGTCGTGACCCGCGCGGGCGCCAACGGTATGCCCGTCGTGCGCCTGCGCCGACTTCACCGAAGACTCCGCCTCGGCCTTCGCGGGCTGGCCGCTGGCCGGCGGACGTCATCCCGTTGGCGGTCCGCTGGTCCCCGAGTCACCCGTGTCCGCTACCAGCGTGATGGAACTGCTCGCTGAGCGGGGCATCGACGTCTCCAAGGCACGGTGCTGCGGTGGGTGCAGACCTTCGGCCCTTGCTCGCCTCGGAGGTCCGCTTACTCCCTAGTGTGAGGGTGTCCACCAACGCGGGGCAATACCAGTTCTTCTTCCGGGGCACGGACAAGCACTACCTGTATCGGGCCGTGGACGAGACGGGGCAGGTCGTCGATGTGCTGTTCCGGGAGCACCGCGACACCGAGTCCGCCAGCGCCTTCTTCCGGCAGGCGCTGGCGCGCACCGACTGGCGACCAGCCCAAGTCATCAGTGATCACCACCAACCCTACATCAAGGCCGTGCAGGAGCTGCTCCCGGAGGCCGAGCACGTCCGCACGGGGCTCCATCGCGCCAGGGGCGAGACGACCAAGCCGATCGAGCGCAGCCACGTGGTCACCCGCGATCGGCTGCGCGCGTCGCGTGGGCTGAAGACGCTGACGATGGGGCAGCGGTTCTTCGAGGGCTTCGAGGCCCTCCACGCCCTGCGCCGGGGACACGTCCGCCTCGCCAGCCTGGTCCCCGGTCATGATCCGGCCCAGACCACGGTGCATGAGCGCGTTCGCGCCGTGGCCCAGACGGTGACGGTGCTCGGCGGCCGGCTCAACAAAGCGGCTGCGCCCGTGGCCGCCCCCATGGCCTGAGCCGCGCGACGCTCAGCCCACGCCAGCGTGGGGCGCCTGTGGCTGCCCGCCGCATCAACCGCACGTCCCCTAACCGGCCGCAGCACCCACCTATGTCGCGAACTCCTACAGGAGGCACTCGGCGGTAGGGGTGATCATGCTACGGAGGCGGCAAAATGCAATCGCCCGTGACCAGCACCGGCGACTGCACGCCGTCTCCTGTACGCGGTGCAGCGCGGCCGCCTACCGGCCGGTGGCCAGCCCCTTGTACAGCCCCTTGCTCTCGCCCATGGCGTTGCCCACGAGTAAGCCGATGAGGAAGCCGATCACCCACCCGGCGGCGATGCCGGTCACGCCGGCGGCGGCCCCTCCGGTCACCGCGCCAGCGGCGCCCCCGCTCATCATCCCAGCAGTGCCAGTCGTGGCCTCCCGCTCGCCATATCCTGTGGCCATGGTGTTGCGTCCTCCAGGTGCTCTGTTGGTCCGATCAATCGTTTCGGCACCCGTGCCACCCACTGAGGGCGGATGGCCCGCCGTCGATCCACCGGTTGGGCTCGGACTCGCGTGGTTGGGCTCGCTCGGCTGAGTCGGCGTCGGTCCTGGTGGTTGCAGCGGTGTACCTCCTTTCGTCCCGTGCCGGGCAGACGGGGCCTGCCATGGCCCACCGCCAGCCCCGCCTGGGGTGCGCCGCGCGAAGCAACTTCTGTGCCGCCTGGTGGGGAAACCGTCCAAGCAGCGCGCGCCGGGCCAGCGCCACGCTGATCCCCAAGCCCTGGGACATGGATGACCTCTGGTCACCACCATCGCCCACCGCGCGTCCGCGTACGAGCGGGAGCGCTCTGCCGCAGCACGGAAAATGCTCCCAGACCAGAGCTTGGCGCCACGGCGCGGCGGTATCCCTTGAGAGGGGGGCGCTCCCGCGGCGCTTACCCGCTCGTGTCGGACGGCAGCCAGGTGAGCGCGGCGTCGTGCCGAACCACATCCCGCACCTCGGCTTGGGCGACGGGCTTGGCGACGCCGCCGACCACCCGAACCGTGCATGCCCGCATGAGACCGGCCACCGCAGGTGGTGTCCTGCGCACAGCGGGGCCACTGATCCCGGTGATCAACACCGCCCGCTCTCGTCTCCCCGGTTGCTGCCGAAGGCTGTGGCACCCGCCGGGGAGAGCTCCTCGTAGGGCACCTGAGGAACTCCTCCGCCCGTGGGCGGGGATCGGTGCGGTCCCAGGCAGAGGCGGGCCGCCAGCCGGGTGGCGACTCCCGCAACCGGCGGCCCCCGTTCTACGGGACCCGATGCGTGCTCGATGCGCCTGGGTCCCGCGCCGCGCCGCCCCGCTGGCGCTGGTGCTCCTCGCGCTCGCCGCGCTCCCTGGGCCGCCGCACGGCTTGCCCCCCGCCTACGCCCGGATCGGGGGCCCCGGGCTGGATGTGGGGATCCACGGGCCAAACCGGCCCTGGGAGGCGCACGACTTCGCCCTCGTCGCCCATGGGGAGTTCGCCGCGGTCAAGATGATGGGCTCGCACCCGCCGGAGGCCTACGCCCGCTTGCGGGAACAGCACCCCGCCACGCGGTTCCTCGTCCGCCTTGAGACTCCCTGGAACGAGCTGCCGGCGCCAGCGCGCTTCGTGGCGGCCAACGCCCCCCGGCTGCGGGAGCTAGTCGCGGCCGGCTATGAGCCGTGGGTGGAGCTGGGCAACGAACCCAATCTGGAGCTGCACCCCGAGGCCGAGGCGGCCTTCGCGGCTTGGTATGAGGCGACGCTCCACGGCCTCCGCGCCGCCGTGCCGGAGGCCAAGTACGGCTTCCCGGGCCTGGCGCGCGACCTGCGCGAGGGGGCCTGGCTGGAGGCCGCGGCCGCCGTGATCGAGAAGTCCGACTGGCTCGGCGCGCACGCCTACTGGGGCAACGAGCGCGAGATGCGCGACCCGCACCGGGCGCTGCGCTTCACGCGCCTCCACGCCCGCTTCCCACGCCTGCCCCTGGTGGTGACCGAGGCCGGCAATCACGCGCCGGGGCTCTCCAAGCGCGACCGGGCCGTGCAGTACGCCCACTTCATCCGCGTGCTGGACCGCCTGCCGTACGTGCGCGGGGTGTACTTCTTTATCGTCGGCGGGACGCCGGATTGGCAGCAGTACTTCTTCGATTACACCATGGCCACGATTGTCCACCAGGCGGCCCAAGAGGTGCGCCAGACGGCGCCGGAGGCCACACCGCGCCGGGCGGCGAGCGCGAGGGTCTGGGCACCCGGGCCGGCAAACGCGGGGGACGCGGGGGACACAGAGGCGGGTGACGCCGCGCCGCGCGCGGCGCGGCGGGCCCAGGCCACACCGACGCCGAGCGCCTTTGCCCGGCGGGTGCTGCTCGCTGAACCAGACCCGGTGCCTGATGGGCCCGACCCGCTCGCCCCCTGGACGGACACGCTGCCGGCCGCGGGGCTGCGCTCCGCGAGCGCCTACACCGCGACCGACTTCTCCGTCCGGCTCAGCGTCGCGCCGCCGGCGCCGGGCATGCCGTTCGCCCTGCAGCTCGCCGAGGCCGACCTCTTTGGCCCCGGCGCCGCCAGGGCCGCCGGGGTGGCGCTGTTGTGGGACGGTGCGCGGTGGCGCTTGCAGTACTGGCGCGACGGGCAGCTCGCGGCCGAGTCCGAGCTGAGTGGCACGCCAGAGACGGCGTGGGAGGAGGGATGGGAAGGGGAGCCGGACTGGCTCCAGCTCGAGCTCGCCCTGGAGGCGCGCTCGGCCGCCGCGTGGGTCTGGCGCCGCGGGGAGCCCCAACCGGCGGCGCCCAATGCCGTGTTCGCGCCGCCGACGGCGCCGACCGGCGGGCGCCCGCGCGCCCTGTTCCTGCCCGCCCACCCGCTGCGCGACGTGGTGCTGGAGGGCGGCACTCGGTTCTCGTGACGCGGGTGGGCGTCGGCGCGACCAACGCGACTGGGTTGGTGGGGCACGAAGGGGTGGTCGGGCCGCCGGTATTCCTGGGCGCCGGCGCGACGCACGGCCGAGCGGTGTGCCAGGCCATGCCGATGGCATGCGGTCTTCACCCAGCGACGAGCCACCCCGTACCGCTACTTTCCGTTCCGATATTCCTCAACTCCAAATTCCTCACCGACGCGCAGGTGACGGCCTCCCGAGGTGGAGGAAGAAGGTCAACGCCGGTGGGGACGGCTCGGCGGGGCGGCCCGGAAGTGCTCCACCGGCAGTGTCCGCACCCGGCGGCCGTTGGCCGCTAAGGAAGCCGCCACCTTCGCAAGGGTGGCGCGGCGGGCCGGTTCGGCGTCACGCGGGACGATGATCAGCACCTGCCCGCGGGGCAGTCGGTTGGCGTACGCCTGGTAGGTGGCGCGGCGGGGGAGGAGGCTGGCGGGGACGATGGCCAGGTTATCGAGCCGTACGCCACCTTGACGCAGGGTCTTGCCGTCTTGGGTGGGGGAGCAAAGCGTCTCATCCACCCCCTCCTTCCCAGGACAGGCGCTCGACCGCCCGCTCCAGGTCCCGCTGGCTGGGGGTGGTGTAGATGGCCACGGTCTGCAGCTTGGCGTGCCCGAGTAGCGCCGCTACGGTCACCAGGTCGCTGCCGAGATCTAACAGGTGCTTGCCAAAGCTGTGGCGCAGGGTGTGGGGGGTGGCCCCTGGCAGTTGGGCCAGGTAGGCGTACTTGGTCAGCAGGTGCTCGACCGCCCGCGGCTTAAGGCCCCCGCCGCGCTGGCCGAGGAACAGCGCCTCGCTGCGAGACGGCGGGCGCTTCTGGAGGTAGGCGTTCAGGGCCCGGCGCACGTCGGCGTTTAAGGGCACCACCCGCAGCTTGCGGCCCTTGCCGGAGCGCACCGTCAGGCTACCCGCCCGTTCGGAGACGGCCATGTCGTGCAGGGACAGGGCGCACAACTCGCCGACCCGGATCCCGGTGTGGCGCAGGGTCAGCACGAGCGCCTGGTCGCGCGTACTATCGTGGCGCTCGACAGCCCGAATTAGCTTGTCCAGCTCGCGTTTCTCTAAGGAACGCGGGGCACGCGGGGAGGTGGCCACGCCCTGAGGAAGGCGCTAACCGTGGGATGGGGGGACGGTGGTGCGGCGGGTGGATCTTGACTCATAAACGGGGCACGAACTGTTATGCGTCGAGTTTTCTCGGCCTTAGCCAAGAGGGGCTCCCCAGGGGCGTATTTCACCCAGAGCCAAAACTCGACGCATAAGGGTTCTTATGCGAAATGATTATGCGCACAAATGAGCAGGGAAGTCAACGGGGAAGGAGCAGTGCCAAAGCGCAACCAGGTCTCAACCCCCGCAGTCCGGCAGCGGTTCGGTCCCGCGCCGGCTTCGTGTGGCGGGTAGAGGAAGCGGGAGCGACTGCCATCCTGGACCGGTTATGTGAGGGCTGCCAACGCTGCGGGGGCGTGGATCCCTTTGTGCGTGTCCAAGTACAGGAAGAATTTCCGCAGGCCGACCCGCAGCTCATCAGCGTCGGGGCCATCCCACACCTTGCGCTTGGCCCAGCTGCGGAAGCCTCTCAGCCGGGATGCGTTCTCCTCCAGAAGGAAGGCCCCACCGAGCGCGCAGCGTGCTACTCCTTGAACTGGGCCGCGTGGGCGTACTGCCGCTCGCGGACGACGTTGACGTTGCGGTTAAGAGCGATGGTCTCCTGCTCCGTCACGCGGTCGAGCGTCTCTTTGGGTGAGGCATCCTTGTTGAAGACGTCGGTGATGCTGGCGTTCATGCCTTCTACCTTCAGGTTGAGCCAGCCCGGCAGGACGGTGTAGGGAGTGATCTTCGTCACGACCTGCACCCCTTGATCGTCCTTGAGGGCAGGATGATTCTGCAGGCGGGTCCAGTTCGGGGCCGTAGTGTGCTGGCGCACAAGCTCGGCGTTGGCATCCTCATCAGTGATGATCTGCTTGACCAGCATCCAGGCCGCGTCGAGGCGATCCCCCTTAGTGGTAGAAGAGATGACCGGCGACGCCGGATCGTAGACGCGGAGGTGCCGTGCCGGCAGGTCCTGCCCGGTGATGGTGGGCATGGGCACCAGGCGGAAGCGCAGGTCGGGCGCGTTGAGGCGCACGTTGTTGACGTACCAGGTGAAGCTGTAGGCAATCACCGCCTCACGACGTGTGAAGGCCGCGAGCTCGCGCTTCTCCGGCCAGATGTTGTCGTTCCACATCCGCAAGATGTACTCCAGCGAGCGTACGTTTTCGGGGTGGTTTTGCAGCGAGCGCTTGCCGTCCTTACTGAAGCGCCAGAGCCCTTTCTGGTAGCGCATGACATCCATCCAAAAGGCGACGCCACCGGCCTCGGCGACCAACCCCGCCGGGGAGAGGCGCCCATCCGCTCCCCGGCGCGAAAGCTTCTTCGCCACCTGATGGAGCTGGTCCCATGTGGCGGGGATGTCTCGCTCGCCCATGCCCGCACTCTCCCAGAGGTCCAGGTTGATGAAGAGCGCCGGCACCATCAGGCCCAAAGCGGCCCAGTAGGGCTTGTTCTCCCAGTGGAAGTGCTGCTCCTTGAAGCCTGTCCATTCCTGCTCCAAGGGCTTGAAAGGGATCCGTGCGGGCGTGAGCGGCTGCAGGCCGCCGATGGTGGCCAGGTCGAGGAACTGGCTATGGTGGAGGAAGAAGGCGTCCGGCGCGGAGTCCCCGGCCAGACCCACCTTGATCTTGTCCAGGTACTCACGCATGGGCACGATGGAGAGCTGGAACTTGACCTGCGGCTGTGTTTGGTTGATGACGCTAAACTGGTCTTCCCAGTACGTGATGCGGTCCTTGAACCAGTCCATGTACGTCACTTCTACCGGACCCTTGAACGTGGACACCTTCTCTGGCGCGGTGGCTTGGCTACACGCCGCAGCCACGATGCCGGCGCCTCCCGCCCCGGCCAGAACGGCGCGCCGGGTGCTGCGTGACCTGCCCTGGACAGGAGCACTGTGTAGGTACATTTGACCTCCCCTTGGCACACGACGGTCCCGTGCCTGCATGATCGACGCGACGATAACCCTCATCGAGGCTTACTATACAGCGACCAAACGGCGCCCTACCGACACCGCGTCGTGTAGACGAGCGTATCCGGTCGGTCGATGATGTAGTTCCCCTCCCCTCCGTCTCCACCATCGCCTCCAGGTACTGCCGCTCCGCGGCAGCTGCTCCCCTGGGATGACCACCTTGCCGGTAAAGATCTGTGGCCTGGCGCTGCTCTCCTCGCTGTGGCGCTTACTCTGGTCGGAGGATGGTCAGGCCTTGGCGTATCCGCTCCTCCACCGGGAGCGAGGCATTGTGGGGGGGGTGGTCTCTCCTGCCTGCGTCTTGGCCGCCTGGTTGAACTGAGACACATCATCCCCCAAGCTATCACGACGATTAAAGAGCAGCGTGATCACACGCGCCTGGCCGTACAACTGAATAGAATGGAAGTATGGTCGGACCCTGAGTAGGTGAACATTGGAAGCTAACGTGGACGAAGGCGAGCTACTCTCTACCGACGCCGCCAGACGCAGCCTGGGCGTCCCGCTTGAAGTGTTTAACGCCTTGCTCAACAGTGGCCTGCTCGGATACTGGGATCGCGGACAGGTGCCCAAGGTCGCAGTCGAGCACTATCGGCGCTTCGGCACGCAATGGCGGCCCGAACTCGGTAGGCGCGACTTCCCTGGTGACAAGATACTGCCGGCGTACCCGTCCGCGGCGCCAGGATCATATACGTTCGTTGAGCTTGCGCCTTACCCCTTTGAGAACGCGCCCACGGACAAGGGATGGCTTGCGCAGTTCTATATCCGCCCGAACCCGTTCTTTTGGCCAGACCCTGGGGCAACGGCCCTCATCGGACCCATCGGGCTCAAGCTCACTGGTCCAGTGCATGTTGCTCGGGCAGCGCTTCCGACGACCCTGTACCCCGATCCTACCGGTTCGTTCGCGATGGTCATGGTCGTCAGCGATGGGGGGTGGACGCTTCCGACGCCTGGCGCTTTCGAGTGCGCCTATGATGTGGCTTCACCAATTCTTGATGAACTCTCGGTTGAACACGATCAGCCACTCCCAGTGGCCCAGACTGTCATCGTCGGCATCCCTTCCGGCATAGTGGCCGTTTTCCGGCCCAGACCGACCATGGAGGCGACGATTACACCAACGGATGCCGTTCCTCCGGCCCCGCCGGAAGAACTCCGGGAGGCCACAGCGCTATATCGCCAGGGAATAAGTACCAGCAACCCATTCCACAGCTTCCTTGCTCTCTGGAAGGCCTACGAGAACGCCTGCGCCGAGCGCGGAGCGTGGCGGCGACGTCATAAGAAGGCGGACACGTTCGACAGCAGCCAGGCGGCCTGGGGATCGGAAGCAAAGGTCCTCCTCGCGTTACAAGCACTGGTGCTGGTAGAGGGGGAAGGCAGAGGCCGGGGGCAGAGGGCGAGAGCCCTGCAGAACGCACAACTATGCTGCCAGGCAGCGCGTTAAGGGTGACGTGACACGACGTGACATAAGGAGGTGCACGGGTCGAAGGGTCTAGTCGTTGTGTGACTGCCAGCGCCTGATGAGCAGGCGTCTGGCCTAACAAGGGAGAACCCCGCCAGCCAAGCGGGGGCCAACGGGGCTCTACAACGCAGACTTCTGGGAGTCGCCTGCGTTGCGGAGCATAGCGGCGAGTCCGGGATTGGTCAACGGGCTGAAGGAGACTTTTCCTTGCTGGTTGAGGTCAAGGACATCCCAGCTGACCCCAAGGCCCTGCTCTCGGTGGGGAGATCTCGCAATCTCTTGAAAAGGGGCAGTGCGTTCATGGGAACCGGATCAAATGGACCAGAAGAGCTCGTCAGGTCGCTTCCGGCACTGTTAGGCATCATCCGGGAACTGCTGGCCTACATCAGACAGGCACGCGGTCAACCGCAGAGTGAGACGACGCTCACCACCCGGAAACGCCCGAAGCGCTTGGGCCGACACTGCCGGGCATAGTCTGGCCGCCGCCAAATAACAGGGGTGGGCGCCGTACGGACTCAATCCCTGATCGGATCAATCAAGGTGACTGGCGAACGCATGCTGTAGGTGTGTTCGCCATCACCTGGGTACCCATCGCAGTCGGCGTCCACGAAGCCGTCACCGAGGTGCCCGCCCCTATTCGGGGAGATCAGTTCGTCAAACCAGGTGCAGATCTCTCGGGCAACCGCCGCGTGTGTGATGGCGGAGTTGCCCCGATAAGAGCAGGCCGTGTCTTGGAGAATAACGTCTCGTCCTGACTGGAGAGGTGGTACTTCAGCAGGTGAGTGGGATTGCGTCCTCGCTCATCGGACCGCCTCCTCCTCTGCCACCATCCGTCGCAACTGGTCGAACAAGAACCCGTACCCTTCGTAGTACTCGTAGTCGTTGGTCTTGCCGTAGTCGATCGTCCCCCAGATCAAACAGGCCTCTTCCGGGTCAATCAGTCGCAGCACACAGGCGGCGTCGGTCAAGGCCTCCAGTCGCTCCTCAAAACTCAAGCAAGGTTGGGCCGCCACGCGGACCAGCCCCACCACCATGCGTAGGTGCTTGGGGTAGGGGGGAGTAGCGCTGTCCTTGACCGCTGCCAGGGTGCTCATTGGGCCACCCCCTCATCAGCCTTTGGTGGGGGCTGCTCCAGCCAGGTCAGGAATAGATCAGCGGTGGCTAGGACGTCGGTGTCAGAGGACTTGGCTCTCCCGGCGTGGAACTCGGCGGCGGTGCGCAGCACCGACAGGCGTCGCAGTAGGGGATCACCGGAGTGGACGGTGTAGACCGGGGACTCTAAGGAAACAGCGCGCGACCTAGGATCTTGCTCATCTGCTGGTGGCTCTAGCCCAGCGAAGGGATCGCCGACGTCCGGCAGCGGTGGGACATCGCTTGGGTTGGGCTTTGGGGTCTCTTCAGTGGTGGCCTCGGCGGCGCGGACGAGTGAGGCCTCTGTCAGGGACGGAGTGGCGCTGGAGACGCTCTTGATCCAGCGTCCTCGGTTCAGGCGCAGCTCCACCAGAGAGCCGGCGGCGGGGGGTTCTACCTCATCGAACTTGGAGTAGTTGAACCACTTGCCGCCGATCTTGACGCCGGCCTCGGTGACCCGCTCGACCTGGCCCCGGACCACCTCCTGCTCGGATCGGGCGCTCTCGCGCGGGGCGCTCTGCCGCCGCGGCCGGTCTGGCTCAGCCGTAGGGGGTGCCTCTGGCGGTGATGGTCTTCGTTGTCCGCGCTCCATAGGTGGCACCATTCTATACACGCTTAAGTGTAAAATCAATGGCCTGATGGCTGGCGGTTTAGTGGGTCGGTAACTGGCCAAGAGTCCGGTCAGCCGGGGAAGGTGATCAACAGGGCCTCTGCGCGTCGTGAGCGATCCCGGGAAATGAGAGTCAGCTCGGCAGTGGGCGAAGCAGACAGCCAAAGGGATCTCGCGTTTGGTGGCGCCGTTAGAGCGGAAGCGCGAGCTGCAGGGTCTTGCCCCTGATCGGTTTCGCACTGGAGAGGGCGATAGCATCCAGCTGGTCCAGAACGTCCACACTTGGGTCTTCAGCCGGAGAGGGCAGCTGTTCTCCTGCTGGATCGGGGGCGACGCCCCGGTTCTCTACCGTTCTGGCGGAGAGTAGCTTGACCCACCCGCCACGTTCGAAGTCGTCCCGCCAGCGCGCCTCGGTGATACACTAGTGGGTCAGTTCTCATGGGTGTGACGGTTTGGGGCGGGGGCTGGTATCCTGGCGGGCTGTCAGGAGGAGTGGGATGCCCCATCCGCAGAAGGTAGCCCTGCGCCCACTGACCGCCGCCGAGCAGGCGGGCTTGGAGGTGGCGCGCGCGCCGGGAGCGAGCGGGCCGATCGCGGCCCGGGCCAAGGCGCTGCTCGCCGTGGCCGCCGGCGCCTCGTTCGTGGCGGCGGCCGCGCGCCGGGCGGCGGTCAGGTGTGGCGGTCGCCCGGCTGGTGGCCCGCTTCAATCGGGAGGGCCTGGCGGGCGCTGGAGCCGCGCCACGGCGGGGGGCCCCCGGTGCGGTACGACGCGCGACGCGGGAGCGGATTGTGCGCGAGTTCCGCCGGACGCCGGACCGGGAGCACGACGGGACGGCCACCTGGTCGCTGACGACGCTGCAGCGGGCGCTGCGCCGCGCCCCGGACGGGCTGCCCGCCGTCAGCACCAAGACGATCCTGACCACCCTGTGGGGGGCCGGGTACACGTGGCAGCAGAGTCGCACCTGGTGCCACACCGGCACAGTCGTCCGGCGCCGCAAGGCGGGGCCGGTGACCGTGACCGACCGCGACACCGCCCCCAAAAAGACCTGATCGAGCGCGCCTACACGCAGGGGGAGCGCCTGGGCCTGCAGGTGTGGACGCAGGACGAAGCTGGGCCCTACCAGGCCCTCCCGCAGCCAGGTCCCTCCTGGCAGCCCGAAGGGCAGCCGGTCCGGCACCCCCACGAGTACGTCCGCGGCGCGGGACGGCCAAACTGCTGACCCTGTTCCGACCGGCCACCGGCGAGGTGCGGGCGCTGCCCGTGGCGCGGGCGCCTAACGCGGTGTTGCATCCATGGCTCACGCGCGAACTGGAGGCCATCCTGGCCGACCTGCCCGTCCCGCCGGCGGCGCCCGATCCCACCGGTCCCACTGCGACCCGGGTGGTGTGGGAGGCGTGGCAGGCTGGCCTGACCGAACGCTTCACCCTGCCCGACGACCTGCGCGCCTGCGCGTGCTGCTCGTGTGGGACAACCTGGCTGGCCACCACAGCGCCGCCCTGGTCTGCTGGTTGTGCGCCCACGGCATCCTGCCGTTGTCTACCCCTTGGGCGGCGTGGCTGAACATGGCCGAATCCGTCCAGCGCATCCTCGCCCGCCGGGCCCTCGACGGCCAGCACCCGCAGACGGCCACGCAGATCATGGCCTGGCTGGCCGCCACCGTGCGGGGCTGGAACGCCGCCCCGACGCCATTCGTCTGGGGCGGCCCCCGCCAACAGCGCCGCTGGCGGGCGCGCCAGCGGCGACACGCGCTGGGCGGCTCCGGTGCCGTCACCCATCGCCCCATCCCCCGCCGTGTCCCGGCACCCTCCGCCTACGAACGCGTGTGTGCATGAGAAGTGACCCACTAGTGGGTCGATTATCACGATCGTGACGCTTCCTGGTCCGTATGAGACGGATCCTGCGCTGCGCTCAGGATGACAGTCGCCCCAGAGCACCGCGGAAGGATGACCCAGCAACGGGGATGAGCATGACAACTGACCCACTAGTGCGTCTGACGAACGCCGATGCCGACCTACTCCGCGCCCTCGTCATCGCCGCCGCGAGCGATCCAGACGGATCTCGCCAGGCAGCGGCGGCCCTCAACGTCGGCCGGTTCCGTGCGGCCTTGGACAAGCTGTTGGCCGATATCGAGGCGGATGTCCAAGAGCCGGTGTTGCAAAAACACCTGGAGGCCCACCCTTGGATGTTCGGCAGCGAGTACAGCGAGTTGCTGGACCAGCGCAAGTGGACGCGCAACGAGCAGCAAGACTTCGTACTCCGGCGCACCACCGATGGCTACATCGAAGTAATCGAAATAAAGACGCCACTCGAGGGTCGCGCGCTGTTCCGCTATGACCGCTCCCACGACACGTACTTTCCAGGAAGCGAGTTATCCACAGCCATCGGCCAGATCGTGCACTACCTTGAGGAGTTCGACGCAGACCGCTTGGCCATCGAGCACCGCGATGAGGTAGATGTCAACAAGGTCCGGGCAAAGATCATCATCGGACGGGACGGCGATGAAGAGCAATGCAAGGCCCTCCGGTCCCTCAATGGCCACCTGCACCGTATCGAGATCTTGACGTTCGATCAGTTGGCGAGGATCGCCGGCCAAGTGGTTCGGTACCTGGAAGGGGTGCTGGAGCAACCCGAAGCGCAACCCGACGCCAGCGACGGGAAGGACATCATTGACCTTGATGAAGAGGTGTCCTTTTGAGGCCTGCCACTGCGGCAATGCAGGAGCAAGAGCATTATCCACATCCGCCGGTACCGTGTATATGACTACCGGCCAAAGTGCTTGCGAACACCGATTCTGGTGGGGGTGAGTATTCTGGGCGCTACACTCTGCGTGGTCGTCTCTTCCTTGGTGGTGGGGGTGCCCACGCCCCGGCACGGTGGCCGCCGTGACCGGGGCATCTGCTTATCTAGGGGGGCGGTGCTCCTCAATCACCCGTTCGGCCGCGCGCATCGCCTCATGGTCAGTAGCGGCCTCGTCGCTGATGATCTGGTCGCTCGGCAGGAGCCGGACACTCCAGAGGTATCCATCGCGCCCGTTGGGCTTGACGATCGCCTGGACGTGGGGCGCTTGAAGCTGCCAGCCCTCCTCGGCGTGTTCCCATACTTCGCCGTTTCCCACGGCAGTGAGGAACCGTCTGAGTTCATCCATTGCTGGGGTCTCCTGGAAAAGGGACGTGGGGGCGGTAGATCACCGCCCCCGTTAGGTTAGGGCTGGCAAGAGTCGGCCGGGTCGTCCGCATCTGAGACGTCGGCCGTCTCTTCGCCCCCTTCGTCGGGCCAGCTCGGATGCTCAAGGTCGAGGATCCGGCTATAGACTGCGTCGAGCTCGCGCTCGATGATGCAGCAGAACTCGCTGGCGTTGGTCAGCAGGCGCTCCAGCATGGCCGCCGCAAAGCGCAGCTGGTCGATCTGATTGGTGGTCGGGACCGTCGGCATGACGTTGTACTCATCGCCACTTCAGCTTCGACACCGGAGTCGGCGTAAAGCACAGGTCGCGCTCGATCCGCAGCCCCAGCGGGCCACGCGCCGCGCGCAGCTCTGCCAGGGCGAAGGAACCGAACTCCTCAGCAAAGCCCTGCACCAGGCCGAAGAAGAGCTCCTCCTCGGGGTCGAACTCCAGGGCGTACCAGGTCCAGGAGCTGTCCGGGGTGAAGTACTTGACCTGGGCGATCGGGTCGGCCTGGACCTCAGTCGCGCGTAAGCGGGGCAGCCGGGCCCGGATCTCCGGCGGGAGGTAGTCGTGGGCATCGGGTGTGCGCTCCATCGTCGTCTCCTTGCACCCAGTCAAGCGGCCCGGTCCGGATCACGCGGCAGAGCCTCCGCGGCTCGGCGGGCGAGGATGCGCCGCCAGTCGGCCTTGGCCTCCTCCTGGGTCTTGCGGAGCCGGACGGCCGCCGCGTGCCAGCAGGGGATGCCGCTGCGTCCCGCCGGACAGGTGCAGGCGTAGTCGATGACGAAGCGCCCGTCGCCGGTGACCGTGTAGACCACGTCCGGCTGGGTCGCCGAGGGCACCCGGTAGAGCCCGTGGCGCACTCGGATCACCCGGGCGGCGCCGCTCAGGCGGTTTGCCTTGGCGACCGCCTTGCCTTGGATGTCACCCAGGGCCATGGTCAGGCCTCGGGGGCGTCGGGGACGCCAAGAACGCTGCGTGGTGCGCGTCGCGCTACACTCATGGTGGTCGTTTCCTCTGCTCCTTGCTGGGGGATGAGGGTCGATCTACGCCCCGGCACGGCTGTCACCGTGACCGGGGCATCACTTTTCTTGGTTTGTGTGCCGGCGGTGTGCTCCTCCTTTCTTCGACCAGAAATCCAGGTTTATATTAGTCTAAAATACAATATAGAGCAAGTAAGAAGGCGGTAAAAGGGCGGGGCTTGCCTGGGAGTAGCGGGGATGGCTAGGCTAGGGGAGAGGGAACACAGTGGCCCAGATCAGTGAGGAATGGATGACCGTCGCTGAGGCGGCCGATCGCTTAGGGCTGGCCCGTTCCACCCTCAGCCGGGCCGCTCGGGTGGGTAACCTCGAGACTCGCCGTAGCGGACGGATCTGGCTGACCACCGCGCCTGCAGTGCGGGCCTGGCTGAAAGCAGCCCGGCATCGGCCTGGGCGCACCCCACGCGCAGGGAGCCACCCGTAACCACGCCCTCAGCACCGGCTAGGGCAGCGGGGGACGGCGATGACTCAGGAGACGCGCGCATCCGTCCTCGCCGGCGTGGTCGCGTTGCTCGTTGGGCTCGCCTTGCACTACGTCACGATCTACTTCCGCGACCACGGTCCGACCTGGGAGAGCGCCCGGCTGAGTCTGCGCGGCAACGGGGCGATCGTCTTCCTGCTGCCGGTGCCGGTGGCGATCTGGATGGGGGAGGTGTGGTGCTACCGCCGGAAGCTCGTACTCGGGATGGTCCTCGTCCCGGTCGCATTGCTGCTGGGGGTCTGCGTGATCGCCGGCCCCGTCTAGGCCGCGTGTCTCGGGCAAGAAGCGGGAGAGAGCACTTCGCACGGCGCAGTCTACGCCGCCCCTGCACAACCCCCTCTTCAAAACACTGCATGCACACACCAAAATAAAGATAAGTATTGATAAATAGCAACAACAATGAGATAATAAACACACTATGTTCGACGTCCAACCCGTGCGCGAGATCCTGACAGCGGAGCAAGCCGCCGCCTACCTCCAGGTCAACCGCGACACCATCTATCGCTACATCCGAGAGGGGAAGCTGATGGCCTCCCGGCTAGGACGCAAGTACCGCATCCCCAGATCCAGCCTGGAGCAGCTCCTAGACGACACCCGTGCCAGGGGAGAGATCATCCTGCGCACCTATACGCGCCAGCAGATCGAGGGGTTCATCCGAGACGACGCCCTGGATGAGGAGGCTGAAGGGATCGCCCGTCGCTTCGCGCGCGAGCACGGCATCCCCAGGAGAGGATGAGGGTCGACCGAAATACCCTTCTCTTTGTCGACGCCTCGTGCCTCGTCGCTGCGGCCGGATCACCTTCAGGTGGATCCGGTTTTTTGTTGGCCGTGTGCCAGCACGGGCTCCTGCGCATGGCCGTCTCCCGGCCGGTCCTCGTCGAAGCCCGTCGCAACGTCACCGAGAAGATGGGCCTGGAGAAGCTGCGGAGCCTCCACGAACTGCTCGCCGTCACCCCGTTGGAGATCGCCAGCGTCCCCAGTGGTGCGGCCTTCGACTCCTGCGTCCAGATCGTGGGAGAGAGGATGCGCATGTACTCGCAGCCGCCGTGCATTGCGGGGCCTTGTTCCTGCTGACCCTCGATCGGCCGCTCCGCGATCGGGTCAACGGGGCCAAGCTCTCACTGCTGGCCGCCACCCCGGGCGACTTCATCCGCCAGGCGCTCCCGACACACCCAGACTATCCGATGATCCGGTGAGTGCAGCAAAGGAGAGATAAGGGAAGGAGGTGAGAGGTGATGACGCAAGAAGCCCAACCGGCGCGTGACCCGAGGGTGCAACAGGCCGCCGCCGAACTGGAGCGGCTCATCCGCGCCGGCTACCCGCAGGCCACCTTCGAGCTCGTCGAGGGCGAAGACCCACCAGGGACACGGCTGCGGGTGACCGTCGACATCGACGACGTCGAACCGGTCCGCCAGCTCTACCTCGACCGTCTGGTTGACCTCCAGGTCGAAGACGGGATCCCCATCTACGTGCGGACGATCCAGCCCCCACACCGCTGGAGCCCCGTCTCACGCCCCCACAACGCTTCCCCGGCCCGGGAGGCATTGACGGGCCCAACGACACCCCGCTAAGACCGCGCCGGCAACGTCTCCCTCCTGACGGTCAAACACCAGCGTTTGCTGAGCGACAGGGGAGGAACACCCGGCACGTCGCACAATATGGGTTATGCGACGCCGGGGAGGATCCGTCGTGCTGCCGCTACGCCGGAGTACCATGACGCAGTGACCCGCCAAGGGCCGCCACCGGGCGTACCTGTGTCCTTGCGAGGTCGTCGACGCATCCCGCAGCTCGATGGCCTCCTCGGTGAGCCGGGCCGTCTCCTCGGCCTCCCGCTTCGCCGCCTTGGCCTGGGTGTAAGCCGTTGACCCTTGACCGGTCCCTACGCGATCGGGTCAACGGGGCTAAGCTCCCACTCCAAGCCCCCACCCCAGGGGTGAGGACTATCTGAACCGGAATGAGCGCGACGGGGGGCCGCGGTGACGCCGCACTGTCGCCCCTCGGTGGCTCACGACGGTCCGCACGGGTGGGTCACGTGGGCAGCTTGCCGTGCCACTGGTCGTAGATCTCCTTGGCCAGGGCGTCGTATCCGGGCTTGCCCCGAGCGATGACCTCCCGCGGCGTCCCCTCGTTGCGGTAGATGGGGTCGCGGATCTCGCGGTTGTAGTACCGGTCGAGGCGGGTGAAGTCGAGGAAGGTGTGGTCGGGGCTCTCGATGGAGCGCTTGGGGTCGATGGCCCCCTGGGTCACCTTCTCCAGCTCCGGCCGGGGCATGATCCGCTCGTACTTGGCCGTCCCCCAACGTTCGTGACACCAGCCGCAAAACGCCCACCCTCCGCTGCCGCTAGGCGACGGCCGGGGCCTCCACGGGGAGCCGCTGGTGCATGTCCAGCCGGACCACGCCGTAGGGGTTGACGTGGCCGTAGAGCAGCGGGCTCAGGCCGCGGCGGTCCTCGACGGTCAGCCGCCCGGTCCACTCCGGCTCGCTCAGCACCCGCTGGAGCAGCAGGGTGTTGACGTAGACCAGGCAGAGTTGCAGCAGGTGCAGGCACAGCATGGCGAGCTCAGCGTCCTCGAGCCGGTTGGTGGCGAACTCCCCGCCCTTGGCGAAGAAGATGAAGCCGTTGGCGCTGTTCCAGGTCTCCACCACGTTCAGGCCCTCCTGGATCTCCCGGCGCAGCTCGGGCAGGCGGAGGTAGTCGCAGAGGAAGAGGGTCTTGTAGACCTTGCCCAGCTCGGCCATCGCCGTGTAGGTGGGGTGCTGCACGTTGGCGCGGGTGAAGCGGCGCAGCAGGGCCTCGGCGTCGGCGGTCCCGAGCCGCAGGGCGGTGGCGTACTTGACCAGCTCGTCGTACTGCTGGTGGATCAGGTCCCAGCGGATGGGCCGGGTCAGGACCGGCTGCAGGTTGGGGTAGGCCTCCGGCTGACCGGCGTCCGGGCGGGAGAGCTTCTGCCGCGAGAGGGCCTTGAGGCGGGGGAGCAGCCGGAAGCCCAGCAGGTGGCAGCAGGCGAAGGCGACCTCCGACTGCCCGTGGCTGTCGACGTACTGGCGGTCGACGGCCATGTGGGTGCAGTGGCGCAGCACCCCGGTGATCATGGCGGCCACCTCGGACGACGAGCAGCGCTTGAGCTGGGAGTAGATGCAGGCGGCCTTCTTGTCCACGTGCCAGTAGACCATCACCCCCGGCCCCCGATAGCGGGCGTGCCACTCGGTGAGCAGGTTCTGGTCCCAGGCGCCGAACTTCTTGGAGTCCGAGGCGCAGGCCGTGGTGGCCTCGCCCCAGACCTCGGGCAGCCGGGCGGCGAACAGGGCGTCGGCGACGCGGCCGATGGCCGCGCGCACGGCGTCGCGGGTGAGGAAGCGCCGACGGGCGTAGGCTAGGTCGTGCTCGCGCTCCCCGTGCTCGGCGCCACCCTCGACGCTGACCCGGCGGAGGCCCAGGTTGGTGCCCAGCCCGTACAGGCACAGCAGGAGCCGCTTCTGGAGGGTGGGGCGGTCGAGGTGCTCGCGGGCGGTGGCCGTGGTGAACAGGTCGGTGAAGCCGATCCGCAGGTCGGCCTCCTTGAGCATGTCCAGCAGGCCGACCATCGGCCACCGGCGGCCCAGCTCGGCCTTGAGCGACTCCAGGTGCGGCGGCGCCGGTTGGGGGCCCAGCGGGGCGAGCTTGATCCGGCCACCGGCTCGGGTCGTGAGGGCCAGGGAGGGGTTCTGCGGGAGCTCGGCGTCGAGCGCCGCCAGGGCGGCCCGGAGGCGGTGCTGGAGGGCGGCGATGAAGGTGTCCGCCTCGAGCGGCAGCGAGAGGGCGGCGTAGTAGTCCTCCCGCCGGGCGGCGAAGTCGGCCGGGAGGTCCTCGTCCGGGTCGCGGTAGCGGTCGGCGCCGGCGACCCAGAGCTCCTTGCACCGCAGCTTGTCGCGCACGGTGTGCAGGGCGGCGATCTCGTAGCTGATGCGGTTGACCCGCGGCTGCCCCTTCGTGCCGCGCGTGACCACCAGGTCCCGCCAGGCGGGGCGCACCACCCCGTCGAGCGGCACCGGCTCCGCGGCGTCGAAGGTCGGCCGGGCGCCGGGGGCCTGCGCCGCGCGCCGGAGGAGGGCCAGGGCGTCGAGCGCCGGCCGGTGGCGCTCGTTGTTCGACCGGACGTCAAGCGCCTGCAGGAGCGGGGGGACCAGGCGGCGGTAGTGGTGGCTGTAGGAGGCGCGCATGACCGTGTACACCGTGCGCTCGTAGCCGGCGCCGGCCGCGTCGCGTTCGGCCACCAGGTCCCGCAGCGTCTGCTCCCCACCGGCGGCCGGGTGGACCACCGCCCGCACCGGCTCGTCGGGGTGCGCCAGCGAGGCCGCGGCGATGTTGCCGAGGATGGCGTGCTTGCCTCGCACGCGCTTGGCGTCGCGGAGGATGGCCCGGTCGACCCGGCGCTCGGCGCGGACGTGGAGGTGCTGCATGGCGTCGACGAGGACCTCGGCCAGCGTGTCGGTCAGTTCCTGGCTCCGGCGCCAGCAGTAGGCGGCCAGGAGGGTCAGCCGGCGCGGGGCCGGGTGGCGCCGGAGCTCGTACAGCTCCTCGGCGACGACGCGCTGCCGGAAGCGCTCCACCAGCCTGGGCGGCACGCCGTCGAACAGGTCCGGGGGCAGCCCCAGCGCGCGGAGCCGATCGAGCTTGGCGGCGGCCTGCTCCACGGTCGCCACCGAGAGGGGCCCCGCGTCCCGCTTCAGGTCGGCGAGGGCGGACTGCCCCGGCGCGCCAGGCAGGGGTGTGGCGACCTCCAGGAGGGTGTCCAGCCGGGCCTGCGCCTCCGGGGGCAGCCGCCGGAGCACCACGGCGCAGATCCGCTCGTCGTAGGCGGCGAGCGCCGTGCGGACGTGCCGCTCGACCCGGTCGGGGGTCGGGGGCTCCAGGCCCACAGCGCGGCAGCGAGCGAGGAACGCGGCGCGCAGCGCCTCTGGCTGCTGCGTCTGGGGCAGCTCGTGGGCCACCAGCCACTCGGTCACCCCCTGCTGGTCGGCGACGGTGGCCTCGCGCACGCCCAGGAAGGCGCGGATGGCGGTGCGGTGATGCGAGGCCAGCCGGCCATGCCAGTCGTAGCGCACGAAGCTGGTCGCCGGCACGCCGAGCTGCTGGGCGAGGTGGGCCACGGCCGGGCCCGGGACGTCGGCGCGGCTGCGGGGGAAGCGCCCCTCCAGCTGGAAGGCCTTCAGCAGACACGCCGCCCCCAGACGGGTGTGGGCGTCCCGCGCCCCGGGCGCGAGCTCGTCCAGCAGCTCGGCGTGCCGGCGACCAGGCCGCGCTCCCGTGGCAGCAGCGTCCAGTCTTCCCGGAGTTCGGCCGGCGTCCAGTACCGCTTCATCTGCTACTGCTCCTCCTCACGCCCGTCCCTCGTGCCCGGTTCCCGTGGCCCCTGCCCCGCCTCCCGGCTCCCCCGCTCCCCGTCGCCAGGGCGGCGGCCGCGCGGGTTGCGCCCCGCTCGTGGCGGCGGGCACACTGCAGGCAGAGAACGCACGAGAATGGGTCTTCGCCCGCGTTTCGTCCGGATCCGGCGGCGCCGGGGAGGCGCGGGCCAGGAGGAACGGAGGGAGCCCAGTGGGGACGGATGCGCCGAGAAAAACGCGAGAGAAACCGCGCCCCCGGGGCCGCGCCGGAGTCGCGGTCGTGCCGGCGGCGCGGGTGGCCCTCCCGGACCTGCTGGCGGCGTGGCTGGACGCGCTGCGGGCGGCCGACCGGGCGCCGCGCACCGTGACCCGCTACGGCGGGGCCGCGCGGGGCTTCCTGGCCTGGTTCGCCACCGCGGAGGGCCGGACGCCGGCCCGGCTCACCCTCGCCGACCTGACGCCGATCGCGCTGGTCGGCTACCGCACGGCGCTGCAGCGCACGGCCGCGACCAGCACCGTCAACACCCACCTGTGCGCCCTGCGGGCGTGGTGCGCCTGGCTCACGGAGCGGGACACACTGGGGGCCGATCCCGCGGCCCGCCTGCAGCTCGTCCGGCGGACGGCGCCCGACGCGCCCACGCCCCTGACGGACGCGGCGGTCAATGCCCTCCTGCGGGCAGCCCAGCGCGGCCGGCACCCCGCCCGCGACTACGCCCTCCTGCAGGTGCTCCTCCAGACGGGCCTCCGGCTCGGTGAGTGCCAGGCGCTCACCTGGGGCGACATCGCCTTCGGGGAGAAGCACGGGACGGTCACCATCCGCGCCGGCAAGGGCAACAAGGCCCGCACGGTGCCCCTCAACGGGTCAGCGCGGGCGGCCTTGGCCGCCTACGCCGCGCCCCGCCTCGGGGTGGCGCCCTCGCTGCGGGCCGTCGGCGGCGCCTGGCCACGCCCCGGGCCCGGGGCCCGTGCCGACGCCCCCGGGGCCGGGGGGCGCCCGGCCGCCGCGGAGGCGCTCTGGCGCAGCCAGAAGGGGCACCCGCTCAGCGCGTCGGCGCTCTGGCGGGTCGTCCACGAGCTGGTGGACGACGGCGCCCGGCGGCAGCTCGTCCCGGCGGCGACGACACCCCACACCCTGCGCCACACCTTCGCCCGGCGCTACCTGGAGGCGCACCCCGGTGATCTGGTGGGGCTGGCTCGCCTGCTCGGGCACAGCGACCTCAACACCACCGGCGTCTACACGCAACCGACGGCCGAGGACCTCGCAGCGCGGCTGGACCGCCTGCCGCTGAACGCCTACGAGTAGGGTGTCCTGGTGCCCGCACCCCCGCCGTCACCCGCGTCGTGGAGTGCCCCCGAGTGGCCACCTCGGGGCGAGTCCGACGGCTTCCTGGTGGTGCGCCGGATCGACTATCTCGCCGAGTCGGCGTGGGCCCGCGCGCACGCCGCTGAGCGGCCGCCGGCCGTGGCGCTGACCCACGCGCAGGTGCTCGCCCACTACCGCGGATTCGACGGCGACCCCTGGCCGCCGCGCCTGGGCGGGGCGCCCGTGCCGCTGGTGGACGGTCTGGCGCCCCTGGCGGCCTACGAGGCGGTCGCCGCCTACGCCGTCGGGACGCCGGCGGCGCCCTGGTGCGACCTGCTCTACCTGCAACGCTCCGACCCGGCCGCGCCCCCGCCGCCGCTGCCGGCGGGGTTCGTCCACCTGGGCTACGACTGCGGCTACTACACCTGGGAGTACGCCCTCTTCTCGTGCCTGCTGCACGAGGTGATCTACGGCGTCCGCCCCGAGCTGCGGACCTTCGCCGCGGCGCTCAACGCGCACCTGCTCATGCCCACTCTGGCGGCGGCCGAGGCGCTGCGCGCCGTCCGCGAGCCCCTGCGCGTCGCCGGCGTCCCCGGCGTCGAGACCAGCGGCGCCCACTCGGGCTACTACACGATCGTCCCGATCTACGGGACCACCACCCGCGCGTGAGGGGCCGCGCCCGGCGTGCCGATCGGGGCGGCCGCCTCATGACCGGCGGAGACCGCCAGCAGGTGGCCGGGGACGCCGGCGCGGCCGGTCACCGATTTGCGGCTGGTGTCACGAACGTTGGGGGATGGCCAGGTCGAAGGGGTTGAGGCGCTGCGCGCCGTCGCGCCAGGCGGACGTGCTGTCCCCACCGCGTTGCGCGCGACCCGGCGGTACTCGTCCTCCGGGTCGATGACCAGGAACGCCACTCCCAGGAGCAGGGCGCGCAGGGCCAGCAGCTTGGTGAAGTAGCTCTTGCCCGCGCCGGAGGGGGCGATCACGGCCAGGTTGGCGTTGTCCAGCGTGGGGTCGAAGGGGTCGATCAGCACGGGGGTCTGCGTGCGCCGGTCAATCCCAAACAGGACGCCCCGGTCCATCGAGAGCGTCGCGCGCAGAAGGGGAAGGACAGCGCCAGCGACGTCGTGTCCAGGGTGCGGGGTACCCGCAGGCGGTCGTCGCCCTGGGGCAGGCAGGCGTGGAGACCGGTGTCTTGCTCGAACCACGCCACATCGCAGCGGGCCAGCAGCCCGCCCCCACCGCCCTCCACCCGCCGGGTGAGGTCGTCCAGGGCGCCCAGGCTGGGTGCCCGCAGGAGGAGGTAGAGCCCCACCGAGAAGACCCGCTCCTCCCCCCGCTGCAAGGCGTCGCGCAGGCGTTCCACGTCGGCGGTGGCCGTCTCCCGCTCCGGGTCGGGCAGGCGCCCGCCCCGCGCGGCCAGGCGCCGCGAGCTCTCCAGCTGCACCAGCCGGTGCGAGAGGCGCCGCACGGCCGGCGCCGTCTCCAGGGGCGCGACGTGGACGGACAGCTCCAGGGGCGCGTCCAGCTCCACCAGTGGAGCCAGCCACCCCGGTCCCACCGTGCGCGGGTAGCCGGTCACGGCCAGGGTACGGACGTACTGCCCCTCCAGCTGGAGGTGGTCGGGCGCGACCCGGACGGCGGTAGGGGCGATCTGGTCGGCGACGGCGCGCCCGCCACGCGCGACTTCCGCCTCGACCGCCACGGCCGGCGGCAAGGGGGCCCGCCGGGGCCCGGGCCACCCGAACCCACGCCGCGGGCGGGCGACCCCAGGGCCGGCCCCGGCTGGAGAGGCGGGAGGGGTGGTGGGGGGCGCCGCGTGACGTCGTGGCGTCGGCGTCGCCCACCGGGCACGACCAGCCGGCGACGAGAAGCTCTGCTCGAGCGGAGGGAGCGCGTCCGCGGCGCCGGCCGCCGGGGCCGCCGGGGCCGTCGGGCCGGATGGCCAGAGCCGCGTTCCGTTCCGGAACGCCCCGGGAGCCACCCCAGGAGCCGCGTGGACGACCGGCGCGGCGACGTCCCGCCGGTCCGGCGACGGGAGGGACGACGGGAGCGGCTGCGCTCGGGCTCGCTCCGGGCACCAGCAGGCAGCGAGCAGCTGCGTCAGCTCCGCCGTCCCGAGTCGCCTGGCCGACAGCCCACAGCGCTCGAGCCCTCGGGTGACCTCCACGCAGCGGAACGCCAGCTGGGCGGCGACGGCCGCGGGCGGCGCCGGGGCGGGCAGGCCGTCTACCTCCCTCCCCGCGACGGGCACGGCGCGTCCCAGGGGGTGGCGCGGGCGCCCGGCCAGGCCGCCGCGACTCCCTGCCGTGTCCCACCCGGCGTCGGCGTCGCCATCGGCAGGGACGACGACCGCGCACCGGCGCTCCAACAGGACGCGCCGTCGCGTGAGCTCCCGCACGTACCGCACATAGTCGCCCCCCAGCGCCGCCAGCCCCGCCGACGGAGAGTCCCCCGACAGGCTGAGGAGCCGGCGCTCGACCGCCGCGGCGTGACCCTCCAGGTCGCGCGTCACAGTCCGCACGAGGAGCTGCACCGGGAAGGTCAGGCCGTTCAGGAAGGCCGCCCAGGCGGCCAGGAGCGCCTCCTGGTCGCCCGCGTCGAGCCGGAGGAAGGGGACGCCCTGGACGTCGAGGACGGCCCGGGAGCGCCCACCGCGCAGGCGCAGCACGCCCCCGTCGATGGCCTCCACGGGCACGTGGGTTTCCTGCACGGAGGCCCACGTTGCCGTGCCGGGGCGCACCAGGCGAGCGACGCTGGCCAGGCTCACCACCCTACCTCCGCCGGCACCCGCCCGTCCTGAGGGTCGGCCGGCCGGACGGGCCGGATGGCCGGAGGAATGGGCTGGGGCGGAACAGGCTCGGGCCCAGGCTCGGGAGCCCAGGCGATCCGCGGCGTCCAGTCCACCCAGCCGACGTCGGGGCCGGCTGCCCGAACAGGGGCGGGTGCCGGCGCCCGCGGGCGCCAGACGGCCGTCTTGGGCAGAGCGGCGTAGCGCAGGAGGACGACGGCCCAGGTGGCGAGATCGCGCCCCTGCGGCCGGATGAGGGCGCCGGCGAGGGCCACCAGGACGGCGCCGGCGGCCAGGGCCAGGCGGACGCCGGCCGGCAGGAAGGTCCACTCGCGCCACAGGACGAGGGCCAGCGTGGCGCCGAGCAGCAGGCAGAGGAACTGCGGGGCGGCCAGGCCGAAAAAGGCCTTGTCCGGCACGTCCAGGTGCGTGGGCACCTCGTGGCGGGACATGGGGCGGGAGTCGGGCGCAGCAGGCATGGGCGAGCAGTCCTTTCTCGACATGCAGCACACTCGGCGTTGGGGCGGCGCGGCTGCCGGCGTTCGACGGTGAGGTGGTCGGCGGTCGGCCCCTGTACAGGAGCGCGGGCCGCCCTCTCCCGGCGGGGCGGCCACCCCACCCGTCCCCACCGCTCTCAGCCTCCGCCGACGGCCCCGTGGATCATCTCCGCGATCGCGCGGGCGGCCAGGACGATCCCCAGGCCGACCAGGGCGTTGAGCATGGCCGACTTCCCGCTCTCCATCTGCCGCGGGCTGCCGGCGGCGCTCATGTAGACGAAGGCGCCCCACATGAGGAAGAAGGCGCAAACGGTGACGCCGACGCCAGCGCCGACGTTCAAGAGGTTGGTGAAGAGCGCGTTGATCCTCGCGTCCACAGGGTGATCCTCCTTCGAGCGTGTCGGGATGGGTCGTGAGCCTGACGGGCGCACCGCGGTGGCCTACTGAGCGCGGGCCGGCAGCGGGGGCCGTCCGGCCCCGGCGATGGGGATGGCGTGGCGGTGCACGAGGTGCCCCACGCCGGCCTGCACGGCGGCCGCTCCCTGGCGATAGGCGACGTAGCGGACGAAGCCGAGCCCGTCCCCGTGCCAGCCGTGCAGCAGGCCGGGGAGCTTCAGCGTCAGCAGCACCGTCGCGATCCCCACCAGGAAGCTCAGGAACAGCCGGGTCGTCTCGCCCCCAGATGCCCCGCCAGGGCCCGCGCCAGGTGCCCCGCCAGGTGCCCCGCCGGGTCCCGCGCCGGCCACCTCGACCATCAGAGCGCTCCCCAGGGCCAGGGCCAGGGCCTGCAAGAACTGCGTGAAGGTCGTCCGGACGAACAGGGTGGTCCACAGGGCGCTCCAGCCCTGGGTCTGGGGGAGCACCCAGCACAGCAGGGCCAGCGGGGCCACCACCACCAGGACGTCCACCAGCGCCAGGCGCAGCAGCTGCTGGAGCAGGAGCACCACCCCCATGACCAGGTAGACCAGGGCCGGGACAACCACGACGACCCCCCGGTCGAGCCACGTGGCGTCGTCCCACCCCGGCAGGGTGACGGTCCCCACGGCGGCGCACAGGGCGTTGTTGGCGTCCACCGCCTGCTGCGCCCACCACCGGCTGGTGTTGGCCAGCAGGGCGCCCACGACCAGGCGGGGCAGCAGCTCGGCCGCCTCATGGGAGAGCAGGCCCAGCTGCCGGCGGACGATCAGGTTCAGCCCGCCCACCAGGGTCACCAGGGCCAGCGCCCCGTTGGCGATGCCGCGCAGGGTCTCCCAGTACCGGCGGACGGTGGGGCTGTCGTAGGAGAGCTCGGGCGGCGTGCGGGTCAAGACGTTGGCCAGGGGGTCGGCCACGAGGCCCACGAGTTGCTCGCGTAGCCAGCCGGCCAGCCCGGCGAGCAGCCAGCCCAGGAGGTCGCCCAGCAGCCCCGTCAGGCGCCGCGGGTCGCCCAGCAGGTCGAGCACGGCGCCCAGGCGCTCCCCGAGCGTGCCCAGGCGCTCGAGTGGCCCGGGCAGCGTGGCCACCAGCGCGTCCAGCCCACCGCCGGCGGCCGGGAGCGGGTCTGGGTCGGCCACGCCCTGTGCCCCCACCGCCGGGGCCGCCGCGAGCAGGACGGCAAGTCCCAGCACGAGCAGGGCACCGCGCCCTAGCCTGCAGGCCGTACCAAGACCGGAACCCGGCCGCCGGCACGCCCCACCGGGCCGACCGGGCCGGCCGGGCGAAGAGGCGCGGAACGTACGGAACAAGCGGCGCGGCATCGGCGACCTCCGGGGGCGCGTGACTCGGCAGACGACGCGGGAGCGGCCTGCCGTCGACGAGCCTAGGGGCGCGCCATCACCGGGGCGTCACCGATCTGGTGAGGGGGCAGGATTGGCCAGACCGCACCGGCCGGGCGCGACCGCTCGAAGGGGATCACCGGACGGTCACCGAACGATCCCCCATCGCCCAGGGCGCCGCGCGGGCGGCGCTCACAGGAGGGCGCTGAACGACCGTGCGCAGGGCCACAGGTACGGGCTGGAGTGCCTCATACACACCGCCTCGCCGCCGGGCAAGCCGAGAAGGAGTGCAGAGACGCCTCGCCCCCAGTCCGGCGTGGCGCCCGCCGCTGCACCGCTCATGAGGGGGTCAGCGTGTCAGCGCCGCGCCGCCGCGCTCAAGCAGCTCGCCGCCACCGGGCGGGACGGGGAGCGTCGGGCGCAGCGACGACAGCGAGCGATCCCACCAATCACCGGGCAGTGACAGCCCATAGACACGCCACAAGGCGCTGGATGCCTTGCAGGCCATCGTGGCGCCCTAGGCGCGCGAGGATCCACCGCTCACCACCACCGCGTCGGTGCTCACGAGCGAGCATCCCAAAGGCCCTGCTCCTGCGCCCCTTTGTGCCAGTCTTGTGTGTCACGTATGCGTCTCGTGCTCCGTACGTATGCTACTGTCGTGACACACACATCTACACACAGGAGAGGTGCGACGGTGGCGGCCGGGACGATGGAGCAGGGGGAGGCGCAGGCCCTCATCGAGCGGTACATCCACGTCGATGGCTTCGGGCGAGGTCCGGCCGACGCGCGGCTCACGGAGTACGGCACGCCGGTATGGGCCTTGGTCGGGTACTACTTCGGCGACGCCGGACGCGACCTCCAGCGTGTGGCTGAGGACTACGAGATCCCGATTGACGCGGCGCGGGCAGCGCTGGCGTACTACCACGAGCACCGCCCCGCCCTCGACGCTCGGTTGACCCTCAACGCGGCGTAGCGCTGCGGGTGGCCGACCTCTACCTCGACGAGAACGTCACGCCTAAGGCCGTCGCCTCCCTTCAGCAGCTGGGGCATACGGCCGTTCACGCCCGCCACGTGCGGAAGGGCGCTCCCGACTACCGCCAGCTCCTCGTGGCTGCATCACAGGCACGCACCCTGGTCACGGCTGACCTCGGCTACGTCCTGCTGCACAACGTCTGGCTCCACTGGCCGCGGGGATGGGGCCTCGCCGATCTCCCCGAGCACAGCGGCATCTTGCTCGTGCCGAACGGATGGGCGCCAGCCCGTCTCGCTCCCGCCGTCCACGACTTCTTCCAGCATGGCTATCCGACGACGAACCGGCTCTATCGCTGGTCCCCGACCGGCAGCCGGTGGGAATATGTGTCCCCTGACCCGCCCTGAGCCTGTTGTCCTGTCCTAGTAGCCCCATCTGTGGCTGCTGTAGGAGACACGACGAGGGCGCCGGATGCCTCCCAGGGTGCCCAGGGTGTTGAGGTGCCCTCGCGTCGCTCCTCGGCCCGGTTCTCGCCGAGCCGGAGTCGGCCTTCGAGAGCAGCACGAAGAACCGTACCCGGTCGTCCGCCGGCAGGCGCCCCTGTCGCTCCCAGTGCCCGACCCACGCGCTCCAGCAGGGCACCCGTGAAGGGCGAGACCTCCGTCCGGAAGCACCACGCCAACGTCACCGACGCGTCCACGATGAGCATCAGCAACGGCCCGCCTCAGCGGCGGCCTTCCTTGACCCATGCCAGGAGCTCCGCCACGCTGGCCGGCACGGGCCGCGCGTCGCGGGAGCGTACCCACGCGCCGATGGCCTGGCGCCCCCGCTCGGCGGCCTCGTCCGTGGCCGCCGGGCGCACCGCGTCTGGCGGCGCCAGCACGGCCACCGGCCGCCCGTGCTTGGTGATGGTGAAGATCTTCCCGCGGGCGACGTCCTCCAGCAGGCGCGACAGCTGCGTCTTCGCCTCGAACGCCCCGACCGTCTCGCCCGGCGGCTCGACGGCCGGCATCGCGTCCCCCACGGTCATCGGCACCCTCCCAGACTCGTTGTAGCAACCAGTGTAGAGCCGCGCGCGACTGGAGGCGGTCCGCACGGATCAGTCGCCGGCCGCCTGGACATCGCCCGAGAGATCGCCCCCGCCGGACGGGGCGACGCGGCCCAACGCGGCCCGCACCGCCTGGTAGACCGCCTCGGTCTCCCGCTCTGGCGCGCTCAGGGCCGGGTCGCCGTCGGCCGCGGTCGCCAGGGCCTGGACGAGGCGCCAGTGGGCGCGCTCCAGCCCGGTTAGGTCCCCGAGCTGCCCGTAGCAGCGGAAGAGCGCCCGTGCCGCGTCCTCGGCGGTCGGCTCCCCCGCCAACACCTGCCGGTGGAGCCGCGCCGCCCGCTCCCACTGTCCCCTGCGCTCGTAGTGGCGGCCCAGCGCGTCCGTGGCCTCCCGGTACCAGTCACGGTACTGCTCCTGGAGCGAGACCCCCTCGGCGTGGTCGTGGAGCCAGTCGTAGTCGTGCCCCTTGAGCAGGTCCGCCTGGTACAGCGCGACGGCCTGCTCGTAGAGGGCCATGACCTCCGTCGCCGTCGTGTCGTCGGCGGCCCCCGCGGGGCGCGGCCCCAGCACGCGTCGCGCCCGGGCGCACAACTCGGCGAACGCCTGCGCGTCGGATGCGACCACGGCGCCGTCCAGGCGGTAGACCCCACTGCGGTCGTGCTGGAGGAAGGTCTCGGGGAGGTCAGGCACCTGCTGGGTCAGCACCGTGCGCAGCCGCCACAGGGTCGTATTCAGCCGCCGGCTCGTCAGCTGAGGGTCCTCCTCCGGCCAGAACAGCTGACGGAGCGTGTCTTTCGCGAGCACTCCCGTCGGCTGCGCCGCCAGCACCGCGAGCAGCTCCCACGCTTGATGCTCGCTCCGGCCCCGCGCCACCGGCGACAGCGCCCGCCCCTGGTACCGCACCTCCATCCGCTCGACGAGGCAGCGCACCTCGAGGCGTGGTCCCGGCGCCGCGGCGCCGGGCGCAGCCGGCGTCCCCGGGGTCGGCTGTGCCGCAACCGCACGCTCCGCCTGCGCTTCCTCCAGGTCCCCGGCGAGGGTGTGGGAGTGCGCAGCGGACGGCGCCGGCGGCTCGGGCGAGCTGGAGCGGGCGACCGGGGTGCCTCGGCTCGGCGGGGGAGTGAAGGCTACCGGAGCTGAGGCAGCTACCGGAGCTGTTGCTCCTGTGCCGCGTTCCTCGGGCGCAGCTGTGGCTACCGGCGACGTCGTCTGCCGTGAGCGGGAGCGCCCCGGCGGGTCCGGGGCCAGTTGCCCCGGAGTCGGAAATGGAGGGGCAGGAGGCGGAGGGGGCGGAGGGGGCGGGGTGGCTTCCACTCCGTAGACCTCCCGCATGAGGCGGACCAGCTCGGCCAGGTGCTCGGTGCCCAGCCGGAAGCCGCGCAAACGGACGGGACGACGGGGGCCGATGCACGCCAGGAGGTCGCCGCCGCCCCCTAGGGCGGCGGCGTCGGGCCAGCCAAGCAGACGGATGCTGGTGGCGGCGTCGGGCAGGGTCAGCGCGAGACGCGTGACAAAGTGCGCTACCACCGCGTCGTCGAGCGTCGCCGGCTGCGTGGTCGCCGCCAGGAGGCGGATCCCGTAGGCCGGCCCGTCCCGGCCCACGTCAGCCAGCAGCGCAGCCAGGTCGCCCGCCAGGGGCGTGCCGGCGGCGAAGTCCGCGAGCTCGGCCAGCACGACCACGAGCTCGGGGAGGACCGCCTGGTCAGTCTGTGGCCCCGCCCCTGGCCCCGCCGTCAGTCCGGCGCCGGCCGCAGCTGTCGCCCCGGCCTGGGCTTGCTGCACCCACTCCATCCGGCGGCGCAGCTCGTCCCGGACCTCCTCCAACGCGGCCGCCACCCGCTCCCCCTCGTCCGGCGCGATCAGGCCGTCGCGCTGGTGGGGGAGCTCGCCCACCAGGCCCGGCAGCGCCTCCCGCCGCGCGATCGTCCAGAGGTGGAGCTGGTCAGGGTGACCACGCGCGGCCAGGGCGGCGACCAGACTGGCTAGCACCGTCGGCGCCGCGGCGGCGCCCGTCTCCCCGGTGCCGGGCTGGCTCGCCACCAGCACGTGCCCCAGCTCATGCCAGTTGCCGTAGGCAATCGCGCGCGAGGACTGGGCGCCGAGCGGCAGCAGCACCGGGGACAGAGAAGGCATGGCCGGCGCCGGCGCGCCCTCAGGGGCCGCGGTGGGCACCTCCGTCAGAGAGGTGAGCGCGGGATGCTCCAGCTGACTGCGCTTGAGGTCGCGCAGCGCCAGCTCGACCTCGTGGTCGAGGGTCAAGGAGCCCCTGCCGGTACCGCCGAGGCAGCGGCCGAGGGCGGGCGCCAGCTCCAGCAGGAGGTGACGCTGCTCCGGCGCGGCACGCACGGTGAGCGTCAGGGCGATCCCTCGCGCGGTCTGCTCCTGGAGCACCATGACCACGTCAGGGGCAGCACTGCCGTGCGCGGTGAAGAAGCGCAGCGCCTGCTCGGCCCCCAGCACCGCGGGCTCCACCTCCTCCCCGACGTACGCCCGGTGGGCGAGCACCCGCCCGAAGTCGGCCGCGGCGTATCCGCCGGTCAGGGCCACCTCGCCGTCGGGGACGACCCGCGGCTCGTCGGCGCTGCGCCGGATGCGCCGGCGCAGGAGGCCGATGGCCACGCTCCCGGCGGCGGCCGTGGCGGCGACGCCCGCGGCCCCAAGCGCGAGTGGCACGGCGGGGACCCGGGGGACCTCTGGGAGCGGGGGTCCCGCGCCAGGGGCCGGCGGCGTGGCCCCGCGCGCGCCGATCGACGCATCGTCCGCCACCTCGGCCGCCGCCGGGCCCTCCGGCGTAGGGGTGACCGGGGCCGCCATGGCGGCGGCGTCGACCCCAGCGTCCTCGACCAGTCCGGGCAGTTCCGGCGGCGCCATAGCGGGCGCCACCGCCGCTGCGGGAACCTGCACAGGCGCCACTTCAGACCCCTCCCCAGGCCGGTCGTCGGTTGGTTCCGGGTCCGGTACGCCCACCGGGGCAGGTGCCGACGTTCCCGCCTCCGCTGCCGGCACGTCCTGGATCCTGGGGCGCTCCCGGACGTCCTGCGGGAGCTGCAGCCGGAGGCCAGGCCAGATCAGACTGGGGTAGGTGAGGGTGCGGCCATCCGGGAGCCGCGCCACCCCGCGGTTGCGCTCGAAGAGGGTGGGCCACGCCTGCGGATCGCCCAGCACGCGCCCGGCGATCCCTTCCAGCGTGTCTCCTGGCTGGACGACGTAGAAACGGGCGCCGTCGTGCTCCTGGACAGCCACGTTGGGGCGCGGCACGGCGAGCGTCCACCCGGCTCGGATCAGCCCCGTCCGCTGGAACGTCGTGCCGTCCTGCATGACCCTGCCGGCATTGGCCTCGACGATGAAGGGGAAGTCATAGCCGCTACCCAGGAACCGCTCCGCGATCCCCCACAGGGTGTCCCCTTTCTGCACCTCGTACGTGGTGGAGGCCGCGCGTTCCGGTGCCGTTTCTGGCGCCGCCGCCCCATCCTCGCCCGCGAGCGGACGGCCGGGTGCGGGAGCCAGACGGGCCTCCTGCGGCGCCGCCGGCGACGTCGCCACGGCCGGCTCCGGGAGGGACGCCGCCGCGGCGGGAGCGGCGCGGCTGGCCAGCTGCACCACCACGGTGGCCACGAGGGCGCCGTTCACCACCCGTCGGGCGAGCGGCGCGGTCACGTGGCCGGCCCCGGCACGCAGGAGGTGCACCCAGGCGGCCCCGTGCGTCGCCAGGTCAGCTGCGGCGAGCAGGAGCTCGACGGCCAGGGAGAGCACCAGCCACGCCCATACCAGCCAGAACACCCAGAGCGCGAGATGGGCAACCAGCCCAACCGGAAGCTCGGATCCCTGGAGCATGGCCAGGACCTCGGCCCAACCGGGGAGGCGCTCCGGCAGTCGAGGCAAGCCCGCGTAGCGGGAGATGGCCCACCCGGCCGCGGGCAGGACGGCCACGAGGGCGAGCAGTGCCACCACACTCGGCCAGCGGCGGGGCGGCGCGTCCTGCCACGCGGAACTGGTCGCTGCGGGAACCTGCACGTGGACGCTCGTCCTCACGCTACACACCCTCCTGCCACGCCGGCTCGCTAGCGCCCGACCCGCGCCATCCCGACGCGGACGCTCTGGATCTCCTGCACGGGATAGCGGCGCCAGTAGCGGATTGGCACCGGGGACAGCGGCCGGGTTTCGCTGGCCCCGTCGAAGTCGATCGTGTAGGACGCCCCAAAGGTGGCCTCCAGCGAGACCGGGTAGCCCCACTCGAACCGCCGCGACGTCACCTCGTACTGGTAGACGACGTCGCTCCCCTGGCCCGTCTGGAGCGAGAATGGCCGCCCCAGCGATTGCCGGTCGCTGGTGCCCCGGCCATCGCCGAAGTCCCACTGGTAGCGGAGGGGCCAGGCGTTGACGGTGATGGTCAGCAGGCGGTCGCGGCGGCGGGGGTGGTCCGCCGGGAATTGGGCGCTGATCGGATAGTCGGGCTCGGCGATGTCCGCCGGGATCACCCGAGAGGCGCTGGCGCTCAGGGGCTCCCCGGCGTAGCCCGTGACCCAGTAGTGGGAGGGGAGCCCCACCAGTCCGATGGGCGAAGGGTTCACCTGGATCTCGACGCGGGGCCACGGGACACGGCCGAAGGCGATCCGGCGCACCTCGTCGAAGATGGCCGCCAGGTCCGGCTCCGGCGGGGTGTACGGCACGCCGGCGTCGAAGACCCACCAGCCCCCACCCCCGCCCGCGGGGTCGTTGTCGAACAGGAGCCGCACGCCGGGGATCCCGAGGTTCTCCGGCCCGAGGGCCTCCACGGACAGGCGCCGGAACGTGCCCGCCGACCGCGCCGGCGCCTCGAAGGTGCTCGTGTCGACCGGCACGCTCAAACGGCTGTCTCCGCCGCTCGCGCGAGTGCCGGCTCCGCTGGGTCCACCCAGGCCGCCGCCGGTCGTCCCCCCTGATGGATTGGTGAGGGCAAGAGCGTAAGCACCGCTCGGATCGGTCCAGCCAGTGTGACCCACAGGTGAGGCTCCTCTACCTGGATCAAACCCACCGGCCGTTTGCGCGCTGACTGCTCGAAGAGGACCAGCGAAGGAGGCATACGCACAGAGGACTGCGCTGAGCACCTGCCGGCGGCGCTGGCGAAGAGTTAGGCCATTCTGGGGGCTAAGCGGTTCTTGATGGTGTTGTTGCTTCATCGGTGTTAGCTCTTCTAAGACGACATTCGTGTCGTCGAATAGAAGTGGGTCATCTTCCACTCGCCATCGATGCGCTCGAACACGTGGATGTACTCCGGGTAAGTGGTGTCCGGAGTGCCGGCGATCGGCTTCTTGGTTGTCGCGTCCAGCGACTGGCTGCGGTTCACGAATTTGTCGTGAATGAAGGCCTTCGTCTCGCTCGCGTCGAAGATAGTGGAGAGGTGCTCGCCCCGCACGTCGGCTGCCTGACCTTCTGCCCTGAGCCTCCTAACCTGGCCGATGACGAATTCGAGCGCCTCGCCAGAGGCAACCTCAGGAAGGCGCGACTCATCCAATTCGTAGAGGGCAGCTCCGTAAATCTGCCAGAAGCGCGATTGGGCGACCCGGATCTCCTGCGCCAGCGGGGAGGAGGGAGGCAGGATGTTCTGAATGGCGATGACTTGTGTCCCGCCCGCCGAACCATCGAGCGGCACCACGGCAACGGCCGTTGGTGCGGGGGTCCTGCTTGGGATGACCGTCGCGGGGTAGGCAGCCTCCGAGGTCGCCATCGCGCCTGCTTGCGCCGCCTCCTCGCGGGCGAGGGTCTGCTGGCGCCACCAGGGCAGCAACAGGGCGGCCGCGAACACGATCGCCATGGCCGCGGCCATGGCGGCGATCCATGCCGGCCGGCTCATCGGCTCCCGGGCCGGGCCGGCCGCACCGGCTGCTGGCGCCGGCTCACCCGCGGTGTCTCTCGCGGTGTCTCTCGTGGCCATGCCTGCTCCTCCTGCTCGCACCTGGCCGTCCTCGCCGTTCAGTCGCGGATCGCCCCGGCGATCCCGTGCCGGACCTCCGCCGGCGCCGTCGCCCGTACCCGCACCTGTGGGATGCGGACGATCCGCAGGAAGCTCGTGCCCACTTCCCGCCCCACCGTGACGACCACCTGTCGCTGGTCGGCCGCCACCGCTTCCAGCTCGATCCCCAGCCCGGCCTGGGCGGCGACGTACTCCGCGGCGGCTTGCTCAGCTCGCCGCGGGTCGAGGGCGACGGTCGCCGCCTGCCGGTAGCGACCGTGGTCGATCTGCGTCGCCCCGGCGTGCGCCGCCCCCGCGGCGACATGCTGGAGCTCCCGACGGGCGTTGAAGACGACCCCGGCATCCAGCGCCAGCCCGAGGACGGCGAGGAAGGCCGGCATCATGACCGCCGCCCAGACGATGGCCTGGCCCGCCTCGCCCCACCGCTGCCCGGTCGAGGCGGGCGGCTGGCGGGCGACGCTGCGGGGGAGCGCCAGGAGCAACCGGCGCCATGCTGGTGCTGCTGTTGTGCGTGCTCTGCTCCTGGACGCGCGGGACGCATTGCGCCATCCCCTCCTCAGCCAGTGTGCCACCACCGTCATCGCCGTCATCGCCGTCGTCACCCGCACAGTCACTCCCCCGCACCGCAGCCGCTGACTCCCCGCTAGCGGCTGCGGTGCGGATCGATCGGCACCACGTGCCTGCCCTGCACCCGATGGCGCGCCCAGCCGAGCAGAGGCAGATCGGCCAGCGCGACGTCGTACCCGGCGGTCACCGCCACCGCATCGCCGGGGCTGCGGTCGAACCGGCCGGGGACAATCTGCAGGTCCACCGCCGCCGGGCTCAGGTGGTGCCCCTGGGCCACCTCACGGGCCCGCGCGTGCGCCCGGCGCGCGGCCTCCGCCGGAGCCCGCGACGCCGCGCCCGCCACGGCGGCCTCGCGGGCGACGGCCCCGACAGCGCCGTGCGCGTGCACCACGCGGCCCACCCCGACCACGCCAAAGGCGAGCAGGAGGAGCACCGGCAGCACGAGGGCCGCCTCGACGAGGGCGTCCCCTCGGGTGCCCTGGACGCCCCGCCGCATCCATTTCGACAGCCGGCCCCAGGCCCCCTGCCAGCCGGGGCCAGGGCCGTCCCCAGGACTACCCGCGTGTTGGCGCAGGCGCGGCGGCAGCCTGACCTCGCCCTCCTGGGGGTCGAAGCAGCGCAGGTCGTGCTGCGCCGCGAGCTCGAACACCACGGGGGCGACCTCCCCAACGCGCGAAACACCCATCGCCCTGATGACCTGCCTCCCCGACCGGTCGAGGATCGCGCTCCAGGGGCAGGTGTCCACCTCGTCGCCTGGAGAGGTGTCGCTCTCTAGGGAGCGGGCGGTCAGCGCCGCGGAGAAGGCGGCGACCCGCTCACGCTCCCCCTCGAACACGAGCTCCCCCTCGCACCGCCGTACGTCGCGCGCGCGGCGGGCGCGCGCGGTCAGCGGCGCATCCGCCTGCCACACCCCCAGATCGAAGCTCATCGCCGGCGCCTCTTCCCCCGCTTCCTACACCCTCCTGCGGCGCGTCGGCGTACCCGCCGCCGGGCCGGAACCCCTCGCGCCGAGCGCTCGCCCGTGCGTCGAGTGGCAGCATCACATCGCTGACCCAGGGGAGCACCAGACGTAAGCCGCCCCGGGCCTCGGCCACCACGACCTCCCGGTCCGGCGTGTCCGAGAGCGCGAGGCGCACCCGCGCTGCGCTCGGGCCCAGCCCAGCCTCGAGCAAGGCCTGGCCGTGCGCCCACCCTTCTTCGAGCGTGCCGTCCTCGGCGGCGGCCACCAGCGCACCGTCCTGGATCGCCGCCGCGACGACGTTGCGGGCGTGCGTGTAAAGGGCGAGCTGCACGAGCGCCACGGCGACCAGCAGGAGCAGCGGGAAGGTCAGCGCCGCCCCGACCAACGCCTGCCCCGACTCGGCCCGGGCGGCCGGCCGCGCCGGGGGCGCCGGCGGCGTGGGCAGGCCCACGCCGGCCGGCTGCCGCCTCGCCCGGCGCCAACGGATCAGGACCGGGAGGGCCGGCGAGGCCGGCCGACGCACGGGTGCCATGACCCTTTTGCCCCCCGCGGACGCTCTAGCCTCCACCGCCCGGCTGGGGCACCTGCCCGCGGATGTTGGCCAGCAGATCGTTGAAGACCTCGCTGATTCCGAGACCGAAGGCCCTGACGGCGATGATGCCGATCAGGGCGATCCCCGCTACGGCCAGGGCGTACTCGACGAAGATCGCGCCCCGCTCGCCCTCCTCCCGGGAGGTGCGGGCCACCCGCTCCAGCCGCCGATGTGCGCTCAGCTCCACCCGCTGGGCGGCCGCCCACGTGGCGTAGCCGAGCTCGTCGGCGAGTTGCCCCACCTGCCTGAGTTGTGCGAGCTGCCCCAGCCATCTCCCACTGCGCTGTACCCACTGCATGGCGCCTCGTCCTTTCTCCCGTCGTGATGTGTGCTGCGCGGTGTCCTGTGCACGGCCGTGCTGCGCCTGCAGACAGCGCTGCCGGTGCCATCGTGTGCGGGGTGCCGCGCCCGGAGTGTGTTCTTCCACGGCGCTCCATCCCGGTACCAGCGCTGCATGCTCGTCCTCATGTCTGTCTCTCCCTAGCTCGGTGGCCGGCGTTGCGCGAGGCGTCGCCGACCCGGTCACCCCGCCTCTAGCCGGTGAGGTTCATGACCAGCACGATGGCCGGCAGCAGGAGCACCACCAGGAGCACCGGGAAGATCAGCACGGCCACGGGGAAGAGCATCCGCACGCTGGCCCGCCCCCCGGCCTCCAGGAGCCGGATCCGCTTCTGCTCCCGCAGGGCGGCCGCCTGGGTGGCCAGGGCCTGCACGAGGGGGATGCCCTGCTCGTCGGCGGCGCGCAGCTGCGCCACCACCGCGCTCAGCTCCGGGATACCGTTGCGCTCGGCCATGGCCTCAAGCGCCGCGGCGAGCGGGCGCTGGCCGAGCGCCACCTCTCGGGTGACCGCCCGCAGCTCGCGCGCCACGATCCCCTCGCCCTGCGAGGCCACCAGCGCGATCCCCTGGTCGAGTCCCTGGCCGGCGCTGGCCGCAATGGCCAGCAGGTCCAGGACAATAGGGAACTCCATCAGCACCCGCAGCCGGCGGGTCTCCAGCTCCTGGAACAGCAGGTAGTCCGGCGCCAGGTAGCCGGCGACGCCGGCGACCAGCCACAGCCACACCGGCCACGGGCCGCCCACGGTAACGCCGAGGGCGTTCGCCAGGGGGAAGAACCCCAGGCCGAGTCCGAGGCCCACCACCTTATCGGCGAAGAACTGCGCCGGCCCGTCCCCCGGCCGCGTTAGCCGGAGCGCCCGCTCCAGCGCTCGCCCCCCAACCAGGCTGCCCACCCCGGGCAGCCCGGCCAGACCCAGGCCCGCCAGCCCGAGTTGCACCAGGCCGCCGAGGTCGTCAAGGACCGGCGCCAACACCCCCTCCACGGCACGGGAGGCGAAGCGCCGCCGCGCCGGGGGCGCGGCCAGCGAGCGCCGCAGTCGCTCGTCCACGTCCAGCTGGCGGAGGCGCTCGGCCAGATCCGGCTTTGGCCGTCCCAGCGGCTGCGCCGTCGTCACAAGATACAGCCCCAGGCCGAACAGGACGGGCCAGAGCAAGACCTCCAGCTGGTAGCTCCGTGGATCGCCGAGCGCGCGCAGCACGGTCTGCAGCACGTCACCGGACACCGGGAACAGCCACTCGACAAGCGACGTCATCAGTCCCTTCCCTCGCGCCTGCTGCGCTGCGGTCGCCTCATCCCGTGAGCACCCGAGGGTCTGCCGGCAGGCGGGCAATCCACCACATCGCGCCGTAGCCGGTCGCACTGGCGATCAGGCAGCAGACCAGGATCAGCTGCCCCTCGGCGGTGTCGAAGAGCGCCGTATACTCGGGGCTGAGCCAGCGCACCAGCAGGAGCACCAGGAGCGGCAGGACGGCCACGACGCGGGCGGAGAGCACGTTCTGGGCCTGCAGCGCCTGCACCTCCTCGAGCACGCGCCGCTCCGCCCGGGTAGCCTCTGCCAGGCGGTCGAGCACCTGGCCGACCCGCTCCCCGCCCACGCGGTCGTTGAGGATCAAGGCGGTGGCGATCACGTCCACCACGGGATCGGCCAGGCGGTGCTGCATCCCCTCCATGGCCCGGGTAAACCCGATAAGGCGCTGCTCGCGCACCAGCCGGCGCCACTCTTCGCGCAGCGCCTCGGGCCCGGTGCGGGCCAGGACACCCATGGCCGCCTCCACGCTGAGCCCCGTGTGGATGGAGTCCCGGAGCTGCTCGATGGACTGCACCACGGCAAGCTGCAGCTGCGCCCGCCGCCGCTCGTGCCGCTGGACGTAGTAGAGCGCCGGGGTCACCAGCCCCACGGCGGCCGCCACCAGGCTAAGCACCGGCCAGCCGAACGCCAGCTGCGCCGTCACCCCCGCGGCCAGGCCCAGCCCCGCGGATACGAGCCCGAAGTCGCGTGGCGTGACCTCCCGCAGCCCGGCCCGCACCAGGAACTCGGTTGCCGCCCGCCGAGACCGGGCCAGCCACCCGGCGTGCCGGTCTGCCGGCGCCGCCACCAGGCCGTGGTAGAGCAGCCCCACGCCGGCCATAAACAGCAGGATCAGGAGTCCTAGCAGCACCGCCTGTGTTCCTCGACGTGTTCCTCGCGCTGCCCGCGCTGCCCGTCCCTCGCCGCCTGGCTCTGGGCGCGCGAGCGGGGCGCCGCCGAGCCTGCCGACGCTACCACCCGGCGATCACCGGACTATCACCGATCTGGAGGAGGCCCGCGTCGCCGGTCCCACAGGCGCTCCGGGGACCGGCGACCCGAACCCACTGCCCAGCAGACGAGGCGCCGTCAGCGCACCGGCGCCACTGCGGCTGCGCCGGCCGCCCGGCCGGAAGGCCACCCACGACCCCGCTCCATGCCCGGTCGGCCGTGGCCTGAGGGTACCCTATGGTAGAACATTTGTACCATGGGCACCCGGTCGGCGGGCAGGGCAGCCTTTGAGGGGTACAGCACCACCGCGGCTCCGGCGGCTACGGGCGCCCGGTGCCGCGCCGGCGCCTCAGGAGCGGTCCGGCACCGGCGGCAGGGCATAGGCCACGCCGCGGTCGGCCATCCTGGTCAGGCATCGCGGCTGAATCCCCGTCCAGGCCAGGCGGTCGCGGGCCGGATCGAACACCCACAGGTCGTGGCCGGTGAGGACGTCCCCCTCCTGTCCCGTCACCTCCCAGATGTGCGAGACGCGGCGCCGGCGCGGATGGTGTCGGACCTGCACGTGCACCACCAGCTCCACGGTCGTGGCGACCATGTGCCGGAGCGTGGGGACGGGAATGCGCTCCTCCGCCATGGAGGCCAGGGTCACCAGGCGGTCCAGGGCCTGGCGCGGGCCGTTGGCGTGGATCGTAGACATCGAGCCGTCGTGTCCGGTATTCATCGCCAGGAGCATCTCTAATGCCTCCTCACCCCTGACCTCGCCCACCATGAGCCGCGTGGGGCGCATCCGCAGGGCGTTCCGGACCAGCGTACGGATCGTGATCTCCCCCGCCCCCTCCACGTTGCCGGCGCGGGACTGCAGGGCCACGCAGTCCGGGAGCTGCTTCTCCAACGCGAGCTCGGGCACCTCCTCGATGGTGACGACGCGGTCCTCGGAGGGGACTGACGCCCCCAGGCAGTTCAGGACGGTGGTCTTCCCGGCCCCCGTGGCCCCGCTGACGAGGACGTTGACCCCCGCCTGCACGGCGGCGTCCAGGAACTGCGCGGCCGGCTCGGGCAGGGTGCCCAGGCCCACCAGCTCCTCAAGCGACTGGGCCCGCAGGATGAACTTGCGGATCGTCACACAGGTCCAGCGAGTGGTCGCCGGCGGGATGACCGCGTTGAGGCGCGAGCCGTCCGGCAGGCGCACGTCTACTATGGGCGAGGACTCGTCCAGGCGCCGGCCCAGCGGGCCGACGATCCGCTTGACCAGGGAGCGCAACTCCTCGTCCCCGTCAAACACCAGGTGGGGGACAAAGTGCTTCCCCGTCCGGTCGATCACGAACACGCGCTGCGGCCCGTTTACGATCACCTCCTCGATCTCTCCATCGCGGAGCAGCGGTTCCAGGGGGCCCAGACCGAGCACGCTGTCGATCAGGCGCTGCTCCACCCCGGCGGGGTCGGCGATCACCGGCGCCCCGGCCGTGGCCGCCCGCCGCTGGTAGGCCAGGAGGTGCTCGCGGACCAGCGCCTGGATCCGCTGGGTCTGGTGCGGCGGGGGCGCCAGGAGCTGCTGCTCGTCGAGGAGGTGGCCGACAGCCTCGTGGATCTCCGCCCGCAGGGCCCGCTCGGCGGCCCGATCCACGCCCGGTGCCGGCGTCCCCGGCGTCCCCGGCGTCCCCGGCGTCCCCGGCGTCCCCGGCGTCCCCGGGGTGCTCGGGGTGCTCGGGGTGCTCGGGGTGCTCGGGGTGCCCGGCCGTGGGGCGGCTGCCGGGCGCCCGGGCGCGGGCGGCGCCACGGGGTGCGCGTTCGGAGACGGGGCGGGAGGCCAGGAGGGCCCAGAACCCCTAGAGAAGCCAGCGGTCATACGCGAACCGTCCTTTCTTCGTGCTCGGACCTGGTTGCTGCAGCACGGGGCGCCGGCGTGTCCCCCAGGCCCGGCTGCGGCGGATCCGCCGCCGCTACGGATGGGCCGTCGGGGGCCAAGCGCGCGGCCGACCTCCCTCCCGGGGACTCGGGGGTCGGTGACTTGGCCGGAAGCGGCAAAGCGACAGGCACGGCCGGCGGGAGCGGCTGCTCCCATGCAGCCGGCCACGCGGGCCACGCGGGCCACGCGGGCCACGCGGGCCAGCGTGGTGACCAGCCAAGCCGGTGGCCCGTCCAGGGCACGCCGGCGCGAAGCGCCTCCCGCGTCCCGGCCACCAGCCGGCGGACGCTCGCCGCCACGCGGCGGGGCATGCCGGCACTATCGGCACCGTGGAAGGGAGGGGTGGGGGCTCCGGCCTCATGACTGCCAGGCCAGCCCGGGACGCGGGGCACGTCGGGAGGCAGCGTGATCCGCCCCAGGGTGATTCGCGTGGCCAGATCGAGCAGCGCCCGACCGGCGCGGCTACGCCCGTCCAGGACCACCGGTCGCTGGTCCTGCAGGGCACGCCCCAGCCCGGCGTGGTCGAGTGGCACCACCGCCGCCGTGGCCGCGCCGACCGCGAACTCCAGCTCGCCAGGGCTGGAGTGATGGCGTCGGTCGTGGCGGTTGCACACCAGCGCCACGCGGGCCGCCGGCAGACCCAACTGGGCCTGGAGCATCCCCAGGGCCAGACGGGCGCGGGCCACCCCCTGCACGTCGGCGGCGGTGACCAGGATCACCAGGTCGGCCTGCTCCAGCGCCACCCGCGCCGGGCTCGTCTCCTGGCCGGCCGGCCCGGCGGCGTCGCGTACCTCGCCGGCGTCGACCAGCACGTAGCGAGCGCGTCCACGCAGCTGGGCGAGCAGGGCCTCGAAGAAGCGCCGGGTGACCGCGCCCTGCAGCTCCGGCTTCGGCACGCCGCAGAGCACCCGCCCGTAGGGGCTCCGGGGATCCAGGGGCTGCGTCTCCCGCTCCAGGGCCCGGTCCCACGCGCCCGGGGTCTGGGGCGGATCGTGCGCCAGCAGGTACAGGTTGCATGTAGGGTCGACGTTCACGAAGACCGGCACGGAAGGGATGGCCCGGGCGGCGTCGACCAGCACGGTCGGGGCGACCGCGCCCAGGGCCGTGGCCAGATTGAGCGCCACCGTGGTGCAGCCGGCGCCACCATGGGCGCCGGCAATGGTCAGCACCAGGGGTTCCTGGTCGGTCGGCAGGGGTTCCTGGTCGGTCGTCCCCGTGGACTCCGGCAAAGCCGTCGAGCCACGCTCGCGGTCCGGGGCCGCCGGGCGGACCGGCTCCTGGGTCGAGCGCAGGCCAGCGCCTGACCCGACTTCCGGCGGGCACGGTGGGCCGGGCGGGACGCCGGGGGGGCTCGGCCGCGTACCGGGGCGGTACGCGAAGGCCGGCGTCGGACCGTCGAGGACGACCGGCTCCTCAGGCTCGTCAGGGCTACCCTCGGCGGCTGGCCCCCAGCGCTCTCCCCGCACGGCCGCGCCCAGGGCCTGCCGGACCACCTGACCGGTCGCTCCCAGCGGGATGAGGACGCGGTGGCGCCCGGCGAGCGGCTGCCACGGCGCGGCCGTGGGGTCTGGGACCAGCATCACCAGCGGGACGGCCGTGTGCGCCAGGCTGGCCAGCCGCTCGCCCGTCAGGCGGTGGAGATCGCCGGCGACGAGCGCCGCGTCGACGCCGCCGGGCTGGCCGCCCTGGGCCAGGCACCGCAGCAGGTCCTCGGCGGCCAGGCACCGCTCGGCGAGCGCGACGTCCCCGGCGTCGGTCAGCGCCGGCAGGACCGCCTGCTCGCGCTCGGCGTCGCCGAGGGCCAGCGCCACCCGCAGCGGCGGATTGAAGGCTGGGGGCGGCTGCGAGGTGCCGGGCAGCAGGGGTGCAGCGGGGCTGCCGGCTGGGGGAGGCGGCGGGCCCTGGGTCATCGTGCCCCTCCGGCATTCCCCGCGCCAGGAGCAGCGGCGCCCGGCCCACCGTGCCCGCCGGGGGGGCCCTGGCTCCCGGCAAGGGCCGCCTCTGGCGGGACGAGGAGGAGGTTGAGCTCGCCCTTCTGCTTGGCCGCGAGCAACGCCTTGGCCTGCTCGCGGGTGGCGGCCAGGGTCACCGAGGCCAGCGCCCGGCGCGGGCGGGCCGCCTCCGTCGCCGGGGCCGTCGAGGCGGTGACCACCACCTGGCGGTCATAGTCCACGTCGTACACCGTGACCCCGGAAAGCACCTCCTCCGTGGTCACCTCAGTCGTGCCCTTGACGGCGACGACCACGTCCACCAGATCGCCCGGCTGCAGCTGGCCCCCAACGGCCCGGTCCGAGCTGACGGGGATCGTCACGGCGCGCTGCTCGCCGCTCAGCAGCGGCTGCCCGGCGAGCAGGCCCCGCGCCAGCACCTGCTGGGCATACACCGGCTGGGCGAGCTGCCGGCCAACCAGGGTCGCTCGCTCGGACGCGGGCACGGCCGCCCGGTAGACGGCGTTCGGAAGCTGGGCCTGGACGACGGCCAGGTCGTTGGCCTCGAGCCGGGCGCCGGCGGGAAGGGATCGGGTGACCACCACTACCCCCCGCGTCGTCTGCGCCGCCGACCAGAGCACGAGGATGGCCAGGCCCGAGGCAACCATCAGCCCCAGGCCGGCCAGGATCCGCAGGTCGAGCCGGCGGGGGCGGCGCAACGCTTCAGTCGGCGTGATGGTGCGCAGGCCAGGGACTCCCGGTACCACGGACATGGTGCCCTCTCGTCGTTCCTCCTCGCTCGTGGCGCGGCCGGTCGGTGCCAGTGCCGTGGTGGCACGCCGTCGCACGCGTGAGTATAGAACAGGCGTTCCTTGCTGTCCCACGCTGTCCCACCTACCCCGGCCTTTGGGAGGCTTCGGTTGTCGCCCGGACGGGAGGCGGGGCCACTGGCGCGCCGGCCGCGGGGGCGCGGCCCCGCCGGTCCGGGGGTCATGGAGACGCCGGGGACGCGGCCGTCCCCGACCTGGCCGAGCTGGCCGACGCGCTGGGGGTCACCGTCGACCTGCGCGACACGGAGTTGGCCAAGCTAATCCGGGCGTCATTCGAGCGGGACACGCCGGTGGTGAAGGAGCAGTCCCAGCGCCCCGCTCACGCACTTCCACGCACCTGTCCTCGCCTCACCCGTTGCGCCGGTAACGGGATACCCACAAGGAGGCCCAGTGTTAGGGTTCGTGCCACCAACCGCAAAGTAGCACCCGCGCACGTCCCCTGCTGAAGGCAAGGCGTGTACCCTCCGGCCGCGTTATCGCTACCGCTCGCCTAGAACGCAAGAAGCCATGCAGAAGGCGGCTCTGGCCGAACCACACCACGTCGTCGGGTGCCGCGCATGTCGTACTGCGTGGGAGCCAGCTCTCTACACGAGGCGGCGCAAGGCCTTCTTTGTCGCGGTGGGGCTATTCGGTGCCGGTCAGTCGGCCCAACCGCCAGATAACGCGTCCACTGCTCGCCTCCTTGGTCGCTCTGACGCGGCCGCTAGAGCGCCTGATTGTCCATCTGCGGGTGCTGCGGGGGGAAGAGGATGTCGACCAATTGGGCGGCTTCGCCACGCAGCGTCATCCCCGCTACCTCGGCGGCTTCGCGCGGCGCCTCAGTGCCCACGACGAACTGGGCGAGCTCGGGACCGGCTTCGATGGAATTCCCTGTCTGCGCCCTTGCTGGAGCGGGCCCGGCGTGCACGCGCCCGCGCTCGACCGAGAGGAGCACTTGCTGGTCGCCGGCGGAGATGAGCAGGTCGCCCGACCACTCTGCCAGGTGCGAGGCAGCGAGGCGGCGCGACAGCTCCGGCGTCAGCTTCTCGAAGAGCGTGGTGAGGTTGACGATCTTCACCACGTATGAGCGGTAGCCCTGGTCGATGCGGCAGCGCATCCAACGCAGACGCCTACCTAGCGGGCTCAAGGGATGCAACCGGCTGAACACGACCTCCTCGGCGCCAGCTTCCCGCGCCAGCACGCCGAGTGCACGCAGGCGCTGCTCCGGATCCCCGGCCGACTCGTCGTGCCACAGCAAGCTGTCGTAGCCCTTGTGGTTGCGGCCGACGAGCGCGGCGTTGCGCCAGTCACGTATCGCCTGCGGCCCGACGCTGACATAGCCTGCTGGAGCGCCGGCGGCGTCCGTCCATAGGTAGCCGCGAAAGCCGCCGGGCTCCTTGTTGCGCAGGTACGTCGGTCGCACCGTGGTACCGGTCAGCGTCTCGTGCTCGCGGTTGTAGAGCGCGGCCAGATCCTCGCGGTGCACTGGATCGAACGCGATGAGCTCACCGGCGGGCGCCTCGCCCGGGAGGTCTCGCGTGCGCACGAACCCCAGCAGCTCTCGCCAGCCGAACGTGTAGCCCAGGCCATAGAAGAAAGGTTCGCTGCCAAACGCGACCGAGAGGTCGTAGCCCCGGCGCACCATCGCCTCGACCGAGGCCGCCGCCGTCTGCCGGAAAGCGTCCTCGTCTGGATACGCGGGGTCGGCGAACTCGAGGTTGACCCCTGCCGCGCGCACGCGGGCAGTGCCGATCCGCAGCGTCAGATCGTAGACGCCGAAGATGGTCACGAGGCGGTCGCCTACCAGCCCGATGCGCGACGTGTCCCAATCAAAGCGGCTGTGCGCCAACCGGCCCTCCCGCCACTGGGTACGGGCCCAGCCGGTCGTCTTGGTCTCCAGCGTGTCGTAGATGGTGGCGCTATGCGCCTCCCGGTCGGGCGCAAGCGTCTGCAGCACGCTGCGGACGAACCGCTCGTCCCGCGACGGCCGTGCGCCGTGCATGTGCTCCCGAACCATTGCTTCCATGCTCCTTTGGAGCCGCTTTCGCGCGGCGTGCAGTCGGTTGTTGACCGAGGTCGTCGGGAGCCCAAGGAACCGCGCGATCTCGGTGTGCGAGTAACCGCCGACGTAGAAGAGGGCCGTGACCGTCCGCTCCGGCTCCGGGAGAGCGCGCAGCGCGCCGCGGACCATCGCGCGAAGCTCGCCAGCCTCGGCGGCTTCCACCGGGCCGGGAGCGTCGGAGGCACGCATCACCGCGGCGTCCAGCGGGACGACGCGAACGCGCTTGCGCCGCGTGAGGCGGTCACAGCAGTTCAGGACGATCCGGCGCAGCCAGGCCGCGAAGGCTGCCGGCTCGCGTAGTGCCGGCAAGTCGCGGTACGCTGCCACGAACGCTTCCTGAGCGGCGTCCTCAGCGAGGTGAAAGTCACCCAGCCGGCCGTAGGCATACGCCACGGTGGCGTCCTGGAACCGGGCGACGAGCGCTTCATACGCTCCGAGATCGGAGGCCTGCGCCCGAACGATCAACGCGTGCAGCTCTTCCACGACGGTCTCTGTGTTCCTCCGCCGGTCCCTCAGTGCTCCGATAAACCCCGCTCATGTGAAGGCCTTCGGAGAAAGAGAGCCACATTGGCGCCGGAATCTTTGCCTGCTCCGGTCGCTGCCGCAGCCAAGAGCAGGAAGCAACATCCCGGTGAACGTTCACCGTAGCGCTGGCTGAAGTGCCGAGTTTGTCGCCGACAGCGGTACTTCACCGCCCGACCATCGTCAGTTGGGCATGCCAGCAGTGCGCGCCGGGAAAGCAACCCGGCGGGCACGCATTCGTTCCCGGTGGCAAGTACCGGCTCTGCCTGTTCCCGGCACTTTGGCCTGCTACCCTGACGGGCCGGGGCGGCCCAGGCCGTCTCTGACGGGGTGATCCGCTGTTTCTTGGTATCGACCGCCCGCCGCTACTTTGCGGGTGTTGGCACGATCCTTAACACCGGGCCAAGGAGGGAGAGACGGCGCCGGGGCGGACACCGCTCCCCCTCACCAGCCCCCGGCGTCGGGCAACGCCGCCATTGGGAGCGCCATGTCCTTGCTACTCACGGGCCACGCCCTCCAGCGCGGCGCCCGCTCGCGCGACACTCGCTGGGGGTGTCGCTGCTCACAAGCGAGGCATCGCCCGCTCGCCCGCTCGCCCGCACGCGCTTGCGGGAGGTTGCGGCCGTGGAGGCCTGGAGGCGGTGAGAGCGCCAGACGGGCCAGAGCGGGTGGATGCGACAGCGAGGGCGCTACGGCGTGCTGGAACGCGTCCGCTTCGCCCGTTTTGCCCGCTTCGCCGGCCCGGCGGCGTTCCCGTGCTGCATCACCGGAGCCGCTGGCGTGGTGTCGTCCTCACGGAGGAGTCGTTCCACGTCGGCGTCGGCGGTAGCGATCTCCTCGGGCGTGAGGGGGCGGCGCCGGTCGAGCTCCTCGGCGTCGATGAGGGCCTCTGGCGGGGTGCACTTCGCGGCGGCGAGCAGGGCGTTGAAGACCGGGGACGCGGCGCGATCCCCCGGCGTGGTCTTTGGCCGGCTCATGGCTGTTCCCTCAGATCGGTTTCCACGCCGCGGATGACGACGCGCTCGCGGTGCTTTCGTCCCACGCGGAGCACCCGCACGCTCTGCGCCGCCTCGTCGATATCGTCGTACACCCGGAGGTCGTCCAAGCGCAGCTCCCAGTCGGCGCCGAGCGGATTGGGCTCCATCGCCTTGCGCTTCGTGGACTGGGCCGCCGGCGTGTCGGCCAGGAAGCGGGGCGCGGCCCGCCGGACGAGCGCCTCCGCGGGGCGCCCCAGGTGCCGGAGGTCGAGGTCGGCGTCGGGAGTGTAGCGGAGCCGATAGACCATCACTCACCGAGACGGCTCGCCGCGCGCGGCGACGCCAAAGATCGCAGGTCGTCCTCCCCAGGCGGTAAACCCGCTCCGGTTGTTGCCGATGAGCACCGATTCCCCGTCCGTTTGCTAGCCAGGACCTTCCCCGCTCGGCATCGGCGCTTTGCCCGGTGCCGGCGGCGGTCCCGCGTCCTCCAAACGCGCAAGGAGCTGCGCCCGCTTGACGGCGACCTCCGCCTCCGTCGGCTCCCGGCCGCGCCGCCGCTGGCCCAGCAGCCAGAATCCCAGCGGCCCCTCGATCCGCTCCTCCGCGGCCGCGGCCCTGGCGTGCTCCTCCTCCGCTCGCCGGGCGGCGGCCGCGGCCTGTGCCTGCGCGTCGACCCAGCCGGGCGGCGGCTCCCAGTCCTCCTTGATCGCCTGCACCAGGGCGCCGGCGGGGTGCTTCGTCCACGGACGGTAGGCGGCGTACGCCAGCTGCGCTTGGACGACGGCCGGGCCACGCGTCGCCAGCAGCCTGGTGGCGACCCCCTCGACGATGCCCTGGGCAAGCAAGCGTGCCAGCAGGTCTTCAGGAGCAGCAACACTGGCGCCAGAAGTCCCGGTCGCGTCCAATGCGGCAGCGGGCGCCCGCCTCGTGGCCGTGGGCGTGGGCACCGAGGGGCTCGTGGGGTGCTGCTGCTGTTGCCCTGAGTCTTCTTCCTCTGAGTCATATTCTGGCCGCCGAATCGGCGGCTCAAGGCTCACCGGTCCGGGGAATCCAGATTCACTGATTTGGTGAGTCTGGGCCCGAGCGGTGAGTCTAGGATCACCAATTCGGTGAATCTGGCTCGCCTGTGGTCGACTGGTCACGACCGCCGGCGAGGGAACGGGGTGCGCCTCGCGGCCGTCCTGGTCGGCGGCGTCTGGCCCGATGGCGTCTGGCCCGGCGGCCCCAGCGACGGGACCAGAGGGCAGATCGTGGAGGGTGTAGACGTTGGTCTTCCCCTGCCCCCGCCGGCGGACGGTGATCAGGCCGGCGCGCTCCAGCTCCTGGAGGTAGCGGGTGATCTGGTTGATCCCGCACTGGAGGTCCTCTTTGAGGCGCTCGGCGCCGGGGAAGCAGTTCCCCGCCTGCCAGGCGTAGGCCAGCAGCACGGCGTACAGGAGCTTGGCGTCGCGGGAGAGCCCCCTGGCTAGCAGGATCGCCCGCGGGACCTTGACGAACCCGGGACGCGACGCATCCGGCGACCAGCAGCGTGTTCGACTCCGGGGCCTCGCCCCCCGCCGGCGGGGGGCGGCGGGACGAAGCAGACGGGGCGACCAGGGGGAGGGCGCCGCGCGCGTTCCAGGGTGCGTTCCATGACCCCAGCACAGCGCCCAGGGCGATCGGTCCGTCTCGTGGGCCCGGTGGGCTCGGTGGGCCCGGCGGGTGCGTGGTGGACAGGGACATGGCACAGCCTCGCTTCTCCACGCCGGCTCCTCACGGGCGTGCCGCTCGTGGCGGGCGCCCGAAAAAGAGACAGCGCAATCTTGACCGAGGCTGCGCCGCATGCTACGCTCCGTCTTGGTAAGAGAACGGGAGGCGATCGCACGGGCGCGCAGCCCCGGGTGGTCGTCTTTCTTCTTTTCTGGGGCCGTACCGGTTGCCGAGCGCGCCTCGGCGCGCCCCCAGCGTATGGCTCCCGGCCCCAGCGGTCGTGCGGTGCAGACGCGACTCGCGTCGGTGCTCCCTAGCTGCTGGCTCGTACCTCCATCGTCTCTGGTTGCTCAGACGCGGCCGCACGTGCCTCGTGTGGCTGGCGCGGCGCCCGTCCTCCTAGCATGTCCACGGCGGCGAGGGGTTGGCCCGGCCGCGCCGGCTGCGCCCTTGACGAGCGCCGCGGCCGCACCTGCAGGGTCTCGGGCGGGACGTCCAGGGCCGCCGCCAGCTGGCGCAGGGTCTGGAACAGCGCGTTCCGCTTGCCCGCCTCCAGCTCGCCGATCGTCGCCCGACTCACGCCAGACACCCGCGCCAGGCCCACCTGGGTGAGCAGCTTCGCCTCGCGGGCCGCGCGCAGCCCCGGCAGCCCCGTGAGGGGCGTGAGCGTGGTCGCCGTCTGCCGCACCGCCGCGCGCTGTCGTGTCGCTGGCACCCTGTCCTTGCCCTCCGCTTCCGTGTGGAGGCTGACGATAGCACACCCAAGGCACAGGTGCGACAGTTTGACACGGCCATGGCCCGAATTGCGGCGCAGCGGTACGCGCGGCCACCGCTGCGCCGCTGCGGGCGCTTCGGCGGCCGGGCCAACCCCTCGCCGCCGAGTACCCAGGAGCCGGCGGCCGGACATAGCTGGCGGCCTCACGTGTCGAGGAGCTCCCGCGGGGGCATGTGCGGGAGTCTGGACCACGGGCGCTCACCGAGAAGTCACCGAAAGATCACCACCCTGGGGAGTCCCCGGCCGCCGGCGCGCTGGGAGGGAGTCTGGGGGAGGTCGTGGGGGCGCGCTGGGGCGCGCTGGCGCATGGACCACGGGATTCTTCGTGGGAGCGCGCCGGCGCCAGCATTCGGGGGTGGGGCCTCCGTGCGGCCGCGGGGTCCGGCCCCGTGGGGGGCGGCCGCAACAGCGGCCCGGGCCCCTCGTTGAACCGGTGGGGGCGGATGAGGTTATGGCAAGACGTAGGACGCGGGCATGGGCCGGGTAATCGCCATCGCCAACCAGAAGGGGGGCGTGGGCAAGACGACCACGGCCGTCAACCTGGGGGCGGCCCTGGCCGACCGGGGCCAGCGGGTGCTGCTCGTCGACCTCGACCCGCAGTGCAACACGACGCTCACCCTGCTCCCCGGCGGCCCGGACGCCGGGCGCGGCGATGGCGGGCGCAGCATCGCCCGCGCCGGCACGATCTACGAGGCGCTGGCCGAGGGCGTCGCGCTGCGCGACGTGGTCGTGCGGCTTGACGAGCGGCTGGCGCTGGCCCCGGCCTCGCGCGATCTGCTCGGCGTCGAGCGCCGGATCGGCGACGAGCCCGGCCGTGACCTGCTCCTGCGCGACCTCCTCGTCGACGTGGGGGAGGACTTCGACGTCGTGCTGCTGGATTGCCCCCCCTCGCTGGGGCTCCTGACGGTCAACGCGCTGGCGGCCGCGACGGAGGTGCTGGTGCCCGTGGAGTGCCAGGAGTACTCCTACTTCGGCCTCTCCCAGCTGCTGGACACGGTGGGCGTCGTCCGCAAGCGGCTCAACACGGCGCTGCGGATCGCCGGGGTCGTCGTCAACCGCTACGACCGGACCAGCCCGCTGCAGCGGCAGTGGCTCGACCACCTGCACCGGGAGCTCGCCGGCCAGCACCACCTGTTCGGGACGATCATCCCCCAGAGCCGGCGCGTCCCCCGGGCGGCCCAGGCGCGGCAGTCGGTTGTGCGCTACGACCCCGCGTCGTCGGTCGCCACGGCCTACAAGAATCTGGCGCTGGAGGTCGGCCATGGCTAGCTCTGCGGCTGGCCGCGGGCGCAAGGAGCCAATCTGGGCGACGGTGATCTCCCAACGGCCCGGCGTGCCTGGGGTCGAGGACCTGCTCGAAGCCCGGCGCATCCCGCTCGCCGTCGTCGATCCCAACCCCGACCAGCCGCGGCGGGGGCGAGCCTGCCGGATATCCCGGAGGCCGCGCACATCGCCGAGTACGGCCTCCTCCAACCCGTGGTGGTCACCCCACCTCACTCCGGGCGCTACACCCTCATCGCCGGCGCGCGCGCGCCTGGCGCGTTCCGGCACTTGTGGCAGACGCACCCGGAGCCTGGGCGCTGGGCCACCATCCCGGCCCTGGAGCGGGAGACCGACACGGCCGACCGGCTCGTGCTGGCGCTGGCGGAGAACCTTGCCCGCCACAACCTCAGCGATGCCGACACGATCACCAGCCTGCGCGTGCTACGCGACCTGCGCGGCTGGAGCGGGGCGGAGATCGCCCGCCGCCTGGGGACAAGTCGGGAGTGGATCTACCGCCACTTCTCCGTAGCCGGCGATCCGCAGCTCGCCGAGCAGGTCCAGACGCACCGGCTGTCGGTGGCCAAGGCCTACGAGGTCGTCCTCGCCAAGACGCCGCAGGCCCGCGCGCGCCGCGCTTGGGGTCGCGTTGGAGGGGGCGCCCCTACGCGTCATCCGCGGCGTGGCGAAGGAGCGGTCGGCGCCGGCGGGATTCCGGGAGGCGCAGGGACCGGAGGAACCGAAGGAAGGGCGCGCGCGGATCACCAGGGACCGACGTCCTCGACCGAGTCCGCCGGCGCCGGCGGGCGGGGGCACGACGCGCCGGACGTGGAGGCGGAAATGCGTAGTGACTACGCACGTTCCCCCGTCGCGACCGCGCTCCAGACGCGGCGGCGTATGACCTGGCCGAGCCTGGCGCCGGCCTCGGCGTCACCACGACCCTCGGCGATCTCCAGATCGTCAAGCTCGTCCGCAGCGCGCTCGAGGCGGGCACGGTGGCCGTCGACGCCCGCCGTGCTCCGGCTGCTGCGGGCCGACCTGCGCAGGTGGAGGCCGTCGTCCGTGCGGGCGGCGGTGCGCGAGCGCCGGTAGCCCTGCCTTGCTGGCCCGGCCATGCGGCCGTCGCGCCCAGGTCCTGGCGGGCACATGGGTCGGCGCCGTGTGCGCGCTAGGAGACCGCCCGGTGAGCCAGACCCGGTAGAGCGTGGGGACGGCCAAGACGTAGGCGTGCTGCGTTGCCTCCAGCGACAGGTGCAGCCCCCGGTCGATGCCCTTCACCGTGACACCGTATCGCCCACCCCGCCGGCCACCGGCGCCCCCAGGGCCGTCAGCACCCGCCGTCGCGCGCCCCCGGTGAGCTGGAAAACGACCTCCCAGAACAGGGCCCAGAGCGCGCCGACCCGCGGCTGCGTCGCTCGATCTCAGCGAGCAGGCGGGCGCCGGGGCGGGATGTATCGGAGGACAACTTCCCGCACGCGCTGCCACCGGCCCGCCGGGCCGGCGGCGCAGGGACGTGCCGCGCTACGCCGGCGCGGGCACCGCGAAATGGGGATCTCGATGATGCCGAAGACGTTGCCGGAAGGATCGGTCACCGTTGCCACCCGGATGCCTCCGCCGACGTCCTGCACCTCTTCGTGGAGACGTGCGCCGAGCCTGCACGAGCCGGGCGAGCGCTTCGTGCGCGTTCGCCACGCCCCAGTAGGCCACCACCGTGGGAGCCGCATTCTGGGGTCCTGGTGTCCTTCGGCTGGAGCCCGGCTCTCATATCCCGCCACGTTGAACCCCACGTAGAAGGGCTCGTCGAAATACGGGCTGACGCCGAGGATCCTGCTGTACCACGCCTTGGCCAGCGCCATGTCGTCCACGTGGTAGATGGCGGTGCGAAGCCCCTGAAACACGTGTCCTCCTTGCTTGCTTGCGTGCCGGCAACTGGCTTGTCCACCACGTCCACGGCGTCCGGCGCTTCCCCCGCTGGACGACGCAAGCCCGAAGCCGGCCGTCGCACAGGATAGCCCCACCGCCGCGTGTGCCAACAATGCGCTCCAGCGGCAGCGCTGTCTGCAGCAGGGGACCCTGCGCATTCCCCTGGCGTGACGGCCGGTCCCGCAGCGTGGGTGATGGTGCGGTGATCGCGGGGTGATCGGTCTTGGGCACAGTCGGGAGTGCTGTGCCTGCGCCACATGGGCGCGCCAGCACGCACGACGCCTGGGAGTTTCGCCGTGCCGTCACCTACTCACCCTGTTCGTGTCGACACCCCTGTGCCCCCCGTCCCGCCGTGGGCTGGCCCTCGGGCCTGGCCGCGAGCGGGGCGGTCAAGGCCCTGGCCATCGCGGTGGTGGCGCGTGGTGCGTCATGCGACGCGCCACCGCCTGCACCGCCGCGGCCAGCCCACCGCACCGTGGCAGAGGGGAGATCATCCATGCTAGGGCAGACGCCTGCGGAACCGGCGACGCGGGCCGGTCCGGCCGGGGGCCGCGACCCGCTCCTGGTGCTGCTGGCCCTGGTGGTGCCGCTCCTGCTGGCGCTCCCGGCGGTGTTGCTCGCGGGCGCGCTCCTCCTGGGGTGGCGCCTGGCGACGGCGCGCCGGCCGTTGCCCTGGGCCTGCCTGGTGGCTGGCGCCGGCGTCGTAGTCGGGCTGAGCGCGCTGGGGGCGCAGCGCACCGGGGCGTCCCTCCCCGTCCTGCAGGCCCGCTACGCGGCTGCCCAGCTGGGGCTCCTGCGCGCCGCGCGGGAGGCGGCGCTCGCCGGCTGGACCTGGCCCGAGGGCCTGCCGGCGCCGGCGGCGTATCTGTGGACCTACCTGGGGGGCGTGGCGCCGCTGGCCGTCCCCGCCGGGGCCGTGCTGGCCGCCGGGCTCGACGGCTGGCTGCGCCGGCGGGGCGCCCACTCCGCCCTGGGCACCCGGGAAGCCGAGGGGGTGGTGGTGCCCCCGCGCGTGGCGCGGCGGGCGGCCCGGGGGGTGGCGCACCCGCCGGACGGCTGGGCGCTGGGCTATCGCGCCGATGGTCACGTAGTGGCCGTGCGCGACGCCGAGGCGCGGCACCACACGGTGGTCTGCGGGGCGCCGGGGAGCGGCAAGACGACGCTGCTGCGGCACCTGGTGGCGGGCGTGGCCGGGCGCTGCCCGCTGGTGGTGGTGGACTGCAAGGCCAGCCGGGCGCTGCGGGAGGCGGTGGTGGCACGCGGGGGCGTGGTGTGGGAGATTGGGGGGGTGGTGCGGTGGGACGCCCTGCGAGGCGACCCCACGGCCCTGGCCGACAAGCTGCTCGCCGCCGAGCCGTACGCCCCGGCGGCGGCGATCTACCGCGCGGCGGCCGCGCGCTACCTCCAGTGGGTGGGCGACGCGCTCGACCTGGCGGGGGAGCCACGCGACCCGCCGCGGATCGGCGAGCTGCTGGCCCCCGCCGCGCTGGCCGAGACCCTGCGCCGCCTCCACGACGCCTTCGCCGACGGGGGTGATGGGACGGCGCCCGGCGCGGAGGAGTCCATGGGGCTGGCGCGGGTGAAGCAGATCGCCGCCGGGCTGGGGGCGCTGGGGCACGCGGAGGCGGAGGGGGTGGCCGGCTTTGCCGCCCGCTATGGGGTGGTGGTGGAGGGGGTGGCCGGGCGCAGCCTGGGGACCGGGCCGGGGGCGCTGGTGCTGGAGGCGGCCATCCGGGCTGGCCGCACCGTGCTGTTCTCGCTGGACGCGGCAGCCTACCCCCACCTGGCGGCCAAGCTGGGGGCCTGGGCGCTGCTGGACCTGGTGTGGGTGGCCGGGGCGCTCCAGGCCCAGGGGTGGGCGGACACTGGCGCCGCGGACGTTCCCGGCGGCCGGGACGGAAGGGGTGCTGGACATGCCGGTCACGCCGGCCGGCAGTGCTACGTGGTGGTGGACGAGTTCTCCGCGCTGGGGGAGGAAGGGCGGCACATCGTGCCCCTGCTGGCCCGGGCGCGCGAGGCGGGCCTGGCCTGCCTGCTGGCCACGCAGGGGCTGGCCGACCTGGCGGCCGTGCTGCGCCCCCTGCCCCAGCAGGTGCTGCAGAACACGGCCGTGCGGGTGGTGCTGCGCCAGGGCTCGGCCGAGGATGCGGCGACCTGGGCGCGGACGCTGGGCCGGTACGAGCGCGAGGAGCTGTCGCGGCACACGGACGAGACGGGGGTGGACCTGGGGCGCGCCACCGCCCGCTGGCGACCGGAGTACCACGTGGGGCCAGACGCGCTGCAAGCCCTGGGCACCGGCGAGGCAGTCGTAGCGGTGGCCCCCCTCGGGGGGCGGCCGGGGCGGCTGGAGCGCATCCTGGTGGCGGCGCCCCCGCCCGGAGACGGCCCGCCGGCCGCGAGACGTGGGGGAACAGGGATGGGGGTGGCCCCGGCAGCGGGAGTAGCAAGCGTGGTGCTCCGGCGGCTGCTGCCCTGGGGGCGCGGCTCACCCCCCCACCCTGCCCCGGCGGCGATGGGGGGCGCAGCGGCCCCTGACGGCACTAGCGGCAGCTGGGGTGACACCGGGGGCGGCGGTAGGGGCGGCGAGGGGCTGGTGGCCTGCCTCAGGGAAGGCGCTGCGGGTGGCGCCGGCGGCGGCGCGGGGAGGGCGGCGGCGATCTGGGGCACTGGCGCCGGCGAGGCTCCTGGCCTTGCCGCGGGCACCAGGACCAGGGACGGCGCCGTCGCCGGGAGCGTCGCCGGCGCCCGAGTCCGTCCCGGCGAAGGGGACGCCGCAGTGCCGTGGCGGCGCGGTGGCGGGATTCGCGGGGAGGGTTGATCTCGTGGCCAGTGGAGGAGGGGGATCGTCGGGAGGGGGTCCCGCCACGGCCCGTTCGCGATGGACGCGCCCGGTGCCGGAGCAGCCGCGAGACGGCGTGGAGACACCGAAGCGGAGAGGAGGAGCGTGTGCTGCGACGACGGGAGACGACAATGCGGACAGACGCGGGGGGCAACTCGGGGCGGCGAGCGGGAGCGCCCGGGGCGGAGCGCGCCCGGGCGCCAGGCGCCGCGGGTCCGGCAACGGGGCCGCGGGTGCCGGCGGTGCAGCTGACGGCGCGCGACCGGGCCATCCTCCAGGACGTGGTGCGCTTCGGGGCGTTGACCTGCGACCAGCTGGTGCGGCGCCACTTCGGGGCGGCCTCGACGGCCTACCACCGGCTGGCCGCGCTGGTCGCCACCGGGTACCTGGAGCACCTCCGAGTGCTGTTCCGCGCCCCGGGGGTGTACGTGGCCACGCCCCGCGGCGCGGCGCTGGCCGGGACCGAGCTGCCGGCGGCGCGCCCGGCGGCGCCGGCCCTGGCGCACCACCTGGCCGTGGCCGACCTGGCGGACTGGCTGCTGGCGCGGCACGACGGGGCCACCTGGGTGACCGAGCGGGAGCTACGCCGGGAGGCGATGCTGGCGGTGCGTGGCCGGAGCCACGGCCGGCTCTTCGCCGGGACGCCCCACGTCCCCGACGGCGTGCTCCTCCTCCCCCCGGACCCCACCGGTGGGGTCCGGTCGGGTGCCCGGGCGGCGGGGCCGGCGGGGCCGGTGGAGCGGGTGGCCGTGGAGCTGGAGGCGACGGCGAAGACGAAGACGCGGTACGAGGACATCCTGCGCTGGTACCGCGGCGCCCTGGGGTACCGGCGGGTGGCCTGGTTCTGCGCCACGGGGGCGCTGCAGCGCCGGCTGGAGGCCGTCGTCCGGGAGGGGCGGCTGGAGTCTCTGGTCTCGGTCGAGCGGCTCCCGGCGGGGGTGGAGGTCGCGCCGTGGGGGTGAGGCGTCTCGAAGCACAGCCGACCGGCGGCGTCAGGTTGGGATGGCTGCGATCCCGCGCCAGGGCGTCTGGGAGCGGGGCTGGGCACGCCGGGCGCGTGCACGAGCAGCGGGCACAGGGGTGGCGACCCGCACGGCGGGCGCTGGCCAGGAGCACGCAGAGCAGACCGGGACAGGGCGCACCAGCAGCAAGCAATGCATTCGCATGGCGCCGGGTGAACCGCGGGATGGGGACGCGGCGGGCGCCTGCCCCTGCGGGGCACCGCGTGCTCCGCTCGAGCTCGCGGGCTCGCATCCGCTTCGCCCGCTGGCGCGGGGACCCGCCACGCCGGTGGGTCGGTGGGGGGTGGTGGACGGCTGCCGGCCCGCTCCCGCTGCGTCGCCGACGCTGCGCTGCGCTCCGGCTGGGGGAAGCGCCCGGCTGGGGCCGGCGGCGTCGGCGACGGTCTGAGCACCCTACGGGCTGCCCCTCACAGACCGCGCCCGCGCCCTCCTGCCGTCCCCTCCTGCGCCGGGCGCCTCCCCCGTGCCCGGCTGCGCCTGGTCGCTGCGCTGCGCTCTGGCCGGCCTGTGCTCCCGCGGGCCGGGGCGCCTGCGCCCGTTAGCGGCCGTGGCCGCGGTCACCCGCCGGTGCCCGGCGGAGGCGGAGACGTGCTGTCAGGGCCACCGGGATCGCCGCCTGGCGTCGCGCCGGCTCCCACGCCGGGAGCGCCGGCCAAGGGTGCCCTCCCGTTGGTCGGCGCGGCGCGCCCTTGACTCGGCTTCCCGGCCGGCGTGGGCTGCGGGGCGCGGTCTGGCCACTGCACTAGAGGCGGGGGCACTGCGTGCCGGGCCTCTTGTGCGGGCCAGACGCTCCCGGCCGGCGCAGCGGTGGGCAGACGGACGCCGCCTGGAAGGGGCGATCGCGCGTCGCCCCTTCCAGACCATCCCCCACGGCCACTCCCTAGAGGGGGAGGGGCAGCGCCTGCGGGCGCACAGGGGAGCCGGAGGCGGGGCGGTGCGGCTACGCCACCGACTCGGCGGGGGCAACAGTCGGCGACGAGCTCGTCGGTGGGGCGGCGACGTGGCGCCGCTGCGGGGTGCGCCCCGGCCGGTGGCGGGCCGCCTTGAGCCAGGCGTCGACGGCGGCCAGCGTCATGACCCACTGCCCCCGCGGGCCGGGGCTGATGCGCCGGGCCTGCAGGTGGCCGGCCTGGGCCGCGGCTCGGAGGGTGCTCCGGCTCACCCCGGTCAGGGACGCCACCAGGGCCATCCCGATCTCTTGATCCCGTGGGGGCGTGCTCACGCGCGTCATGGTTGCTCCCAGCATCGTAGTCGTTCGTCCCGGCTCCTGCTAATCCTAGCGTCTTTGACGAACTACCAGGAAGAAAGGGGTTGACTTATACTGTCAAATATGCTAGTATAGACCTGGGAGGAACACCGAGCGATGGCCTTGAGCGGGAGCGAGCGGAACGCGGTGCAGCGGGCGTTGGCCAGGGGCGGGGCGGCCGCCGTAGCGCGGGTGCGGTACGGCCTGTACCGGGTGGCGAGCAACAGCCGGCCGGGCACGCACCACACCGTCAGCGTGGACGACGCCGGGCGCTACCGCTGCGACTGCGAGGCGGGGCTGGCCGGACGTCCCTGCTGGCACGCCGCGGCCGTGTTCGTCGCCAAGGTCGAGCACGCGAGCAAGGGGCGGGTCACCCGCCCCGCGGGGGCAGCGGCCCCCGCAGCTCCTGCCGTCTCGGGCATGCCGGTCGTCTTCGCCGCCGCAACGGCGCCGCGCCCGTCCCGCCAGCCGCTCGCGGCGGCGGAATCCCTGGCGGCCTGAAGAAGAAGCGGTGCCCGACTACGGCCCCTTGAGGAAGGAGATCGAGCGATGCCCACGACCTACGACACCGACCCGGAGCGCCTGAGCCGCCTCCGGGCGGAGCTGGCGCCCCACTGGCACGACGATCACCCCCGAGGCCCAGGGCCGGGCCGCAGCCCCTTCCGTCCCGATCCAGACGTGTCCTGCACCGTCTGCGCGGGCTGGGCACGAGCGATCGCGCGCTTCCGGGCCGCCGAAGCGGCCGCCGAGCGGGAGGACGTCGAGGCCACCAGTGGCGCGGCGCGGCTGACCACTGAAGCAATCGAGCGCTGGCTCGACCTGGAGGACCGGCTGCGCGAGCACCGCGAGGTGCTGCACCACCCGTTCCGGTTCCTCCCCGAAGACGCGCGCCTGCGCGCGGCCTACGTCGATCCCCCCGCCGACGAGCAGGATGGCCGGGTGGTCTACCGCGAGCCCCGCGCGTGCGCCGGCTTCACGGAGCGGAGTAAAGGGTTCTTCCTGCTCAACCGCCACCGCCTGGGGGCCATCGTGGCGGCCTCAATGGGCGACTTCGCCTCGTCGCGCCACGCGGGCGGGAGCGAGGACTGCCTGCGCCTGTACGACGAGAGCGGGCGCGTCCTGGCGCTGTCGGGATGCACCGCGGGCTACGGCGGCGAGGGGCCGCACGGCACGCTCTACGTCCTGCGGCTCTGCGGGTTCCCTGAAGGGGAGCTGGACGCACGGGGAACCACGGCCCTGGAGCGCACGGTGTTCGGCTCGCGGACGTTCTTCCTGCGCCGCGAGCCAGGGGTGGACTGAGCAGGAAGGAGGGAGGCGAGTGCGCAAAGCGCCTGTACACGAGAGCGGGGGGACGCCTGCGCCAACAGACGTCGCCCCCGACCGCATCTACCGCTGTCGAGACGAGGAGGTGCAGCCGTGAAGAGTCTCCCCAAGACGCCGAGACGCCGGTCGATCAGCACCCTCACCGTGCGTGACCTGGAGGGTCGGGTCTGGAAGGGTCACGGCGACGGGATGGCCGCCGCCGTGCGCGACTTGGGCGAGCGGCACGCCCAGGCGCAGGCCGATGCCCAGTACGTCACCTTGACCGCCTTAGGCGTGCTGGCCCTGACCGAGGCCGACCTTCGGGCGGCCCACCCGGAGGCCTGCCAGGACTGCCTCACCTGCAGGACGATCCTGCCCCGGCTGCGGCGTACCCTCGCGGCGGCGGCGACCAGGGGAGAGGGCGCCGAGTAATGGACGACCTGCTGCCCGACGCGCTGCGCCCCGCGCTGCCCCCGCTGTACTCGCAAGAGGGCACCCCTGACCCGCTGGTGCCGGCGAAGTGGTTCACCCCGGACGCCGGCTGGACGTGGTACGCCATTGAGTTCGACGGCACCGATACCTGCTTCGGGCTCGTGGTGGGGCACGCGGTGGAGCTCGGGTACTTCAGCCTGGCCGAGCTGCGGGCCGTCCGCGGCCCGCTGGGACTGCCGGTGGAGCGTGATCTGCACTGGACGCCCCGGCCGCTGTCGTGGGTCCGGGAGCACCTGCCCTAGCACCATCCTTGGGTCGGCGCTCCGGGTGGGGCGCCGACCCACCACCAAGACGCGCGCCACGAGGCGCACAGGAGGGACACCGATGGCACGAGACGAACGCACCAGCGGGACGGAACGGACGGGTGGGCGAGCGGAGACGCTGCGCGGCGTCGTCGAGGCGACCAACGAGAAGGGGCTCAAGCTGGACGGGCGCTGGCTCAACTACTCCCAGTTTCGCGAGGTACCTCGCCCGGAGGCCGGACAGGCGGTCGAGGTTGAGCTGGACAAAGGCCGGTTCATCAACGCCCTCAGCGTGGTGGGTGGCGGCGGCGGCGCGGGCGCCCTCGAGCTGGACGAGCCCGAGGCGCTGACCGGCGACGCCTTCGAGGGGCTGGAGCCCGATCCAGCCCCGGCACTTCGCACACGGCGGGCCGCCACGCCCACGGCGCCGGCGCGACCCGCAGACCGCGGCCCGGACCGGAACACGGAGATCCGGCGCCTGGCCCTGCTCAAAGCGGCGGCGGAGTACGCCGCGCCGCGGCCGGACATGACCGCTGACGACGTGCTGGCCGTGGCCATCCAGTGGGAGGCGTGGGTGACCGATCCCGCCGACTGAGCACCCGCCGGCGGGGCCGGGGGCAGCTCCCCCCGGCCCCTGGACGCCGGAACCGACACGGGAGGTCTCTTCCTATGCCCGAAACCCAAAAGACCATGCCCGATCCTGCCTGGGCTGACCTCTGGCCGGCACCGCGCCCAGGCCGCCCGTGGAGCGAGCTGCGCCAGGCGGCGCGCGAGGGTCGCCTCGTCGCCGACTGGCACGCGCGGTGGCCGGGGACGGCGTTCCCGCTCTCCCCGGCGGCCTGCCCGGTGTGCCGGCCCCTCCGGGCGTGGCACGACGCGCTCGATGCCGCGAGATACGCCGCCGAGGCCGACCCGAGCGGGCGGACGCCCGGCCCCACGGCCGAGGCTATCGAGATCGGGTTCGCCGTCGAGGAGGCGCTGCGCGACCACCGGGACCTGCACGTCCTTGTCGCCCGCGAGCTGGCCGACGTGTGGGCCGATGCCACCGACGCGACACTCACCGCCCGCGTTGAGCGCGCCCGGGCGGCCCTCGACGACCCCGGCGCCGGCGCCCTGCTCCTGGCCGAAGCGGCGGTGCGCCCGTTCGCTGACCCGGCGTGGGACGAGGCGGACGGGCGCCCGGTGCTGCGCGAGCCCGCCGGGTCCGGGGGCATCACCGAGCGCAGCAAGGCATTTTTCCTCCTTCACCGGCACCGCTTCGGGGCGTTCGTCGCCGCAACCACGGGCGACTACGAGGAAGTGCAGCGGCGCTCCGAGGGGGCAGCGTCGGCGAGCCTGCGCCTGTACGACGACGTGGGCCGGGTGCTGGAGCTCGTCGGGACGACCGCCGGGTACGGCGGCGAGGGGCCGCGGGGGACCGTCTGGGTGCTCCGCGCGGCCGGGCTGCCAGAAGGGATCCACTGGCCGAGCGGGGAGACCGACCTGGAGCACACCGTTTTCGGCCAGCGGGCCTTCCGTTGGCCTCCCGATCCCGACGAGCGGGCCTGGTGACGCCGATGCCGGGGGACGCGAAGGAGCAGCGATGAAACCCGCCCTTGGCGTGGCCGTCGTTGCCGTCCTGCTCGTGGTCGCCGTGCTGGTGGCGCGCCTGCTGGTCACCCCGCTGGGCGTTGCCCCGTGGATGGCGGCGCTGGCTGCCCTGCTGCTGGTGGCCCTCGCCTTCCTGGCCGGGGTCACGCTCCGGCGGCGGCGGGGCTGAGCCGTCGTGCCGCGGGCCTCACCGGCGCCGGGTGGGCGGATCGGGCGACGAGGTGAGCCGTCCCCTATGCTTGTTCGTGGAAGATGAACAATCTCCTCGTCACGCTCGACACCTGTGTGCTCGACCGTTGGAAGGTCAGGCGGCTCCGTGATGCTGCGCGGCCCTTGCCGGTTCGGTTCCGTAACACGAGCATCGCCCCTCGTGAGCTAAAGAACGCCAAGCCCCGCGTGCGCTTCGGCGTTCGTCCGCTCTCTGCGCCCCGGCAGCTTGTAGAGGGATGCCTGCTCGGTGAGTCCCTGCTGGGGCAATTCGTGCTCTGGCCGCCGGGGTCGGGGGCGCGTTTCGAGCAGGTGCTGCACCTGATGAGTAACGGGTCCTTCCCTAAGCCGGGGCAGCGCGACGACCTGACCAACCCGCAGCGGAACCAGCTCCGCGATGCACACCACCTGATGACGCACGCCCACGCCGGCGGAGCCATCTTCATCACCGAGGACACGACGGGGTTCGGGAGACCAGGATCGCCGCTGCGCCACGCCCTGGAGGCGCTGTGCTCGACGCAGATCATGACCCCGGACGAGTTCTGCGCCTCCTGTGACGGTGCCCGGCGCCAGGGCGACCACCGGCGCTTCAGGGTCCCGCAGGACGCCGGCCCGTCTTCCTCCGAGTGAGCTGGCGGCTACCTCGGATCACGGCGACAGACCTCCTTCGGGCGCTGCGGCCGGCAGCTGAAGTGCCCTGATCGGCCCGGTGAGTGCACGACCACCTCAGGAAAACAAACCGTCCCAGCCAGACCCTGATGGGCGGGCGCGGACGGATGAAGTCGCCGGTGCTCGTGCGCTGCGCTTGTCCTCGAAGTCAAGGGCACCCAGGCGAGGTCCCATTCCGCGCCCGTGCTACACCTCCTCGACGTCGCAGGACTCGGAGAGCTCCTGGACGAACTCGGGGGGCCGACATCATTTCCGACAGAGTTCCCGTTAAGCGAGGAGCGGCCGGTCCGGATCGAAGTCGTCTGACCGGGTAACCCAGAACGGGTCTGGCGTGACTCCTCTACAGAAGGAGCGCACCATGACCAGCCAAACGCCCCAGTCACCGTCCGCCCGCGCCGCCCGCGCCGCCCAGGACCATCTCGCGCAGTTCAGCGACGAGGACATGGCCTACCACGAGGCGGGCCACGCCGTCATCCACCATCTTCAGGGCGGCACCGTCACCCGCCTGAGCATCGAGCGATCCGACCCGCGCCGCGGGACGCACACGGCGCCGCGCCGCGCGGGCGAGAGCAAGATCGGGCTCGGGAACCTCGTCGCCGTGCTCGTGGCGGGCGACGTCGCGAGTGCGCTTCACGGCACGGCGGAGGACGTGGCGACGGCGGGGGCGCGAGTCGACTACGACCAAGCATTTCGTGAGGTCGCGGCGGCGGGCTTCGACTCGAATGAGGCGGGTGCACTGATAGACGCCAGGTGGGAGCGGGTGCGCGACCGCCTGCGCGACGCGACGAACTGGCAGCGGCTCGAGTCGCTCGCGCAAGAGCTGCTGCGCCGCACGTCGCTCGACGCCGAGGAGATCGAAGCGATACTCACCAAGTGAGCGAGGCCTCCACCGTTCTGGTCCGGCGCGCGGCCGCGGGTGACCGCGGGGCGTTCGCCGCGCTCGTGACGCCATGCCTTCCCGAGCTTGCGCGCCTCTGCCGCCGGCTGGCCGGTGCGGCGCTGGCCGACGACTGCGTTCAGGACACGCTTGTGCTCGCGCTGCTGCGCCTGACCAGCCTGCGCGAGCCGGACGCCTTCGCCTGGTGGCTGCGCGGCATCGCGATCCGCGTCTGCCGCCGTGCTCGGGCGCGCGTCGCGCCGGAGGCGCTGCTTGCCGGCGACGAGCCGCCTGGCATGTGGCTGCCGGGGCCGGGCCTGGAGCCGTCGCTTGACGACGCGCTGGTGAACGCGGACCTCGCGCGCAGCGTTCGCGTGGCGCTGGCCGCCCCCCGGCCTCGCGGACGCCCAGTGCCCCGGCCACGGCCGCCGGCACCAGGGCCGGGTCGCTCAGGGAGCCGAGCGGGACGAAGCGCGCGCCGGCCGCGAAGACGCCGGCGACCACCCGCGCAGCCTCGATGGCGAGCCGGGTCTTGCCCACGCCACCGGGACCCGTCAACGTCAGTAGGCGCACCCCCGGGCGCAGCAGCAGGCCCCGGATGGCCGCGAGCTCCCGCTCCCGCCCCACGAAGCTCGTGAGGGGCACCGGCAGGGGCGGGGTGGCGACACCGTCTCGGGACGCGGACAGATCAGACTGCTCAGGCACGGCTAGGCATCCTGCCCACAGCGTAGGCGGCCGTCCGCCGGCCGTCAACACAGCACGCCCCGGTGGCGAGACTGGCCCAAAGTGGGTAAGGGGCGTCAACGGGTGTCGGAGCCCTGCAGGGCGGCGAGCAGGGCGCGGCGGCCGGCGGCGGTCTTCCAGCCGTAGCGGGGGCGGCTGGCGGCGCGGTAGGTGCGGTTGGCGCGCTCGGCGTGGTTGCTCGTGCGCGGGGCGCCGGCGTGGTCGAGGTAGGTGACCATCGAGTCGAAGTGCTGGACGAAGCAGGCCATGATCCGCTCCAGGTAGGCGGGCGGCCCCTCGGCAGGCGGGGCCGTGGCCTCCAGGGCCGGGGGCGGCGGGAGGGGTTCACCAACACCGGCCTGCGCCGGGTCAGCGGCGCCGCGGCGGGCGCCAGCTACGGGGAGCTGCGCTACGTGCGCCGGCGCTTCGTCACCCGCGAGGCCCTGCGGGGCGGGGGCCCCCTGGGCGATCGCCGGGTTGGTCGACGCCATCTTCGCCGCCCGCCGGCCGGAGATCTGGGGCGAGGGCACCACCGCCTGCGCCTCCGACTCCAAGAAGTTCGCCGCTTGGGACCAGAACCTGCTCACCGAGTGGCACGTGCGCTACGGAGGGCCGGGGGTGATGATCTCCTGGCACGTGGAGCGCCGGGCGGTCTGCATCCACTCCCAGCTGGAGGCCTGCTCCTCCTCGGAGGTCGCCGCCATGATCGAGGGCGTGCTGCGCCACTGCACCCAGATGACGGTGGAGAAGCACTACGTGGACAGCCACGGCCAGTCGGAGGTCGCCTTCGCCTTCACGCGGCTGCTCGGCTTCCGGCTCCTGCCGCGCCTCAAGCACCTCAAGCGCCAGCGGCTCTACCGGCCGGAGGCCGGCCAGCCCGACGCCTACCCCAACCTCCAGCCCGTCCTCACCCGGCCCATCGACTGGGACCTCATCCGGCGGCAGTACGACGAGCTGGTCAAGTACGCCACCGCCCTGCGGCTCGGGACCGCCGACGCCGAGGCCCTGCTGCGCCGCTTCACCCGCGCCAACGTGCAGCACCCCACCTACACGGCGATGGCCGAGCTGGGCAAGGCCCAGAAGACGCTCTTCCTGTGCCAGTACCTGTCGTCAGAGCCCCTCCGGCGGGAGATCCACGAGGGGCTGAACGTCATCGAGAACTGGAACAGCGCCAACGGCTTCATCTTCTACGGCCGGGGCGGCGAGTTCGCCACCAACCGGCCGGAGCAGCAGGAGGTGGCCATGCTCTGCCTGCACCTCACCCAGCTGGCGCTCGAGTTCGTGAACGTGCTGATGCTCCAACGCCTCCTGGCGGCGCCGGACTGGGCGGACCAGATGACGCCGGCCGACTGGCGGGCGCTCACCCCGCTGCTCTACCACCACGTCACCCCCTACGGCGCCTTCGCGCTCGACCTCGCCGCGCGGCTGCCGCTCGACGACCCGGCGGAGCCGGCGGCGTGAGCGAAACCGGGCCCACCCCGCTCCCGGCCCGCGCCGCGCGCACCCCCGCCAGGCAGAAGGCCCGGCAGCTCGCCAGAGCCCTGCGCGGCGAGCGGCCCGACTACCCCTACCTCAAGGAGGTCTTCCGCCACCTCCGGGCCGAGTTGGGCGTCGCCGTGGCCCGCCCCCCCGAGCGCCTGCCGGTCGTCCCCACCGAGGACGGGATCCGCCGCTTCTACGAGGCGGTCTGGCGGGGGCGGCGGATGGGCGACGTCGTGCTGATCAAGACGCTGCTCTACACCGGCGTGCGGGTGAGCGAGCTCGTCGCCCTCCGGCTGGAGGCGGTCGATCTCGACCGCTGCCAGCTCCGCGTCACGGCCGGCAAGGGCGGCAAGGACCGCGTCGTGCCCTTCCCCGCCGCGTTCAAGGAAACCCTCGCGCTGCACGCGGCGGGGATGACCCGGCGGGGGGCGACCTGTTCGAGTCGAGCTGGAAGCGCCCCTACAGCGACCGGGGCGTCCGCAAGCTCCTGGCGCGCTACGCCCAAGCGGCCGGCCACGCCCAGCCGATCTCGCCCCACCGGCTGCGCCACTTCCTGCTGACCTGGCTCAAGAAGCAGGGCATCGACGACGCGCTGATCCAGCCCTACTCGGGGCACGCCAGCCGGCAGTCGCTGGAGATCTACTCCCGGCTGGCGATCCAGGACGCCCAGGCCGAGTACGACCGGGCCATCGGGCGCTTCCCGGTGTAGCCCCGGGGTACTTTGCCCCTGGTCGCACGATCCCTAGCTCAGGGCCTATGCGGCGCGGCGGGGACGGTGTTCAACAAACTGAACAGCGTAGCGCTACTTTCGGGTCGGATGTTCCTCACACCCCACGCAGCACAGCACTCGCGGACTACCCGCCCCGCTGCTGGATGAGGGCGTTGATCTCGTTCTGCGCCTTGGTGAGCGCCTCTCTGACGGAGATCTTGCCGTCCCAGGCGTCGTTGATCAGCGGCGTGGAGATGCCGTGGAAGTCCGCGGGCGGGATCTTGTCCAGCGCCGGCAGCGCCTTGGTGGCCGCGATCGCCGGCTTGAGACTCGCGCGCCCCTTGGGCGGCCCCGCCTTGTCGGCGCTGGCGTACACCTCGTTGGCCGAATCGAGCCGCGCCGGCACCTCCCCGAAGAGCTTCGGCACGCGGTCCTGCACCGGCTTGGTGAGCAGGAACTTCATCCACTCGAAGGCCTGCTCGTGGTTCCTGCTCTGCGAGCTGATCACCAGCCCGCGCAGGTTGGCCGAGTTGCCCGTCTTGCCGTTCTTGAACGGGATGGGCGCCACGTCCCATTCGAGGTTCGCGCTCGCCTTCTTCACCACGTCGGTCATGCTCCAGTCGCCGTAGGTGCCCATGGCGAGCTGGCCGTTGATGAACATGTTCACCTTGCCGGTGGCGGCCGATGCCTCGTCGCGCGTGGGGGCGTAGCGGTCCTTCTGCACCAGGCCGACGAGGTACTCCATCGCCTCGACGCACTTTGGATCGCCGAGGATGCAGCGCTTGCGGTCCTCGGTGAAGTAGTCGCCGCCGTTGGCGCGGACGAAGTTCAGCCAGCCGGTCTCGTAGCTGGCCTCGGAGAACGTGCCCCAGCGCTGCCCCGGCTTGTTGAGCTTCTGGCCGTAGTCCCGGAAGGTGTTCCAGTCCCACTTGTCGCCCAGCTCGGAAGGCAGCTTGAGCCCGGCTTCCTTGAGGTAGCCGACGTTGTACATGGTGAGGATGGTGGAGTAGTCCCACGGCCAGCCCATCTGCTTGCCGCCCAGGTCGTACCACTCCTTGAATGCCTTGAGCGTGGCCCCGCTGGCGTCCTGCGCCGCCTTGTCCTTCTTGACGAGATCGTCGACGGCGCGCAGCTGGCCCTGGGTGGCCCACGTGCGGGCATTGGTGTTCATCAGGAACACGTCCGGTCCCACGTTGCCCGCCATGGCGGCGGTGAGCTTGTCCCAGTACCCCGAGCTGACGCCGGGATCGAACTCCACGGTGACGCCCGTCTTCTTCTCGTTGAACTCGTTGACCAGCGTCTGGAAGCCGTCCACGTAGACGGCGCCCCACTGCCAGAAGAGCGCCTTGCCAGTCGCCTTCGTTGCAGCAGCCGGTGCCGCCGTCTCCGTCTGCCCGCACGCCGCCATCATCGCCGCCCCCGCCCCGGCCAGCATCGCCCGCCGCGTCTGCCCTGTGTGCCCTCCTAGCTGCTGCACGTTACGCCCCTCTTCATTGCGCGAACTCGGTCTTCGGTCTATGGAGACCGCCACGGATGAGCATATGGCCGCACATCTTCTCTGTCTAGTCGGCGTGCGGCACTGTCACGCTAACCGCTCAGTGCCGCATTTGAGGGGCGAAGGGATCGCGTTTCAGGGGCTCGCCCTGGCTGGTCTGATCTGGAAGAGCGGGCCGCCTGCGGACGCGTTTCCGCTGCTCCTCGGTCAACGTGACAATGCCCCCAAGCGGCTCCCCCTTTTTGCCAGCGACTCCTCGGCGAGCTCGCCGCCGAGCGCCTCCCGCCCCGCCGCCCCCGCCAGCACCCGCGCCAGGTCCGCCGCAAGGTGAGCAACTTCCCCCTCAAACGGCCCTCGCCGCCGGGGACCGCCCACGGCCCCGCCCCAGCTGCACCCTCTACAGTGCGCATCCTGTCGCCTTAAGTTACTGGTATTGGGGCTAGTCCACCGCCCTGGCCGTGTTCGCCGTCGAGCGTGAGGCGCAGCGCGCCGGCTGGCGGAAGGAGAAGGAGCGCCAGGGCCTGCTCCTAACAAACGTCTGCCCCGCCTGCGCCAGCCCATGGCGCGCCCGAACGTCCCCGGCCGCTCAGACAGGGCTCAGAATGGGGTCGTTCTGGCCCCGGACCTCGCCGGCCGGGTAGCGCACGGTATGCACGTTGGTGTAGGTCTGCCCGGCGGCCAGCAGCGCCACCAGCGCGCTCAGGGGCTGCCCCGCCAGCGGGCCCCGCAGATCGGCGGCCGTGATCTCCCCCTCGCAGCGCAGCACCAGGGCCGTCGCCTGCGAGCACCTCGAGCGCGGATTCGGCGCCGGGTACAGGAAGGCGACGACCGGGGCGTTCTGCCCACGCGGCGCCGGGGCGTGGATGTGGGCCCCGACCGGCGGGCTGGTCAGGTTGACGGCCAGCAGGGTATAGCGGAGCGTCGTCCCGTCGGGGCTGAGGCGGTAGACGGCCACCCCGCTCCCGGTCGTGTCGGTGACCGGCGGGACCTCCTCCGCCCCGGACAGGGTCGCAGTGGCGACGACGACACGCGGGGTGATCTGGGCGCTGGGCGCCGCCGCCACGCCCGGGGTCGGTGCCAGGACCAGCAGCAGCACGGCGAGCCAGCACACGAGCAGACGCGGGCTAGGCACGGGTCGTCTCCCCCTTCTCTCCGCCTCTCGGCGGTCGCCCCGCTCGGGCCCGGGCGGGCTCCGGGGCGCCCCGAGCATACGTCTTTGGCGCGCGCCCGGTTTGGCGCGCGCCCGGCAACCGCGCCGCTACCAGCCGCTGCCTCAAGGAGGGGTGGTAGGCCCCCATCGGGGAGATGTGGACGTTGGCGCACAACTATGCGCTAGCTCCCCAGCCTGTCTGCTCCCGTTAACCCGACCCGACATTGCGGCCCCTCAAGGGCACCAGCGGCGGTGTACCAGATGGGGCGGCGGTAGTGATTACAAAAGTAATCTCTACCACTCCAGGTTAGGAGCGGTGCGCGACGATCTCCCGCCAGGCCGCTGGCCACCGCGGCCATTGCGTCTCTATGCTGTGGTCGCGCAAGATCCACGGCACCAGCCGCTTGACCCGTGCGCGGCGCTCTTCCCGATCCTCCACCAGCCGGGTCAGGTGGGCCTCCCACTCGTCGACGTCGTGGGCGATCAGGCCGCCGTTGGCCTCAAAACCGGGGTGTATCTCCGGGTCGCCGTAGACGGTAGGTGAGCACACGACGGGCGAGCCGGTGAGTGCCCATTCCCACGCCTTCTGTGGCGACCGGCAGCGGTTGAACGGGCCATCGGCCACGGGGCAACACCCGATGTCGCACGACGCGAGCGCCTGCACGAACCACTTGTGGGACTCCCGGTGGGGGACGACGACCAGTCGCCCTGGCGGGACGTGGCGGGCGAGGATCGACGGGGCGCAGGTGATTGTCACGAAGACGAGTGCGGGGAAGCGCCGGGCGAGGCGGCCCCACGCCTCAGCCATCACCTCGACCTCATAGTTGGGGCGGGGCGTCCCGCACCAGCCCAGGGCGATCCTCCCCTCGGTCCCCTGCAGGCGCATCGCCCCCCCGCTCGCCCCCCGATGCGCCTCATCGTAGAGCGCCGCGCGGATCGCGTGCGGGACGACCGCGATGGGCACGCCCGGGCGGACGTAGGGCGCCGCGTGGGCGGCGACGCGCGCGGTGGCCGCGGTGACGCGGTCGACCGCACCCACGAGCGCGAGGAGGGCGGCGAGGCCGGCGCGCCCTGCCGTCTTCATGGCCCCCCGCTGTTCGGCGGTGAGCCCCAGCCCCACCGCCGCCAGTGCGGCGGTCACCCACTCGTCGTTGGTCGCCGGGTCGAACGCGTAGTCGTCGAGGTCGAAGATCAGCCGCAGGCCGGCGTCGCGGGCGCGCCCCATCGCAGTCAGCCATGCCCGTGTCGCGGACGCGCTCAGGCTCGCCTCACCGCCGATTGCCCGCACGATCACGAGGGCGTCGGGACGCTCGGACGGCTGGCCGCAGCCGCCTCAGCGTCGGGGCTCCTCCGTGCGGCCCCACACGAGGAACCCGACGGTCACCACGGTGGCCAGAATGAGCGTGAGGCGGTGCCGGCATCCATCGCGGTAGCGGCCCCCTCCTGCCATGGCTCCACGCCGCGTCACACGGGACACGCCGCGTCACACGGGACGGCGGCCCGGCCAGGAGGGCGCCATGACGCAGCGCTGCGTCGTGGCGCCTCCTGGCCGGGAGATCCCACACCGCATGTACGTTTGCCGCGCGCCTCCGGGCGGCGGCGCCGGGGACGCAGACGCCCCGCCTGGCACGATCCCTCAGCACGGCGTCACGGGTACCCTCGCTGCGCCCGGCTCGCTCCATGGCATTTTCAATGCGGCCGCCACCCATAGCCCGGTAGGCATGACCATCCGCGTGACCGTGACTGCGCTCTGCGGCGCCGACTGGGCGCCCCTCCGCCAGGCACACGACCGGCCGACCGGCCGTGGACGTACCTGAAGCACAAGCGGGCTGCGCCGGTGGGGCCGCCCGGTGTCCCGGGCGGCGGGGCCTCGCCCCCGATCTGGGCATGACCCCGGCCGGCGCGCGGGCGCACCGGCCGCTCGGACGACCTTCGGGAGAGGAGACGTGGGATGCGTGCGCTGATGCCCTCGAGGGTAGGGTGACCGGGAGCCGCCCCGCCGTCCCGCAGGAGCCCACGGACGACGCGCTCGTGCTCCTCATGGGGAGCCGGACGGCCGGGGCGGAGGGGGCGGCGGCGTCTCTAGCGATCCTCTACGACCGCTACGGAGACGCGGTGTACAGACTCGGGCTGCGCCTGCTCGGCGACGCCGGCCGGGCCGAGGATCTGGTGCAGGAGACGTTCTGGCGGGTGTGGTGGCACGCCGACCGGTACGAGCCGGGCCGGGTGCGCTTCGCCACCTGGCTCTTGCGGATCGCCGCCAACCAGGCCGTCAGCGAACGCCGACGCGCGGCGGCCCGGCCGGACGCGCGCACACGATCGGCGTGCGGGGAGCGCGGGGACGTAGGGGCAGAGGATGCCATGCCGGAGCCGGCGGCGCCGGGCAGCGGCGTCCCCGAGCAGGTCTGGCAGGCCGAGGCTCTCCGGCGCGTGGTGGCCGTGGCCCTGGCGACCCTCCCGCCGGTGCAGCGGCAGGCCGTGCGCCTCGCGTACCTCAGCGGGCGCACCCACGCGGAGATCGCCGCCGCGCAAGGGGCGCCGCTGAGCACCGTGAAGACCCGCCTGGCCCTCGGGCTCCAGAAGCTGCGGACCGCCCTGGAAGGGCACGGGCTCACGGCCGCCGACGCGGGGGCGTGACGGGACGACCCGGCCCGCCGATGGCCCCCCTCCGCTTCCGACCGCGACGTCCCTGCGCTCGCACGCGAGCGCGGCGGGGCGAGACGAGGAGCCTGATGGCCATGCTGGCCGACCTCGCGGACGAGACCGAGAACCCGAACCTGGAGCAGCAGGCGCGGGAGTGGCAGGAGGAGCGCCGGGCCGCCGGGGAGGACCCGGACGACTGGGCGGCCTTCTGCCGGCACCTGGAGCAGCTGGGCGCGCCCGATCCGGGCGCGGACGAACCGGACGACTTCGCCGTGGGGGCGTGAGCGCGGCGCCGCGGGCGCCGGCGGCGGGGGCGAGGCTCGAGACGACGACCGGGCCCGCGGCGCGCGCCGGGCACAAGAACCGGAAGAAGAGGCACACGCACGACCACGGTCACAGGTACTGATCACCGCTGCCCCGGCGCCCGGCACGGGCGCCGGGGCAGCGTGCCGCCTACACAGGCACCCCGGGTGAGCGGCCGCTGAGCGGCGCCGCGGGGGGACGGCTGCCCCCGGCGCATGGTGTCGCTTAGCGACCCCCGTCATGCGCCCAAGCGCGCCGAGATCCTCGCCGTCGGCCAAGCGCTCTCTGGTCCGGGCGCAAAGGTCGTGATCCTGCGGGGTGACGAGTTCCCGAGTATGGTGCTGCTCAGCGAGCCCAACGGGCCGAGTGCGCCCTGCGCCTGAGCACGGCGGCGGACGGGCTGCACGCGGCGTCCGGGGTGCTGTTGGACGCGCGCATCAGCAACGACGAGACCGTGCCCCCGCCGGTGCGCACGCCCAGGTGCGCCGGCTCGTAGGCACGCTATGGCATGCCGGCCGAGCGCGTGCTCTTGATGCTCGAAGGCCGCGACCTCGGCGCGCTCCACGAACGCTCGCTCCGGCCGGTGGACGACCGCCGCGAGTCGGGGGTACCACTTCACCACGCGGCTCCACGTGCTGCTGTAGGGAGACAAGCGTGGCCGTTGAGGTTCGGGCCAGGCCGGGACCACGCATGAGCACAGCGCCGGAGCACGCCGTGGCATACTCTAGGGACAAATAGACTAGCTTGACTATTTTCGCCGGTCTGATCCCGGGTGCAGCCGAGATACGTGCATTTCTAGGCAATAGGCGCCCTCAGGCATCCGTCCCAATCTGGGAGGCACTTCCTCTCACGAGGCTCCAAGGACACGTACTGGAGCCAGTCCCTCCCAGATAGAGCAACCTCGCTAATGCTCAAAATTACACGTATCTCGGCTATATCCCTCATCGCTCTACAAGCGTCACCGGTTCCCTGGCGAGATCATCAGCCACGCCGTGTGGCTGTACTCCCGGTTCCTCTTGAGTCGTACCGACGGCTCGCCGTCACCATCCCGGGTGAGAATGGTCCATTTTCGCACCAGCTCTCGGGATGTGGAGGAACTGCTGGCCGAGCGCGGGATCGTCGTGAGCTACGAGACGATCCGCCAGTGGTGCCGGAAGTTCGGCTCGACCTTCGCCGACGGGCTGCGCCGGCGGCGCCCCAGACCGGGCGACAAGTGGCATTCAGATGAAGTCCAACTCACGATCAACGGGCGCAAGCACTGGCTGTGGCGGGCGGTGGACCAGGAGGGCCTGGTCCTCGACATCCTGGTCCAGCCGCGCCGCAACCAGGAGGCAGCCGAGGCGTTGCTGCGACGCGTCGTGGACGGGTGTGGGGACCAGCCGCGGGTGGTGATCACGGACAAACTCGCCAGCTACCCGCCCGCCCTCCGGCCCGTGCTCCCCGGCGTGGAGCACCGGCGGCACAAGGGCCTCAACAACTGGGCCGAGAACTCCCACCGCCCCACCCGCCGACGAGAGCGCGTGCTCCAGCGCTTCAAGTCGCCGGAGCACGCGCAGCAGTGCCTGCGTCCCCTCGGTCCCATCTCTGCCCACTTCCGCCCCCGGCGCCACCTCCTCCCCGCTCCCGAGTACCAGCAGCTGCTGCAGACCCGCTTCAAGACCTGGCGTGCGGTCACGGGGCTGCAAGACGCGGCCTGAGCACGCAAGCATCCATATTGCCACGCCCTCGACGGCCACTCGCCTCTGCCAGTTCGGTCAAGTTGACAATCCCCGCACTCCTGCCCACGGGCACCGCGTAGCCCGCCTCATCCGGTGCCGTGCCGTGACCGGATACTTGGGCACCCTTGAACCAAGCGCAAGTACCCACACGGCCACGGCGCAGCCATACAGGAAGACGCACTGGGCAACTGCACGCAGGACGATGTGCGCGCCGCCGGCTTTGCCGACGTTCATCGGAAAGTGCGCCTGGAGGTTGTATGGAATGAAGAGGAGAAGCAGCGACAGTACCGGCCATCCGGTGGCGCGCGTGCGCTCTCCCAAATGACCAGAGCAACAAATGCGAGAACGAAATAGTGTGGATACTGCCATGTTGCCAGCCCCAACCAGCAGAACTGGCCCAGAATAATGGCCAGCCACGCAAGGAACGCCACCGACACGCTGTGGCGCACCATGAGTGTGACCCCTGCTGCGCTGCCTAGCGCCATCAGTCCGATGACGATGCTGTCGAAACGCATGATGAGCGGTTCGATGCCTGAGTCGTAGGCGGCCTTCCAGATGGTCAAGCCATAGATTGGCTTCACCACATCGTACTCGAAGAAGTTGTAGACGAAGTCTCCCGGCGCTGCGATCGCAAACGGTGCAAGCCCGCACATGACAACAAGCGCGGATGCCGTTCCTGCGGTGACTGCGATCCGGCGGTGGCCTGCCAGGAAGAGTGCTACGAGGAGCGGACCAGCAGCCAGAGCCGCGCTGTGCTTGAGCAGCATAGTCGCCAAGGCACAGCCCGGCCAGCATGCCTCGACGGCGCGTCAGAAGACGCACGGCGGCGATGACGAGTAATGCGTTGAGGCTTTCCAGATGGACCAGCCAGACGGAGGAGAACCAGAGCAGTGGCGAGAAGAGGATTAGTGCCGCTACTCCGAAGAGGCGCTGCTCGCTGGTGCGTGGTTGCAGGTCTCGGATAGCATGCGTGACCTGATACGTCATGATAGTGTCAATGATCAGTACGCCAAGCAGTGGGACAAGCGCCCCTGCGCGCATGAAGTCTGTGGCCCTCAGCACTTCTGCCAGCGCTACGAGCGGGGCGTAGAGAAGAATGGTCAGCGGGCCATGCTCCAGCGGCGCTGGAGTTCCCATAACGTCCGCGCGCACGCTGTAAATCTCCAGGGCACGGCCGGCAAGCACGAGCTTTGCGCGGGCGCAAACCATGCTGGAAGGTCGATGTGCCACATGCTCTGCTTTACCCAGTGCGGCGGCGCCATAGATAAGAGCCAGTGTCGCGTACCGACAGCGCCAGAGCAGTGCCAGCAACTCATCTCGTAATGCGACCACAGCGATCCCGATCTTCAGGGCAGCGATCGGCACCAGAAGTAACAGCATCATCGCTGGCTTGATGGTCTCCACCATCACGAACCAGTGATGAACCGTGGGGTCATACAGCGCTCCGATCATTGGCCAACCCAGCGCTCCTGGCGCGTAGCCACCGAGCGCCAGGGGTCGCAGTTGACTCACTGGCTCGCGAGAAACGCGTGAAAGCAGACGGGCCTCGAGTTCAATAGCGCCCCAGTCGCCAGCGCGAGCAACGCCAGAAGCGAGAGACCTGTCACGGTGGGGAGGCTGATCGGTGGGCGCCCGAGCAACGCAAATGTGATAAAGACCAGCCCACCGGTAGTAGCGAGAAGCGCTGCAGTGGTGAGACAGACCCTGGACCAACTGCTCCCGCCAATCGACAGCAGGCGAATAACCCTGTAGGCAGCAGTGCCCGAGTCGCACTACCACGGAACCAGAACGCCGCCGATCGAGTCGCCACGCTTGTCCCTCAAGCTGCGTAGTCGCACTTGTTATGCAGCGGGAATAGGCCCATGCCCGACCAGTGATTTAACCGCGATTCAATACACATCGATGGGACGGCGGCGCTGCTCCGGTCGAGATTTAATGCTGCCGGAGCGCGCGTGAGACGGGGCGTCAGCCTGCGTTGAGCGCGCCCAGCAGCCGCTCGGCCTGAGCAATGGCCTCGAGCTCCAGCCCCATCTGCAGGAGCCCGGCGCGCCCGAGCGCTTCGACCTCCACACGCGTGTACCACCGTAGCGCGAGGATCTCCTCATTGGGGCGTGGCTCTCCCTCGAACTGGGCCAGCAGCACCAGGCACGGCCCGGGATTGTCCCGATACGAGAAGCGCCCGACCTCCCCCGTCACTCGGCCAGCAACTCGGAGCTCCTCCCGGAGTTCACGGATGAGCGCCTGCGACGGCGATGCGTCGTCCGGGTCGATCAGGCCGCCGAGGAAGGTCCACTTCCCCTGGTACTCCGGCCGGCGGTTATTATGCTGCGCCAAGAGGTACCGATTGTCGCGCCGGATTACCGCCTTCACGCGGTACGCCGGCGTGGCGCCGGTGGGAGTCGCGTGCCCCCGCCGCGCCGGTGCCGGGTGGCCGTTCCCCGTGTCCGGCTCGCCGCTCGCTTCGCCGTCCTCGGTGAGCCCGAGCTCACGGAAGACCTCCTCGGCCGGCCGTCCCCGCTCACCGGCGGCCGAGCGGCGCCGGCTCCCGGCGATCAGCGCCCGGAACTCGGGGTGTTCAGCGACGGCGCGGCTCTCCGCGTCCGGCCGCGCCGTCGCATCCGGGTCCTCAGTCGGCACGTCGATGACCATCGGCTTACGTCGCTTCGCCACGGAGATCGGCCTCCTCGCCACCGAGGAAGACCCGGTTGCCTCGCTTGACGCCGACGGCCCGCACGAGCACCTCGTCCCCCTCCACATCGTAGTACACCCGCAATGCCTGCACCCGGAGTTCCCACCCCGCCACCGGGTTCGGCCCCATAGGGAAGCGGTTGCGGGTCGTGACCGTCGGTTGCTGCACCAAGCTCGCTCGGATCGCGTCCCGCACCAAACGCTGCTGCCGCGCCGGCAGCGCGCGCAGATGGTCCTGGGCCTCCTGCATCAAGCGTACCTGGTACGGGTATTAGCCACATCCGCCGGAAAAGACCCGTTAAGCCGGCTGGCCCCCCGGGGAGCCCCGGCGGCCGCAAACGGTCGGTTCTGCAACACTGCCCCGCGGTGTCGCCAGCGGGGCCGCCGGCGCGTCCGCAACCCGTGTCCGCAATCAACTTCTCACCGGAGGCCCTGTCGGACGTTTTTGCTACACTCCCGCCCCCATGGGACAGCGTGTCGGGTATGCCCTCGGGTACGCCCGCGTCTCCACCCTCGACCAGCACCCCGAACTCCAGCTGGACGCCCTGCAGGCCGCCGGCTGCGCTCGGATCTTCGTCGAGCGGGCGAGCGGCGCCCTGGACACCCGCCCGGAGCTGGCCAAGGTCCTCGACCACCTCCGCCCGGGGGACACCCTGGTGGTGTGGAAGCTCGACCGCCTGGGGCGCTCCCTGCGCCACCTGATCGACGTCGTGGGCGAGCTGGAGCGCCGCGGGGTGGGCTTCAAGAGCCTGCAGGAGGCGCTCGACACCACCACGCCGGGGGGCAGGCTGGTGTTCCACCTCTTCGGCGCCCTGGCGGAGTTCGAGCGCGACCTGGTCCGAGAGCGCACCCGGGCCGGGCTAGCCGCCGCCCGGGCCCGCGGGCGCGTCGGCGGACGCCCGCCGCGGATGACGCCGGAGAAGGCGGCCGTCGCCCGGCAGCTGTACGAGTCCCGCCAGCACACCGTGGCGGCCATCGCCGAGACGCTCGGGGTGAGTCGGGCCTCGATCTACCGGCACGTGCTCGCGGGGCCCCGCGAGGCGGGGCGCCCGCCCGCCCCCTCGAGTGCTCAGCGCCGTCAGGGGAGCCAGCAACCATGAATGCGGAAGTCCGGGCCCTCTTCGAGCAGGACCAGGCGGATCGCCGGGCGGGCCCGGTGGATCCCGACGTGCAGCGGCGGGACCGGGCGCGGCGGCTCCGGCTGGAGGAGTTGATCGCGGCCGGCGCGCTCCAGGTGCCAGAGGACTCCTACCACGCGGCGATGCTCTTCCAGCATGCCAACCCCAGGCTGAGCGTGGAGCGCGGCCCGGATGGGGAGATCCGGGCGATGCACGCCGACGCGGACAGCGTCCGCTCCGTCTGGCGCGCCCACGAATTGGCGAGGCGGGCCGCGGCCGCGGGGCACCGCCCGGCACGCTGGCTGGCCGCCGCCGCCTACGACCGCTGGCTCATGTACCAGGGCCGGCCACAGCGGTACGGGACCCAATGGCACCCGTTCCGGGGCGATCAGTTCTGGGGGGATCGATCCGGACACGACCGACGCCGAGCGCCTCGCGTGGGACGTGCGCCCCCTCGCCGAGCTGCGGGCGCTCCGTCCTGGGGACCCCACCAACATCCAGCGAGGCTGAGGCCTCCGGTCCCCTACCTACTTTGCGGGTGGTGACACGATTGGGAGTCCCGGGCCCTCCGTCGAAGCGCCACTCCTGCAAGGGCTCGGCCGCGGCCGCCGTTTCGCACCAGGCTGCATGATTACAGGCCCTTCGCTGATCCAGCAGCTGCCACTGCGCGGCGATCTGACAACTCCGGACGTGCCACTGCCTGACGCGGGGTAGTTGAACACGCCCTAGCCGTCGGCCTCGCCGCTCTCGTCTAGCTCGATCAGGTCGTGCGGCGATCGCCGCACCCCCATCTGGTGCTCGACCAGTAAGCTGATCAACTGGGCGCCGTTCATGAGCGCCACCGGCACGGCGTTCGGGCGCTGGGCTTCGGTGCGGCCCCCGGCGCTAAAGTCGCTGGTGGTGATGATGAGCCCCTGGTCGTGCGTGCCGAGGCTCCCGCGGACCTGCTGCACGGTGGGGGCCTGGACGTTGTTGGCCCGCCACCGCTTGACTTGCACGGCCATGCGGGTCCGGATGACCTCGCCGACCACCAGGGTGCCGCGGACGTCGATGCCACCGTCGCCGCTGCGGCCGGTCACGACGATGTTCTCGAAGCCGAGCTGGCCGAGGAGCTGACTGACCAGCACCTCGAAGCGTGCCGGCGTCATCGCGAGCAGGCGTTCGTGCAACTGACGACTGACCTCTCGGTTGTGCTGCTCGATCTGCTGGGCCAGCCCGGGAGGAGCCACGCGAGACAGACTGATCAGCCCGCGCCCGTGCTTGACGAAGCGAGGCGTCTGACCCCGACGCTCAGCCTTCGCGATCGCACTCAACACCTGCGCGTAGAGGGTCTGCTCGGGCGTCAAGCCCGCTGATCGCACCAGGCCCGTCTCCAAGGCCAGCTTGGTGATCTCGCGGTAGTGCATCGACTTTCCCCCGCCGAAGCCCGCGAGGATGCGCTCGGCCGCGTCGACAAACGACAGAGTCGGACCGTTCGCCGGGGCGTCGAGAGGCGGATCGGGTCCGACCTCAGCCGCTGCTCCCGGGGCCGACGAGGACTGCTCCGCCCCCATATGCCCGTCACCCTCGTCATCACCGAGGTCGCGCGGCTTCCTCGGCGGCGCGGGGAACATGCCGGCCAGCGCCTGGACGTCCACCGATCCGTCCGGACGCCGGGCGCCGGCGACGAGAGCGGCCCCTTGTTCGGTGATCTGGTGGAACCGCCAGCGGACCGGCCGGATCAATCCCCGCCATTCCAGGAACTGCCGAGCCCACATGGCGTCATACCGCAGTTGCTGGTTGCGTCCATCCTGGGTCCGTTGCTCAAGCGCGGCGGGGGTCAGTGCCGGGAACTGCGCGGGGACAGCATCCAGGATCGCCGCCGCCTCCATACCGTCTGATGAGCCGGCGAGCACCGTGAGCACGGCAGCCTCGAGTTCGGCACGGGTGGGCAGCCCGCTGCTCGGCGTGGGGAGACCGGTCGGCGGCGCGAGCGGTTCTTCGCTGACCGGCTCATCAGCCCGGCCCTGGTGGTCTCGCTTCCGTGATGCCGTCTGGAACTCGACAAACGACGGGAACCGTCGGAGGAACTTGTTGTCAATACGCGGAGGGGCCTCGGCTAAGGCTTCCTGCCCGAGCCGGGTGATACGGACCCGGCTGCGACCGGTGCTCTCGATGAGCCCGGCGTGCTTGAGGTACGTCCGAGCCCAGTTCATGCGGTTATAGAGGAGCGCCTGTCGCCCACTCGGAGTCGTCTGGGCCCGCTCGTGGTCGTCCAATGCGAACTGCGCGGCCAGGGTCTCGAGGACCTCGGCAATGGAATGCTCCCGCTCATCTGCCACGATGCGCATCAACGGGAGCATCAACGACTGATAGTCAGGAATGGCCATACTGTGTGGTACGCCTCTCGGCGATTGTAGTCGCACATCACGCTCAACCTGGCGCTCGGGCGCAGCACCGAGTCTCCCTTGAGCGCGGCCGTGTGCGGCCGCGCTATGTTTTGCCGGGTGCCGGGCCCACCCGCCTATGTTGTCCGGGTTGCGTGCTCCTCCAGCTAGCCTGCCTGAACGCGCGCTCTGGCGCTAGGCCCGATGCGCAGGTGATCATCAAGCGGGTCTCTCTGAAGAGGAGCACTGGAGGTGATCGCTTCCCTAGAGGGGACGGTGGCAGCGGTCGAGCCGGGGGTGGCCGTGCTGGAGGTCGGGGCTTGACAAGCCCCTCCCGGGTCGCCATCCTCCAAGCGCACGGACTGGCCGGGGCAGCGGCCACTCTTCCGATTTCGTTCTCTGATCAGGGGGCCCCAATGTCCACGCCACCCAATGATGCGACCGCTCAGGATGCGGCTACGCCGAGTCCCACCGCGCAGTTTGTGCTGATGGATGACCCCGACCTCGTCCAGTTCGAGCTCCCACCGCCGAAGACATCATCCGGATACGGGCTAGAGCGTCTTGTGCAGCGCAATCCCGCCGTGGCGCTCCTCGCGGCGGCCGGTCTCGGATTCCTGTTGGGGAGGCTGCTCCGTTGATCAGGAGCGGTCGCAACTGGCGACCAGCACTGCGCTGACGCCCGAGGTTCTCGCTTGCCTCGCTTTCGTGATCTGAGGAGCCTGCGGTGTTCCCCATTAGCGCCGTCATAGGCATCGTCCCGTTCTCCTTCGACTTTAATGAGCCAGGAGGCAGGAACAACCTGTTGCCTGGGCGGCCCTTAGAGCAAACCAGACGCTTCACCCGACCACCGAGGTCAGGGTTCTTCACCGTGCTGTCCTCGTTCAGCGGGGCGTTCGTCCACCCAGGCGGGACGACGTTGACCGAGCGGCCGCTTGGGCAGTTCCATGTGTCCCTGGGGGTGGGTTCGACCGGCGACACCATCATTTGCCGCGTCAGGTTGACCGACGAGAACATGGACGACGCCGTTCGCATCTCCGTACGCGGCGCTCTCGTCCTCCTCGCCGCGATCTAGAGCAACCTCGTTCTGCCCTCTTGATCGTTCGCCCTGACTGTGCGCATAATGAGGGCGCAGAATGCTCCTTATGCGTCGAGTTGTGACCCCCGGCGAAACACGCCCTTGGGAGGGCTCCTGCGGGTAAGGCCGAGAAAACTCGACGCATAACGGTACGACGCCCGTCTATGAGTCAGGATCCACCCGCAGCACCGCCGCTCCCCCACCCCACAGTCGTCGCCTTCCTCGAAGACCTCGGCCGCCGGGACGCTGCTGCGAACACCACCGCCAGCTACCGGCGGGACCTGGCCCACTTCGCGGCGTGGTTCACCAGGACCGTCGGCGAGGCCTTCGCCCCCGGCTCCGTCACCCCCACCGATCTACGCGATTACCGCGCCCACCTCCAGACCGTCGAGCGCCGCGCTTCGGCGACGATCAACCGGCGGCTGGCGGCCCTGCGGGCGCTCTTCCGCTACAGCGTGGCCACGGGGCAGCTCAGCGAGGCCCCGACTGATGCGGTCAAGGGCGTGGCCGCTTCGCCGCGGGCGCCGCGCTCCTTAGAGAAGCGCGAGCTGGACAAGCTGATCCGGGCCGTCGAGCGCCACGGCAGTACCCGCGACCAGGCTCTGGTGCTGACCCTGCGCCACACCGGGATCCGGGTCAGCGAGCTGTGCGCCCTGACCTTGCACGACATCGCCGTCTCCGAACGATCCGGCAGCCTGACGGTGCGCTCCGGCAAGGGCCGCAAGCTGCGGGTGGTGCCCTTAAACGCCGACGTGCGCCGGGCCCTGAACACCTACCTAAAGAAGCGGCCGGTATCTCTGAGCGAAGCACTGTTCCTCGGCCAGCGCGGCGGGGGCCTTAAGCCGCGGGCGGTGGAGCACCTGCTGACCAAGTACGCCTACCTGGCTCAGCTGCCAGGGGTCACCCCCCACACCCTGCGCCACAGCTTCGGCAAGCACCTGTTAGATCTCGGCAGCGACCTGGTGACCGTGGCCGCGCTGCTCGGCCACTCCAAGCTGCAGACCGTGGCCATCTACACCACCCCCAGCCAGCGAGACTTAGAGAAGGCGGTCGAGCGCCTGTCCTGGGAAGGAGGGGGCCTCTAGCTCACCGATGACCGTCCGCGAGAAAGCCACCATCCTCCACTGCGTGCTCCACGCCAAGTTCCCCCTTGCCGAGTGCCAGCGCCTGGTCGAGACCGGCGGCTACATCGACCTGGTGCAGCAGGATCGCTGGGCCAAAATCATCTGGGGCCGAACCGCCCACTACTTCCCACCCGGCGTGCGGCAGTGTGAGTGGTGCGGGATGTACGCCCGAACAGATAGGCAGCGGCCCCGGGGGTACTGCTGGGAGTGGTATCGAAGTCGGTTCCTCTACCTGATCGAGCTCGACGTGCGGACGGACGGCTACGACGAAGAGGTGTTCGCCCGTCTCAGGAGGGACGCCCGCCCATGAGTGTCCCAGGCCCCACCATCACCCTGCCCGCCACCATCTTCCGTGACCACCTCTTCACGATCCTGGACTGGATCCAGGCGGACCGCGGCCAGGTCATCGTCCTGCTGAACGGGAGAGCCACGGCCAGACTGCGGTGGGAAGAAGACCTCTGGCAAGACGCCAGCCAGGCGGCCAAGCGCACCCAGCTGCGGAAAAAGATCGCCACCCTGGTAGTTCAGGCGAAGAAACAGCGGTTGGAGCAGCCGAAGGAGGAGGCCGGACAGCGATGAGCAAGCTGGTGGTCACCAACGTCCGTCTGCCCAAAGAGCTGCTCGCAGAGTGCCGGGCCCTGGCCCTGGAACAGGGGAAGAGTCTGTCCACCTTAGTGCGTGATCTCCTGGAGCAGTACATCCACCAGGTCAAGGTGCTGGGCGCCGCAGAGGCGCCGCTTGATCCGACCCGCCGGCGTGAGGATGAACCGATCTGGAGCATGCGCCCGTCCTGCCCAGAAGACCAGGAGGGCACCCACTGATGATCGAGGGCGATCCCTATTTCCAGCACGACGAGCTCCTCGGCGAGGCCCCGCTTCCGGGCGGTCAGTGGGGGATCCACCTGCGGCTGCACGTTGCCGACGAGCCCTACACCGAGCCTCAGGAGATCTTCCCTCTCCAGCACCAGCGAGGAAGGCGCACCTACGTCCAGGCCAAGCCCTACATCCTGGAGCCGGACATCCGACTGACGGTTGCGCTGTCCCCACGGTTCCCCTACCCCGAAGTGGCAACGAGACCGGGCGCCGAGATCGGCCGCGTGGTCGGCTCAGAGGTGCGCACCTTCCGCCGGCGAGACATCGGCCACGCCCAAGCCTGGTACTACCATCAGGAGCGAACCCTGGTGCTGTGGGAGTGCTTTCTCGAAGACCGCTTCCGCTCCGGCGACGATCCAGCAGCGGACATGGCACACCTCACCGTCTGGCAAGGGTTCGAAGCGTCGCTGCTACGCCACCTCTGCGGGGTCGAGCGGATCATGACCACCTGGGAGAAGACGAGTACGAGCGCGACGTCTGGTCCATCTTCCTGCGTCAGCAGGGATACAGACCTCTACCACCGGCAGCCTTTATCAAGGAGGTGAGACAGCCCTGAGCCAATCCGCCCGCTTTCATCGTCCACCCCCGGTGTTGCGCCAGGCCACTGTGCGGTTGGATAACCTGGCCATCGTGCCGGCCTCACTGCTCCCCCGCCGCGCCGAGTACCAGAAGCTGGCCAACACCCTCCCCCGCGGCCAGGTGCTGATCATCCTCCCCGCTCAGGACGGCTCTCAGAAAGCCACTTTGCAGAAGGTGGCTACCCACCTGCGAGGGAAAGGTCAGGCCGTCACCACCCTGGTGTAAGCTCCGGGATAGAAGTGGACAGTGACCGGGGAGATGCCGGGATAAAAGTGGTACGCGCTGCCGGTGCCGTAAGAGAGCCCAGTCGGAGGACTGGGGGGAAGGATGTTACGGCAGATGGAACGCAGCACGATGCACTTGTTGGCCAAGCGGGGCAAGAGCCTGCGCCAGATCGCGGCGGAACTCGGGCGGAGCCCGACGACCGTCGCCCGCGTCTTGCAGGAGCCGGTCGACCGGCCGCCAGCCCGGCGGCGCCGGCACTCGGTGGTCGACCCGTACCGAGAGCAGATCGGGCGGTGGGTGCGCGAGGGACTGACCGGGGTGCGGATGCTGGAGCTGGCCCGGGCCGACCCGGAGCGCCCGTACCCAGGGAGCCACACGGTCTTCCGGGCGGCCGTGCAGCAGGCGCGGCGTGAGCAGGCGCAGGCCACCGCGGTCGCGGACGTCCCCGTCCGGTTCGAGGGGTTGCCGGCGGAGTACCTGCAGGTGGACTGGGGCGAGGTGCGGGCCTTCCCCTTCACGCAGCAGCCGCCGGCGACGCGGTACTTCCTGGCCTGTCGGCTCAAGTACAGCCGGTGGACGTGGGTGCGCTTCACGACGGAGATGCGGCAGGAGACGCTCTTCCGTGGTCTGGTGGACTGCTTATGCGCGCTGGGGTGGGTGCCGTGGGTGCTGGTCTTCGACAATATGAAGACGGTGACCACGGGGCGCGACGCGCGGCACCAGCCGGTGTGGCACCCGGCGCTGCTGCAACTGGCGGCGGAGTTCGGCTTCCACCCGGAGGCCTGCACGCCGGGGGCCGGCAACCAGAAGGGGAGCGTGGAGTCGCTGGTCAAGTGGGTGAAGGGCAACTTTCTGGCCGGCCGGGACTTCGCCGACGATGCCGACCTGACCACGCAGTGTGACGGGTGGCTGGTAGCCGCGAACGAACGCCCCTCGCAGGCAACGGACGTCCCGCCGCGCGTGCGTCTTACGGAAGAAGCGGCCAAGGGCGGGCCGCTGCCGGCGACGGCCCACGACTACGGGTTCCTGCACCCGGCGCGGGTCAGCGCCGAGGCGCTGGTGGCCGCCCTGGGCAACCAGTACTCGGTGCCCGTCATCCACCTCGGGGCGCCGGTCACCGTCCGCGTCCATCGGGAGCGGATCGTCGTCTGGCGAGACGCGCTCGCGCTGGCCGAGCACGTCCGGGCGCCGGACGGGGCACACCGGCGGGTGGTCGAGCCGGCGCATTACGCCCTGGTGTTCGCGCGCAAGCCGCGCGCCCAGGTCATGCTCTACCGGGACGTGCTCGTGCAGCTCGGCCAGGCCGCCACCTGGTACCTGAGTGAGCTCTCCCGCCGCCGCCGGGCCCACCTGCGGGAGGAGATCCTGGCCGTCTATGGCCTCTATGAGGAGTACGGGGCTACCGCCCTGCTGGCCGCGATGGCCTACGCGACCGAGCACAGCGCCTACAGCGCCGAGTACCTGCAGGCGCTGCTGGCCCATCGGGGCCACTGGCCCACGGCGCCGGGACCGCTCAGGCAGGACGCCACGGCGCCCCCGCCGCCGCTCCTCGTCGTCGTGGACGGGCCACGCCAGGACGAGATCGACCGGCAGCTGAGCCTCTACGAGGCCTACGTGTGGGCCGACCCGCCCGAGGGGGGGCTCGACGGGGGAGCCACCACGCCAGAAGGGCTCGCTCATGCACCCGGTGGGGCGGACTCCGCGTGGCCAGCGCTGTCCGACACGGCCACGGCGGAGGCTACGACCGCCCCGCTGCGACACGAGGTGGCCCGGTGACCACCGCCCCGTCCGGCACGTCCATCGCCCCGCCGAGCGCCCCGTCGACCCCAGCCGCGCCTCCGGCGCCACCGGTGTCCGGCGGGGGCGACCTCCGCCCCCTGCTGGAGCACCTCGGGCTGCTCCACGCGGCGGCCGTCCTGCCGGCCTGGCTGGAGCGCGCCGCACGGGAGGACGTCGGGTACGCCGACTTCCTGCAGGGCCTGCTGGACGAGGAGGCCATGGCCCGCGCCAACGCCGCCACCCAGCGCCGCCTGCGCCAGGCCGGCTTCCCCTTCGCCGCGACCATCGAGCAGTTCGACTTCCGCTTCCGCCCCGACCTCAAGCGCCAGGTCGTGCTGCGCTACCTTGACTCCACCTTCGTCGAGCAGGCCCGCACCCTGACCCTCATCGGGGCGCCCGGCTTGGGCAAGACCATGCTCGCCGTCTGCGTCGCCACCAAGCAGGTGCAGCTCGGCGCCACCGCCCGCTTCGTCACCGCCCAGACTCTGGCCAACCACCTCGGTCGGCTGCAGACCACCATGGGCCGCCAGCGCCTGCTGCGCCCGTTGCTCACCTGCGACGTGCTCGTCCTCGACGAGCTCGGCTACCTGCCCACCAGCCCCGCCTTCGGCCCGGCCCTCTACGAGCTCATCGCTGGCCGGTACGAACGGCGGCCGACCCTCATCACCTCCAATAAGAGCCTGACCGAGTGGGGCGCCATCGTCCAAGACGCCTCGTTGGCCGCGGCGATCGTCGACCGCATCCTGCACCACGGCGATGTCTTCTATTTAAAGGGACCCTCGTGGCGGCTCAAAGGCCGCACCCTTGAGGGTGGCTCCAGCGACGTGGCACCGGCGTAGGCTGTACCACTTTTATCCCGGCACGCCGTCCACTTGACAGCCGGCACTTACACCTGGCGAGTGAGGACTTTCCTTCACGCTGTCAACCCCAGAAGAGACCGACACACCAGGCCAATCAGCAGCTCCCGCTTCCGGGGGTGAGATAATGCGCCGATGACCACCGAACAGATGACCAAGCACTACGGCGACCGGATTGTCACCCACCCCGACCTCCTGGCAGGGAAACCGACGATCAAGGGGACTCGCATCTCGGTCGAGCTGGTGCTCAAGCGCCTGGCCCAGAACCCAGACCTGGCGGTCCTGTTCGAGGCCTACCCGCATCTGACCGTTGAGGATGTGAAAGCATGCTTGGACTACGCCCACAGCTTGGTGGAAGGAGCGGCGCGCCCCACCCAGAGACAACCAGATCAACCTGAGACAGCAGCACACCCGGTGGTATGAGGTTCTTGCTCGATGAGAGCGCTGATCTTCCTCTGGCCCGCTCCCTCCAAGCTTTGGGACACAACGTCACCGCGATCGTTCGCGATTATCAACGGGGCCAGCTCGATCCAGCGGTGCTCGCCTTGGCGCAGCAGGAGCAGCGCATCCTGATCACCAACGATAAGTAGCCGGGGCCTCCGGTGCCGCCGACGCTGCTGGCGGCAGACCCAGGCTGAGGCGAAACTCGGCGCCCTGCATCGGGGGCGAACACCCGAGCGAGCTGCCGGCGACACGCGCTGGCGTATCGCCCGGAAGAGGGCCAACACGGGCCCAGCGACGACTGACGCCTCCCCCGCGGGAGCCGACGGGACCCGTTCAGGGGGCCAGGCGCCCCACCGCGGCGAGCAGGTCGGCCACCTTGAAGGGCTTGCTCAGGTGGCCGGCAGCGCCCGCCTCCGTCGCGTACGACTCCCTCTCCCCGGCACCGGTCAGGAGCACCACGGGCGCGTGCGGCCCCGGCCCCCGGCGGTAGGCCGCGAGGAACTGCCGCCCGTCCAGCCCCGGCAGCCCGAGGTCCAGCAGGATCACGGCCGGCCGGACCTCCAGGGCCACGCGGAGCGCCGCGGCCCCGTCGCCGGCGGTGTGGACGGCGTAGCCCGCCCCTTCCAGCACCGTACACACAAGCTCCCGGATGGGTGCGTCGTCGTCCACGACCAGCACGCCATCTCCCCGGGCGCTACTAGCGCCACCGTCGTCCACGTCGCTGCTCCTCGGCCGTCTGGTCGTACGACCCCTGCACGGCACCACTCCTTCCTGGGGGAGTACCACGGCGCGGCGGCGGGAGACCTCCGCCACCCGGCCCCGCCCGTCAAGCCACCCTCCTGCCGCAGACGTCGGACCGGAGCGCTGTGATGCCCGTCGGCATCGCGGTCGCGCCCTTCTCCACTCGCCACTGGGGGCATGTCGGTCAGGCAGTCCCCCGGACGGGCGTCTCCTCGAAGACGTAGCCCGTGCTGTGGCAGGACGTGATCAGGCGCGGGCGGGTGGGGTCCTGCTCGATCTTCTGGCGCACCCGGCCGATGTAGATCGTGAGGTACGGGCCCAGCCGAGCGGCGTCGTCCCCCCACACTTGCGAGATCAGCTCGCGGTGCGGGATGACCCGACGGGCGTTGGCCACCAGGTAGCGCAGGAGGCGGAACTCGGTGGGGCTGAGGCGCACATCCACGCCGTTGCGGATGACACGCTGGGCCTCGAGATCGACCATCAGGCGTCCGCCGTCGAAGGCCACCCGACGCGCTGCCGGGACCGCCTCCTGCACCCGCCGGCGAAGCACAGCGCGCAGGCGGGCGCTCAGCTCCTGGAGACTGAAGGGCTTGGTGAGGTAGTCATCGGCGCCGGCGTCCAGGCCACTGATGATCTGGGTCTCGTTGCGCAGCGCCGAGATGATGATGATGGGGACGTCCGAGAGCTCGCGCAGCCGGCGGCACAGCCCAAAGCCGTCCATGCCGGGCAAGAGCAGGTCGATGAGCACGGCGTCAGGGCGCAGCGCGAGGAACTTGGACAGCCCCTGCGCCGCGTCCGGGGCGCTATGCACCTCGTAGCCCAGGCCGCCCAGACCGAGGGTGACGATCTCTCGGATGTCCGCATGGTCCTCCACCATGAGGACGCGGCCCCCTTCACCGGCGTGCTCTCTGGGCGGTCCAGGGCGGCCCGCTGGGCGCGCCGGCCCCCCGTACCCTGCTTCTTCATTCATGCCTCTGTCCATTGCCATGCCTTCCCTTGCCAGGCGACTACAGGGGTGGCCCTGCCCCAACGGAGTTGGACGTAGGCCCACGCTGTGTCACGCATGTAGGAGGCGTTACCGTCGTATATCTATCTCTTTTCTGACGCTAGACTGATAGTCTAAGGGCTCTCCCAGCGGTCTGGTTGGGCGCCCGGGCCTGCATCCTCCACCGAGACAGAAGATCATGTTGAGCGAGTAAGGCCACGACCAGCAGGTTGCCCGTCACCCACGCTCCTATAATCCCCTTTAGAGGTGCAACCAGTGCCGGATTTCTCACGAGCCCAGGTCTCCTCAAACACCGGCGATCTGAGTGCGTACACAGCCTTCCTGCGCAAGCTAACGGTCGGCCAGGTGGTCGCACTCCCTCTGGAGGGCGGCGAGACCTCGCGCAAGGTGATGCGGGAGTTGAACACGGCGGTTGCCCAGCTCGGCATGCGGATCACCCGGCTGAGCGCAGACAAGGAGACGGTCCGCTTTCGGGTGGTGTCGCCTGAGAAGCGATCGGTCAAGATCACTGCCGAGCAAAAGCAGGCTCGGGTAGAGAAGGCGCGGGCGACACGGGCGGCTCGCCGGCAGGCCCATCGCTTGGACCTGCCTGAACTGGTCGCTGACCCGACCGGCCACCAAGGCGATCAACCGATCAACGCGGCCCTGGCTGCTCCAGATCTCGGTCTTGAGGAGGCGATCCCCGCGGAGCAGCAACCGCCGCTCACCACCGAGCAAGCAGACCGCGCCCGGGCCGAGCTGCCGGAGACCGCTGAGGTCCAGCCATCACCCGACCAGCAGGTGCAAGAAGCGGCCTCAGAGGAGGTCTCCCCCTCACCCACCAGACGCAGCCGCAGGGCCAGGTCATCTCCTTAGCTCATGTTGTGAGATGACAACTGTAGACCTGCCATCCGTGGAGATGGCTCTCAAGGATGCCGCTGACCTTGCACGCACACCGGAGGAGCGGTGGGTGATCCAGCAACTGGCGGAGTTCCGTGACCATGGTGGCCTCCTCCGGTAGTGGTTCCGCGAGCAGGGGCTGAAGGTCAACCCCACCTATCCCGATCCGCAGACCAGGTTCGACATCGTGGCCTTTCGCGACCTGCAATTCACCTTCCGCGGCGACGATCCCTCCCAGATCATGGAGATACGCCAGCGCGCCACGAGGGGAACCTTCCACTCAGGACACATCTTCGGCGGCGGCGGTGGCGAGAGTCGCGACTGGTTTGAGCAGTTTGGGCATAGTGGACTCGTCGCCTATGTGTTGGCAGAGGTACACGCTGCCCTGTGTGCCGGGGACCCGCGGTATGCAAAGGAGGTGGCAACGCTCGCGACCAACAGCAAGCTTCTGATCGCCGCCATTGGCGGCAGCGTCGCCACGACCCACGGCATAGGAGAAGGCGCCGCGTACGCGATGGCCGGCACCGCCCTGTGGCTGGTAGGCAAGATCGGCGTGAACGCGTTATGTGAGTACTTCAAGCCACAGCTACCGCCTTCACCAGGTGATGCGCCGGACCCCAAGCGGCAACCGCCGGCGCGGGGCTAGGTCCATGCCCTCTGCGACGTCCTCAATCGCGGTAAGATCCCGATTGAGGATCTGCACGGTTACGTCTACGTCTCGGACTGACACCCACCGAGCCTGTCAAGTCCTCTCCGAATTGGAGAATGAATGATCGGGAAACTTCTATAACGGATAACGCTTCAGAATGTGGAAACATTCATAGTTTTGTGTTTTATTATGTGGTATAATGTCGGAAAGTATGACTGTAGGACATATGACAATGGCAGAGCGTAAACTAGCCCGCATCCAAGAGAAAGGTCAGGTCACTCTCCCCGCAGAGGGCCGGCGCCGGCGTGGGATCAAGAAGGGTGATCTGGTGGAGATTACCGAAACGGACGAAGGCTGGGTGATCGCCCCACGAAAGGTGGTGGCTGCTCGTCCTCAGGAGGCCACCGTGCCAGCCGACGCCTCTCTCCCTAGCCGGAAGCTCACCGATGAGGAAGTCCAACGGGGTCTGGCTGCCTTAGAGAGAGCCAGACGGTCTACACAGGAGCAGCTGGCCCGCCGTGGTGGGGTGCCTTACTCCTCTTCGGTTGAACTGATTAAGGAGACCCGGCAGGAGATGACCGACCGCCTATGAGTGGCGGGGTGGTGATTGATGCCAGTGTCGGCATCAAGCTCGTCCTGGTCGAAGAGTTTTCCGCACAGGCTCAGGCACTGGTTGCCGATACCCTCAGTGGCGGAGTTCCCCTCTATGGCCCTGTCACCCTTCCCTCAGAGATCCTCAGCGCCCTCTACAAGCGCACCCGCTACAGCGATCCGACCAAAGCAATTTCGCTGCCGGAGGCGCAGCAGTACCTTCAGGACTTCTTGGATCTACCCATCACCCTGGCCACTCCAGCCGACCTTTACAGCCAAACCCTGACCTTTGTTCACACCCATAGGTTGACCCGCACCTACGATCCCCTTTACGTGGTGTTGGCGCAGCTGCTGGAGGTCGAGCTATGGACGGGAGACGCAGCGACGATCAATAGACTGGGATCAGTCACTCCGTGGGTGCGCTGGATTGGCGACTACCCACTGCCTGATCCTGGGAGAGAGACTGCCCCGCACGAACAGTAACCCGCCTACCCGCGCTAGCGTCCTATTGACTGCTTCACTACTCACTGTCTATGCTGCTCAGGTGAGCAGTGATAGGTGATCGCCCATCGGGGGTCGATTACATCGTCTACGCCGGATTGCTGGTGGGCCGCCACCAGCTGGGCGTGGTGTCGATCAGCGTCCGGTTGCTCCAGCTCCTGGCCAGAGACAACGGCTGGTTCGCCATCTGTTCATCGTTGGTAACCACCCAGACCGGCGCCTTCACCGCCTTGGGCGACGCCCACCCCGGCAACGCCGCTCGCTCTGACGTCTCCACCCTGATCCTGCTGGCCCAGCTGCGGGCCAAGGCCCAGGCCCTCTGCGACGCCCTTAATCTGGGCTTGACCCCGATCGAGGACCTTCCTGGTTACGTGCCTGGGTGAGACCCACCAACGGTGTCAAGTCCCACTGGGATTGCTCCAGCGGTCTGATCCCGTTGCCGCACCTCCGGCGGTGGGATAATGCCGCCATGACTCAAGAACTTGGGCCGATCGACATTACGGATAATCCGCAGCTGCGGGCGCTGGCCGAGGAGGTCAGGGCGACCGGTAAAGCCCGGACGCTGGTACGCGATCAGGAAACGGTGGCGGTGTTGACGCCGGCGCCGGTCCCCCACCGTAAGCGGGGCAAGTCTGGAGATGGCGTCAGTTTCCTGCGCAGCCTGGTGGGGATAGGCACCGACCGCGAGGGAGCGACTGACGTCTCCTCGAACAAATACAAGTACCTGGCCGAGGCGTACCTGCCCAAGAAGGAGGTATGACCCGACCGCCCCTCCTGCATTCGGTCCTGGTGGACAGCTCGGCGTATCACGCCCTGGCCTATCCGGGCGACGACAACCACCACTCCGCCTTGGCCATCCTGGAACGCTTGGAACAGCAGTCCCCCCGGCCCAGGGTGTTCATCACCAACTTCGTCCAGGCCGAGACCCACGCCCTCCTGCTCAACCGGCTCGGCAGAGCGGTGGCGATGCGATTTTTGGCAGCAGTGGCCGACGGCCGGACGACCCTGATCCGGGTGACGGCGGACGACGAGCAGCGGGCCCTCTCGATCATCGAGCGCTATACGGACAAGGCGTTCTCCTTGACTGATGCTACTTCCTTCGTCGTGATGGAGCGCCTGGGCATCGAGGCGGCCTTCGCCTTTGACCGCGACTTCCGTCAGTACGGCCTGCCGGTGCTCCAACCCTGAGCGCCCTTCGGGTCCCGCTTCCCCACCGAACCCCTTCCATCTTGAAGAGCTCCCAGACCAGGACTCGCCGGCGCAGGAGGCAAACCCTTGCCTAGCTGATGTGCGGCCGGTTCAACTTCTCCTCTTTCAGGGCCTATGAGCGCCGCTACGGTCTCAAAACCGTCCCCTTCGCCCTGATCTCTCGCTACACGCCCTCACGATGAAGGTACCGGAAGCGGGACGCGTTTTGCGTCAGATGTCACGAACATTGGGGGTAGCCCAGATAGAAGGCAGCTCGAGTACTGGCGATTATGCTCGCTAGCGTGCTAGCGAGCGATCAAGCTAGCAAAAACTAGTTACGAGTCGCCGCGCTCTGCTGCGGCTGCCGCTCTTGCCCTATAGGGATTCTGGTGGGTTGACTGGCAGGCCGGGCTGTGTTCTACTGCCCGTACTTGTCCGTTGTGACCATGAGACTATCGGCCGTACGGACATAGGAACCATGCCCGATTACCTGTCTACTGAACAAGCTGCTGAACGCCTGAGTGTCGATGCTCGGACTGTCCGACGCTACGTCCAAGAGGGCCGCCTTCAAGGGGTCAAGCTCAAGCGTGAGCTGCGGGTGACTGCCTCTTCTGTCACCGCCCTGCTGACCCCTTCTAACGGTCAGACTGCGGCTCTTCCCGCTAACCGGATCATTGCCGTGGTCAACCAGAAAGGCGGCGTCGGTAAGTCGACGACCAGCTTCAACCTGGCCGTTGCCCTAAGCCGGAGGAGCAAGCGGGTGCTGCTGGTGGATATGGATCCGCAGGGCGGCGCCTCGGCGTCGGCTGGGATCCCAGCGGCCCAATTGACTGCCACCATCTACCAGGTGCTGCTGGATGACAGCATCGATCCCATGACCGTCGTGCGCGAGAGCCCGTCGGGTGTCGAAGTCCTTCCAGCTAACCTCGACCTGGCAGCGGCTGAGGTGGAGCTGTTCAACGTCACCCTGCGCGAGCTGGTACTCAAGGACGTCTTGGCCAAGGTGCGCTCGCGCTACGACTTCATCCTGATCGATTGCCCCCCCAACCTGGGCCTGTTGACGATGAACGCCCTAGGCGCGGCTGACCAAGTGCTTATACCCATGGAGTGCGACTTTCTCGCCACCCGAGGGCTCCAACACCTGCTGCGCACCATCACCCATGTCCAAAAGCGGCTCAACCGCGACCTGAAGATTGCCGGGATCGTGGCCACCAAGTTCGATGGCCGCCTCCGCCACGCCAACGAGATCCTCCAAGAGCTGCGCACTAACTTCCCCGATCAGGTGTTTGGCGTGGTCATCAAGAACACCACCCGACTCAAGGAAGCACCGGCGGCCGGTCTATCGATCCTTGACTACGACCCCCACAGCGAGGTTGCCGCCGCCTTCACCCAGCTTGCCCAGGAGGTCTCTCATGCCTCCTAAGCGAGTGTCCTTGAAGGGTCAAGGCGCCAGGCTGTTCTACGGCGAGGCGACCGCTCCCGGCGCCACTGATCCCGATGCCGATCCCGTGGCGGCGGCTGCTTCCGCAACCGAGGCGCCCGAAGCCGCCCCAGCAGACATCCCGTCCCGGTCCCGACCTGCTCCGCGGAAAGGTCAGGCCCCCTCCCTCCCAGAGGAGATGCAGGGGGAGACGGCCCAGGCGAGAAACCAACCCGTCGAGCGTGTAAGCAAGCATGCAAGCACGCGAGCTCGCAAGCAGAACGGCATCGAGGCTGGTGACCAGAGTGATGCGTGGGTGGACAAGATCCGCAAGAGCGTGCGGGTGCCAGGTAAGGAAGTCGTCTACATGCGAGTCACCCCGCAGGAGAAGCTCCGGCTGCGGGACATCGCCTACTCGTACCAACGCCAGGGTACGAAGACCACCGACACCGAGATCAGCCGGATCGCCGTCAACTACATCCTTGAAGACTATGAGCAGAACAGAGAGTCGAGCGTGTTAGCACGAGTGATTGCTAGCATGCTAGCTTGATGTCAGGCTAGCTCGATAACTGAATAAAAGAAAAGACGGCCGGCAGCTCCCCGGAGGTCGCTCCCAACCGCCCCTTCCCTAGACAAGAAGACGGTACCACGCGACCCCTAGGGCGGCAAGGCTTTGGGGGTCACTTTATGCCTGAGAAAGATCGACAACAACCAACATCTACATTGCCTGACAGCACCGCCCAGGTGGCGGAACGACTGGTCACGGTCGAGACCCAGCAGGAGCACGACCTGCTGACCGGGGAGCGGTTCGAGCGGGTTTTCGTCAAGCTCTACATGGCCGCCCGGACCTCTGGTCTGCTGGCCACCATCCCTGACCGGGACTGGAAGACACTGTGCGTGCTGGCCACCTACATGAACCGGGACGGCTACTGCTACCCCTCCCAGGACGAGTTGGCCAAGGCCCTGGGCTGCACCCGCCAGACCGCCAACGAGCGGATCCAGAGTCTGGCTCAGTTCCGGTTTCAGGGGAAGCCGGTGATGCTGATGCCAGATCAGGAGCGGGCCGGCCAGGGTCGGTTCAGCGGCAAGCGCTACCAGGTCTTGCCGATCGCCCGGATGGGGATCTTTGACCAGCCCCAGCAACCTCCTCGCTTGGAAAAGGGCACCGTGTCGGCAAACCCCGACACGGTCAAAACGCCCACCGTGTCGGCATCCACCGTGTCGGCAAACCCCGACACTAACAAGAACAAAGAGTCTTTAGAACAAGAACAACAACAAGACACCACCCCGGCTCGACCGGTCGCTGATCCAGCAAGCCAGGGGAGTGCTGTTGTTGTTTCTGGTTTGAGAGAGAAGGGAGACGCAGCGGCTCGGGCGACTGAGGATCCCATCCGGACGGCTCCAAGAGACGCACAGGGAGCATCGGCGCCAGCCGATGAGCTGGCCGCATTTGGCTTGGCCGACTTGACCAACGAGCTGACCAGGCGGGGAGTGGCAGCAGCGGCCGTCCGGAAGTGGCTGAAGGCACGCAGCCCTGACTACATCCGGCAGCTGCTCGACTACCACGACTGGTGCCAGGCCCACCGTCAGGGGTTTATCCAGAACTCTGGCGGCTGGCTGGCAGCTTCTCTGGCCAACCCGATCCCCTTCCCTGAGAACTACTTGCAGCGCAAAGAGAGCGAGGCTCGGCGGAGCCAGGTTCAGGCGCGCAAGAGCGAGCAGGAGCGAATGGGCCTGTGGAACGAGGCCCGTCGTCACGCTACCCCGGCAGAAGAGCGGGCCCGCTCCGCCCAGGCCGGCTGGCTGCGCAGCTACCAGATCGTTCATCGAGGTCAGACACCGAGCCCGGAAGAGCAGGAGGCCTGGTACCGGCGCCAAGTGGCCAGCCTGAAAGAAGAGGCCGAGGCCTTCTTTGCTGAGCATCCGAGTCTGGAGGAGACAGGGGAGAGGCAGGTCGGCGAGGAGGGAGCAATGGCGGTCGAGACCCTGCCCCAAGATGGCCTTTCCACGACTTCACACGAGGCCAAAACCGAGGCGAATTCCCCGCGGCGGCGTCTAGGTCAACCGCAGCGGGTCGATGCCTTATTGGCCCGTTCTGGCGGGTCTGGAACGAACAGTCAGGTGGAACAAGTTGGTGAGCATGCCGATGAGCATGAGGAGGCCGTTGGTCGCTCGGTGAGAAACAGGCCGGCTGAGCCCGTAGATGCTGCCAGAACCGGCGCATCTTCGCGGGCAGGTGCTAGAGAGCACCCAGCACAGAACCGGCCTGTTTTACCAGGCGTTTTGGACGTCCAGGCTGCGGTTCCCGATGAGGCCCAGGTTCCGATCGGCGGAGGGAAGATCGCCGGTTGAGCCAACAGCGGGCTGGAGCGCCCCACTCCTCCACGGCTGAGGGGTCAGGGTGTTCGAGTACGGGGTTGAGGAAGAGCGGAACAGGATTGAACGCTAACGCGCCGCACGTCGCCGTGTGCCCGTCATCAGGAGGTGGTGCGGTGCTGGCAACGGGACGTGGTCCGGTCGGGCCGTCCGACGGGGGCCCGGCGTGGGGAGGGCAGCCGTCCCGGCGCGGGCGGCGTGAACAGGGTGAAGGTGTACCGCCCGTGGACGTTGAGGTGCGCGAAGCCGAACGGGGCGAGCCGGACGACGTCCTCCTCGCGCACGAGGTGGCCGCGCTCGCGCAGGCGGGTCAGTGCGGCGTCCATGTAGCGCGTGTTCCAGAGCACCACGGCGTTGAGTACTAGGCCAAGGGCGCCCAGCTGGTCCTCCTGCCCCTCGCGGTAGCGCTGGCGCAGCTCCCCCTTCTGGCCGTGGAAGAGGTGCCGGGCGAGCTGGTGGCGGGACTCGTGCAGGTTGATCCGGGCGCCGATCTGCCGGCGGTAGGTGTCGTCGGCGTCGACGAAGGCCAGCAGGTGCAGCGTCTTGGGCAGCCGCCCGTACTCGGCGAAGGCCTGGCCCAGCGCCGAGGGCCGGCCGTCCCGGCCGAGCATCCGCAGGAGGTCGTAGGCGCGCACCGTGCCCGTGACGAGCGAACCAGCCACGCGCAGCAGGTCCGGCCATTGCTCGCGGATGCGCTGGAGATTGACGCGGGAGCGGGCGATCCCGTCGAGCGGCCCATAGTCCGCGCTGGCGTCGATCCGCCAGAAGCGGGTGTCGGCGAGGTCGGCGATCCGGGGCGAGAACTGGTAGCCCAGGAGCCGGAAGAGCCCGAACACGATGTCCGAGTACGAGGCGGTGTCGGTGATCACCACCTCAGGCTTCGGGCCACCCTCGAAGTTGAGCAACACGTCGAGGATGGAGAGGCTGTCGCGCAGGGTGCCGGGCACGACGATGGCCCCGATGCCGGCGCCCTGGTCGTTCAGCGCGTTCAGCCAGGTCACGCCGCGGCGCAGGCCGAAGTAGCGGGGGTTGGGGCCGGCGTTGACGGTGGCCACCGGCACGACGAAGCGCAGGCCGTCGGCGCTGGCCACCAGCCCCCCGCCCCAAGCCCGCGCCAGGGCGATCCCGGCCTGGGCGGCGATGAGGCGAGCGTTGGCGGCGCGGATCGTCTCGGCGCGCACGTAGTTCTGGTCGACGTGGGAGAGGCGGTCGCGGGCCAGCGCCGGGGCCGCGGGCTCCACCACCGGCCCCAGGCCCAGGTTGCAGGCCTCGGCGACGAGGACCGCGGCCACCGACAGGACGAGGCCGTCCAGGGGGGCGCCGGACTCGGAGACGTGGGTGAACTCGTCGAGGAAGCCGGTCCAGGTGTGGACCTCGAGCAGCAGCTCCGGCAGATCAACCCGGGGCAGCATGCGGGCGACGCGGGCGCGCAACTCGACGAGCGTGGGCGACTCCGTGTCGGCGTCGAGCCGGTCGAGGCGGAGCCGCTCCCGGCCCTCCCCGTCGACGGTCACCTCGAGGGCGGCGTTGGCCGGCAGCCGCGCGGCGACGTCGCGGTAGGCCGCGTCGAGGCTCTGGGCCAACGCGTCCAGGTGCGCCTCCGGTCGCTCGGGGAGCCGGAGCGCGGCCAGCGCCTCGGGCTTGGCCCGCGCCCAGGCCGCGCCGTCCAGGAGTCGCGCCCGCGGGTCGCCCCAGCGATCCGACTCGACCGCGAACACGTCCCGCCGGCGGAGCGCCCGGTGCAGGTGCTCGAGCACGCAGACGGCGTAGGCCCGCCGGTCGACCAGTCCGGCCGCTCCGGCCACCGCGGCGCGGCGCGGATCGCTCGGGGAGCTCCCCGGAAAGACGAGGCGTCTCCAGGAGCCGGTGACGAGCCCGTCGGCGATCGCCTCCGCCCCCACAAGCTTCCGGCCCAGCAGCCCGGGGAGCTGCCGGACCGCCTCCAGCACGGCCCGCCCGCCGGCCACGGCCCCGAACCGGACGACCTCGGGCAGGCGCGGCAGGAACGGCCGTACCGTGCCGTAGCGCTTGACCAGCTCCGCCCGGCGCGCCGCCTCGCCGTCCTCGTCCGGCGGGGAGGACGCCGCCGCCCCGGCCAGCTCCATGACCGCGGCCAGCGCGGCGGCCACCTCGCTCCGGGGCACCGCTCGCTCGAGCGCCGCCCACGCCTGGGCGAGGGAGAGGTCGTCGTCCACGGCGGTGGCGTCCAGGAGGAGTTGGACGACGGCCGCCAGGGTGGTCGAGGCCGCGGCGAACCGCGCCAGGGCCAGGGAGTGGGCGCGCAGCCGGCCCCGCGCCGTCTCCTGCGCCGCCTCCCGCGACTTCCGCTCGGCGCGGGCCAGCACCTTGGTCGCCAACAGGACGTCCAGCAGGTCGAGGGCGTCATCGAGCGCCGCCCGCTCCAGGCGCTGCACGGTCGCCAGCAGGGTGGCGGTGCGCCGCGGCTCGGCGAGCTGCCGCAGCGCTGGCGCCTTCGCCGTCATTCTGATATTGCCCCGGTAGGGTGGACACGTTCTCGTTCGGCATCGTTCGACGAGGTCGTTTTTCAACGTTACGCCACGGCCATGGTCGGGGTGGCTTGATGGGCGGCTTCGTAGGCGGCGGGGCTGCGATAGCCGAGGGTGGAGTGGCGGCGCCGGCGGTTGTAGAAGCCTTCGATATAGTCGAAGATGGCGCGCGGCCGCCGCTCGCGTGGGCCACGCCTGGCGGTCGACGAGCTCGCCTTTGAGGGTGGCGAAGCAGCGCTCGGCCACGGCGTTGTCCCAGCAGTTCGCCACCCGGCTCATGGAGGGCACGAGCCCGGCCGCCTGCAGGCGCCGGCCGAAGGCGAGGGAGGGGTACTGGCAGCCGCGGTCCGAGTGGTGGATCAGCCCGGCCGCCGGCCGGCGGGTGCCCAGGGCCATGGTGAGCGCGTCGAGCACCAGGCTCGGTCCGGAGGTGGTCGGCCATGGCCCAGCCGACGACGCGCCGGCTGAAGGCATCGAGCACCGTGGCCAGGTAGAGCCACCCCTCTCCGGTCGGGATGGAGGTGATGTCCGCGAGCCACAGCTGGTCGGGCGCCAGCGGGTTGAAGACCCGCTGCACCAGGTTTGGGGCCGGCGTAGCCGCCGGATCGGCGATGGTCGTGCGAGGCTGGCGCCGGCGCCGGTGGCAGCCGGCCAGCCCGGCCTGGCGCATCAGCCGCGCCACCCGCTTGCGCCCACAGCGCGCCCCGCGGCCCGCAGGTCGGCGTGGAGGCGGGGACTGCCATAGGTGCCCCGGCTCGCGTCGTGGAGCCGGTGAATCAAGCCGGTCAGCTCGGCATCGACCTGGGCCCGCGCCGAGGGCGGCCGATCCCGCCAGGCATAGAAGCCCGCCCGGGACACGCCCAGCACGCGACACGAGAGCGCCACCGGGTGGTCGGCCGCCACCGCGGCGATGAACCGGAAGCAGCTCACCGGGTCGCGCTCTCCGCCGCGAAAAAGCAGCTGCCTTGCGCAGGATCTCCCGCTCCTCCTTTAAGATGCGGTTCTCGCGCCGCAGCCGGGCCAGCTCGGTGCGCTCCTCCGTCTTCAGCCCGTCACGCCGGCCTCCATCTATAGCGTCCTGCTTGACCCAGCCACGCAGCGTCTCGTGGTGCACCCCCAGGTCCTTGGCCACCTGGCTCAGCGACCGCCCGTTGGCGTGCACCAGCCGCACGGCCTCAGCACGGAACGCCGGCGGATACGGCGGTCTCGTTCGCGCTCCCATTGGTCCGGACTCCCTTCTTTCGGGGCCGCTTGCCTCCTAGTGTGAGGGTGTCCACCAAGGCGGGGCAATACCAGTCCGTACCTGGCGAGCGCCGCCAGCCGGCCCGGTGGGACCGCCACCAGGGCCGCCGCGATGCCCGGCCCTGCCGGCCCCGAGCCGGCGCACCGCCACCACCCGCTCCAGGGCCCGCACCAGCGCCGGGCCCGACACGCGGGCCGGCGCCACGCGGAGCCGCTCCAGGGGCGAGGCGCGCGCTCCGGCCTCCGCGACCAGCAGGCCCTCCAGCCGGGCGCGCAGCTCCCGATCGACGCCGTCGGCGGCCTCGGTGATCGTCCGCCAGAACCGCTCGGCCGCCTCGGCCCGCACGGCCGCCTCGGCCCGCACGGCCGCCTCGGCCCGCACGGCCGCCACCAGCCGGGCGAGGATCGTGGCTCCCGGCAGCAGCACCTTGTGCTCGACCAACCACGCCGTCGCCCGGTCGAAGAGCGCCCGTGGGCCCTCGGCCGACGCCCACGCCCTCGCCGCCACGAACCGACGCAACTCGCCCGCCGCCGCCGCGAACTCCCGGTAGCCGTACACCTGCCGGATCTCGCGGGCGTGCTCGTGCTGCGTCGGCAAGCGCGCCGCGTACCGACGCAGGCACCGTGGGTCAGCGATCCCGAGCTGGCCGGCCAGGTAGTCGCCGACCTCGCGCGGGACGTCCGGCGGGTCCGCCAGGAATGTCCCCAGGAAGCGCACCGTCCCGAGTTGCACCGCGAACCCGAGCCGGTTGTGGTCCCCCCGGCGCTGGTCGACGCGCCCCCGGTCGGCGTCGTCGAGGAAGAAGAACCGCTCCAGCTGCGCCCGCGACGGCGCCCCCGCGAAGCGCCCATAGGCGGCGACCTGGGCCTCGGTGAGGAACTCGACGGGCACGCCCCGTCAACGGCGCGGCCGGCCCCCGCGTCACGCGGCGCCCTTACCGTTCAATCCTGCTCCGATCTTCCTCAACCCCGGATGTAGGCGGGGTCGGACGTCGGCGGCACATCCGCATGGCCTGCCGGGTATACCGTCCGGTAGCGGTAGGGGTCGTTCGTGCTGCCGCTGTCCGCGTCCGCGATCAGCCCCATCTCGCGGAGCGCCCGGCACTGGCGTGCGAGGGGGCAGCGGCCGCGCGGTCACGCTGGGGCCACAAAAGGACCCGCGGGGCGATGGTCGCTCAATCCGGTACGCCGGTACGCCGCCCGGATGCGTGGTCAAGATCTTGCACATCCCTGCTTCCGGCGGGGCCGCCAGAGCCGGGCGACCGGCGTGGGCCCCGGTCGGAAGCGTCGGCGCGACGGAGTTGCGCCTCGCGCTCGTATGAGAGCGGAACGGGGACGAGTCGAGTATGAACGAGTCACCGGCGGGTGTGGAGGTCCTGCGCGAGCGCCTCCGGCGCCTACCCGGCGGAACCTGGGTGCATGCCAGGATGCACCCGCAGCATCTCACCACGAGGCTGCTGCGGCGGGCGATCCAGACCCGCGCCCCCTACGCGCGGGGACGCTTGTTGGACGTGGGCTGCGGAGGCAAGCCCTACCAGGCGCTCCTTGAGCAGGTGCAGCACTACGTCGGGGTGGACGTCCCCCCGAACCCGGCGGCGGACGTCGCCGGCAGCGGCTTGGCCCTCCCGTTCCGCAGTGAGGCGTTCGACACCGTCTTATGCACCTCCGTCTTGGAGCACGTTCCCGAACCGGGCGCGCTCATGACCGAGATCGCCCGCACGCTCCGGCCGGCGGCGCATCTCCTGCTCACGGCCCCCCAGACCTGGCAGATCCACATGGCCCCCAACGATTTCTACCGCTACACCCACTACGGCTTGCGCTACCTGGCGGAGAAGAGCGGCCTCCACGTCGTTGAGATCACCCCCACGTCGGGCCTCTGGGCGACCGTCGCGCAGCGGATCGCCGACACGGTGGTCTACACCTACGCCGGGGGTTGGGCACGGCTGCCGAGGCTCGCCTTGTGGGTCCCGATGGCCTTGGTGCTGTGGACCGGTGCGTTCCTGGATACGCTCTTCGGGCTGCGGGGCGATACGCTGGACTACGTGATGGTGGCCCAGAAGGGCGCGGATCGGGGCGGCGTGACCAGCCCCGGCGGGTAGTCCGAGGTGCGGGTCACCGACGTCCCCTGCGCTGCCTCTGGCGACAGCGTCCTCCGGCTTGGGCGTCAAGAGTGCTCTCGCTCCGCTCGGCTTGCTGGGGCTGCGCCCGTCTGGGGGTAGTAGGCACAACGGCATTGTCACGGCAACTCGCTGGCGTGTTGGTAGGGCCATGCCGTAGGACTCGGCGATGCGTCAACCCGCGCCGCTGTACAAGCGCTATCGCTTCCCCAGCGAGATCATCAGCCACGCCGTCTGGCTGTACTTCCGCTTCCTCCTCAGTTACCGCGACGTGGAGGAACTGCTGGCCGAGCGCGGGATCGCCGTGAGCTACGAGACCATCCGCAGGTGGTGCCAGAAGTTCGGCCCAGCGTTCGCCAACGGACTCCGGCGGCGGCGCCTCCGTCCGGGCGACAAATGGCATCTGGACGAGGTGCAGCTCAAGATCAACGGCCAGCGGCAGTGGCTCTGGAGAGCCGTCGACCAGGAGGGGGTGGTGCTCGACATTCTGGTGCAGGCACGGCGCAACCAGGAGGCGGCCGAGACCTTCCTCCGTCGTGTGGTCGAAGGGCAGGGCTACCAGCCGCGGGTGGTCATCACGGACAAGTTGGCCAGCTACCCGCCCGCGCTCCGCCGCGTGCTCCCGGGGATCGAGCACCGGCGGCACAAGGGGCTGAACAACCGGGCGGAGAACTCGCACCGCCCCACCCGCCGACGAGAGCGGGTGCTCCAACGGTTCAAATCACCGGCGCACGCGCAGCAGTTTCTCGCTCCCTTCGGCCCGATCTCTGACCACTTCCGCCCCCGCCGCCACCTGCTTCCCGCCCCCGCGTACCACGAGTTGCTGCAGACCCGCTTCGCCACCTGGCGCGAGGTCACGGGGCTCGCCGCCACGTAGCGGTCGACTACCGGGTGCAAGCACGCCGCGGCTCATCAGCCGCCGACCTCCACGCGGTTAATGTGACGATCCCCCCTACACCCGGCGATGCTCGGCGCGTCGTCGGCGATGCGCCCCCGCTTGGCCGTCTCGGTCAGCCGGGGGCGCTCGTCGTTCCCGGCGCGTCCGGCAGCGACACGCGCGTGGTGCTGGAGTGCGCGCCAGGCAGCGCGGCGATGCGCCCCGTTCCCTGCGAGGAAGAGGGCCTGCTTGCACCTCCTCGTGTGTCAACCAACGTGAGCCGGACGGGCTGGCGGACCCGCTCGCTAGTCGATACGCTCCTCAAGTGTGAGCGGCACCAGTGGGCAGCAGACAGGCGATGGCCCGCTGACGTTCGCGGACAAGCTCGACCAGCTTGTCCGCGCCGCCGGAAATCCGAGCCTGGAGGCCGTCGCGGCGGAGGTCCGGCGCCGCGGGGGACCGACCATCTCGGCGAGCTATCTGTGGCTCCTGCGGATGGGGAAGAAGAACAACCCGACCCTGAAGCATCTGACGGCACTGGCGGCGTACTTCCGCGTGCCACCAACGTACTTCTTCGACGACGCCCTCACCGAACAGGACGCAGCCGACCTCGAGTTGGTGGCGGCGCTGCGCGACTCCGACGTCCGGGCCGTGGCGCTCCAGGCCCAGGGGCTCTCGTTCCTCGGCCGCTGAGCGCTGGCGACGCTGGCCGGGCAGCTGGCGCAGATTGAGGGACAGACGTTCAAAGCGGGCGGCCGGGAGACTGCTGGTCCCCTCCGGTGACCGACCAGAGGCGCCAGATCGGGGGCAGTGGTGCGTCGGCGGCACGAGAGCGGGTCACCCGATCCACCTCGTCGCCGCCCACGTCGTGGCCATCGCCCCTCGTCCTCCGGATCCAGAACGTCCTGGCCCGGATGCACAGTCTCCCAGCGTGGAGATGTTAGAGGGACTGACGCACGCGCCATCGGCCGAGCTGATGGGCGAGGGAGCAACGCCGCCGGCCGTCCCGTAATCGAGAAGAATCTCCGTTGCGTGAGGCGCGGCACCCGTCCCCCGGGCTAGCGCCGGGGATGGAGGCCCCGGCGGCCCGCTTCGGGCGGGGCGGGGGGGCGTGGCATGCGCTACCCCGCCCCTCTGGCATGCCCTTCCGCGTTCACGTGCGGCAGCGACTCTGTGCGCCTCATCGCTGCTCCTCGAGCGCGTCCGGCGGCCGACCGGGCGGCGGGACGTGGCGGCCCACCACGGCCAGCAGGTCGTCCAGGTCGAAGGGCTTGCTCAGGCTGGCGGTGGCCCGGATCTGGGCGCCGCGGACAGCCGCGTCCGCCTCCGCCGCCGCGGCCGTGAGGCAGACGATCGGCGCGTGCGGGCCGGGCAGGGCCCGGTAGCGCCGGGCGAACTCCCAGCCGTCCATGACCGGCATGCGCATGTCCAGCAGGATCAGGCAGGGTGGGGCCTCGTGCACCCGCGCCAGGGCGGCCGCCCCGTCGGGCGCCTCCACCACCGCGTAGCCCTCCAGGACCAGCGCCAGCGCCAGGAACCCGCGTATCGGCTCCTCGTCGTCCACGACGAGGATGGGGCGCAGCGCGCCCATCGGCGACGATCGGCGCATCGGCTTCCCCTTTGCTCGGGAGCACGCTGCTCCGGCCGGGTCAAGGCACGAAACGTGCCGTTGCCGGGCGTGGCTCGAACGGCCGATCACGACGGGAATGGTGCTGGCATGACTGGAGATCCCCCACCCCCTCCGCCCTCCCACTCGGGCGGCGCGCCGGTCGAGGCGCTCGGCGCCGGCGCGCGCGGGGGCGGGGGCCGGTGCTGGGCGACCTCGTCCACACCGTGCTGACGGAGGAGGGGTACGCCGCCTCCGTGCTCGGCGCCGTCACCACCGCGGCCATCCGCGCCGCGGTGGACCGCCTGGAGCCCGACTGCCTCCTCCTGGACAGCCGCGGCCCGCTGGACTACGGGGAGTCGTGGCGCGACGCGCCTGGGCCCACGCCCGGGCCCGCGCGGTGCCGGTGGTGATGTTCACCGCCAGCACGGCCGCCGTGCGCGAGGCGGCGGCGGGGGAGAGCGCCTGCAGCCGGGAGGCGGGGCTCTTCGCCGTCGTGGCCAAGCCCTTCGACCTGGACGAGCCTGCTCGTCGTGGTGGAGCGGGCGGTCCGCCGCGCCGCCCCGCTGCCCCCGCCGGCGGGGCGGACGCCCGGCGCCCGGCGGCCCTGGCGGCGGCCCTGGCGGCGGCCCTGGCGGCGCCCTGGCGGCGGCCTGGCGGCGGCCCTGGCGGCGGCCCTGGCGGCGGCCCTGGCGGCGCGCCCTGGCGGCGGCCCTGGCGGCGGCCCTGGCGGCGGCCGGGGCGCAGGACATCGAGGTGGGTACCCGCCGGGAGTGGGCCACCTTCACCGTCGCCGACGCGCTGGGCCTGGTGTACTGGGCGCCGCGCGCCGGCGTGTACCACGTGCTGCGCGAGCCCCCCGCCGGCGGCTCGGTGCGCCAGATCGGGCGCTGCCGCGACCTGGCCGCGGCGGTGGCCCTGGCCACGACGCCGTAGCGCGCCCGCGCGTCGTGGCCCCGCGGCCCAGGGGAGCACGCACGATGGTGGAGGTGCTCACCGCCACGGCGCGCAGCCGGCCGAGGACATCCCGCCCTGAAATGCGATGATACGCAGAGATGAATGGCCGCACGCGATGCTGATCGCCCCGATGGCGTTCCTGCTGTCCTGGCTCGTCGCCCTCCTCTCCTCGGACTCCTCGCCGGCGGGGCGGGCCTGCTGTGGGCCTGGTACACGGGCGCGGTGGTGGGGACGGGGTCCCTCGTCGCCGGCCTGGCGCTGGTCCTGTGGACGCTGGCGGGGCGCTGGGGCACGCTGCTGCTGCTGGGGCACGGCGGCCTGCGCCACCCCCACGCTGCGCCCGACCTCCTGGCCCCTGGGACGGTCGAGCGCCTGCGCCGGCCCGACGGGACCGAGCCTGCACGTCGAGCGCTACGGCCCGCCGGACGCGCCGCCCGTCGTCCTGGCCCATGGCTGGGGGGCCGGCGTGGAGGAGTGGGCCTACCTCCGGCGCGCGCTGGGGGGGCGCTTCCACCTGCTGGCGTTCGACCTGCGCGGGCACGGGCGCTCCGGCCCCTCCCCGGCGGGCGATTACTCCGTGGACGCGCTGGCCGGCGACCTGGCGGCCGTGGCCGCCCTGGCCGGCGACCGTCCGGTGGTGCTGCTGGGGCACAGCGCCGGGGGCATGGCCACGCTGGCGCTGTGCGCCGGTTCCCGGAGCGCCTGGGGCCCCGCATCGCCGGCCTGGTGCTGGTGAACACAACTGACCTCGACCCCGTGCGTACCACCACCACCGCCGCCGGCCTCTTCGCCGCCCTGCGACGGCCGGTGCTGGTGCCCCTGCTATGGCTCACGGTGGGGCTGTGGCCCCTGCTGTGGCTCAGCGCCTGGCTGAGCTACGCCAACGGCACGGCGCACCTCCTGGCGCGGGCGACGGGCTTCGCCGGGCGGCCCGAGCGCGCCAACTCGACGCCGCCGCCCGGCTGAACACGCGGACCTCCCCGGCGGTGCTCGCGCGTGGGGTGCGGGGGATGTTCCGCCACGACGAGCGCGCCACCCTCGGCCGGATCGGGGTGCCGGTGCTGGTCGTCACCGGCGACCGCGATCGGGTGCTCGTGCCCCAGGTGAGCGCCCGGATGCGGGACGCGCTGCCACAGGCCGAGTTGGTGGTGCTGCGGCCGGCGGGCCACATGGGCAACTGGGAGCAGCACCCCCGCTTCGTCGAGGCCGTGGCCGCCTTTAGCGCGCGGTGCCTGGCCGCGCCAGCGCCCGGCGCCGACGGGACACTAGGACCGGGTGCGCAGCGCGGATCGGCCGCGCGCGGGCCTGACCGCCTCCACCTCGAGCGGTCGGCCCGCCCCTTGTGCCCCCTGCCCGCTCGCGTGTACGGTATCATGAGTTCCACGAAGCTTCCGCACGAGGGCGAGCACACCCAGGCGCGAGGGCCTCCAGGCGGGCGGAGCGACAGCTGCAAGGTCACGTCGCCCCCACCCGGAGCGGCCCCTCTTGCCGAGTTCCGGCATCTGCGGGTCACTTGCACATTCCGGGAAATCTGTACGCTAAGGCGCCGGCGCCCCGAGTCAGCGGGCGGGCTGGTGGGGCCGGCGTCCGGGGCAGTCGAGGGAGGCCTGGTGCTCGGGTCGGTGTCCTCGGCCGCGGGGGGCGACTCGACCGCGCCCCACCGGCGTTCGGTCAGCGGGGACTGGTGCGGAGGCGATCGCGCTCGAGCGCCCGGTACACCGTCGGCCGAGAGACCGAGAACAGCTCGGCGAGCTCGGCGATCGTGTGCGCTCCGGCCCGATGGAGCTGCACCAGGTGGGCCTGCTGCCGGCCGGTGAGTTTGGGCTGCTTGCCCCGCAGCCGGCCCTTGGCCTTGGCGACGGCCATGCCCTCGCGGGTGCGCAGCCGCAGCAGATCGACCTCGAACTCAGCGAAGGTGGCGAGGATGTTGAAGAACAGCTTGCCCATCGGGTCGGTCGGGTCGTAGAGGGTGCCGCCGAGGGAGAGCCGCACCCCGCGCGCGGCGAGGGAGTCGCCGATGTCGCGGGCGTCGGGGACGGAGCGGGCGAGCCGGTCGAGCTTGGGCACCACGAGGGTGTCCCCGGCGCGGACGGCGGCCAGGGCCTGAGCGAGGCCGGGCCGGCCGCGGTCGGTGCCGGTGAGGCCGTGGTCCAGGTAGATGCGGTCCTCGGCCACGCCCAGCCCGAGCAAGATGGCGCGCTGGGCGGTGAGGTCCTGCGCGTCGGTGGAGCAGCGGGCGTAGCCGACCAGCGTCGCACTCACCCGCTGAGTGTACGGTACGCCCCCCCTCACCGGACATGTCACCGGACACCCTAAATGAGACGCCGGCCGCGGGAGTCGGTGGCGGCCGGTCGGCCGCCCATTGGATCGTCCGGTGGGGGTTCCTCTTCCGGACACCAGCGCCGGCCGCGCGACTCGGGCCCGCGGAGCGCGTTGCTCGGACTGAGGACCCTCCTGGTGCCGACCCGCGAGCTGCTCTCCCCCGCCCAACGCGTCCAGTTCACCACCTTCCCCGCGCTCTCCGAGCGCGACCTGGCGCGGTACTACACGCTCTCCGTAGACGACCTGACGGCCATTAACCGGCACCGGCGCCCGCACAATCGGCTGGGCTTTGCGGTGCAGCTCGCCGCCCTGCGTTTCCCCGGCCGTCCCCTGCAGCCGGAGGACACGGTCCCCCCGGCCGTCCTGGCGAAGCTCGCCGGGCAGGTGGGCGTCGACCCGACGGCCTTCGAGGAGTACGCGCGCGAGCGCGACCCCACGCGGCGTGAGCACCTCCAGGAGCTCCAGCAGACATTCGGCTTTCGCCCCTTCGACGCCCGCGTCTACCGCGAGTTGGCCGCCTGGCTACTGCCCACCGCGTTGGGCACGGACGCCGGCGTGGCGCTCGTCGTCGCCCTCCTCGACGAGATGCGGGCCCGCCGGATCGTCGCCCCGGCCCTCTCCACCGTCGAGCGCCTGGGCTGGGAGACCCGCCGGCGCGCCCAGCGTCTGGTGTTCACCCGCCTGACCTCCGGCCTGAGCGCGATGCAGCGCCACGCCCTCGACGCCCTGCTGGTTACCCCGCCGGGGAGCGGGCGGGGCGCGCGAGCCGTGCCCCTGACCGACCTGCGCCAGCCGCCGGGCCGCCCGGTGCCGGTCACCTTCCTGAAGGTGGTGGCCCGCCTCCAGCGCATCCGGGTCCTGGGGCTGGACCCGATGGTGGCCCGGCAGGTGCATCAGAACCGGCTGCTGCGCCTGGCGCGCGAGGGGGCGCGCTACTCGCCGTACTTGCTGCAGCGCTTCCCCCCCGAGCGGCGCTACGCCACCCTCGTCGCCTTCCTGCTGGAGGCCGGCGCGACGCTGACCGACCAGGCCCTGGAGCTCCACGATCGACTCATCGGGCAGTTCCACGCCACGAGCCGCCAGGCGCACGCCGAGCAGTTCCAGCAGAGCGGCCGGGCCATCAACGAGAAGGTGCGCCTCTACGCCGCCGTGGGCAAGGCCCTCATCGCCGCCGAGGAGCAAGCGGGCGACCCCTTCGACGCCATCCGGGCCGTGCTCCCGTGGGACGTCTTCGTGCGCACGGTCGACGAGGCCGCGCGCCTGGCTCGGCCCCCGGCCTTCGCTCCCCTGGCCCTGCTGGACGCGTCCTACGGGCAGCTCCGGCGCTACGCCCCGACCCTGCTGGACGCGTTCGCCTTCTCCGGCGCTCCGGCCAGCCAGGCCCTCCTGGAGGCGCTGGCGCTGCTTCGGCGGCTCAATGCCACCGGCCGCAAGCGGGTGCCTCGTGAGGCCCCGACCGGGTTCGTTACGCCCCGGTGGGAACCGCACGTCTTCACGGGCAAAGGCATCGACCGCCCCTACTACGAACTGTGCGCGCTGAGCGAGGTCCGCGACCGCCTACGCGCCGGGGACGTGTGGGTGGCCGGGAGCCGCCAGTACCAGGCCTTCGACGATTACCTCCTGCCGGACCCCGCCTGGCAGGACCTGCAGCGCGCGGGCTCGCTGCCCGTCGCGGTCGAGACCGACGCCGTCGCCTACCTGGAGCGACGCCGCCGGGAGGTCCACGACGAGCTCACCGCCGTCGGCGCGGCGCTCGAGGCCGACCGGCTGCCGGACGTGCGGTTCAGGGGCGACCGGTTGGTCATCACGCCCCTGGTCACGGCCGTCCCCCCGGAGGCCGAGGTGCTCGTCCAGCGCGCCGCCGCCAGGCTGCCCCTGGTCAAGATCACGGAGCTCTTGGTCGAGGTGGATGAGCTCACCGGCTTCAGCCGGCATTTCACCCACCTCCAGACCGGCCGGCCACCCAAGGATCCCACCGCCCTGTACACCGTCTTGCTGGCCGAGGCCACCAACCTGGGCCTGGAGAAGATGGCGCAGGCCTGCCCGGGCACCTCCTACGACGAGCTGTCCTGGGTCGCCGACTGGCACCTGCGGGACGAGACCTACACCCGCGCCCTGGCCGAGCTCATCAACGTCCACCACCGGCACCCCTTCGCCGCCCACTGGGGGGAAGGCACGACGTCGTCCTCCGACGCCCAACGCTTCCCCGCCGGCGGGCGGCGGGAGTCCATCGGCCGGGTCAACGCCCGCTACGGCCACGAGGCCAGCGTCAAGTTCTACGGCCACCTCTCCGACCAGTACGGCCCCTACTACCCCACCGTGATCAGCGCCACCGCCTCGGAGGCGCCCTACGTCCTGGACGGGCTGCTGTACCACGAGACCGAGCTGCGCATCACCGAGCACTACACCGACACCGGGGCATTCACCGACCAACTCTTCGGGCTCTGCCACCTGCTGGGCTTCCGCTTCGCCCCGCGCATCCGCGATCTGGCCGACAAGCGGCTCTACCCGTTCGAGAAGCCAGCCACCTACCCGGCGCTCCTCCCCCTGATCGGGGAGCGGGTCCAGCCGCACCTGATCACCGCCCACTGGGACCAGCTCCTCCGGCTGGCCAGCTCGATCCGGCTGGGGACGGTCACGGCCTCCCTCCTCCTGCGCAAACTCGCGTCCTATCCCCGCCAGAACGGCCTGGCCGTCGCGCTGCGGGAGGTGGGACGCGTGGAACGCACGCTGTTCACCCTGGCCTGGCTGCAGAGCCCCGACCTGCGCCGGCGCGTGACGGTGGGCCTCAATAAAGGAGAGGCTGTGCACGCCCTGAAGCGGGCGGTGGCGTTCCACCGGCGCGGCGTCATCCACGACCGCTCCGCCGAGGACCAACGCTACCGGGCCAGTGGGCTCAACCTGGTCGTCGCGGCCATCGTCCTGTGGAACACGGTCTACCTCGACCTGGCGGTGACGGATCTCCGAGTCCAGGGAATGACGGTCCCCGACGAGCACCTACAACACCTCTCGCCGCTGGACTGGCAGCACATCACGCTGACCGGCGAATACCGGTGGGAGCCCGAGACGACCCGCCGGCCGGGCAAGCGGCGACCGTTGCGCGGGTAGACACGTCACGACCCAGCCGGGGCAGCCAGGGTAAAGGGGTCGCCAGCCAAGTCCTTAGCGTACAGATTTCCCGGAATGTGCAAGTGACCCGAAAGACGTCTCGCGCAGCAGCGGGTGGTTCTTGGCCACGATCGCCCGGCGCAGCCCCTCTGGATACGGCTGGGCGGCGAACTGTTGCAGCCGGGTGTGCCAGCCGTCCCGGTCGAAGAGCGGGCGCGACCCACGGACGTTCTGCCACAGGCAGGTCGAGCACTCCACGAACGCCTCGTGGCGTGTCAGGGTCCGGTGCAGTTGCTCCTCGATCCATGCCGGCGTGCGGTACATCAGGTCGACGGCGGGCTGGTCGGCTGTCGCTGGCCACTCGTCGCCGGGCTCGAAGAAGGTATGCCCGACCTGGGCGGGACGCCCGAACGCCTGGGCGATGGCGGCGCGTACGGCCAGCGGCGGTGCCTCGCGGGCATACACGTACAGGTCGAGGTCGGAGTCCACGTCGGCAGCGCCCGCCGCGGTGGAGCCCCCGAGTGCCACGGCCTCGACTGCCGGTAGAGCGGCGAAGCGCGCCGCCACGGCGGTGGCGAGTGGGGGCGGCGGTGGGCCGGCCATTGAATGCATCTCCTGCATCTTCCCAGTCTGCCATCGACGCTGCGGGGCGGGAGTCTCTATAGCTGCCAGGTGGGGGAACGGGATGGCGCTATCAGGCGCCGCGAGGGGGCGCAGGGGAGTGAAGCAAGGACACGCCCGACGGGCGCTCAGGGCGTGCGAGCGGACGGGGCCGCCCGGTCACACCGGGCCGAAAACCCCCAAAAACCAAGCCCCTGGGGTCGGTACCGTGACGGCCGCGCCCCAGGAGAGCGGCGGTCCCAAAGCGCGCGTGAGACCGGGAACCACGCGCCATGTGCCGGTCTACGTGTCCGCTGGCGCCACGGTGGCCGGATCGTCGGCCACGGCGTCGGCCAAGTCGGCCGTGTGCGCTCGGAGGTACCGGACGAGCCCGTCCAGCGCCATCCGGCGGGCATGGGGATCCAGCTCCTCGGGCACCGGGAGCGCCGTGTCTGGCGCACCGGGCGGCGCCGCGGCGGCCGGGCTGGCGGCCGTCGGCAGGCCCTGCTCTCCGAGCCACCACGTCCAGGCGGGGATGATGACGGAGAGGGCCGCGTACGTCTCCGCGTCTAGCCGCACGTGGACATCGTCGCCAACCGAGGGCCACGGGACCGCGGCCGCCCGCCCCGCGCCACCCGGCAGCACGAGTTCCAGCTCATCGATCTCGGCGTCGTAGTGCCATGCGGCCTCGCCGAGCCCGGCCGTGAGACGCTCCACGAGCTCCAGGACCGTGGGTCTCCGAGATGGCTGGTCGGACGTCGCCACGCGAGCGGGGTTGGCGGTCATGAGACGCGACTCCAACGCAAGTGTAGCCGGGTGGGGATCCGGCCGGTGAAGTAGGTCGTCTGGACGTAGAAGTAGGTCGTCTGGACGTAGCCGAGCGCCGGACCGTCGCCCGACTCACGCAGCACTTTGACGACGACGGTGAGCAGGGTCGCCGGACGGCCGGGGACGCGGGCTTGGCCGAGGTAGTGGCGGATGGACGCCACCCGGCCCCCGATGCGGGGTCGTCGTACACCAGGTCTGGGGCACGGAGCACGGCCCGGATGGCCATCTCGTGCGCAACGATCTCCGGGTGACGCCAGGCCTTGGCCGCCCACACGGCCTCGGCGCACCGGATCACCAGCCCCCACGGGTCGGTCTCTGTCCAGCGCCACGCCGGCGCGAGTTCCTCGCTCCCCTCGGTCACGGGCGCCGACGCACCCGGACGCGGGCGGCAGCAGCGGCGGTCACCAGAACTTCCACCAGGGGCGCCGCTCCGTTACCTCCCCCTCCTGGGCCTCCCTGAGCACCTCCGCCGCGCTGGCACGCCGCCGCGCCTCCTCCAGTTCTGCCTTCAGCTGTTCGATGTCCTGCGTCGTTGCCACGGCGTCTATTGGAGTCTCACCGGCAGCATGATCGTCTCCATCTACTGCCTCAGGCGATGGCGCCTGAAGCATCCGCACCTGCTCGCGCAGCTGCAGCACCTGCGCCTCCTTGAAACCGAGCTGTCCGGCCATAAATCGGTTCTCCTCCTGAAGCCGAGACACAAGACGCACCAATTCCACCATCCCCGGTGCCTCATCGAAAGGTGCGGTATCGGGTGCTTGGGTGCTCTCAGCATCGTGCTTAGGGGCATTGCCAACGGTGGGATCAACCCTTGGCACAAGGGTAGGAGAGACCCCCTGCACATCCACGGTAGGCGTGCCTACGGTCGCCACAACTCTTGGGGTCACAGTAGACGCAACGGTAGGCAGACTGTCGAGACGAACCTGATAGGCCGGCCCATGCTTGGTAGCTACTCGTCCGGCGTCCAGTTCTCCCCGCTTAACACGCCTGCGTACCGTGTCTACAGAGAGGCCCCAGTACTGAGCGGCCTCAGAGAGTGTCACCCACTCGCTGACAGACGGATCACCATTCTTAGCGCTTGACGTTACGCCTAAACCAGGGCTGTGATCCGGCGGTACAGGCTGCCTAGGCTGCGCAGGGTCGGCACCATTAGGCAAACCGTCGACGGTGGGCAATACGGTAGGCAACGTGCTTAGGCTGCCCACGCTCGGCGTTTCTGGGGCTTGCGGAGGGTAGGCAGGCTCAGCGCTCATGCCAGGAGTCAACGGTTGGCATTGACGTAAGTCGCTCACCCGGGCGCCGACCTAGGCTCCATCTAGCCAGGCGGCCGCGTATTAATCCAGAGCGCCGCACTTACACACTCGGAGTTGACGGCAGCATCGCCTCAGGTGTAACTTCCAACAACTATTTGTTGTTAGCCCAGTGGCCGTGTAGCGGGGTGACGAGACTGATGACGGAGGGAGCAGAGGGGACGGAGCTCTTCAGCACCGGCGAGGTGGCACGCCTCAGCGGAGTCAGCTTCCGCCAACTCGATCACTGGGCCTGGACTGGCTTCCTGCCCCCCTCCGGTGGCGCAGCGCCGTACACGCCCGGCAGCAGCGCTCAGCGCCAGGCCAGGCACTACACGTTCGAGGACCTTGTTCGCATTCGTACGGCGGGCGAGCTGCGCCGACAGGGGGTTCCGCTGCAGGTCATGCGCGAGGTGCTCGATCGGCTTCAGCACATCGTCAGCGACCCGCTGCGCGAACTGAAGCTCGTAGCCATCGCCAACGAGGTGTATGTCTGCCACAGCCGTGAGGAGGTAGAACGCGCGACGGACGGGCAGCTCGCCTTCACCGTCCTCGACGTCGGCGCTATGCTGCGCCGGCTGCAGGGGCAAGTCGCCGCGCTGCGCCCAGAGGCATCACCGCTTACAGAGACTACCCCACTAGCTGCCGCCGGTTAGGCGCGCGGCAGAACAGCATCGGCACCCGCGCACCACGCATACCATCAGGAGGACGGCGACAAAGAAGTAGGATCAGCGCAGGAGAGCTGCGCACCCACGACGAAGACGTAACGCCGGTGCGAGTCCGGCCGCGGGGCTTCATGCCGTAGAGCAACAGCCCCAGAAAAGAAGAAAGACGACCATCCGGGGTTGCCGCCCGAATGCTCGCCCCCTCCCTGACAAGACGGAGCGTAGCAGCAAGCGCAGCCTCGGTCAAGAGGCTGCGCTGTCTTTTTGCCCTCCTGCACTCCCGACCCGGAGCAGCAGCGGGAGAAGCATTGTCAGCGCAGCGGTCATCTGGAGGGAAGCATGACCGCCACGAGCGCACCCTATACGACGCACCCATCAGGAGCACCGCCCCGCGAGTCCGTCGGCGACGTCGCGGACGCCACAGTGCGCGATCCGCAGACGCTCGCCGTGGCCAACGCCGCCCTGCGGGGCGGGTTCGTCCTGCTCCCCCGCACGCTGCTGCACGCGCCGGGGCTCTCGCGGGACGCCAAGCTGCTGTACGCTGTGCTCCTGTCCTACGCCTGGCAGCATGGGAGCTGCTTCCCCGGCTCCGAGCGCCTACAGGCCGACCTCGGCTGCGGCAAGAACCAGGTCACGCGCTACATGCAGGAGCTGGAGCGGACGGGGCTGATCACCCGCCGGAGGCGAGGGCTGGGGAAGACGACTGTCTACACGCTCCACGACCCGCCAGCACCCCAGGCCTCGCCTCACGGCCAGGCCGCCGGCCCTCCGTCCGGTGGCTCCCGGCAAGAGGGAGACCAGAGTCCCCGCTCCGGGGAGACCAGAGTCCCCGCTCCGGGGAGACCAGAGTCCCCGATTTGGGGAAACAGGGCGCCCCGAAGCGGGGAGCAGAACAAGACTCAGGGGAAAGAGACTCAGGAGAACATCAACCAGCAGCAGTGGGGACCACGAAGGTATCGCCCCATCCACGAACCACGCTGGCGCCCACCGCCTCCAACGCCTCGGAATCCACCAGCGCCGTTGATGATGATGTTCTTAAGCTCTTGCTCGCGCAGGGAGTGACCCGGCGGATCGCGAGGGACTTGGCCACCGAGCACCCGGCGGCGGTAATCCGGCAGCAGGTGGCGTGGCAGCGGTACCGGCCCGCCGCCAAGAGTCCTGCCGGTGCCCTGGTCCAAGCCATCCGGGACGGCTGGCCGGCGCCCCCGGCCTGGGTCGAGGCGCAAGAGCACGAAGCGGCGATGGCCAGGCAAGCGGAGGAGGAGGCCGCGTGTCGGGAGGAGGACGAGACGCGCCGGTGGGAGTGGGAGCAGAAGCCGCCGGAGGAGCGCGTCGCCGGGCGCCTCCAGTTCTGGCTCGCGGGACAGCGGCGCAAGGGCCGGGAGCCGTCGGCGTCGGAGGTTGCCACGAAGCGGGCGGCGCTGCTCGCCGAGCTGGGCAGCTCCATTGGGACCAGTCGGGAGGCAGGATCGGGATGACGCCGATGGAGCGCAAGCCGGCCGGGGGCGCCGAGCCCGTTGCGATCCGGCCGCTTCGCCGCGGCGAGGTGGTGGGGCTGTGGCCGTTGCTGTACGGCATGAGCCACGGAGGCGCGCCGCCCCCACCCGGCGACCCAGTGCCGCCCGACGTGGCGACCCGCGTTGCCCGGGTGCAGGGTCGACCAGAGCACTGCCTGTCCGTGGCCGTCGCGAGCGGCGAACTGGTCGGCTACGCGTGGGCACAGGACTACGGGCCGGGCCTCCGGCGGTGGTGGAGCGTCGCCCGGCTGCACGACCTGTACGTCACGCCGGGCTGGCGGCGGCGGGGCGTCGGACGAACCTTGTTCGAGGCCGTCCGGGAGTGGGCGGCCCATCGGGAGCCGGTGGAGGTCGAGGGCATTGGTCCGGTCTTCCCCCACGTGATCGTGATCGACCCGGAGAACGAGCAGCTCCGCCTCGCAGCCGCCCTCGGCGAGGCGGCGCAGGTGGTGCTGGTGCGGCCTGGTAACGGGACGTGCCTCAACCCGTTCGACGTGCCCGGCGCCGCCGCCGAGGACGACGCCGAGGGCCAGGACGTCTTCGACGATCACGTCGCGTCCACGCTGCTGCCTCTGCTCCAGGTGATGCTGGCGGAGCCTGGGCAGAGCCTGTCCCTGGACGAGGTGGGTGTGCTGGACCGCGCCGTGCGCGACGCCTACGCCCGGGCCCACCCCGCGACCCCCCTGATGGCCGACCTGCTCTTCGTCCTGGAGCGCGCCGAGGGGGGCACCGCCGCCACGCACCTAGGAGGCTGGGTCACGGGTGCGGGGTGAAGAGGGGCGACGCGGCGTGCGCTGGTCGTGGCGCAACGGTGGCCACCCGGTTGGTCGTGCCGCGGGACCGGCACGCGTGGCCGCCGCGGATCCTCGCAGAGAGCGGAAGCGCCCCACTCAGGCGTCACACCGCGACCACGGTCGCTGGCCGAGCGACCGGCAGCGGACAGACGCGCAGGAGTTTGCCGAGGTTGTGGGCCAGGCAGGCGAGGAGGTACTCGGCGCTGGCGAGCACCAGGCCGCGCAGGCTGAGCATGGTGAAGCCCCGGTCCTCCTTCAGTTGCCCGAAGACCGGCTCCACAATCACCTTGCGGCGGGCGTAGCGGCGCCGGGCGGCGGGCTGGCGGAGCTTGAAGCGCATCGCCCCAGCGGCGTGTCCGCGGCGGGCGACCAGCACGCGGTACGTCTCAGCGGGCGTCAGGCAGCGGGCGCGGAGCGGGCAGGCCTGGCAGTCACTGGGGTCCGCCTGGTAGCGGCGGGTCGTCGGTCGTCCCCTGGCGCCCGATGGGGTGACCTGGCGCCGCAGGCGCGTGCCGGCGGGGCAGACCCACGCGTCGGCCGTAGGGTCGTAGCCGAAGGCCTCGATCGTGAACCGCGGCGCGTCCGCTGTCGTCCGTGCTGCCGGATCGTCGCGGCCGGCGGCGATGAGGCGATCGATCCCGTCGCCGTCCTCGGTCGCATTGTCGTGACTGAAGTACCCCGCATCCGCGCTCACTGTCGTCGGCGTCGCGTCGTCGCGGCCGGTCGTCGCGCGCAGCGTACGGACCTGAGTGACGAGGGCCGGCAGGTGGCCTTCATCGGGGGCCACGTTCGTCAGGTCGGCCGCCACGATGACGCCGCTGGCCTCGTCGACGGCCGCCTGCGCGTTGTACGCATAGCCGTAGTCCCCCCGCTTGAGCAGCATCATGCGCGCATCGCCGTCCGCGAACGACCGTTGCTCCGTGTCCTCAATGACCGGTGGCTGCTCGTCGGTGAGCCCCTGCTCTGTCCGCTGCTCCGCCTCCAGCCGCGCTCGGAGCGCCTCGATCTTCGCCAGACGTGCCTCGCGCCGCGCCAACTCCTCGTCCACCGAATACCCATCCGAGTCCACCCCGTACTCCTGGTCCTCGGCCGCGTCCTGCGCCGCCGCCTGCGCGACCAACCGGGCGATCTCCGCCTTCAGCTGCCCCTCACGTCGCTGCATCCAGCCGTAGCTCATCGCCTTGTGCTTGGAGGTGTTCGCCCGCAGCTTCGTGCCGTCCAACGCCACGTGCCCCAGTCGGGCCAGCCCCAGCCGCAGCGCCAGCACCACCGTCTCCTGGAAGACCGTGGTGAAGGCCGCCGCGTTGTCCCGCCGGCAGCGGGCCAGCGTCCGGTAGGGCGGCGCCCCGCCCCCCGCCAGGTACACGAACGTGGCCTCCTGCCGGGCTAGCCGGGCCAGCTTACGCGACGAGCGCACCCCGTGCAGGGAGCCCCAGGCGAGCAGCCCGAAGAGCGCGTGCGGGTGGTACGGCTTCTCCCCCTTGGGACCCGACGGCACGACGAAGTGGCCGAGGTCAATCGACCGCACCAGGTCGACGAACACGTGGACGGGATGCTCCGGCGGCAGCGCCTCCTCCAGGCGGACGACGGCGTGCACGTTGGGTGTGTACGGCTTGAACCGCTCCGGTGGGATCTCGGGCATGCCAGGCAGCCTACCAGACCATCGCCCTGCTCGAGGAGCTCCCATGCCTACCCGTGACCCAGCCTCCTAGTACTACTTCGTTAGCAGCGGCGATAGTACGGCGTGGGAAACGGGAGGATGGGATCGGTAGCCTTGATCCAGCGGACGAGGTCTTCGAAGAGCCAGAGGAGGACGCGGCGGTGCATGGCCGGAAACGTCGGCAGCCGGGGCGGGGGGCGGGGCCCCGCGGCGCGCGGCGGCGGCGGCCGCGGAGGGGGGGGCGGGCGCCGGGCGCCGGGCGGGTGGGGGTGGGCCGGGCGGCGAAGTGGCGCTGGGTGGCCAGGAAGCTGTAGGTGAGCAGGACCAGGGCCAGGTGGCGGTGCAGCCCGTCCCAGCGCCGGCCCTGGTAGTCGGCCAGCCCGCACGCCCCCTTGGCGTCCTCGTAGAACTGCTCGACCACCCAGCGCCGTGGGCCAAGGTGACCAGGCGCGCCAGGGGCGTCTCCAGGGGCCACCCCGGCAGCCACAAGAAGTACCACTTGGGGTCGCCCTCCTGGCCGGGCAGGGGGCGCTCGCCCAGCAGCCAGCCCGCCGGGCCGGTGGTGACCCGCCCGTGGGCGACGCTGCGCCCGTTCGTCCCGACGTCCGGGTTGCCGGTGGCGCGGTGGACGCGCACGGCGACGAACTCCTTGGTCAGCGCGCCCTTCGTCCCCTCCCGCCAGGTGACCGCCTCCCACGCCTCGTCGGGGACGGCGGCCAGCAGGGTCTCCGCGTCCCACAGGGGCGCCGGCCGGGGCACCCGGGGCCGGCCGCGCCCCGGTACGGCGACGGGGGCGCCGCGCGGCCGCCGCGACCTCGTCGGGCAACCGCAGGCCGAAGGTGCGCTTGACCCCGCAGGCGTAGGGCAGGCCGCGGGTCTCCAGCCCGGCCAGGAAGCGGGGGGCCTGCCCGTAGCCGGCGTCGGCGACGACGAAGGCGAAGGGCACGCCCCAGGTCCGCGCCCGGTCGACCAGGGTCAGCCCCAGCTCGGGCTTGGTCTGCCCGTGCACCGCCTCGGGGACGTGCGCCCGCCGCCGGCGGGCCGCGGCGCCACCCACTCCGCGGGCAGGAACAGCCGGGCGCTGACCGGCCAGTGCAGGGGGTGCTGGTCTCCGGCACGTCCGCGACGTACTCGGCGCTGACCACCACCTGGCAGTTGGCCACCTTGCCCAACGCGCCGCAGTACTGCGGGGCCACCCCCACCGACCCAGTGCCCTTCTTCGGCAGCCCGGTGTCGTCCAGCACCAGCAGCCCCCGGCGGGCCCAGGGCCACCAGCCGGCGCACCCGCGCCTCGTCCAGCGCCAGCGGGTCCCAATCCGCGTCGGTCAGCAGGTGCTGCAAGCGTTCGGTCGAGGTGCCGGCCACCGCCGCGGCGATGGTGTCGCAGTTCTTGCGGGGCAAGTCGGTCAGCAGCCCCGTCACGTACCGCTCCAGGCTCTCCCAGGTCGGTCGGCTCTGCGGGTGCCGGAAGAGCGACGCAAACGGCCCGCAGGTACGACTCCAGTTCCGGCAGCGGCTCCGGTCCCGCCCGCGGGACCTGCACAGGTTGCAGCACCATGCCCAAGTCTACCCTGCCTGCTAACGAAGTAGTACTAGTCGGGGTGTCGTTAAGGAACGCGGCACCAACCGACACGTAACCCGCGCGGAGTGGAGTCACCAGTGGCGCCGCGCGGGATCGTGCGCGGCGGTCATGGCCGCGACCGTCTCGGTGCCTGGCCGGGCGTACTTCTGGAGCGAACGGAGGTTCTCGTGTCCGCTCTTGGCCATCAGGAGCGGCAGGTTGACGCCGGCTTCGGCGAGGTGGGTCAGGGCGGAGTGCCGGAGCTGGTGCAGCGTCCAGCCCTTCTTAGTCACGCGCAGCGAGTGCCGCTTGAAGAGGTACTCGGCCCGTTCGTAGGAGAGCCGGCCCCGGCCGGTGAACGGACAGCGGTCGGCGGAAGCCGGGGCGCGGGACGGGGCGGGCAATACACAGGCACCGCAGGGGACCGATGGGCAAGGGTGTCTACAGAGGTGCAAGGGCGCCGGATGGGGCCGTGACGGGAAGCTCGAACCAGAAGCGACTGCCCTGGCCCAGGGCGCTCTCCAGGCCGACCCGCCCGCCCTGTGCCGCGACGAGGGCCTTGACCACTGCCAGACCGATGCCCGTGCCGCGCGTCGTACCCGCGCTGGCCACGCCGGCGCTGCGGTAGAAAGCGTCCCAGACGTACCCTTGCTCGTCCTGCCGGATGCCCGGCCCGCAATCCTCCACCTCCACCCGTACCACGTCCTTGCCAGCGGCCAGCGCCCGCAGGGTGATCGGGCCCTGGGGGGCGTACTTGAGGGCGTTGGCGAGGAAGTTGGCCGCGCCCTGCGCCAGGCGGACGGGATCGGCGTGCGCCGGCAGGGACTCCGGCAGCTCGACGCGCACCCGGACGGCGCCCGGCTGGTGGCGGAACCCGGCTACCACCTCCTGGAGCACCGGCACCACGTCGACGTCCTCGGGTTGCACCACCAGCTCGCCGCGCTCGATGCGTGAGAAGTCCAGCAGGTCGTCTACCAGCCGGGCAAGCTGGCCGGAGGCCGCCTCGATGCGCTCGACCATGCGGGCCGCTGCCGGCTGGAGCGCCAGCCCTTGCGTGCGCAGGAGCTCGGAGTAGCCGCAGACGACCGTCAAGGGTGTGCGCAGCTCGTGACACACCGTCCCCAGGAACTCAGCCTGGGCCTGGGCCAGTTCGGGTGGCGGCGCCACGATGTCCTCATGCCGCGACTGCGTGAGCCTGCAGGAGAGAGCCCTCCAGGCCCCGGCCACCCCGGCGAGCGATAAGAGGGACAGCCACAGCCACGGCCTCAGCTCGTGCGCCGGCCAGCTGGTCAGTCCCGACCAACTGGTCAGCCTGGAAAGCAAGAATCCTAGCAGGAGGCCGATGACGAGCGCGGCGCTGGCCCAAGCCCCATGACGGCTGAGGGGCATGGCCGCCGGGCTGACGGCCCTCCGTCCGGCCGGTGCCCCTTTCACCTGGGGGCTACCCACTTGGGGGGTACCCACTGCACCTCCCGCCCTGGCCGCAGCTGCGCCGTTCCGGCCCCACCCGCCCGGCGCCAGGAACGCGAGTCGCGCCGGGCGGCTCCCCCGTTCCAGCCTGGGCAGAACGCCGGGGGCCACGGCGGCTAATCCCCTTGCGCTCGTCACCCCCCAGCCCGGTGCGCCGCTCCTAGGCACTGCATCGGTCGCTGCCATGCCATCCCTCCTCTAGTTCAGCTAGCGGGCTAGCTGAAACATATACCCCCCTGGTCTTTGGGGCAGTGAAAAAGGCACAGGGGCAGGGGGCGCACGGTATAGGAGAGCGGGAAAAACTGTGGGAGGCGGGAGTCCCCCCGGCACTGGCAGTGCTGGCCGTCTTGTGGCGCCGACCCAGGCCGGGGGTCAGTTCCAGGTCCGTGGCGGCGGCCGCCGCCAGTGGGCAAGCGCAGGCGAGCCGTTGGCCTCCCGCAGTTTTTCCCGCTCTCGGACCATGCGTGCTCGTGCTCCTCTGGTCGCTCGTTGGGCCCAGCGGCCGGCGGGCCGGGGGTGAGGGCCGGGACGCGGGGGTACGCCCCGCGGCGCGCGGTCAGGCCCGGGCCGGGGCCGCCCCGGCCGGGACCGGCGGCGGGCCCTCCCGGTCCCCGCAGGCGTACCGTTCGATCGCCGCCAGCAGGGCCTGCTTCTTGACCGGCTTGGCCACGTGAGCGTCGCAGCCCGCCTCCAGCGCCTGCCGGACGTCCTCGGGCATGACGCTGGCCGTGAGGGCCACCACCGGCGTCGGGGCCCGGCCCTGCTGGCGCTCCCAGGCCCGGATGGTCCGCGTCGCCTCCAGGCCGTCCAGCACCGGCATGTGCACGTCCATCAGCACCAGGTCGTAGCGCCCGGGCCGGAAGGCGGCCAGCCCCTCCCGGCCGTCGGCGGCCGTGTCCAGGGCGTACGGCAGGGCCTTGAGGTACAGCTGCACCAGCCGGCGGTTGTCCACCGAGTCGTCCACCAGCAGCAGCCCGCCGGGGCGGCGGGGTTGCTCCGTCCCCGCCCGGGGCGGGTGCGTCGTCGCCGCTCTGGGCCGCAGCGACCCCGGCGACTCTTGGGCCATCGCGGCCCAGAGCGGCGACGACGGCGGCCAGGAGCGTCGCCCGCTTGACTGGCTTGATCAGGTAACGGGCGGCGCCCAGGACGCGTGCCCGCTCGGCATCGCCCGCTACCTGGTCGGAGCTGAGCATCAGGACGGCCCGGACCACCGTCTGCCCGGCCGCGCCGGCCGCCGCCGCCTCCCGCAGCTGGGCCAACACCTGGAACCCGTCCACGTCCGGCATCCGCTGGTCGAGCAGAAGCAGATCGTACGACGCCCCGGCCGCCCCGACGCCGCGCAGAGCGGCCAGGGCCGCGGTCCCGCCATCCGCCTCGGTCACGGTCGCCCCGCCGCCCTCCAAGACGCGACGCAGCACGAGGCGGTTAGTGGCGCTGTCGTCCGCCACCAGCACCCGCACCCCGGCCAGGTCGGCGGCCGGTCCGGCGGGCGCCGCCGCCCCGGCCGCCGCTTGGAGGGGCACGATGACGGCGAAGGTGGAGCCCCGGCCGGGGGCACTCTGCGCCTCGACGCGCCCGCCCATCAGCGACGCCAGGCGCTCGACGATGGCCAGGCCCAGGCCGGTGCCCCCGTAGCGCCGGGTGGTGGAGGCGTCCGCCTGGGTGAACGCCCCGAAGACCGCCCCCAACTGCTCCGGGGGGATGCCGATCCCCGTGTCCCGCACGGCGAACCGCAGTGGCACCGTGCCGCCCGCGTCCGGCGGGGACGCTGGCGCGCAGGTCAGACCCACGTGCACCTCGCCGCGCTCGGTGAACTTGACGGCGTTACCAAGCAGATTCAGGAGCACCTGGCGCAGGCGCTGGGGGTCGCCCTGCACGCGGGCGGGGACGTCCGGCGCCACCTCGCAGGTCAGCTCCAGCCCCTTGGTGTGGGCGCGCGCGGCCAGCACCTCGGTCGCCCCCTCGGCCAGCTCCGCGGGGTCGAACTCGGTGGCCTCCAGCGCCAACTGCCCGGCCTCCACCTTGGACAGGTCGAGGATATCGTTGAGCAGGGCCAGCAGGGCGTCCCCGGCGTTGCGGAAGATGCCCACGTACTCCCGCTGCTCCGGGTTGAGGGGGGTCTCCGCCAGCACGTCGGCCATGCCCAGGATGGCGTTCATCGGCGTGCGGATCTCGTGGCTCATGTTGGCCAGGAACTCCGCCTTGGCCCGGTGCGCCGCCTCGGCGGCCGCCTGCGCATGGCGCGCCGCCGCCGCGGCCCGCTTGTGCTCGCTGATGTCGCGGGTGTTGAGCACGATGCCGCGCACGGCCGGGACCTCGAGCAGGTTGGCGCCGACCGTCTCGATATCGAGCCACGAGCCGTCGCGGTGCCGGCGCCGCCACTCGAACGGCGGGGTGACGCCGGGCTGGGCGGCGGCGGCCGCGAGGAAGGCCCGCACGTGCGGCACGTCCTCCGGATGCACCCGATCGGTCACGTCGGCGCCCAGGCGCCCCTCGGGGTCCTCGCCGAAGACCCGCTGGACCGAGGGGCTCTTGTAGCGGATCGTCCCGTCGGGATCGACCACCGTGATGATGTCGGACGAGTTCTGGACGAGGGCCCGGAAGCGGGCGTCGCTGGAGCGGGCCGCCTCGAAGCGCCGCTGATTCTCGTAGGCCACGCCGAACTCCGCCCCCATCGTGGCCAGTGTCTGCGTGTCCTGGGCCCCGGTTGTGCCGGCGCCCAGAATCGCGATGCAGCCGTAGACCTGCCCCCCCTCCGGCACCGGTACCCAGATGGTCTGGCCGGCGGCCGGATCGCAGCACACCGCACCCTGGGCCACGTGCGCCAGCACCCCGGCGGCGAGCGCCGGCGGCCGGGGAAACAGGGCCGGTCGGGACGCCACGGGCGCGTACGTGGCGCCGTCGCGGAGGTAGAGGACGGCCGCCTCGCCGCTCGCCGCGTGGCGCAGCGCCTCCAGCCCGGCCTCAGCGACCTGGCTTGCTGACCCCGCGGCGCTCAGCGAGGACGCCAGGCCGTGCAGGGCGGCCAGACTCGCCGTTCGCTCCGAGACCATCGCCTCCAGCCGCTCGGAGAGCGAGCGCAGCTCGCGGTTGAGCCGCTCGTTCTCCCGCAGGGTGACCAGTTGACGGACCAAAACCAGGATCACGGTGGACTGCGCCAGCCCAAGAAAGACGTTCTGCTCGAGGCCGTGCTCCGCGAAGCGGCTGGAGTACAGGAGGGCGATGACGCCCAACACGAGGCCGTAGAGGCCGTAGCGTCGCACGAAACCGAGCCACCGGTGCGGCGGCGCCGGCGTCGGACGGAGCACCGTCGGGCCGCGCGACCAGCGTACGACGGCGGCGTAGGTCAGGAAGAGGATCCCCAGCGGCCAGCCAATGTCGATAAGGTGGCCGCTCTCGTACGCGTCGTGCAGAGTCAGGTAAGTGAAGCCCAGGTCGGCCATGATGAACAGGCCGAACCCCAGCACCAGGGGCGCGACGATCGGGTTGCGTCGGACGATCCAGCCGCGGGAGAGGCCGCCGATGAGGGCGAAGAGGTAGAGGATGTCTCCGGCCGGGTAGGCCAGGCCAATCGCTTTCTCCAGCCACGTCTTGTCGGCCTGGGCGTACAGCGGCCCGAGCACCGCGAACCAGCTGACGGTTGCGATGCTGGCCATGACGATGACGGCATCCAGACCGATGCTGAGCCGCTCCCCGCGGTGCGAGGCGCCGCCCGGCAGCATGACGAGCCCCGCGAACATCAGGGGGATCATGGCCAGGTAGCCCACGTCCGACAGCGACGGGAAGGGCGTCTTTTGCCCCAGGACGAGCTCGTAGTACGTCCAGACGGCCTGCCCGAACCCCCAGCACAGCGTGCCGGCGCCCATGAGCAGCCAGCTCACCCGGTCTCGGCCGCGCAGGCGGAGCGCCAGCAGCAGGATCGCGAGTCCGCCGGCCACGCCGGCGGTGGTGAGCGTGAGGTCCGAGAACCAGACTCGGGCGTTCGGGCCAAAGGGCTTGAGGAGCAGCCAACCCCAAAAGACGACGCTGAACAGGACCAGCAGTACTCGGAGCGCCCACTCGACGCGTGCGCCCGAGGCGGTACCTCCGGTCCGGCCGGGGTGACCGAGTGGCGCCGTATCCTCGCGCCCGTGCCCCGTTCCCTCGGTGGTCGCCCGGGTTCCCCGGCCGGGGCCGGCCCCGGCCGGGGGCGCCCCGGCGATCCTCGGTGGCGCCGTATCCTCGCGCCCGTGCGGCCCGGGGCCGCACCGGCCGACCAGCCCGCGGGGGGCGCCCGGGTTCCCCGGCCGGGGCCGGCCCCGGCCGGGGGCGCACCGGCTGACTCTGGCGCGCCGCGGCGCGCCGCTCGGTCGGGAGACGCAGGGGAGGCTGTGGTCATGTCGGGCACCTTCGGGTCACGGCGGTTACGGTGTCGTACGGCCAGCGTCGGCGGCCGTCCACCGGGCTTGCGGCAACGCCGTGCAGCCCTACAGACTCTGGTCGGCCCCGGCCGGGGCCGACCGCCGGTCGATAGGACCTATATCGTTGTGCCGCCGCGGGAAGTGACGGTTGGTCGGCGGACCTCGGGGAAGCCGCGTCGGTCGAGACCGAGAAGGTTGGGCGCGCCGGCGTCGCCCGGCGTCGGTGTGGCCGTTACACGGGGCACGACACGGCGCTGCTCGTTCTGCCCTGGCACGACGATGACGAGGGATGACCGGACCACCGTCGCTCGAGCGGCGCCGCCGGCCTCTGCCGGCGCCGGCCTCGAGGAGGAGCAAGGGACACCGGCGCGGGGCGTGGCGTCCCCGCGCTCGGCCGTTGTGGCCGGCGATTGGCGTCGCCCGGTGAGCCAGGCGAGCAGCGCGAAGGCGCCGGCACCGACGGCGAAGGCGGCGCTGTAGAGGGCGAGCACCGGGCCGTACGAGCCGGTCAGGTCGAAGACGAGGGCGCCGAGGTACGGCCCCGGGATCGCCGCCACCGTGTCGACTCCGTCCAGGATGCCGTACACCGTACCGTACCGCGCGCGCCCGAACAGCCGGCCGACGAGGATCGGCTCCAGCGCCGGCCCGACCCCCGATCCGAGGCCGCAGAGCACGACGAAGGCGGCGAGCTGGAACGTGCCGGTGCCCAAGCCGAGCACAAGCAGCGCCAGCGCCATCGTGCCGAGGACGACCACGGCGAGCAGCTCGAAGCGTCGGACCCGGTCCAGCGCCCAGCCCAACGACAGGCGCAGGAAGACCCCCAGCCCGGCGGCGAGGCTGAATACCAGGGCCGCGTGCCGGAGGGGCACGCCGGCGCGCTCGAGGAGCTGCGGCCCATGGAAGAGGAAGGCCCACTGCGCGAAGAAGAAGAGGGCGAAGCCAGCGGCCAGCAGCCAGAACACCGGCGCCCGGACGATAGCCCGCACGTCGTCGAAGCGCCACAGGCCGTCGGGGAGCGTCCGGGCGCCGGGGCCGGCGCCCGCATCGTGGGTCGCCCAGGCGGCCGGGGGATCGTCGCGGACGAGGACCAGGAACGCGCCGTTGATCAGCACGACCAGGAGCGCCGCCGCGGCGAAGGCGACGCGCCAGCCGACGGCGGTGAGCAACTCCGCCGTCAGGGGCAGGAAGACGAGCCCCCCCAGGCCGAAGCCCGAGGTGGCGATGCCCATGGCAGTGGCCCGCCGCCGCGTGAACCAGCGGGTGATCAAGGTCGTGAAGGGGACGTAGAAGATCCAGGTGCGGAAGAAGGCCAGCAGCCCGAGGACGGCGAAGAGGTGCCACAGCTCCCCCATGCGGGACAACAAGAGGTAGCCTGTGGCCGTGCCGGCGGTGCCGATCAGGATGACGGCCCGTGGTCCGTACCGGTCGACCAAGCGCCCCACCAGGGGGCTGGCGCACCCGGAGACGAGCAGGCTCAGACTGGTGGCCCCCGCGATGGCCGAGCGCGACCAGCCGAACTCCGCCTGGAGCGGCCCCACGAAGAGGCCGAAGGCCCAGAAGCTCATGCCGGCGGCCAGCCCCAAGGAGAGGCAGGCCCCCGCCGCCACCCACCAGCCGGGATAGATCGTCCACGGACGCCCGGCGGCGCCTAGGCGCGCGACGCTCATGCCACGCGCGCCCGCGCCAGGGGCGCCTCGACGACGACGACCTCTGGGAAGCGCAGGCCGTTGTACTCCCGGTACGAGGTAGTGTAGGCCCCCGCGGTGTGCAGGAGGATTTGGTCGCCGACGTCCAGGTCGGGGAGCTCCGCGTCGGCGGCCAGGATGTCGGTGCTATCGCAACTCGGCCCCGCCAGGGTGACCCGGCGCTTGGGCAGGTGGTCCTTGCACGTGGCCATCGGGTACGTCCACCCGCCGATCACCTCCAGCAGGCCGGCGTAGATGCTCTGGTCGACGAAGCACCACGGCTTCCCCTGGCGCTCGGCCGTGCCGATCACCGTCGTCACCAGCGTCCCCGCGTCCGCCACGAGGAACCGGCCCGGCTCGATCGCGTACTCCGCGCCCGGGCCGAAGGTGGCGGTCGCCCACTGCAGAATCTGGGCGCCGAACTCCGCCACGCCTGGCACGTCCTCGGTGTACCTGGCCGGGAGGCCGCCCCCGAGGTTGACCAGCTGCAGCGCCAGCCCCGCATCTCGGGCGGCGTGCCACACCCGCCCGCACACGCGGATCGCGTCGTGCCAGGTCTCCCGGCGCAGGCACTGCGAGCCGACGTGGAAGGTCACGCCGTACGGCCGCAGGCCGCGCGCCGCCGCCAGCCGCAGCAGGTCGATCGCCTCGCTCTCGGGCGCCCCGAACTTGCCGCCCAGCGGCCAGCGGCTGCCCCGGTGGGGGACGTCGAGGCGGAGGACCACCTTGGCCCCGGGCGCGAGGTGAGCCAGCTTGGCCACCTCGGTTTGGTTATCGAACGCGAAGTAGTCGATCCCGCGCGCGTGGGCCTCCCGGATGTGGCCAGGCAGCTTCACCGTCGCGCTGAAGACCAGGTCGGCGGCCGGGACGCCCAGCGCTTGCAGGCAGCGGATCTCGTCGAGCGATGCCACGTCGAAGCCGCAGCCGGCGGCGTGCAGCGCGGCCAGGAGGCGCGGATCGCCGTTCGCCTTCACCGCGTAGAAGACCCGCGGCCGGAGCGCCGCGAACGCGCCACGGAGACGCCGGAGGTTGCCGATTACGCGGTCGAGGTCGAGCAACAGACAGGGCGTCTCGACATCGTAGAACGCCGCGGGGGAGCAGAGCGGTCGTACGTCCATCGTCCTCGCTATCAAGTCTGAGGACAGATACTAGCAGATTGATCAGCTAGCTTATCATGGGGGCCGCCGGGGCATTGTCACGGCAACTCGCTGGCGCGTTGGCAGGGCCGTGCCGGGCCTTGCCTAAAATGTGCCGGTAGCGTGTAGTCGGAGCGCCAGCGGCAGGATCGCTAACCTGGACGCAGATCGCCGATTGGCGTCAAAGTGGACTTTTGGGGCAAAGCCGCCGTGCCGTAGGACTCCGCCGTGCGTCAACCCTCGACCCTCTACAAGCGCCACCGCTTCCCGGGCGAGATCATCAGCCATGTCGTCTGGCTGTACTATCGCTTCCTCCTCAGCTATCGCGACGTGGAAGAGCTGCTCGCCGAGCAGGGAATCGCGGTGAGCTACGAGACGGTGCGCCGCTGGTGCCGGAAGTTCGGCGCCGCCTCGCCGACGGGGTGCGGGCGGCGCTCCCGGCCCGGGGACACGTGGCATGTGGACGAGGTGCAGCTCAAGATCAACGGCACGCGCACTGGCTCTGGAGGGCCGTCGACCAGGAAGGCGTCGTGCTCGACATCCTGGTGCAGCCGCGGCGCAACCAGGAGGCGGCCGAGACCTTCCTGCGCCGCCTGGTGGCAGGGCAGGGCTACCAGCCACGGGTGGTGATCACGGACAAACTGGCCAGCTACCCGCCCGCCGTGCGCGCGTGCTGCCACGGGCGGAGCACCGGCGCACACGGGCTTGAACAACCGAGCAGAGAACTCCCACCGCCCCACGCGACGACGAGAGCGAGCGCTGCAACGGTTCACGTCACCGGAGCAGGCGCAGCAGTTCCTCGCCCCGTTCGGCCCGATCAGCGACCACTTCCGCCCCCGCCGGCACCGCCTCCCCGCCCCCGCGTACCGCCAGCTGCTGCAGACCCGCTTCGCCACCTGGCGCGAGGTCACGGGCCTCGCCGCGGCGTAGCTGCCAACCGTCTGGTGCCAACACGTCTGCGTAGGTCTGCTGCAAGTCTCAACACGCTTTACGTGACGATGCCCTGGGCGATGCGCGCCGTCTCTTCGGGCACCGGCCCGATGGCGTGCGGATGCAGTGACATAGGGCCTCCTTCTCCCTCGGATGTATGGGGAGCCTTCAACCTATCCCACCGCGCACCACTCCGGAAGAGGCCTCGTTGAATTCGCCAACGGGGTCGTATCTCGGCCGCACCCGCAATCCGGCCTCACCTGGTCGGGCGCCCATCGCCGCCAGAGGTGCGCCGGACCCCCGACTCCTCGTCTGGCCGGACGCGGCGCTGCTCCTCGGCCTGCTGGAAGAGGTCCCGCTGGGCGCGCACCTCCGTGTCGGGGTCGTGCAGCTTCTGCTCCTCCCGCGCACGGGAGTTGTAGGCCTGGAACAGCACCAGGGCGGCCACGACGACCGCTAGAGTGACGCCGAACTGCAGCAGTTCGGCGGGCTGCTCCCAGACGATGAAGTGCTCCACGAATGTAATCGCCATGATCACAATGATCACGCTGACGATCTTGTTCTCCAGGTCGTTGAGGCTCTCCACGCCCAGGGCCGCCGTGAGGTTGAGCGGGGCGATGAAGAGGCTGTAAAGGCCGATGCCTACGATATAGAAGACCACCGCCTTGAGCATCACGCTGACGATCTCGAGGAACCGCACCGTCATGTCGGTGGTGCCGAGCTCCCCACGCAGCGTCGCCTGCAGCGCCTGCCAGATGCCGATGACGGCCGTGGCGGCGCCAGCGACGAAGAGCGCCATCGCCACGAGGAGGACGGCCGCCACCGCGAGGAGCACGACGTAGCGCGTGCGGCCGATCGCCTGCGCCAGGGGTGCCGGCGGTCTGTGGACCTGGCGCGGCCCCTCGCTGCGCCCCCCGTCCTGGAGCGGCACCGCTGCGTTGCGCTCCCGCTCTCCCAGCCCCTCGGCGCCCCGTGCGCCCTCGGCGCTCCCAGCGCCCGGCGTCTCCACCGCATCGCCGCCCATGCCGTACCTCGCTCTCTGGCCGCTTGCGACCTTCCAACCCATGTTCCCTGCGTGTGATGGGGTAGACCCAACATTGCTGTGGCGACCCGCAAAGTAGCGAGCGGCGGCGGGCGTTGCGAGCCGGTCACCAGCGGCCTGACCGACGATTGTCGTGGCGGGTCGGCGACTGAGGCCAGTACGACTGCCGACAGCACGTCCCATTCCCCGCGTAATCTCCTGTGGGACGGCGAAACCCTATCTGAACCGCAGCGCCACTGGATCGGCGATGCTTCGCGGGTGTTTGATCTATTCTTGAGCGTCCTCTCAATCGTACGTGCGTCCTGCCGGCGGCACGGCGATCTGGTGGCGGAGAACCTGTTGCTGCGGCACCAGTTGGCGGTCCTCACGCGGCCGACGCGCCGGCACCGTGTCCGCTTCCGGCGGCTCGACAAGCTACTCTGGGTGCTGATTCGCCGCCTGCGACGAGACTGGCGTGCTCATCTCCTGGTCGTCGGACCCGACACGGTGGTGCGGTGGCACCGCACGGGCTGGCGCCTGTACTGGCGCTGGCGCTCCCGATCGGCAGGCGGCCGGCCACGGCTCAGCCCTGAGGTGCAGCAGCTCATCGCCCGCATCTCCCAGGACAACCTGTGGGGCGCCAAAACTCCGTCCGTGTCTCGGGAGGCGCTGGGGGCGATCATCAGGTCATGTTGGACTGGGTGCCGCTCCTCGTCGGCATCATGCTCGCCTCGCTGAAGGACCGCCGGGCGCTGCTGACGGAGAACCTGCTGCTGCGGCAGCAGCTCGCCGTGGCGCTGCGCACCCGTCGGCGTCCCTGCGTGCGCTGGCACGACCGGCTCTTCTGGGTCGTGGCGCGACGCCTCATCACCGACTGGCGGCGCCATCTCGTGCTGGTGGAACCGGAGACGGTGCTCCGCTGGCACCGGCAGGGCTGGCGCCTCTTCTGGTGGTGGCGCTCCCGGAGGCCGACCGGACGGCCACGGCTGACGCAAGAGGTGCGGGACCTGATCCGCCGGCTCTCGGAGGAGCACCGGCTGTGGGGCACCGAGCGTATCCGCGGCGAGCTGTTCAAGCTGGGGCTCGCCGTCGGCAGCGGCTCCATCCGGCGCTACCGGTGGCGGCCCGCGCCGCGGCCACCGAGCCAGACCTGGAGCACCTTCCTGCGGAACCACGCCCACGCGATCTGGGCCGCCGATCTGCTGACGGTGCAGACCCTCACCTTCAAGACGCTCTACGTCCTCTTCTTCATCACGCACGGTCGGCGGGAACTGGTGCACCTCGCGGTCACGGCGCATCCCACCGCCGCGTGGGTGTGGCAACAGCTCATCGAGGCGACGCCCTGGGGCCGTCAACCGACGTACCTCCTCCGAGATCGCGACCTCGTGTACGGCGGCGACTTCACCCCACGCGCCAAGGCCATCGGCGTCCAGACGCTGCTGACGCCCTTCCGCGCCCCGAAGGCGAACGCCATCGCGGAGCGGGTCGTGCGGACCCTCCGGAACGAGTGCCTCGACCACGTGCTCATCCTCAATGAACAGCACCTCCGCGCCGTGCTCGCGGAGTACGTGGCCTACTACAACACCGAGCGCCCGCACCGCAGCTTGGCGCTGGAGCCACCCCTTCCCACTGCGCGCAGCCCGGTGACACGTGGCGACGTCAGGTCGCGTGCCGTCTTGGGCGGACTGCATCACGTCTACCACTGTGCCGCTTGAGGTGGACGGAGTTTTCGCGTCCTACAGCTCGACGGCATGGAGGGCACGTTCGCCGGGGTGGCCGTCAAGGTCACGCGCCGTGCCGCGCGGCGGGCGCCGCCCGGGCAGCATGGCGCGCGGCGTGCCGCTCCCGGGACGGAACCAGGCGCCTGATGAACGCGCGGCCCGTCGTGCTGGTGGTCGACGACGAGATCCACGTAGTCGACGTGCTCGCCCTGGTGCTGGAGGGCCTGAGGGCCAGGGTGACGAAGGCGTACAACGGCGAGCAGGCGCTGCGGGCGGTGGCCACCGCCCGGCCGCTGCTGGTCATCAGCGACGTGATGATGCCCAAGCTGGGTGGCCTCGAGCTGCTGCGCCGGCTCAGGGCGGACTCCGACACGGCGGCGATCCCGGTGGTGCTGATGAGCAGCCTGCCACCTGAGGCGATCCCGGACCACGGCGCCGACGCGTTCCTGGGCAAGCCCTTCGACCTGGAGCACGTGGAGGCGGTGGCGGCGCGGCGGCTGGCGGGCCTGGGGCGCCTGACGGGCCAAGGTGGGCGCTCCACGTAGGCGGACGCTCCACGGAGGGCGTGGGTGAGCTTCGCCTGGCGCATTGTCTCGGTGTTGTTCCTCTCCACCGCCGTTGACCCTCCTCTACCGGGTAGCCCTGGCGGGGCCGGCCGGCTCCGTACGGTGGCGTACCGATGCCGCCAGCTTTGTCATGTCATATTAGGGCCAGGTGTTTGAGTGGAACGGCGTTGGCGCGCCCAGCGGATCGACCGTGCTCGTCGTCGACGACGAGCCCTCCATCTGTGAGGTCGTCATGCAGGTGCTGCGAGGCGAGGGCTACGGGGCGGCGGCTGCCCCGGACGGGGCTACGGCCCTGGCCCTGCTTGACGACGCTCGAGCAGGGCGCCAGGAGCAGGGGGCGCCGTCATCCATCGGCTTGATCCTGCTTGATCTGCGGATGCCGGGCATGGATGGCTGGCAGTTCGCCGCCCGCTACCGGCGGACGCCCGGCCCACACGCCCCCATCGTCGTCTTCGCTGCGCAGCCAGACGCCGAGGCGGCCGCCCTGGCCGACCGACTCGGGGCCACCGGCTTCCTGACCAAGCCCTTCGAGCTGGACGACCTGCTGGAGATGGTGGCGTGCGCTCTCCCCGCCCCCGGGCCGGCGCCCCGGGTATGGGAATGATTGCGCCCACCCAGCGCACGATCGCCGGCCAGCGCGGACCGGGGCCCGGGCGGCGCGACGAGCGCCAGCGCCAGCTGGCGCGCCTGCGGACCGAGGTGAGTCGGGTGCAGCAGGCGGTGCTGCGGGTGCAGGCGGAGACGCGGCGCCTGGCTGAACTCGACGCCACCCGGCGCCTGACTGCCGGCGAGGCCGGCCAAGTCGGCGCCCTGCGCCGGGAGAGCGAGGGCCTGCGTCTGGAGCTGGCCCTGCTCCGCGAGGAGTTCGAGCGCGTGCGCCTCATGGAGGGCCGGCCCTCCCGGCCGCCGTCCCGGTCCGTCGAGACCGTCCGCAGCTGACCGGGGTCGCGCTCATGACCTGCACGGGAGGGTGATCGTCGCTCCATTGAGCCTTCACCGGTGCCCATAACCGCTCGTCTGGGCCCCACCGCGGCCGTGCGCTAGCGACGGACCTTTCTCCGCTACTCTCGGGCGGCCGGGCCGCCCGCGCCGGCCGCCACTTTCTTGGCCGCCTGCTCGTTCGTCGCCACCACCTGCTCCTGGGTCACACCGGCTTCAGCCGCGGCCTGCGGGTGTGGGGCGGGCTGCTCACCGGGGAGCTGCTTCCGCGGGTCGGTGATCTTGTCCCGGATGGTGTCCGGGTCGTAGCGCTTGGAGGTCTCGGCGTTGAACTCGGCGCCCAGCAGGATCACCTGGCTGGCCAGGTACAGGTAGAGCAGGAAGAGCACCAGGCCAAAGGCGGTGCCGTAGGTCTTGGCGTAGGACGACGCGCCGATCAGGTTGACGTACAGCCCGAAGGCCACGGTCAACAGTACCATCGCCAGCGTCGCCAGCAGCGAGCCCGGGGTCAGCCAGCGGAACTGCTGGTCGACGTTCGGCCCCTGCCAGTAGAGGAGGGCAAAGGCCAAGGTGATGCCCAGCAAGGCCACCACGTACTGCGCCACGGTAAGAAACACCTGGGCGAACCCGCCGAGACCGAGCCAGCCGGCGACCAGGGCGACGAGGTCGGTGCCGACGGTGAGGCTGACAAAGCCCATGATCAGGAGCACGCTGAGCACGAGCGTGAGGCCGAGCGCGATGGCCTTCGTCTTGAGGAAGCCCCGCGTCTCCTGCACGCCATAGGCCCGGTTGAAGGCCTTCATGATCGTGGCCACGCCGTTGGACGCGGAGTACAGGGCCAGGACGATACCGACGGCCGCGCTAATAGACAGGGCCTGCCCGGCCCGCTGTCCGAGCACCTCCTCCAACGGCTGGCGGAGCGCCGCGGCGGTCTCCGGCGGGAGCTGCGCGGAGAGGGCGGCCATGATCTGGTCGATCAGCCGGTCTTGGCTCAGGACGCGCCCCACGATCCCCGCGACGGTGGTGAGGAAAATGAAGAAGGGGAAGATGGCGAAGATGAAGTGGTAGGCCATCTCCGCCGCCAGGCCGGGGACGTCGTCCTTGCGGAACTCCTTAACCACGGCCTTCCCGACCGGCACCCACTCGATCTGCGAAAACCTCATGGCCGAGTTCACCTCCGGCAGCCCCGATGGGCGCCCCTGTCAAACGTCGCCCGCGCCGCCCCTAGGGCACTGGCCACCAGCCAGGCCGCCCGGCCGGACGCAGGACGAGCGGCCGGGGGACCGGGTGTATCGTGCCACACCAGGAGGCGTTCCCGGCGCCGTCCCCCCCTCGGCCCCCAGCCGGCGGGCCCTGAGCGCCCCCACGGTTTCTCGTGGAGTGCAGCGTTGCCTACCTGCCGCGCGAGTATGCGAGTGCTCGCTCGCAGCGCCTGGTGGCAGAGGCGGCGCCTGAGGCATGACGCCGACTTCTGGGTGACGGCTCTCGACGTTGACGCCGAAAACCTGATGGCGCGTTCCGATGCCAGCGAACTCCGCCTCACTCCCACCGGGAGACTCACCAGCGCAGCAGAACGCCCCACATAGGCAAGGGGCCAGCCGGGGCGTTCGTCGCGGCTACGGCGCCGTGTGGGGCACGCCGACGGTCGCCGCTGGGCGAGATCAGGTACGCTTGAGGTACCCGCGGCTGCTGCAGCCGGGCGGCCATGCCTGCCGCCGGTCAGCACTCCGGGAGACCATCCGAGGCGCCTGGGGCCCGGCCGCATCCCTCGCGCCGGTGGTGCGCGAGGAGACGGCTCATGGCGGCACTGCTGGGGAAGCTCCCCCACAACGAGTACCAGCGGCTGCTCCTGCACCTGGAGCGGGTCCCCCTGGCGGCGCAGCAGGTCCTCTACGGGCCGCAGGCGCCGATCACCCACGTCTACTTCCCGGTCGACTGTGTCGTCTCGCTACTGACCAGACTCCGTGACGGCACGGTCGTGGGGACGGCGCTGGTGGGACGCGAAGGGGTGGCCGGCTTGCCCGTGTTCCTGGGGGCTCTGGGTGGTCCGCAGCAGGCGATCTGCCAGCTCGCCGGAGACGCCTGGCGTCTACCGGTCAGTGCCTTCCTGGCGGCGGCCGAGGGAGCGGGGCGGTTGCCAGTGCTGCTGCGGCGCTACACCCAGGCGCTGCTCCTCGCGACGGCCCAGCGGATCGCGTGCGCCCACCGGCATCCGATGACGGCCCAGTGCGCCCAGTGGCTGCTCATGTGCGCCGATCGGCTCGGCACCGATCGGCTCACCCTCTCGCACGCTTCCCTGGCGCAGCTGCTGGGCGTGCGGCGGGCGACGGTCACCGTGGCGCTGGGGGAGCTGCAGCAGGCCGGCCTGCTCGCCTACCGTCGCGGCCGGATCGACCTCCTCGACCGGCCAGGCTTGGCGGCGGCCGCCTGCGAATGCTACGAGGCTCCTCGTGGCGACGTTCGCTCGCGTCCTGGAGCCCGCGCCCTCCCTCCTGTAGCGGCGAGCCCCGCGGGGGACGCTCATCCAGCGGTCCAGTCCCGCTCAATGGTACGCTTTGTGCCGACTGAACCCGCCGGTCGTGTCGCCGACGCACCCCCTCTGGGAGTACTGCCGCCTCCTGGTAGGGGCGTCGGGTTCGGGCCGATCATGACGGCTCGCGCCGGGTCTCTGGCACGACTCATGCGTACTGTGGCGTACACAACGGATTCGGAGCGGACGCCGGCCCCGTGGCCGGCGCTGGTTCATCCTTTTGCAGCGGTGAGGGTTCCCGACCCCTCTGAGCACGGCCGCCGAGCGAGGTGGCTGACACGACCAGGAGCACACCCCGTGACCAACACGCCGATACCCAACACGATCGATCCCAAGCAGCTGCGCCAGGGCATGCAGGTCCAGAGCGGCGAGGGGCGCCCGCTGGGGGCCATCGAACGGCGGGATGCCGACTCCATCACCGTTAATGGCCAGCAGTACGAGTTCTCCTCCATCGAGCGTGTCGCCGGCAACACCGTCCATCTCACCCGTCAGGTGGGCGCCAGCGCCGACGCCGGTCGGGCAGCGCGCGTGACACCGTGACCGAAGCCGAGGGCGACGTCCGCGTGCAGGTCCACGAGGAACGCCTGGAGGTGGACAAGCGCGAGCGCGCTCTGGGTGAGGTGCAGGTGCGCAAGACGGTGGTCGCTGAGCAGCAGACCGTCCCCGTCGAGCTGATGCGCGAGGAGGTCCACGTCGAGCAGCGGGACGTGGTCGACCGTGCGGCCACGGAGGCCGACTTGGTCGGCGCCTTCCAGGAGGAGACAATCCGCGTCCCGCTGCGGGGCGAGGAGGCGGTGGTGCACAAGGAGACCGTGGTCACCGGCGAGGTGGTGCTCGACAAGACGCGCACGACCGAGACGGAGCGGATCACCGACACCGTCCGCAAGGAGCGCATCGACGTCGACGAGCACTACGACAAGGCCCGCGCCGCCTACCAGCAGGACCTGGCTACGCGGCCGGGGGCGCCCGAGTTGGCGGCGGCGGAGCCCCACTTCCGCACCGGTTACGGCACCGCCCGCGACCCGCGCTACGCCGGCAAGTCCTTCGAGGAGGTCGAGCCGGCCTTGCGGCAGGGCGCTGGGGTCGCCAACGAGAGCGGCTGGGAGCAGATCAAGCGCGAGGTGCGCGAGGGCTTCACCCGCGCCCGCGAGCGCTAGGGGCGCCTGGATCACCCGGATCACCCGGACCAGCCTGGGGTTGGACGCCCCCGATGATGGGTCCACGGACAGAAAGGAACCGATCTGATGACTGCTACTCACGTGCCGGGTGCTACCAACGAGGCGCGCCGGCGCCAGGAACCCCGCGAGACCGAGGTGGCGATCCCGGAGGCCTACAACCTCGGGCGCGACCGAGTGCGCTTCGGGCCCGTCGTGGCCGGCCTGCTGACCGCGGTGACGACGCTGCTGCTGCTGGGCTTGCTGGGCCTGGCCCTGGGGTTGACGGTGGTCGGCGCTGGCGATGCCGCGACCCGAGGGGACGCCGGCGCGGGCACCGGCCCCTTCTCCGCCATCTGGGGCGCCCTGACGGGCCTCGTCGCCTTCGGGCTGGGCGGCTACGTTGCCGGGCGCACGGCGGCCGTGTTCGACCGCCGCTGGGGGGCCCTCAACGGGGCGCTGGTCTTCATGCTCGGCGTGCCCCTGACGCTGTGGCTCGCCGGCCAGGGCCTGGGCTTCGCCACGGGAGCGCTGGGCACCTTCGTCGGGGCCCTGAACGTCAACCCCGCCCAGGTCCAGGGCGCGGCGCAGGGCGCTGCCACCCAGGTCCAGGGCGCGGCCCAGCAGATCCGGCCGGCCGACGTCACCCGGATCGCTGAGGGGGCACGCAACGCCGCCTGGGGCACGCTCTTGGGCGCAGTGCTGGCATTGGGTGCGGGCGCGCTCGGGGGCTGGCTCGGCACCCGGCGCGAACTGGAGCTCGAGCGCCCGGCGACCGCCACGACGGTCGAGACGCGGCGTACTCCCGCGTAGCGTCGTCGCGACTCTGCGTCGGCGCCTCCTCTGCCCAGCGGTGCGCCGCCCAGCGGAGCGGTGCGCCCGGGCGCAGGTAGGCGCTCGTTCGTTACACGCGGGCCACCGGCCAGCCGCGCCGGTCGGTGCCCGCCGTCGCCCGGCGCCCCGCCGCAGCGATGCCGACGCACCCCGGCGGAGCGGTGGCCCCCGTCCAGGGTCCAGGGACGACGAACCGGTCCCTCCAGCAGCCAGACGCCTCGGGACGGGCGGGCGCAGCAGAACGCCCCGCGACGGGGCGCTGGCCTTCCGGGGCGGTCGTCGGGTCTCCGGGCACCGTAGGGACTGCTGGACGGTGTCACGCTCCGTCGTGCCCTGGCGTAGCCCTGGCGTAGGGCAGGAACGCTGATGCACACGGAAGGGGACACGGCGACGCCGAACGCCAGGCACACGGTGGAGGGGGACACGGACAGCCCCCGGCAACGGCTCATCACACACCTCGCCCCCGTGGACGAGGTGCTGCAGGATCCGATGGACACGCCGCACTCGGCTTTCATGCATCCGGCACTGACCGAGTTGCGTGGGCTGCTGGCTGAGGCGTTGGAACGGCTAGGAGCAGAGGCCGACGCCTAGCGCACCGCGCCCACGTCACTCCCTCGCCGTGGGAGCTGGAGCAGGGCCTCTCTGGGCATGACCCCGGCCGACGCGCGGGCGCACCGGCCGCTCGGACGACATTCGGGAAGGGAGACGTGGGATGCGTGCGCTGATGCCCTCGGGGGTAGGGTGAGCGAGCGCCGCCCCGCCGGCCCGCTGGAGCCCACGGACGACGCGCTCATGCTCTTCATAGGGAGCCGGATGGCCGGGGCGGAGGGGGCGGAGGCGTCTCTGGCGATCCTCTACGACCGCTACGGAGACGCGGTGTACAGACTCGGGCTGCGCCTGCTCGGCGACACCGGCCGGGCCGAGGATCTGGTGCAGGAGACGTTCTGGCGGGTGTGGCGGCATGCCGACTGGTACGAGCCGGGCCGGGTGCGCTTCACCACCTGGCTCTTGCGGATCGCCACCAACCAGGCCATCAGCGAACACCGACGCGCGGCGGTCCGCCCGGGCGTGCCGCACCAGCGGAGCGTCGGGAACCGCGGGGACGCAGAGGCACAGGGGGCCACGCCGGAGCCGGCGGCGCCGGGCAGCGGCGTGCCCGAGCAGGTCTGGCAGGCCGAGCTCCGACGCGTGGTGGCCGTGGCCTTAGCGACCCTCCCGCCCGTGCAGCGGCAGGCCGTGCGCCTCGCGTACCTCAGTGGGTGCACCCACGCGGAGATCGCCGCCGCGCAAGGAGCGCCGCTGAGCACCGTGAAGACGCGCCTGATCCTCGGGCTCAAAAAGCTGCGAACCGTCCTGGAAGGGCACGGGCTCACGGCCGCCGACGCGGAGACGTGAGACGCGTACTGACCACATCCGCCCGAAAACCTCCGTTGAGCCACCGGCCTGGCTCGTCGAGCGTCTGGCGCATCCGCCGGAGATCGAAGTGGGAGCGGCCGAACGGATTGAGGTACGTCCGCATCAGGGGCGTCGTCAAGGCCAGCGTGAGTGCAGCCGTCCTCGCCTGCCTCCGTACTTTGCCCACGGCCTCCCCCCTCGGCGATCGACCAAGTTCCTATAATACTGCTTATGGGAACCACGCCCCACGCCCCCCATCTTGAACTGCCGACTTGTATGTTCCCAATAACCGGCGTAGAATACGGTTTATAGGAACCAGGTTTCGCTCGCCCTCGTCGCGCTCCTCAGCCGCCCGGTGGGCGCCCCTGGCGCATTCATGAACCAGCAGACGATCACCTCCTCCACACCCCAACCCCCCGACCGGCGCCGGACACGCCCGACCGAGCAGACCTTCGGGCAGCTGCGCGAGCGCTTTGTGCGCGTCCTCTCCGGTCGCAATCGCAGCCCGCACACCCTCACCGCCTACGACGGCGATCTGCGCCAGTTCTTCACCTGGCTGGGTGACACGCACCCTGGCGTCGCCGACGTCGGGCAGATCGAGCGGGCCCACCTCCACGACTATATGACCCACCTGGCCACGGCACGCCTCAGCGGCGTCTCCCGGGCCCGCAAGCTGACGGCCATCCGCGAGTTCTTCAAGCACCTGCAGACCGAGGGGGTACGCACGGCCTCGCCGGTCACCGGCGTGCCGAGCCCCAAGAAGGAACGCAAGCAACCCACCGTCTTGACCCGCAGCGAGTACAGCCGGCTGCTGGCCGAGGCCGCCACGCACCCCCGCGACTTCGCCATCCTGACCCTCTTCCTGCAGACCGGCGTCCGCGTCAGCGAGCTGGCCGATCTGCGCCTGAGAGACGTTGACCTGGGGGCTCATGCCCTGAAGGTGCGAGGCAAGGGCCAGGTCGAGCGCGTGATCGAGCTGGAGCGTAAGAGCACGGCGGCGCTGAAACGCTTCCTGGCGGTGCGTGAGATCGCCGGCGACGACCACCTCTTCCTCAACCGCTACGGCGAGGGGCTAGGGGTGCGCGGGATCCGCAAGCTGCTGGTCACCTACTGCCGCAAGGTGGGGCTCCAAAAGGCGGTGGGGCCGCACGCCCTGCGCCACACCTTCGGCACGGCCAAGGCTGAGCAGGGCGTCGACCCCTACCAACTCCAGGAGTGGTTCGGCCACGCCAACATCACCACCACCATGGGCTACGTCCACCGCGCCAAGAGCAAGCACGCCCAGAAGGTCATGGAGGAGACCAGCCTCTAGCCCACGTATGAGACAGCCGACACCACGACCGCAGCCGTCCCCTCGCCCATCGTCTCTCGCGGGCTCCCTGTGCGTACGAACACTCAGCACGAAGCGACAGCTCACCCTCTCGGTCGGGCTATGCCGCCGGCTCGGCATCACCCCCGGCGACTCGCTGACGATCTGGCTCGTCTCCGACGACGAGTCGGGAGACCAGGCCCCCGCCGTTACCCGGCTGAGCGCCAAGCACCAGCTCACGCTCCCGGCCCGGCTGTGCGCGGCACTGGCCCTCGAGCCCGGCGAACGGCTGTGGGTGCGCGTCCAAGACGGGCTGTTGCGCCTAGCCTGGATTATTCACGGCCGGCCCGGCCGAGTGGCGAGGAGCCTCCAGAGGGGCTCGCTAGGATGACTGCTGGCGAGGTGCAAGCGGACGCGGGTGAGCCATTCCTGCACGCGTCCGCCGATCTTGAGCAGGCGCAGGCGCACGGTATCGAGTTGGAGGCGGGCCACGCCCAGCTGGCACAGCCAGCGCGCAGGGTGTCCAGGAGCCAGTAGGCGGCGGCGTGGAGCAGGAGGCGGAACTGGTTGGCGGCGAAGCGGTGGCACGAGAGGCGATCGGCGAAGCAGGCGCGCTTGAGGTCCTTGATCCACAGCTCGGGCTCGCCGCGGTCGACGTACCAGTCGTAGACGGCCAAGGGTGGGGCCGTGCGGGTGGTGACCACGAAGCGGGTGTTAGGCCCTTCGACCAGCGCTTCGGCCTTGTAGACGACGCGCGCGCGCGTGGCCAACTGCCCGCCTGGTAGCGCACCTCTCCCGCCAGCCGCACCTTCTCGGCCCCGGTGTCGACCTGTTGCCGCTGGGCCTCGGCCAGGAGGGGCGCGGCCACAGCTTCCAGGCGGGGGTTAGGGATCAGGCCGATCGTGTAGGCGAGGCCTTCCTGGTCGCAGTAGTCATAGAGCGCGGGGACGGCGAAGCCACTGTCCGCCCGCAGTTCGAGCCGCACGCCCGGCCAGCGCTCGCGTAGCGCGTGGACGAGCCGCAAGATGGCCACCGCCCCGCGGCTCTCGTGGGCGTTGCCCGGCCGGAGCACCGCCGTGAGGAGGTGGTCGGTCTCGCCGTCGAAGACCAGCAACGGGTGGTACATGTGCTGGCGATAGTAGCCATGGTACGCCGTGCCCTCCTGGTGCCCGTGGGTCGGATCGTCCGTCCCGTCGACGTCCAGCAGGATCCGCCGGGGGATGCCCGTGCGCTCCCGCTCCTGCAGGTAGACGGCCAGCAGGGCCCGCGCCAAGCGGTAGCACGCTGGCCCGTTCGGGGCATTCTCCAGCCGGGAGAAGGTCGGCTGGCTGGCCAGGTCGGCCCCGCTCTCCGGCAGGCGGCCACAGACCAGCTTGAGCAGCGGATCCGTCCGTAGGGTGTCGGCGTCGTCCTGGTCCTCGTACCCACAGGCGATCTGGAACACCCGCTGGCGCACCAGCGCCTCCAGGGAGTGCGCACCGGCCCCCGGCGCCATTCGGGCACCAGCGCCCCGAAGGCGCGCACAGCCCCAGGGTCGCCTCGGCCTCGCCCAGCCAGGGCAGCCCCCATCCGACGTGAGCCGGCCCCCATCAAAGCGAGCCTCGAGCGGCAACTCGGCGGGCACAGCCGGCGCGCAAAGTGCGTCGTCGCTGGGGCGGCAGATATGGCAGACTGCACCACGGCGGGGCACCTCCTTGGATCGGCGTCGGTTCGTCACCAGCACCGATACCAACAGGGGTGTCCCGCTGTCACGTTCCGTCTACGCGTGAATAATCCAGGCTAGAGCTCCCCCGGCTGCGCCTCGAGCCCATCCCGGCAGGCCTACCGCCCGGGCAGCGGACGGGGAAGGAGGGCGCCGACCGAGCGCAGAAAACACCCCGATGAAACGCCGACCCTACCGCACTACCAACTCCACCACCACCCTCACCAGCAAGCACCAGCTCACCGTGCCGGCCGCCGTGTGCCGGGCCAAGGACTTCAAGCCGGGCGACCGCTTTGCGGTCTACCCACGGGGACGGGAGGAGTTCGTGGCTGTCCTCCAGCGCCCCTCGCGCCTCCTGGACTTCGCCGGCGACCGCAAGCACCTCGACCCTCGCCGCAAGGAGGGGGCCGATGACTGAGCGAGCCGACCCCTACTACCAGCACGACGTACTGCTTGGCGAGGCCCCGCTGCTGGGCGAGCCGCGAGGCGTACACCTGCGGCTGCACGTCGCCGACGAGCCCTACACCGAGCATCAGGAGCTCTTCCCCCTCCGGCACACACGAGGCACTCGTACCTACGTCCACGCCAAGCCCTACATCCTGGAACCCGACGTCCGACTGACCGTGGCCCTCTCTCCCCGCTTCCCCTCCCCCGAGGCGGCCAGCCGGCCAGGGGCAGAGATCGGCCGCATGGTCGGCTCAGCGCAGCGCGGCTGGCGCCGGCGGGAGATCGGCCAGGCCCAAGCCTGGTACTACCACGAGGATCGCACCCTGGTGCTGTGGGAGAGCTTCCTCGACGAGCGCTTCCGCTCCGGCGACGATCCCGCGGTCGATGCGGCCCATATCACCGTTTGGCAGGGGTTCGAGCGGTGGCTGCTGGCTCATCTCTGCGGGATCGATCACATCATGACGACCTGGGAAGACGAGTATGACCGCGATGTCTGGGCCACCTTCCTACGTCAGCAGGGGTACACGCCACTGCCGCCGGCGGCCTTTCTAAAGGAGGTGAGGCAGCCCTGAAACTCGCGACCGAGAACCCGACCTACGTCACCACCAACCTCCGCCTCCCCGCGGCGCTCTACCAGGAGCTCAAGCTTGAGGCAGCCCGGCGGCGCATCAGCCTGGCGGCCCTGATCCGCGAGCGCCTCCGGGAGCGGCTGGCCCGAGAGGAGGCGTACGGATGAAGAAAGCACCCACTCCTACCAGGTTCGTTCACCCAACGCGACCGTCGCCCTCACGGCAGAACGCCGGCGCCACCGCATGCTTGCGCCGAGCGCTCCCTCAGCTGACGGTGCCGATCGAGGCGGTAGACGACGACCAGATCGACTGGGACGAGATAGCCGTCATCACTGGCTCGCGACGCGACACCACTGGCCAAGGGTTCGGGCGCCCCTGCGCGTTTTGTGGCCTCCCCACCTACACGACCCGCCGCTACCCCGCTGAGGTCCCCCGGATCTGCGGGGAGTGCCTGCTGGAGGGGCGGCTCACGGAGGGCACCGACCAATGAGCCGCCGAACGCTCTCCCGCCAAGTTCCGAAGGCCCTCCGCTCCGCCCAGGTGCGTTTCGACAACCTGGCGATCGTCCCCGCGTCCTTGCTGCCCAACAAGGTCTCCTACCAGCGCTACGCCAACACCCTGCCCCGCGGCCAGGTGCTGATCATCGCCCCCCACGCCTCGCCGTCCTCACGTCGGACCCTGGCGAAGGTGGCGGCTTCCTTAGAGGCCAACGGCCGTCGGGTGCGGATGCTGCCGGTGGAGCGCTTCCCGGCCGCCTCGCCCAGCAGTCCCCACCGGCGTTGACCTGCCTCCACCCCGGTAGGTCGCCACCTGCGCGTCGGTGAGGAATTCGACCGGCATGCCGTGATCAAGAAGTGGCCGAGGCCTCCGGTGCCGCCGCTGGCGGAAGGCCCAGGCTGGGGCGGAACTCGGCGACCTGCGCCGGGGTGACGCCGAGGGCCGCGGCGAGGGCGCGGATCACGGGGGGCCGACATCAATTGCGGGGAAACCCCCGTTAAGCGTCGCCCCGCGGGCACCGCCCGGCACTCGTCGTGGAACGCTCGTCCGAGAATGTCCCTTCTCAGACGAGTCCTGCGCCGCTGGAGGCATCGCGTCCGACGACGTTCCTTGACCGACCGGCACCGGCCGGGGCGAGTTGCGGGCCGAAACTCGTCGCAGAACGTTCTGACCCGTGGGAAAGCCCCGAGAACCGATGCCTGCGACGCCCCTGACGATCGTGCCGCCTGGCCGGGGCCGCCCCCACGAGGCCCCGGGCCCGGATGATCCACTCGAGGCGTTCGCCCGACACCTCGGCGGGCGCGACCCGAAGACGGTCGCCGCCTACCTGACGGTCCTGCGCGACCTCGTCCACTGGCTCACGCAGCGGCCCGGCGGCCGCCCGTTCCGGATGGAGCTCCTCACGGCGACCGCCGTCCGTGGCTACCTGGAGCACCTGCAGACGGCCGGCCGGGCGCCGCGCACGCGGAGCAAGGCCCTCAGCGTGCTCCGGCGCTTCGGGCGCTGGGCCGTGGACGAGGGGCTCCTGCGCCGGAACCCCGCCGCCGGGGTGGAGCGCCCGACCGTGGTGGCCCTGGCGCCGACCGAGCTGACCGCCGACCAGCGGTACGTGCTCGGGGTGCTCCTGGAGCGCGCGGACTCGCGCCGGCTCGACGCCGTCGTGGCCCTCGCCTACTGGGCGGGCCTGCGGATCAGCGAGGTGGCCACGCTGTCAGTTAGCGGCGTAGAGTGCACCACGTAGGGTCGGCCAAGGTGCACCAGAGGTAACCGGCGAAGCTGCACCAGCGGTCGTCGGCCAAGGTGCACCACGGCGGGCGGAGTGGCGGGGACGTTCCTGTGCGGCAGCATTCCTTCCCGATGACGAACGGGGAGGGAGGCGCCGGTGTACAGGAGACTGAGCACGATGGACATCGCCGAACTGGTGCGGGTGCTGCGCAGTGGCGTGGGCGACCGCGCCAGCATGCAGTTGTTGCACTACAACCGCCGGACGATTGCGAAGTACCGCCGCTGGGCGCAGGCGCAGGGCCTGCTGGACGTGACCCGGCCCCTCCCGCCCGCTGCGGAGCTCCACCAGTTGGTGGGGGCGACGCTCCCCCGGCGGCTGCCGCCACAGCAGACCTCGTCGCTGGCGCCCTACGCGGAGGAGATCGCCGACTACCGGGCGCGGGGGATGGAGATGGCCGCCATCCGGCTGCGCGAGCTCTCGGATGTCCCGATCATTATCATCTCCGCGCTGCGGGACGAGACCGAGATCATCAGCGGCCTGGACGCCGCGCGGCGCGCCCGTCCTGCTCTAGGTCCGCACGCGCGTGCTGAACGACGACCTCGCCGACACCTTCCACCGCTGGTACCCCGCGGTCAGCCCCACCGTCGACCAGCAGGCGGCCACGTCGCCCCCAGTTCTTCCCAGCCTCCAATCCCCCCACCCGTGCGCAACCAAGGGGCAACGCTGGCCGGCCCCGCGGGCCGCCAGACTCGGAGCACCATGCGGATCGGGGGAGGAGCAGCGATGGACGGCCGGCTGGCGGAGGGGGACCCGGCGCGCGCGACTCGGCACGAGGTCGAGCCGGCCGTGCCCTACGTGATCGTCGAGGGGGCGGGGGGGGCGCCCCAGGTCCGGTTCCTGTTCTACCACGAGGCCGCCGCGGTGGGGGACCTGGAGGGCCTGTGGGCGTACTGCCGATTCTGCGTCTCCGGGCTGGCCTGGGCCCACGACCACTTCGAGGTGACGCCCAACCCCCGCTACCTCGTCCCGGCGCCCGACGGCGTGCAGCGGCTGGAGCGCGTGGTCGCGGTGCTGCTCAACTACTACCGGGCAAAGGCGCTCGTGCAGCGCCTCGACTGGCCCGCGTGACGAGCATCGCGGGGCCGCCCCGCTCGGCGACGAGGTGCGGTGAGGGTCGCCTCCTGGCCTGGCACCGGGCGGGGTATCTTGGAGTGCGTCAGTTTGCCCGCTTTCGCATCCGCCCGCACTGTCTGATGAGCGCCCGCCGCGGGCGGCGGGCGCTCAACGACGGCGAGGCGGGAGGCCCTGGTTAAGGTGGCAGCCACGCCCCAAACGCACAGGGCACGGTCGGGGCGAAGGGGTACGCCGGGTCGCTGCTCAAGGTGGCGAAGGCACGGAGTTCCTCAGGCGCGCTGGGCGGCACGGTCCACGGAGCCGGCGCGGTAGGACAATCGCTCCTCGTGGGCCTTGGGCTAGGGACCGTGCGACCAGGGGCAAAGTAGGGCCAGCCGGTGAGCCGTACAGCGGCCCTCAGAGTGCCGAGAAGTGTCGGTGGCGGAACTCTCGCGTCCCGCTGCGCCGCCCCGGCGCCCCGCTCCAGGGAAGAGGTACCCCCTTTCGGAGCGCTTCCAGGCGCCCGCGGGCCGCAAATGCCGCCTCGGGAACGGGGGTCGGTACTTCTGGTCGCAGGGCCAGGCGACGAGCCTCTCCGTGCGGCCCACGACGACGCTCTACTTTGCCCCTGGTCGCATGGTCCCTAGCCCAAGGCCTACCGGGCGTTCCGGGAGCTCGGCCGCGCCATCCGCACCATCGTGCTCCTGCGCTACCTGTCCGAGCCGGAGCTGCGCGAGGGGATCACCGCGGTCACCAACCGCGTGGAGGCCTTCCACGGGTTCTCCAAGTGGCTGAGCTTCGGCAACGCCGGCGTCCTGGCCGACAACGCCCCCGAGACCATGGAACAGCTCGTCAAGTGGGATTGTCAGCTTAAGGCAAGGGGCTCGGTACGATGAGGCCATGAGCCATGACGCCTCCGCCCCCGCCGCCGTGGTGGTGTACCGTCGGCACCGCTTCCCGGCCGAGATCATTAGCCACGCCGTGTGGCTGTACTACCGCTTCCTCCTGAGTCGTACCGACGGCTCGCCGTCACCATCCCGGGTGAGAATGGTCCATTTTCGCACCAGATCATTAGCCACGCCGTGTGGCTGTACTACCGCTTCCTCCTGAGTCGTACCGACGGCTCGCCGTCACCATCCCGGGTGAGAATGGTCCATTTTCGCACCAGCTACCGGGACGTCGAGGAGGTGCTGGCGGAGCGCGGGATCGCCGTCAGCTACGAGACGATCCGCCAGTGGTGCCGGAAGTTCGGCCCGGTATTTGCCGAGCGGCTGCGGCGGCGCCGTCCCCGCTCGGGCGACAAATGGCACCTCGACGAGGTGCAGCTCAAGATCAACGGGAGGAAACACTGGCTGTGGCGGGCGGTGGACCAGGAACGGATCGTGCTCGACATCCTGGTCCAGGAGCGGCGCAACCAAGAGGCAGCAGAGGCGTTCCTGCGCCGCCTGGTCGATGGGAGCGGATACGAGCCGCGGGTGGTGATCACCGACAAACTGGCCAGCTACCCGCCCGCCCTCCGACGCGTGCTCCCCGAGGTGGAGCACCGGCGGCATAAAGGCCTCAACAACCGGGCGGAGAACTCGCACCGGCCGACCCGCCGACGAGAACGGGTGCTCCAGCGCTTCAAGTCGCCGGCGCACGCGCAGCAGTTCCTCGCTCCCTTCGGTTCCATCTCGGACCACTTCCGCCCCCGCCGGCACCTCTTCTCCGCCCCCGAGTACCGCCAGTTGCTGCAGACCCGCTTCGCTGCTTGGCGTGAGGTCACGGGGCTCCAAGCCGCTGCCTGAATACGCCGAGACCTCTCCACCACGCCCTCAGCTGCCCACCCGCCTCTGCCAAGTGGGTTAAATTGACAATCCCCTTTACATACCTGCGTGACATCAGACGCAATCGCGACTACGCCACGGCTTCATCCTCGATCCGGAGCCGCTGGCTCATGTGAGCCGGATAAGGCCGTACGGATTCACGTTGCTGTAGATCAACGGCGTCAGGGCCCGTAGGTCGTTGGCCGCCAGTTGCTCTGCCCAGTCTGGTGCCGCCAGCACGCGCTGGATCATCAGCGTGTTGATGGAGACCAGGGAGATCTGGAGGAGGTGAAGGCAGAGCATGGCCACCTCGGCGTCCTCGCGCTGGTTGGTCGCGAACTCGCCGGAGCGCCCGTAGAAGATGAAGCCGTTGGCGCTGTTCCAGGTCTCGACGACGTTGAGCCCCTCGTGGATCTCGCGCCGCAGGTCGGGCAGTCGCAAGTAGTCGCACAGAAAGAGGGTCTTGTACCCCTTCCCGAGCTCGGCCATGGCCTGGTAGGTCGGGTGCTGGACGTTAGCGGGTTACTTGCACATTCCGGGAATTTTGTACGCTAGGGAAGGCGAGCCACCCGAGATCGGGCGCCCTCCCAGATCAGGGACAGGGCACAGTGCCTCAGGGACGCGGCAGCGGTCGCCCCTTGGCGGTGGCCCGACCGGGTGCCTTCCACGCGGCGCCGGCACGGCTCGTCCCCGATGAGCGCGGCGCGCCGCGCGGGCCTCTTCAGCGCGGCGCCGGCACGGCTCGTCCCCGATGAACGCGGCGCGCCGCGCGGGCCTCTTCAGCGGTGCCACCTCGTTACCGTACAGATTTCCCGGCATGTGCACGTGACCCGCTCTGGCACCCATCTTGCTCGCTTTAGCTGGTCGGCCTACTGCCGCCGACCAGCGTGTGCGCTCCACCCATGGCCGCCGCTCTCTTACTGGAGGAGCCCAGGCGCTGGCCACATCACCCGTGAACCCGAAGGAGGCGTAAGATGCCAGCGGCCCTAAGTGACCTCGAGCAACAGAACCCGAACATCCGTAGCCAGATTCAGGAATGGCAACGCGGGCGCACGAGCAACGGGCAGAACCCGACGGACTGGGATGCCTTCCGTCAGCACGCGATGGGGATCGGCGCGCCCGATCCGGGCCAGGAGGCGCCGCGAGAATTCATGCAGTCGGCCGCGGGAGCCGAAAGCAGCGCGTCGAGCGGCACCCTTGGGGGACAGCAGCCACAGCCGCCGCAGCCACAGCCGCAGAACCGCGCCATCCTCGAGGCGATTAAGATCCGGAACGACTACGAGGCCGACAAGAACACGCCCACCGATCGGTGGCTCAAGGCGCGGGGCATGACCCAGGCGGAACTCGACGCCGCGCTGAAGCTGGCGGCCAGTGCCGAAGGCGGTCGCTGAGCGGGAGCAGCGGGGCGAGGATAGTGGCGGTGGACTCTTAGGCAACGTGGGCCGTGCGCGCCAAGCTCCGGAAGATGCGGGGAAAGGCACCGCTCGGCCCCGGCCGCGCGGCGTTCCACTCGCCCCGCATCTCCACCACACACCACTGAGAGGGCCTCCCACACGGGAGGCCCTCTCAGGTTCTTCGGGTCTCCCACTACCGCGGCAGGCGGGGGGGTGTCCTATCGTCCAGTCTCGCCCCGATGGGGAGACACGGGGACTGTAGCAGCCCAGCTGATGCCGCCACGCCGGCGCCCGTCAACACGACGAGGGCGCCGTGGCCAGGCCGCCGGTGCGTTGGGAGGTGCTCGGCGACCTGGCGGCCGGGTGAGGCGGCACCCCTCCCGCCACCGTGTGGGGTAGAGGTTATTTGCCCCATCGCTGCCGTGAGGTGGCGCAGTGCCACCAGGTGCAGGAGGGGCTCCGGGGGTCGCTGAGGCGGGGTGGCCCATCTGAGTCGATGCACGCCTCCCCGCGCCGAGAGCCTCTGCCCACCGGACCTCGATGCCTCCCTTGAGCAGCGCGGGGGCGTCCAGCGCCGACCCGTGTCTCCGTCCGGCCGCGCGCCCTCGTGGCGGCTCGCCGCGGGGCCGCCGACTGGCACGGCCTGTGCTAAGGACCGGCGGCCCCAGTGGGGCACACCACACCCTCCTCTTGCAGGAGGAGGAGCATGGCACCGCCGAACCATGACCGCAGCGCAGTACTAATAAGGAGCCTCTATGACCATGAGCACTGCCGAGACCGCCGAGCACACGCAGCAGGAGTACTTCCGGGTCACCGACCGCGTGCCGGCGCAGGTGTGGTACTGGGCGGCGATCGCCTCGATCCTGGCCTCGGCCACGCTCTTCCTCGCTGGCCGGCGCGACTGGAGCCTCTTCGTGGGCCAGTGGCCGCCCACGTTCCTGCTCCTGGCCCTCTTCCACAAAGTGCTCCAGCCGGGCCGCTGACGCGGCCCACCCCCTTTCGGACGGGCGCCAGACGGCGGGGCCACACATGCCCCGCCCTCTGGCGCCCGTCCCGGGTCCGTGTGGGGTAGAGCTAATCCTTCTAGTCGTTCCCGCTCGCCCGTCTGGTGGGCTCCGGCGGGCGTCCCATAGTGGAGCGGGCTCCCGTTGTCTGGGAGGGGAGTGATGCCCCTCAGCCAGCGTCGGTGCCTCCTTCCGGCGGCCCGCTTCGGGCGGGGGTGGGGCGGCGTGTATGGGTTCGTCGCCCCGCCCCTCTGGCACCCGTCACACGTCCGCACACGGGAGCGACCACGTTCCTACTCAGAAGCGTCCGGTGGCCCACCGGGTGGCGGGCCGTAGCGGCCCACCACGACGAGCAGGTCGTCCAGGTCGAAGGGCTTGCTCAGGCTGGCGACGGCGCCGATCTGGGTGCCGCGGGCCGCCGCGTCCGCCTCGGTGGCCGCGGCCGTGAGGCAGACGATCGGCGCGTGCGGGCCGGGCAGGGCCCGGTAGCGCCGGGCGAACTCCCAGCCGTCCATGACCGGCATGCGCATGTCCAGCAGGATTAGACAGGGCGGCGTCTCGTGCACCCGCGCCAGGGCGGCGGTCCCGTCGGGCGCCTCCACCACCGCGTAGCCCTCCAGGGCCAGCGCCAGTGCCACGAACCCACGCACCGGCCCTTCGTCGTCCACGACGAGGACAGGGCGCACGGCGCTCATCGGCAACGATCGGCGCATCGGCCGGTTCTACGCACGAGCCGTGCCGTTGCCGGGGGTGGCTCGAACGGCCGATCACGACGGGAATGGTGCTGGCATGACTGCAGGTCCCCCACCCCCTCCGCCCTCCCACTCGGGCGGCGCGCCGGTCGAGGCGCTCGGC